>JAOARC010000042.1 GCA_025210745.1 Bacteriovoracaceae bacterium
TGAGCTTTTTCAACTTCATCAAATAGAATAACACTATAGGGCTTTCTTCTTATGGCTTCAGTTAATACTCCACCATCATCATAACCAACATAACCAGCTGGGGCTCCAATGAGTTTTGATACAGAATGTTTTTCGCTAAATTCGCTAAGATCAATTCGTACAATTTTATCTTCATCATCAAAAAGATTTTTTGCTAATGATTTTGCTGTTTGAGTTTTTCCTACGCCAGTTGGTCCTTTTAATAAAAAAGATCCAAGTGGCCTTGTTGGATCAGATAGGCCAGCATATGAAGTTGTTAAAGTTGCACATATTTCATCGATAGCGCTGCCTTGTGAAAAGACATCTTTTTTTATATTATCAGCAAGCTCTAAAATACTATCTTGTTTTTCTTTAAGTATCTTACTTGCAGGAATACCTGTTTGTCTTGCAATAACGTTAGCAATATCTTTTTTCTTTAAAGACCAGTTATTATCAAAACTTTGCAGCTTAGCTTCAATTTCAGGAATAAGAGAAAATTTAATTTGGGAAGCAAGTTCGTAGTCTTGAGTTCTTTGAGCATTTTCTAAATCAAATTTATATTGATCTAATTTTTCTTTTAACTCTTTAACTTCATTTAAACTTGCAACTTCTTTTAAAAAAGCTTGGTAGTCGGTATCAAACTTTTTTTGAAGCTCATTAATCTCTTTTTCAAGTTCAGCTGTAGGCTTTACTTTTAGTAAGATATTTTTATTTCTAATATTTGCTTTTAAAAGTTCAAGTTCCGCTGGCATACTTTTTGCCGAAACTTTTAGTGCACTAGCAGCTTCATCAATAAGGTCAATGGCCTTATCTGGTAAAAACTTATTAGTAATATACTGACTTGATAGTTTTACGGCACTATAGATCGCTTCATCACTTATATTGATACCGTGATGAGCTTCATATTTATCTCTAATTCCCATCAAAATCTCAATTGCATCTTCATGAGAGGGCTCAAATACAGATACTTGTCTAAATCTTCTTTCAAGTGCAGGATCATTGAGAATGTGTTTTTGGTATTCATCTTCTGTTGTAGCACCAATACAGTGAAGTTCTCCTCTTGAAAGAGCGGGTTTTAAAAGATTGGCTGCATCCATGGCACCATCAGTTTTTCCTGTTCCAATAATTTGATGAATTTCATCGATAAAAATAATATGTTCTCCGGCTCCATCTTTAGCAAATTTAAGTAGAGACTGAATTCTTTTTTCAAAGTCTCCTCTATATTTTGTTCCTGCTACAAGAGAGCCTAAGTCCATAGAGTAGATGGTTTTATTTTTTAAAATATCTGAAACATCACCTTTTACAATAGCATGGGCCAAACCTTCTACAATTGCGGTTTTTCCAACACCTGCTGGTCCTACTAAAACGGGATTATTTTTTGTTCTTCTTGCCAGAATTTCCATTACGGAACGGATTTCTTTAGTTCTTCCAATAACAGGGTCAACTGAAGAAGACTTTGCTTTTTCATTAAGATTGACAAGAAAACTTGGGGTTTCATTTTGCTCGTGATCATCTTTTAGTTTTGAAAAATCTAAGTCTAGTTTAGAGAAAAACTTTGCTAGATATTTAACGAGATCTTTTTCAGTGATTTGGCTTGCTCCATTTTGAGTCGCCGATGAGCTAGCAAGAGTAATCCATTCATTAGACTTTGTTGATAGGCCTATGTTTTCTAATTCGATATTTGAAGCTTTAGCAAAGGTGTCAATATCTTGGATTATTTTATCTATATCCTTAGCAAATACTTTACTTAAGTAAGTTGCAGGGTTTTTTACTAATCCATATAAAATGTGAGATGGCTCAATTTGAGTATTCTTTTTCTCAAAAGCAAAGCTTCTAGCAATACTTAAAGAGCCGTTAATAATATCGTTAAAGTTAGTCATACACTACCTCCTTGTATTATTAAGATGGTGTCTTTTAGAACCTTGTCAAGGTTTTGCAATGTGTAAAAATTATTGTTAGGCATAGCAGTATAGATAGATTAGAATTGTTAAATACTTAATTTTAAAGGTTTTTATGAAGACGTGTATTATTATTATTATTATTTTATCAATGGCTTTTATAGCTTGTTCGACAACTAAGGTAAGTCCAAGAGTTGAAAAAAATGAAAAGTTTTCTATTCTACAATTGCATACAACTGAAAATACTTCTTATTTTAGAGTTGTGTATCCAAAAGGGTTAAAATTAAACTTTATTATTAAAGATAATAAATCAAAAGTTTATTCAGCAAAAGTGATTAAAAAAGTACAAAAATCTTTTTCTCCCTTTGCTGTAGCACATTTAAAAGTTACAGGTCTTAGTCGAAATAAAACTTATGAGCTACAAGTAAAATCTTCTAAAGTAAAATGGCAAGATAGAAGAACTTTTAAAACTCTAGATTTAAACAACAAGTCTTATAAAGTTGCTGTAGCAAGTTGTATGTATGATGCTTACAATGAGCAAGGTAATATTATGTGGCCAAAACTTTTCTCTCATAATCCAGATCTTTTGTTTATGATAGGAGATAATATTTATTCAGATACTTTTTCTTATATCTACTTGGGTAATGATTATATGGTTGATCCTAGACATCTGTGGACAAGACATGTTGATCATGCAATGAAGCTTAAGGTTTATAGAATGGATCATTTAACTCCAACATATACAACATGGGATGATCATGATTTTGGTGTTAATAATGGAGGGAAAAACTATAGATATAAAAAACAAGCCGCGCAAATATTTAGACTCTTTTTTCCAAATTACGCCTCGAAAAATAATATTAAAGGACCAGGAATATCTTCTTCTTTAAAACTTGGAAAAATGTCTTTTCATTTCTTAGACAATAGAACCTTTAGGGATCCTGATGAGAATAATCAAGGGGATCATTATGGAAAAAAGCAGACAAATTGGTTACTTCAGAATTTAAATCAATATAATATTATTATTGGAGGAGATCAATTTTTTGGTGGCTATCATAAATATGAATCTTTTGAAGGTAATCATCCGATACGTTTCAAAAGCTTCTTAAATTCTTTAAAAACACGTCAAAAAAAGTTAGCTTTTTTAAGTGGAGATAGACATTTAATCGAGCATATGAAAGTTGATAAAAAACATCTAGGTTTTTCTACTTATGAATATACAGTTAGTGGTATTCATACAAAGACTTTTCCTGGTTCTTTAGAAAGAATTCCAAACCCTAGTCGTATAGGTGGATTTGATGGAAAAGTTAATTATGCAATATTTGACTTTAGTTATAATAAAAAGAACCAACTTCTTATTGATTTTGATGCTTATTCACAAGAATCTAAAGAATATAGTTCTGCAGATGCTATTTAAATTGTTTATAGTATTTATAGCTAAACCAGCTAGCAATACCGGCAAAAAAATGCCACAAAGCATGACCGTGTAATATTATATTATCTGGCTCACACCATATTCTTTTGTGGTCAAGTAGTGAAAATGTTTGAGCAACCGCCATAAAAAGCACTAATAGAAAAAGATTAGTATACTTGATAGTTTTATCTTGATTTTTAATGAAATTGATAATTTCTAAAGTTAGGGCAACTAGAACATTTAGTATAACAGAAAATTGTATAGACAAGATCCAGTAGTGAAATACGAAAAACAGAGCAATATTTAAAAGGTATATTATAATATATGTTGATGCTCTATACTTGTTCAAAGTACTACTTAAGCGATAGAGGTTTATTGATATTAATGTTCCTGTAAAAGCATACATTCCAAAAAAATCTAAAAACTGAGTCGCAAAGTTATTAGTTGCATGATAAATAAATGAGAATGCTCCCATAACAATAATAGAAATACCTAATGTCATATGAAGCTTATTTTTCAATGTTTTACTTAATAAGAAAATAAATATACCAGGAATAATAAAGGCAAGGTTGGACCAAGTATTTGCTGGTTCATTAATAAGACTACATTGTGTCGGTTCGCACCAGTTGACATTAGGAGGTCCAAACTTTTGTTGGGCTTCATAGTGAGGACATCCTTTTTTTATTGTATATTGTTTTTTATCTTTGTAAATCATACTTTGATTATCGATCATTTATAAAAAAATTCTATTCGCATTTTAAAGCTTCTAACCTATTGAAAATAAAAGGATTTTTCTAGGGCTTTCAAACTCTATTCATTTTTGAGATAATAATAAAATGAGTGAGCAAAGAAAGAGTCCCAAGCAAGGTAGAAGCAAAAAAATGATCGAAGATATTTTATGTGGAACTAAGTTGGCCATAGATAAATTTGGCTTTGATAAAATATCGTCTGCAAAAATATCTGAGCAAACGGGAATAAGTGTTGGTTCATTTTATCAATATTTTAAAAACAAAGAGAGTGTTCTACTTAAGTTTTCTAAAAATAAATCATTACAAATATTAAAAGCAGTTGATGCATCTCTTGAGGAAACAAAAAATTTAAATATTTATGAAAGAGCAGACAAATTAATTGAGCTTTATATTGAACATGTTTATGAGAATCCAAGTCTAATAAAGTTTATGCCAAAAATTGTACTGGCCTTAGGACAAGTGAGTTTCTTTATTGAAAACAGACAGAAAATTACAAAGAAGATTGAAGATATTTTTGTTTTAGAATTTAGTAATATAAGAAATCATAAAGAACAGGCCTATCTTTACATGGCAATGATAAATGGTTCTATTCAACACTTATTACAGGATGATTCTTATAAAGTTGATAAAAAACAAGTTTTACTTAGTTTAAAATATCAGAGCAAATGCTTTTTACAGAGACTCTATAAGCTTTAAAATAATCTTTGGACCCTTATAAACAAAACTGGAGTATATTTGAAAGTTATCAACACCAATTGATTTATACCTTCTTATATCTTCTTTGCTATCAATCCCTCCACAAGCGATAATTGAAAAAGATCTTTGTTTAAAATGTTCACATAGTTTACTTACTTTATTAAAAACAAGATCTTTAATGGCATTTCCAGAAATTCCGCCTTTATTAAATTCATGTTTATTAGATGTATTAGTTGTTATGATCCCAGGTCCCTTAAACTCTTCAATGGCCTTACACATTTTAATTAATGTATCTTCCTCTAAGTCAGGTGCAACTTTAAAATAGGGAAGCTTAAGAGAATTTTCTCTAAATAGTGCTAAGATATTTTCTACAAATGTTTCATTTTGAAGATCTCTTAGGTTTTGTGTGTTTGGTGATGAAATATTGATAACAAAATAGTCACATAACTCATTAAACTTTTTAGCAACTTGTAAATAATCAAGATGAGCATCTGCATTAGGAGTTTCTTTGTTTTTACCTATATTCACTCCTAAGGTACAAGAGTACTTTTGTCTCTTTAGATTATCATAAATTTTATCCATGCCTTCATTTGGAAAACCCATCCAGTTTAATATAGAGTTATTCTTAAGCTTTTTTATACGTGGTCTAGGGTTTCCAATTTGTGCTTTAGGAGTAATAGTTCCAATTTCAATGGCGCCAAATCCCATTTTATCAAGACTTGATACATACTTTGCATTTTTATCAAAGCCAGCAGCAAGTCCAATGGGATTTTTCCATCCAAGTTTATTTGGATAAATTATTTCTTTTTTTCTAAGGGTAAAATTACTATTCATAGTAAGTTCATGAACAGTTTCAGGGTCAATGATTTTACTTAATCCATTTACGAATTTAACAAGCATAAAAACTCTCTTAAATTATCTTTTTGTTCTTTATTAATGTAGTCACTGCTAAATAAAGTATTAATATTGTCGATAGATTCCCACACAACATCTTCTACTCTAAAAAGGTTAATTGCTTTTTCTAGGTTATAGCTATAAAGGCTTAGAAGTTTACTGGTTTTTATGTGCGCCTTACTTAGATTTTCAATAGCTTCCATAGAACTTTTTCCTGTGGATATAAGATCTTCAATTAGCACAACTTCTTTTATACCTTGAGTATTTCCTTCAATTATATTTTGTTTTCCATGAGCTTTAGTATTAGATCTAATATATATAAGAGGAAGATTAAGTCTATCAGCAATAATAGCCCCCCAGCTTATACCAGCAGTAGCTACAGCTGCAATGGCATGGGTATTTTTCTTATCAATCTTTTTTATAAAGACCTCTATGATTTTTGATCTAATCTGAGGGTGAGATAGAAGTCTTCTGTTATCACAATAAATAGGAGACTTTATTCCACTTGCCCAGGTAAAGTAGTTATCCTTAGATACAATGTTTAAGCTTTTTGTTTCCATTAAGTAGTTAGTAATCATAAATATTTTGCCTTATTTTTAAAAGAGATTCTTTTGGGTTGTTACTTTGAGTAACTTCTCTTCCTACAACGATATGAGTTGATCCATTTTGTTTTGCCATTTTAGGTGTAGTAACTCTTATTTGATCATTATTATTTGAATTAAGTCTAATTCCCGGAGTTATATATAAAAAATCATCTGATGCGATATTTTTAATATGCTTGATATCATTTGAAGAACAAACAATACCGTCAAGATTTTCACTAACACAGAGTCTAGTTAAGCTTTTATTAGTATCAATAATAGAGTTTGAATAAACTTGACTAAAACTTTTTTCATCAAAGGATGTAAGAGTCGTCACACCAATTAGTTTAGTATCTTTTGAATAGGTATTAATAATATTTTTTGATGCCTCTAACATCTTTTTACCGCCACTAGCATGAACATTTAGGATATGAATATTATATCTTTGAACTAATGCTTTTATGGCCTTTTCAACTGTTGTTGGAATATCATAATATTTTAGGTCTAAGAAAACTTTAGCATCCTTTTTATTTAGATATTCTAAAAGCTCATGTCCATGGCTATAAAAACTTTCCATTCCGACTTTAAACCATTTTGTCGTATCAATGAGCTCATCTATAATTTTTTTTGATTGTTTAAAGTCATTAAAATCAAGGGCCAAAATCACTTCCATTTTATAACTCCATCACCATTGTAAGCTTTCTGTCATAGATTTTAAGTACATTTGCAATGGTATCTATACTTGTAAAGCAAGGTATGTCTTCATCAATTGCAGCCGTTCTAATTTTAAAGCCATCGCTATTTGAATGTTTTGATTTAGATAGGGTGTTTATAACCATAGAAACTTTTTTATTCTTAATTAATGATATAAGATGATCATTTTCTTTTTTAACTAAGACTGAATCAATTTGATTGTTAATCAAGTTTTCATGAGTTCCTTTGGTGGCATAGATTTTAAATCCATGTTTACATAAATCTTTTGCAATCTGAACCGATTCATCTTTATACCTATCAGATATGGTCATTAATACTTTACCGTAAGATGGAAGCTTTATTCCTGAAGCTTTAAGTCCTTTATGTAAAGCATCTTCAAAATTTGTATCTATACCCATAACTTCGCCTGTAGATTTCATAATTGGACCTAAAGATGGCTCAAGACCCTTTAGCTTTGAAAATGAAAAGACTGGCACCTTTACGGCTATTCGATTACTTTTAGGTTTTAATTCATTTAAGTTAAGATCTAATCCTAACATCATTTGAGTGGCAAGACTTGCAATATTTACATCGGTAACCTTTGAAATAAATGGAACCGTTCTAGATGCTCTTGGATTTACTTCTAAAACATAGAGTTTTCCTTTTTTATAAGTAAATTGAATGTTGATAACTCCTTTTAATCCAAGGCCAAGAGCTATTTTCTTTGTGACATTTTTAACTTCATCAATAACTTCCTTGTATAGATTCTGAGGCGGGTATACACAAATAGAATCTCCCGAGTGAACTCCAGCTCTTTCAATATGTTCCAATATTGCTGGAATAAAAACCTCTTTTGAATCAGTGATGGCATCGACCTCTATTTCTTTTCCTTTTATATATTCATCAACAAGGATAGGAGAGTTAATATGATTAAATTCACCGATGTATTCTTTAAGCTCATTTATATCAAAAATAATCTTCATATCCATTCCACCAATGACAAAAGATGGTCTTGCCATAACTGGAAAATCAAGATTAAAGTTTTCTAGATCTGATACTTTTTCAATGCTATTAGCTTTAGGTCTATTAATTTTAAGCTTATCTAAAAATGTATCAAATTGTTTTCTATCTTCACAAAGATCTATTGTTTTTGAACTTATCCCTAAAAGCTTAAAGCCAGCTTGTTCAATTCTTTTAGAAAGATTTATAGCCGTTTGCCCCCCAAATTGAACAAGAACACCCTTAGGTTTTTCTCTTTTTAAAATATTAATAACATCTTCATGATATAAAGGTTCAAAGTAGAGTTTATCACTCATAGAAAAATCAGTAGAACAAGTTTCAGGATTATTATTAATCATAATAGTCGTAAAACCTTGCTTTTTAAGCTCTATTAAAGCATGCACGCAAGAATAATCAAATTCAATCCCTTGACCAATTCTTATAGGCCCTGAACCTATAACAACAATATTATTATCCGTTTTTATATTTTCACATTCAGCTCCATAGCTTTGATAATAATATGGAGTTGTAGATTCAAATTCAGCTGCGCATGTATCAACACATTTTACTATAGGATTGATATTATAGTCCTGTAGTTCAGTCTCTATGTTTTTAAAAATAGGATTAAGGTTTTTAATATCTTCATTTGTAAAACCATAGTTTTTAAATTTAGTTAGCATTTTTGCATTAAGTATTTTTTGAATTCTAATTTCATTTTCAAATCCTATGATCTTTTCAAATTGATATAAAAAATAAGGATCAAGCTTTGTTATTCTTTGAAGAGTCTCTATTCCTATTTTTCTTCTAATAAGCTCCATAAGTTCTAAGTACCAATATGAAGTATGTCTTTTTAAGCTATCTAATAGCTCGTTTGTATCAGTATCTTTAAAACAGTTTAGATAGTTTAATGACTTTTCATCTTCAATTGATCTTAAGGCTTTTAAAAAACTTTGTGTAAAGTTTCTTCCTATGGCCATGGTCTCGCCTGTGGATTTCATTTGAGTTCCAAGGGTATTGTTAGCATGCTTAAACTTATTAAATGGCCATGATGGAAGCTTTGTAATGACATAATCAATAGCTGGCTCAAAACTAGCATAGGTATCTTTTGTAATCGGGTTCTTTATTTTATCTAAGGTTTGTCCTAAAGCAATTTTAGCTGCAATCTTTGCAATAGGATAACCAGTTGCTTTTGAAGCTAGAGCAGAAGATCTACTTACTCTTGGATTAACTTCAATTACATATGATTTACTATTGTATTTATCGTATGCTAGCTGAACATTACAGGCCCCTATAATTTTTAAGCTTGATACTATTTCAAAACTTAGAGATCTTAGTTTTTGTATTTCTTTATCTGATAGGGATTGAATAGGGCATATAACTATACTTTCACCTGTATGAATGCCAACTGGATCAATATTTTCCATATGACAAACACTAATACAATTTCCATTAGAGTCTCTAATAATTTCAAATTCAATTTCACTATGGCCTTTGATAGATTTTTCTAAAAGACATTGACCAATTTGGCTTTGGTTTATTCCGGATTTTAAAGTTTGTCTAAGCTCACTTTCATTGTGTACAAATCCACCTCCAGCACCACCAAGAGTATATGCTGGTCTAATAATAAGAGGGTAGCCCTCGATATTTGCATATTTTACACCCTCATCTATATCTTCAACTATCTTTCCATCAGCTACATTAATTCCTATTTCAATCATTTTATTTCTAAATAAGAATCTATCTTCAGCATCTTTAATAGCATCAAGATTACAGCCAAGCAGTTTGATTTCATGTTTATCTAAAAAACCATCACTTGCTAAATCTTTTGCTATATTTAAAGCACTTTGACCTCCAAAAGAACTTAAGATTCCACATGGGTTTTCTTTAATGATGATTCTTTTGATTGTATCTAAATCAAGCGGCTCCATATAGACTGTATCTGCTATGGCCTTATCAGTCATAATAGTTGCTGGATTAGGATTAATAAGAACACTTTTTATGTTCATTTCTTTTAAAACCCCTAGAGCTTGGGATCCAGAATAATCAAACTCAGCTGCTTGTCCAATGATGATTGGACCTGATCCAATTACTAATACCTTTTTCATTATTTGTTCCTCACAGAGTCTAAAAATGTGTTAAATAAAAAGCTTGTATCATTTGGGCCACTATTGGCCTCTGGGTGAAATTGCACACTAAAAACTGGAAAGTTTTTATGCTTAAAACCTTCAATTGTATTGTCATTTATATTTAAAAATGTAGGCTCTAACTTTGTACCTTTTAAACTCTCATTATCAATAGCATAGCTATGATTTTGTGAGCTTAAGTATACTTTACCACTCATTAGATCTTTTACACTATGATTTGATCCTCTATGACCAAATTTCATTTTATATGTTTTAGCTCCATTTACTAAACCTAAGATTTGATGTCCTAGACAAATTCCAAAGGTAGGATACTTAGTTTGAACATGATTAATAAGTTCAAATGAATCTTTTGCTTTTTGTGGATCTCCTGGGCCATTTGATAAGACAGCTCCATCGAATTTATAAGAGTCAAATTCTTCTTTTGAAATATTATTGCTAACGATACTTACAGTAGCCCCATTTTTTTCAAGATAATCTTTAATACTCTTTTTTGCTCCATAATCAATCAGTGCAATATGAAGATCATTTTGATTATCATTTATTGTCGTATTTTTTTGTACTCTTTTAATGACATCTTCATCTAAATATGAACAAAAAAAAGACTCCATTTGGGAGTCAGTTAATTCTTTATTTGTAATGATTGCTTTAAGACTTCCTTTTGATCTTATATGTCTTGTTATAGCTCTACAATCAACACCTGTTATTGTAGGGACATTTTGTCTAATTAAAAACTCTTTTAGAGATTCAGTCGCTTTTGGATGAATAGGTCCATCGTAGAGTTCACCAATAATGATACCGCTAACA
>JAOARC010000043.1 GCA_025210745.1 Bacteriovoracaceae bacterium
ACCTTCTTCGCCACTTTTTTCTTAGCAACCTTCTTCGCCACTTTTTTCTTAGCAACCTTCTTCGCTACTTTTTTCTTAGCAACCTTCTTCGCTACTTTTTTCTTAGCAACTTTCTTCGCTACTTTTTTCGCTACTTTTTTCTTAGCAACCTTCTTCGCTACTTTTTTCTTAGCAACTTTCTTCGCTACTTTTTTCTTCGCCACTTTTTTCTTAGCTACTTTTTTTGCAACCTTCTTTTTAGTTACTTTCTTAGCTGCTTTTTTTGCAAGCTTTTTCTTAGTAACTTTCTTTGCTACTTTTTTCTTCGTAACCTTTTTAGCTACCTTTTTCTTCGCTACTTTCTTTTTGGCCTTCTTTGCCATATTTAGTACCCCTTTGAGTATTTTCATAGACTTAAACTAACACTATACGTCTAATTTTGCCAAGACTCAATATTAACTTATACTTTTAAACTCGTTTGCCGCAATAACAATTCTTTGAATTTCACTAGTTCCTTCATAGATCTCAGTTATCTTAGCATCTCTAAAAAACCTTTCTACTGGATACTCTTTTGTATACCCATTACCACCTAAAACCTGAATTGCTTGAGTGGTAATATCCATAGCTGCTTCAGAAGCAAATAATTTTGCTTGAGCTGCTTCTTTAGAATAAGGTTTCCCCGCATCTTTTAATGCACTTGCTCTTTGAATAAGAAGTCTTGATGCATCAATTTTAGTACTCATATCAGCGATTTTAAACTGTATCGCTTGAAGTGCACTAATTGGCTTTCCAAATTGAACTCTTTGAGTTGCATACATTCTTGCGTACTTAAAAGCAGCATCAGCAATTCCCACTGCTTGAGCAGCAATTCCAATTCTTCCACCATCTAATGTTGAAAGAGCTACTTTGAACCCTTTTTCAAACTCACCTAACATATTTTCTTTTGGAACCTTTACTTTATCAAAGTGAATTTGAGCAGTAGACGATCCTTTAATTCCAAGTTTATCTTCAAGTTTTTGTACATTAAAACCATCTACGTTTGTTTCAACGATAAAAGCTGTGATTCCTTTATGATTATTTGTCTTACTTGTTTTAGCTAAAACAACAGCAATATCTGCTTCTTTTCCATTAGTAATAAAGTTTTTAGTACCACTTAGTTCAAAGTGATCACCCATATCCGTTGCAAAAGTAGCTAGTGTTCCTGGATCACTTCCTGCATTTGGCTCGGATAAACAAAAACAACCAATATGCTCACCACTAGCAAGCTTTGGTAAATACTTTTGCTTTTGTTCCTCAGTACCGTATTCTAGAATTGGCCATACACATAAAGATGTGTGAGCTGAAACTAATACTCCAGTTGAACCACAAGCTCTTGAGATTTCATCAACGATTATCGAATAAGACATATAATCAAGTCCTGCACCGCCATACTGCTCAGGAACATAAGATCCTAAAAATCCATTTTCTCCTAACTTTCTAACTAGATCCTCTGGAATTTTCCCATTATGGTCGATATCGTGAGCAAGAGGTGCTACTTCAGCATCTGCAAACTTTTGAACCATATCTTTAATTTCTACATGATTTTCACTTAATAACATTTTTATTCACCTTTAAAATTAGCTTTTCTTTTTTCTATAAATGCAGCTGTCCCTTCTTTCATATCTTCAGAATCAAAAATTTGTCCAAAATGATTTTTTTCAAATTCAAGACCTTCGCAAGTTGTTAAATCCACACCTCTATTAACTACAAACTTTGCAATACCAATAGCAAGAGGTGAATTTTTTTGCATCATACTAACTATTTCTTTTGCTTTTTTTATAAGCTCCTCTTTAGTGTTTAAAACTTCGAGAACAAGCCCTATATCTTTAGCCTCAGAAGATTTAATCATTCTTCCTGTGTAAAGAAGCTCTTTTGCTCTATTTCTTCCTACTATTTTTGCTAGTCTTTGCGTTCCACCAAAACCAGGAATTAATCCAAGGCTAACCTCAGGAAGAGAGAACTTTGCATTTTCAGAACATAAAATAAAATCACAAGCTAAAGCCATTTCTAGTCCGCCACCAAGAGCAAAACCATTTACAGCTGCAATAACAGGGGTTCTTGATTCTTCAAACATTAAAGTTACTTGCTGTCCTTTATAAGCGAACTCACGAGCTTCATCGCTTTTCATTTCTGTCATTTGAGCAATATCAGCTCCAGCTATAAATGCTTTTTGTCCAGCTCCAGTTAGAATAATTCCACTTAGCTTTTCTTTAGCAGCTTCTTCTAAAAAAACTCTTAGCTCATCAATAACATCACTATTTAAAGCGTTTAGTTTATCTTCTCTATTAATAGTTAATAGACAGATATTGTTTTCAACTTCTACTTTTAGAAATTTAAAATCAGTATTCATAAAACCCTTTACCAACTTTTCTTCCTAATCTTCCAGCTGCAACATATTGCTTTAATAATGGACATGGTCTGTATTTCGTATCACTAAGTCCTTCAAATAAAACTTCCATAATAGCTAAACACGTATCAAGTCCAATAAAGTCCGCTAAAGTTAATGGACCCATTGGCTGATTTGTACCTAACTTCATTGCAGTGTCGATATCCTCTACGCTTGCGATTCCTTCATATAATGCATAAACCGCTTCGTTTATCATTGGCATTAAAATTCTATTTACAGCAAAACCTGGGATATCACGAGCAGCAACAAAAGTTTTACCCATTTTTTCACTACATTCTTTTACCGCATCAAAAGTTTCATCACTTGTTTCAAGGCCTTTAATACCCTCTACTAATTTCATAACTGGAACAGGATTCATAAAATGCATACCTGCAACTTTATCAGCTCTTTTTGTTTGAGCTGCAATTTCAGTAATTGAAATAGAAGAAGTATTTGTGGCTAAAATAGCTCCATCCTTTGCTATCTCATCAATATCTCTAAAGATTTTAAATTTGATTTCTTTATTTTCAGTTGCTGCTTCAACTATTAAGTCGCTTGAAGACAATTGCTTCATATCAGTTACGGTTTTAATTTTTGCTAGTGTTTCATCTACTTTAGCTTGATCCCACTTTTGCTTTTGAACACCTTTATCTAATTGTTTTTTAATAAAGTTATAACCAAAATCTAATGACTCTTGGCTAATATCAAATAATAAAACATCAAAACCACTGAATGCAGCTACTTGAGCGATTCCTCTACCCATTTGGCCTGCACCTATAACTGCAATCTCATTAAATTTCGCCATGCAAAATACCTCGTAAATTTTTAAATAACGCCATAATATCGCTATTTTAACTACTGTCGTCAACCGCTTAGCATTACCAAAATATATACTAAATACCCCTTATAGAGAATGCCTCTTATTAATTGCTTGCCTTTTGCGACAAATTGTTTTAAAAGGTTCTCTACTATTATTTGAAATTTAATTTTTTAGTATATTTTTAGGAGATAAAACGTGGCAAATCATAAGTCTGCAAAGAAAAGAATTAGACAAACAGAAACAAGAAGAATTAATAATAAAACAAAAGTTTCTAGAGTAAGAACAGAAGTTAAGAAATTAAGAGGTTTTATTGCTTCTAGTGATAAAGATTCTGCATTAAAACAATTTCCTTTAGTTCAAAAGTTAATCGCTAAATTAGCTAAAACTTCAGCTATGAGAAAAGATACTGCTGGAAGAAAAACTTCTAGATTAGCTTCTCAAATCGCTAAATTATAATTTTTATAATTTTTTTTTAAATATAAAGCCCTGTTTTTACAGGGCTTTTTTATTTTATCTATAAAAGCATCGCATTATTATAACATTTGTAAAAGCCACTCTTACTAAGCCGTCATAATCTTATAATAAGGGAGCTATTAATGAAAAAATTATTACCTATTTTATTATTATCATTAATGAGTTGTGGAAAAGATATCAGCTTAACAAAGTCTTCAGATGAAGGTTTTAATTCAACACAAGGTGGGAGCGCTAGCTTTTTATCAGCTCAAGAACAAAGACTAGTTGATCTAGTTAATAATCATAGAAGCTCAATTGGAAAAAAACCTTTAATCGCTCATGCAAATGCTAGTATTGAGGCAAGGGATCATAGTCGTTATCAAGCTAATGTAAAAAGAGGTCTTACTCATTGGGGATTTTCAGCTAGAATTGATCGAATTAGAGCTAAGCAAAGTGAAAAAGTCGTAAAGTCTGGAGAAAACGTTGCATATAACTACAAAGATTCTAATAGAGCACATACGCAGTTTATAAACTCTAATGGTCATAGAAAAAATGTAGAAGGTGATTTCACTCATATTGGAATTGGGAATTATACTGATAATAATGGGCGTATTTACTACACACAAATTTTTTTGAAACAACCATAATAAAAAAGCCCGCTTTATTAGCGGGCTTTTTTATAAAACCTAAATTCTTAGGTTTTATATCCTAACCTTGCAAAGCTTATCTTAGCTTTACTAAGTTTTTAATATCTTCCATGTACCCCGAAATTCCTTTTGTCTTAATAAACCCTTTAGATTTTTTGATCCACAAGAAGTCTGGTCTTTCATAGCTTAACCAATGACCACCGATAATCTTTCCTCTTCTATCCAGATCTAAAATATACTCATACTCTTTACTTGCCCATCTATAGTTATCAGTACCATTTGTTGGATTTTCCCAAGCATAGAATTCATCATCTTTAGCTTCAGCTCCCCAGTACATCCTTCCACCGTCATTAGCATACTTCATAATAGTTTTTACTTTAACCTGCTTAGCAGTACCTTTTGTTTTCTTAACATATAAAGTTGGTGCTTCATCTAAAATTTGCGAGTCATATCCAAATACTGGTTGATTCCAAATTTCTCTATCTCTAACAGCCTCTGCAACAAATCCCTCTTTCTTTAAAGATATCTGATTAGCAATTACGACATGAAATGCTCCTGCATTAACATCTATACATTCTGGTGGTAATACTTTTTTTACAACTTTTCCATTTTCAATTGTTCTATAATATTCAATACCATTTTCTAATGACCAAGTTTCAGCTGGAAAAGTTACTCCACATTTTTTACCAATAAAACCTGTTCTCATTGCTTTTCTTCTAGCAAAAATATTTCTTGTAATCGCAGCATGGTAGTAACTTAATAAACCTTTTAAGTCCGAAGAGTTTAAAGTTAACTTAACGCCTTTTTTATTAATTGTTACTGGAGTTGGTTCTTCAAATTCAATTGCAGCTGTTGACCATCCATGACAAATTCCTTCCCAGTAAGCTTTATAAGGTCCTGTTAAATTTAAAACATCTTTAGTTAGTCTAAACCTTGAACTTGTTCCCATTAACATTTTATAAACATCAAACTTTTCTGCAGGAGAAAGTTTATAAACTTGCTCTTCGCTCATATTTTGAACATCTTTAAGCGTTCTTGGTCTTTTGTAGCTAAATAACTCTTTTTGGTGCTCAGCACTTTTTTGAGAATTAACTTTTATTTTTAAATTTTTAAGAGAGATAATTTCATTCATAGTTTGAGTCATTTCATATGAACTCATTGAAGTTGTATATAAATCACTATTTAACTTTTCAATCTTAGCGTTGATATCATTGATCTTATAATGAAGTTGTGCAAAATAAGGAACAGTCGTATGATAGTTATTCCATCTAAAAGCAATCCCTCCATAAATATGTGGCCAAAAAGATGAAGACCATGGAGTTTTATCTGAACTTAGCTGCCCATCTAATGGAAGAGATCTAAACTCATAGTCATAGTTTGAACCAATGAATGAAGGATTATTATTCGGCTCAAACGCAATAGCCGATGTCATAGCTGTAACACAAGTTAACAACGCTAGTTTTTTCATTATCTTTCTCCTTATTGTACAAAACAATTTACTAAAATTGGATGCACCATATCAAAAAAAATAATGGGTCGCGACAAAATAAATTAAAAGTTGTAAATTCTACAAGTCTACTTATCTAAAACAGGAATTTTTACTTGTAAGTCTTTAAAATTACTAAACTTCAAAGTCAATAAAATCTCTTGTTTAGCAAAAAGAGGCTTTTTTAGTCCCATAAACATAATATGCAATCCCCCTGGCTCCAAAGAAGTAGTAGAATTCGCTTTTAAAGTAATTTGTTTTACCTGCCTCATTCTCATCAATCCATTAATATGCTCATGCCCATGAAGCTCTACTGTCTTAGAAATATTTGCTATAGCAGAAGTTAAAACAATGTCTCGATCAGTGTTATTATAGATTTTCATAAAGGCAGCAGTATTCGGCGCAGATGGAGGAAGCAATCTTACAAAAGGTTTCTTTATTTCAATACTTGCTGCATATAAATTCAAACTAACTAATAGTGATAATAATAATAATTTCATTTTTCTAATTCCTTTACTAATAATTCTTTAATTTTATCAATACTTTCGCCATGAGATATTTTATGAGACACTTTGCCATCTTTGCCAACTAAAAAAGATGAAGTTCCATGATCTACAACATAATTACTATGTCCTTTTGATGGGTAATGCTTTTCAAAATATACTCCATACTTTTTAGCAATTTTTTTTGTCTCCTCCAACTGCCCTCTCAAAGAAATAATTTTTGCCTTAAAAAAGTTCACATAATTATCTAGTTTTTTATAAGTATCACGCTCCGGGTCTACAGTAATGAAAAGTATTTGAGTTTTCTTTTGTTGCTCAGACGATAAGTCTTTATATACTTTAGATAAAGCGGCAAGAGTAGTGGGACATATGTCGGGACAATAAGTATATCCAAAATAGATAAAAACAACCTTTTGTCTAAAGTCAGACAAGCTAATTACTTTTCCATTTTTTTTAAAAGAAAAATCTCCACCTAAAGGAAACTTAGATAGAGCCAATGATTCCTTAGGATGATCAACATTTAAAATTAATCTAAAAGAAATAATCGCCGCAATTATAAGTAAAAAGGATATTAAGTACTTTTTCATTCTTTCACCGTCTCAAATTTAAAAACTGTTGCATATTTTTTATCATCATCTGTAGCAAGTATGGAAAGCTGCCAGAGCATTCTTTCTTTAGCACAAGTTGGTAGAAAAACATTAGCTTGATAAAAAGAGTCCTTAAATTCCAGAAGAACTCTATTGTATCCCATATCAATATCAAGGCCTAAAAAATCAGCTTCTAAGCGATCCGCTTTATATTGGGTTTTAACTATGAGCTTATGCTTTTTATTTAAAACTATTGGAAATGGCTTAAATAAAATATAGCCACTTCCTAATACTGTTGAATTAAACGAGCATTGACCTTTATTAGGATCACAACTAAGACGATCTACTTTTTCAAAAAGTTCTTTGCTATTGCGAGCTCCAAATAAAAAACTATACTCTTTATAGATAAAGCTTCCTAAACCAATAAGCCCTACAAATATGACAAAAATAAGCTTTTTCACTCTTAATTACTAACATAATCTTAAAATTTCGTAAAATTATCTGACAAATGAAACTTTGATTAATATCATTTATATACAAAATATATTTTAGTTACCTTATTAATAAACAGTAGTGTTTATTCAACACCTTAGAAACCAAAACTCATTTCGCCGGGTGAAAAAGAGTTTTTAATGAAAAATAAAAAAATGCCGGACGTTTTGATAAATATCTTGATAAGAAAGAGCCCCATTTAAAAGTAAATGACATTGAAAATATGAAGGTTTCAAGTTGAAGCTCTAGGATACAGTATTTTAAGTGCAAAAAGTGGAAATGAAGCATTTAAAATTATACAAAAAGAATCTATTGACCTTGTTATATCAGATGCTCAAATGCCTGATGAAGATGGACTAAGCTTAATTGAAGATACAAGAAAAAAAATTGGAGGCAAACCTTTTTTTATCTTCATGTCAGGGTTACTTGACTCAAATTACAAACTTGCAATGGAAGCTGGAGCATTTGATTATCTAGAAAAGCCTGCTTCATTAGATAAAGTTCAAGAGTCAGTACAAAAAGCTATACAGTCACTCAAAAAACTAAAGTAAAAAAGAAGTTAAAATAATCCTTCAGTATGACACTGAAATTTTAAACGGGCTTCACATATGTTCTCCCAGCAGAGGTTTTTTTAAACTTTATATAAAACGCCCCTAATTCACAGAATAAAAAAAGCCGATCTTTTGATCGGCTCATACTTCACTTATTTTTAGTTATTGATATAGATCTATCTACAAATAATTTTATCAAATTTTTTACCAATTCCATATCCAAACCCCAACATTCTCTGTCCTCCAGTAAGTGTTGCGGCCGCATCTGACAAGTTTTCAATATCAACTTTCTTAATATTTTTCTTCTTACTTACCTTGTTAAGTCCAAATGAATTACAAATAATTGAAGCTTCTTTTTTCTGCCTCAAACCTATAGCAATAGCGTATTCATTACTATACCTATCCCTAGAATCCTGAATATAAGGCTTTGTTATCGTATCTTGATTCACAACACCACATAATGTATCAAAGTAAACAACACCATCACCCATATCAACACCTCTATGAATATTTTTAAGATGAACACATGAATAATCTGCACATTGAGCAGATATAGCAAATAAACTAAATAATCCAACTAATACTTTCTTTTGCTTAAATAACATAATCAAAATTCTCCTAAAGCTATAATTACATTGGTGCCAAGACCAATGATGCATCTCTATATATCCTTTTTCTG
Organism: Bacteriovoracaceae bacterium; assembly: GCA_025210745.1. Lineage (GTDB taxonomy): Bacteria > Bdellovibrionota > Bacteriovoracia > Bacteriovoracales > Bacteriovoracaceae > CAKZJW01. The sequence continues at coordinate 8,623 of JAOARC010000043.1, forward strand.
AGTTGATTGATAGTTAAGTCAGTTTTATTACCAATTGAAACATAACAAAATACCATATCAACATCATAACTATTTGTAATACGAACCCTTGGATGTTTCATTCCTACAAACTCTATACGCAATCTTGTTCCGGCTTTAATCCAACGATCATAAGATGTAATTGCATTTTTTTTTAACAACATAATACATGAATTATTTAATCCTTTAGAGTCATCTATACTCGTAAAAGAGTGCATGTCAAGATTTGCTCTTAAATGAAAATCACGTGTTAATTCAATATAAGATCCCTTTGTAATCTTTTCGATCGAATCTTCTTCACTAGGATAATTATTACCCGCAAAGACCCCAAAGCTAAACAATAATAATACGATCAATAATTTGTTCATATTTTCTCCTAATAAATCGTTTATAAATTTAATGTTCATTCACATCTTAAGCTTTTTAACTTAGTTATGATTTCATCCATTGCTTCTATCGAACTTGAAAACTTTGTTTCCACTAACAAATTCCCATTTTCGTAAAGAGAATACTTTCTCTGTCTTTTCATCACACTCTCTCCAAATGGGTTAATTTCATCTGTGTCGACCCATCTATTTGAAGCTAAAATGCCAAAATCAGACACTTTGTTAAAATCTACTCTAATTTGAGACCCCTTCAAAGATTCTCTAACTTTGCCGACTTCATCAGCCGTAAGATTACTTATTAGAATAGTACAAGGAGCAGCAAACACTGATACAGATGACAATGCTAGCAATCCAATTAATAGTTTTTTCATAATATATTCTCCAATGTTATAGTCATTTAAGTAATGTTATTTTTCTGTTTTTTTACTTTTTTCAATAAATTCTGTTTTTTTAAGCTTATCTTCAAATTATCTATAAAGTTAATATACCCCAGCCAATGCAAAGCACAACAAATCATTACAAGACTGATGATCAAAAGAACATCAGGAACTTTTTACATATGAAAAAGTAAAGCCTTATTGAGTTTAATTAAAAAAAGACTGCTTTTCTAAAAAGTAAAAAGCCGATCTTAAGATCAGCTTATATACTCAATTTTTTGTTTTTTAAATGGTGCTGTAGGAGGGACTACAAAAGCCTCAATGGGCTTTTGACATAAAGTCTTCCAACGTGAATTTGTTGCTAATTTTTTAAATGGTGCTGTAGGAGGGACTTGTTCTTCCCACAAAATGCATCATGCATTTTGTCCCAGAGACGGGGCCAATCACTAAAGCTGACATCGTGTCAGCTTTGCTTCACTGTTCGTGAAGCCGTTCATTCTATTCAAGTCCCAAGAAATATCATCTTTTTCAGAAAGTAAAAAGCCGATCTTTAGATCGGCTCATATACTCAATTTTTTGTTTTTTAATTGGTGCTGTAGGAGGGACTTGAACCCCCACGCACAAGGCACTAGATCCTAAGTCTAGCGTGTCTACCAATTCCACCACTACAGCATTTAAGAAATTGTTCTATATTTATAATGTGGGTTGTTTTAAATGACAAGTTTTTTCTCACTAACACTACGCAGCTTTCTTTGTTTTCTTTTTTAATGCTTCAAGCTCACGTTTTAATCCATTATTTTCATTTTTAAATTTCATATAGAGTTTTTTAGACTCAACAATTTCATTACGAGATTTATTTAACTCAACTTGAACTTTTTTCAGATTTGCTTGTAGCTTTCTTTCTAAAGCAGACTCATTTTTTTTACTTGAGCCATGAGATGACTTTGTCGCATTAGAAGAAGCCTGATCTTTATATTTCTGAAGCTGTCTTTGAAGCCCCCTAATCTGCATTGCAAGAGCATCTTTTTCAACTTGAAACTTACGCTCTACTTTTTTTACAAGCTCATCATTACTTTTATTTCCTTTATTATCTATTTGTGTCTGATCATGCTTACTCTTTCTTAGCTCATCTTCAAGCTTCTTTACAGAAGTTTTCATCATACTTGCTTTAGCTCTTAACCTTCCTTCTTGCTCTTTTGATTTCTGCAATCTTTTTTCCATCGATTTCATATTTTTTTCTTGTGATTTAAATTTATTTTCAAGCTGAGCCGTAGATCTTACCAACTGCATATTTTCGCTCTGCAATTTATATAACTGCGCCTTTGAAGAGTCTGTAGCATTTGAAGAATTTAACTCTTCTATTTTTTCTTTTAAAATTTTAATTGATTTAGCAAGCGTCTCATTTTCCTTTTCTAACTTAGACATTTGCACCTGAGATTTTTTCTTGGCCTCATCTAAAACGACAGAATTAACCTTCTCAACATGTTTTTTCATCTTATCTAGCTCAATATCACTGACCTCTTTAGATTTGTCTAAAGAATCCTGAATTTTATGTGTCTTCAATTCTTCTAATTGAAGCTGCTTAGACAACTTCTTTATCTCTGTTTGATACCCCGATTCAATTTGTGCAGTTACGACCTTACTCTTTTTAGATTCCACTTGAAGAGAAATAAGTTGAGCTTGAAGAGCTTTCTTTTGTGATACTAATTCTTTTATTTGTGAACTGTGAGCATCAGATAAATCCTGTGCATTATCAACAGCAACAAGTAGATCATCATCAATCTCATCGCTCCCAAACTCTTCTGTCTGAGCATCTAAAGATGATAGGTCTGTATTATTATTAACTCTATCTACGACCTTATTTAGCTTTTCACTTGCATAAAGATCTTGCTCTAATTTTTCAATTTTTCTTTCCAATTCAACTTTTTGCGCTTTTTGCTCTTTGATTACTTTTTCAAGTTCTTTTTCCTTCACACTCACATTAAAAGTAGAATCATCTAAAGAATCTAACTTCTTTGCCATAAAACTATTTACAACTTTCTGAGAAGATCCTTTTATATTAATACTATTGCTATCTAAATTTAAGGACTCGCAAAGGATATTCTGGATATCATTTTCTAAACTTTGCATATCCGACGACTCAATACTAGTGATATCGATTGCCTGATCTAAAGTCTTAGTAAGCTTAGCTAAAAACTCAGCATTGTCTTGAGGTCTATTTTTAAATAAACTTCTCAATTCTGCCTTTGTTCCACTAAAAGAAGAAATACGAGATCCTAAAACTCCTCTACTGTCATTATTTAACATTGAAGAAACCTTAGCATTCATTAAGCCTTTTTCTTCCAAAGTACTTTGAATTTTATGAGCGACCTTATCGCGATCAATTTTATCCGTTCCACTAATTCTTGCTTCTTCTTCAATGACCTTATCAATAATTCCACTAATAACTTCAACTGAATCATCATCTTCTTCTAATTCATTTTTAATAAATTGTTTAAATTCATCCTCTTCTTCATCAAAAGCTTTTACAACTTGTGAAAAATCATCTTCTTCAAGCCCACCAATTACTCTTTGAGCAACCTCTTGAGCAAGAGAGCCACCTATAATTTTCTTTGATTCTTCATCTTCACAAATAGATTCTTTTACCTTTGTAATTTTGTCTTTAACCTGTGAAGCTTTTAGCTTTATCTGCTGTTCATCTAATTCGTCTTTTGAATCACTAACGATGGTCTTTTCTAGCTCTTCATCAGAAAGGTCTGTGACATAAACATCAGTACTTTCTTGATAATCACCAAGTACCTTAGTCGCTATAATATCCACATCATCTTTAGAACTAAGCTTGTTTAAAAACTCATCTTCTGCTACAAGAGTACTAATTGTTGAAACCTGACTTGCTGGAGCATCAGTATTATTTAAAACTCTTATAAACTGCTCTACATCTCTTGTTTCCTGCTGTTTTGTCACAATATTATTTAAAGATAATAGCTTAGATGCTTTATCTTTTGACCATCCCATATAAAAGACAACCTTTTTGGCTTCTTTAAAATATGAAATTTCAAATTTCTGGGTTAGTTTTTCTATTGTTGCAAGAGTATATGAGAAGGGTTCTCCTAAACTATAATCACCAAATGATTCAATAAGATATTCAAAATAATACCTAGGGGCATTAAAAGCAATAGACAAAGAACATTCTTCGTTTGATTTTCCAGCATCTAAAGAAAATGGAAGATCAATAAAGTTTGTATTTTTCAAGTATGATAAATAAATAAGAAGATTATCAAGACAAGCTCTAATTGTGATATCATCAAAATAGTTTTCTCTATAAAAACTGCTCATCTCATCTGAGTAATATCCTATATTTTTTGTATCCGTTATTTCTAAGTTGTAAAACTTATCAAACTTTTCTCCATAAATGTCACTAAAATGAATAGAAGAACTTTCTTTTAAAAAATTTTTTAAAATTTTTTCATCTACACCTTCAAAATTTGAGTCAATTAAATAGAGCCTACCATTAAAAGATAAAAATTCTTTAAGGTTATCAGGCCTACCTAACATAATAAAAACAATATTATTAACGTCACACTCATATGTTTCAAAAAGTGCTTTTACATCTTGTCCTTTTTCAACAAGAATATATTTCACATTAATATATTGATCTAGTTCCAAAGATTCAGTAACAAAAAAGTCATAAGACTCTAAAAGAGATAAAAGCCTTTTATCTAAGTTTTCAACTAAATTTAGAATTATTTTTTTACTCACGCTGCCTCCTTATAGGCAACATAAGAGCTCCACTTACCTCTTACCCAACTAATATCTTTATTTTGAAAGATAAGTGTTTTAATGGCTTCAAAATCTCCATAAACAAAGTCAAACGTATTAAAAGGTATAATCGTATCACTATAATGAATTATTTGTTCAAACTTACTCGTAACATGATAGCTCATTGAACTGGGAAACCCCGTACCTTCAAGGTTTTCATGGTGACACTTAACTATTTTAGCTATTTCAGGATACGAAAACTTTTGGATAGATCTACGAATCATATCATAAGAAAAGATAGGATGTTGATCAAAGATAGAAATTAAAGTATCTGAGGCGACTAAGTGTTCTAAATATTTTTTCCCATCTCCAATATTCAGTCTTTCTTTTTCAGCTGCTTGCATAATATGAAAACAGGGTATACTTTGTTTTATAAGACCTACATCCATAAAAAACGAAGTATTAAAAATATCTTTTAAACAAGAAAAGTCTACAACATTTAACATTAAGGCAGATAACGTTGATAAAGTCGCCGAAAGAATTGCTCTATGGTTTAGAATGTGACTAACTTTATATTGTTCATAAGCAAGATCTAAATCATACAACTTAAATAGTTTTTTAAAAGCATAGTAGAAATTTAAAACACTCAAATCACCATTTAAACATTTTCTTCTAAAAAAAAGTAATAAATCACTCTTTGCCGTTAATTTTTCTTCTTCACTAGAGCTACCAACTTTAATAATTCTTAAGTAATCTTCAATTGTATTAACCGCATCTTGATCTAAAGGAGATAATATTTTGATAGAACTCTTACAATATTTTTCATAAATTTCTTTAGTAACAAAATCACCAGCTCTTAAAAAGAGAATATTTCTTGCTCCAATTGCGATAAATAAATGTCCAAAAACCATTTTCCCAATATGAGACTCTTCAAGACCAAAGTCCTGTAAGTTTTCTAATGGAATATTAAGCTTTATAGACATATTCAAACAATATTCTCCTTCATTTATTTATCGGTATCTAAAAGCTTTAAATTAAGAAATTATAATTTGAAGGTCATTAATTTTTTTAATAAAATCATAAGGATAAACTAAATTATAACGGAGATACCTGTGCAGAATTATCAAATATCAACACTTGATTACCTCACAATTTTTATATATATATGTGGAATTTTTCTTTTAGCTTATAAATCAGGAAAAAAAACTAATCAAGTACCAGACGAAGACAGTCAGTATCTAGCAAGTAAATCGCTCACAATTCCAGAATCACTATTTTCGATTATTGCAACAGAAGTTTCTGCTCTAACTTTTCTGGGTATACCTGCTATCAGTTATGCATCCGACTATTCATTTTTACATATTTACTTTGGTGGAATTATAGCTCGAACTTTTATTGCCTTTGCAATAATACCTAAAATATATGGAAAAGGATTAACCATATATAGCGTAATGGGAAAATACGGAACAAAAAGTGGGCAAAGGTGGACTGCTATATTTTATTCTATCAACAAGCTACTTGCTGTAGGTGTTAGGCTCTTTAGTGGTTCTATTCTTATTGCCGCATTTTTTAATCTAAATATATACTTAGCTATTAGTATTATTTGCGCTATTACTTTCTTTTATACATTAATTGGAGGATTAAAAGCCGTTGTTAGAACAGATATGACACAAATGGCCCTATTTGTAGGAGGAGGTATATGCGCTCACTATATTATAAGTAGTCAAAGCTCATTTTCATGGACTCAACTTATAACTTCAGCCGTCGATGCTGGCAAAATTAATATTATTGACTTTAATAATTTAAAACCATTTTTTATCGGTATTGTTGGAGGAACATTATTTGATATGGCCACTCATGGTGTTGACCAAGATTTTGCTCAAAGACTTACCGCAAATAAGTCTCAAAAAGGAGCTCAAAAGGCAATAATGATCTCATCAATATTTTCTATTATTGTGGCTCTTATATTTTTAGGAGTTGGTTCCCTACTTTGGTCTCATTATCAAACAATAACACCACCATCTGTTTCCAATGATCAACTATTCTCTTATTTTATTACCCAGTTTTTCCCCGCAGGATTAAAAGGATTGATGGTAGCAGGTGTACTCGCTGCAACAATGAGTACACTAGACTCTAGTATCAATGCAATGAGTGCAACATTATATAAAGACATACTCAATAAGAATAAAAAACTAAATATTGAAAGTTCCTACAAAAAGGATACTCTCATTATTACTCTTTTACTTATGCTCGTTGCTTTTATTTCCTCAAAAAGCTCAGGACTTGTTTTACTTGGGCTTAAAATTCCTTCTTGGACAGCAGGCTCATTATTAGCACTCTTTTTTACAACTTTAAGTTTTCGTAAGTTTTTCAATGCAAAACTCGACTCCCTAAGCGTTATTGGAGCTTACGCAATAGGAATATTTTCTGTTTGGATCAATAGTTATTTTATTAATGGACCATGGCAGTTTAATGTCTATTATGGCTTTATATCATCCCTCGTATTTCTCTACATAAAAGGACAAATATACTCAAGGTTAAACCTGTTGTAATAACTCCTTAGGAATCCCCTTAGGAATTGCTGAAAGAAGATCTTGTGTATATTTTTGCTTAGGTGAAGTATAAACAGTTGTTGCTTTGTCCATCTCAACAAACTTACCTTTATTCATAACAGCGACATCATCAGATATAAAGTTTACAACCGATAAATCATGAGAAATAAAAATATAAGTTAAACCAAATTCTTCTTGAAGATCTAATAAGAGATTTAGAACTTGTGCTTGTACCGAAACATCTAAAGCCGAAACCGACTCATCACAAATAATAAATTCAGGATTTACAGCTAATGCTCTTGCGATGCAAATCCTTTGTCTTTGACCACCTGAAAACTCATGTGGATATCTTAAAAGTTGCTCAGGAAAAAGACCAACTTTACTCATTAACCATCGTGCCTTTTCAATTCGCTCTGCTCTATTTTTACCAATTGAGTGAAGATTCATTGGTTCAAGTAGAATTTCTTCAATTGTCATTCTTGGATTTAAAGAAGAGTACGGATCTTGAAATATGATCTGAATTCTACTTCTCATCTCTTTTAATTGTTGCTTATTTAAATTTGTAATATCAATTCCATCATAAATAACCTTACCTCTAGTAGGCTCAAGTAACCTAAGAATTGATCTACCTAAAGTTGTTTTTCCACAACCAGACTCCCCAACAAGACCAAGAGTCTTCCCTTTTCTTAATTTAAAAGAAACACCATTAACTGCTTTAAAGTGATCAACTGTTCTTCCAAAGATCCCCCCCTTTATTGGAAAGTGAACATGAAAGTCCTCCACTTCTAATAAAACAGGGTTTTTATCTTCGTCTATATTATAAACTTTATCTACTTTTTGTGTTTTAGCTTCTTCTACAACTTTTGCATTACCATCTTCATCCATAAAATCACTTACAGTTAGTAATCTTTGAGGATTTTTATCTAGAGCAGGTCTGCAGGCAAGAAGCCCTTTTGTATATGGATGAGCAGGTGATGTAAAAATATCTTTTGCATTATTTTGCTCAACAAGATTACTTCTATACATAACAACAACATCATCAGCAATATCAGCAATAACCCCAAGATCATGAGTAATAAATAGCATCCCCATCTTATACTCTTCTTGAAGTTTAAACATTAATTCAAGTACTTGTTTTTGAATCGTAACATCGAGTGCTGTTGTTGGTTCATCAGCAATTAAAACTTTTGGCTCACAAGCGATGGCAATAGCAATTACAACTCTTTGTTTTTGCCCTCCACTCATCTCGTGTGGATATTTATGGATAGATCTTTTTGGATCAGGAATTCCTACTTGATCTAAAAGGTGCTGCGCTTTTTGCCAAGCTTGTTTTTTATTTAAACCTTGATGAAGCATTAAAACTTCAGCAATTTGATCCCCTACTTTAAATACAGGGTTTAAAGAAGTCATCGGCTCTTGAAAGATCATAGAGATATCATTACCTCTAATACTCCTCATATACTCTTCAGTACTTGTAACTAAATTTGTATCATTATAAATAATTTCACCACTAGAAACTCTACCAGCTGGCTTTTGTAAAAGTCCCATGATCGCAAGAGAAGTTACAGACTTTCCAGATCCAGACTCACCAACAAGACCAACTGTTTTTCCTGCAGGTATACCAAATGAAACATTATTTACAGCTCTTACTGTTCTTTCACTTGTAACAAAATCAACACATAAATCTTTAACACTTAATAAAATATCACTCATAATTTACCTTTTTAACTTTGGATCTAACGCATCTCTTAGAGCATCCCCTAAAATATTAAATGCAAGAACAACAACAAACATAGCAATCGTAGCACCTGTTAATTGCCACCATACACCTTTTGCTAGTTCTAGCTTTGCATCATCTATCATTGTACCCCAACTTGGTTGTCCAGAAACACCAAGTCCAAGATAAGAAAGAATAACCTCAGATTTAATAGCAACCTGAAACTGCAATGAAGTATTAATAATTACAATATGGGTTACGTTAGGTAAAATATGCTTAAATAGCTTTCTTTTATGACTAGCTCCAATGGCTCCAGCAGCTTGAACATACTCTCTATTTTTATGCTTAAGAACTTCTCCTCTAATTAAACGACATAACCCAACCCAACTTGTTAGTCCTAAAGCAATATATACAGTTGTAATACCTTTTCCTAAAACAAAGGCAATACTCATAAGTAACATGATTGATGGTATAGAAGAAAAAGTCGTATAAAACCAAACTATTAGCTCATCAACTTTACCTCCAAAATACCCAGCGACTGCACCTAAAGTAACCCCTATCGGTATTGCAATTAAAGAAGAAATTAAACCTACGCTCATAGCAACCTGGGTACCGTGAATAACTTTAGTAAAAACATCTCTTCCAAAAATATCTGTTCCAAGTAAAAATTCTGCGCCTGGAGCAGAGTAACTGGGTCCAACTTCCTTGGCCCAATCAGCAGCAATCACTCCTAACGCACTTAAAATAGCAACTAAAGCATAAAGAATAACGATGACTAGTGAAACGACTGCAATCTTATCTGTTTTTAACCTATCCCAAGCATCAAGCCACAAAGATCTTTTTTTATGAGATGTATTTGTAACTGTCTGCTCTACCTTTTCCATTGTTTGTGTCGTACTCATTGTAATTTTACCCTTGGATCAACAAATGTATAAAGAATATCTTGAATTAACGTAAATAAAATATAAGCAACGGCTGATAAGACTGCCATTGCCTTTAAAACAGGAAAGTCTGATGCATTAAGAGCATCAAGAATAATACTGCCGAGTCCAGGTATACTAAAAAAGGATTCTAATAATAAAGCTCCCAAAATAAGAAAAGGTAACTGAACTACCAAGTATGTCACAATTGGTATTAGTGCATTTCTTAAAACATGTTTAAATAAAACAACTCTTTGTGAAAGTCCTTTTGCTCTAGCTGTTCTCACATAGTCTTGATAAATTTCATCTAAAATCAGTGTCCTATAAAACCTGATATCCGGTCCAAGACTTAAAACAACCCAAATAATAACAGGGAGTATGATGTACGGAACAAAGTTTGGAAAACCATATTCATATCCAGATATTTCAAAAAGACCTAGATCGTAGGCAAAGAAATACTGAAAAGCTAAAATATAGACTAACGACGAAATACTCATCATAGCGATACATCCGATACGAATAAAAAGATCAATTCCTTTTCCTCTATAATACGCTACTATTACGGCAAAAAATAAACTCAAAACAGTTGAAATAATAAATGCTGGAATAGTTAAAGTTAATGAAGGTATTGCTCCATTAGCAAGCATATCCGATATTCTTTGCTTCGTTGCCCAACTAGAACCAAAATCAAAAGTAAAAGCAGATTTTACAATGTCCACATATTGCATAAACAAAGATTTATTTAATCCAAGCTGCTCTCTAAGATCTGCCATTTGCTCTAGACTGGCATGCTTTCCTAAAAGAAGCATTGTTGGGTCCCCCGCAACAACATTAAAAATAACAAAAACTAAGAAACACACTCCAAGCAAAACAGGAATGAGATATAAAAGCCTTCTTATTATATAATTTAAACTTGAACCCATTTATTTATCCTTAATTATAATTTCTTTAAGTTAGCTTTTTTCACTTCAATATCAACATCATAATATTTAGCATGTCCATGCTGAAACGTTGAAAACTTATAGTTTTTAAGCCAACCATGCTTAACAACAAAACTCTTTCTATGTACACCTAGAATATAAACGGCATCTTCTGCTACAGACTGAGCAAGCTCTTTATATTTAGCTGCCCTTTGTGGACCTGGTTGCATCTTAGTTACAATATCAAACTTTTTATTAAACTGCTGATTGTCATAGTTTGATCCATTAGGACCAGGAGCTTTATTTGGCCCATAAACCAATTGTAAAAAGTTTTCAGCATCTGGATAATCTCCAAGCCAAGCCATTCCATAGGTTTGAGTTTGCTTTGTCTTCACTTTTTTAACCAACTGAGGCCATGTATTTGTAACAACTTGAACATTTATTCCAATTGCTGCCATATTCTTTTTAAAGAACTCTCCCATCTGTCTTGCCGTTGTCGAAGCTGAACAATCATATGTAATAGTAGGAAGACCTTTTCCTTCCGGATAACCAGCTAACGCTAATAGTTTTTTTGCTTTTGCAATATTAAATTGTCTATACGGATTTTTATAATTTTTATCATATCCTCCAAGACCAGGAGGAAGAATCGTCTGTGCTAAAATTCCATTATTATTATAAAATAACTCATTGGATTTAGCTCCATCATACGCAAGACTCATTGCTTGCCTTAGCTTTCTATTAGACTTAAATAAAGGATGTTCATGATTAAAAGCAATATAAGTAATATCTAAATCAGGGTTTGTTTTAAGTACAATTCCTTTTTTAGCATATTTATCCGTAATTCCTTTTCCCGGCGTAACAACTTGATCAAAATTATCTTTTGGAATACCTAGGATATCCACCTTTCCTTTTTCAAAAGACAACCACGCTGGCTGAGATTCCGTTTGAATATTTATTACTATCTTATCTACAAGAGGAAGCTTTTTGCCAGCATCTTCTAAAAGCCCTAATTTTTCATCTTCGCTTGTTCCTTCAGTAGGATAAGTTTCCTGTCTATAATTTGGGTTTCTTGTATATTCAATTCTATTAGACTGCTTATAAGTTCCTGTCATAAATGCACCCGTTCCTACAGGATTATTTAAAAACTGATCTTTATAGTAATCAACTGCTTCTTTTGGCACAGCAAACGTATATACCATTGCAAGGGCATATAAGAACTGAGGGTAAGGCTTAACTAAAGTAAATTTTAAAGTATGTGAATCAAGTGCTGTTAACCCTTCAATTTTTTGATCATAATTACCTTTAGCCTTTCTCCATTCATTTAATCCTTTAATTCTTCCATCAAGTAACCACCATCCATTCGAATTATTTTTTAGATCAGCTAATCTTTTAATAGAGTAAATAAAATCATTTGCAACAAGTTCTCTGCCTTTTCCATTTTCAAAACATTCATTATCATGGAACATAACGCCTTTTTTAATTTTAAATGTATATTCAGTTCCATCTTTAGAAACTGTTGGCATCTGTTGGGCAAGATTGGGAATTAAAGTATATGGTCTTTTTAAATAATGGTAAGTTAAAAGTCCTTCATAAACTCTCGCTATTTCATAAGAAGAATAAGTATCTCCAGCATTAACAGGATCCATACCTTTAACCTTGGCTGAAACAACTAGGTTTAAAACTTTTTCATTAAGGTTGACCTTTTTAGTACATGCACTCAAAATAAAAACTGATAATAATAAAGCACTTAGCTTGAACATTTTTTAGCCCCTTTTTTTCTAGCGTGTTCATTTGCCTAAATAGAAAATTCCATAAATTCTATACTAGTTTACATAACTGTTCTATAAAAAGTGATTTTTAATGACAATAAGTGCACTTTGGCACTATAAGGCTAAAGCTGTTTGTTGCTGAATGCTCTCTTTTTTCAAACATTCTCTTACATTTAAGATTAATTTTAGACTTTTATGACGTTTGAAGCCAAAAGCTTTCAGTTCAATGAAAGTAAAATACTCATTTTTTAAAACATTGCTAAATTTTACATAAGCGTAAGTATCCCTACCTATAGCAACTTTTTTGCTTAAAATATTATTATTGATCACCCATTCTTGTAAGTTTTTAGCTCTATGTATTTCATAAATAAGAGCGGCCCATACTTTCATAAGACTTTTAAAAGACCTTCTATTTTTCTTTGTTACAATTTTACTTTCAAATTCACTAGTATATCTTCCATTGGTAAGGTCTACCTCAAATATTTGCTCAGGATATAAAGGAAAGCTAATGGCCATTAGCCAAAGATTTGACTCAAAGCCTGTATCAAAAGAAAATGTATAGTTTGTATCAAAAACACTTATTTTTCCATAGCCACTAGATTCAAGACATATTTTCTTAATCTCTCTATCTATATTTTGAGATAGTTTCGAAAACTGGGATCCTGAACATCCCACAAAAATAAGTAAAAAGAGAATCTTTTGCATAAAAAAAAGATAACAGTTTAGATCTATTTGTAAATTGAATTATTTTAAAGATGCAGGAAATCGAGATGCTTCAATTTCTTTAAGTGCTCCTTTAAGTTGTTTTTTTAAAGACTCATCTTTAGAAACTTTTAAAGCTTCATTTAAATACTTTTTTGCAAGCTTAAATTTTTTCAATTTACTATAGACTATTGCTAAATGTTTTTGGATAGAAGGATCGTCTTTTACTAAGGCAACTGCCGCATTTAGCTCTCTTAAGGCAAGATTCATTTTTCCCGTTTTATAATAATACCAGCCCAATGAATCTCTAATATATCCATCTTTTGGACTTAAAGTTGTTGCTTGCTTTAGGTAATTAAAAGCTTTTTTTAACTTTACTCCTCTTTCAACATAAGAATAACCTAAAAAATTCATCGCATGAACATTATTAGGATCAATACTTAAAACTCCTTCCATAATAGCATAAGCTTCTTCAAATCTCTTTTCCTTTTCAAATAAAGTTGCTAAATAAAACTTATGAGCATTTTTAAAATTAGCTTCACTTTCAACTCTTTTTAAAGTCTCAATAGCAATAGAGTAACGACGTATTTTTTCAAAGTAATTTGCTTTTAATACGCTAAATTCAACCTTAAGCTCTTTTAGCTCTTGAATTTTTTTATCTACATAGCTTACAAAGGATTCTTCCGTAGCCTTTTTAAGTAAAACAAGTTTATTTAACATACTTGCAATTTGAATAGAACTATCAGCATACAAACCACTTGTAGTACCTATTTTAGAAAAGTAATCAATTGAGCTTTCAAAGTCTTTAGTCTCTTGATAAATAGCGGCAAGATAATAAAGTAACTTATCATTATCTGGAGAGACCTTTATTAATGACTTAAAAGTAAAAATTGCCTGGTTATACTTTTTAAGATCCGTATAAAGTATTCCTAACTTGACCTTCAAGTTAAGATTAGAGGGGTCTAAATCGAGTAATCTTTCTGCAAACGCGGCTACTTCTTTGTGCTTTTCTAAGGAAAATAATAAATTTACAATTCTATTTAATACAATCAAGTCATCTTGATGAGATCTCAAATATCGTTTATATAACTTTACAGCTTTTTCTTTATGCCCCTGTTCTTCCAAAATCAGACCTTTTGCAAGAATTGCCCTAGAAAAATGTTGGTCCCTTTTTAAAGCTTTATTAAAATACCTTTTTGCAATACTTAACTTGTTTTGCTCAACATACATCTTTCCAATATAATAATCAAAAATACCATTTGTTTTAGCTGCACGAGCACATTTATTTAAAATTGAATTTGCTTTTTTTGTTTTCTGATCTACTGCATAGGCTTTAGCCAAAAATACACATGCATCTTCACTAGCAGGGTTTTGTGTCAGAATTTGAGAATAAACCTTCTTAGCTTCTTTTGAATTATCTAAAGACGTATATACTCCAGCCAAAACTAAACCAACCTGCTCATCTTTCGTTTTAGAAAATACTTCAACTAATAAAGGTGTTGACTCCTCAACCTTGCCTTCTCTTATCAAGGAAACAGCATATTTTTTCTGAATATATGCATTATTAGGCTTAACTTCATTTAGCTTTGAATAATATTTATTTGCAGTAAGATAATCTCCTTCATAGCTAGCAGCGCTTGCCTTTAAATAAAGTTCATCTTCAGTATAAGTTCTTGCGCCCATAGCTGAAGAAGATTTTAAAGCATCAAATGTTTTTGAATAATCCAAAACACTCTTATTTTTAACACTATTTGTCGCACAAGATGTTACTAAGAGCATTATTACAAGGTACTTAAAGGTTTTATGTATCATATCATTTCCTACAAATAGGCTTTTTGCCTTACTTGTTTTTCGGAAAGACTCATAAATAACTATATATATAGAAGGAGCAATGGTTTTTTTTGCCTTAATTAAATAAAAATTATCTATAAAATTATGATAAAAAGACTTCATTTAAAGCTTTTATGTATTATTTTCACCTCTTAGTGCGTAAAAAATACCTAAATTAAAAAAAAATGATTTTTTTTGCCTTAGCAAGTTGCATTAACTTCTGACTTTGTGTATTAAGTTCCCACATCAGATACGACATAGCGCGAGCGTTATTTAGTCACTATGCAACTAAATAATTATTATGTAATAAACTGATTTAATAATAGTATTAATAACTATACCTAGAATTAGGTTAATTTCAAATAGGGGAAGTTTAAATGAAAGATGTAAGAATCATTAAAAGGTACCAAAACAGAAAACTTTATGACACGTTTCAATCTTGCTACGTGACACTTGAAGAGATCTCTCAAATCATCAGAGAAGGAAATGAAATTCAAGTTATCGATAACAAAACGAAGAATGATATTACTTTCATGACTCAGTTACAATTATTAGCTGACCAAGAAAGAAAAACATTAACTCCAAATGAAACGAACCTTTTAAAAAGAGTTATCAGATCTGAAAAAGGTACTTTTACTGGATATGTTAAAGAGTTAGAAGCTAAGCTTGGATTAACTTTCGAAGATGATATAGTAACAACAAATACAATGGAAACTCCAGTTATGGCTGATCCAATGACTACAAATTTTATGAATTCTAACAATAATATGATGAATTCTATTGAGACTTCGACTACTTTGAACTAAAATCTTCTTTATGAAGAGTTTATTTTATAAACTCATGGCCACTACGGTCATGAGTTTTTTGTTTTTACAAATAAGTTTTGCTAATGAAGCAGACAATCAACGAAAGATTCACAAGCATTCAGCGGGAATTGGTCTAGGCCAAACCTTTCTACTTGGTAACTTTGAAAGCAAAGGTGACAATAAAATCACTTTAGACTTTTTGTATACTTATACTGCTAGTTTCTCATTTGATCTTTTATTAAACCTACACAGTTCAGCTCATACTCATAATGACAAAGAAGTTAAACTTCGTGGTGCTGCAATGGGAATTAAGTCTAGAGTTTATGAATTTGATTCATTCTCTCCTTACCTACTTGGTGGTCTTGGTTTTTATGCACCAACAGTTGTTGAGAATGGAAAAACAAGTGAAAGAAAAGTAACTTTTGGATTCAACTTTGGTGGTGGTCTTGATCTTCGTCTAAATGATATGTTTAGTGTTGGGCTAATGGGACAGTTTCATCATCCATTTAAAATTAAACAAGATGAAGCTGGTGTAAAAGATGTTTCAGGATCTTACTTTAAGCTCCTTATGACATTGATGTACCAATTCTAAAAATTGGAAAACCTAAAAAGACTCTATATATTTACTGGTAAAGGTGGAGTTGGCAAAACCACATGCGCTTTGGCCTTTACCAAATATCTTAAAGGTCAGAACAAAAAAGTTCTCTATTCATATATAAAATCAACTAATATCAACAATAGTATTCAGAACAATCTAGAAGTAGAAGGACTTGGTATTGATACTTTAGGTCTTGAACTTAGAGAAGCTGCTACTGAATATGTTTCCATGAAAATGAAGTCAAAAATCATAGGTCCCCTAGTAACAAGGGCTCCTTTTTTTAAGTCTTTAGTTTCAATGATTCCTGGTTTTAACTACGTTATTTATCTTGGGCATATTATTCATCTACTAGAAAATGATCCAGAATTGATTGTTGTTTTTGACTCTCCTTCATCCGGACACGCTTTAACAATGCTTAGATCTTCATATAATTTTAGTGAAATATTTAAATCGGGAGTATTATATGAAGATACTCAAAAAATGATCACTAGTCTTAATAAAGAAGACTTTATTGGACTTATTGTTATGGCCATTCCAACAAGCATGGCGTTAAAAGAAGCTAAAGAACTGTCACAAGAGCTTTTAAACATATCTAATAACTTTAGCTCCAAAGTTATACTTAACAATTATATCAATATAGATAAAACTGGCCTTCCTGATTCGATCAAAAATAAAGTAGAAAATGAAACAAAAGTTATAGAAGAAAACAGTGAATTTATTGACTCAAAAATTCCTCATTGTACGAAAATTAATAAAGCCGAGATTGTAAAAGATACTGCCAAATTTATAAAAAATTTAGTATGATCTGGGCTTATTAAACCTTCTATAAGGCGAATAAGTGAAAAATCAAAAAATTGAAATTTTTAGTGGAACTGGTGGTGTTGGAAAAACAACTCTTGCTGCTAGTAGAGCATCTTTTTTAGCTGCTAAAAGTTTAAATGTTCTTCTTATAACGATTGATCCATCTAAAAGGTTAAAACAGCTTCTTGGATTAGACGACTCTACAAGTGGAGAGGTTGTTAATGTTTGCGATCCTTTTTCTATAAAAAGTGATGTTCAAATCAGTGCCATGCTTATGAATCCATCTAAAACAATGCAAAGGATATCTAAAGCTTCAAATTGCCCTGATCTAAATAGTAATAGAATAGTACAAATTTTATCTAGACCTAATGGCGGGTTAAATGAAATTCTATCTTTAATTGAAGTTAATTTTAGATTAGAAGAAAATAAATACGATAAAATAATTTTAGACACACCTCCAGGCAGTCACTTCTTAGACTTTTTAGAAAGTGCGAATAAGATTGAATCATTCTTTGATAAAAAGTTTATTGAGATTTTTAAATTTATAAGCGA
The DNA here is from genome assembly GCA_025210745.1 of Bacteriovoracaceae bacterium. Classification (GTDB taxonomy): domain Bacteria; phylum Bdellovibrionota; class Bacteriovoracia; order Bacteriovoracales; family Bacteriovoracaceae; genus CAKZJW01. Next base: position 26,330 of record JAOARC010000043.1, read on the forward strand.
AAGAGACTCAGTACAAAATACTGGAAGATTTGCTATGAAATTTATTTCTAAAGGCATAGCAAAACTGATCGGTTATCTTGAAAATGTAACGGGTGCTTCTTTTGTACAAGACTTTGTTGAAGCCATTTCAATAATCTACAAAGCAAGTGATATATTTAAGAATGCCATTAGCTTAAAAAATAAAATGACTGGTCCAAACTTTGCAAAATGGTTCCTTGTTACAAGCATTGACCAGCATAAATTAAGTCAGGCCATAGACCTTCAAAAAACATCTAGTGAGTTTTTAAATAATAATGAAATGGTAGTTCTATTAAATAAATCTTTACATGAGGATGTTAAAACTTGGACACCTCAAGATGATGAACTTATTCAACTAAAAAACTCAATGGTTGAAAAAGAGCAAATATTAACAAATTATATGAATAAGAATTTTAAAAATGTCTTTAGCTTTAATGAGATTATTAGTGAAGACCCTATAATACATGTAAAAGAATTAACGAATCAGTGGGAGATTTATAATGGATAAATTTAAAAACACAAATATTATTAATGCGATTGGAAATACTCCAATTATTCAATTAACTAATATTGCAAAAGATGTAGAGTCTGAAATCTATGTTAAACTTGAATACTTAAACCCAGGTGGATCAACAAAAGATAGAATGGGTGTTTATATGATTGAACAAGCTGTTAAAAATGGTGAGTTAAAACCAGGTGGAACAATTGTTGAATGTACATCAGGTAATACAGGTATTGGAATTTTACTTTATGCAAATATGCATGGATATAAAACAGTTTTTGTTATGGCAGATAAGCAGTCACAAGAAAAGATTGATGCCTTAAGGGCATTTGGAGCAAAAGTAATCGTATGTCCTACAAATGTTGAGCCAGAAGATCCAAGAAGTTATTATTCTGTAGCAGCATCTTTATCAAAACTTCCAAATTCATACTTTGTTAACCAGTATGACAATAAGTACAATGCTGAATGTCACTATAAGCAAACAGGACCTGAAATTTATGAACAAACTGAAGGAAAGTTTGACACATTTATCTCTCCAGTTGGAACAGGTGGAACAATTTCTGGAATTGGAAAATACTTAAAAGAAAAAATGGATAACGTAAAAATTATTGGAGTTGACTGTAAAGGATCAATTCTAAAAAAATATCATGAGACAGGTGATCAAACAGGTGCTCACGGATATCTTTTAGAAGGACTTGGAGAAGACTTTTTACCTAAAAATGTTCATTTTGATATTATTGATAAATTTTTAATGGTTGAAGATGAAGAATCATTTCACTTTACAAGACAATTACTAAAAGAAGAATGTATCTTCACAGGTGGATCAGCAGCAGCTTCAGTAATGGCAGCAATTAGATATGCAAAAGAGTTAGATAAGCCAGAAAAGATTCTTATTTTACTTCATGATCATGGAAGTAAATATGCTGGTAAGATCTATAATGATGCTTGGATGAAAGAACAAGGGTTTAATGTTGATACAGCAAAAGATGATTTAGATAACAATATTTTAGAAATCATTGGAGACAATGGAAGGTTAGTATAATGGCAAAATCAAAAAATATGCATATTGCAACAAAAGTCATTCACGTTGGTGGAGAGCCAGATAAAGAAACTGGTTCGATAATGCCTCCAATTTTTCAAACTTCAACTTATGTTCAATCTTCACCAGGAAAACATTCTGGCTATGAATATACAAGAAGTCACAACCCTACTAGAACAAGACTTGAAGATAATTTAGCTTCTCTAGAAAATGCTAAGCATGCTCTTGTTACAGCATCAGGCCTATCTATGATGACTCTTATCATGCATGCATTTGCTAAGGGAACAAAGATTCTTTGTGGTGATGATGTATATGGTGGAACGTACAGATTGTTTACGACCGTATTTAAAGATTTTCATGAATTTAAGTTTATTGATACAACAGATGTAAAAGAAGTAGAAAAAGCAGTTAAAGAATTTAAGCCTAAGGTTATTTGGTTAGAAACTCCAACAAACCCAATGCTTAAAATCACTGATATTTTTAAAGTATGTCAGATTGCTAAAAAACATAAGATTCAATCTTTTGTAGATAATACTTTTATGTCTCCATACTTTCAAAGACCATTAGAACTTGGAGCTGATGTTGTTGTTCACTCTATGACAAAATACATAAATGGACACTCTGATGTTGTCGGTGGATGTATGATGACTAATAGTAAAAGTTTTTATAATAAAATCTTTACTCTTCAAAACTCAATTGGACCTCAACAATCTCCTTTTGATTCATGGTTAGTTCTAAGAGGTATAAAAACTCTTGCAATTAGAATGGAAGCTCATCAAAAAAATGCGATGGAAATTGCAAAATGGCTTGAGTCTCACAAGATGGTTGAATCTGTTATTTATCCAGGTTTAAAATCTCACCCAGGACATAAGATTGCTAAAAAGCAAATGCTCGGGTTTGGTGGAATGATTACTTTCTTTGTAAAAGGTGGCTTAAAAGAATCTAAGAGGTTTTTAGAAAAAGTAAAACTATTTGCACTAGCAGAAAGTCTTGGTGGAGTTGAATCATTAATTGAACATCCAGCGATTATGACTCATGCTTCTGTACCTAAAAACATTAGAGAAGATCTTGGAATTAAAGATAATTTAATTCGTCTTTCGGTTGGAATAGAAAATATTCATGATTTAAAAGAAGACCTAGAAAATGCATTTAATGCAATTAAGAAAAAAAAGTGACAATAAATAGTTGCAAGTCTTTGATTTTTATTAAGACTTGCAACTATTTGCCTAAGAACAAAATGATCTAAATAACTAAAATCATTTACAAAAGAAAAATACTTGATCTTTTTACTCAAGAGTATAAAAAGACTGAACGATAATTAAAACATGAAAAGTATTTTAATTATTGTTATTTCGATTTATTTTGTTAGCTGTAAAGAGCAATCTCTAGACTTTGATACATCAGGACTTTTACTACCTG
>JAOARC010000044.1 GCA_025210745.1 Bacteriovoracaceae bacterium
AGCAACAAGATGAATTTGCAAATAACTCTCATGCTAAAGCAGTGGCTGCGGCTAAAGAGGGAAGATTTGATGATGAGATTGTTCCTCTTACTGCTGGATCAAATTTAGATAAAATAATCTCAAGCGATATTGGGCCAAGAGAAAACTCTACGGTAGAAAGACTTGGAAAGCTTAGACCTTATTTTGAAAAGAAAACAGGATCAGTAACCGTAGGGAATGCTTGTCCGATTACAGATGGTGGTTCTATGTGGTTAATGGTTTCTGAAGAGGCCGTTAAAAAGTATGACCTTGAACCTATAGCAAAAATGGTTGATTTTCACTTTCATGGACTAGAACCAGAAAGAATGGGATTAGGTCCAGTTCTTGCTATGGATGGTGTCTTTAAAAGAACTGGGATGAAGCTTGAGGATATGGATCTAGTTGAGATCAATGAAGCTTTTGCGGCTCAAGTTTTAGCATGCCTTAAGATGGCTGAAGATAAAGATACTGCTGCTAAATGGGGAATAGATCCAATTGGTAAAGTCGATATGGATAAATTAAATGTTAATGGTGGAGCAATTGCTCTTGGGCATCCGGTAGGTTCTACAGGTTCAAGACTAGTTGTTACTCTTGCTCACGAACTTAAAAGAAGAAATAAAAAATATGGAGTTGCTTCTTTATGTATCGGTGGTGGACAAGGTGGAGCCGTTATTATTGAAAACTTACATTATAAAGGAGAGTAAAAGGTGAGCTACTCTAAGATTACTCTAGAAAAAAAAGACGATAATATCTATTACTTAGGCTTTGGAAAATATGAAGATAAGTCTATGAATGTTATCTATGAACAAACTTTAAAAGAGATTGATATGGCCATGGATGAAGTGGCTTTAGATAAGGAAGCAAAGGGCTTAATTCTTTTTTCTTATAAGGATAATTGCTTTTTTGCAGGAATGGATATTTCAGTTATTGAAGGATTATCTAGTGAAGCACAGGCCATTGAAGGATGTGAAGCTGGTCATGCTATCTTTAATAAATTAGAAGATTTAAAAATTCCAACAATTGCTCTTGTAGATGGAACTTGTCTTGGTGGTGGATTAGAAATGATTTTAGCTTGTGACAAAATTGTTGCAAGTAATAACTCTAAAACAGCTATTGGACTTCCTGAGGTTATGATTGGTGTTCTTCCTGGTTTTGGTGGAACTTACAGGTTACCAAAAAGGGTTGGGCTTACAAAAGCTATGGATATGATTCTTACGGGAAGACAGATTAGACATAAAAAAGCTTTAAAGATGGGTCTTGTGGACTATGTTGTGCCTAAAGAAAGATTAATGACATTAGGTAAGAAATATCTTTTTGAAAAGAAAGTAAATAAGAAGTCTTTTAAAGAATCATTAACAGATTCAGTTATGAATAGCTTTTTAACAAGAAAGTTAATTTTTCAAAAAGCTAGAGAGAAAGTTTTAAAGACAACAAAAGGATTTTATCCAGCTCCTCTTAAAATTTTAGATCATTTAGAATCAAGTTTTGGAGATAAAAGGGCAAGGTATTTAGCTAAAGAAGCAAAGGCTTTTGGAGAGTTATCTCAAACAAAGCAGTCTAAGAATCTTCAACATGTTTTCTTTTTGCATGATGGATCTAAAAAGCTACGTGATGGTGCAAACCCAAGTGTTGTTTCTAGAGGTGCTGTTTTAGGTGCTGGTACTATGGGGGGAGGAATTGCTTGGCTGTTTGCTAAGAATAATCAAGCTCCTATTATGAAAGATATTTCAAAAGAAGGTCTTGAATTAGGTCTTAAGCAGTCTTCAAGTGTATTTAAAAAGGCACTTAAAAGAAGAAGAATGAGCAAAGATGACTTTGAAAGGTTGCAGCGATCTATTAGTGCTCAGTTAGACTATAATGGTTTTAAAGCTGTTGATCTTGTTATTGAAGCAGTTGTTGAAAATATGAATGTTAAAAAAGCTGTTTTTAAAGAACTTGAAGGTGAAGTTACTAAAAATTGTATCTTAACTTCTAATACTTCTTCTTTAAGTATAGAGCAAATGGCTACGGCTCTAGAAGATTCGTCTAGGTTTGCTGGACTTCATTTTTTTAATCCAGTTAATAAAATGCCACTTGTAGAAATTATTAAACATAAAAATGTTTCAGATGAAACAATTGACACTCTTTATAAGTGGACATTAAAAGTAGGTAAAACTCCAGTTGTGGTTAATGACTGTCCAGGATTTTTAGTAAATAGAATTTTAGCTCCATTTTTAAATGAAGCAGCTTTTTTAATGGAAGAAGGTGTTTCTATTAAAGATCTTGATAAGGCAGCAGTTAATTTTGGAATGCCAATGGGACCAGCAAGATTAATGGATGAAGTTGGTATTGATGTATGTTCTCATGTTGGTGAAATTATGGAAGAAGGACTTGGTGAGCGAGCAAAAGCTTCTAAGCTTTCAGATAAATGCGTTCAAGCACAGCTTTTAGGAAAGAAGAATCAAAAAGGTTTTTATCTTTATGATGAAGCTGGGAAACAATTAGATGTTAATCCAAAGGTTCAAGAATTACTTCCATCTAAGAAAGTTAAAATGGATGAAGTTGAAATTCAAAAAAGACTTATTTTACCTATGATTAATGAAGCAGCATCTATTTTAGATGAAGGTATTGTAGACAATCCTGGAGATGTTGATCTTGGATTAATTTTCGGTATTGGATTTCCTCCATTTAGAGGTGGATTATTAAAGTACGCAGATTCTGAAGGATTAGATAGAATCTTAGAAAGTATTAAGGGATTTAGTGAATCAGTATCTGATAAAAGATATGGACCAATGCCATATTTAGAAAAACTAGTTAGTGAAGGTAAAACTTTTTATAACTAATGTTCTTTTTTAAATACTTTTGTTCTTATATTTTTAAAGCCAAAACAAGACAAAGGCTGCTTGCAATAGCAGTCTTTGGTCTTTTTATATCAAGTTTTTCTCTTGTTGTTCTACAGGGAATTATGGGAGGACTTCAAAATGGAGTTATAGGAAAATCAAAAGAGGTTCTTGGTTCTGGTAAAATTAAACTATCAAGTGATTTTGATTATGAACAGGCCTTAGAAATTCAGGATCTTTTTAAGCAAAATAACCTTAAGTATGTAACATCTTTAACTTTAGAAGTACTTGTAAAGAGCTCAAATAAGTTCTCAGCAGCAGTAGTTAATGGAATAGATACTTCAGGTTTTGTTCCTGATTATTTAAAAGAAAAAGACTTATCTTCATTAGTTTTAGGTTATTACGTTTCAAAAAATGTAGGGGCTTTTTTAGATGATAAAGTTTTTTTAATAAGTCCTGCTCATACTGATTACTTAGTAGCAGAGCTTCCAAGACAAGTTCAGGTGTCCTTAACGGATGTTATTATAACTGATGCCCAACAGGTCGATAATACTTATGGATGGATTGATATAAAGTATCTTCAAAATCTTATTAGAAAAAGAAGTATTAATACCTTTATGTTCTTTAATGATGACGATTATGAAAAAGCGGTTAGTCTGACAAAGAACATTGAAGGGTTAAGATCAAGTTCTTGGGAAGATGAAAATAGATCTTTAGTTTGGGCTTTAAAGTTAGAAACAACAGTTATGATTATTTTATTTGTGGCAATGAGTTTACTTGTTTCATTATGCATTACCTCTGGTTTTATGATCTTTTTTGATAAAGTTAAAATAGACCTTTTAAGTTTTTATATTTTAGGAAAGTCAAAAACACAGATTAATAGGTTATTACTTATATTTACTCAGATAATAAGTGCTGGTTTTACATTATCAGGAGTCATTGGTGGTATTTTATTTTTAAACTTTATTGATTCAAGAGAACTTAGCTTTATTCCTGATTTTTTTGCAGCAAGAAGTCTTCCTGTAAGCCTTGATAGCACAAAGATTATTATATCTTTTGTTATTCCGTACTTAATATCTTGTCTGTTTTCATATTTTTCTTATAGAACATTTAAGTCTGAAAATACGGGGTATTTAAACTTAATTAGATCTGTAGGTTAGAATACACAATCTATTTTTATGCGTATTTTCTATTTACTTTATTAGCTTATCTTAGATAATACTGAGAGATTAAAATTCATAGTTTTTCATAGATACCTCTAATATTTGTGACACTTTAATGTATCTTTAATTTTATTAGAAAGCATAAGCCATGTATGTTCAGTAAATTTTAGTTTTAGCTTAAGTTTCTTTTTATCAAAGTGTAACTTTAGTTTAACTGCTGAAAAATCAGCCCCTCCTCTTGTTCTTAGAAAAAAGAATCGCCCTGTTTCCTTTAATTTAAACATATAGTCTTTTTTTAACTTTATTTTTTCTATAGTGGCGATTCCATCTGTTAAACTATATGGAATGTCTGTTTCTTGTGGCCCCCTAAAAACAGCCTCAAAATAATCGGCATTACTAACATTATGATTATTAAAATCAATAATAAGACGATCTTTGTTTTTAATATTTATTGAGCCTTGTTCAGAGTAGCAGTTATACTCATTTGCAAATAAAGAAAAGCAACTTAATATTAAAAATATAATTAAAGAAAAATTCATAATTAGCTCCTTTGTATATTACTATGTTTTTTATTTTGTTTTTTTGCATGAAAGAGTTTTATCTGCAAAAGTGAGATCATTTGTTAGTGAAAGGAAGTTTGCACATTTTAAGTTTATATCAGCAAATAATTTTTCTTTATTAAGTTTAAAAATTACTTTACAGCCAACCCATTCAGGACTTTCTGTCATATAGACAAACTTTATTTTTTTGTTGTTTTTAATGAACTTGTTATACTCGAGATCGTGATTGTACGAAATAATTTTTAAGTTATTAAGCTTACTAATAGGATGATTTGATAAATCTAGTTCTATATTATCGCTTGAGATATCAACAAGAATTTTATGGTAGTTAAACTCGGATGGTGAGTTTGAATAAAAATGAGATTTACATGCATAACGATCTTGTGCAAAAGATGTAATAGCATTTATGCTAAACAATCCAATCAGAAAAAACTTCATAATAGACTCCTATTTTTCTATTTGTGAGGTTATAAATACTACACCTTGATAAATAAATATAATGATTATATTTATTCTTTATGATAATATAAATAATCACTTATGGAGGTAAGTTATGAATATTTCATATGATATGTTAAAAAGCTTTGTTATTTTTGCAGATTCTTCCAATATATATGAAGCTGCTAAAACTGCAGGGATTTCTCAGCCTGGTATGAGCCAGCATCTTAGAATAGTAGAAAGTCATTTTGAAAAACCTTTATTTACAAACCGAGGCAAGAAAAAGGTTTTAACAAATTTAGGTCGTGAGTTGTTTGAAAAGCTTAGTAAACAATTTGTATTAATGGATAAGGCCTTAAATGATATCGAAAGAAAATCACAAGACTATAGCCAGATGACTATGAAAATTGGAGCAAGGCTAGGGGCAATACCAAGCATTATAGATAATACATTGTTTCCAGGTAATATACAGTATTTTAATATGGGATGGGATGAAACAATAGATGCTATTAATAGTGGTAGGGCCGATTTTTGTTTTTCAAGAAGATTTCCTGACTCCCTAGATGTTATTAGTAAAAAGGTCGTTGATATCGATACACATTTTATAGTACACAAAAGCCTACTTAAAGAAAACTCAATTGAAGAATTGAAGGATCATGAGTTTTTACAAACAGCACCTTTTTATACTTTTAGTGAGGACATTCCATTTATGAGTGATTGGTGCAGGCATTATAATTTTTCTCAAGGTAAACTTAATACAAAAGCTATACTAGGGGATTGGAAGACAGTAATAAAGCTTGTTCAGAAAAAGAAAGGTTTTACACTTTGTCCTAGTGGGTATCGTCCATATGAAAAAGATTTAGTTATTATTCCCGTTGGCCAAGAAATTGTAGCACCACTAACTTGGTACTTGATTTATCGAAAAGACACAAAAGTGCTCTTTCCAGTAGAGGAATGTTTTGATTTAGATGGAATAAAGAAGTCACTTCTTAGTTTTGAAGGATTTGTAAAAAAGTAGGTTGCTGTTGGTTAAAAAATTACTCATCATTTAGTAAAGAATAAAAAGAGATTGTTAGTTGGTAGAGTGAGTCTTTATCTTCGTGACGCTCTAGAAATTTTGCCAAACCTCTTCTGAATTCAGTAATTCTTTCTTTTACTTGAGGTAAGTCTGATTTTTTACAAGGTATAACCATTGCAGTATGGTCTCTATCCGTAATATCAATATTATAAAGAGCATCAATCGCTTTTTTTCTTAAGTTTGATTGAAGCCTTTTTAGAGCATTACTAGTTTGTTCTTCACTCATACTTGTAATTTGTCCTGAAGATCTATCTATCCATTTATCATCTTTAATTTCTAGTAAATTAAGTCTTTGAAGTCTATTTATTGCTTCAATAGTTTCGTTGTGATCCAAGCCTAGCTTCTCACTTATCCATAAGGTATCTGGTTTAAAGTCTTTTATTCTAATGAGCTGAAGTATTGGCATGTAATACCACTTAGAAAGTACTTCATAGGAGTCAGCAGTTATTTTGTGGTATTGTTCAAATTCTTGTAATGGTGTTTGATTTTGACGACAATGTTGCTCTAGAAAATAGTTTGTTTGTTCAGGGGTTAGTAGTAGTTTATTTGCAATTTTTTCAACTAGCTTTGTAGAACCCTTGCTGTTTTCAGACATGAATCTTGATAAGGTAGATTGGTCTATATTAAGAGATTTAGCAAGAGCTCTCATTGAATAAGAAGAGTTTTTTTGAGTTCTATATACGAGAATATCCCTCAAGTAATCTTGTAGGGATATATACTCTAAAACTGGCTTTAATTTAACACTCATACAGAACTTTTCGGTTGTTTACTTTTGAAGCTCAAGTAGTTTATTAACAACAACTTTTGTAAAATCTTTAAATTTTAAAGCTCTGGTATCATTATTTTCTGTTACACGGCACCAGCTGTCAGATCCATTATCTTGTATTTCAAATAAAGCAGCTCTTACATCCTCGCTATTGATTGTAGAAAGATTTTTAAATTTTCTTTTTAACCTAACAGTAAAGTCGTTTAAGAAAGTTTCTTTTGTTTGAGCACTTACTTCATATTTATATCCAACTTGCTGTCCAACTAAAAGGTCGGTAGATCTCTTTTCAATAATTTGGTCTTGATGAGGATTTTTTGCACTATCTATTAATATAAGTTGTTTGATTGCAGATGAGACTTTTACTCCATTTTTATTTAAACTTTGAGCAATTTTGGCTTGTGTTGTCGTTGCTGCTGCAATAGCAACCAGAGTTACGGCGCCTAGTGGAGCAACAATAGGGCTAACGGCCATTATCGTAGCAGGTATTGCAATAAGCCCAACTCTTCTGGCCCTTTTTACAACTTTTCTTAAGTGCTTAAGCTCCACTGTGTCTTGGCATCTATTGTAGTGAGAACTACTAGCATAAGAGCTCTGAGTTGAAACAATTGTAGATAAGACCATAGCTGTTAGTAATAATTTTTTCATATATTCTCCTTGTATTTAATATTTTAGTTTTTATATATATTAGATTGAGTTGTTGCGATGCGCAATTCAATTAAAAACTAGTGATGTATTTTATGACATCATGTATTATTTTCTTGTTTTAAGAGGGAGGATCGTGGTAAGCCGATGTATTTTATGGATGATATATAGTACTGTAAAATTAGCCTGTTTTTTTTCCTGTATAGTCGATATCATAAGCTGCTGAATTATCAAGGTTCTGCGTTCTCTTATCATATCGCTGAGTTGTGGTAATACTAGAGTGTCCTGCAAAAATGGCAACATCTCTTATAGGAGTTTTTTGAGTGTCTAGTAGGTGAGAAATAGCTGTTGCCCTACAGGAGTGAGGCGATACTCTTTTATTTATCTCACATAGCTTAGCGTATTTTTCTACAATTCTATAGATAGTTGAGCCATCTATTGGTTTAATGTTTTTATTTTTTAAGCTACTTTGAATAAGATAATCATCTGGTTCAAAGTTAACACCAAAATTTGCCATGGATGAACTGTATTCAGTTATGGCATGAATAACAGCATTGGGTAGAGGAAGAAGTCTTGTTTTATCGCCTTTTCCTCGGATTTCTAGCACCACATGAGATCTTTGTTTAAAGACATCTTTAATTTTTATGTGGCATAACTCAGATCTTCTTAGTCCTAAAGAAAAGAGCATTGTAAGCACTAGTTTGTGCATGGCCCCTTTTTTAGTACTTGTATCTACGGATTGGATCATCCTAACAACTTCTTCATCATCAAAAGCAATTGTCGGATCTTTAGTTTGAACTTTAGGTAGCTTAACTACATCTAAAGGATTGTATTCAATTAATCTTAATGCCATTGACCACTTTACAAAGCTTCTTATAGCAACAAGCTTTCTATTAATTGTTGCTGATGCTAAGCCTTTTTCAATAAGATCATCTCTGTAAAATTGAAAGTGATGTCCTTCAATTTGACAAGGGTGGGTAATAGATACATCAGCTGTTTTTAGGAAGTTAAAATAATCATTTAAGTCCCTAAGATAAGCTCTTTTAGTTTGATCAGATATGAACTGATTTAAAAAGTGCTCTATAAAATCATGGATACCAGCTCTTTTTTTACTGGCCTCTTTAAACTTTTTAGCAAGCTCTTTATTAACGAGAGTTGTCAGTTCATTTTTACTCATATCTTATTATTTTAACACGATTATAAAAATGCACGGTAATAAAAAAGCGATACACTCAAGAATTCAGCCTAATAATATGACAAATGTCATACATATATAGTTATTTGTAAGTACAATAAACTAAAAAAGGATGTACCATGCAAGAACTATTAAAAGAAATAGGTTTAAACGACTCAATTACATACCACTATAACAATTCAAATAGCTTTTATATTGAAAAGTGTATTAAAAGTTATGGAGGGCATCTATCTAAAGATGGAGCTCTATTAGTTGAAACTGGCGCTAAGACAGGAAGAAGTGCTGATGATAGATATATTGTTAAAAGCCAAAAAACTGAAGATAATGTATGGTGGGATAATAATCTAAATCCTATGAGCAGTGAAGACTTTGCTGGCCTTAAAGCAGATGTCATAGAGTATTTAAATACAAAAGAAGAACTTTTTGTTACTAAAAGAAGTGTTGGAGCTGATGATCAACATAATATAAATGCGTTGCTAGTAACTCCATGGCCACAGCACGCTTTATTTTCAACTCATATGTTTAGACCAAGTATGAGAGTCTTTGAAAGTGAGGACTTTACTATTTTACATGCTCCAAATTTTAAGGTTAAAGCAGGCCTTTATGGAGCTAAAAATCCAACAATTGTAGCAACTTGTTTTGAAACAAATACAACTATTATTGTAGGAACTATGTATGCTGGAGAAATAAAGAAAAGTATGTTCTCAGTTATGAACTATGTTCTTCCTGAAAGTAAGGTTCTACCTATGCACTCAGGAGCAAGTAAACTATCAAGTGGACAAAGTTGTGTTTTCTTTGGACTTTCAGGAACAGGAAAAACAACTCTTTCAACAGATGAAGGTATGTTACTTATTGGAGATGATGAGCATGGATTATCAGATGAAGGTATCTTTAACTTTGAAGGTGGATGTTATGCTAAAACATATAAGTTAAGTTATGAAACAGAACCTGGTATATGGGATGCTACAAATAAGTTTGGTTCAATGATTGAAAATGTGACATTCGATAAGACAAATGGACAGATAGACTTTAATGATAAAACACTAACAGAAAATGGAAGAGCTGCTTATCCTTTAGAGCATATTGCGCAGTTAGAAAAATCTTCTAGAGGACAAATTCCTAAAAATATTTTCTTTCTTACTGCTGATGCATTTGGTGTTCTACCAGCTGTTAGTAAGTTAACAAATGAACAAGCCATGTTTTATTTTGTACTTGGTTATACAGCAAAACTAGCTGGAACAGAGATTGGAGTAAAAGAGCCAACAGCAACTTTTTCTCCATGTTTTGGAGCTCCTTTTATGCTTAGACATCCTTCGCAGTACGCGCAGCTTCTAGGTCATTATGTAAAGAAATATGATATTAATGTTTGGCTTATTAATACCGGATGGAGCGGTGGAAGCTATGGTGTAGGAAATAGATTTCCTCTTAAGGTAACGAGACAAATTATTAGACAAGTTCAAAAGACATCACTAGATGGTGTGAGCATGCAAAAAGATGAAATATTTGGTTTAAATATTCCAACAAATATTGAAGGTGTGGATAAAGATTTACTTGTGCCTCAAAATACTTGGGATGATAAAGAAGATTATTTTCAAAAGGCCCAAAAATTAGCACAGGATTTTCATGAGCAAATGAAAAACTTCGATTCTTTTTATGAAGAAAATTTAAAAGGGGCGCCATCTTTTGGTAATAACTTATGATTAGGTTTTTATATCAAAGAGCATTAAAGCCAATACTTTTTAAGTTTAGTCCAGACTTTGTACATGATGTATTTGTATTGATTGGAAAGAAATGTCATCTATGGCCTATGAAAACTTTGATTCAACTGTTTTATGGAAGGTCTAAGGCAAAATATATTAATGTAGATGGCATTTCATATAGAGGGCCTGTGATTCTTGCTGCAGGGTTTGATTATAATGCTCACTTAAGTCATTCTTTAGATGCAGTGGGTTTTGCTGGAGAGGAAATTGGTTCAGTGACGGCTAAGCCTTGTAAGGGGAATAATCCTCCAAATTTGAAAAGACTAATTAAATCAAAAAGCATTCAAGTTTATAAAGGCTTAAAAAATGATGGAGTAGATACTATTATTCAAAGGCTTGCAAAACAAACAAGGCCAAATGATTTTGTTATGGGTATTAGTATTGCTAAAACAAATAATGAAGACTGTAGTGTTTTAGAAAATGCCATTGATGATTATTTATATTCTTTTAAAAGATTAAATGAAACTAATACCGGAGACTATTATACACTTAATATATCTTGTCCCAATGCTTTTGGGGGAGAGACTTTTACGAGAGCTGATTATTTAGAGAAATTATTAGAAAAAGTAAAAAGTGTTGATTGTAGTAAACCTATTTATATTAAAATGCCAATTAATTTAGATTGGAATGAGTTTACAGGTTTATTAGATATTATTGTTAAGTATAAAATCCATGGTGTTATCATAGGAAATCTAAATAAGAAGTATGATGAAATTGATTATCCAAATGAAGTTGACCAAAATAATTATAGAGGTGGTCTTAGTGGAAAACCTTGTCAAAAAAGATCAACCGATCTTATAAGAAGAACAAGGCAATATTGCCCTGATCTTACAATTATAGGATGTGGAGGGGTTATTACTAAAGAAGATGCTCTAGAAAAGTTAGATGCCGGAGCTGATCTTATTCAACTCATTAGTGGTATGATCTTTAATGGCCCACATTTAATTAATGATATTAATAATCAATTAAGGTAAGTTATTTTATTTGAAAACCAGCAATTCCAACAAAAGCATTATTCTTTATTTCCTAAAATGCCTATGTCAAAGGCAAAAATTGTTTCAAATAAGCTTAAGCAAATGTATCCAGATAGATATCATATTATGAAAAAGTCTGAAGCAATGAAAAAACTGTATAGTACACCAAGAATTTATAAAAATAGAGAAACTCTAGTTAATCCTGAGACTAACCAAGAGTTTTCTACTTTATCTTAAGTTTTACTTTTTAGTTAGTTCACAATAAGCATCAAAGGATACTTTTGCTCTTCTCATCAAGAGCACACTATCTCTTTGAATAAGTTTTAATTTTCCTTTAAAGAGATTTCTATAACTATCAGTCATCTCCGTTAATGAAAGTTTTATCTTATAGCAAGAACCAGATTCGTAAACACAATTGTCTTGAACCATAAGTTTTATTTTTGTTCTATTCTGAAAGCTTTTAAGATCTTTAAAACGAGAAAAACGATAATCTTGTGGTTTTTGTTCAAAATAAGAGTTTTTATTAAGTCCTGTATAGTATCCTATCTCATGATTTTCAAACATGAGATTCTTTACTTTATTATCAGTAATAACAAACGATGCCTTTTGTTTTAAACCTGTATTATAAAGATTGCATTCAAGGGCTATTTCGTTTGCATATAGTGCTGTATTAGTAAGTGCTAGTAGTCCAATTAGTAATTTTTTCATTTTATACCTCTCAGTTTTTTATAAGCAGCTTTCAAGCTTTGAAATAGCTTTTATAATTGCTTGTTTTTCTTTCTTTTTAGTCCCGAAGATTAGTCCTGTTTTTATTGCGAGGAAATCTTCTTGTTCAGTGTAAAATATATCAGCATAAGAGCGTTGAACTTCTGATGAGTAGTCGTTATTTTTATGAATGCTGATATGAACCCTGCAATCAGTATGGTCATAGCTGCACTCAAAGCCATGAGAGTAGATATATTTTGCTGATTTTGAATTTGTAACGATGTATTTTTCTTTTAGAGCTTTTTTGGCAGTGCTTATGCGAAAGATAGCATTGTGCTGGTAAGATCTTTTAACCTTGATTGTACAGTCGTTTGAAAAAGCACAAAGGCTTCCTAGTGTCAAAATACTTGTGATTATTTTTTTCATTGTTTCTTCCTGTGTGTGTCTGATGTAAATCTTGGGATGTAAGTACTATGCTTTTTATGATTGTTATAATGATTTTTTTTTGCTTTTATGATAATTATTTGGATCAAAAGAAGGTTAAATTATTAATATTCCATATGATATGCTAAGAAGCTTTGTAATATTTGGAGGCTCAGCTAATATTTATCAAGCAGCGAAGTTAGCAGGTATTTCTCAACCAGCAATGAGTCAAGACCTTAAAGTAGTAGAAGGTTATTTTGATAGGACTTTATTTGCCAGTGAGTAAAAAAATTGTAGCACCACTTAATTGGTATCTTGTTTATAGAAAAGAGACAAGGGATTTATTGACTGTATTTGCTAATGCATTTTTACTTATACTCTTATTTTAGCATAATACTAAAAATGCGCGGTAATAAAAAAATAGAATAGTCGGTTATATGTCTATTTTACTTTAAATCCAGCAAGCCCAGCAAAAGCATTATTCTTTATTTCTTTAGGAGCATTAGACTTTTTGTTTTTCTTTGCTCCTTTAGGTGCTCCTCCAGAGTAATCCACGTCACTATCGCTTTTACATGATAAAGAGATCCTCTTTCTTGTTGTGTCTAACTCAATAACTTTTACTTTTACTTTTTGTCCTACCTTAAGCTTATCCATTGGATTTTCAATAAACTCATCCGCAATTTGAGAAATATGTAAAAGTCCGCTTTCTTTGACTCCAACGTCAACAAAAGCTCCAAAGTTAGTAATGTTATTAACAACACCTGTGTACCAAGAACCAAGTTTTAGATCATCAATTTTTCTAACATCTTTTCTAAATTCAATTGGCTCAAACTCTGATCTTGGATCTTGTTTAGGAGCTTTTAATGATTTGATAATATCATCAAAAGTATGTTCTCCAATTTCAGACCTTAAAGAGCCATCTTTTGAAAGCTTATTAATATTTTCATCATCAGATACTAGGGCCTTAATATCAAGTCCATTTCCATTACACCAATTTTCGATAATAGAGTATCTTTCAGGGTGAATAAATGTTCCATCTAGAGGATTATCTCCATTGTATAATCTTAAGAATCCGGCTGATTGTTCAAAAACCTTTTGCGAGTATCGACTTACATCTAAAAGTTCTGACCTATTTTTAAAACCACCGCGTTTTTGTCGCTCTTTTACAATATTTTTAGCTACAGTTGGCCCTATTCCTGAGATAAAGGATAAAAGGGTTGCAGATGCTGTATTTAAATCAACTCCAACAAAGTTCACACAATTTTCAACTACACCTTCAAGAGACTTTTTTAATCTTACTTGATTAACATCGTGTTGATATTGACCAACACCAATAGATTTAGGATCAATCTTTACAAGTTCAGCTAGTGGATCTTGAAAACGTCTTGCAATACTAATAGCACCTCTAACAGTTACATCCTTATCTGGAAATTCAGCTCTAGCGATATCAGAAGCTGAATAAATAGATGCACCATCTTCATTAATCATTGTGGCTTTAACTTTCCCATCACTAACAGCTTTAATATTATCTTGAACAAATTCTAGAGTCTCTCTACCATTTGTTCCATTTCCAATTGCAATATATTCAATATTAAAAGCTTCCACTAGTTTTTCTAAGATCATTTTAGATCCAGCTTCATCAAACTTTGGAGCAAATGGATAGATAACATGATCTCCAATAAACTTTCCTGTGTTGTCAATAACAACGATCTTACAACCAGTTCTAATTCCTGGATCGATTCCAAGAACAGCTTTTGATCCAAGATATGGTTGTAATAAAAGATCTTTAAGATTTACACTAAATACATCAATGGCAGCAACATCTGCGATCTTTTTTAATTCCGATTTGATTTCAAGATCTAAGCTTGTTGAAATTGATGAATCAAATGCTTTTTTAGCAACTTTTTGTAAAAGTTCACTATTGGCTACAGACTCATCAAACTCATTAGCACAGATAATATCATAAGCAGCCTGTGGCTCTATAGATATAGACATTTTTAATACTTTTAAAGTAACTCCACGGCGTATGGCCATAAAACGGTGAGTACTTTTTGCTTCTTTAATTTTAGAAACAGGCTCAGAAAATTCAAAGAAGTCTTTAAACTTATCAAAACCTTCGATTTTTTCACCATCTTTTCTAAATTCACTTTTTAAAACAGCTTCACGCCAATAGATTTCTCTTATAGCTTCTTTAGTTTGTGGGTTTTGAGAAAACTTTTCCATTAAGATATCGCAAGCACCATTAATGGCTTCATTAATATCTTTTACTTTACCATCTGATTTTGTAACATAAGTATCGATAAGTGCTTCAACATCAGCAGTAAATTGTTTGTTTGATGTTAATAAAAAGTCAGCTAAGCCTTGAAGACCTTTTTCAATAGCTTGCATCCCTTTAGTTTTTCTTTTTGTTTTATAAGGAGCATATAGATCTTCTAGTTTTAATAAAGTATCTGCTGCTAAAATAGCTTTTTCTAATTCTTTAGTAAGCTTTTCTTGTTTTTTTATAGCATCTAAAATAAATGCTCTTCTTTTTTCAATCTCTACATATTCTTCATAAAAATCTTTAATATCTCTAATTTGTACTTCATCAAGATTTCCCGTTACTTCTTTTCTATATCTAGAGATAAATGGAATAGTACATTCTTCAGTAAAAAGTAGGTTACATGTAGAGATTATTTTATTAACTGGTAGATTAGTTTTTTGCGCACAATAGGCGATAGCTGAATTGTCTAATGACATATATCCTTATCCTTGGTTTTATTGTCTTAAGTTTGTTAATATAAAGACAAAAACGATACAACAAAATGAGCAAATTTTGAAAGAAAATTTTAGCAAATTCATAGTTATTGGTGATGGTATAATGGCCAAATCATTAATATTTAGTCTAAAAGATCTATCTTCGGATATTACAAATATATCTTCCAATTCCTTTGCTCCTGCCTGTTCATATACAACAACAGCTATTAACTGTTTACGTGGTACTGAAAAAGGTACTTCTAAGCTGGGTGATTTAATCCTTGAATCATATGATAATTTTGTAGAGTTTTACAATAAGCATAATCCAAAAGGGATATCAAAAACTATTGAAGAGCAAAACTGGATTAAAGATGGTGAAACTCATGGAAAATGGCTTCGAAGATATAAAGAGTATGAAATTAAGGATAAAAGCATATTTTACAATAAGAACTTCTCTAGTTCTTTAGCTCAAGTACACACTGAAGCTTATATTATAAGCCCTAATAAATTCTTTAATTGGATAGATGAAAAAAATAATATCTCTAAAATTGATGATTTTATTATTAGTGTCTTAAAAACTGATAATGGGTATAGGCTAACGAGTCAAAATAATAAAGTATATACATGTGAAAAACTTTTTATATGCACTAGTTATCTAGCGAAATCTTTTTCTTATCTATGTGATAAAGGTGAAGATAAATTATCTTTAGAAAAACAAAAAAGTGTTCATGGGCATTACCTTTATCGTAAAAACAACTTTAAGCATGATTTTATTTTAGAAAATTCTTTTTGTATGTCTTTAGATTTTATAAGGCTTGCCTATAGAAAAGAAACGGATGATTTTGTTATTTCATTTGTAGATACTAATAAAGAAAACTTTTTAGTAGATGAAAAAAAGATCAATAGCTCTTTTGATTATTTTAGGCAAACCCTTAATATAGAGCTAGGAGAGTTTAAGCAGTGGGATCTTTATAAGGGAATTAGATCTAAGGGGCATCAAAGAGTACCTTTTTGTAAAGAAGTAAGTAGCGGATGTTTTATTATAAGTGGCCTTTATAAAAATGCATTCACATTTAGCTTTGGTTTTTCAAAGAAGATTACCAATTCTTTGGATCATTAAGATCTTTTTCTTTTTTTTGATTTTTAAGTCTATCTTTTAGTTCAAATCCTAGACATTCTTGTCCGTTGTTACTTTGTCTTACTATTTGAGAGGGCATAACACTTGTTTTAATACCATAAGCACGGCATCCCTTTGGTGAATATTTATCAAAGGTAACAAAGTAATGTTTGCATTTATTGCAATTAGGCTTCATGTTTTAATTCTAGCAAAATTTGGATATTTAACAAGGAGATCTAGGCGGCTTTTAGGTTTTGCTTTTTATCTGATTGTCTTCTTTTGTACTTTTCTTTAAACTTTTCTTCAAGTTCTGGGTATTTAGCAATAACTTCTAAAAAGTCTTCTTTACTAAACGCATAGAGGTCACAATAGGTATTGCTTATAATATCACAATTTCTAATAGTATCTTCAAGTAAGGCTATTTCTCCGAAAAATTGTCCGTCTTTTAAAGTCGCAAGTATTTGATCTCCACTTGATACTTGAAATTCACCGTGTCCAATAATAAACATTTGATCACCTACATCACCTTTTTTGATAATGTATTCATTGGGACTATGGAAGGTTTGAGTTAGTTTTGTGGCAATTAGCTTCAAGCATGGAGTTGTACAGCCTTTAAAAACATGAACATTTTTAATTAACTTTATTTTCTTGTAAATACTTAATTCATTTTGAAGGGCTTGTGGGAGATCTTTTACAATAAGCTCTTCTTCTTTAGAAATATTTTGTGTTAAAACATGATTATAGAATTGAAAGGTTTGTTTTTGAAGCCCTTTAGGAATATTATAATATCTCATAAAAGATCTTAGAGCTTCTAGTTTTTCTTTCTTTTCTTCTTTATATTTGTCCGCAAGCATAATCATTCTAGAAAAATTACCAATTATAACCCCGTAGCTTGCTACTCCGATAACCATAACAAACATAGTATAAATCCTGGCAAAATTTGTTGCCGGAGTAATGTCACCGTAGCCAACTGTAGTTAAGGTTGTAACGGCCCAATATAGTGACACATTATAATAAGAGATAGTGTCAAGACCAGGTCTGGGAGTAATAATCATCCAACCACATGCTAGCCAGTGAATGGCAAGACATATTGCTGTTAGTCCAAAAAGAATCTTAATAGCTTTGGGTACAAAATCAATTACTTCAAATGCTATTCTTAGTTTTATAATTCTTGCAATCCTTAAAAGTCTGATAGTCATGATAGTATTTGTAATTATATTTAATCCAAATAAAGATGCGATAATATCATAAGGAATTGATGTGATTATATCTACCCATAACCAAAATGATTTATGATAGGGTTTTTGTTCTAAAATCGCTCCATCACTACCTAGCTTTGGGATATTTGGAAGTTTTAGTTTGTTTTTAATTTTAAGGTAGATATCAATAAAAAATATAAGGCTAAAGAAAAGGTCCCACCAAAGATGGTGTTCTTTTAATTCTATATTCAAGGCAAAAGATAAGGGGGCTTCAAAACAGGTCCAAACAATACAGCAAAAAATAATACTTAACCAAATAAGCGTACTTCTGTTTTCTTTATCTGATAAATTGTAATTATATAACACGCAATAAACCTTAATATGACTCTACTTATATATTCGGTTTAATTGAGAAAAAAATGAGTAAAAACTTTGTCTAATATTCTTTTAATATGACTAGTTTATTGACATAAAAATTTTACAGAAGAGATCTAAGTAGTTGAAAATAAAAAGACTGCTTTGTCTTTAAGTTAAAGCTAATTGGCATGGAGGCTGCATAATAACTATTGGCATGTCCAATTAAAAGATAAAATTGTGAGGTTAAAAGTTAAAAAATGAAGAATCCAACAGATGTTAATGCTGAGTCAAATGTTATTGAAGTATCTTTTGCAAAAAAGGTTATACCTACATCTATTTCTCACCCTGAAAGTAAGTGGTTTAATCATGAAGAGTCTGCTCATGATTTATTGGGTGAGTTTGATCGATTAATAGAGTCACATGACTTTTGTGAGGATTATGTTTTTCATCATCAGAAGCAATGGGATTATAGGGCGCAGTTTAGTGATGCGGCTTTAGACATAGCTGAAAAAATCAATCAGCAGTTAAGTCGCTTAAAAGAAGATACAAGAAAAATAAAATATTATCTTGATGAGATGGATATTGATTAACGTATTTCGAACTTTATGAGAGCTTAAATGAGGTAGGGACTGCTAATTAGAGTGTATATTTGCTCTATGTTTTTTTTTACGATAGAGTAAAATAATCATGAAATATAGTAAGCTTTTTAAGTTTTTAGAAAAGATAAAAGCTATAAGTACTTTATCTTTGATTGTGGTAGTAAATTTATTATTTGCTCAATCTTCTCATATTGTTGTTCGAAAAGATACTCTTTCTCAAATTTCGTTAAAATATCTAGGTGCACCTGTATATGGCACAAAGGGATCTCTAAAAAAGGTTTTAGAGCTAAATCATTTTATTGAAAATGAAAATTATATTGTTCCTGGGCAAGTTATTCTTTTAAGTGATGTTACAGTTTCTCAAGGTAAAGAGAGTAATCAACAAATTGATAAAGAAGATGCGGAAGCTAAAAATACATCTTTTGCTAAAGATGAAGAAAGTAAAGGGCAATTTATATCACTTTATCTTGGAGGGGTATATGATAGTATGCATGAAGAAGATCCCTATGATGGAATTATTGTAAGTCACTTGCAGCCTTATTTGAGCTTTTCATACAATTTTAATTTTAATACAAGCTGGCTTTTAGGAGTTGGTTTTGAACTAGAGCATGCTAGTTATCTTCAAAATGGTAATAAAGATAAGTCTATTAAAAATAGAAAGTTTGTTCTTAGTGGTTTGTATGTCGATTTAAATAAAGATATAGATTATAAAGTTCTTTTGGAGTCCAGGATTGGGTTTAAGGAGATGATTTTCTATGAAAGTAATAATGATAGAACAATTTATACTTTAAATAAGGGTCGATCTCCTTTTTTTAGAATTCATATCTTAAAAAGTTTATTTAAGAAAAATGAGGTTGATATCTATGGCCTATTACACTTAAGAAATATCTTTGAGTCGGATTCTTCTGATTATAAAGGTGGTTTTGATTATGGACTTGGTTTTAGTGGAAGATGGCAAGATATAGAGATAAAAACTATTTATCATCAAGGTGACTTTAAAGCTAGTTCACAAAAGTATCAACATAGATGGTTTGATATTATTGGTAAATATAACTGGAGGTTCTAAAATGTATTTGAGTCTTTCTCTATTATTTATATTGTTAATTGGATGTAATCCAACTGCAAATTTTAGAAAATCTAGTGAGTTGACAGAACAATTGTCCCAAGTTTTTATTCAATCTCCGCTGATAATAACTCCAGTTGATAGTTCTACTGTAATGAGTAATGTTTTAACTATTACAGGTACAGGAAAGCCGGGAATGACTATTGATATAAGTGGTCCAAGTGCACAAAGCTGTACAACAACAGTTTTAGCAGATGGAAGCTATTCTTGTACTCTTTCCTCTTTCTTATCAGAAGGCTTTAATGAAATAGAGGTTGTCCAAAAAGATTCTTCTGGTAACAAGTCTAAGCCTGTTGCTGTAAGTGTAAATGTCAACGATTGTCTAGACTCAGTAAGCAAGAACTTATTTGAAATGAGAAGTGTTGTTTATAGTCATCCTAATAGTTTTCCCGTTTGGACAAGTATGGGGGGTCTTAACCACGCTCCTATTGTTGATGGTAACCTAAGTAGCTTTGAAACGTATACTGAGGGAAATGTTGCTTCTGTGGCTTTTGATTTTGGAGCTGGTGAAAATGATATCTTAAAGAGTGTTAGAATTGATGCTCATCCGGCGAATGGATTTAGTCAGGCTTGGGGGTGGGGAGGAAGTCTTCCGTCAGTTAATACTCTTAACGTTATTAGTGCTTCAAATGATGGGGTGTCTTGGATTGATTTGCCAACGACAGTAAGTGGTATTCCTGGTGGAAACTCTGGTTATATAACTTTTTCTACTACTAATAATACGGCTTATAGATATTATGGTTTACGTATAAATTTCACTTCTGGGTGGGCAGATACTAATTATATCTCTGAAATGACGGTAGTATGTGATTAAATCTCGTATTGAGAATGTCGTAAAGAATTTCAGTTTGAGTTCGATGTAGTACGTATCTTTTTTATTGGCCGTTGCACACCCGTTGCACATGTTTTTTATTTTAATAATTTTTTGAAGTTTTAGAGGGGATAAGTAATTGAAATTTTTGGTAGCGACGGGCAGAGTTGAACTGCCGACCCCCGGGATATGAATCCGATGCTCTAACCAACTGAGCTACGTCGCTATTTTAAAAGTAGAATTAATTTAAGGGGTTAGGGACTTTTTGTCAATTTAATTTCTTAATATATACACATGTCTTTAAAAAGTTTATGATGGGTTTTAATGAACCACGTATACAGCCGTCATTTTAGCAAATTTACTAAAAAGTTTTCTTTGCTAGGTGAAAAGGATAAAGGAAAACAACTGTTCCTGTCTTTTTCTTCTGGTATTGATTCAGTAGTGCTGGCTCATTTACTAATAAAGTGCGGATATTCCGAAAGGCTAAAATTAATTCATTTTAATCATTTAAATAGAAAAGATAATATTTATGATACTCAATTTGCTCAAAAGTTTGCTAAGGAATATAGACTTGATTTGGAGGTTATTAAGCTACATGGAATAACTGGAAACTTTGAAAGTGAGGCTCGTAAAAAAAGATATGATTATTTAAAAAGAGTAGCTAAAAATAATCTTATTTTACTGGGCCATCATATTGATGATTCTTTTGAGTGGCATTTAATGCAGAAATTTAAAAGTTCAAATTTAAACGCATCAATTGGTATACCTGTTAAAAATAAGAACATTATTAGACCTTTGATGTGTTTGACTAAAGAGCAGATAAGAAAGTATGCAAAGCTAAATAATCTTTCTTATATAAATGATCCTACAAATCTTGAGGATTATCATGAAAGAAACTTTATTCGACTAAATATTGTTCCATTAATAAAAAAGAAATATCCTAATTATTTAAAGCACTATATAAATCAGGCATCAGCTTTAGCTATTGATACAAAAACTTATTTGTTAAAACAAAGGTCTTTCAAAATGAAGTCGACAAAGAGTTTTTGTGAAATATATTCATTTGATCATGAAGGTGGTTTTGATTCTATAGATAAAAAAGTTCACGAGGCTGTAAAAAAATTAAGCTTACTAGGAAGAGGGTCCGTAGCTGGACAAATAGAGAAAATAAAACACGCCTTAAAATCGAATAAATTAGGACCTCTTTTCTTATCAGGTGATTTAAAAGCCCATATACAATACAACCATATTTATATATCACCTTATGTTCCATCAAAAGTTAAGATTGAGTCAGGTCAATATTCGTATGGGCAATTTATTTCAAGAATTTGTAGATTGGATAGTTTTTTTAATTTACATCTAAAAGTTCAAAATAGACGCTTTCCCATATCTAAAAGAGAAGTTTCTTATGAAAGTGATATGCAGGGAAGAATTAGTGCAATTACATTATTGCGCCATTGGTCAAAACCTGGGAACAGAAATAAAACTTTGATTATAGACTGCTAATAGCTTGCCTTTGATATTTCAAGCGTTTACAATATTAGGCACAATTGTTGATTCCAAGGATGAGAAATGAAAAAACAACAAAAAACTTTAGCACTATGGATTGTAGTGATTCTAATTATGGCATTTGCAATGAAGGCCATGGAACAAAAAAATCCAGCAACCAAGACAATAACATATTCACAGTTCATATCTTCTGTTGAGCAGGCAAGAGTAAAAGAAGTAACTTTTCACCAAGGTTCTTCGACTATTCAAGGAAAGTTTGTTGAAGGTTTTGAGCAAGGCAAATATTTTGAATTAGTAGGTGATACTAGTGAGCAAACGTTTAATATTTTAAGATCAAAAGGGATAACACCTAATTATAAAGCTCAAGAAAAGCAAAGTTTGCTTTCTACAATTTTTATAAATTGGTTCCCAATGATTTTAATTTTTGTGATTTTCTTTTTCTTTTTAAGACAGTTGCAAGCAGGTGGTGGAAAAGCCATGAGTTTTGGTAAGTCAAAGGCTAAAATGCTTAATGAAAGTGCTAAAAAGGTTAATTTCAGTGATGTTAGTGGCGTTGAAGAAGCTAAAGAAGAGCTTGTTGAAGTTGTAGATTTTTTAAAAGAGCCAAAAAAGTACACTAAACTTGGTGGTAAAATTCCTAAGGGGGTTTTATTGATTGGTCCTCCTGGTACAGGTAAAACATTGTTGGCCAGAGCTGTTGCTGGAGAGGCTGGAGTTCCATTCTTTTCAATTTCGGGATCTGATTTTGTAGAAATGTTTGTGGGAGTGGGTGCTTCAAGAGTAAGAGATCTCTTTGAGCAAGGTAAGAAAAACGCGCCTTGTATTATATTTATTGACGAAATTGATGCTGTTGGTAGACACAGAGGTGGTGGTACTGGAGGTGGTCATGACGAAAGAGAGCAAACATTAAATCAGATGTTAGTTGAAATGGATGGGTTTGAGTCTAATGAAGGTGTTATTATTATGGCAGCAACGAACAGAGTCGATGTTCTTGATCCAGCACTACTTAGACCAGGTCGTTTTGATAGAAGGGTTACCGTTGGAAGACCTGATCTTAGAGGTAGACTTGGCATTTTAAAAGTTCACACGAAAAAGTCTCCATTAGCTTCTGATGTTGATTTAGAGACAATTGCTAAGGGAACACCAGGTTTTACAGGAGCAGACCTTGCTAATCTTGTTAATGAAGCAGCTTTATTAGCGGCAAGAGAAAATAAAAATGAATTACATAATATTGACTTTGAAAATGCTAAAGATAAAGTTCTCATGGGTGTTGAAAGAAAGTCTATGATGATTTCAGATGAAGAGAAGCAAAATACTGCTTATCATGAAATAGGTCATGCTCTTGTTGGTTTAAAGCTTCCTCATACGGATAGAATCCATAAGGTTTCTATTATTCCAAGAGGTGGGGCTTTAGGAGTTACTGTTTCTCTTCCTAATGAAGATAGATTGAGTATTTCTCGAAATAGAGCTCATAATGAAATTGCTATGATGTTAGGTGGAAGACTTGCTGAAGAGTTAATTTTTGGAGATTTTACAGCTGGAGCTCAAAATGACATTGAAAGAGCAACTCAGTTAGCTAAAAAAATGGTTTGTAATTGGGGGATGAGTGATAAGTTAGGTACTATTAATTTTACACAAAATCCAACAACTCCTTTTGGTTATGGAATGGGTGCTGATAACTCAAGCTATTCTGAAGAGACGGCAAGGCTTATTGATGAAGAAGTTTCAAATATAATTAAGAAAAATTACGATGTAGCTAAGCAAATTTTAGTTGATAATATGGATACTTTGCACTTACTTTCAAAGAAACTTATTATTTGGGAAACACTTGATGGAAAGCAAATTGATGAGTTAATTGAAGGAAAGGACATTGGTGTTCCAATGGCATCCGCAGCTCCAAAAGAACAAGTTATAACTAAGATAGAGACAAGTGAAAGTGTAAATGATTCAAGCACTTTATCAGAAGCATAAAAAAGAATTATCCTTTAATTTAAGAACAATGGGGGTTATTAATATAACTCCCAATTCTTTTTCTGATGCAGATAGCCTTTTAACACTGACAAAGACTAAAGAAAAACTTCTAAAAAAAATAAAAGAATTTGATATTGTTGACATTGGAGCAGAAAGCACAGCTCCTTTTAATAAGGCCGTAAGTTTTGATGAAGAAATGCGAAGGTTTGAATACTTTTTTATACCCCTTCTTAAAGATATTGGTGATCCTAAAACTACTATCTCTATAGATACTTACAAGATAGAAGTTTTTGAATATGTATGTAAAAAAATAAATAATTCTTGGCCAAAAACGAAAGTTATCTTTAATGATATTAGTGGTTGTATAGATGATAAGCTTTTATGTTTGTTATCATCATCTTTAAAATTCGATTATATATTTAGTCATAATTTATGTCTTAAAAGAGAAGATTCCTCTAATCACATGAATTACACCCGTAAGAATTTGGCAATTTGTGATATTAACAGCTTCTTTAATGAAATGAAAAATAAGACTAAGAGAAAAGTTTATTTTGATCCTTGTTTTGGTTTTTCTAAAACGAAGAAACAAAATCTTATGATTTTAAATAACTTGGATAAATTAGATGTTGAAAATTTAGTTGTGGGGATCTCTAGAAAGTCTTTTTTAAGATTTGATAATAAATTATCTGTTAAAGAGGATCTTGATTTATTGGAACAAATTCAATCCAACATACTATCGCTTATCTTTAAGAGTAATAAGAAAAACTTGATTGTTAGGACTCATAGTATTAAGCCACTTGAGTCTGCAGTATTGACGACGAGTTTACTATGAAGTTAGTAAGTCTCACTTTGTATCATAATCAGTTTAAAGTTCTGGCAGATTTTTTATCCTACCTTTTTGATACTGAGCTTTTAATAGAGAATGAAGCCATAAAGCTTAATGTTAGTGATATTGATTTTTTTGTAAGGGAGTCTGATTGTCTAAACAATCATTGTCAGTTTAAGATTGAGAAAGAGATTTTAGAATACATGCCTAATAAAATAGAACTTTTTAATTACAAAAGTAATAGTAATTTTACATTAAAAAATAATAGTTTATACCTTAATGATACTTATATATTTTCTGTCATTTAAAATGTAAGAAATTGTAAGTGGTCATTATATAAACGTATTTATAATATTTTTATACAAAATGATTCAAGAAGATTTGAACATAAAGGGAAAAGGATATCCAAACATGAAAAAATCAATTTTAGTTCTACTACTATTTGTTACACAGGCATTTGCTACAGAAAAAGTTATCTATGGGGAAGATAATAGAGTTGATGTATATGCATCAACAGATAATCTTCATGTTGAGCTATCAAAGTCAACGGCGGCTATGATAAATAAGTCTAGCTTATCAAAAAAACTATTTAGTGATGAGGTTGGAATTAATGGATCTAGCTTAAAATCAAGAATGAGGCTTTGTTCGGATGAAAGATTTGCAGAGCAAATGAGTGCTGCGAATTGTTCAGGCTTTCTAGTAGGTAAGGATCTTCTTGTAACTGCTGGTCATTGTATTAGAAGTCAAGCAAGTTGTGATAAATATAGATGGGTCTTTGATTACAAGGTAAATGATAAGAATCAATTTAAAATATCTGTGAAAAAATCATCTGTTTTTTCTTGTAAAAAAATTATTGCTAGATCATTAACTACAATTGATGGGTCTAAAGATGATTGGGCTTTAATCAAGCTTGATAGAGAGGTTCAAGATAGAAAATATTTAGAAGTAAGACAAAAGGGGCAGCCAGCTGTAGGAACAGATTTAGTTGTAATTGGTCACCCAAGTGGCTTGCCTACAAAAATTGCTGATGGAGCGAAGGTGACTTTGCTTGATAAAAACTTTTTTTATGCTGATTTAGATACTTATGGAGGAAACTCTGGTTCTGCGGTTTTTAATTCAGCAACTGGTGTTGTGGAGGGGATCCTTGTTAGAGGTGCAACAGATTATGTTTCAACGTCTCAAGGTTGTAGAAGATCCAATGTTCTAGCACAAGGTGTAAAAAGATCAGAAGGTGTTTCTAATATTTCAAGACTATCTCAGTTGATTTTAGAAAATAGGTAATATAAACAAAAAAGAAAGTTTTTTATGTGGGGGAGAAGAGTTAATGCTTCTCCCTTTTTTTATGTTTTTACTGTCATTAACTTACTAGCAATTGACATATTAAGCCAATTTTTAAAAAATATTAGAATACCTAAAAAGTAGGAATTATAAGTAGTATAAGGAGATATTATGAAATTATTATTAGCTTCACTTGTTATAGGGATGCTTGGAGCAAATGCTGCAACGATAGCAGTTATTGATAGTGGTGTTGATGTTGAGCACAAAGACTTATTATCCAAATTATGGACTAACTCAATTGATATTGCCAATAACAATAGGGATGAAGATAGAAATGGCTACCAAGATGATTTCTATGGTTGGAATTTTGCAGAAAATAATAATCTCGTTATAGATAGAAAGTATATTGGAACATTTTCTAAGGATCCTTATAAATTTTTTGAAATACAGGGAAGAGCTTTTTTAGGACAAGCTACGCAAGAAGATAAAAAGTGGTTGGAAGCTAAAAGAAAGGATCCTAACTTTATTAAAGAAATGGGAAAATTTGGAAACTTTGTTCATGGGACTCATGTAGCCGGTATTACAGCAGAGGGTAATGATACAGCTAAGATCTTATCTGTAAAATTAATCCCAACAGAAGTTAAACTTCCTGGTCAGAGTAAATTAGCAGACTTTTCTTTAGTAAAAGAAAAAGGAAGGATGAAATTATTAAAGAAAGCTTTAGTTGCTTTAGCGGCAACGCAAATAGCACAGTTAGAAGAAATTGCTCATTATGTAGGTTCGCATGGAGCAGATATAGCTAATGGTTCTTTTGGAACTGGTTTTAAGCAAGCAAAAATGATTACAGATAATATTTTTAAGATCTTTTTCTTTCGAAAGCCAAATCAGCAAGAAAGCGATAGTACAGCTAAGTTTTTCTTGAATTCATTAGTAAAAGAAGGAAAAAAGATGGCAGCTGCTGCACCTAATACTTTATTTGTATTTGCTGCGGGTAATGATGGATCAAATAATGATGAGTACCCAACATCTCCAACGAATATTCAAGCCGATAATGTGATTTCAGTTGCGGCAACTTATAAATATAATTACCTTGCACCGTTTTCTAACTATGGAAAGAAAATGGTTGATATTGCTGCACCAGGAATGTTGATTCACTCTCAAATTCCGGGTGATGAGTATCTAAGAGTTAGTGGAACTTCGCAAGCAGCTCCATATGTAGCTAAAGTTGCTGCTATGATTAAAGATGCAAATAAGGATTTAACTCCAAAGCAAATTAAAGATATTTTAACAGGTACTGTAGATAAGAAAGATTTTCTAAAAGCAAAGGTTGTAAGTCAAGGAATTGTAAATTTAGATAGAGCTTTGTTTGCAGCAAAAGCATCTTTAAATTCAGATGTTAGTAGTGCTATTAAAATGGCCAATTCAAAAATTTCAGATGTTACTACTAACGAGAAGTTTATGGAAATTAATTTTCCTGAGTATATAACTCCTATTGCAATTCCATCTGCATTTAAACTTTAATTTTTAGCGAAAAAGGAATTTAGAATATGGATAGTTTAGAACAGTTGACTGGCCAATTTGTTGGTCTTGTATGGGGTCTTCCTTTAGTAGGAGCTCTTGTTGGAGCGGGAATTTTATTTACGCTATATTTTGGTTTTCCTCAGCTTACAATGTTTAAGCATGCGATTGATATCGTTAGAGGCAAATATGATGATCCAAATAAAAAAGGGGAGGGAGATCTTTCTCACTTTCAAGCATTAACAACAGCTCTTTCTGCAACTGTAGGGCTTGGTAATATTGCAGGTGTTGCAGTTGCAATAGCAGCAGGTGGACCAGGTGCAGTTTTTTGGTTATGGGTTGCTGGATTTATTGGAATGACAACTAAATTTACAGAGGTTACTTTGTCTTTAAAATATAGAGATGTAACTGATGAAGGCCATGTTCATGGTGGTCCAATGTTTGTTATTAAAAATGCACTTTCTTCGAAATTTGGATTTTTAGCATGGGGTTATGCTTTATTTACCATTCTTTCATCATTTGGTGCGGGGAATATGTTTCAATCAAATCAAATGGCATCTGTGCTTGAAACTTCTGTTGGGTTGCCAACATGGGCAAGTGGTTTAATATTTTGTGCTTTTGCCTTTTTAGTTTTAATTGGTGGGATTAAGAGAATAGGACAGGTTACAGAAAAACTCGTGCCTTTAATGGTTGCAATCTATCTTGGAGGGGCTTTAATTGTAATTTTTGCTCATATTTCAGATGTACCTGCTATGTTTGCTTCTATTTTAAGCGGAGCTTTTAATGGTACAGCTGCAGTTGGTGGTTTTGCAGGTGTTGTTGTTAAGGAAGTTAT
>JAOARC010000045.1 GCA_025210745.1 Bacteriovoracaceae bacterium
TGATAACACTTTAGCAGTTTATACTCATTCAATGCTTAGAACAGATGATGTGCTAGCTGTAGATGTTAAAGATACAAAGATAGCTTCTCTTGGATCATACTTTTTTACAAAAGATGCTATTGGATCGGTTTCTGAAATTGTTAATTCTTCTGGTAATCTAATTCAAAGGTATGTTTATTCATCATTTGGTAAGATTTTGAAGATTATTGGTTCAGCTGGGAGTGATATTATTTCAAATCCATTAGTTAAAACTAGTTATGGATTTACTAATAGGGAACATGATGAGTCTGGGCTTATGTATTATAGGGCCAGGTTTTATGATCCAGGCACAGGGCGATTTTTGTCTGTCGATCCTCATCCTGGGGCAATGGCATCTCCTATAACAGTAATTAACAAATATATCTACACTGCGAATGATCCTATTAATAATCTGGACCCCTCTGGCGAGTTTTTAATAACTGCAATTGTCGTTGGAGCAGTTATTGGTGGTGCAATGGCACATTTTAGTGGTGGGAATATTCTTGAAGGTATACTCATCGGTGCCGTTGCAGGTGCTGCGGGTGGAGCTGCAGGTGTTTGGGCCGGAGGACTTGTCGGAGGAGGAATTGGAGGTGCTGCACTAGGAACTGTTGCGGGTGCCGGAGCTGGGTATCTTGCAGGAGGAGTAAGTGGTGGAGGTATTGAAATGGCTCATGGAGGTTCATTTTCTAGTGGCTTCAATTATGGTGGTAAAATTGGAGCAGTGTCTGGCGGTGTATCTGGTGGATTAACTGGATACTTTGGATCAGGACTTGATAGTATTGTGTATAATGCAATTCCAAGTTGGGGAGAGATTGCTAACTCTACAATTGATAGGTTATCATGGAATACATTAACATCTAAGCAGGCTTTGATGGGGTATGGTGTGACCGCTGCAAAATATATTGCAAACAGATCATGTGGAAAAGATAAAATCTTTAGTTTTTCTGCTGGTGGAAAATGTATTGATAAACCAAAGGGTGGATTCTTCTATGAAATTATTAACTAAGAGTTTTATTCTGTTGTCTATCAGCCTTTTCTTGTGCTCTTGCTCAATAAGCTCTTTAAAGAGAAAACAAGTAGCTGACTTTAAAGCTACAGCACCAAGTATACTTAATGTAAAAATCGAGTTTGAATCGAATTTGAGTGAGAGTGATGAAATCCATTGGAGAGAGATTCTTGTTGAAAATATGAATAAAGGGCTCATTGAGCGTGGAGTTAATGAGGTCGTGGCGTGTGAAAGTGATCAGTGTAAATGCTCTGTTCAAGTTAAATATTTTGATGATCAAGAGACATTTTCTAGTTGGAAAGTATATGTTTCAGGACTTTCTCTTGGGATTATCCCCATGAGATTTAATGCAAAATATGATGTACTGATTAAGTCCTCTGAGCAAGAACATAGATACTCAAATGAAATAACTTCTTGGAGTCATATATTGTTTGTTCCAATTTTCTTTTTGACTCCAAGTAAAGAAATGAAAACAAGAGAAATTGGTAATGAATTATCACAAGAGATTTTAAGAATATGCAAAGGCTAGGAGTTTTAACTTGTTTATTATTTGTTTCATGTGCAGGAGTTGGACCTTACTTTGCTAGGAGCCCTGACTTTAAATGTCTATCTCGCCCAAAAAGACTGAAGCGAGTTAATCTTATTCCTGAAGCAAAGAACGTAAAAATAATTAAAGAAACTATCAATTGTAAGCTTGTACGAAGTTTGGAATATCACGCAAAAGAGCTAAGTTTTATTGTTAAAAATAATGATATTAATTATTTTAAGAATACGGCTTATAAAAATGGAGCAAATAGTATCTTTCTTATAAAGAATGATGGGAGTTCTTCATTTGCGAAAGCATATTCTTGTAAATAATCCTGACCCACTTGTAGCCGTCCACTTTAACATCATATGATTTACCAAATTCTTTGTCATAACATTTGTCACTTTTATGACGTCTTTACCACAATGTGATTATAACAATTTTTAAGATTACCTAATTATTATTATATAATTTACCACTTTATCGTCGTAACATTTTTACAAAAAAAGACCATCATAAGATGGTCTTGGTAGAGTAATAAATATACTTAACGGGTTATGATTAATCAGGCTCTTCTTTAATTTTTCCCTTTTCTAGTTTTTCGATGATCGTGCTAATTAATAACTCTTGTAACCAATATATTTCCTTCAGATCTTCAGAACTAAGTAGATACAAAGCTTCTTTATTACTGATGCTTAATAAGTTCTTCATGTGATCTCCAGTGTGGTTGAATAAGTACAGAGTTGACGTGATTGACATTGACGATCTTTTTACCTTCTCTACAAGTGCGACTTCGCCTATGACAATCAATAATAAGTATATTTATTCTGGAAATAACCCTATAATAAATATAGACCCAGATGGAAGGTTTTTTGTAACGGGCTTAATTGTTGCTTCTATTATAGGTGTTTTAACTGCTTCTTCTAATGGTGGAAACTTTCTTGAAGGTGCTTTAGTTGGAGGATTGGCTTTTACAGCAGGTTTTTTTGCAGAGCCAGAGGCAGCGACTTTCTTTGGTTTAGAAGGAGCAGCTGTTTTTGCAAAGAGTGCATTTGCAGGAGGTCTAGCTGGCGGTGTTGTTGGAGGATTGGGACACAATATGTTAGGACTTAAGAACTTTGGTGAGGGGTTTGCTATAGGGTTTGGCTTAGGTGTGTCTGGTGGTGCTGCAGGCTACCATGCAAATTACAATTTGTTTAATCCAACATCTCAAGTTGCTTATAGAAGTCTTGCTGGTGCGTGTGCGGTGGGAGTATCACTTGTAATAGGTTACTTTTTCTTTACAAAATTTGTTATCCCTGAGGTTGAAATAGTAACATCTCCAGCAAGAGAGTACTTTAATAAAATAAATGACTATTTAAATTCTAGTGAGGAGAAAGTTCTGTATACACCAGAAAAATCTTCTCAGAGTGGAGGGCAATGTTATGCTTAAAAAAAAGATTATTGTATTCTTTTTTAGTATTCTGATTCTTTTTATATCAGGTAATATAGGAGTTTTCTATAGAAAGGGTGAGGCTTTTTATAAAAGTAAGGTGTATGATTTAAACTTTATTATTATAAAGTATTGCCTCGCTTCAATCTTAATGTACATTTATATAAGAGCTTTTTATAATACATACGATATAGAGAAATCTAGTTTTAAGAAAGTTTTAATTAATGAAGTTGTACGCGGGATAATTCTGATATTATTACTTTCTTCTGCTATAGCCTTTTTGTGAAATAGTCCTTGCAGGATTGAGTTATAACTATGATCCTAAGAAAGCCAGGATAACTAGTGATTATAAGACTAGGGAGCATTTTTGAGTTTTTATATTGTAAATGGATTTGATAAAATTAAGCATATATCCTTATTCGTATGGTTTTGTTTATTATTATCAATTTTTAAAGTCGGTATAAGCTCATTTATTACATTGGGTTATTATTATGAGTGGTTTAGCGGAAAAGAAAATTTCCTACTCGTTTGGTCTGTTATCTTCTTTTTTTCTAATTTCTGTTTATTCGTATTATATAAAAATTATAATAACAAGAATAGAGTAGAATTAGATGATAGCTTTGTATACGTCTATGTGGCAAAGCCTTATCAACGTGATGAAGTAATATCTTTAAAAATAGAAGATATAAAAATGATTGAAATTGATATTGAAAATAAGGAAATTTTAATCCCATATATTAACAATAGAAAAATTATTTCATTTTCAAGAGTAAGTGAAGCTGTAAAATTGGTTGAAGAAGTTAAAGGAAGATTGGAGGATATGCGTTGTAAGTAAAATCTTTAATTTTGACGTATCTAACGGAAAATGAGTTTTAATGAATAAGTATTTATGTTTAGTTTTTATTTTTGTATCTTGCTCAAGTCTTGTTGTTGAAAAAGGAAAAGTTGTAAAGGTTGATGAGGCAAAAAGTTTGGCTTTAATACAGATTGATGTAGTCGATGATAAAGGTGAGGTAATAACCAATAAGTGTAATATTGGTTACTCATCTGGTAAAAATCATGCATATTTAAAACTTAAAGAAGGAAAACCTACTTTTGTTCAATTTGATAAGGTTCTAACTATTAACTATATTAATTGTTTCGTAGATTTCTCACTTAAAACATTCTATTTTGATGATTTCAAAGTACAGAACAGTAATATAGAAGGTGCTAATATAGGTTATTATAAGCTGGAATATAAATATGATGAAAATTATAAAAAAACAAAGTTTTATTTAGATCTTGAAAAATGCGATTATAAGAAAAGAACTGATTGTAAAGACTTACCTAGACATGCACATAATACAGGAGTTATAAGTTTAAAGGATAAAGCTAAGTTGGATTCTACTATAATACGTGAAAAATTTCCTAGCTATAAAAAACAAGTTGTTTCGTATATAGATATTTATCCAAATAATATTATAAAATAGTGAGTCTTTCAGGATGTCATGGTGGCTTTTATTAAAAAATTATTACTTTTTATTATCTTTTTAATTTCTTGCGACACAGTAAGAGTTAAGAAAAAAAATAGATGCGGTTCTTAATAAATGAATGACGTTCTTGTTAACTATATGCTTGGACTTGAAAATTTTAGTCATGGATTTGCTATAGGATTTGGTTTGGGAGCATCTGGAGGTATTGCAGGACAAAAAGCGGCATTGGCAAAAGCAACAGCAAGCTTAAATAAAGTTTCGAATCTTAGAGTGCTGTGAGCAATTGCTATTGGAGTTGTAGCAGGGGTGCTATTAAAACAATACATTGATTTTAAAGGTGTTGAGAGTAATACTAAAAGAGCTAGATAATGACTCTCTCTCTATATATATAGATGAATTTGAAAATTGTAAAGAACAAGGTAGTGGAAAAGGAAGTAGCTGCAACGAAAGTAATAGCTGTAGCCAAGGAGGATCGTATGCTTAGTTATAAGAAAATAAATTTAAAAGTATTTTTTCTATTCTTGATCCTCTATATATTTAGTATTGTTGTGAGTCTTTTAATCTCAAATTTATTTTTTAAAACTATCAGCTTTAATCTCAATGGAAGAGTTGAGTATCTTATATACTGTATTGTTCTAAGTTTTTTTGGTGGAATTATACATAGTTATAATTTTCAAAAAGTTAACTATTTAGAAGTTGTAGTTGCATTATTTGTGGCACCTATTACCTTTACTGTTTTGTCAGTTTTTTAGAAGACATTGTGTCTTAATTAGTAACCTTGTTTTAAGGATGCGATTGGTTCAATAATCTCAGAGATTGTTAATTCTTCTGGAAATCTAGTTCAAAGATATGTTTATTCTAGTTTTGGTAAAATACTTAAAATAGTAAATTCAAGTGGAAGCGATATTACTTCGAGTCCATTAGTTAAGACTAGTTATGGATTTACTAATAGGGAGCATGATGAGTCTGGGCTTATGTATTATAGTTCTAGGTATATGATGAATGAGATTGGTAGGTTTATGCAGGAGGATCCACAGCAGTTATCTTCGAATGCTATTGATGATTTACTAGGGAAATACAAAGAATAATATATCTATTTAAAATAGAAAAACTATGTCATTCACCAGAGTAAATGAACAGAACAAGTTTCTATGAACAACTTTTAGATTATTGAATTGTGTAAGGATGAATTCATCCTTACACGTAATTTATTTGTAGTTGATCTTCATTTAAAGCAATATTAATAGTCTTGATATTATCTTTCTTTATTAACTGCGTTGCAACCTGCCTTGTAATAAGACGATTAAAAGTTGATTTTAAAGGTCTTGCACCATACTTTTCATCGAAGCCTAATTTGGCAATATAAGAAATCGCTTGTTTTGAAATATTTACTTCAACGTTCTTATCTTTTAATCTTTGTTTTAGAAAGCTAATTTCTTTTTCAACCAATTTATCCATCGCTTCGATTTTTAAAGAGCTATATTCTAGAACTCCATCAAGTCTACCTATAACTTCTGGTTTAAAGTCCATTTCAATATTTTTAGAGTTACTTGTAAGAAGAATAATAGTATTTTTAAAACTAATAGTTCGGCCTTTATTGTCAGTAAGTCTTCCGTCGTCTAGAATTTGTAATAAGATATCCGCAAAGTCTGGATGAGCTTTTTCAACTTCATCAAA
>JAOARC010000046.1 GCA_025210745.1 Bacteriovoracaceae bacterium
GTGCGAGAATCATTCTTTCTTTTATAGCTTCCGTCTTTGATAATTTGAAGGGATTTACATGTGGGATTTGGGCAGATTCTTTTCATGGGAATCTAGATGCAAAAAAAAAATCTCTTTAGAGTATTTAAGTTACTAAAATTATTAACACCAAGCTGACTTTGATATTCATTTTGTCTTTGACTAATTTAGATCCTAGCACCAGGGTGCTAGGGCAGTTAATAATTTTCTTTAGCATATTTAAGCCTTTTTTCTAAAGTTGTACTGTGATAAGAATCTAAAGAAGATATGGCCACACTTTCAATTTTTTCAATATCAATAGTTCCATTTTCTAAAATAATATCATTGTTTAAATAAACACTTTCTATATTTAAGATGAGCATCTTTGTATTATTAGCTTTAATATCGATGATTTCATTTAATGAACAGGCAATTTGAAGTCTAGACTCTTTTACAAAAGGAGCGATAAAATCATCTTTAAACTCTTTAGTTAAATTACATTTTTCAAATTCACATTCATCCTGATCAAACCTCGCTGAAGTTAGATGAGATTTATTGATAATATCTTTATTTATATGATTTATCGTTAGATAATTCGTTTGGCATAAGTTTTCAAATGTATCTCTTCTAACAGATGTTGGCCTTTGAATTAGACCTATTAGAGCAGGGTCTGCTCCTAAGTGAAAAGCCGAAGAAAAAAGGCTTAAGTTTGTTTTTCCTTCTTTTGATATCGTTCCAATAAGATTAGCACTTTTAAATCCGCTTAGTGAGTTAATAAAATTAGCGCGATAAAACTTTTGAAAGTTATTAAAGTCTTCCTTTGTAAACTTATTCATTATTTAATGCCTCTTTATACGTAATAAGAGCTCTTTGATAAGCAAACTTATGTTCAATAATAGCAGAGGTATATTTATCTGTACCAAACTCTGGAACCCATTTTTTTACATATTGTGCTGCTTTATCAAACTTTTTAAACTGAAGCTCAGGATTAAAAATTCTAAAATAAGGAGCTGCATCGCAACCACAACCAGCAGCCCATTGCCAATTTCCGTTATTAGCACTTAGATCATAATCCATAAGTTTTTTTGCAAAATACTTTTCTCCCCACCTCCAATCGATAAGAAGGTGTTTAATAAGAAAGCTTGCACAAAGCATTCTAACTCTATTGTGCATAAAACCTGTGGCATTAAGCTCTCTCATTCCCGCATCGACTAGGGGATAGCCCGTTTGACCTTGGCACCATTTATTGTATAGAGACTTATCATTAAGCCACTGTATTTTATCGTATTTTGCTTTAAAAGAATCTTTAGTCACATGTGGAAAGTGATAGAGAATTTGCATGAAAAACTCTCTCCAGATGATTTCACTTAACCAAGTATCATTAAGGTGCTTTGCTATAAAAGCGCATCTTCTTGGACTAATAGTACCAAATCTTAAGTGATGACCAAGCTTACTTGTTCCATCAATGGCTGGATAATCTCTTGTTTCATGATAGTTTTCTATAATAGATTTTTTTATAGTCGTTTTTATTTTTACAAGCTCATTTCTTGTAAAACCCATTTGCTCTAAAGTAATCATTCTCGATTTGTTACAAGACAGTAGATTTTTAAAGTACTTTTTAGGATCAAGCTCTTTAATATTTGTATCTTCAAATTTTTCTAACCACTTATTTTTGTATGGAGTATATACAGTATAGGGCTTACCATCTTTTTTTAAGATATCATTTTTTGCAAAGATAACCTGATCTTTAAACATCTCAAAAGAGATATTATTTTTATCGAGAAGTTTTTTTATTTGAAGATCTCTTTTTATGGCATAAGGTTCATAATCTTCATTGGTATAGACCTTTTGGATAGCATACTTTTTTATAAGCTCTTCGTATGCATCCTTTGGTGTATCATAAAAAGTTATAAGATCAGATCCAAGCTCATTTAGTTTATGCTTTATTGACTTTAAAAGGTCATAAATAAATGTAACTCTTGCATCATCTTTAGGCAGCTTATTTAAGATCGTTTTATCAAAGATAAATATACAAAGTGTTTTTCTTTCCTTTAAGGAATGAAAAAGGGATGTATTGTCTTTAAGACGTAAATCCCTTCTAAACCAATGTATATTTATCTTTTCTTTACTCATCTTTTACTGAGGTGTCATTTGTAATTTTGTAATATCAAATCCTAGTTCATGCGCTTTAGATGTTAACATATTATATGTATCTTCTGGTAATGTTTTTTCTCTAGAAAGAATCCAAAGGTACTTTCTAGAAGGATCACCAATCATAGCATATTCGTAATTGTCTCCTAGGGCTAGAATCCAGTAGTTTCCTGCAAAAGCATTTATTTTTATAAATCTTAAGAAAAATTGAACTTTAAGCTTTGCATTTGTATTTTTATCTGTAATCCAAGCTCTTGCTTTGGCTTTCTTTAGTTTTCCGTTAATATTATACTTTCTACATTTATTAAGAACATTTACAGAACCATTTTTTCTTAATGTGTAAGTTGCTGTTACCGCAGTACAGTTTTTTTGAAACTTTTGATCAAACCTTGCTATTTCATACCAAGTACCTAAGTATTTATGAATATCAACATTTTCTACTGTTGGTAAGGGAGCATGCTTTGCACTAAATAGTGAGCACGATACGAGTAATAGAGTTAATAAGTATTTCATTTATTCTCCTTTGAAGTAATTGTTTATAACTTCTTTTCTATAATTAAATATTTTTTTTAGATCTTTTTTTACAAAATAAATGCCAAGAAGATCTCCCAGTTTGCCAAAGGGAAGTATGTAATCAACGGTATCTAACATTAATGTTCCACCGCAAACGGGGTAAAATTCATGGACGTGGTACCACTTTTTATAAGGCCCTTTTAGTTGAGTGTCAGTAAATTTCTTATTCATTTCAAAGTCCAAGATTTCAGTTGTCCATTTAACACCAATACCATGTATTTTTAGTTTGTAGTCAATAAGTGTTCCACTTTGAATTTTGGCTGTGTTTTTTCCTAGAACATTAAAGTTTAGCTCTTTAGGTGTAATCATCTCTAGGTTTTTTTCATCACAGAAAAATGTGAATGTTTCTTCTAGATTTTTAGGTATAAACTGTGTTCTAAAGAGTCTTCTTTGTCCTTTAAGATCTTCTTGTAAAAGGTCCTCTAAGACTTCAGTAACGGTTTTAAACTTACTTTCAGTTTCTTTTTTTACACTAGAACTATTAAGAACAACTTGTGACATTTGTCCAAGTATTATTTTGATAATTGATCTAGGGGCTTTAAATAAAAGAGGCTTTTTTAAAGTTTTATTAATGAGATGACTAAACTCTTTATTGGTTAAACTATGACTAACACCATTAAAGATCTTTTGCTGCGGATTATGACTTGCAATATGAATAATTTGATTAACAAGATCATTTATATGAACAATGTTCATCACTTGTTTTCCTGACCCTAAGTATGCTCCAAGTCCAAACTTAAATGCGGGTAGCATCTTATTTAGGGCTCCGCCTTCTTTGGCTAGTACAATTCCAATTCTAAGGATGTAATAGTTTTTATAAAAAGAGATAACTTCATGTTCCCATTTTTCACAAACATCTTTAATAAAACCTTCTTGATAGATACCAATAGCACTTGCATTAATAAGTCTAATATTTGGGTTTATTTGATTTAAACTTTTTACAAGTAATCTTGTTGATAAAACTCTTGAGTTTAATATTTGAGATTTTACTTTTTTATCCCATCTTTTTTTATCTATTGAGTAACCACTTAGATTGATGACAAGATCGATATCTTTTAAGGCAGATACATCAATTATATTTTTTGAAGGATTCCAGTAAAAGATATTTGCAGGAAAATCAAAATCGACTGTATTAACTTCCTGAGTTGTTAGAATATTTATTGAATGTCCAAGTTTTAAAAGCTCAAGGGTTAGTGTTTTTCCAATTAATCCTGTTGCTCCACAAATTAGTATTTTCATAATTTGAAATTACTTGATCCAAATGACAAATATAAGTTAGACAAGGTTAGACAAAGATTTAAATATAGCTTAATCTATCTTTAAGTTATTAATTTTATATGAAGGTTTGTATGGATTTTGTCGAAGATTTAAAACATAGATCGGATAACCAATGTGAGTTATGTGGTAGTACTGATGAGCTTAAAAGTTTTTGTATTAAGGCCATTGATACAGATGATATAGCAGATTATGCACTTGCATGTAGTACATGTTTAGACTATGAAAGCACTAATGATTTAAATCATTTTAGATCTTTGGCACAGGCCATATGGTCGCAGCATAGTAGTGTTAAGATTCTATGTTATAAAATATTAAGCACATTATCAGCTGAGTCTTGGGCAAATGATTTATTATCTCAAATCTATTTAACTACTGAGGAACAAGATATCGTTGATAGTACTGCTGAGGTAAAAATTGTGGACTCTAATGGGACTAAACTTAATGCAGGAGATACAATTACTTTAGTAAAAGACTTAGATGTTAAAGGAGCTGGATTTACAGCAAAAAGGGGAACAGTAGTAAAGAATATTAGGCTTACAGATGATCCTAAGTATATTGAAGGTAAAATTAATGGCTCTATGATAGTCATTGTTGCTAACTTTACCAAAAAAGCTTAAAAAGTCTTTCATTACTACGTGGTAAATAAATTATGATAAAATGAAGGTAATCTTTAAATTTATATCAGGAGGATATAAGTATGAAAGTTATTATCGGTATTTTATTATCAAGTACTGTTTTAGCATCATTGCCAGTAAGGTACACACAGTTATTATCATATGTACAAGAAGCACCAGATCAAGGAGATACAGCGACTTGTTTATATATGGCCACAACAGGTTCGGTAGAGCTTCTTTTAAATCAAAAGTATAATATTAAGTATCCAAATAAAAATGATATTTTTGATATTTCAGAAAGATATACTTTGTCTCAAAGAGCAAGTGCTAGGGGTTCATGGCACCTAAAGGCTTTAAATCGTTTTAATAAGGGATGGGCAATTAATAATAAAGACCTTGAGTATAATGCTTATACTCAAGATGGACAGGTCAATAATACTGTATGGAATAGACCTCGTGATTTTTATGATCTTCCTAGAATTGATATTCCTGAAAAATTTAAGGCAAAAAAAATCTTTATTAGAGGAAAAAATAGATATTCTAAATACGTAGTTAAGAAAATAGATATTGAGAATGTTAAAAAAGCACTTGTTGAAAATAATGCACCAATTTTAATGAATTATAATCATAATAGATGGTGGCATATGGTTAATATTGTTGGATATGACGATGAGGCCAAAGGAGAGTGTTTACATACACCAAAAGAACAATGTTCAGGTAAGGGAGCTTTTTATGTAAGAGACTCTCTTGGTAAGGTAACGCACCTTCGTGACTACGACTGGTTTAGAGTTAATGCCAATGCAGCCTTTGTAGTAACTTTAGACGAGTAAATTGACTAAGAACTTATTAGAGACGATACTATTTCTATAATTTTTTTAGGAAATAGTATGCGTCTTTTTTTTATATGTTTAATTGCATTTTCTTCATATGCACAGTTTAACCAAACACTTCCAAACTTAGATTGGAAAGAAATTTCAACAAAACACTTTCGTATTATTTTTCCAAATGAGCTTAAAAGTAAAGGTGAACTTGTTGCAAATGCAATGGAAAAATATCTTGGGCCTTTAAGTGAATCTTTAGAGTTTGAAGATCCCCATCATAGAATAGATGTTATTTTAAATAATCAAAGCTCCATTAGTAATGCTTATGTTGCTCTAGCACCATTTTTATCTAAGTGGGAAAGTACTCCAACTCTTGCAACAGATCTTGGTAGTACGGATTGGTTTATAACTCTTGCAATTCATGAACAAAGACATATTCATCAATTCTTAAAATATAAAAAAGGTTTTGCTAAATTTCTTTATTATATGTTTGGACAGATGGGACAAGCTGTAAGTGTCTTTTTCTCAACTCCAGCTTGGGTTTTTGAAGGAGATGCGACCTATGAAGAGACACTGCTTTCAAAGTCTGGAAGAGGAAGAGTTGCTCAGTTTGATATGCATCTAAGAGCATTATTAGATTCTACAGATATGCCGGATTATGATGAATTCTTGTATGGATCGTACTATAGAAGAATCCCAAATCATTATGTTCTTGGATATATGATGAATTTTAATTTACGTAATTATTATCCGGCAAGCTCATTAAATGCTATATTTAATGAAACTGCTAGAAGTTCTTATTCGGCATTTGCTTTTGAAAACTCTTTAGAAGATCTTTTAGGCGAAGACATAGAAAAGTTCTATAAAAATGCTCATTTTCGCTATAAGGAGCTAGCTGCTTTTGGTGATGAAGATTATAAAAGGTTGCATAAAAAACAAGAGGTTTATACAAATCAATCTTTTGTCTTTATTGAAAAACAAAGAATGTACTTTCAAGAAAG
This sequence comes from Bacteriovoracaceae bacterium, assembly GCA_025210745.1. Taxonomy (GTDB): domain Bacteria; phylum Bdellovibrionota; class Bacteriovoracia; order Bacteriovoracales; family Bacteriovoracaceae; genus CAKZJW01. The sequence goes on from JAOARC010000046.1 coordinate 6,436, forward strand.
TGGTTTTTCAAAAGTTCCAGCGATTGTATCTATGACACTAGATGGTAAAGATAAGAGAGTTGAAGTTAAGTTATCTAATATTTTAGATCATAGATTTGATGTTTGTGATAAAAAGATACTTTTTTCTGATTTTGAAACTCACCCTCGTTACAAGAATGTGGTTTATTCAAATATTTATATGAAGGATGAGGGCATTAAAACAATTAGTCAAAAGCAAAAAGTTTTTAATCCTATTTTTTCTAAGAGTTGTAACTCTATTTACGCTCTAATATTTGATGATTCTATGAATCAGTTCTTAATAGAACTAGATACTAAAGGTAAGACTCTATTAAAGGTTAAAGTTAAAGATGGGCATTTAGTAAGAAATATTTCTTTTGATAGAAAAAGTAATCTTTTGTTTATGAGTATGACTGATAATGATGGGAATTATTATTTTTCTAAATTAATTGGCAAAAAGATAATACCTATAAATAAAAAAATGAAGGCCAATGTCTCTGATTTATATGCATATGATAATACTCTTTATTTTTCTAATGACTCAAGTGGCGTGGGTAATATATATAAGTTTCAAGCTAATAAAGTCTTTAGACTAACAGATGCTAAGTACGGAATACGTTATCCATTTTTTCATAATGATGTTCTATATTTTAGTGATTATTCAGTAGATGGCTTTTATCTATCTAGGCTTAATAAAGTAGATTCATTAGTAAAAACAGATTTTGACTTTCCAATTGATCAAGTTAATAAAGCTTCGCCAAAGATTGCAAACGTTGATAAAAAAAGACAGTCTACTGATTATGAAAGAGAGTTTTTTAATATTCATTCATGGAACTATCTTCCTGCTGTTTTAAGTTCTCAGCAAGCATCATTCACTATTTCTTCTACTGATATCTTAGGGGAGTTAACATCAAATTTTGGTATTCAAAATGATAATCAAAAGGGAGCAACTAGTGCTTTTGCAACTTTAGTTTATAGTCGTTATTGGCCAGTACTATTTGCTGGTTTTAGTGCAGGAAAAAGAAGTGTTTTTATTGATTCTGATGAAACCCCTTCTAATGTTGATTACTATAAATGGAATGAAAACAGTTTTGATCTTGGAGTATTACTTCCTTATACAGTAACAACTTTAGGAAAAACCTATGGAGTTAGTCTTACTAGTATTGGTAAATATATAAAAGTTGATGATAAAAACTATCCTTCATATCCTAATTCTGGAGAAGTATTTTTAAAAGGATTTAATTTAGAATTGAAGTATAGTACTAATAAGGCTTTTTTAAGGCAGTTTGCAGACTTTGAAATTAATACTGATTTTATTTTTCAAGAAGCAATAGCTTTAACTGGAAATGAAACCTATGAGCAGGTCAGAGGTATAAATTTATACACAGCATTTAAAGGATTTACTAAAACGAGTAACTTCTTATTTAAAGGATCTTACCAAGAAAAAGTTTTAAATACATATGATATTGGTGATACAGGTTTTTTTGCTAGGGGGTATGAGTTTATAAACTCTAAGCTTTTAAGCTCTTTTAGTGCAAATTATATGTTTGCTAGTTTTTATCCTGAATTTGGAATCTTTGATACTCTTTATTTTAAAAGAATGAGAACAAATCTTTTCTATGATCATACTAGGCTTAACAATACCAAAGAATATGCCAGTGCTGGGCTTGAGAATGTTTTTGATATTACTCCATTTCGCTTTTCAGGAATTGAGCTTGGGCTTGGAGTACGTTCAACTTATAGAAAAATAAGTGATGACTGGGAGCATCAAGTGTATCTAGAGTCCTTATTCGAGACATTTTAATCTTTGTTATTTCGCCATCTTTCTGGCATTATAAGCCTTTAATTTAACTTAAGAGAGCAATTAGTGACTTTTGACAATTTTGGTCTAAAAGAAGGCCTATTATCCGCATTACAAGACATTGGATTTGAAAAACCAACAGATATTCAAAGCGAAACAATTAAACCAATTTTAGAGGGTAAAGATATTTTTGCTATGTCTGAAACTGGTTCTGGAAAAACGGGATCCTTTGCTATTCCAATAATTGAAAAAATTCTAAGATCACAAAATGAGTTTGAAAAATATCTTGTTTTAAGTCCAACTAGAGAGCTTGCTCAGCAAACAGCAAGTGTTATAAATCAATTAGGTGCAACTATGGGAATTAGTAGTGCATGTCTGATTGGTGGTGAAAAATTTGAAAAGCAACAAAAGCAAGTTGAAACAGCTAAAGTATATGTGGCAACACCTGGAAGGTTTTGTGATTTTGTTAAGCAAAAGTTTGTTCCAGCTAAAGATATCATATGCGTAGTTTTTGACGAAGCAGATCGTCTATTTGAAATGGGATTTCAAAAAGATATTGAATTTGCTTTATCGAAGGTTCAAAAAGATAGACAGCTTGTAATGGTTTCAGCAACTTCTAATATGGAAGTTTTAAAAACAGCATATAAGTTTCACTCTGAGCCATTAGAGATTAAACTGAATCATGATGACTTACTAGTTGATAATATCAATCATGAAGTAGCGATGATTTGTGAAGATGAAAAAATGCCGTACCTTGTAAACTTTCTTAGAAAAAGAAAAGATGATTGTACGATAATTTTTTGTAATACTCAGTATATGACTCATTTAGTGAGTATGTGGCTTAATAAAATGGACTTTAAGTCTATGGCCATATCTGGAAAACTAGCACAGAATAGAAGAACAAAGTTAATGGAATCTTTTAGAAATAAAGAGATTACAACTTTAGTATGTACAGATGTTGCGGCAAGAGGCCTTGATATTGATGATGTAAACCTTGTTGTTAATTATGATCTTCCAAATGAAGCTGCTAACTATGTTCACAGAATTGGAAGAACTGGTAGAGCCGGAAAAGAGGGTTATGCCATAAGTTTTTGTGGTGAAAATGATGGGGAAAATCTTGATGCCATCTACACACTTATTGAAGATAAAATTAATAAAATCGATATTGAAGATGAAGATTTTGCAACTGATTTAGTTCCAAGACCAAAAATAGATAGTAAAACTCTTAAGGAATATTCTGATAAAAAACCTAAAAAAGAGTTTAAGAAAAATAAACCTAAAAAAGAATTCAAAAAAGATCAAAAAAGAGAAAAAGACATGACTGAAAGAAAAAGAAAAGTACAAAATCACACTCCTGAAAAGATTAAAACTTTTGAAATTGAAACAACTAGTGAAAAAGATGCTAAAAATAAAGCTCTTAGATATTTTAAACTTATGGACGATAGTCTTCTTAAGATGGAAGTTCTATCTAAAGGCTCTAAGAAATTTATCTTCTTTGGACCAAGAAAAGTTAAATATTCATTTAGCGTAACTCCAATTTTTAAAAGAATGTTATTACCATTTTTAATTAAGCTGATTAAGAAAATGGGATTAAATGTATATGTAAGAGTTTCTTTTAAAGAGCCAGAAGTTAGAATCAATATATCTGGTAAAGATATTAAAGCCTTTATGGCAAATAAGTTTGCTCTAAAAAGAGCTGTAGAGCAGTTAGCACTTGTTCAACTTAGACAAAAAATTTATTTATCCCCAAGTATTAAGGTTAATGTAAGATTAGATAAAGAAGATAATAGAATGACTGAAGCTCAGATCATAGAGTTAGTAGAAAAAACAAAAGCACAAATTATCGAAACTAAAGAAGCAAAAACTCTTAATGCTCTAAACCCAGCTGATAGAAGAATCGTACATCAAGCAATTAATGATGATGCACGATTTGAAAGTAACTCTATAGGGGATGGAAGATTTAAGAAAATTGAGATTTCTTTAAAAGCTTAAATTGTTTAAGCCAAAGTTTTCTGGGTTTTTAGCAATAACGTCTTTATAGTACTCATTAATTAACTCCATATCTTTGTTATAGGACTGTGGAGTTATAATGACTTTACCTATTTCAGCTTCTTTAGATTTATAGTTGGCTTTTGCTAAAATAATAGGAACGCCAGCTTCTTTTGCAATATAATAAAAACCACTTTTCCATTTTTCATTTTTTGATCTTGTTCCTTCTGGAGAAATCAAAAGCAAGAGTTCATCACTGTTTATAAGTAAAGATGTAAGTTGTTTTGTTATAGACTCTTTATTCTTAAGCTTTTTTCTATCTACTCCAATAGCACCAATTGATTTTAAAATACTACCTAAAGGAAAGCTTAGCCATTCATTTTTAATTAAAAACTTTCCTTCTATTTTGCTGGAGTAAAGAATATGCATAACTGTTACAAAATCCCAATTTGAAGTATGTGGAGCTCCAATAATAACGGCTTTTTTAAGGTTTTTTGGAATATGGTTATTTACCTTCCAACCTTGTGCTTTTGCAATTTTATGACAGATATATTTAATCATATGTTTAATTTATCATTTTAAGCTCAAGACTTCTACTGTTATTAAGTTTGAAGTATAGGTCTCTAAGCGCTGTTCTTAGGCCTTCTTCAATAACTGGATGATAAAAAGGAAGCTCTAACACTCTTTTTACATCAAGCTCTAAATCGATAACCCAAGCTAGTAGGTGAGCAAGATGCTCAGCATCTGGACCAAATATTTCAGCACCAACAATTTTTTGCGACTCTTTTTCAGCATACACACTTAAAAGACCCATCTCTTTTCTTTTCACGATACTTCTTCCTTGGCCTTCAAAACTAGCGCCTCCTGTTTCAAATGAATCTTCTTTTAAATCTTTAAATCTTGTTCCTACAGTTGCTATATTTGGATCACTAAATGTAATTCCTAATCCCGTTTTTTCTTTATAAGATTGTTTTTTCGATACAGCATTTATTCCAGCAATTTTTCCTTGATCAGAAGCTTCATGTAAAATAGGTCTATGTCCATTTACATCTCCGGCGATAAAAATATGATCAGCTTCAAGTAGAGAAAATGTTGTTTTATCAAACTGTGGCATTCCTCTTTCATTTAGTGTTACGCCAGCATTGTCTAGATCTAGTAAGTCAAGATTAGATCTTCTTCCAAGACTTACTAAAGCTTTATCTACTAAAAACTCTTTACCTTGCGTTTCTAGTATAAGCTTATTATCTTTAATGCCTTTAATATTTGCTCCATTTGTATAAATGGGAAATTCTTTACTCATCTTATCGATTACATAATCTTGTAGTTTAGGATCAGTTAGACCTCCAATTTCTTTTCCAAGACCAATTCCTATTACATCTGTTCCAATTCTACTTAAGGCTTGACCTAGTTCAATACCAATAACACCAAGGCCTAAAACACCAACGCTTTTTGGAAAAGATTCACTTTCAAAAAACTCATTTGTATTAATAAGATAATCTTTATACTCAAGCCAAGGAGCAGGTATAATGGGACGAGATCCAGTGGCAATAATGATTCTTTTGGCGTAAATAATCTCATCACCTAGATCTAAGTGATGAGCATCAACAAATTTTGCTCTTTTAGCAATAATCTTATCTTTAAATTCATCAATTGAACTATTTACTGATCTAACGAACCTATCTCTAAGAGATCTTACATAGTTCATAAGTTTTTTATGATCAAGTTTGATGTGTTTATTGCCACTTACTCCAATTGTTTCTAATGACTTTGTATTATAATAATCATTCGCCGCTTGGATTAAAACTTTTGAAGGCATACATCCAACTCTAGCGCAAGTTGTTCCTAATGGGCCATTGTCAATTATGGCATAATTATCTGTAACTTTTGCTACTTCTTTTCTTGCACTTAACCCTGCTGTTCCAGCACCAATAATAACAACATCAAACTTTTTCATATTAACTCCTGATATTTCAATTACATAAACTTTTTGTGGCTAGGCGTCCAATGAGACATCACCGTAGCGTACAAATAGTACATGAGGATGATGACGAAGTAGGACAACGACCCCACAAGAGATTTATGTATTTGAAGCTTACTTTAAAATCTTAGATAACTGATCAAACCCACCAATCCTTTGCCCATTAGCAAACACTTGTGGAACCTTTGTATCTCCACTTACAGCAACTAATGTCTTAATAGAGAAGTGATCATTTAAACTTAACTCTTCAAATGCAATATTATTTTTCTTTAAAAGCTCTTTAGCTTCATAGCAAAATGGACATCCTGGTCTTGTAAATACTGTATAAGATTTAGGAATCTCTATATTAGGGTTTACAAATTTAAGCATTGAATCAGCATCACTATTTGAAAATGGATCCCCTGGCTCTTCGTTTTCAATAAACATTTTTTCAATAGTTCCATCGTTAACGATCATCGAGTATCTCCATGACCTTTTTCCAAATGTTAGATCATTCTTATTTACTAGAAATCCTAGCTTTTCACTTAGTTCTCCATTTCCATCTGGAAGCATTGTAATATTGTCTGCCTTAAGAGATTTTTTCCATTCATTCATCACAAAAGAATCATTTACTGATAAACAAATCACATCATCAAATCCTTCTTTTTTAAAGGTTTCATATAACTCGTTATATCTTGGAAGGTGAGTTGATGAACAAGTTGGTGTAAATGCTCCTGGAAGTGCAAAAAGTGCAACTTTTTTTCCTTTGAAAAAATCATCCGTAGATAACTCTTTCCATGAGTGTCCATCTCTAGTGTTAAATTTTACTGCTGGAATTTTTGTTCCTGTTAGATCTTTCATATGCATCTCCTTGTTTTGCATGTTAAATAACTTGTATTATTTATCGCAAAAAAAGGTGATAAGATCTAATTATTAGTTTTTATGGGGTGATAGTTTTTATCTATTTTCTCTCAAAGTCAGCTTCTATGGCATCATCAAAGGCCCTCGTGTGATTAGAACTAGGTTTAGAAAAAGGGTTCCCTGACCCAGCTGAGTAGAACTTTATGTTTCCAGAAGCAATGCCCTTAGCAAACATCTTTTTAGCTATTTCTATATAAAGAAGCCTTGTTACTGGAAAAATCATGGAAAATCCTAAGATATCCGTTAAAAAGCCTGGTGTTAGCAGTAATAGACCGCCTCCAAATACTAGAAAGCCACTTATGATTTCATTAGTAGGGATCTTATTAGTAGATAGATCTGTTTGAATTTTATTTAAGATAGCAAGCCCTTGGCTTTTAGCTAGAGCAGCTCCAACGATTCCCGTTGTGATAATGATAAGGATTGTATTAAAAAAACCAAAGAAAGAACCTAGCTTAAATAGAAGATAGATCTCTAGAGCTGGAATTAGTGTGAACATTAGAACTAAGATACCAAACATAAATCCTCCTAAAGTATTGATATTTGGAAAAACCATAATATCTTTTAAATTAATCTGTGTAAACACTACCTAAACTATTGAAAATATTCACAAAAAGCACTAAAAAGTGCTCATGAATGAACTACCTTTGTCAGCATGGCTGCCAACAACAAAAAAAGAAGCAAAGCTCAAAGGCTGGGATGAACTTGATGTGATTATTATCACAGGAGATGCTTATGTGGATCATCCCGCTTTTGGAAGTGCTGTTATTGGAAGAATTATTGAATCTTACGGATTAAAGGTAGCAATTATTCCTCAGCCAAATTGGCAAGATGATTTAAGAGATTTTAAAAAATTTGGAAAACCTAGATTATTTTTTGGCGTGACTGCCGGAAATATGGATTCGATGGTAAATAAGTATACCGCAGCTAAAAGAAAAAGAAGTAATGATGCTTATACAGCTGGGGGAGAGACAAACTTTAGACCTGATTATGCTAGTGTGGAATACACAAAAATTTTAAAAGAGCTTTATCCTGATACTCCAGTTGTACTTGGAGGGATTGAAGGATCATTAAGAAGAGTTACTCATTATGATTATTGGAAAGAAAAGTTAGTTCCAAATATTCTAACTCAATCTGGAGCAGACCTTCTTATTTATGGAATGGGAGAGCAGCCTCTTAGGGACATAGTAAAACTTCTTAAAAAGGGAGTTCCATTTTCTTCTTTAAAAAATATTAATCAAAGTGCTTTTTTGCAAAATAGAATTGAAGATCTTCCTAAGGTTAAAAAATGGAAAACATTTAAGCTTGCATCCCATGAAGAATGTCTTAATGATAAGAAAAAGTATGCGAGAAATTTTAGGTACATAGAAACTGAATCTAATAAACAAAATGCTAGAAGACTTACTCAAGCGATTGGAGATCAAGTTTTAGTTATAAATCCTCCCTATAAAGTGATGAGTGAAAAAGAAGTTGATGCTTCTTTTGATCTACCTTATACAAGACAGCCCCATCCAAAATATAAAAAGCGTGGAGCTATTCCAGCATATGAGATGATAAAGTTTTCAGTTAATATGCATAGGGGATGTTTTGGTGGATGTACTTTTTGTACTATTTCAGCTCATCAAGGAAAGCTGATTGCAAGTAGATCTAAAAAATCTATCATGAATGAAATCGATATGATGACCAAACAGCCGGACTTTAAAGGTTATCTATCAGATCTTGGTGGCCCATCAGCTAATATGTATCAAATGAAAGGTATTGATCAAAAGATGTGTGACGAGTGTTCACTACCTTCTTGTGTTTTTCCAAAGATTTGTACTAACCTTGATACTGACCCATCTAAGATGTTAGAGATCTATAGGGAAGTGAATGCAAACCCTAAAATCAAAAAAGCTTTTGTTGGAAGCGGACTAAGATATGATCTTATGTTTGATCCAGAGTCTAAACATAAAAAAACAGACGAGCAGTATGTAGAACAACTTATTACTCATCATGTTTCTGGAAGATTAAAAGTAGCTCCTGAGCACACTGAAGATCATGTTCTTGATATGATGAGAAAGCCATCTTTTAAATACTTTGAAATCTTTAAAGATAAGTTTGATAAGGTTTGTAAGAAAAATAATTTAAAACAAGAGATTATTCCATATTTTATTTCATCACATCCAGCTTGTAGTGCTGAAGATATGGCCGCTCTTGCTGCTAAAACAAAAAAACTTGGATATAAGTTAGAACAAGTTCAAGACTTCACGCCAACTCCAATGACTATGGCAACAGTGATTTATTATTCTGGATATAATCCATATACTATGGATAAAGTAAAAACGGCTCTTACTTATGATGAAAAATCTAAGCAAAGAAAGTTTTTCTTTTGGTATAGAGAAGAAAATAAAAACTTAATTAAAAATACCTTATCTAAAATTAAAAGATTCGATATCACTAAAGAGCTTTTTGGATAAAATGAAAATCTCTATCGTTGGAGCTGGGGCAAGCTCCTTATTCTGTTCTTATTTTCTAATTAAAAAGGGTCATAGTGTTGATCTTTATGAAAAAGAATCCACTGCTTTTAAAAAATTTCTTATTGCTGGAAAAAGTGGTTTAAATATCACTAATGACGAAGAGCTAGATAGCTTTCATTATAATTATTTTGAAAATAAAGATTTGTTTAAAGGCTTATTAAAAGACTTTTCAAAAGAAGATACTAAAGCCTGGTTACAAGAGTTAGGGATTGAAAACTTTGTAGGTTCTAGTAAAAAGGTTTTTCCTAAAACGTTTAAGGCGGCTGGTCTAATTAAAAAAATTAAAGATTATTTAGAAGAATCAAATAGATTTAATCTTTATTTAAATCATAAGCTTATAGACTTTGATAATGAAAAACTTTATTTTGAAGATTCTAGTGTAAAGTACGATAAGGCCATCTTAGCTTTAGGTGGAGCTAGTTGGAAAAAAACTGGAAGTGATGGACAGTTTCTTTCAATATTTACTTCAAAGAATATTAAAGTTAATGAGTTTAAGCCTTCTAACTGCGGCTTTATTTCAAATATAAAAAGTGAAAAACGTATTCCCATAAAAAATGCCGTTTTTAGTTTTATGGATAAAAGTATAAGAGCTGAGGCTTTAATTACTGAATATGGTATTGAGGGGGGAGCCATTTATCCATTAAGCTCTTATATAAGATCTAACTTAGATAAAAGTTTATATATAGATTTTTATCCAGATAAGTCGGTTGAAAAGATTATAGATGAATTCAATGCTCTTTCTAATAAACTTTCATACTCAAATAAGCTAAAAAAGGTTTTTCCTTTTGATAAAGATCTTTTCGAGGTGATAAAGAGGTCTTTAACAAAAGATGAGTACCTTAATTTTAATAAATACTTAATGACGATAAAAAGCTTTAGAGTTGAAATTAAAAGACCTGTTGATATTGATCAAGCAATTAGTACCAGTGGCGGAGTTTGCTTTACTCAATTAGAAGATGATTTTAGTTTAAAAGAGTATTCTAATATTTATCTAACGGGTGAGATGCTTGATTGGGAAGCACCAACAGGAGGCTTTTTAATTCAAGGTTGTTTTTCTATTTCATATCGAATAATACATGCCCTATCTTTACTTTATAGTATGTAAAATTTTCCAAACATGTGGCGCTGTGCATAATTTTTTGTTATAAACTTCTTAATATATAATTTAGGAGAATTATTATGAATAAGTCGTTAAGTGCTATTTTAGGTGTGTGTTTTTCTATCTCAGGCTTTGCCTATTCTGTTAAAACTATTGATTGTTATGATCAGTTAGAAATGGCAAAGAAAAAGAAGAAGAGAACTCCAACTATTAGTTTAATATCTGCCAAAATAAATAAAAAGTATAAATATGCTTTAAAATCATCTCTTTTAGAGCTGACAACTTTGACAAAGATTGCTGATAAAGAATACGAATCTTCGCTATTAGATAAGGCACTAGTAAGCGTAAAAACGGATGCAAAAGAATTCTATTCTATTCGCTCTTTAGATATTCTTATCGATAATAAACAAACAAATAAAGTTTATAAAAATACTTTAAAATGTTTTTCAAATTTTGCTGCTAATAAAATAGGAGCAAAATATCAAAAGTCTCATAGATATTATTATGGCTTTGAAAATGATGATTTCTATTCACTTCTTTCAGATGTAGAGACATTAAATCTGATGTATAAACAAAAAAAGAGTGAACTTAAAAAAGGAAATCGTTTAGGTTTAAAAGATAAGGCTTTTTCTTTAAAGACTGTAAAAGAGTCAAGCCTTGATGAAACTAAAATGGTTGCTTGTAGAGTTAAGGGATCAAGATTGAGCCGTTCTACAAAAGATGAGGTTGTAAATACTTATGAATGTCTTGTTCCAAGATTTAAGGTCGTAAGTAAAAAGTCAAAAAAGAGAAAAAAGATAAGAAGGGTAAGAGGATCAAACTCAGGGCCAATTTTACAATGCGAAAGTGGTAAAAAAAGAAAAACCTATAAACCAAAAGCTAAAAAATCACAATTTCATAAAAGAAGATATAATCTTGAAAGGGCAAAAAAGCCTAGAAGAACAAATACTAAAGGCTAAAATAAGAAAACTCCCTTTTATTAGGGAGTTTTCTCTTTTTAATTATTAATTTACCATATAGATTTTTTTGGTTGGTACCAACATCTCGATCTTAGTCCTTGTGTATCATTATTTTTTCTATTACAAGTTCCTATATTGGCATCTTTATCTGAAAGCTCTTGCGCTAAAGGTCTATCACATAGAGCCCCAGCAAAATATGTATCTAGTCTACACTGAGCTTTAGGATGTTTGTGATTTGTTTTAGATACTTCTGATGTATCAGGAGTATCTACTTTAGGCATATCTTGTTTACCTAATGAAGCCAAAAGGTTTGTTGTACTTTGAGCTGCAACAATTGATCTAATACATAAATTAACTTCAGCCTCACTTTTGTAAATGCTATTACATTTTTGTTCAATCATAGGATGAACGTCTAATTTTGCAACAATTGATGCATTATCATCATCTAAGTAAACTTTTCTAAAACATTTTAAAGTCGCAAAATAATCAGATTGACCCTCATTAGATGCCCAAGTTGTACTAAAGAATCTTTTTATCTTTGGAGCTCCTCCTAGGTGATGACCAAGCTCATGGCAAAGTACAATGGCAAATCCGTCTCTTGTTACTAAAGAGTGTCTTGCAAGGCCTCCATACATATTGATGATAACATTACTTCCTTGTCTTTGAGCTGAAGCGTTTACAGTTCCATTATCCCATAATTTATTCATAGTTAGTTTATCACCATTTTTTTCAATAATAGGCTTATAAACTTTTACAACTTCATCGATAACTTTCATAAATTCTTCTTTATCAATGCCGTTGATTGACTTAACTGATGAAGGGATATTTAAGTCATTTTGAGGAGCAAAACCCGTTTTTCCGTCAATATCACAAGCTATTGCTCCAAAAGTGAGTGATAACACCATCATAGTAATTAATTTCATAAACAGTCCTTTGTTAATTTGATAAATAAATTAAACCTTAACCAAGTAACTCTGTTAATAGATGTAAGATAAAGTTTGATGATTTTTTGCCCAGATGTATAAAAGGTTTAAATGGTTATAATTATTAATAGTTAATGGATAAGGAGGGGCTATGGCCAAATGTAAGTTTTGTGGAACTGAGATTATGTGGATGCAAGAAGGTAGAAAGAAGGTTCCTGTGGAGATGGATGGAGCAAAGCATGAGTGTGAAGAGTATAAGAGAACTGTTAAGTCAGCAAGAAAGATTGAGTTAAATGAAATAGACCCAGATATCCTTAAGCAATATCAAGATGCAATTAATAAGAAAAAATAGTATTTACAAATAGTATTTTTATATAGTAGTAAACCTAATATAAAATATTAGGGGGACTTATGAGATTGTGTTTAATTTTATTAATATCAACTTGTGCTTTTGCTGAGATTGTATGGGATGATTACCGAGTTGCGTTAAAGAAGCTAACAACAAAAAGCCATCAGCCACTAATAGACTATTCAAGATCTAGAAGAATAATAATTCAGAACGTTCATTTAAAAAGTGATAATAGAGGATACTTTGTTAAAGATGTTTATTGTAATGAGTATGTAAGAAAGGTAAGTCCTACTAAAATGCCTTCACATACTATAATTAATATAGAGCATACTTGGCCGCAAAGTCGTTTTAGTAGAAAGTTTTCTAAAAGTATGCAAAAGTCAGATCTTCATCACTTATATCCAACTAATAATAAAGCAAACTCAACGAGAGGCAACTATAAGTTTACCAATGTAAGTTCAAACTCTCAGTTAAGAGGTTGCGATGATTCAAGCTTTGGTTATTCGAGTGTTGGTAATTTTGAAGGTTTTGAACCGCCATCAGAACATAAAGGAAATGTTGCAAGGGCAATATTTTATTTTTCAATAAGGTATGATTTAGAAATTTCTTCAGCAGAAGAAAGTGTTCTAAGAATGTGGAATCTAATGGATCCAGTTGATTCTGATGAAATGAAAAGAAATGATCTTATAAGTTCAATACAGGGAAATAGGAACCCATTTATTGATAATCCTGAGTATGCTGAATTGATTTCTAATTTCTAAGTTATGAGTGATAAAAAAACAATAGAAGAATTTAACGGTGAAGTTGAGCAAGCTGATTGGAGCATGCTTAAGGATCATCATAAAAGGGGAGCTTTATTTGAAGTTTCCCTTAATTTAAATTTAGCTGAAGTTGCAAATGCTTTTGCAAAGGATTATAGCTCAATTGTAAAGTTATGGCTTGATGATGGTGATTTAGTTAAGGTTGATGATGATAGAGCTACTAAGTTTGCACAGGATGAGTTCAAAAAAATAGCAAACTTTTTAATCGTTCAGCCTTATGTGCTTATTCAAATGATCGAATGTCAATAAAACCGCCACTAGGTGTTTTCAAAATAGAACTTAGGTTTTGATTAAGCTTTATAGCAAAATCATTAGGGCTTAGCATCGTTCCGTTTTCTCTTGCTTGCGCAAGTCTTTGTATATTTGGAAACTCTTCTTTATTAACGACATCACATAGATAATCTTGCATTTTAGTATTTACAAGTCCGGGAGCTAAATTAATATAAGTCGTATTTTTATCTTCTGCGCTATAAAGCTCTAGCAGTGTTTTAAAAGCAGCTTTACTTAAACTATATCCTGACCAACCTAATCCCCCTTTTAGGGCAGCTCCGGATGAGATTCCTATAATATATTTAAAATGAGCTTTATTTTTTAAAGTATCAATTAGATTTTTTTGGGCCCATAAATTTGTATTCATAATATCTTGAAGTTCTTTTAGGGAAGTTTTAGATATAAAAGCTATTTTTCCTAGGATACCAGAATTTAAAAAGCATAAATCAAAGTCAATTGCTTCTATAAAATCAAACTGTGAGTCTGTGTAGTTCGTAATATCGACACATTGATGAAGAATATTATTATGTGAGTAATCAAGCTTGCTTCTACTAATTCCATAAACTTGATAGTTATTTTGAGCAAAGCTTATGGCCATTGCTTTTCCGATACCGCTACTAATTCCACTAATAAATATGTTTTTACTCATAATATACCTTTGAAACAAAGTGTTTCTAAAAAGTAAGAAAAAATGACTTAAATAAAAAATTATATGTAAGTATTACAACTTAGAATTATCCTTTTGTATAATAAAAACTATAAAAAATTGTAAGTTTTAATTTTGATAGTCAAGCGAATCCAATTGATTATCATTGCAAAGGCAATTGCTTTTGCCTCTCTCAATTTGTGGGTCACCTAGTATTATACTAGGTGGCCTTACAAGAAATATCAGTAAGTTTCTACGGAAAGGACTTGAGAGCCTTCTGTTCTAACTGGTGCAGGAAAGGCGGTTACTAAGTCTCCAGATTCTGATATAACAGCTTTTATTCTTACACCATCAACGACTCCTTCATAGATAAGAACATTAGTACCATCAGAGGTTTTAGATAGTTGTTTGGGAATAGTTGTATTTTTTATTTCATTTATACTTTTAATTATCTTGTTTGCATCCCAAGAAGAAGGAAATAAGTTCTTTCCTATCGTTTTATAGCCACCTTTAGAAGATTTTATAAGCTCTCCATTTTTATCAAGTAGTGGAAAGCGAACCTCTCTAACTCCATTAGGATATTGCCTATTAAACTTTGCTTTTATATGTCCCGTTTCATCTAAAAGGTAGTCAGAATAAGTTTTATTCTTTTTTAAAAGTAAACCAAGAGAATGTTGCGTGTGCATTCCTCCAGTAATTTCAGGTTCACCTTTAGTATTGATTTTAATATTACCTTTATTAATATGAGTATAGTTTGGATACATAGATGGATCATTATTTTTAATAGCATGGGATTTAGAAAAGCCACCAGTCCATACAATTTCCTTTTCTTTTAATTGTTTTGCCTTTTCAGTAAGTAAAGACTGATCGGTTGTATTTTTTGATATGCCCTTCGTCTTAATTCGCATATCAACAGGTTTTGTAAGATGAGAGTTTTTTGAGCTAAGTAAGATAAGTTTATCATACTGCTCTTTGGTTACTTGAGATTCATTATTAATATTTTTAGTTATTTTATAAATCTCATCTAAGTTTTTATTTACTTTAGAAGCGGTTTCTTTTAAGTGTTTAACTTTTTCTTGCATACTTTCTACAAGTTTTATTCCAGCATTTAAATCACCATTTTGATAGGCCTTAGCAAGTTCTATATGTTCTTTTGTACTTAATATCATTTCAAAAGTGTAATCACTAGATCCACGCATTTTATATCCCGATTTACCTGCAACTTTCAAATTAGCAGTAAATACATCTTTTCCATTAACTGTCTTTTTTGCAAAAGTAAGATTACTTTTAAGTAAAGAAGGTGCTTTTTTGTAAAACTGTGAAGAATCTAAAAAACTATTCGCTCGATATATTGTAGCTTCGTTACTAAATGAACCATATTTGATATTATTTAGAAGTGATTTTAAGTCAACCTTTCCATTTAATAAAGATTGCCTTACTCCTTTGGCGTAAGTTTGAACTTCGTCTAAACTAAAATAAGTAGAGTATGGAAGATTCTTCATATCAATACTATATTTTTTTATAAACTCTTCGGAAGGAATGAAAATATTTTCTCGCGACGAATGTATAGTTAAATTATATTGATCATCAGCTCCATTAATATAATCTTGTGCTCGTTTAAAGTGAGTTGCTTCATGAAGTGCTGCACTTGATGGTTTTGCCTCTAATATAGATTTATGCCCGATATATAGAGTGGAAGAAGCTTCATCATACATACCGCCAATATGGCTTCTTTTAAGCATCATTGGATCGTACACAACTGTTATATTATTCTTTTTTAGTGCTTGAGCGTATTTACCAAGCTTAGTGTTATCGCCTGTTAAAATAAATGCCTCAGCATTTTTTTGATAAGCGATCCCTTGATTTTTTAGATGAGTCCCTATTTCATTATAAATTTTTATATCTTCTGATGCTGTACTTGCAGTATTTTTAAACCAATTTCTAACGTCATTTCCGAGTTGAGGATCAATATAATCGTTATTAGATTTTAATGGTATATGAGTACTATTTTTAAAATTTTTGTTAATGGCTTCTTCAATTTGGTCAAAGTGGACTCTATTTGCTTTTAATATGTTTTTATCTGTAGTTATTCTTTCAAGCTTTTGAAAATCAAGTCGTCCAAAAGTTTTTATCATTGTATTTGGGTTATTTGCAACAATATCTAATATCTTCGCCATTCCTTCTGGAGTTGCGTTACTTAAGAACTCGAGTGTCTTATCCATATGCTTAGCTTGTGTATTTCTGAGTAATAAGGATAAGGTCGTCATTTGTTCTGAGTTAAGAGATTTTATATTTTCATTTAATCTTTTTGCAACTTGAGGCTTAGTTTGATTATAGTCTTTTAGTTTTGAGTTAAGTTTTTTTAATCCTTCTTTTGCTTGTTTTGTTAATTTATTCCAGCTTTTAGAATCATTAATCGTTTGTGTTGTTCCAAGAGAATTTTTAACAATCTTCAACCTAGAAAGTTTTGCTGCAAGAGCTCCTAGTTCTATAGCGTCAAACCCTAGACCAAAAATAGCTATATACATCCCCATCTTATTATCATCATAACGACTCTTTATCTGAGGTAGCATTTTTAGTTGGTTTTCAATATCATCCTCAATTGAAGTTGCAAGATTTCCTTGAACACAAGATTTTTCTTGATTTGCTATATCCATATTGTGTTTAAGTATTCCTATTTCTGCTGTTGTAAGTACAACAGATGAGCCGAGTAAAGCAGCGCCTAAAGGACTGCCTACACCTGTGAACATTAGAATAACCCCTGCTATTGCAGCAGCTCCTCCTACTATCTGTGAGGATCTTAGATCAAAGGTATCTTCATTATAAATTTGCTCAATAAACTGGCACGCATTTGCAGATAGCTCTTGCGATTTATTCTTACTAAGGAGTTCAGCCATGACAGAAGGTCTTGTTTTTAGTGTTGCAAATATATTTGCATTTCTCGCATCAAGATCATTTGGATTAAGTGAATTATCAAGTTTTTTTATTTCACTTTGAACAAATGCATCCATTTGATTTCTAGCCATTTCAAACTGATCTTTCGTTATTTTTTTAAAAGGCATACCTGAGTGGCGGTTAGCGCAGTATTTATCTAGCCAATTAGAAAAGTTTGCTCCGAATTTTTGTTTTGAAAACATATTTTCTTGAATTGCATCCATTCCTATAATAGAAGCCGCTTTTGGATTTTTAGAAACAAGTTCATTCCATGCATCTTGAGCTTTACTCTGATAGAGGTGTTGTTTTTGCTTTAATGAGTAATCCATTGCTCTTAAAGGTCCTTCTGTATCACAACTTCGATAAGGAGAGTGCTTAGATAGATTATGTAGGTGTAATTTTAGGTCTTCTTCCATCATATTTCCATTTTTATCAATGAAAACAGAAGGATCACCACTTTGCCCTGAAATAATAGATCTTGCTAAAAAATCAGCATCATATTTTCCCATGGAGTTTCTATTGTTTTGTTCTAAGTAGAATGAGGGGTTTTTTCTAACAAGTTGATAAAAATCATTTGCAATAGGGTCTTTGAATCTTTTTTTAGATCCGTATTGAGTATATTGTCTTAGAGTTTCATTTGGTAGGGAAGAAAAAATTTTTTCGTTTATAAGATATTCTTTCTTTAGCTCCATACATATATGATTAAATTGATCTAAAGTGTGATTAAGATCTTTTAAATCCTGTTGAATTTCTTTTTGAGTGGGCTTACATGGTTTGTTTAAATCTTTATCTTCAAAATGATTCCACGCTTGTAGGGCTTTTTTATCAAAAAGTTCCTGCTCAAACTTTCTGTTTTTAAATTGAGACTTTATATGTTTCATAGCTTCTTCTTTGCTGAACATAGAAGCCTTGTTGCGGCATAACTCATATTTCCACGATGCTATAAACATATCGGGAAGAACCTGGTAGCTTATTTTTTTGTTCATTTCATCAAAGTCTTTGTCTGCAAGATGATTCTTTATTTTATCCCAATCATTTTTAAGTACTCCAATTTCATTTTGGGAAAAATAATGATTTGCTCTACAGGCATTAGCATGATTGGTAATTTGACTTTCTATGTTTCTCCCATAGACATCACCTTGGGCATTTTCTTTACGACAGCGCTCTAAAATACCTTGTACCCTAAGTTGTGTGGCCATATTTTCTTGATCGATTTCTATAGACTCTATTGCTTTTTCCATTTGTTCTAAGCTTTTTATATTATCTAAGTCAGTAAGTGCTTTTTCAAAAAAACTTTTTGTATGAGGTAATTTTTGAGAGTCAATTTTATTCCTTCTATGAGGAATATATCCTTGTAGAGTTTTTAATTTTTTATAATGGCCACGACATTTTTTAAGAGCTTTTTCTTTTCTTTCTTTAAAAGTAAGGTGGGAATAATTTGAGTTTTCTATGTACCGTTTTTTTACAAGCTTTGAGTTACTGCAAAAGTTTACATGATCAGCATATTTTTTTATATCTTCATCAAGGGATACTTTTAAAACTTTTGACATGCAATAAGCATTATAAGCTTTACATTCTGTCCACTGTTTTGCATTTTTACAATCTAGATAAGTGGGTGACTTTCCATCTGTTCTTTCAAACCATTTTCTTGTATTAGGATCTTTGTTTAAAAAATGAACCATTTGGTCGTATTTAGTTAGTATACTTTGATGGTCATACTCTCTTAAAGAGCGGTCATATTTGTTATGTTTATTATATAAGCAGCGACTTATATCATTTGCACATATATCATCTCGAAAATTAATCAGATTATTTTCTTGAATAAAGGATTGGCATTTTAAATCAATAGCAGCTTTATCTTGTCCAAAGGCCAATAAATTCAAAAATAGTAAATATAAAATCACTACCCAAAACTTCATATTTCAATTACTTATCGGCTAAATAATAATATTTATTAGTTTTTTAAGTTAATGATATCAATAGCTTAGACCCCATTGTTGTATAATAATTATATGATGTAAGCGTAAACATCAATCATTTTGATAGTGATGGCTTGTTGCGTTATTTTTCGGTATTATTTTTGATATAAATTAATAAATGGAGACTTACTAATGAAAGGATTGTTGTTGGGTATATTAGCTTTTGCATCATTTGCCAGTAGTGGCTTAGACATAAGATGTGTAACTGTAAAGAAAGATCAGCTTTCTCTTAATTATAGATATGATGTTATGGTTTTTGATGAGGGGCAAAACTATAAGGGCTCCATGGGGGCTGGCTCAGAGGCATGTTTGGATTACTTAGAAGTTAAAAAGTCACAGATTAATAAAGATAAACTAAAAATAGTGTTAAAGGGGCAGGACAACTGTTGGAGCGTAAATAATTCATCTGTCATTTTGAAACTAAAAGTTATTAAAGATCAGTTTAATAATAAGAGTATTGCAACAGGTTTCTTAAAAGTTAAAGAGCTTTCATGGTTACCTAAATTAAAATATAAAGTTGAGTGCGAAATAGAAGGAGTATAATTTATGAAAGTACTATTGATCTTTTTACTATTATCAACATTAACTTATGCTCAAAAATATGAGTGTTATATTAATTCAGACTCTAATGATATGACATATATTAAAAGAGTAGATATTAACCTTGAAAAGAAAGTTCAAAACCATCATGGAACCGATTACGAACATATTTCGTATAGTTTTTATCATGATGAGGAAGATTATCAAAAGGATATCGGTATTTATTTTGAAAAGATATTTGTTGTGGATGAAGGAGTGAAGCAAAGACTTGTAACACCACTTGTAACAAAGCTTAATAAAAGAAAACTTGTGTTTAAATGGTTTATTCCATCAATGTATGGACAGGAAGTATATCGCTATACTTTGGATCTAAGAGCAAATAAACTAGAGCTGAAAACTTCTTTTATGGGACTTATCGCTTCAGAATATTATTATTTTGATTGTTCAAAAAATTAGATGATACTATGAGTTTGAGCTAAGCTCAAACTCATTTGTTATTTTATCAAAGTAGTTCATGACATCTTTGGCATACTGTCTTTTTTCTACATAAGTTCCTGGATAAAAGCTTTTCTTAAATCCATAAGCAACAATATCTTTAAGTCTCTTGATTGGAATTTCAAAGTTATTAACGGCCAGTGAAAATTCATTTGTCATTGTTGTGTTAGAGACTAATCTATTATCAGTACAAATTGTTGTCGCAATACGATTTTCGATCATATGTTTAAATGGATGATCTTTTATATCTTTTATCTCTGGGTTTGTTTGAAGGTTACTAGTAAGACAAACTTCTATAGTTACCCTTTTATCCGCTATGTATGAAGAAAGATCATTAATATACTTTTGTTTATCTTCGATTTTTCTATGCACAACAAGGTCAGGGTCAAATAGAGAATAACCATGCCCAATTCTATCGGCATAACAAAGAGTTATGGCCTGAAAAATACTTTCAGCTCCATAAGCTTCACCTGCATGAACAGTTTTTCCTAAAAAGTTTCTGTGAGCATAATCATAAGCTTCTTTAAAATTAATTGCAGGATAGCCTGACTCTTCACCAGCTAGGTCAATGGCAACAATAGGGTAGCCTTTATCTTTTAATCTAACGGCTCCTCTTGTAAGTTCCATTGCTGCATGGGCCATCATATGAGTTTTTTTCATATGAGGCATGACATTGATAAAGTTATTATAATAAGGAGAAAACTCTGGTCCAAAATTTCTCATAGCACAGCAGATGATACCATAATCAAACTTAGGCAGGTCCCCATCCTTAACTTCTTTTTTATTATTGTATTCTTTTTTAGCTCGATCAAGACCTTCATGAACTCTTTTGATAACCATTTCTAAATCAATCCCTTTTATAGGATCCATGAGAAGTTGAGGAGCATATCTGACTTCAATATAATTAACACCTTCATTTTGATTATCAATGGCAAGTTCATAACTTGCTCTTTCTAGAATTTCTAAATCTCTAAGAGCTGCACAGGTATATTGAAAGCCAGTTAAGTATTCTCCAAGACTTGTGTATTTATCTTTAAATACCTTTTCTTTAAGACCTTCTTGTTCATAAGAGGGCATATCAATATTTAGCTTTTTTGCAGCTTCAATTAATGTATCAAGTCTTAAAGATCCATCTAAATGTAGATGAAGATCAGACTTTGGCATCTTCTTTAAAAACTCATCAGTATATTTCATAAATTATCCATATAAAAAAAATATTCTTTTAGCTCACCATCACTTAAAGACTTTATTTTCTTTTCATTATCTTCACTAATTTTTATTCCAATATCTTGTGTTAAGTTTAAATTATCCATAAGTCTTTTGGGAAGTACATGCAAAAGAGGATATGGAGAAGAATTTATAAGGTTTACCTTATCGCTTGCCTTTGTTCCTTCAAATCTAAAGTCTTTTGAAAAAGCAACTATCTGATAACCGGAAAATATCAGTTCTAACTCTTTAGACATCTCATAGAGATTTTCAAATCCATCTTGATAATTAACTAAAGCAATAATAGAGGTATCAAACTTGTGATTTTCTATATTTTTGATAAGAACTTCAATATCATTTATTAAATCTTCAAAACCAGTGTTTTTACTAACAGATATTTCTATTTTTCCAGCATCAAAAGAAGGCTTTGCAAATGGACAAAGGCCAAATTCTACGATGGTCTTTTTAAGCCAAAGATATAGGTTTTTTTCATGTAAGTTCACATACTTAGACTATCATCTGTGTATTTGAGTGTAAAATGTTCAGCAGATCTAAACGGGCAGACTTATATGTGTTATACACTGCGCTATGAATAAATTAATTTTACTATCATTACTTGTACTTAACTCACTTTTTGCTAACGATATTATTAAGCGTATGGATAAAGCATTCTTAGATTCATATAAAAATTATGATTTAAAATGTTATTATTTTAGAGCTGATAAAGATGCTCTTGTACAAGCTTATGATAAGACGACTTTAAACTCAGATAACTTATCAAGAAAGTTTACTCTTAACTTAGAAGGACAAAGCTATCCATTTTCTTTTATGGTTAAAAATAGCGCAGGATCAAATTCATATGCTTTAGAGTTTGATGAAGGCCTTACTGTTAAAGGAATGATTAATCCGAAAGATTTTTATAGATTATTTGAATTTGGTGATGCTGGTTTTTTTATGAATGAAGCTAATGTGACAAGAAAATCACAGGTGCTATCAAAAATAAAGTTATCAAAAATTAAATGTAATATTGAGTTTGCTAAATCTAAAGCAATTAATTTAGAAGGAACAGTTCATGTAAATGTTCATCCTCATACAAGATATGATTACCAAGGTCTTACGACTGATAAAGTAAAAAAAATGTATAGGGATTATAAGTCATATGTATTAGTTGATGGAGCAAATAGACAGGGGTTTAGAGTAAATTTAGAAAACTTTTTTTCTACGGGATCTTATAAACTTACTCATGAAATATTTCAAACTTTTATTGAAGTTCCAAACGAAACACCTCTTGTAATTTCTCCTGCTGGATATAATGATTATACTTTTCCAGAGTCTGGGGAAGTTGAAGTTATCTTAACAGGTGGAAATCATAATTACTGTATTTGGAATAATACAAGAAATCTTATGTGGGGATTA
Source organism: Bacteriovoracaceae bacterium (assembly GCA_025210745.1). Lineage (GTDB taxonomy): Bacteria > Bdellovibrionota > Bacteriovoracia > Bacteriovoracales > Bacteriovoracaceae > CAKZJW01. Next base: position 29,251 of record JAOARC010000046.1, read on the forward strand.
TTCTATTCTACTTCAACGGCTAAATTAGATATCATTTATAAAAAAGACTCTACTGTATTACAAAGATCTGGAATTATTCCAGGACTATCTTATAAAAGAAAAGAGATGAGATCTGGAAATCTTTTAGCTACTTTATTTGAAAAGTATCCTGCTAAAAGAAAAACTTATCATAATGCTTATAATTATTATTTTGAAAAAGACTTTGTTTTAAGATTTAAAGGGCTTTATAAGAGCCTTAAGTATACGTATCAAGATGGTGATTATAAAGTTGAATCTATTATTAAAGGTAACGGAACAAGAGATTTAGAAATTAATCTTCTTTATAAGTAATGGGACAAAACGAACTCATTAAGCTTGCCAATAATATCATGCCCTATGGAAAACATAGGGGAAAAAGACTTATAGATCTTCCTGAAAATTATGTTGTCTGGTATTACACAAATGGATTGCCTAAAGGGGAGATAGGAAGCCTTTTAGCTCTTTTATATGAAATCAAACTAAATGGTCTTGAATACCTAGTACATCCTCTTAAAAGAGACCTTCAATGAGTTCTAACGATTATATAGAAAAAGATACAGATATTGTTATTATAGGAGCTGGAGCAGCTGGAATGATGGCAGCCCATTTTTGCAGCCTTGGTGGCAAAGAAGTTTTTCTTCTTGATCATAATAAAGAAGTTGGAAGAAAAATTTTAATCTCTGGAGGAGGAAAGTGTAACTTTACTAATCTTTATGGATCAGATCCAAAAGATTATTATTGTGAAAATCCTCATTTTGTTAAGTCTGCTTTATCAAGATATTCACCTTGGGAATTTATAGATTTAATAATTAAAAATGAAATCCCTTATGAGCAAAGGTTGCATGGTCAGCTTTTTTGTAAAAGATCAGCTAAAGATATTAATAAAGTTCTTTTATCTCAGCTAAAAAAGCCAAATATAAAATTACTCTTAGAAAGAAAAGATCTACAAGTTGAAAAAACTGAAGATGGCTTTAAAGTATTTAATGAACTTACAGTTTTAAATACTAAAAAACTTATTATCGCCACAGGTGGGCTTGTTCTTCCTCAAATAGGGGCATCAGATTTTGGTCATGTTTTAGCAAAAAGGTTTGGCCATAAGATTATTCCAATGGTTCCAGCACTTGTTCCATTTAAAATAGATGGCTTTAGTACTTTAGCTGGTAATGCTTTTATAGCTGGGATTACTTGTAATGGTCATTATGTAGCTGAAAATGTTTTATTTACTCATAAGGGCTTAAGTGGACCTGGAATTTTAAAGACATCTTTATTTTGGCATCATGGAGATCCTATTGAAGTTAATTGGCTACCTGGCCAAAATATTGAACAGATTCTTCTAGATACTCCTGGATCATCTCGGGTGGATAATATTCTTAAAAAGTTTCTTCCTAATAAATTTGTAGATGTGTTTTTTGAAAGAATTTGTGTGGATGGAAAACTTAATATTGGGAGACTATCAAAAAAAGATAGGACAAAAATTCATAATGAACTTCATCATATGAAAATTATCCCACAAGGAACAGAAGGCTTTAGAAAAGCAGAAGTTACAAGAGGAGGAGTCTGTACTTCAAAGATATCTTCTAAAACAATGGAAAGTCAGCTTTGTCCTGGACTTCATTTTATAGGAGAAGTTTTAGATGTCACCGGTCAACTTGGAGGACATAACTTTCAGTGGTGCTGGGCAAGTGCTCATGCGGTGGGGCAGGCTTTAAAATAATAAAGCTCATGTTTATACGAATTTAACGCCTCGCGAAGATCTGAGTTGTATAAGTTTTACAGCAGTTGTTTACGAGATATTCTTACTTTCATATAAAGCCTTTTTAGAATTTTAATTGGAGTTTATATGAAAGGTTTATTACTCATTGCTTTTGCATTTAATGCTTTTGCAACTGATACACAGACACAAAGTACAAAATGGAATTTTCAAAACGATCCATATAGAATTGATAAAAACTTTGAAAACAGATTAGATCTGTTGCCAAAATCTGGAGATATTAGTTCTTCTGGACTTGGATGGCCTGGATATTTTTGGGCCAATAAAAAAGGTGGAATTGCTCAAAGGTGGTCTTCTGAAAAACCACAGCATTTTAAGTACGAATCTCCATCTTTAATACAGTTAAGATCCATGTCGCATCAAAAAATTTCTGAACTATCGGCAGCGGAAAAATTTGATATAATGATGGGAAGATATGATTATCCGACAGTAAAAAGAGTATGGGGTCAAACAAGTAAAAGAGCTAAAGCGTGGCATGGTATTTGTCATGGAGTTTCTCCTGCTGGACTTCATCATATAGAACCTAAGGCCAGAACATTAATCAATCCACACGGAATAAAGGTTACTTTTCACTCTTCTGATTTGAAGGCACTAGTTGCTTATTATTATGCAAAAATATCAGATACGGGAATTATTCAAATAGGAAAAAGATGTTTTGCTGGAAAAAGAAATCCTTTTAAAGCAAAGGGATGTAAGGACGTAAATGCTGCTTCTATGCATATTATCATGGCAAATAGACTAGGACTTACAAAAACTGGTTATATTGCAGATATTGATCCAAATAAAGAAGTTTGGAATCATGTCGCGGTAAAATTTAATTCTAAAATTTTAGGAATTGTTTCTCCAATAGCTTCTTCTGCAGCTGGAACTTATAAAAGAGCAAAGGTATATACAGAAGTTTATTATACTGGTGGTGTTGATCCAAGTCCCTTTGCTATTTTAGGAACGCAAAATGCAAAGTGGGATATCAAGAAATATGAATATTACTTAGATCTTGATATTAATAATAAAATTTTAGGAGGGACATGGATTTCTAAGGCCAGACCTGACTTTATTTGGGTAAAAGATAAAGAGACTTTTGCTCATGATTACTACGGCAAAATTTTAGATTTACTTTAAAATATATTTTAAAGGGCGGCTTATTTAAGTCGCCCTTTTTATTATGAAAGTTCTACTTGATCACCCTCATTTTCTAGCTATTTATAAGCCTTGCGGTATTAGTTTCCATAGCGAAGTTGAAGAAGGTTTTTTTGCTCAGGTCCTAAAGCAGAGCAAAAAAAAGCTTTATTCGATACATCGATTAGATAAGGTCACTTCTGGCATTGTTCTTATTGCAAAAGATCAAAATAGTGCTTCTAAACTAAGTTATTTATTTGCAAGCAAAGTGATTTTAAAAACCTATATAGCTCTAAGTGATCAGAGGCCCAAAAAGAAGCAAGGAATTATTACTGGTGATATGGTAAAAAGTCGTAGGATGCAGTATAAGTTACTAAGAAGTAAGAATAATCCTGCTATAACAAGATTTGAGTCTGAACTGATAGAGCCTGGATTAAGGCTATATAAGCTTTATCCAAAAACAGGAAAAACTCACCAATTAAGAGTTGCTCTTAAAAGTGTGGGGGCTCCTATTCTAGGGGATACTTTATATAGTGGAACTAGTAGTGATAGAACTTATCTTCATGCTTATAAGATAGAGTTTAATTATGAAGGAGAGTCTATTTGTATAAAGTGCTTACCTGAATCAGGGCAACTCTTTAAAAAAATAGATTTTAACTTATTATGAAATATACTTTTTTATTATTATTTTCATTACAAGCTTTTGCTTTAAAATTTGTAGTCGTTTCAGACTTTAATGGAAGTTATGGCTCAACCAAGTACTCAAGTTTAGTGACAAGTGCTATTGATGATATTATTAAAAAAAAATATCCATTAGTTTTAAGCACAGGTGATATGGTTGCTGGCCAGAAGGTTGGTTTAAATTATAAGTCTATGTGGAATTCATTTCACATGCATGTTACGAAAAAGCTTATCGATGCAAAAATTCCTTTTGCTGTCACACCTGGTAATCATGATGCTTCTTTGGGAAGTAAGTTTAAAGTGGAAAGAGACTTATTTAAACAAGAGTTTTCTAAATTCAAACCAAAGCTAAATTATATAAGCGATGAAAACTATCCTATGTTTTATGCTTTTGAAGTAGAGGGAAATCTTTTTGTCTCTATGGATATTACAAGTCTTTATATGAGTAAAAAGCAAAAGACTTGGCTAAAAAGTGTCCTTGCTAGTTCATTTAAAAGAAAAATTGTTTATTCACATATTCCGACTTTTGGATTTGTTCCTAAGAAATCAAAAGAGGTTTTAATGGATCAAGAACTTGATAATATTTTAGAAGCTCATGGTGTAGATCTATATTTATCTGGTCATCATCATGCATATTATCCTGGTTTTAATGAAAGATCTCATATGCATATGGTATCGATGCCATGTCTGGGAAGCGGGTCGAGAGTTCTTCGCTCAATGGATTATAGATCTTCTAAGGGTTATGTGGAAGTGACTTTAGGTGATGAAATTATGGTTGAAAACTATGAGTTAAGAGATAAGGTTTTTGTTAAAACGAATAAAGATACATTACCACAGAGACTAGATTTTCAGTATAAAACTTTAATAAGGGATGATTTAAAATAAAAAAAGCACCTTTTTGGTGCTTTTTTTATTTTTTAATTAATGCTTTAATTTTAGCTTTTTTCTTAGCTTGTGCTTTTTTTCTTTTCATTTTAAGCACAGATTTTTTTCTACCTTGTCCCATTTTTAATCCTTTTTAAAAATTCTAGTACTATCTTTTATTAAAATTTATTAAATCTGTAAAGTTTTGCGTCATTTGAGCACTTAATTGCTCTATATTTATACCATATTCTTCTGAAAATTGTTCGTATATTCCCATTATGTCGAGATCTTGTTGATCATCAGTCTCTAATAAGACTTTTGATATTGGTGCTTGATTAAAGGTATGTCTTATCTTTTCATTATTAATATATCTTATACCTGTAGATATATATGTATCCCAAAGACGGTTAAATTGATTATAGTTATCAATACTTTGGTTAAAGTCGTGAATAAGAAGCTTCCCTTGGTAATGATACTTCTTAAGAACTCTTATAATATCATCATTAGCTTTTATATTATGTATTGTAATTAATGAGACTTTATTCTTTACGGCAAAATTTATTTGTTTTTCAAAAAGCTCTAGTTGTAATTGATAATTTGGTTTTAGTTTATCTAATCCAATCTCACCAATACCTAAAAAGTGTTTTTGAATCGTGGCAAGTTTAAAGTTTTCTTCTATAAACTCTTTTTGAATATCCCAAGGATGAATTCCATAAAAAAAATATGAGTCATGAGCTGGAGTAGGGCTCATATAAATACTAGTATGCTCACTAATATTATGTGTATGAAAGTCTATAAACTTATTCATGTCCTATAAGCTCATGAAGAACGTGATTAGACATCTTTAATGCAAAAGCACTTGTCATGATACCTGAAGATCCTAGAATGCCTCTACAGTTAACTTTTCCACCATTATTATTTTCTATCTTATGATACTCCGTTGAAAAAACACACATGGCCTTAAACTCAGGGTTATGATCTTTTAAATCTTTATGGTTTCTTTTAAGTTCTGTTCTCATTCTTGAGATCATACTATCATTATGTGCACGGTTAAAATTCTTGATAAAAATCTGTTCTAGGTTGTACTTACCACCAGCTCCGCCAGATAGAATAAGTTTTAAGTTTTTCTTTTTGCACATACTATAAAGTATTGCCTTGTTTTTGATAGAATCACAGGCATCAATTATATAATCATAGTGAGGAGTTAAAATCTTTTGAGCAGACTCTTTTGTAAAAAAATCATGGATAAGGTTAACTTCACAACTGGAGTTAATTTGTAAAACTCTCTTTTTAAGTTCATCAATTTTAAATTTCCCAATATTTGATTCTAGGGCCATAATTTGTCTATTAATATTAGTAGAACAAATGTCATCAATATCAACAAAAGTAAACTTTTGAACACCGGATCTTGCAAGAAACTCTGCACACCAAGAACCGACACCACCTACACCTATGATAAGAATGTGTTTATCTAAAATATTAGTAAAATTATCTCCATATAACTTATGGATTCCTTCAAAGTTTGGTTTTATGTTCATGCTTTTTTTTAACATAAATTTATGTAATTTGTACTAGTTGGCTTCTATCTTTATAAAAAAATTACATTATTATGTATTTTATCTTACCAAGCGCATCCTAAACTGGTAAAACCCATGGCATTATGATGAAACTGATATTAATTATAACGGCTTTTGCTAGTTCTCTTTATGCTACTTGTAATACGAGATACAAGTTAAGAATTCCAAAAGAGCTAGGCTTTAAAAGGTCTGAAGTTATAAAAATTGTAGAAACACAGCTTACTAAAAAAGGTTATGTAATAGAGCCTTCTTATAGAATGATGAGGATAAACTTTCATATTGATCAAAATAATGGTCATGCTAATGCAAAAGTAACAATCAGAAATTTTTTTGATTATGAGCTTGAAAATTATACTCATGGTTATGGGGTAAAATCTAAAAATACGGCTAAAGCTTTAAAATTAAATAATTATAAGAAAGCTTTAAAAAATGCTATTTCACATCAACCGGATTGTAAGTGAAGTTTTGTATTCTATCTTTTTTCATTCTTTTAAATAGTTATGCTATTGTTGGTGGAAATGAAAGTTATGAAACTTCAAAGTATGTAAAACTTCAATTTGTAAAGTTCGGCTATTATCAAGGTGGACCTTGTTCGGGATCTATTATTTCTGATTATGCAATATTAACAGCGGGCCATTGTGTTAAAGATTTTTTAGAGCAAAGAGATTTTGGTTTAAAAATAGCTATTAATGATAATAACTATAGTATTTCAGATATTAAAGTTCCGGCAAATTATAGAAAATATCAAGATATATATGATGCAACATATAGTAAAGGTTTAGATTATACGGATGCAATGATTAATGTTGCAAAAGTCGATATCGCTATTATCAAAACAAAAAGAAAGCTTAAGCAGTTTAAAAAAACGAAAATATCTTTTATGAATCCTTTTTCACAAGTTAATTTTTGTGGTTATGGATATACATTTTTTAATGGAGAGTTATTTTCTTATATTCCTGGAAGTGAAGGAAAGTTATACTGTGGTTCTAATAAACTAGTATCTACTCTTGGAAATCCATTTAAGGTAAAGGGAAATCTCTACCAAGCTTTTTATGGAAGTTCATTAACAGGAGCAGGTGACTCAGGAGCAGCGCTAATAAATTCTTTTAAGCAGCAAATAGGAGTACTTTCAGGTATTACTCGTGATAAATATGGAGATGCTTTTTCTTATTTTGTCCCTTTGAAAAATAATAAGCAATTTATTCAGAACAATCTTTAAAGCATAAATAGGAGTTTTATATATGAAGGCAATTTTATATGGTTTTATCATTTTTATGTCGACAAATACTTTTGCAAATGTGAAGTGCTTTTCCTATGAGAAATATGAACAGGGCATTTCTATTACTAGATATAATGCTAGGTTAAAAGAATGTCGTCAAAAGAAAATCAGTATACCTTCTCATATTAATGGGCTCAAAACGATAGCTATTGGTAAATCAGCTTTTGAATATTTTGGATTTTTATCAGTTGAGATTCCTGAGACGGTAAGGGTTATTGGTTCCTGTGCTTTTTGTCGTAATAGATTAAGTGAGATACATATTCCCAAGAGTGTTGAAACTATAGGAAATCATGCTTTTTCTCAAAACTTTATTTCAAAGCTAGTTCTTTTTGATAATGTATCAAAAATAGGTGTCGGAGCATTCAGTGAAAATGTTTTAAAAAGTATTGTATTGCCTAAAGAGTTAAAAAGAATAGAAAAGGATGCCTTTATTTTAAATGAATTAGAAGAAGTTGCTATTCCTTCTCATGTAAAAGTTATTGCTAAACGAGCATTCCAATATAATAAGTTATCTTTTGTATTTATTCCTGATTCAGTTATTAGTATTGAAAAAAAGGCTTTTGCTTCAAATCGCATTAAAAATGTACGTTTTGGAAAAAATATTGACAGCATTGGCCCTAGAGCATTTTTTAATAACGAGCTATCTTATATTTATCTTCCTAAAAAATTAAAAAAAATATCAAGTTATAGTTTTTCTGCAAATAGACTTAAGTTTGTTAGTATTGAAGAAAATATAAAAGTTATAGAAAAGGGCGCTTTTAGTAAAAATGAGATTGATTCGATTGAAATAGGCTCAAGTGTAGAAAGTATAGGTGCCTTAGCATTTGACTTTAATCCCATTTACAATATTAGTATTGGAGAAAAAGTAGAATTTAAATCGTGTCAATATTGTAAAAGAGACGAGCGCTTAGAGTCTTTTGTGCAAATGTATCAGGTTGAGGCAAAAAGTGGTGACTATTATTTTCAAGATGGAAAATGGATTACAATTTAATTAGCCTTTTTAATATGTTTTATATTTAAAAAATGTCCCATAGCAAGAATTAATGAACCGCTCAGGGTCATTATTTTATCAAGATAGGGGATGTGTAAATGAATAATTTCGATTAAAACAGAGCAAATTAAGAGAGTTAGCCCAAAAAATCCTAGTAACAAAGGAAGGTTCTTTTTATGTATTTTTCTTGATCTTGAAAATGCAATAGGAACAAGAATAATGAGGATAAGTAAAAAGGCAATATGTATCCATTCACTTGCTAAAAAATTTGATATTGTCCCAGAGGTATATGCAATGACAGGAACTATTAGGCAATGAGCGGCACAAGCTCCTGAGCATATCAGACCAGTCCTATCTAGTTTGCCTAAAATTGAAACACTTGAATGATTTTGCATAATACCTCTAAATTGATAATATCTACTTTATTTTAAAATTTGATTTATATTTACATCCAAAGAAGTTACAAGAATCAGTTTTTATCCAAGAAAAAGTGAGTGTCTTTTCATTTTTAGTTATATCCGTTAATACAGATTCGCAAACTTCACTTGAAATAACAATAGCTGGAGTTATTCTATTGTAAGCAGCATAGTTCTTATCAGATAATCCAATAAGTCCATAAGAAGCATTACATTCTACAATAAGGGCTTTATCTAAGTTAGTCGTAAATTTCATTGCACTACCATTAAGGAAGATATCTTCAAGGTTTTCCATGTTTCCTTTTGTTGAGTTCATTTCATTTGCAAATGAAGTAAAAGTTAATAGTCCAATTAAAAAAAGAATAGTTTTCATTTAAGTCTCCTTGTGTTAGTCCTAAGTTTTTATGGCTAAAAATTAGCATATAGTACTATTTTTTCATTCGTGTATATCTCTTTTGCAACTATGTTGCAAGAAAAAAATTGTGATGTAGAAAAACTGTAGTTTATATGGATATTAATGTATTAATTATGGAAAATATAATTTTATGGATTTAACTCAAATAGAAAAGGCTCTAAAAGAGAATTCTCTTAGGGTAACTAAGACAAGATTGAGCGTTGCGGATGTTTTGCTAGAGAATAAGAATAAATATCTAAGCTCGCAAGAAATATATAAAATTATTCTTAAGAAAAAAGATAGTAGTTGTGACTATGTATCAGTCTATCGGATTTTAACAAAGTTTGTAGAAATAGGTATCGTTAGAAAAAGTGAATTCTATAATGAAGCTTCTAGGTATACCTTAAATGAATTACTATCGGGACAGAGTAAGCATGAACATTATTTTAAGTGTAATAAGTGTTATACTATAGAGCCATTTTCAGATTGTTTTATTCATCAAAAAGAAAAAGAGTTAACTTCTTTAGGATATAGTCATTTAAATCATCATTTAGAAATAACGGGACTGTGTCCTCGTTGTAGTTAGTCTTGTTGTGATAGACTCAGGTCAAAATAGCTTTAATTGACTGTTATTTTGACCTGGCCATTAGTTTTAGAAGGGTCTATTTCCTTCGGGGTTATTCTAGCTCTTCATCTTCTTCGTATATACCGACTTCATCTTCTTGCGAAGTACTAACAGGTTTTGCTTCTGATTCAATACTTTCAGTGTCAGAGCCTGATATAGCACCTTCTTCACTTTGTGCATTAGCTTTTACACTACTAATAAGTAGCAAGAATATTACTAGTAAGAACGTCGACGTCATTTTTTTGTGTTTAATCATGATTCCTCCAAATGCTGTCTTTTTGTATTTCTTTTTATATTTTTGTAAAGTGAGGCTATCGCAATAACAATCCAGATGAGATTGACTGTTGCCGATTCATAAGCAAATCTTTTATAGGTGTAGAGCATCAATAATGATCCTCCCACTAAGTTTAAAGTTTGGTATGTGCCAAAGCTTATTTTACTATTTTCAAAAGAGTTTAAACTATAAGCAAGCAGTACTAACAATGCTCCACTCCAGCCAATAATTTCTAATAATATTTCCATATGACTTATCCTCGAGTTAATTATAGCACTTGACAGTATCTTGAAAAAATCGTTTTATTTGTAAAAATAGTTAGGAAAAAGCTAATTGAAGGTTGTTGTGGATAGACTGAATTTTAATCATTTATTTTATTTCTATATTGTTGCAAAGGAGGGCTCTATAAAGGATGCCTCCGAAAGGTTACATGTTTCTCAGCCAACAATAAGTGATCAAATTAAGCTCTTAGAAGAGTTTTTAGAGTCAAAGCTATTTTTAAGAAAAAACAGATCCTTAGAGCTGACAGATAAAGGAGAGCAGGCTTTATTATATGCTCAGAAAATTTTTGATCTTTCAAAAGAACTTACCTCTCAACTAAGACATAGTATTAATATGCCTAAAAAATCTTTAGATGTAGGAATTTCCTTATTTATGTCTAATTATTTTCTTTACGATACTATTTTGCCATTATTTGGAAATGATAATATTGCTGTTAATGTTAAAGAAAATGAAAGACATTTATTGCTTGCAGACCTAGAAGAAGGGAAATTAGATCTTATTTTTAGTGATTCAAAAGATGGAATAAGCTCAAATATGGGGGCGTATAGGGTTGGTATCAATAAAACTTTTGTTGTTGCTCATAAAAAGTATAAAAAGCATAGAAAAAATTTCCCAGACTGTTTAAATGAGATTCCTTTTTTTAATTATACGAGTGATTCTTTTTTAAAATACGAAATAGATTTATTTTTTAGAAAGCATGGTTTAGCTCCAAAGGTTATAGGGCAAGGAGATGATACTGAATTATTTGAGACAGTAACAAGAAGCGAACTTGCATTTACTATTGTTCCTGAGGTTGCAAAAAAAAGAATGTGCTCCAATAAAGATATTATTGTTCTGGGAGAATTAAAAGAGCTTCAAACTAGTGTTTGGGGAATTATCAATAAGAACTATAAGGGAATAGGTTATAAACTATTAAAGGAACAGTTATGAAAAAAAGAAGGATTGAAGTGATTAGTCCTGATAATTTTGAACAAGAAAATCATTTTTATCCCAAGGCCTTAAATGCACAACTTCATCCAATGGTGAGTCATTTTTTAAATTTAGATCATGAAAGGATTATTAATCGATATAAGCACTTAAACCCCAAAATAGATAGTGAGTATCTTCGATCAGCATTAAAATTACCAACAAAACACTTCTTTTGGGGAGGAGCGGATCTTTTTTACGTAACAACACAGCAGGGAAATAGAAAGATGGTTGTTTTAGAAACAAATTCTTGTCCGTCGGGACAAAAATCTATGCCTCCTAGAAATGATTCTGATGAATTTAGAGGTTATAGATATCTAATTGAAAACTCATTCTTGCCTTTGTTAAAGAAAAAGAGACTTCCTAAAGGGGCTTTAGCTATAATTTATGATAAAAATTATATGGAAGTTTCAGGTTATGCTGCAACTTTAGCTGAGGTTACTGGAGAAGATGTTTTTTTAGTTCCTCACTTTAATAATGAACAGCAGTTTATAAGTATTGAAAATGGAATTTTATCTATTGAGTATGATGGTTCTAGTATTCCAATTAGAGCAGCTTTTAGATATGTAACTCAAAAACCGTGGAATAGACTTCCTGTTAATTTAAAGACTTTTGTGTATAACTCAACTCTCGTGTGCTTATCTGGAGGTAGAAATAAACTATTAGCAAATAAAGCTTATGAATTGTACAATTCTGAGCTTCATTCTCATGGTTTAAAGATTAATATGCCTGAGACAATAAAGGATGTAAACAAACTCGAAATACCGTTATGGGTTGATAAATTTGGTGGAAAAGCAGTTATAAAGAATCCATATTCAAATGCAGGACAAGGTGTTTATACTATAACGACTCAAGATGAACTTGAATCTTTTATGAATGAGAAGCATGAGTATGATCAATTTATCGTTCAAAGTTTGATTGGACATTATGAATGGAGCTCTATTAGTAATGAAGGAAAATTTTTTCATATTGGAACTGTTCCAAACAAAAAAGGCAATATTTATATTGCAGACCTAAGAGTCATGGTTTATTCGTCACCAAAAGGTTTTTTTCCTTGCGCAATTTATGCAAGAAGAGCAATTAAGCCTTTAACGGAAAATAATCCTAAAGATAGTTGGGAGGTATTGGGAACAAATCTATCTGTTAAAAAAGGAGAAAATACTTGGGATTCAGATACTTCCAGACTTATGTTGATGGATAATAAAGACTTTAATTCTCTGGGCGTTGGCGTTGATGATTTGATTGAAGCATACATACAAACAGTTTTAAGTATAACGGCTATTGATAAAATGGCCCAAACTTTATTGAATAAAAAGGGCTTGTTTAGGACAAAGCTGTTTAAATCTCTTGATAATGATCAAAGCTTATTAAGTGAAATTCGTGTAAATTAGGAAAGGAAATATGGCCAATTCTCAAGTAATAAAGGTTAAGCAAGAGCTTAAAATAGCAACTTTAAAAAGAGGTGACATTTATAGATTTCAATTAGAATTGTCAGATAATTCTCTGGGCGTGCCTTGGAAAATACCTCTTGTTGTGATTCGAGGTATTAAGAAGGGACCAGTAGTTGGAATAACAGCTGCAATACATGGGGATGAGTTAAATGGAATTTCAACTATATTTAAACTCATTGATTATCTTGATCCAAAAGAGCTTAAGGGAACGTTAATTTTAGTTCCGATTGGTAATGTGCCTGGTTATTTAATGAATCAAAGATTTTTTTCCGATAATGTTGATCTCAATAGAATTATGCCGGGAAAAGTTGGTGGAAATTCAAGTTCTTTATACGCTCATTTATTTACTTCTAAAATTATCAGCAAATTTGATTATTTATTAGATTTGCATACAGCAAGCCATGGTCGTGTAAATAGTTTATATATTAGGGCTGATTTGGAAAGCGAGCAGACAAGAACCTTAGCATATCTTCAAAATCCACAGATAATAGTACAAAAATATGATGAAAGCGGAACTTTAAGAGCTTGGGCAAATGAAAAAAATATTCCTGCTATAACTATTGAAATTGGTAATCCAAATGCTTTTCAACATAATTTAATTGATGAAACGCTTGACGGAATTGTCAACACATTAAGACATTTGAAAATGTTATCTGGACAAGTAAAAGATATGGTAACTGACGCATATATTTGTGATCATTCATATTGGATATATTCTAAAAATGGTGGCATTGTAGACGTTAATGTAAAGCTTGCTGATAAGGTAAAAAAAGGACAGTGTATAGCAAAAGTATTTAATGTCTTTGGTCAAATTAAAGAAGAGGTCCTTGCTGATAGAGATGGTATTGTTATAGGAAAGAATGTTAATCCTAACTGTGAAGCTGGAACTAGAATTGTACATCTAGGAGTTAATCTAATCGATCCTTTACCTGAAGATATTCCTGGAAGTGACGAGTTTAATAGTTAGTCTCTAGCAAGATTTCCAAGATTTTTTAAATCTTTCCTTATTTGTGTATATATCTGCTTCGCTTCTTTTGATCTATAAAAGCTGTGATTTTTAGCTTGTTTTGTTTTTAAGTCCACAAGCTTTTTTTGAAGCATTTGCTGGGTTTCATTTGTTTTATTGAGTAAGATGTTTGTTTTCTTTTTTAAGCTTACTAGCTCACTTTTAAATTCTTCTAAAATTGCGTTATGATTTTTTGATTGAAGAAAGTCACTAGTTAGATCCTTATACTTTTTTGTCAGATACGTGTAGACATGAAGATCATTAGTAATTTGTATGGATAAATAACTAGTATGAATTAAATTTTTAGTACTATTTTGTTTGTTCGTTAATAGGCTTAGAATACTATGATCACTTTTTTGAATTTTTTTATCAATGGCCTTTATATAATTATTTAATGTCTCTCTAGAGTGAGTAAGTAACCCTTTTGTATCATAAAGCATACTATCTAGGTGATCTATTTTAGCAAAGAGCTTTTCATCTGATATCTTAATAACTTTATCTCTTAGAAAGTCAGATTGCCAGTAAGGATCATTACTAAAGTTGTGAATCTCTTCAGCTGACATATATCTATTATAGGCACTATCATACTTAGATAGATTACTATTTCCTTTTGATATAAAATTCATATGGTAAAAAGAATCTATTCCTTCTTTTCTCATTTTTTCAAACAAAGCATGATATGTTTCATGCTTTATAATTCTTTCTATTTTATTATTAATAAGAATTGAGTTTATCCCAGATAAACCAATATCGATACGTTTTTCAAATCGACTATAAAATCCTTGTGAGCCATTGAGAAGATTTGAAAAAGGGTCTACTGTATATACGTTATATTTATCTTTGGTTTCAAAGCGCATTAAAGTTTTATAAGATGATATTGATGTATTTGGAGATTCAAGGAGTTCAAGATAATACATTCCAGTCTCTTTGTTTTTCACAAGCTTAGTATTAATATTATTTTGAGATAAAATATCATTAAGTTCAGATATAATTCTATTATTATGAGGTCTAAGTTCACTTATAAGTTCTTTTTCTAATATCTCAAAGTCAATAAATGCTCTTGTTTGATCAATATAACCGTCTGAGACTTCATCCCAAAATTCCTCTACGACATCATTATATAGATGATCAATACTATTAATATATTCAGACATATATTGCATTTTGGTAGATGATTTTTTTGATTGATTAATTTTATTGTAAAACGTATTAAACTCTTTTTTATCAAAAGCTTTTATATAAATAGTTTCTTTTGAAAAATCTCTTGTAAAGAACTCATCACATATATTTGAATATGCATTTATCTGAATTATAAATAGGGTGAATAAAAAAAGCCTAACCACATTTATTTATCGGTTAGGCTTATAGTACTTGTTAGTTTTTGAGTGTTTCGCTTAGGTATGTAGCGCTCTATCTTCAGTAGCAGCAAGGCAAGCCTCTTTAAAAGCTTCTGTGTAAGTAGGGTGAGCATGACAAGTTCTTGCTATATCTTCAGCAGATGCCTTGTATTCCATAGCTAAAACCGCTTCTGCGATCAAATCAGCACATCTAGGACCAATCATATGAACACCTAGAATTTCATCTGTCTCAGTATGAGCTAATACTTTAATAAGACCAGCACTTTCGTTACTTGCTCTTGCTCTTCCAAGTGCTTTAAATGGAAATGATCCTTTTTTAAAAGGGATACCGCTATCTTTTAATTGTTTTTCAGTTTTTCCAACACTAGCAACTTCTGGCCATGTGTAAACAACACCTGGAATAAGATCATAATTCATATGAGGAATTTGTCCTGCCATAAGTTCGGCTACAAAGACACCTTCTTCTTCAGCCTTGTGAGCAAGCATAGGCCCATCCGTAACATCTCCAATAACATAAATATTATCTACTGCAGTTTTTAGATGAGTATCACTTGGAATTCTTCCTCTTTCATCTAAAGTAATTCCTACGTTTTCTAGTCCAAGATTATCAGTATAAGGTCTTCTTCCTACACTAATTAGACAGTAATCACCTTTAAGTTCTACTTCTTTATCTTTTTTCATATCTTTTGCTATAACAACAGCTTCTTTACCTGTGTTTTTAGCACTAAGAACTTGATGAGATGTATAGAATTTGATTCCATCTTTTTTAAGTACTCTGTGAAGTTGTTTGGATAAATCAGCATCCATCATTGAAATAATATCTGGGGCGTATTCAACCACTGAAACTTCAGCGCCTAATCTTCTGTAGGCCGATCCAAGTTCAAGACCAATAACACCACCACCAATTACAATTAAGTGTTTTGGCACTTCTTTAAGTTTTAATGCTTCAGTTGAAGTGATAACTCTTTTTTTATCAACTTCCATTCCAGCAAAAGCTGATGGCTTTGACCCTGTTGCAATAACAACACGCTCTGCTTTTATTCTTGTTTCACCATCATCACCTTTGATAGAGATGGTATTTTTATCAATGAATGATCCATGTCCATTAAATGAAGTGATTTTATTTTTATCCATTAGAAAGTTAATTCCACCACTTGTTTGGCTTACGACATCTTGGACTCTTTTCATCATTTTAGAAAAGTCTAGTTTTACATCTTTTACATTGATCCCATGATCAGCGTGAGAGCTAAGCGTTTCATGGTATCTTTCAGACGAATCTAAAAGAGCTTTAGAAGGAATACAACCAACATTTAGACAAGTTCCACCCATTGTTTTATATCTTTCTATAATTGCTGTTTTAAAACCAAGTTGAGCACATCTGATTGCACAAACATATCCACCTGGACCAGAACCAATAACTACAACGTCAAATTTATTATCACTCATTTTTATTTCCTTTATAAATCAAGAATCATTCTTTGTGGATCTTCTAATAACTCTTTTACCGTTTTTAAGAATCCAACAGAGTCTTTACCATCAATAATTCTATGATCATACGATAGGGCAATATACATAATAGGTCTTACTTCAACTTTACCATCTACGACCCATGGTCTTTGTACAATATTATGCATTCCTAGAATCGCTGATTGAGGCGCATTGATAATTGGTGTTGATAACATTGATCCAAAAACACCACCATTGGTAATAGTAAAAGTACCACCACTCATATCATCAATTGTTATTTTTCCATCTCTAGCTTTTGTCGCTAGTCTTTTAATTTCTTTTTCAATCTGTGCTAAAGACATACTTTCAGCATTTCTAACAACAGGAACAACTAATCCTTTATCTGAAGATACTGCAATTCCCATATCTACATAACTTGGAACTACCATTTCTTCTCCATCAATTTGAGCGTTCACTAGGGGATGCTTTCTCATGGCAATAGTACATGCCTTTGTAAATAAAGACATAAAACCTAATTTAATATCATGAGTTTTAACAAAGTTATCTTGATATTTCTTTCTCATATCCATTAATGGTTTCATATCTACTTCATTAAAAGTTGTAAGCATTGCCGTTTCATTTTTAGCAGCCGTAAGCTTTCTTGCAATAGTCTTTCTAAGTCTAGACATCTTTTGTCTATCAACTTCTCTTGACCCATTTACAAATACTGGCGCTGCAGGAGCAGGAGCTTCCTTTTTAGTAGCAGGAGCACTTGCACTAAGAGCATCTGCTTTTGTAATTCTTCCATCTTTTCCTGTTCCGCTAACTGATGATGGGTTTACACCTTTTTCATTTAGTATTTTAGCAGCAGCAGGGGATGGATGATTAATATTTTTTGTACTTGCAGCAGGTGCAGCTGAAGTGGCTGGAGCAGTTGTTTGAGTATCAGCTTGTGCTGGTTTACTTACAGGTTTTTCACCTGGAACTAAAGTTGCTATGATTGCTCCAACTTTAACATCTTCACCTTCTTCTGCCATTATCTTAAGAACACCTTCACCATCAGCAGGTAATTCCATATTTGCTTTATCTGTTTCTAGTTCGCAAATAAGATCACCTTCTTCGATATAATCTCCGTCTTCTTTTAACCAAGCAGCTAGTGTTGCTTCTGTTACTGATTCTCCGGCCTGTGGTACTTTGATTTCAATTGCCATAATTTAATCCTTATTTTTTAAAACTGTTTTCGATGATATTTTTTTGTTCAATTGCATGAGACGCTGCAAAACCTGTAGCAGGAGTTGCACTCATAGGTCTTGACACTAAAGAAAAGTTTTTAAATGTATCAAACTCTCTAGTGATTAAGTGTTCCCAATATCCCATGTTTTTTGGTTCTTCTTGAACAAAGTAAAGCTGCGCTGCTGGATAGCTATTAATGATTTTATCAAATTGTTTTTTAGCAAATGGATAAATTTGTTCCATTCTAACAATTGCAACATCATCAATTTTATTTTCTTCTCTATGAGCTTCCAGATCATAATAGACTTTTCCAGTACATACGATTACTCTTTTCGCTTTTTTCTTATCAACTGTAGTATCATCAATAAATTCTTTAAATGATCCTTTTGTCATTTCTTCTACGCTAGATACACACTTTGGATGTCTAAGTAGTGATTTAGGAGTAAAGACAATTAATGGTTTTCTAAATTCCCAAACTTGTTGACGTCTAAGAGCGTGAAACATATTGGCTGGAGTAGAGATATTACAAACGGCCATATTGTTTTGCGCTGTTAATTGAAGGTATCTTTCAGGTCTACAAGAAGAGTGCTCTGGTCCTTGTCCTGCATATCCGTGAGGAAGTAACATAGTAATACCACTCATTCTATCCCACTTAACTTCACCAGAAGAGATAAATTGATCAACTACAACTTGAGCAGTATTTGAAAAATCTCCAAACTGAGCTTCCCAGATATTTAAACTTTTTGGACTTGCTTGAGAGTATCCATATTCAAATGCTAAAACAGCATATTCAGATAGGTGAGAGTTGTAAATTTTAAGATCACCTTGCTTTTCTTTTAAGTTGGCTAAAGCACAGTAAGCTTCATTTGTTTTTTCATCAAATAGTTTTGCATGTCTATGAGAAAAAGTTCCTCTTATAACATCTTGGCCGGTAAAGCGAACATTATTACCTTCAAGTAGCATTGATCCATAGGCAAGCAGTTCTCCCATGGCCCAATCTATTTTATCATCATTAAAATTTTTAGCTCTTGTTTCAATAATTCTTTTTGCTTTTTTAAGAATGTTAAATCCATCAGGTGTAGATGTCAGTTTTTCCATAATAAGTGTTAAGTCAGACTTTTTAAAACCTGTTATTGGAGACTTTTCAAAATCTTGCGAAGTAGACCATCTCAGATCTAACCACTCTGTATTAGGACCTTTTTCTTTTTTAGGAGCTTTATTTTCTCTTACCGTAGTAAGTTTTTCAGAAAGCATGCTTGTAAATTCTTTTTGCATCTCTTTAGCTAGGTTTTCATTAATAGAACCTCTATTGCACAAAAAATCTCTGTAAAGCTCTCTTGGATTTTTAGCTTTCTTTATTAAGCCATATAGGTGAGGCTGAGTAAACTTAGGCTCATCTCCTTCATTATGTCCATGCTTTCTATAGCAAACCATATCGATAAAAATATCCGTTTTAAACTTTTGTCTAAATTCCATAGCAAATTCCATTGCGTAGACAACACTTTCAGGATCATCTCCATTCACGTGCAAGATTGGTGCATCCATTGTTCTTGCAATTGAAGTACAATAATGTGAAGACCTTGCATCATGCCAGTCCGTAGTAAAGCCGATTTGGTTATTTATAACAAAGTGGATCGCACCACCACATTCGTAAGCTGGAAGGTTTGTCATTTGTAACGCCTCGTAGACAATCCCTTGACCAGCAACTGCCGAGTCACCATGAATAATGATTGGTACAACACTATCAAAGTCTTTATTGTATCTTATATCAGCTTGAGCTCTAGCATATCCTAGAGCAACAGGTCCAACTGTTTCTAAGTGAGAAGGATTATGCATAATTTTTAAATAAGCATCTTTTCCATTTGCTGTTTTTTGGATTGATGAAAAACCTTGATGGTATTTTACATCACCTCCACCAGTGTGTTGTTCATCATCACCAGGTTCGAATTCTTTGAAAATAAACTCGTATGATTTACCAATAATATTTGCTAAAACATTTAGCCTTCCTCGATGGGCCATCCCAAATACAAACTCTTTAACACCAAGATCAGCCCCTTTAGTGATTAGGGCATCAAGAGCTGGAATAGTTGATTCACCACCTTCAAGAGAAAATCTCTTTTGACCAATATATTTTGATTGTAAGAAATCTTCAAAAACTTGCGCTTGATTTAATTTGTGAAGAATTCTTTTTTTCTGTTCTAAAGGAAGATCAATTGTATGGGCATCTTTTTCAAACTTCTTTCTTGTCCACCTTCTCATTTCGGTATTATTTGAGTGCATATATTCAATACCAATTTTATAACAATAAATTCTTCTTAGGTGAGTGATGATATCTTTTAGTTTTGCGCTTTGAAGGCCAATAAATCTTGAGCACTCAAAAGTATCTTCTAAGTCTTTTGCTTCAAGATCATAGTGCTCAATTTCTAATCTTGCTTCTCTTTCTTTTCTTGGTCTAATTGGATTTGTATCAGCAAGTAGATGACCTCTAGCTCTATAAGATTGAATCAATCTAAAAACATTAAATTCTTTAAGTAATTTTTCATCATTAACAGAGCCACCAGTTTCATCAAACTTGTATTCGAAACCTCTGAAAAACATCTTCCACGAATCGTCGATTGCATCGGGGTTTTGTTTAAAATCATGGTACATAGAATCGATGTAAGCGGTATCTGAGCTTGTCAGATGTGTGTTGTCTTTAAAAATTGCCACGGCATAATCCTTCAATTAGATAAATTTTATTTAAAAGTCCTTTTAAGTTACTATAATTATAAGCTTTTTGGTTTTAAAGGACAATTGTTAATTTATGCCTAGAAGCCTGGGTAAATATTTCAAAAAGAAGCTTTGAGTCAAGCATTTTCATTAACGATATAGGTATCTTTTAATTGCACGTTATTGTTTGTATTAAAGTGGTTCTTTTGACATAAGAGAATTATTTATAAAAATAGGAGATCAATAAGATGAAGTATTTTATAACTCTATTGCTTATTTCTAATTTAGCATTTGCTGTTAATAAGGACTTATTAACAATTACTAATGAAGTTGAAACAGATGTTATGAAATTGGGTGTCATTTTAGATGATAGACATGATATAAAGAGTTTCTATATAAAGTCTTTTAATAAGGGAAAGCTTGTGAAGCAAGCCCCATACTCATCAGATATTTCAGGTCATGGAGCTGTTGTTTACAAAAAAAGTGGAAGAGACGTTGTGAGGCTAGTGTCGAATGTTCTTTCAAATCATAATGGCGGGTTTATAACTGTAAAATATTTGTATAACGCAATAACAATGAAAACAAGATCTAAAACTGTCGATTTACAAAGGCTAGGCGATGATTGGCAAGTAGTTAAAGATGGAAAGGTTCTTAAAAAATTACATTTTCAATCCAATAAAAAGGCAATTATTGGCGTTATTGGAGTAAAAGATATACAAATGTATTAATGAATACAAAATTTATCATAATCTTTATCATTCTTATCCTAGTTGTATTTGGCTTATCCATATATCTTGGAGTTCTTTATTCAAAACTTAAGGCTCAAAAAGCTAAAGATAAAGAGCTTCAAAAACAACTTCAAGAAAAAATTGATGATATCAGACATAGTATCGAAATGATTTCACAAGCCACTTCGCAAGGACAATGCGAACCGGCAGAATCTTGTCTAAGACTTTATAATCTTTTATCAAGACTTGAACTTTTGGATAACTATCCAGTAATTAAAGAATTTCATCAAAAGATAAAAGATCTTTCTATTTTAAAACAAAGACAAGAGCTTAGTGCGAAGGCTGCTTTTGCAGAAGATAAAATTAGAATTGCAGCTGAAGAAGAATTCAAAGATAGATTTGAAGAAGAAATAAAAAAAATCTACACTGATTTTAAGTAATATAGTAAGGGGCACTAAAGATTCCTCGTTTAAAATTATTTCTTTGTGCCGCGTAAACTATTTATTCTTCTTACATTCATAAAATCAATTTGATTTTTTAAGCCTATCTAGATAGAAATACCACCATTAGGAGACAATTTATGAATGTACTTAGTTTATTTATATTAGCGCTTGTGTCTACCAGCGTTTTTTCTAACGAGTTGATCACAAATTATGATCTTTTAGAAAAGCTTGACAAGGAACTTGATTCAAAGCCCATATATAAAAAAAGAAAGATTGGTAAAAGTAGAAGGATCGAGCTGGCCGATCTTGGAAGAGCTAAGTCGCCATACTTTTATCTTGGATCAACTCCTGTAAAAATTTTTGAAGACTTTTTTAATAACTGCTACTTGCTTAGACATTTGTCGAAGATGATTTTAGCGACGAAAACTCACTGCTTAAAAAGACAGTATACTGTCACTTTAGGGGATAAGGTCTTTAGAAACATTGATAGGTTTGATAAGTTTAAAAACTCTAGCTTTGAAACGAAAAAGAAGGATTATACTTTTTCTATAGAGGCTTTTCATCATAGCTTTAGAGATTTTAATGAAGATCCGAGTGGAGAGTTTCCGTTTTCTAAGATCGACATTGGCATTGAAGACTTTAAAAGTATCAATTTTTCTCCAAGGAAGATTACTTTTAAAACTCATGTCATTCTAAAAAGAACAAAGTACTCTTATCTAAGTGACAAGGTGAAGGACTTTTCATACTCTTTGGCATTTGAGCCTTACAAAGGAGATATCATATTACAAAATGCTGATGAATTTGTTTTATTTAAAAGGTATCAACCAGGAATTTTTAGGTTTGACACTCTTGCTTTGAGTTCAAGTTTTTTAAGCTATCTTGAAAATATAAATGAGTTTTTATTTGATTATAACGGAAAAAAAAGATGCTTTAGAGAAGACTGGATTGAAGATAGTAAGTATGACTGCGACTTTCTAATTATGAAAAATAAGCCCGTTATGAAAATTGTTAAGTTTAATTACGTATTAATAAACACTAAAGGTATGACAATAAAACTTAAATAGTAAACTTATAACTAGATAAAATAATAAGAAATGATTTTTTAATAGGAGCGACTTTCTAAGCCGCCCTTTTTATATTAATTCCAATCAAAATCAGTAACAGTTGTACTGACCTTATCTATAAAAGCTGCTTTAACTATTCCCTGGATAGGAACAGCGCCAAACCAAAAAGTAATCGCTTTTGACTCTCTTAAAGAGTAAGCGAGCTCATAGTCTAGCTCTGGAAGATCCCCAGCTGCTATTTTGCAGGCCTTTATTTTATTAACTCTTTCAATTTCGCCACCAGCGGCAACACAACCAGCTAGGATAGCTAGAGCTCTTACTTTAGTAAACATAAGCTCTTTTTTAATTTTATAGTTAAATGATGTTGTGATCCCTGCAACCTTGATACTGTCTTTTATGATAAAAACATTTTCAGTCTCATCAAAAGAAGTCACTTCTTGTGTGTTATCAAAAGACTTTCCTGCAATATCAATTTTGTGAGTTATTTTTTGTCCAACCTTAGCAAATGTACTGATTGAAATTAATGCGATTAAAATGAGTTTCATAAAATTCCTTCTTATAATAATTTATCTAAAACTTTCTTAGATGAAGCTTGTACTTTTTCATGCAATGAGTTTCCATGACTATCCATTGTCACAACAACGGGGAAGTCTTCCACTGTCATCTCCCAAATAGCTTCTGGTGAACCAAGATCTTTCCAATATACATTATCGATTGATTTTATTTTCTCTGCTAAAACTTGAGCCGCTCCGCCAATAGCATGAAAGTAAACGCAACCATAGTCCTTACAACCTTTGAGAGTTTTTGGTCCCATTCCGCCTTTTCCAATAACTCCTAAGATTCCATAATCTCTCATTACTTCCCACTGATATGGTTCTTCTCTAATACTTGTTGTTGGACCAGCAGCTTTTACTTCATACTTATTACCTTTTTCGATAATAACCGGACCGCAGTGATAGATGATTTGGTTTTTTAAATCAACTGGTGGTTTTGTACCTGTATGGATTCTGTGATGAACAGCATCTCTTCCTGTAAACATCTTTCCAGAGATTAAAACCATATCTCCAACTTTTAATTTTTTGATATCTTCTTTTTTAAAAGGGTAGCTTAGTCTTTTCATTTTGAATCCTTAGTATAGCCACTTGCTAATTTTATTATCAGTTCTCATATTGATACCTTGTCTTCTGTAGGCCCAACACATATATGAAATTGAAACGTAGTATGATGCTGGCAATCTATTTAAAATACCAATCTTACATCCTAAAAGAGTTGTTTTACCACCAAATCCCATAGGGCCAATTCCAAGTTTGTTAGCACTTGTTACAATATCTTTTTCAAGTTTAGCTAAGATTTTATTTTCATTTTTATCATCAAGAGTTCTTAGAAGTTGTTCTTTAGATTCAATATATCCTGAACCTCTATCTCCTCCAATACAAACTCCAATAACACCTGGGCCACATCCTTTTCCTTGAGCTTTATTAATAGCATCTAAGATTACTTTTCTAACTCCATCAAGATCTCTTCCAGCTTCAAGTGCTGTGTAAGGAAGTGCATATTGAGCACCAACATTTTCACAACCACCACCTTTAAGCATTAATTTTATTTCAACTGTTTTTTTCTTATGTTCGTGAAAGTGAATTGAAGGATGTCCTGGTCCAATATTCATGGTTTCATTTTTACCAGTAATTGGATCCACTGAGTTTTGTCTTAAAAATCCAAGTTTAGTTGCTTTTACTACGGCCTTATGACAAACCTTTGTAAAATGAGTTTGATTAAATCCTACGGGATGAGATACAAAAAACAAAATAGTTCCAGTATCTTGGCAAAGAGGTTGAATTTTCTTTTTAGCAATCTCAATATTGCTTTTGATGATCTCCATTGCATATTTAGCAGAAGTATTTTTTTGCTCTTTTCTAAGAGTTTTTAAGATTTCTTTTTGAACATCATCTGGAATAACGGTAGAAGTTTTTTCTATAAGCTTTAATAGTGTCTCATATAGATTGTTATCTAACGTCTTTTGATCGTTTTTCGCCATTTGTACCCATCCTTAAGTATTGATAATTTTTACAAATTTTAACACATATTGACTCGATAATGCTACCAATGCTTAATGAAAAAATCAGAATTGCTGCTCCCTGTCGGGGATATTAACATGTGTCTTGCCGCTATTCATAATGGGGCAGATGCCATATATCTTGGATCTCCGTTTTTTAATGCTAGAGGAAGATCAAAGGATTTTACTTGGGATGAATTAAAGGAAATCGTTGATTTATGCCATTTGTACGATGTTGATGTTCATGTGGCATTTAATGTTTTGATTTTTGAAAGTGAATTAGAGGATGCTAAAGAGCATCTCAAAAAACTTATTTCTTTAGGAGTAGATGCTCTTATTATTCAAGATATTGGGCTTATGAATATGGCAAGATCTATAAGTAAAGAACAGATCTTGCATGGTTCTACTCAAATGAGCATTACAAATCATGAAGCCATTGAACTTTTAGATGATCTTGATATTCAAAGATTTGTTTTAGGACGTGAAAATACTATCGTTGATATTAAAACGATAAAAGAAAAAACGCATAAAGAACTTGAAGTGTTTGTTCATGGGGCTTTATGTGTGGCTTATTCTGGCCAGTGTTTTACTTCAGAATCTCTTGGTGGAAGATCGGCAAATAGAGGTCAATGTGCTCAGTCATGTAGGTTTGAATATGACCTAATTGTTGATGGAAAAACGTATGATACTAATGGAAAAAAATATCTTGTTTCTCCTCAGGATCTTTGTGGAATAGATAATATAAAAGAGCTACAAGACATAGGAGTAGATTCTTTTAAAGTTGAAGGAAGACTTAAGTCTAAAGAATATGTGGCCACAGCGGCAAGATCATATAGAGATGCTATTGATAAAAATTTAAGCAATTTTGAAAAACAAAAAAATAATATGGCATCAAGCTTTTCTAGAGGCTTTTATAATGGATGGCTTGAGGGCGTTGCTCATCAAGAGCTTGTAAAAGGAACCTATCAAGATCATAGAGGGTATCTTCTAGGAAAAGCGCTTAGAGTATCACCAAAAACTTATTTAATCGAAACAGATAAAAAGTTTAAAACAGGAGATGGAATTCTTTTTGTTGATAAGCAAAAACGAGAAGGTTCTGTTATTACCAATGTCTTAAACAAAGATCATAAAATACAAATCAAAACACTAGACGATATAAAAATAGAAAGTGCTCTTTGTTATATTAATTCTAGTAGTACAGTTAAAAATGAAGTTAAGGCTTCGATGACAGATCAAAACAAACAAAAAAAACTTAAAATTAAAGTCAAAGTTAAGGCACGCTTAGGAAAACCGCTTGAAGTCGTTTTTAGTTATAAGGATAAAATTGTAAAGCAAATTAGCGATAATGATATTGAGCCAAGTAAGAGTATAAAGGTAGATGAGAGGTTTATTAAAGATAATTTATCTAAACTTGGAAGAACTGTTTATGAAGTAAAGTCTTTTGATATACAGATGGATGAAGGAATCTTTTTAAATCAAAAAATGTTGAAGAATATAAAAAATAATCTCGTTAGTAAGTTAAATAACTTACGAATTGATCGATCTTTAGAGCCTAATGATTATGCTTTTAAAGCTTCAGTAAACAATATAGAAAATAAAAAAGAGCTTTCTATTCTTGTTCGAAAAAAAGAACAATTAGAATCATTAGTAGAGCTTTTAAATGAAAGAAATGAGTTTAAAAATGTCTTTTCCAAAGTCATATTGGATTATGAATTTGGATATGATTTTGCTTCTTCAGTAAAACTTGCTAAAGAAAATAACTTAAATGTTTTTATTGCAACTACTAGGATTTTAAAACCTTCTGAGTACCATAATTTTAGATTAATAGAGCGAGCTGCTCCTGATGGGATTTTGATTAGAAATCTTGGGGCCTTAAACTATTTTAAAGACAAAGACTTTAAGTTAGTGGGAGACTTTAGTTTAAATGCATCTAATTCCATAACAGCTAGTTATTTTTTATCTAAGGGGTTAGAAAGTATATGTTTATCCTATGATCTTAATATAAAGCAAATTAAGGATATGCTGATAAATATGGATGCAAGTAAAGCAGAAGTTACAATTTATCAATACATGCCTGAGTTTCATATGGAGCATTGTGTATTCGCTGCTTTTATGTCCAAGGGAAATAGTTTTAGAGATTGTGGTAAGCCTTGTGAAAAACATGAAGTCAGCCTTAAAGATATGTTTGGAAATCATCATGAGATAAAAGCCGATCAAGAGTGTAGAAATACGATGTTTAATTCAGTTGCCCAAGGGGCGATCTCTATTGTTCCTGATCTTGGTAAAATGGGAGTTCATTTCTTTAGATTTGAAGCTTTGCATGAAAACAAGACTGAGTTTAGGTCTAAGCTATTGATTTTATTTAACTATTTTTGTGGAAATGTATCCTTAAATGATGCTATAATATCTCTTGGTATAAATGAAAAATATGGTCTATCAACAGGCCAGTTGATGAAAGACAGGGTGTATAAGGATCGCAAGAAAAATGATTCGCACAGAAGAATATAATCTTATTCCTGATAATATTACAACAAGGCAAAGTCTTTTTGCTAAAGGTACTTGCTGTAAAAGTGCATGCATGAATTGTCCCTATGGTTTTACTGTAAAAAAACACGGGCTTCTATTTAAGAGCCCATCTTTTGAAGAAATGGATAAAGTAAAGCAGTCTTTAAAAGTAAAACTTATAGGTGATTATAGTCAGTATGAACTTGTAGTACTTAAAGGGTATTTAATAGGAATTATTAAAGTGGATGAGCTTTTTGTAACGCAAATGTATCTTCACCCTTTAATTGATGAAGCAAATATCTCTAAAGAGCTTATAGAAAGTTATTATTTCTATTAATTAATAAGTATAGATAAGGCTTTTAGGGGTATTTGGTTGCTTGTAGAGTTCAGAACAAATATTGAAGAGTTTGAAGGTATTAAAAAAATAGTCAATAAGTTGTCCTTTTATATGTCCATCTATTTTTTGATCTAAGCTTGTTGCTAGTTTAGCAAATAATTTTTTTTCATAGTCATTGATCATGCTATTAAACGCAAGTCTTATATTTTTATCCATATAAGGCTTAATGCTTTTGCTGCTTGTTGGGATAATATACCCTCTCCATATTCTGTCAAAAACTTTAGGTGGAATATGATCAGGTAAATGGGATAGTTTTCGTACAAAAGAGTCCATTGATCCACTATGGGCAATACTTATGGCCCACTTTTTAAAAGCCGGGTAGTCATTAAAGGAATCAACTTCTTTAATATATTTGCCAAATTTTTGTTTCAATTTAATGATTATACTTTCATCAGCAGTAAGTTCTATTCTGTTTAAAATTCTTATAAACTTTATATGATCAGGTTTTGTTGTCATTTTTACAGCAGGTAGAAAATCTTCTAGAAGAGAGTTTTTTTCAAGAAAATTGACAAGGCTCGTATAGTTTAGTTTTTTATTCCACCCTTGTTTGGATAAAAAACGAGATAAGAAGTTCTCTTTTTCTATTGTAAAAACATAAGACTTGTTAGGTAAAGAAAGATCAATAATAGTTCTTTTAGAAAGAATACTTTCATGAAAGAACTTTTTTACTTTTCTAAACTGTTTGTAAAAATCAATGTATTTGTTAACTCCTCCAAAGCTTTTAGTGATTTGCTTAAATTTGATTGCTTTTTTAGTTGCAATATAACTTGCTGTTGTCACACTTGATACAGGCAGGGTAAGGAGTGTACCGTAAGCAGGCTGTCCATTTGCAATCATAATGAGAGGAAAAGTATAATCAATTTGCATTGCTGCAAGGTAAACTAATCCTGTGTCCATTCCAAATCTTCGAATGACTGATGCAGCACTAGCTTTTTTATTTGTTAATTTTTCCTGTAGAAATGTTTTAAAATCACCTAGGGACTTTTTTAGGTTTTTTTGATTAATTCCTTCACTTAAGACTTGTTTGATATCATCAGTAAGATCTATTTGAGTTGCATGAATAGAATTAAGCAGCATTTGTTGAATTTTATTTACTGACTTATCTGTCGTTAGATTTTCTAATTTAACACCTGACATTCTTAGATTTTGAACTTCTTCTATTATCATTTTATTAACTTTCAGTTCTTGTTCTAAGTGTTTAAGTTGTTCGTTAGAAAAGCTTAATTTTGGCGCAATTTCTTCAATTAGTTCGTCAAAAGAATCCTGAGCAAAACACGCAGGATAAAGAATGAATGTGGATATTAAGATAAGCCATTTCACTTATAGTGTATCGGCTGATTGTTTTTTAGATATTAGGCTCAATAAGTCCGTTTTCTTTTAAAAAAGCAAAAAGTTGGTCACTCATTGAGCTTAAAGGATATTTTTTTAAGAGAATATCTTTTAATTCAAAGCAAAATGAACTTGTTTTAGAGTTGAGCTGAATACCATTAATTGAAAGGATAAGTTCTCGCTCACAAATAAAAAAGTAATTAAATTTTAAATCATAAACAAAATCAAAGTTATTTTTATCCTGATCATCATTAATATCAAATGATGATTGCATTCTTGGAAAAGAAAGATACATTGATAGCCAGCTTTTTAAAAGTTGTCTATTATTTATGACCTCTAAAATATTTTGTTGAAAATAATCTACAAGATGATCATCTAACTCAAATTTATTATTTTGAATTCCTTGAGTTTTATAAAACTTATCACTTGTAAAGTCTGAGCCAAAATCATAGAGATAGTCTTTTATTATATTTTCATCTTCTAAAGATTTAAATCCAATTGAATAGGAAACAGACTCTTCAATTGTAACTCCATGGTGTGCACAACCGGGAGGAATGTAAATAAGATCTCCAGGTTCAAGGATAACAGAGTAATCAGGTGCAAAGTTTTTTAGTATTTTGAGCTCTAAACCTTCTTTGTAAGTAGGATCAGGCTTTTCTTGTATAAACCATTGTCTTTTGCCATGGCCTTGTAAAATAAAAACTCCGTAGTGATCTATATGAGCTCCAACACTAGCTCCTTTGGTAGAAACTGTTGCCATAATGTCATCAAATTCCCAGTGGTAAATAAGATCCGTTGCAGCTTGTTCTAGCTCTTTAAAACTTGGATGAAAAAGATTAATCCCGTGACAGGCTATTGTATAATTCCCTATAAGGTCTCTTTGTTGTAGTGGTCCATCTTTAAGTGTATACGTATTATTTTTTTCGTAGATAATTCTTGATTCATATCCTTCTTGAAAAGCGAAGTCATAAAAATCTTGGGCGCAAGCAAACTCACTAATATTTGTGACAGATTTTTTTATAACAAGTGTTTTTTTATTTAAGTATTCTTTATAAAAAACTTCTTTTGAAATGGAGCCTAGTAAATTCATAGTAGAGACTTTTACTTTAAGATTTTTAAGGGAGCAATAGAAATATTTTCTCCTTTAGGATTTGAGCTGGATCATAGATTTGTTATTACTGAAAAAAATGTTTGCTGTATCAAACATTTCTATCTGTCGATTTATTGGGGGCATAGAAAATGACAAGAGGCAGTATGTCACAGAAGTGTAAAAGTGCTGGATTTTTTTTGTCGTTTTATGTTGTGATATGGTATCTAAATACCTAAAATATTAAAGATTTAAATAAATTAATCTACATTAAGGGAATGTGTATGAAAAAATTGATTGGCGCACTTGTAGCCTTCATTGCTGTTGGTGCGATTGCTGGTTTTATTATCACACAAGCTAGGCATATTGGTTTTAACCAAGGTTATGAGCCAACTCAGCCTATCGCTTTTTCTCACAAAAAGCATGCTGGTGATTTAAAAATGGACTGTAAATACTGTCACTTTGGAGCAGACAAAGGAAGACATGCTGGTGTGCCACCAACAGAACTTTGTTTAAACTGTCACTCTAAAGTTAAGACAAATTCGCCTGAAATTAAAAAAATTCAAAATGCTGTTGATTCTGGTGAAAATATTCAATGGGTAAAAGTAAATCATTACCCTGATTTTGCTTATTTTAATCACGCTCAACACGTAAATGTTGCGGGCTTTAAATGTCAAAAATGCCATGGTCCTGTAGAGGAAATGGAAGTTTATTGGCAACATGAAAAGCTAGCAATGGGTTGGTGTATTGAGTGTCACAGAGAAAATGAAATTGCGCCACCTGAAGATCATAAAAGAGCTGCTGGTGGAGACTGTTCTAAGTGTCACTATTAATCAAGTAAACTGAAAGGTTAAATATAATGAGTAAAGATATTTATAAAGAAGAATCAAAACAAGATATGTACTGGCAA
Source organism: Bacteriovoracaceae bacterium (assembly GCA_025210745.1). Taxonomy (GTDB): domain Bacteria; phylum Bdellovibrionota; class Bacteriovoracia; order Bacteriovoracales; family Bacteriovoracaceae; genus CAKZJW01. The sequence goes on from JAOARC010000046.1 coordinate 60,224, forward strand.
GATGTAGAAAATAAAACTTTAGATCCAAAAGTACTTAAGAATGAATTTGCTGAAGATGAGTTTGACTCTTTTTCTATTAAGAAAAATAGAAGAAGCTTCCTTAAGATTATGGGATATTCTGTTTCAGCTCTACCTCTAACTGGATGTATTAAAATACCTGTTAGAAAAGCAATTCCTTACTTAAAGAAGAACGATACTGTTATTCCTGGTGTAGCAAACTGGTATGCAAGCACTTTTGGTGGTTACCCTGTTTTGGTTAAAACAAGAGAGGGAAGACCAATAAAAATTGAGGGTAATGCTAAATCTATGGTGACAATGGGAGGAGCGAACGCGCAAATGCAAGCTTCTGTTTTATCACTTTACGATTCGTATAGATTTACTGGGCCAATGATCGATGGAAGCTCTATAGAGTGGAGTGATTTTGATGCAAAATTAAAAGAAGCATTAGTAAATAATTCAAAGCCATCTTATATTGTTATGAGTCCAAACCATTCTCCATCTGAGCAAAAAGTTATTAAAACATTTGCTAAAAAAACAGGAGCTAAGGTTGTTGTTTACGATAGTGTTGCTAATAACGCACTTTTAGATGCCACAGAGTCAGTATTTGGTAAAAGAATTATGCCACAACTTGATTTAGAGGCTGCTGATGTCATTGTCTCTTTTGGAGCTGACTTTTTAGGTACGTATGGTAATGAACTTTCTCAAACTAAAGGTTATGTCGCAAGAAGAAAACCTAAGCATTCAAGAGGAATGAATCGACATTATCAAGTTGAATCTTTAATGAGTATGACTGGTGCTAACGCAGATATCAGGTATACAAGATCGGTTGCAGATCAAAGAAAGATGATTATTGATATTTATAATTTCTTAAGTGGAAAAACCGTTACTGATTCAGTGACAGCTTCTATAGCAAAAGATTTAAAATCAGCTGGATCACGTGCTCTATTAGTATCTAATGACACTGATAAGAATGTTCAGATTTTAGTGGCGAAAATTAACTCTATGCTTGGAGCATATGGAAAAACAATTTTTGCATACGATAGTTCATTTAAAATGAACTCAAACAATAATGAGTTTGATAAACTTGTTAAGAATATGGAAAGCTCAAAAGTAGGGGCTGTGTTCTTTTTAGGTGTAAACCCAGCTTATGATTATAGATTAAATAAAGCATTTACTTCTGCTTTATCGAAAGTAGATGTAAGAGTTTCTTTTGCAATGGCAAAAGATGAGACAGCTGCTTTATGTAATTATATTGCTCCAACAAACCATACTTATGAGTCTTGGTCAGACTCGCAGGTATCTCATGATGAATTCTCATTTACGCAACCTGTGATTCAACCGCTATTTGGTACAAGAATGGCAATGGAAACTTTAATGGCCCATGCTGGAATTAAAGGAAACTTTCATGATTTCGTTAAATCAAACTGGAAATCAAACTTCTTTAATACTAGTGGAGCTGCTGGAGATAATAAATGGAATAATGCTCTTCATGAAGGTGTTGTAACTCTTGATGGTTACTCAAAAATGTTATCAGGTTCTTTTGGATCTGTTGAAGGTATTATAACAAGCATTTCAAAGACAACTTATCCAAATATGTCAGTTGAACTTTATCAAAAAAGTGCAATGACAAATGGACATATGGCAAACAACCCATGGTTACATGAGATGCCAGATCCAGTTACAAAAGCAACTTGGGATAACTACATTATGGTTTCTCCAAAGTATGCTAAGTCTAATGGTTTAAAATCAGGGGATGTATGCGTTCTTAAATCAAGCACACATTCTGTTAAGCTACCGGTAATTGTTCAGCCGGGAACGGATACAGCTACTTTTGGTGTTGCTGTTGGATATGGAAGAAGAGTCGCTGGTAAAGTAGCTAAGAACTTAGGAGCAAATGCATTTGGTTTTTCTAATCACGAAAGTGTTACTCTTGCTAAGACTGGAGAGTTTAATGGGCTTGCTCAAACACAAACTCACCATTCAATGGAAGGAAGAGATATTATTAGAGAGACGACTTTTGCTGAATATGTAAAAGACAATAAGGCTGGTAATCATAAAAAAGCTAGATTAGTTAATATTTACCCTGAACATAAAAAAGATGGACATCAGTGGGCAATGGCAATTGATCTTGCTTCATGTACTGGATGCTCGTCTTGTATTATTTCTTGTAATGCTGAAAATAACGTTCCTGTTGTTGGTAGACAAGAAGTTAAAAATAGAAGAGAAATGCATTGGTTAAGAATAGACAGGTATTACAAAGGTGATGAAAATCAACCAGAAGTAATGAATATGCCAATGTTGTGTCAGCACTGTGAAAATGCTCCATGTGAAAACGTTTGTCCAGTTATGGCAACACTTCACTCTTCAGATGGTTTAAATCAACAAGTTTATAACAGGTGTGTTGGTACAAGATATTGTGCAAACAACTGTCCTTATAAAGTTAGAAGGTTTAACTGGTTTAACTATGATAGAGGGGACAAGTTAGAAAGAATGGTTTTAAATCCAGATGTTTCAAATAGAACCAGAGGGATCATGGAAAAATGTTCTATGTGTGTTCAAAGAATTCAGGAAGGAAAACTTCAGGCCAAAAAAGAAAGAAGAGCTCTTAAAGATGGTGATATAAAATTAGCATGTCAGCAATCATGTCCAGGTGATGGTATTGTATTTGGTGATATGAATGATCCAAAATCTAAGATCTCTAAATTCTTAGGTGATGAGAGAAACTATACTGTTCTTGAAGAGCTTAACGTTAGACCTAGAATTAGTTACTTAACAAAAATTAGAAATAAATAAGGATATAAAGTATGTCAGATGCACATGTTTCAAAATTTAGAGTGCCTTTAGTTACTGAAGATAGAACATACGAGCAGATGTCTGCCGATGTTTTAGATACACTAGAGCGCCCACCTAGTAAGGGATGGTTAATAGGTTTTTCTATTGCCGCATTATTAATGACAATTGGTTTTTTAGTAATGGGATATCAAGTATCAACAGGTATTGGTGTTTGGGGTCTTAATAAAACTGTTGGTTGGTCATGGGATATTACGAACTTCGTATTTTGGGTTGGTATTGGTCACGCTGGAACTCTTATTTCTGCTATCCTTTTAATCTTTAGACAAAGATGGAGAACAGCGATTAACAGATCAGCCGAAGCCATGACAATCTTTGCGGTTGCTTGTGCTGGTTTATATCCGTTAATTCACGCTGGACGTCCTTGGTTATTATACTGGGTTTTCCCTTATCCAAATACAAGAGGATCTTTATGGGTTAACTTTAGATCACCGCTTTTATGGGATGTTGTTGCCATTTCTACATATTTAACTGTTTCTTTAGTATTTTGGTATATGGGATTATTACCAGATCTTGCAACTATTAGAGATAGAACTAAGTCTAAGTTTAGAAAAATGGTTTATGGTATCGCGGCTTTTGGGTGGGATGGATCAAATAAAACTTGGCATCACTTTGAAATTTTATGTTTAATCTTAGCAGGTCTAGCGACTCCATTAGTTCTTTCAGTTCACACGATCGTATCTATGGACTTTGCAACTTCTGTTATTCCTGGATGGCACACGACAATCTTTCCTCCGTACTTTGTTGCTGGGGCAATTTTCTCTGGGTTTGCCATGGTATTAACTCTTCTAATTATTGCTAGAAAAGTTATGAACTGGGAAAACTATATTACAATGGGACATATCGAAGCTATGTGTAAGGTTATTATTCTTACGGGTACAATGGTTGGTCTTGCTTATGGAACAGAGTTCTTCATCGCTTGGTATTCAGGAAATGAGTATGAGCAATACTGTTTCATTAACAGGGCAACTGGACCTTACTGGTGGGCATACTGGTCGATGATTTCATGTAATGTATTATCTCCACAGTTTTTATGGTTCAAAAAGTTAAGAACAAACTTAACATTCGTTTTCATTCTTTCTATTTTCGTAAATATCGGAATGTGGTTTGAAAGATTTGTTATTATCACAACTTCATTACATAGAGACTTCTTACCATCTTCATGGGCAATGTATTCTCCAACTTGGGTTGAGATTTGGACATTTATTGGAACATTTGGATTATTCTTTACGCTATTTTTCCTATTTATCAGATTATTACCTGGTATTGCTGTAGCGGAAGTTAAATCTGTTTATAAATTTGCAAGAAATAATAAAAAGTAAGGTATATAAGATGAAAAAAGATTTCGTATTAGCTATTTATGATTGTGAAGAAAAGCTTTTAGAAGCAACTCATAAAGCAATGGATAAGAAAATTAATATTTATGATATCTATACTCCGTTTCCTGTTCACGGACTTGATACGGCGGTTGGAATTAAAAGATCAATCTTACCATATGTAACTTTAGTTGCTGGGTTGACAGGTATGGCATTGGCTTTAGCGCTTCAAGTTTGGATTTCTGCTTATGATTGGCCAACAAATATCGGTGGTAAGCCATTTATCTCTTTACCTGCTTTTATTCCAATTACATTTGAATTTACAGTATTACTAGGTGCTCATACTACAGTAGCAGCTTTCTTATTTATCAATAAGTTGTTTCCTGGAAGAAAGCCTGTAATTTTTGATATTAACCAGACATCTCATACATTTGTTGTTGCCATTGAAAAAGAAGGGACTGATATTGAACAAGTTTCAAGGTTCTATAAAGAAAATGGTGCAATTGAAGTAAGAGAGCAAACACAAGATTTAAGCTTAGTATAAGGATATAGAAAATGAAAAAAGTAGTTTTAGGCTCATTAATTGTCGTTTTATCTAGTTGCTCTGGTGGAAAGAACAGTACAGGTTTTTCTATTATAAACGATATGATGTACTCAGAGGCGTATGAAGCTCAAACGGTAAACAATGTTTTTGATAATGGTCAAACAAATCAGCTTGCTCCAAAGGGAACAGTTGCTAGGGGATTTAAACCACATCCAATGGATGATGAAGGAAATCCAATTGTTCTTAAGAATCCTCATGTTATGACTGACTATGCTTGGGAGCGTGGAAAAATGTTGTTTGAAGCAACATGTAGTGCCTGTCATGGTACTAAGGGAAAAGCTGATGGACTTGTTGTTCTTGAGGGAGGTTTTCCTAAACCACCATCTTTTAGCGCTAGAAAGTGGAAAAAAGCTAAAAAATATCCATCAGGTTATGTTTATAATGTAATTACATTTGGATATGGAAATATGGCAAGCCACGCTCAGCAACTATACCCAAAAGACAGATGGTATGTGTCTGAGTTTGTTAGAGAAAAATTAATGAAAAAAAAGAAAAGAAAATAATCTGGAGATAATTCGTGGATACAAATGTTAAAAACTTTGAATTTAGTGGGAAAATGAAACAAACAGCGATAATTCTAATTGTATTAGGAATCGTTGGAACTGTTGCATCATTTTCTGTAAATAAAACTGTTGCATGGGTTGATTATTTAGTTAATAACCTATACTTCATTACAATTGCGGTATCAGGGATTTTCTTTATGTCTGTTGCTGGTGTATTACAAGCGAGTTGGACATCTCCATTTAGAAGAATAATGGAAGCTTATGCTTCTTATATTCCAATGGCGATTGTTTTGATGATACCTGTATGTTTTGGAATTCATACTCTTTATGAGTGGTCGCATATGGATATTGTAAATAATGATCCAATTCTTGTTCAAAAGAAGCCTTGGTTAAATGAAACATTTTTTATTATTAGAATGTTTTTGTACTTAGGTCTTTGGACATTAATTCTTTGGTCTCAAAAAAAGTTATCTAGAGAACAAGATGAAAGTGGAAATCCTTTAGTTCAAAGAAATACAAGAAACTCTGCTATTCATATGATTATCTTTGGGTTCTCAATTTGTTTTGCAGCTTTTGATTGGATTATGAGTGTTGAGCCACATTGGTTTTCAACTATTTTTGGTGTGTATATCTTTGCTGGATGCTTCACTAATGGTATCGCTTTTACAATTCTTTGTTGTATACAGTTACAAAAATGGGGATACTTAAAAAATATTATTACAGATGATCACTATCATGACCTTGGAAAGTGGTTGTTTGGAATTTCTGTATTTTGGGCATATATTTGGATCTCTCAATATTTATTAATTTGGTATGCAAATATTCCTGAGGAAACAGAGTACTTTGTATTGAGACAAGATCACTGGGGATTTGCATTCTTTGCTAATCTTGTAATTAACTTTTTAATTCCATTTCTTTTCTTAATGAAAAGAGGATCAAAGAGGAATAAAAAGATTTTAGCATTTGTTGCAAGTTGTGTTTTATTTGGTCACTTTGTTGACTTATATGTGATGGTTGCACCAAAAGTATTTCACCATGCACATGTTCATATTACTGGATATGGTGTTTTACAATTATTACAATGGTGTGGTTTTGCTGGTATCTTCTTATTTATTGTAGGAAGAACATTAGCTTCAAATAAGCTATTAAATACAGGAGATCCACATTTAGAAGAAGGACTACATCTACATCAGTAGAATGTTTATATAAAGGCCTAGCTAGATAGCTAGGCTTTTTTTTTGTTATGAAGTTTTCTAATAAAATTGAACAATTATCTAAGAATCCCAAACGTCATGCCTTTAGTGAGGGAAATTCACTTACTATTGAACTACCTAAACTAGAAGTTAAAATAACTCTTTTTTATGCTTTATCTAAGAACTTAGAAGGGGAAGTTATAGTTGATCATGCTTCATACAAAACAGATCTTCATGGGCCATATTTAGGTGTTTTAGATGGCTTTGTAAGCTTAATGGACTCTAAAGCTGTTGAAGCTATTGATCGTTTTCCTATAAAAGAACTAGACTACTTTTTAAGAGATGAACAAGCTACTCCTTGTATAAGTGCTTATACAGATCAAATGTATGAAATATTATCCATCGGAGAAGCTTTAAAAAATAAAGTTTTTAATAAGACTGAGTATCAGGGGCCTGTTCTAGAATTTAATTTCTTAGAAAGCTCTGTTAGTGAACAATTGGATTTTGTGGAAGAGCTATTTTCATATCATTTTTATAATAAAAACCATTATCTTTCTAAGTATGAAATTGATGATATTGAAGATAATATTTTTAAGTTTAATACATTTGATTCAGTTGGTGATGATGATGGGACTCAAATTCAAGAATTCTTAGAATATCATTTAAAATTTAAATTAAAGGTTATTATTAACCAATAAAAAAAGCCCAAGCTATTTAAGCTTGGGCTTTTATATATGAAGTAAAAATCTAATTATAGTTTTGTAAACTTTGAAACGTATTTATCACAAACTAGTTCTTCATCAACATAGTTAAACATTGTAATTATTATTTCATTTTGAGATTTTTGCATTTTAAATTCTTCGTCACCAAGGCTCATATCGGCTTCATCGCCACATGGA
>JAOARC010000047.1 GCA_025210745.1 Bacteriovoracaceae bacterium
GCAAATATTAATCGATTGATGAGAAGGACTTGGTGTACAACTAAGGATCCAATAAGACTGAGTGATCATTTGGAGCTTTTTATTTATTATTATAATCAAATCTATCTTAAGAAATTAGCCCCACGTTAGTAGGGCAGTTATTAATGGCTATGCAACATTTTTATTATTTATTAGAGAACATTTTATTAAAAAGGAAAACTCTTTTTGTGTAAAAGGTTTCTTTAATATAAAAACTTTATTCCAAATTTCTTCACTTGGAGTAAAGTCAGGATGATAACCAGAGATAAATAATACAGGGGTTTCTTTGTTTTTTTCTCCAAGAAGTCTTATATTTTTCAAAAAATCTAATCCTGTCATAACGGGCATATTAAAGTCTGTCACGATAAGGTCAAACTTATTCTTTTCACAAAGTTCAACTGCTTCTTTTCCATCATAAGCAACACTAACATTACAATCATAAATATTTTGTAGCTGAAGAGTCACAATTTCAAGAATTTCAACTTCATCATCGACAACTAAAAAATTTAATTTATTTTGAGATTCTTTTGCAAATCCATCTAATTGTCTTTCAACGATTGATCCGTCTATTTTGTGATTCAAGTCTTCTTTAAGCATATCAATCCAATCACAAAAAGATGAATAACACATCCCAAGAATGTTCAATCTGTCATCACTTAACTCTATTTTATTTTCTCTAAAAGGAATAAGTTTTTCTTCTAGTAAATGCACAATGCGAGAAAGTTCTTCAAAACCTGCCGATTTAGAATTTCCCTTAATATTATGTACTAATCTAAAAAGTTCATCATACAACTCATAAAAGTCCTGCCCTGATTCTAGATCTCTAATAATATCGTTAAACGAACTTAAATTATCTTGAATCTCCTCTAGAGCATCCATTTTATATTCTTTTTCAAACTCATCCATACGATATCTCCCTAATAACTATGCAACATCTTTCTTATTCATAGTGTTAAATTGTTGAATAATACAATTTGTAATTTCTGGTAATGCAACAACCTTTTGGGTTGCTCCTAAAGCTATGGCCTCTTTAGGCATGCCAAATACAACACTAGAATCTTTATCTTGAGCAATTGTATATGCTCCATTATCTTTTAAAGCCAAAAGTCCTTTCGCTCCATCACTTCCCATCCCTGTTAAAATCACTCCAACTAGTTTTTCTATCTTTAAACTTGGAATTGAATTAAACAAATAATCAACAGAAGGCTTAAACCTATTAACAGGAGCATCATCAGTTATAACAACCATTTTTTTTCCTGCACTTTTAGTAAGCTTCATTTGTTTTCCACCAGGAGCTATATAAATAGTATTTTGCTCTATAAACTCACCATCCTGAGCTTCTTTTACAGTAAATTGACATAAATCATTTAATCTATTTGCAAGTGCCTTAGAAAAAACAGCTGGAATATGTTGAACAACAACAATTGGTGGTATTTGATCCGGCAAAGTTTTAAAAATTTCTTCTAAAGCTTGTGTTCCTCCTGTTGAGGAGCCTATAGCGATAAGTCCATTTAAGTCATTAAAGTTTAACAGTGATTTTTTCTGTGAACTTTGGAATACTTTTGCCTTAGGTCCTACTTTTACAACTGCCTCAAGTTTATGTAACATACTTTCTGTCACCTGAGCTAACTTATCAATGGAAGGCTTTTGAATATAAGTATAAGCACCACTTGATAAAGCCTCCATTACTAAGGGACCTTCATTAATACTTACAGAACTTATCATAACCGTAGGTATATTTTTTTTTCCTAGATAAGACTTTAAAAACTCTACACCATTCATATGAGGCATATGAATATCTAAAGTTATAAGATCAACTCTTACTCCCGATTCAATAATTTCTTGCGCCTGTGCAGCACTTGATGCTACTCCTATAATATTTAGAACCTGAGATTGCTCAATAATCTTTGAAAGAAGTTTTTGTATTGTTTTACTATCATCTACAATAAGAACATTTTGAAAATTATTGTTTTTTTCAAATCTAATTTTACCTGTATCTGCATAGTAATAAACATTTTTTTCTTCTTTAAGAAAAACTCTTCTTATCGCTTTTGGCCACTCTAAAAGTTCTTCTATTCTATCAAAAAGAGACTTATCTCCAATAAACTTATAAGAGTTTATATCAAACTCTTTAAGTTTTTTTATTTCATCTTCTCTAGGTTTTTGTAAATACAAGAACTCTAAAGCTCCAGAAATATCTAGAACAATAATCGCTTCATCTTTTTTTACTGTAAGCTTTATAACTTCTGTTGTATTTTTTATAAGTTTTTTTATTCCCATAATTTACTTTAACTTCGCTAAAAATTCAGTTGCAACATGAGAAAAGCTTGTCCAAGGAAAAATATCGGTTGCAATTTCTCTAAGTTCACTATTAATAGACTCATTATCTTCAATTAAGACTTGTCCTATTTCAAACGTAAGTAACATTTCTTCCAGACTTTTTGAAATAATTCCAAATATAGATAAACTTACCTTTTTCCATCCAAATTTTTTTCCAATTTTTTCAAAATCATTCTTAAAGTCACAAAGATAAATATAATTACTTTTTATATCCTCACCTTCTTCATACACTTTTACATTTCCAACAAACTCTTGTTTAATAACTTCAAGAAAGTTAGAATTTCCCTCAAAGAAAACAAAAGTAGGAGGCTGCCCTCCCTTCAAACTATCTACCGTTGCTTTAATTTTCTTCTTATCACTAAAACTTCCTACAAAAAACCTCGCTTTTGAATTAATGTCTTCAATTTTAAAATCATTAGAAAAATCTAAATCAACTCTAGGTATACGATCCGAAGAATCGTTTAAAAATGACATTTTTATTTTATTTTTTATCTCATCAGCTCTTTGTTTTAAATTGTTTAAAGCTGGTTTTTCAACAAAATCACAAGCTCCATATTTTAATGTTTGTTGTGCGTAACGAGTATCTTCTCGGCTTGCACTTGAAACTACAACAACATTTGGATGACCAGATCGAAAGTTTTCCTTTAAATACTCAACCCCATCCATTTGTGGCATATGAATATCAAGTGTCATTGCATCAACTGTTTTTGTCTTTAAAAACTCTTTTGCTTCGATACCATTACTTGCCGTCCCGACTAGTTCAAAGTCTGGATCTGAAGTAAATATCTTCGTTAATAACTTTAATACACTTGTACTGTCATCGACCGCTAATATCTTAATTGGTTTAGGAATAGAAGGAAGAACTAATGCAGGAGCCTTTATACTTCTAATCTTCACCTCATCTTTAACTGGCATATCAAAGCAATAAACACTGGGCGCTAAACTCTTCTTCTCAATAGATAAAGATTGTAAAGACTCGCTAAGCCCTGTTATAAAAAGAGCATTTGGATATAAATATTGTTTAAAATCCTTTACAATTTTTTCAACATCAGATAACTCAAAATATATAAATACATTTCGACATAATATGAGATCAAATCTCCTACCTGCAACTGAGTCCTGCGGGCGCAACAAGTTCATGACATCAAATGAGCATTTATCCTTTATATGTTTTTTAACTTTTGCATATTTACTAATATCACCTGTCCCCCTTTGCCAATTTGAAGACAAATATATTTGTGGTATAGATTTTACTTCACTATATGGATAAACACCATTTTTTGCAATTTTAATACTCGCTGGATCAATATCTGTTCCTAGTATTTCATATTTAATTCCAGGATAATTTTTTAAATGATAATTTAAAAGCATTGAAAGTGAGTATACTTCTTGCCCTCTACTACAAGCAGCCGATAAGATTCTAATTGTATCATCATTTCTCTTTTTTACTTTTGCAATAATACTTTCGAGATTCTGTACAATATATTCAAAGTGGCAGAACTCCCTAAAAAAGAAAGTATGATGCGTTGTAAGTAAAGAAATAAGATGAGTAACTTCTCGATCATAGTTTTTTTCTAAATGATTAAAGTACTCTTCTGCTGAATTACAACCTAAATCAAGTAGTCTCTTTTTAAGTCGATTAATAACCATTGACTTTTGATTTGCACCTAAAACGTTACCACTTTCTCTTGCAATAATATCGGAAACATAATTTACTAATGAATCCATATTCCAACTTTTATACTTAAGACTACTTATACTCACCAATAAAACCCTCTATCTTTTATAAATCTTCAAATCTATCGTCTGACTCATCAGGTATTTCAGTATCTAACCCTGCAACCTTTAAACCTGAGTGACTTTGAACCTTCTGTGCTTCACTTGCACTAGGCATATGTAAAACTTTACTGTCGTCCACTTCTGACTCTAAAGGCTCTTCTTTTGTAGCAGGTTCAAGCTCATGAGTTCCAGTAACTACTGCCATCAGCTCTCTTACAACATCATTTAAGTCATCTGCTTGCTGCTTTAACTTTCCTGCCGTGCGAGAAGAGTCTTGAGCCACAGAAGTATTTTGGTGAGTAACATGATCTAATTGCTGCATAGCTTTTGTTACTTCTCTTACTCCCGTAGATTGTTCATTAGAAGCAGAAGCTATTTCTCTAACCATTTCATTTACAGAGGTTACATTCTGTAAGATTTCATCTAGAACATCTTCACACTCATGAGCTCTTTTTGTTCCATTTTCAACTTTATTTTTACTTGATTGTACTAAGCTTTCTACATTCTTCTTTGTTGTTTCTACAATATCAGTAACTTGCTTTGTTGAACTATCTAGCATTTCAGTAATTTCTAAAGCCGCCTTACCTGACATAAGAGCAAGGTTTCCAACTTCTTCAGCGACTACAGCAAAGCCCTTACCATGCTCACCAGCTCTTGCCGCTTCTACCGATGCATTAAAAGATAATAACTTTGTTTGAAAAACAATATCATTAATAACTTTCGTTTTTTCACCAATCTCAGATATTACCTGAACAATTTTAGAAATATCCTCATTATTCTTTTTCATTTCGCTTGCTATCTCATCATTACTTTTTGAGATATCCTTTATCGAATCAATCATCGCCTCAACAGTAGCCTTTCCTCTTGTTGCCGCATCACTTGATTTATCTGACACCTTACTAGATGTACTTGCAGCATCAGCATTTCTTTGCACCATTGAACTAATTTCATCAATAGATGCAACTGTTTCTTGTAAAGAAGATGCTGCTTCTGTTGCTGCTTTACTTAATTGAGTACTACCTAATGAAACTGAGTCACTCAAATAACCAACTTCACCAGTACTTTCTTTTAGATTTTTTGAAATTGCTAGAATTTTATTTGAAATACCTCTAGAAAAAATCCCCCCAGCAATCATGGCGATAATAAAAGAAACAATTAGAGATAATGTGCTAAAAAGCAAAATTGTTTTTTCTTGCTCAACTGATGCTCCAACTTGGGTGTTAGTTCTTTTACTTTGAAACTGAAGAAAGTCCTGAGCAACACTCATCCACTTATTCGCCTCAATCGGGCATACTTTCCTGATCATATTTCCACCTTCAACAATACTCTGCTCTGTAGGTTTTTCATATTTTGATAAAAGATCTTTACCAAAACTAAAGAAACTATTCCACCCCATATTCATTTTATCAACATAAGCTTTTTCGTTACTATCAAAGCTCATAGCTTCAAATTTTTTCTTTTCTGCTAAGAATGATCCTATCGCGCTTTTCGTTTCTTTAATGTATTTTTTCTGATCAGCATCTGTATTTCCCATAAGACCTAAAGTTCGAACTTTAATTCTGATCAAACGAAAATTTGCAACTAACTTTGACAAAGACTCTACTTTTGGAAACTGATTAGATGATACCTGTCTATAAGAAGTAGCTACTTCTTTTTGAAAGTATAAAGATAAACCTGATATTCCTATCAAGAAAGTACATACTAACATTATTTGTAGAATCATTTTTTTCTGTAAACTAAAACCTTTCATTCTTAACCTCTCTTATGCCGCTTTATTTTGAATTTTCTTTATATTATTTATATTTAATACGCTAACTAGATCTAACAAAATGGTTAAATCATTTTCTCCTTGATAAACGCCTTCAATATATTTGGCATTAACTTGAGAGCTAACTTCAGGAACTTCTGAAACAGATTGCTCAGAAATATTTAAAACTCTATGGATAGAATCAACAACGACTCCAATACCAACTCCTTCGATTTCAATAATAATAACTGCTTGTTCAGCCTCATCTTGCTTAGAAATAATACTAAGTTTCTTTCTAAGATCTAGAATAGAAATAATTTGTCCTCTTAAATTCATAATTCCGATATAATAACTAGGACTATTAGGTAAAGGTGTTGTTGACGGTGGTGGAATAACTTCTTTTACAGATAAAAGAGGGATCGCATATTTTTCTTTTCCTAACTTAAACTGTAAATACCTCTGAATGTCTTCATGTATTTTTTTATTTTCCATTTTCCCTAACTCCTTAACAGTCTGTATTTTAATTTAGTAGTTTTTTAATATTTAATAAATCATGCGCTTAAACTTCTATTTTTGTACTTCTGATGCGCTCGACTAGTTTTTAAATCATCTTTAAATAACTCAAAAAGATCCAAAATAAGAGAAGGCATACCATCTGCCATAATAGCAGAGCCAATGATTCCTTTGCTCTGTCTAACATCCTCTCCTAATTTTTTAATAACAATTTGTTGCTGATTTAAAATATCATCTACAATAACACCAAAACTATGACTTAAACCTCTAACAATAATAACTGTATAATCATCCTTATTTTCCTCTAGAGGCTTTCCTATCTTGCTATTAATATGAAATAATGGAAGAACTTCTCCTCTTAATTTAAATAACTTTGCCACACCAGAAAAACTTTCTATATCATTCGCTTTAACTTGAGATATTTCAAATATTTGAGAAAGAGGAAGAACAAACTTGTCTTCTTGAGATTTAATAACAATTCCTTCTATAATAGCAAGTGTTAATGGAAGAATAATCTTTAAAGAAGACCCTTCTCCAACTTTACTCATCAACTTAACTTCACCACCTAAAGCCTCAATATTTGTTCTTACCACATCCATTCCTACTCCTCGGCCAGAAACTTCTGTGACCTGTTCTTTAGTAGAAAAACCTGGATGAAAAATTAACTGTATCACTTCATCATCTTTCATTGTAGAAGCTTGCGTAATACCCTTTTCAATTGCTTTAGCTCGAATAACACTTGGATCAATACCTTTTCCATCATCAGTCACTTGAATAACAAGATTACTTCCTTCATGATAAGCAAAAAGCTCCACATTACCTTTTGCATCTTTTCCACTTGCTGTTCTCATTCCTGGCATTTCTAAACCATGATCAACAGCATTTCTTACAATATGGACAAGTGGATCTGCTAATTTTTCTAAAACAGTCTTATCAACCTCTGTTTCTTCACCAACAAGATGCAAATTTACATCTTTTCCTAAAGCTCTTGATGTATCACGAACAATTCTTGTCATTTTTTGAAATGTCGATTTTAAAGGTAACATTCTTAGAGACATTGCTAGTTCCTGCACTTCTTTGAATAACTTACCCATCATTCCTATAGATTTATTTGTCAAATCATCTTGAATAAATGCATATCTTCTTTGAGATATAATCGTTTGAAGAATAACAAGCTCTCCAATAACATTATTTAACTGTCCTATTCGAGATAACTTAACTCTAATGCTTTCATCAACTTCTTTTGTCGTTTTTGACCTTTTTATAACTGGCTTTTGTTCTGTCTCCTTAACCTCTACAGGAGCACTTTGAACAGCTGGTACACTTTCTTCAATGTCTTCTACAGATTTTTCAACAGGTAATTCTTGCACATCATCACTTTGTTCAAGTATTTGTTGAATTGTTTCTTCATCAAAACCACTTTCACGTAATGATTCAATAGCTGCTTGCGATATACTAGGGGCCATATCACCTTGAATAAAATCTTCTTGTGAAGAGTTATCCTCAAACTCTTCAAAACGATTATCATCACCACTAGGAATATCTAATATTTGCTCATCTGTTTCTACAAACTCTTGCTCAATTTGCTCACAAATTTCTTGAGGTCCATTTACCTTTTTTTCAATTTCGACTTTTAATTCTTCAATATCAAAGTTTCTATCAAGGTCTTCTTTAAGACCTTCAACCATTTCATTAACCTTATCCTTAAATTGAAGTAAAATAGATACAATAGAATCATCTACATCCAAAGTTCCATCTTTTAACTTTAAAATAAGGTTTTCTGCAACATGAGTTAACTCTGCAAGTTGATCAAACCCTACTGCTTTAGAAGTGCCTTTTAAGTTATGGGCCAAACGAAATATTTCATTTAATAAATCCATATCATTACGTTGAGTTTCTAAAAGCAAAAATGCACTTTCAGCACTCTCTAGTAAGTCTTCAGACTCATTTAAAAAATCCAATTTTAGCTCTAATTCAAAATCTTCCATAATCTCTTTAAACCTTTATCTCAATTTTTAAGATGTGTTTTTCAGACTTATCGTAGAAATTATAAAAGAGATTTATATTTCTTTTGAAATTGGAAAGAAATACCCTTTAAATATTAATTTTTTTATAAATTATTAAAAAAAAATTACTATATTGATTTAATAAAAAATATTTAATTATACAAATATAATGACTATAATAGAGCTATGGAAAAAAATATTATTCTGTTTCAATGTAAAAATTCAGCTTTGGATGGTTTTTGTAATTTCTTAGAATCAAAAAGTGAATTTGAATTATATGAGATAGATACTGTTGATGAGTTTAATCAATTAATAGGAATACTTGAGCAAACCGTTATTATTTCGACTGAATTAGATATCACAAAAAAACTAATTGAAAGCACAGCTTCTTTTAATAGAAAAGATATCCATTACTTACTAGCATATGATAAAACAATTCCATCCTACATACTAAATAGTCTAAACAACAAAGGTCTAAGAAGTATCGTAAAAACAGATATCGACTCACATGAATTGTTAAAAAATGTGAATGACTTATTTTCTTATATTCCACCTCAAGAAAATGATCAAAATAATACCAAACAATCTAAACAAACAATTAAAGCTTATTCATCTTCAATAGAAAAAACTTCCTTTAACAATAAAAGCTCAAACAAAAAGAAGTTTAAACCATTTGAAAACCCTTCTAAAAATAAAACAAAACAAAAATTGACCCTGAAGCCTTTTAACCGAAATAAATGGAAACCCTCAAAGACAAAAAAGCTTAACTTTCTTGCCCCAGACAATGATGGATATAACAGAAAAAAGATTCCTCAACTAAAACAATTTAATCAGCAAGATGAAAAGAAAGGGAAGAATAAAAATAAACTTAATGATCCAAAAGAACAAACTTCTAAAAGATCTAATACTCTAAAGCAGTTTGAAACGGATAACCAACAAAAAAAGAGTCCTGATAAATTCAATGAACCACAAGAGCAGAACAAAAAAAAGAGCTCTAGTTTCAAGCCATTTGAAGAGCAAAAACATCCAAATAATCTTAATAAATTTCATGAACCTGAGAAAAACACTTCTAGAGGGCCTGGAAAATTTAAAAAATTTGAAGAACAACAAGAAAAAAAGAAAGCACAAGCTCCTCACCTTTCTCAAAAAGAATCTCTTGTAAAAACCAATCGTTTAAAACAATTTAAAGGACAAGATCAGCAAGATAATGCCAATAAATTCAATGAAACTGAAAAAGAATCAGCAAACAAAACAACGAATCTAAATGAAGAAGATTTAAGTAAACAAAAAGATAAAAGTAAAATAAATGAAACAGAACAATCAACATCTCAAAAAGATCCTCACTTAAAAAAAAATAAAGATCAAACGAAAAAAGCACCTAACAACTCTCAAGAGCCTACGGATCAATATAATGAAAAGATCAAATTCTATATTGAAACATACGAGCCGGATGAATATACAAAAAATATTCTTAAAAAATCACCAAAATCAATTGAAAAATTAGTAGAGCCACATAAAAAATTTTATGCAGGACAAACCTTTGGTATCGAATTTTGTATCTTTGCACAAGATTTTTTTCATCTTCCAAATGATTCTTTTATAAGTAGACTTAAATTTATAAATCTTAGTTTAGCAAAGTTTTTCAACTCGATGACATCATTTATAAAAATTGTAGATCATGAGAATCACGATATTTTTGCAAACTTCCATCAAGAAAACAAATTTGATTATGGCCATAATGATATTTATGAATATATTGAACAAAACAAAGAACTCCTCAATACACTCAAAATTCCCTATTGGATAGATGAAACATTCACTATAAGCCCAAACTGCTTATTATATCCATACTTCAATGATGGTAATTTTTATGGTTACTCTATAACTCATCTTCTGGAAAAAAATATGAATCATCAAAAAGCAATGCAAGTTGAACTATTTCTAAGCTTAACAAGATCGGTATTTTTCTAATGTTATTTTACAAAATAGATTTCACATTACTAAAACAGTTAGCCTCCCCCTCTAAAGCTGATATTTTCATGTTCGACCCGATAAGAGGTTATCGCTTCTTCGCTATTGCAAAAGGATATGAAATAAGTTCCGATCGCCTAGAACAAATAAAATCTTTTCATAAAAGAGGAGCTTTCATGCAAGTAGAATCTTCTTACATAGAAGAACTTGAACTTAGTGAGGAACAAAATGCCTATTTAATGCAACTGAATAAAGATCAACTAGATCTTGAAAATGCCTTGAAAGAAGCTAAAGAAGAATTAACTGCCAAAAATGTTGAACCTTTTGTTCTATCACAAAAGTTTTTAGAATGTGTTACAGAAAATAACTTCAGTCCACTTATATCCCGTTGTCTGCTAGAAGTAAGTGCATTTGATACTCATATCAATAAATATCGAAGTTGCCTAATAGAGATATGTAAAAAAGCTCTTATAAGAGATAGTCTTATAAATCGATGTACTATACTTAGCTACTTTGTAGCCAAAAGGTGTAAGATTTATGATCAACTAGAGTTGCTTGAAATTCTTGTTGCTTCACTTCTTAAAGATCTGGGTATTTCACAAATTTCCCATGAAATCAAATACGATGAAAATGATAAAGAATACATTAAGCACCCAATTCTATCTGAGCATATTCTAAAGAAAGCTCCACTTTCCTTTTCAAAAGAATTGATAAGATATATAAAAGAACACCATGAACTAGCAGATGGATCAGGTTTTCCTCAAAAAAAGAAGTCTACTCATATTCACTTTAATTCACAAATCATTGGCCTGTGTGACCATGTATTGACATATTCACAGGGAAAAATAACAGGAAAAAAAGTTGACCTAAAAATAATTTTAAATGCTTTAAGAGAAAATAAAAGCCTTAGCTCTCTTAATACACAGTATGATGAGAATATTGTAGCAGCTTTATGCTCTCTACAACCCTAAACCTTCTAATAAGTCATTAATCGACTTTTGATCCATTGGCCCATTAGAAGTAGACTTCTTATCATCAAGTGCAACAGATGATCTTTCAATATGATCGAATTTTTCTGACAACCACTTTAATCGCGTAGCAAATGCATCTAAACTAATACCCTGAACTATTTCTTCTTTAGAGCTTCTTACATTTTTAACCATTGATTTTAAAATATCAACAGTATCAAATAAAACTGCAGCCACAATTTCAAGCATTTTAACATCTTTTGTCTGAGATGATTTATAACTTACAATCTTGCCAAGCTCACAATAAGTACCTATATTTTGCGCCCCCAAAGACTTTGCCGCTCCCATAACTCTATCAATAACTTGTCCAAATTCTTCTAAATGCTGAGTTTGACTTAAGTTATCCTCATACTGCTCTAAAAGCTCCTCTAGCTTGTCTGATAATTCATCAGTTTCATTACAAAATTCAATAACAACTTCATGCATATCAGGATCTTTTAATAGGTCCATCATCTTTTTAAACTCCAAATATTTTTTCAATCTTTTGCTGTAAGGTAATAATATTAAAAGGCTTAACAACAAAATTACTTACACCAGCTTTTACAGCAGCAATAACATTAGCTTGCTCTCCTTCTGCAGTGATCATTAAAAAAGGAAGCTTCTTAAACCTTTCATCCGCTCTAACTTTTTTTAATAAATCAAAGCCTGTCAATCCAGGCATATTCCAATCTGATAATATAAAATCATAAGGAATACCTGCCTCATGTGCTTTTTGAATCATATCCCAAGCGGGTAGTCCATCATTAGCTTCTTCAATATTCGAGCATCCCATTTTTTTAAGCATATTTATAATTATTTTTCTCATTGTCGTCATATCATCTACGACAAGTAGTTTTGAGTTTGGATTAAAAGCCATTATCTTACTCCCTAAAAAAAAACTTCAATACAAATTATTTTACTGTATAATAGAAAAAAAATATATAGGAATTAAAAATAAACGAATATAAAAAGTTACGACAATATGGCCCAAATAAATTATGTTCCCATTAGACTTTCTACTTTAAAACACGAAATACCATTTAGCTTTAATATTTATATAAAACTTCCAAGCAGATATCTTTTGTATATAAAAAGAGGTGATTCCATTGAATCTGCTAGAATTAATCATCTTAAAGAATATAAAGTTAGAAAAATGTATATAGAAGACTCTGATGAAGAAAATTATCAAAGCTTTTTAGACAACTATCTAAGTGATCCAAACGCATCAAATGAAGACAAAGCCTCGATAGGAACATCAATCGCTTATGATACTTCTGAACAAATTTACGAAAGCCCAGAAACCCAAGAAGCTTATAAAGCGGCACAAAATACATCTGACAAATTAATTAAATTATTAAATGGAAATGATGAAATTTTAAAAGCAATTTTAAGTGCAACTCAAGAACTTAGCTCACAAGAAGATGACCTTGCTCATCAAATGCAAAAACATTCAGTTAATACTTGCTCTTTAGCTATTAAGTTTGGAGAATTTTTAGGATTACAGCAAAAAGAACTTCAAGAACTTGGTATTGCAGCATTTTATCATGATATTTCATTTGTAAAACTTAGCATTAAAGAACAAAAGTTGTTCTTTAAGCCCATAGATCAGATGAGCCCTGATGAATTAACATTATATAAAAAACATCCAGAACAAGATATACAAATTCTTCAAGATAAAGAGTTTGCCTCTAAAGCAGTTCTTGACCTTATTTTTACCCATGAACAACGTATGGATGGATCTGGCTTCCCGGGAACAAGTTCTCAAAAATTAACTCCTATTCAAGAAGTACATGCTTTATGCTGTCATTATGATAGAGAAATTACTATATTCAAAAAAGAAAAAGAGGAAGTCATTAAAGATTTTCTTGTCAATGAAATGGGAAAGTTTAACCTTGATACCTTAAAAAAGTTTAGTTCTTTTTTAAAAACACTTCAATAAAGTACATAACTTTACTTTAAATTATCCTGATAACATATTTCACAAAAGAATGAGCCAAAGTCACAATCTATAGTTGTAACAATTGTTACCGTCTGTGTCGGGTACTTAATTTTTACTCCTTTGCCTACAATTGTTGAAGGTGTGGCCATCTGAATTCCATATCCTAATGGTATTAAAATTTTTTTAGCATTTCCCATCACAATATTTGCTATTTCTGAACCGGCATCTGCAATATCATCACAATAATCAGTATATTCTTCCATAAGCATTGCCGAAGCTATTTTGCAATAAACTTCTTTGCTAAAAGAAAAAGAAAGTTGTCCTTTAAAGTCACGCCCTTCTTCTTTTCCCCTTGTTAAAACTCCATTCATTCCTATAAGAGAAGTTATCTCTTCCAACGCTGTATTTGATTCCTTTAGTTTCGGCGAATGAACACTAATAGATGTTCCTATCATAACCTCAAATGTTTCTTTTAGAGCATCAATAAAAGGTTTTGAAAACTCTAAAAAGTTATTATTTTTATCACTCATAATTACTCTCTATATTTTTTTTAGAATATTTTAAATGCAATAGCTTTTTTATAAAAGTTTATTTTTTAATTTTTTTATATATTAAGAAAAAACTAACGAAATCAGATAAATCTTATTGAATTTTAACTCTCCATCCACGCGCATGACCATCCAATATTTCAATATTCATAGCTGCTAACTCATCTCTTATATCATCAGCTTTAGTCCAGTTTTTATCTTCTCGAGCTTTTGATCTTTGTGCTAATAAATCATTAACAATATTTAAATCAATTCTTTTAAGTTTAATCATCATTTCATCAAGAGCATTAATCATCTGCCTAGGCTCTTCGTTAAATAAAGAAGCCATCTGACTATACTGAGATATCCACTTTATAAAAGTCTGGCTTTGTCCCTTGTGATTTATATTCCTTTTTTTCTTATTTGCAAAACCAAGAGCATTAAATGCTCTTACTGCTTCAAAAATAGATGCAATAAACTCAGCGGTATTAAAATCGTCATTTAATGCTCTTGTTATTTTAGCTGACAACTCTTCAAGCTTTTTTGAAAAACCATTATCTTCGACTAAATCACCTTCAACCATAGTGATTGTTTCTTTAGCAACTAAGATTGCATTGTATATTCGAGATAAAGAAGATGCTGTTTGAATAATTTTTTCATCACTTATCGAAAGTACCGATCTATAATGGGCACTTAAAAACATATATTTTAAAATTTCAGGATGGTACATATCCATAAAGTCTCGGGCTAGCGTAACATTTCCAAGAGATTTACTCATTTTTTCGCCATCCATATTAATAAAGTTATTATGAATCCAGTAATTACAATAATTTTTATCGCTACAACCTTCACCCTGAGCAATTTCACATTCATGATGAGGAAAAATCAAATCAATCCCTCCTCCATGAATATCAATACTTTCGCCCAAGATTGATTTAATCATTGCACTACATTCAATATGCCAACCTGGGCGTCCTTTTCCCCAAGGTGAGTCCCAATAAGGTTCTCCTTTTTTAGCTGGCTTCCATAGAACAAAGTCTAATGGATTACGCTTCTTTTGATCAACTTCAACTCTTTGCCCAGCATTTAAATCGTCTAATTTATTTTTAGATAATTTTCCATAATCTTCAAATTTATTAATTTCATAAAATACTTCACCATCAACCACATAAGCTTTTTCTTTTTCAACAAGTTCAGCCACGAAGCTAATAATATTATCAATAAAATCTGTCACTTTGGGATTGTAATCATGAGGTTTAAGCCCCAATCTTCTAAAATCTTCTTCAAATGCATCAATATATCTTTCAGAAATGACTTTAGACTCTACACCTTCTTCATTTGCCCTTTGAATAATTTTATCATCAACATCTGTATAATTATAAACAAAGGTTACTTCATAACCAATTTTTTCCATCCAATTTCTCATTAAATTAAATGTAATTGGCCCTCTAAAGTTTCCAATATGAAGATAATTATAAACCGTTGGCCCACATAGATAGAGCTTTACTTTCCCTTCTTCGATTGGAACAAATTTTTCTTTTTTATTTGATAGTGTATTATATACAACTAAGCTCATGAATTAATCTCCTAAAGCTTTAAAAATGATAATTCTTTTTTGACTACTTTTTCATCTAAGTCTTTACATATAAGAGTTGTAAATGATTCGATTTCGTCTGATTCAACATTTATTTTATAATGCCCCTTTATTATAAGCGGCATATTATTATTTTCCCATAGGTTCTTTTTTACCAGTTTAATCCTGTCTTCAAGATCTGAGTGAGAGTTTCTGAACATAGTTAACTCACTCCATTTATACGGAGTATAAAGGTCGATATTTTTTTTGCCAATTTTAAGATCATCTATAGATGTTAAACATTCATCACAAAGACTTTCTCCTGTAATGGCACAGCTTGCGCTAGCAAAAACTCCATCGTGATCAACACAAAATGGGCTTACTCGTTTTTTCACATCTACTTTATCTTCTACTTGAATATTTTCTTTGAAATGCCTTAAAGCAAAAAAGACAATCGCACCAATTAAAACAATTAGTAATAGCAATAAAATAGCAATAATAACTAAAAGAAGTGTACTCATTGCTCTTTAAACTCCACTTCATATCCTTGAAACTTTCTAATATTAATGACACCACTATCAAATATAAGATATTGTCCTTTAATACCATTTAACTTTCCACTAACAAGGGGATTTTTATCAAAGTTAAATGAGCTTACTTTAGTTGGATATTCTAAAGCTGGATACTTAAATTCATAAAGCTCATCATCTAATATTTTAGCATCATACTTTTCAAATATATTCTTAAATTTTTCAACGATCTCTTTTTTCTTGGCGATAAGATCAATATCGTCCACATCATTTTTAAGCATCTTTCGCCAATTTGTTTTATCTGAAAGTTCTTTGGCAATTTCAATTTCAACTAAGCCTGATGTTTTTCTATCTTTTACTTCACATAATGCAAGAGCAAAGCTTGCTCCTTGATCCATCCATCTTGTTGGAATTTGCGTCCTTCTTGTAATCCCAACTTTTAATGATGATGAGTTCGCTAAATAAACCACATGTGGTTTAAAGCATCTATCTTTTCCCCACTGTTCATCACGACAAGTTCCCTCACTAAAATGACATAGTTCTGGTTTAAAAATACACCTATCACATTCAGGAAGAGTTAAAAAAGATTCAAAACTATATCCACCACCATAAGACTTTTTAATCTTTTTCTTAGTAGCAATACAATAAATTTTTCCCGTATAATTAAGGCTTATATTTTTACCAATATAATCATTAAGATATATATCTTCCTCACCTAGAGGAAGATGATATTTAACTTCACCATTTTCGTGTTTTGTTTTTAACTTTAAAAGGGTTCCAATTTTCATCTAGAAAATGGTATCAGCACTCAGTCCGTTTTGTACACCTTTATAAATAACAGCTGCAGCGTTGTGTGAGTGTAAAGACTCTAAATGCTCTAGTTGAACAATCCAGTCAAGGATTCTTTCTTCACTGTTTAAAACCTTATAAGTTCTCTTAGATGCATGCTCAACAAACATCGGATGAGCTCCGTTTAAGATTGCAAATGCTTGCTCATCAACTCTTTTAACTAAGCTTTGTGTTTCTGTTGGAATTGCCGTACGTAAAAGCTCTATTAGGTCTTCAATCATAAAATTAGAAGTTGTATCGATTTTTGCCTTACACTTCATATTTGATCTTTGAGAATGAGGAACTCCTATTCCAGATCCTTCTTTTGTCATACCACTAGCAAATTCTCTTTCATACTGCTTGGCCATAGATAGAGAACAAGGGCATGTAGATGAATACTTGTAGTCTAGAGCGATAAAGAATTCAAATCCCTTATCTTTTCTATAACTTCCCGTTAGCTCACAAGGATAGTATTGCCATCCCCAGTTATCACTTTTTAATGACTTTTGTTTAACAGGAAAACTAAAAGCTAATTTTAGATGAGCTGATTCAATAATATCGTCATCACCTTCGTCTTTTAATTCATTTCTATATCTTTCAATAATAGTTGAAAACAACTTTACACCCATAGGTTCATTAATAGACTCTTGTTGTAAAATAGTACACAGCCTGCTCATACTAACACCATTTTTATTAGCATTTAAATTAACAAACATGCTGGCTGTACAGTCATGAGATCTAAGCTCACCTGCTTTATTTTTAATTGTAACTGGTAACTTAAAATTATTAATACCAACTCTTGGAATAGCTATTAAGTCTTCAGTTGGAAGTTTTTGGAAATCGTTTAATCCAGAGTCATCTTTTAGGTCACATGCCATGATATCTGTAACTACTTTATTTTTAACTGATAACGCGTCGCTATAATTTTGTTCTATCATATGATCTCCATTAATTAATAGTACAGATATTTATCACAATTATAGTTGATATCAAAGTCCTATATGGTAAAAAAGGCTTAGATGAAAACTGTACAAAATATAACTAAATACTTACTTAGAAAGATAATTAGAGTATATCAATATTTTATATCACCTTTATTTGGACCAAAATGTAGACATTATCCAAGTTGTTCAAATTACGCGATAGAAGCAGTAGAAAAACTTCCATTATATAAAGCTTTACCGAAAATCATTATTAGAGTTTTAAAGTGTAATCCATTATTTAAAGGTGGATACGATCCGGTGCAAAAAGAAAAACTGCTTATAATAACTTTTCTTGTGCCTTTAGCTTCATTAGCTAACGCTCTTTACCCATCAATCCTTCTTTTTCATAAATATGATTTAGATAATAGATGTATCGAAATGGCAAACAAAGTCATTAACATTAAAGCAAAAAAAGCAAAGCTTGTTTTCACAACCCATGTCAACATATCATCAGTAAATAAAGTTATTTCCTATTGCTATAAAGACAATTCAAAATGTATCCCTATAACAAAAAAGAATCTTAATCAGACGAAAGAAAAACTTGCTCGCTGTATAAACTACTTAACAAATAATGATGTTGAAGTTCTCTATACACCTCACCTAGACGCTTATAGTCCACATACTTGGAGAAACTATCTTGATTTTAATCCACTAGAGAAAATTGCTGGTGTTTCTTATTATGAGCACTCTCTTAAATTTCTAAATAGTGATCTCATTAAAAACTCACAAAGAATTTCTATATCTGTTCAATCAGAGATGGGTAGAAGTATTTTTAAGTATCCTAAAGAATATTTAAAAATCTTTAAACTTCTTCATTCATTCACAAGAGGAATAAGTTTAAATTTTTCTAAAGCAAATGGTAGCTATTACGAATATAATATTTCTGATTTAGATAAATTATTTAAAGAAGCTCACTTCATTGGTTTTTCAGCATATAACCCTATAAAGACAAATCTTACGGCATATTTCTATCAAGCTAAGCATGACTTTGTAGAACATATTGGAAGCTTTGGACTAGCTAAAAACTTCTATTCAAAAGTCATTATAACTGAAAGTGGCTTAGGTGGAGGCTCAAAAAACAATGACTTTAAAACTATTGCAAAAAATGCACAAGAACTTATTGGCTACCCCTATTCAGGCTTAAAAGATATAAATCCTTGGCTCAATTTAGAATATAAAAACATTAGAAGATCTTACTATAAAGAGCTACTTAATTTTACTAAGTACGATCAAACTGATGCTTATATGTGGAATAGTGACTCTTGGGATCCCATCGCCCTTTATCCCACATCAAAGCATTTTAAAGATTCTTTTATTTTTGATTTAATTTTAAATCAATAATTACTTTTTTTCATTTAGATCCCAATCATAATCTAGATATTCTAAATCATAAGATCCTTTAAGCTTTAACTTCTTCTTAATAAAAGTTTCAACTCCTCCGGCTACATCAAAGTCATCTCCATACCAATCAAAGATTTTACTAATATGAAGTTCATCATTTTTTACGAAGTTCTTTTCTTTATTATTTAAGAACTTCTGCGTAACAAGTTCAAGCATAACATCTAATTTGCCAGGTATAAAAGCCCTGTTATATAAAGAAGGACATCCTAACGAAGCACAGTTTACAGCAAAATGAATTCTTGGTTCTTTAAATTGCTTTCTAATAGTGCCATGTTCAATTCCATCTAAAGTCATTTTTTTGCCAAATAGTTTAAAAAACTTTTTCTTCCATGGAGATGTAAATAATGAACCTATATCTTTAATTGATTCCACAGGATAATTCTCTACAATTAGCTTTATAGTAAAAGCATTATAAGCATTAATTAAAAAAGCTAATTTTTCATCAGCAGAAAAATTATTATAAGTTTTTTTCTCAACTGCAGATAGGTCTGCGAGATAGGACTCTAATATGGACTTATCTTTTTTAAATCCTTTGTAGTCCACCAGGCTTTGACTCTTTTTATAACTAACATACTTTTGTAATAAACTATCAAACTTTGCATGAGAATGATCAAAAGATAAAACACTAAAGCTTATTAATAATAAAATGTATTTCATAGTCTCTCCTATATACTTATATCAACATCATTTTTAGGTCTTGCGACACAAGTTAAAATATATTTTTCTTTTTCATCATCACCTAGACCTGCATCTGTTTCTTGATCCACATCTCCGCTATTTAATAAACACTTACAGCTTCCACATACACCTACTCTACAAGCAAACTTAGGATCTAGATCATGCTCTTCCATAAATTCTAAAAGAGTATTAGACCCATCATAATCATAACTTTTGCCATTTATATTGACCTTAGCATTTGTACTTTCAAGATTTGATTTATCTATTGAAGATGCAAACTTTTCACTATGAAGATTTTTACTTAAGACACCTTCATTTGTTAAAGCATCCATAATTGTATCTGTCATAATAGCTGGTCCACAAAAATAATATTTTGAATCTTTAATACTAGAGATACTTTTTTTGATAAAATCAAGACTAACAAAGCCCTTATCACCTTCATATTCTTCATCATTTGACACAATTGGATGGTAATTAAAATTATCATATGTTGAACTTAGCTCTATAAGTTCACTATGATAGGCCATATCTTTTAATGTCTTCATTCCATAAAAAAGATCTATTTTTCTTTTTACACCTTCATCCAATAGAGTTCTTATCATAGACATAAAAGGAGTAATACCAATTCCTCCAGCAACAAAAACTAAAGAAGAATTATCTTCATTATTATATGTAAATAAACCAGAAGGCGGATGGGCCATAACAGTATCGCCTATACTTCTTGCATGAAACCAAGCTGAACCAACGCCCCCTTCTAAAAGCTTAATCGAAACATCTATAACATTTAAATTGTAGATACTTGAACTAATTGAATAAGATCTTAAAGTCTTAGCATCATCACCTATTTGAAAAGATATAAATTGTCCCGGTAAAAATGAATCAAATAAAAGCCCATCTTTTCTTTTTAATCGAAAAGTTTTTATATCATGAGTTCTACTAATGATATCTATAATTTCTAATTCTTCCATCCCTACCCAAGAGTCTATTTTTTTACTTTCTACACTCTTGTTTTTCTCAGTTCCTAAAATTCTAAGAACAAACATTAGGCTTACAACACTTAGTGCTCCTAATGTTAAATAAAATAATCCTTGATACATATAAATTCCTACTTCTTTGTATTTGTAAAGCTAAGAGCATCCACTGGACACACATCAACACAGCCACCACATCCAATACAAGTACTATCCATTAATGAAAAACTTCCATTTATCGGCTTTCCATTTTTATGAGCATAACTTGCAACATCAATTCCCATAGGACAAACTTGCGAACATAGTGAGATTCCCACACATTTATCATTTGCTTGAACAGTAAACTTAGACTTTGAATGTTTTCCAAAAAACCTCATTCCTGCAGCTAATGGACATCCATACCTACACCAAATTCTAGTTCCTAAAATTGGATAAGCTCCAACTCCAATTAAAGCTCCAAAGATAAGATCAACAACTAAGTCTTGAAATTGCCACCAAGCTGCAATTAAGTTTGGAGCACTCATAATCTTCCAAGCATCCATAAATAAGATAACTCCAAAGATAAGAGCTGCAATTAAGAATATATATTGAATAAGTTCTAATTTCTTAGCTTTTTCACCTCTTGGAGTCATCATCTTAACCCATTTAGCTCCCCAGGGTGTTACACCAATTGTTTCAGCTAAATTACCGCAAGCACAAAACCAGGAGCAATATCTTTTACCAAAAAACCAAACAGATACAGGAACTAATAAAAAGATATAAATAAAGCCTCCCAAAGAAGTGAATCCGTTGTAAACATAAACATAAGCATTTTTATTTAAAGGGGTATAAGTATCAGCAAAGAATTCTCCTCCTCCTTTTATAAATGGCATAAAATAAGGAATAAAATAAAAAAGAATAAATTGAGAAAGAAAAATAGATATCCATTTTTTCTTTTGATAACTTGTAAGCTTTAAGCTCTTATCTGTCCCATAAGGAGTTTTTCCCTTAAAAAGAATATAAAGACATATTAAACAAACTATTCCAGTATAAAGAGTTGAATACCAAAACGATGTGGACTTACCAAAGAAGTAAAATGTTTCTACTACTTTTTCTTCAGGAACAAACCATGTTGGATACTTATAAATAAGGTACATAAATATAACTACCGGAAAGAAAAATAATAAAAAGACCTTTTCTCCAGCTGATCTTTTATATGTGCCAACCATTTTTACCTGCCTTTGTTTTAGTTAAGTTTATATATATAGTTCGTAAATTACTAAAAATAGTTACAAACTAACCTCAAAAACAATATTTTTTATTTATTTA
The DNA here is from genome assembly GCA_025210745.1 of Bacteriovoracaceae bacterium. GTDB lineage: Bacteria > Bdellovibrionota > Bacteriovoracia > Bacteriovoracales > Bacteriovoracaceae > CAKZJW01. The sequence continues at coordinate 22,120 of JAOARC010000047.1, forward strand.
TTTATTAAGTTTTCCTTAATAACTACTCCAAAATGAGCGATAATAGTAAATGAGGAGATCAAACATGAGCGATAATTTTAAAATCCTAGTGGTAGAAAGTTCAAAAAAAGAGATGAATCAAATCATCGAGCAACTTAATACATTTGGTATAAATGATATTGAATATGCTAGAGATGGAGAAGATGCTTGGCAAAAGATCTCTAAAACAAAGCAGTCGAATTTATTATTTAATATTGTTATCTGCAATCAAAACATCCCTTATCTGTCAGGAACTGAATTATTATTAAAGCTAAGAACAGATGATCAATATGCCAAAGTACCATTTATTATGCTTTCAAATAATGGACAGGCCAATAATGTTCTAAGTGCAATCAAAGCTGGAACAAGTAGTTTTATAGTAAAACCATTTACAGAGGATACTTTTGCTCAAAAAGTAACTAGCTTTATTTCAGTTGCGTCTTAAGTCTATTGCTTATGGCCATTTAAATTTACAAGCCATATCAAGTTTGCTATTAAATCACTAAAATTAAATACTTAACATAACAAAAGAGACCTTATGATCAGTGCAAGTAATGTAAGCTTAAGCTTCGGTGGAAGAAAACTATTTGATGACGTGAATATTAAATTCACTCCAGGAAACTGTTACGGACTAATTGGAGCAAATGGTGCTGGTAAATCTACTTTTGTTAAAATCTTAGCTGGAGATCTTGAACCAAATACTGGAAGTGTAAACTTAACTCCAGGTGAAAGACTATCTGTTTTACGTCAGGATCACTTTGCTTATGAAGAATTCACTGCTCTTCAGACAGTTATGATGGGTAATGAAAAGCTTTATAAAATCATGCAAGAAAAAGATGCTCTTTACGCAAAAGAAGACTTCACTGAAGAAGATGGAATAAAGTCAGCTGAACTAGAAGCTGAATTTGCTGAGATGAATGGATGGGAAGCTGAAAGTGATGCGGGAATCATGTTATCTGGTCTTGGTATTAATACAAACCAACATAATACTCTAATGAAAGATCTTCCAACTTCAGCGAAAGTAAAAGTCTTATTAGGACGTGCTCTTTTTGGAAAGCCAGATGTTCTTCTATTAGATGAGCCTACAAACAATCTTGATATTAAGGCCATTAAATGGTTAGAAAATTTTTTATATGATTTTCAAAATACAGTTATTGTTGTTTCCCACGATAGACACTTTTTAAATCAAGTTTGTACTCATATTGCAGATCTTGATTTTGGAAAAATTCAAATCTATTCTGGTAACTATGACTTTTGGAGAAAGTCGGCTGAACTTGCTCAGCAACTAAGATCTGATCAAAAGAAAAAAGATGAGCAAAAAGCAAAAGAGCTTAAAGACTTTATTGCAAAGTTCTCAGCCAATGCATCTAAAGCAAAGCAAGCCACATCAAGACAAAAACAATTAGAAAAACTTGAACTTGGAAGCTTACCAATTTCAAGTAGAAAATATCCATTTGTTCACTTTGAAGAAAGCCGTGAAGCTGGAAAAGAAGTTTTATCTGTAAACGGTATAAATAAAACCATTGATGGAAAAAAAGTTTTAGATAATCTTTCTTTTACTATTAATAAAGGTGATAAGCTTGCTTTTTTAAGTGATAATGATGTTGCAATTACGACTCTATTTAAAATTCTTATGGGTGAAGAACAAGCTGATAGTGGTGAATTTAAATGGGGAATCACAATAAATAAATCATACTTTCCAGCTGATAACTCTAGTTACTTTATGAGTGGTGAGTACAACCTTGTCGACTGGTTAAAACAATTTTCTGAAGACCAAACAGATACATATATCAGAGGTTTTTTAGGAAAGATGCTTTTTTCTGGTGAAGAGGCCCTTAAGAAAACAAATGTTTTATCTGGTGGAGAAAAAGTAAGATGTGTTCTTTCGAGAATGATGCTTGAAAAACCAAATGCTGTTGTTCTTGATGGACCTACAGCTCACTTAGACCTTGAAAGTATTACAGCAGTAAACGAAGGTGTGTGCAGATTTAAAGGTACAACTCTATTTACATCTCATGACCATGAGTTTATCCAAACTGTTGCCAATAGAATTATTGATATTGGAACAGATGGAAAACTTATTGAAGATAAATATATTACTTATGATGAATATCTGGAAAGCAAAATTAAATAGTATTTAATAGCTCTTTAAGATGATCAATATTAAAGGGCTTAAATAAATAACCACTTACTATATTTCTCATTCTATTATACTTTTCACTTATATCATCTTGCGTATTTCCAGTGATGACAACCATTTTGGGAGGTGAATTGTCTGGATCAAGATGATTAATTCTTTCCAATAGTTTTTTGCCATCCATTCCCGGCATATTCACATCTGAGATAATTAAATCTATTTTAAAAGGATTTTTCTCATAGATCTCTAATGCTTCATCTGCATCTTTAGCGTCAATAACACTCATACCTAACTCTTTGAGCATTTCGCAAACGACTTCTCTTACACCACTATCATCATCAACAACTAAAGTTCTGTAAGTAAAAGTTGATTCATAGTAATTTTGATCATATGCACTCATTTAAAACCTCTTTATATAAGTATCTATACGAACATTCTAACAGGAATATTAATAAGAATACTCTCCATAATGCTAACTTTTTGATTTTTAACTAGATTTCAGATACTTAGTATGAAAAAGTGTTAGTAAAAACTTAAGATATTAAATGAGTTTTATTCTATCATTCTTAGTAGATCTTCAATATTGCCAAAATTAAAAGGCTTATAAAGAAAGCCATCTATAATTTTTGCAATATCATTTTTTTCATCTTCAAAGTTAATATTAATACCACCTGTAATAGCAATAAGCTTTGTTTTAGAGTTGTTATACTTTTTACGAAACTCTCTAAACATGATATCACCTCTCATCTCGGGCATTTTCATATCAGAAATAATCATATCAAACTCACAAGCAGAACTTTCTATTAACTCTAAAGCTTCTTTTCCATTAGAAGCAGTAAAAGTATCCATCTTCATTTCATCTAGCATTGACTTTAATAGCTGCCGAATATCCTCTTCATCATCAACAACAAGGATACTCATCTTCTTTTTTATCTTATTTGTACTTTGTAATTCTACTTTATGATCTTGCTTTGCTTCTTTTAAGGCCAAAGGAAATTTTATAAAAAATGAAGTTCCTTGAGTACTAGAGTTATTTTTAAAGTATAAATCTCCACCATAATCTTGTATAATACTTAAAGCTAATGAAAGACCAATACCTGTTCCCTCGGTTGGTCCTTTTGTAGTAAAAAATGGCTCAAAAATTTTATCTTTAAGTTCATCATCAATACCATCACCATAATCTTTTACTTGAACAAGAACATGTTCATTTTCTTTTTTTAAAGAGACATCTATTTTTTTTAACTCACTATTTGCAGCAACATCCTTTGCATTAGAAATAAGATTTACAAAAACTTGTTGAAACTCACCTCTGTCAGAATTAATATAAAGATCTTTATCTTCATAAATTAAATTTAAATCGATCCCATCTCTAGCATATATATCCTTAAACATTTCAACCGATTCATCTATTGCTATATCGACACAAAAGGTTTCATTATTATTTTTATTTCTCGAAAAAGTTCTTAGATTTGCAACAATTTTAGCTATTCTATTTGAAGCAACTTTTATTTTTTCAGTAAGTTTTTTTACAGAGTCATCTTTAACCTTACTATCAATAATAGTCAGATATCCATCAATAATGGTAAGAGGGTTGTTTATTTCATGTCCTACACCAGCTGCAAGTTCTCCTATTGCTGCCATTTTTCTAGAATAGTGAAGTTTTGCTTCTAGTTCATTTTTTTCAGTAATATCTTCAACAATAGACCAAATCCCATCTACCCCATCATAATCTTCAACAACAAAGCCATTTAATTCTACAGGTATACGAGTTCCATCCTTTCTAATATATTCTTTTTTATAAGGTCCATATCTTCCCTTTGTCTCCAAAGAATCTAATTGAAGTTGTTCCTCATCTTCATATTCTTTAGGTGTTAAATCCCAATAAGTCAGTTTTTTTAATTCATCAAAGTTATATCCCGTAATTTGTTCATAAGCTTTATTAACCTCTAATAAAGTTCCATCCATCTTACAAAAGGCATATCCAAAAGTAGATTTTTCAAAAAATAAAGATAACTTCTTTTTATAAGCCTCTGATTGCGTTATATCCTGATGAGTTCCTGTAAAAATAAGAGGGTTTCCATCTGCATCATACTTTGATATTTTTCCTCTATCTAAAATATAGACCCAACTTCCATCCGCATGTTTCATTCGGTGAATATTTTCATATCTATCTGTTTTACCATCGAGGTAACTTTGAATATCAATATAACAATTGTCGATATCATCCGGGTGTACTCTTGTTTTCCAAGTGTCTAAATGCATTTGAACTTCATCTATATTAAGTCCAAGCATTTGGGCCCATCTTTCATCAAAAGTCACCGAATTATCAGATAAGTTCCAATTCCACACACCAAGATTAGTTCCATCTAATGCAAAATCAAGTAATGCTGCTTTATCTCTATAATTGCTAGAAACTTCATATAACTGCATATTTTTTAATCTTAGCTCTAATAAGTTAATCACATTATTAGCAAGAGTTTTAAGTGTTTTTATTTGAAGATCGTTTAATTTCTTGGCTTTATTATCTATTACACACAAGGTTCCAATTTTTTTTCCATTAGGAGCAACAAGAGGCATACCAGCATAAAACCTTACATGAGGTTCACCTGTAAAAAGTGGATTATCACAAAACCTTTCATCCAACTCGGAGTCCTCTATAATAAAAATATCATCTGTTTCAATTGCATGACCACAATAAGAAATATCTCTAGGTGTTTGCTTGGCACCTAATCCAAAAGAGGACTTAAACCACTGCCTATTGTCATCGACAAGACTTACAAGAGAAATATTACAGTCGCAGATCATTGATGCAAGTTTTGTAATCTCATCAAAAGATTTTTCAGGCCCCGTATCTAAAACCATATATTTTCTTAATTGTTCTAATCTTTCTTCTTCATCTTTAAGTATAGGAGCTTTTTTCATAACATTATTTTATAATACCTCAAGATTTTATCAACTGTTAAAAAAAAAGAATGAAAATACTAAAACTTATTTAATATTTTATAAAGTTGTTTGTGCATCAATATCAACTTTTACGTTAATACCGCTTATTACCTGATAATTATCTTCAAATGAACTTATCAAGTTATGTAGTTGATTAAGATCATCGCTTTTTAACATTATCGCCCAAGTAAATTGGTTTGCTTTTTTTTCTATCATTAAAGGTGCTGGCCCATAAACTTTTACACTATCAAAGTATTCCATGGAAACAGATTGAAGCTTTCTTGAAACATCGCTAATAACACCAATAAGTTTATCTCTAAAACGAGATGAAAAATAAATCATTGCAAGCTTACTAAAAGGAGGACAATAACAAAACTGCCTAAGCTTAATTTCTTCTTTATAAAACTCTTCTATATTCTTTGAACCGACATATTCAAAAATAGGATGATCAGGATTCATTGTTTGAATAATAACTTTTCCAGTATCACTATATCTTCCAGATCTTCCCGCAACTTGCTCACATAAAGCATAAGCTTTTTCACTTGCTCTAAAGTCAGCATAATTTAACATGGAATCAATACCTAACATTACTACAAGATTTACATTTTTAAAGTTATGTCCCTTAGCAATCATCTGAGTTCCAACCAGTACATCAATTTTGCCAGCATTAAAGTCATCTAGCTTCGTTGTAAGCTCTTTCATATTTTTGATTTCATCTCTATCGAATCGATCAATTTTATTATTTGGAAATAAAGAGCTTAGTAAAGTTTGAACCTTTTCAGTACCGTATCCTTTATTAATAAGTGTTAAGTTACCACAATGGGGACATTGATCCGGTTTTTTAACTTTGTACTCACAGTGTGAACAACTTAGAATATTTTTGGCCTTAAAAAATCTTAAGTTATTTTCACATCCACAGTTTTCATTAACAAATTGGTATCCACAGGATCGGCACTGAATATAACTTGAATATCCAAGCTTATTTATAAAGACGATAACTTGCTCACCTTTATCTAAACGCTCTTGAATTTGTTCTAATGATTTTGGATGAAGTGGCCATATATCTTCAGCAAGTTCCTTATCATTTTTAATCTTTGTATCTACGATTTCAATTTTTGCAAAATTACTTGAAGCAGCTCTTTTTGTTAGCTGATAATACTTTTTTGATGGATCATCATCATTAAATGAAAAAAAGTTTTCAACGCTTGGTGTTGCACTTCCCATCAAGACTGTACAATTATTTATCTGAGCTTTTTTTACAGCAATATCTCTAGCATTATAAGTACATCTATCGTTTTGCTTAAATGAACTATCATGCTCTTCATCAACAATAACAAGCCCTAAGTTTTGAATAGGTAAAAAGATAGAACTTCTAACTCCCATAACTAAAACGGGTTCATCTGATTCTTTTAAAGCCTTCCAAATCGTATATTTTTCAGAAGGAGTAATAGCACTGTGATAAGAATATACTTTTACCCCTAAGTATTCAGAGAACATATTTGTAAACTGAGGTGTTAAGTTTATCTCTGGTAACAAAAACTGTGCACTCTTTCCACTATCGATAACTTCTTTAATTAGTTGTAAAAAGACAATGGATTTTCCAGATCCAGTTACACCATGTATGTAATGACGATTAAACCCATTTTTAAGATCATTAGAAATAGAAGTTACAACCTCAATTTGCTCATCATTTAGTGAAAATGGTAGCTCTTTTTTCTTTCCTAAATTAAATTCTATTTTCTTAGGCCTTTTCATCATCTTAGGAAGGCAATCAAAAATAAGTTTTCCAAGACTATAATGATAGTACTTAGACATCCACTTATATAGCTCTAATTCATTTTCACCTACTGCAAGAGAACCTTTCACTCTTGAATCAACGCTTTTAATTTTATCTTTATCAAGTGCTCCTATTTGATCACCAGTACTTTGACCAAGAACGATTCCTTGACTCTTTCTTCTACCCAAAGGAACTTCGACCATATCACCACTTAATAAAGTAAAGTCGCTTTTATAAGTTAAGATTGATTCTTTTTTTGGAAAATTAACTGCTATTTGATAATAATCAGACATTAATCAAGCATTCCTTTTAAGTACCCAGCTGTAAAAGACTTTTTACTCTTAGCGACCTTTTGCGGAGTTCCCTGGCTTACAACTTTACCACCATGAACACCACCACCTGGTCCAAGATCAATAATATGATCTGCTGACTTTATCACATCAAGATTATGCTCAATAACAATCATACTATGTCCCTTATCAACAAGATCACTCATTGCATCTAAAAGAACCTGTACATCTTTAAAATGCAGCCCTGTTGTTGGCTCATCTAGTATATAAAGACAATGTCCCTTAGTAGACTTAGAAAGCTCTCTTGATAGCTTTAATCTTTGGGCTTCCCCTCCAGATAATGTGGTTGAAGATTGTCCTAATTTTAAATATCCAAGCCCTACACTTTGAAGAGTACTTAAGATTCTATTTATTTTTTTATGGTGCTCAAAAAAGTCCTTTGCTTCATCAACGCTCATACCAAGAACATCAGCAATGCTCTTTCCTTTGTATAAAACATTTAAAGTTTCATCATTATATCTTTTTCCATTACAAGAAGAGCATGTAATATAAACATCTGGCAAAAAGTTCATCTCAACTTTAATAACACCATTTCCTTCACAGGTCTCACATCTTCCGCCCTTTACATTAAAGCTAAAGCGACCTTGCTTATACCCTCTAATTTTGGATTCATTAGTACCGGCATAAAGAATTCTAATCTGATCAAAAAGTTTTGTATAAGTTGCTGGATTTGATTTTGGTGTTCTTCCAATTGGAGATTGATCAATTTCTATAATCTGATCCACCTTGCTAGTAAGTTTACATGTTTTATAACATTTTTTAGCAGGAGGAACTTTGCTAAAGCTAGCTTTAACAGCAGGAACTAATGCATTATGAATTAACGTAGATTTACCTGAACCACTAACACCTGAAACTAAACACATAACACCTAGTGGAAAATCTACATCTAAATTATCTAAATTATTTTTAGAGACACCTTTTAATGAAATCTCACCAATGGATTTTCTTCTTTTTTTAGGTACTTCAATTTTTAATTTTTTACTTAAATATTTACCTGTTATTGAATCGGACTTTTTAACAACTGACATTTTACCACTACTAATAATATGTCCGCCGTGAACACCAGCTCCAGGGCCTATATCAATAAGATAATCAGCCGCCTTCATGGTATCTTCATCATGTTCAACAACAACTACTGTATTTCCAAGATCTCTTAACGATTTTAATGTTTCAATTAACTTATCATTATCTTTTTGATGAAGACCAATACTTGGCTCATCTAAAACATAGAGAACTCCAGATAAAGCAGAACCAATCTGAGTAGCAAGTCTTATTCTTTGAGACTCTCCCCCCGAAAGGGTTGCACTACTTCTATTTAAAGTTAGATAAGTTAATCCCACATCAACTAAAAACTTTAGTCTATTATTTATTTCTTTTAATAATTTTTCAGCAATGATTTTTTGATGTTTCTTAAATTTTAGCTTTTGAAAGAAAGCATAAGCATTTTCAATGGACATACTTGAGACATCCATAATTCCCTTACCATTAACTTCAACGTGTCTAGCATAATCATTTAATCTCATCCCATCACAATCTGGGCATGTTTCAATCATCATATATTGTTCTAGATTCGATCTAACTGAATCTGATGAACTTTCAAGATACCTTTTATTTAACCATTTATCTAAACCAGGAAAAGCTTTATTAAACTCATAGGCAGCATTAGAAGACTTAAATGTGTATTTATAAACCTTTGTACTTCCTTCAAAAATTATTTTTTTTACTTTAGCTGGCCATTTATCAATGGGAGTTGTTTCCTTTACACCCTCTTCTTCAAGTATGGATTTAACCATCGTGTAGTAAAAACCACCATTTTTTCCAAGTGGCAAAATAGCACCTTCTTTTATAGATAGTTCAGTTGAACTTATATATTTTGTTCTATCAAAAACTTTACTTACACCTAAGCCATTACAAGTTGAACAAGCTCCAATTGGTGAATTAAACGAAAATAATCTTGGCTCTAATGGCCTATAACTTTTACCACTTTTGTGACTATATAAATGCTCGGAAAAGAAAAACTCTTCTTTACCAATAAGAGCAATAAGGTTTCCTTCTCCAAACTTTAAAGCTTGTTCCACCGAATCATTAAGCCTTCCTTTAATACCAGGCTTTATAACGATTCTATCTATAACAATGTCTAAATTATTTTTCTTAGTTTTATATAACTTAACTGAATCATCTAAAGTTAAAATTTCTCCATTGGCTCTTACTCTTGAAAAACCTAATGATTGAAACTTTCCTAAAAGTTCTTTATGTTCACCTTTTTGATTAATAAGAACAGGAGCTAAAATTTGGACCTTTGACTTTTCAGGATGCTTTAAAATTCTTTTTACTATATCAGAAGCACTTTGTGATTCTAAAACCTCACCACTGATAGGACAGTGAGCTGTTCCAAGTCTTGCATAAAACACTCTTAGATAATCATAAATTTCTGTAATTGTTCCCACTGTTGATCTTGGATTTTTAGACGTACTTTTTTGATCAATTGCAATAGCAGGGCTAAGACCTGTGATACTTTCAACTTCAGGAGCTTCCATTTGTCCTAAGAATTGTCTTGCATAAGATGATAAAGATTCAATATATCTTCTTTGTCCTTCTGCATATAATGTATCAAAAGCTAGTGAGGATTTTCCACTTCCACTTGGTCCTGTAATAACAGTTAGTGAGTTTCTAGGGATTTCAACATCTATATTTTTAAGATTATGTACTTTAGCGCCTGTTATCGTAATTTTTTTCATAAATAACAATATAATAGGGCCAAGAAAGTATGCCAAGCTGACACTAATGACACGCTGCCATCAACTAAGTGCTTAATATTATACAAAAACTAGCTGGCACGCTCATTGCGTATATATAGGCATGACTCAAGGAATGGGTCATAAAGGGAATAATATGAAAAGGATTTCACTGTTAGTCATAATGAGCGCTTTATTAGCTTCTTGTGGTAAGGAATTGGCGCAAATTCAGGGAGCTCCACAATCACAAAACCAAGCGGGTATAATTGCTAGCTGTACAACAAAGGAAGTTGCTCAGTCTTTAGCAACTACTCATGGTTTCAAATACAGAGTTATTAATAAAAAAGCTAAGCTTATTGAATTTGTTGGTATCTCATCTAAAGAGCTTAAAAAACTTCTACCTAAAGCAAAATTAACTCAAAATATTGTTTACGATAAACCTGTTGTAAAGTCCGATCAATTTGCAGCATCTAGTGTTTCTAATACACCCTTTTATGGTGCTCACACTCCTTCTTACAGAAATTCGCAAAGTGCAAACTACTTTGATCATTTATCTCAAATAGAAGCTGCAAGCTTAGGCCAATACCAAGGTCAAGGTGTAACAATTGCTATTGTAGACACAGGTGTTTACTATAACCACCCTCACTTAAGTCCAAATATTAAAACAAATCCAAGCGAGTCTCATGGATCAAATGCTGATCATATTGATAATGATGGCAATGGTTTAGTAGATGATTATGCTGGATGGGATTTTTATAATAATGATGCATACCCTATTGATGATAATGGACATGGAACTCATGTTGCAGGACTTGCGGCAGGTACTTTAGGAGGTATCGCACCAAAAGCTAAAATTCTACCTATTAAGGTTTTAAACTCACAAGGATCAGGAGATCTTGGAACTATCGCTCAAGGTATTCTTTATGCTATTGATATGAATGCTGATATTATTAATTTATCTCTTGGAGGAAACGTTTCTACAATTACTTCTGATGTTCAAAATCTAATTAACGTTGTTGTTAGTGGCAAATCTCATAATACTCTAATGATCACAGCAAGTGGAAATGGCGGATCTGATGGCGTGGGAGATTGTAATGATGCTGCTCCTGTTTACCCAGCTAATATTAATAGTAATAATGTTATATCAGTTGGTGCTGTTAATAGTTTTAACAGATTAACTAGCTATTCTAACTTTGGGCAAAATACTGTGCATATAGCAGCACCAGGTGGAGATAGTTTCACAGGAGGACTTCTTTCAACAGATATTCCCTACTGCAATGGACCATGTAATGAAGATAGCCATGCTTATACAAATAAAATGGGAACAAGTATGGCCACACCAATTGTCTCCGGCCTAGCAGCCCTAATCAAAAGTAAATATCCTAACTATACTTATTTGCAAATAAGAGAACTCATATTAAACACTGGCGTTTATAGCAGTGACTTGGATGGATTTATTCAATCAAAAAGTGTGGTAAATGTTAAAAATGCCTTACAATGACAACTGATATAACTGATCAATAATAACTTCAGATTTTAAGATAAGCTCTTGCCTACCTTCTTCTGAGTCATCAGTACAGTTTTGTCCTTGATTATTACATTTATTAGATTCAAAACACCCTTTTGTAACATTATAAACATAATCCTGTTTTCCAGCAAAAAGCAAACCTAATACATCATGATTTTTTTTACTGAAAATAGGAGAACCAGAGCTTCCACCATAAGTATCGACATTTGCCATAAAAAAGTTTTCACTCGTTTTTAATATCTTAGCACCTTTTATATATTTCTTAGGTAGTCCAGAGGGATGACTAATATTATAAAGCTCTGTTTTATTAAGATAATTAAAATCGTAGCTAAGTTTTGTTATATAAGTATGAGCAACTTTGCGTTTTAACTTTATAATTGCAAAATCTTTTTGATAGTCCAAATGACCATATAGAACTCTACTACACTCATATATATTTTTTGCAGGAATTGCCGTAAGATTAATTTTTTCTTTTTTACTATATTCATAATTAAAAACCCATAATGAGTCTTTGCATAATGGCGTGTTTTCTAAATGAACAGTCCCCTCTTTTTCCTGAATACAATGAGCAGCTGTTAACATTATATCATCAGCAATCATAAAGCCCGTACAATCAGATATTGCCGGCTGAGAAGCATACTTTTCAAAAGAACATATATTGCCAAAGTCTTTAGAGCTAAGGCTACGGATATTTAAAATCTTTGCCGTATTATTTGAGGAAAACAAAACATCATCTTTATAAAACCTCGCCGCTACGGATAAAGAGTTCTTCTTAACCCTAGCATCTTTTACTTTATATATATCTATCCTACTATCTACTCCATAAATAACATGCTCCTTAGCAAGTAAAGAAGTCATCCCTAAAAGTAGCATCATCAGCCATTGCATATAAGCGAACCCTTGTATCTAACTATAAAAAGTAATAATACTGGCAAAGTATCCTTTTTCAATTTAAATACAAGTATTTGAAATCATTACATGAAAAAAGTAATACTCTATAAAAAAATTACACAAAGCACAAAAAGCACACTACTTTTATGACGTAGTGTGATAAAGCTATGATAAATTACGTATTTTAGGGAGACTTCTATGAATAAGAAACTATTAATTTCATCACTCTTTCTTTGCTATGGAGCAATGGCCCAGGTAAGCCCTCTATCTGGCTATCAAACAACAAATATATCAATTTCTGATGCTGAACAAGTTTGGAAAAATATGAAAACAAGCTTTATTAAAAAAAGTGAGTGTTTTAATAGGGCTCAAAGCTGGACTTATGATACAGAAAAAAAGTTTGGTTTTAAGGGAAAAAAAATTCTAATTCACTATTCATATAAATACAATCAAGAGCTTAGTGCAAAGTGGGGATTTCATATTGCACCCGTTTATAATGTTGAAGGTGAGGATATTGTCTTTGATAAAGGCTTTGGATCTTGGCTTCACACACCTATTACAAAAAAAATGTGGGAAGAAAAATTTCTTGGAGCAGGAACAAGTAAACTTGTAGAAAAGAGAATTAAACTTGATAAAAAAAGATCTGAGCTTAATCAAGACCTTAAAAGTCTTGACCCAGAAGGAGACTTTTACTTTGAAAAAAGACTTAAAATTAAAAAGAAGTTACAAGAAGTAAAAGAAGAAATGATATATTTTGGTGTAACTGATTCTGAGCTAAAAAAGCAAAAACCAAAGAAAATAGAACAATTAGAAAGAACTATTTCTTTTTTAAAAGAAGAATTAAGTAAAGTAAAAACAACTGCTATAAAAAATTCTGTATCTTATCAATTAAAAAATGCTAAAAGCTTGCTCAAAAAAGTAAAAAGAAATTTGAATTATGCTGCTCATATTCAATGTAAGAAAATTGATAGTATTGAAGAGCTAGACTTTGGTCAAACAAAAGCTTGGTGCTATATTCAAGAAGTTAGCCAATACTATTGGGGAGTACCTCAGTTAAGACTATTAAACTATGGGCAGTACTCTAGACCATATGAAGATGAATTATCATCAAAGAGAATTGCTGGCGAAGCTTATATAATGGATAAGTTTAATATGGAACAGGTTTGGATCGCAAGAAAACAAGCCTTTGGAAGAGAATATAAGGAAATTTGGAAAAAAGAGTACGATCAAAAAGAATACGAAAAGAATAAAGATAAGATTGAAAAGAAAAAGGACAAAGAAAAACAAAGAGCTAAAAGAGCAAAGAAGAGAGCTCTAGAAAAAGAACAAAGAAAAAAAGAAAGAGAGCAAAGACGAAGAAATAGAAGAAACTCGAGAAACTAAATAAGAAGCCCCATTTTATCATAGATGGGGCTTTGTTATTTAGAAAAATGCCAATTGTTTTCCAGAAAAAAGGTCATCATAGCTCGTTCCAATAGACATTAAAACTTGATCAGCAATAGGCTTTATTTGTTTTTCAATATAATGTTCATAATCAAAACCTTTAGGATCATTTTCAATTGGTATTGGTCCATTTGTCGTCATACAGTAGGAAACTTCCTTTAACCTGTATGGACCTGTGTGATTAATTAACTTTGCAGCTCTTACATGAACTGGAATATTTTTAGTATATTCTTCAATTCTTTTAGTTAATCGTTTTTTATAAACAAGCTTATCATCATAAAAACCAGCTTTAAGCTCCCCAACATAGTTTTTTATAAATTCTTCTAGAGGTTTATCTTGAAAGTAATTTACAAATATGGCCTTTTGAAAATCTTTTGCTAGTTTTGTCCAATCACTTCTAACCGATTCCATTCCCTTAAAATGCACATCCTGTCCATCCCAAGCCGCATACTTTTTCTTTGCCCCACTAGCTCCATCTCTTGTTGCTCCAAAAAATAGTTTGGGATAAGATTTTTCAAACTCTAATTCTAAAAAGGACTCAACTTTATATTTATCCATTAAAAGCTTATTTAAGTATGTATTTGTCTGCTTAACAAGATCCTGTGGTTTTCTACTCATATCTAATCTAATAAATATTGAGTCCGTATCTCCATAAAGGACTTCAAGGCCTAAAGATTCAAAATATGCAATGGTCGTTTTAATAATCCACTGACCAATTTGCGTTATAGCACTAGGCAAAGTGGCATGATAAAATCGTGATCTTGTAGAGCCCATTACTCCATAAAAACTATTCATCAAGATTTTTATGGCCATAGATAAAGATTCATTTTGTTCTTTTTTAGCGACAGCTCTTTTATCTAAAAGTTCTTTAATAATATCTGGTAAGATATGATTTGTACTAGAAAATGCCTGATCAAATGGATTTAAAATTGGATTAATATTAGATTCAACTAAAGATAGTGGATCGATCTTAAATGTTCTAATAATTGATGGGTATAAACTTTTAAAATCAAAAATTCCCACATTATTAAAAACACCAACCTTTGGCTCTAAAACATATCCTCCAGTACTCATAGCGTCCCTATCAAATTCAGAACTATTAGGAGCTACATATCCTTTTCGGTGAAGCTTTGGAAGATAATGAAAATCAAATTCAGCGGTTGAAATACCTAATTTATCAAATAAAAGCCCACTATTTCTGGTTCTTTCAATATGAAAATCAATAACATTAATCTTATTATATATATCTCGAACTAAAGTACAGTCCAATAAGTTATATTTTGCCAAAGAGACTTTATCTTCTCTAAACCTTCTTTCGATCTCAGAAACCTTACCACCATCAGATGCTATATCCTTTGAAGCTCCTAAGATACTTGTGGCAACTGTTTCTAATTTAAAGTTTTCAAAACTTAAGAACATGGACTTTAAAGCTTTAGGTCCATCAATGACAACTCTTCCTGGAATATCTACATAAAAAGCATTTGCACTTTCTCTAGTGTTCATCTTTGCATTAGCACGAGATAAATTAAACTCAATACCAAGTTTATAAGATCTTTCTATTAAAAAACGAAGATCAAACCCAACGACATGCCATCCGATAATGACATCTGGATCCATTTGATGAAAGTCCATAAGAAACTTTTCAATCATTTCTTTTTCACTTAAAAAGTACTCAATATAACCTTGGTTATCTGAAGGTATATTAGTTCTCATATAGACTTTATCTTTTGATTTTGCCCCGTAATAGCAAGCACCTATTGAGTAAACGCTTCCATCAACACCAGTCTCTATATCAAAGCTTAAAATATTAAATTGAAAACTAGCTTTTGGAGCTGCTTTTATATTTGGATTTATATATGTCTTAATTTGATTTTTTATTTCAAACTCACCTTGAATTAAAACATCACCAAAAATAAATCTTTCCATTAAGAATCTATCATTTGGCCAGATATCATTTTCATAGGATCTTATCCCTTTATCCGATAAAGATTCTTTTAACTTTAAAAACTTATCTTGTTCATTACAGTATAACGCTTTAACAAGTTGTCCATTAAACGTCTTTAGATTCGTTGGCTTTTCTTTATCAAAGAGTGAGGAATTAAGATTTTCATCTTTTGATACAAATAAAGTAAAGGCTTCATTAGTAAAAATAAGTCTTACACACTCAAGCCCACACTTTACAAAGAGCTCTACAGCACCTTTTCCTTTATAGGAAGTCCACCTATTTGTTAAAATAAAACCATTTATAATTTGTGACATACCTAAACATAATGACTTTAAAACGATATGTAAATTCAATTACTTAGCTAAATAAACTCTATGAATAATTTTCAAATTTATTTCTCAACAAACCAAGCCATGATATCAAACACTTATCAAATTATTAGGAGATATTATGAAGGTTTTAGCTTTTTCACTACTTATGATGACTAGTATTTTTGCTAATGAAAATGGTGTATGTAGTAAGCTTTTAAAAAATGTTGGATTCTATATGTCAACAGCCCAAAACTATGAAATCAATGCTACAAACCTTTTTTATGATCATGAAAAAGCAATTATTAATAAAGATACAAATACTGTTAAGAAGCTTGCAAAACAAATTAAAAACAACCTTAATAATGCTAAAACAGCTTATAAAGATGCAAGTAAAACATTACAAAACGGTAGAAGATATTGTAAAAGAAGAGATAATAAAAAAGCTAAGCTACAAGAAGAAATTTCATCAGGATTAGCTTCTTTAGAATTAAAATATAATTTTATTTAATCTCAAGTTCATAAATTTTTTGTCCACTTTGGTGGTATTTTTTTTCAAAGGGAGTTAGATACTCCCTTTTTATTTGTACTTCTTTTACATCACTATTTTTTTGTTTAAGAAACAGATAAGCAGCACTAAATTCTTCTAAATATAGTTTCCAATTAGATCTAAGAACAATATGCTCACTAAGTTCACAAATAAATGGCATAACAGGGTTAAAGTGAAATCTTCTTTTATAATGAATGCTCTTTGGCCATGGATTTGGATATAAGATATATGTCACAACAATCTGATCAGATAAATCCATAAGCTTAGGGATAAGATCTAATAATTCTGCTCTTACAAGCAAAATATCATCTACCGTCTCATAGTCGTTATTTTTATTAAGCCTTTTAATGGATTTATCAATCCCTACAATTTTATAATTTGGATAAACCTTTTTTAGCTCAAAAGAGCTTTGACCAACACCACAGCCAAGGTCTAATATAAACTTATCCGTCCCAACAAATTTTTTAATCTGTTTAAATGTATCTAACGAATAAGAACTAATGGGCCTTTGATAATTATTTAGATCATAGCGAGATAAAACCTTTTGAAGATTCTCGTGAATACCTTTTTGATTTGTAGTAACAATTTTAGAGTTGTTCATAATAGTCTATAAATAAATCCCATTTTAAGGTATAATAATTAACATGAAGCCGGCTAATTTAAAACAGAAAATATCATTTTTAATGCTTATGGGAACTTCCTTGCATAGATATGGAGCAAGCTCTGATCGTGTTGAAAAAGCCCTTGTTTTAACAGCAAATATTCTTGGTATTAGTGGAGATTTCTTTTCAACTCCAACAGGTATCTTTGCCTGCTTTAAGGTAAATAATCAAATTGAAGAGACAAGACTTAAAAGACTAGATGTTGGAAAAGTAAACTTATCTAAGCTTTTACTTGTAGATCAAGTTGTTGATGATGTTTTAGATCAAAAGATTGGTGTTCATAAAGGCTCGGCTAGAATTCAAAAAATTATAAACTACAATCCATTATACGGGTCACACTTAGTCAATATCTCATATGTTCTTATTGCTTTTTGTATTTCACTCTACTTAGGTGGAAATATTTATGATGCTTTAATTTCAGGTTTTTTTAGTTTTTTTGTGGGATTTTTTGCCAATACAGTTAAGCTTGAAAGAGTTAGTTCAATCTATGAGGCGATAGCATCTTTTGTTGTTACATTCTTATCCATCTATATATGTTCTAACTTTGATATGACTCTTCATCCACAAATTATTTCTCTATCAGCCATCATTACATTAATACCAGGTCTGATGTTAACAATGGCAGTTGGTGAGCTTGCATCAAATAATCTCACTTCTGGTACTGCAAGACTACTTGGTTCTATAATGATTCTTTTAAAGATCACTTTTGGAGTTTATCTTGCTCATATATTTACAAGTAAACTTGGGCTAACTATTACAGAGCCCAGAACAAATGAACTTTCTATAATCCAATATATATTTGCACTTTTACTAAGTGCTCTAGGATTTATGATTAACTTTCAAGCAAGAAAACAAGAATATCTTTGGATAGCTCTTGGCTGTATACTTACTTTCTTTTGCTCATTATACATGAATCACATATCAACAAATGCCATTGCCGCATTTACCTCTGGAAGCTTTATCGCCGCTTTTAGTAATATATTCTCAAGAGTTACAAAAAAGCCTGCATTAACAATCTTACTTCCTAGTTTGATCCTATTAGTTCCAGGAAGTGTTGGTTTTAAAGGAATTGAGTTTATGTTCAATGAAAACCCAATTGAGGGAATTAACGAGCTATCTAAGATGATTATTGTTGCCGTTGCCCTGGTTTCAGGAACTTTCTTTGGAAGTATTTTAATTAATCCTAAAAGGACTCTTTAATCTGAAGCTTTAACCCTGCTCCATCTCGTATAGGAGTATTAACAATAGTAATGGTTTTACCATCTTTTACATACTCATTAAGCATAGATATTTTAGAATCATCCTCACTACTTATTTCATAGTCAAAATCTAAAAGAGTTGTATTTTCTTCTAAAATAGAGTTTAGATAATTATCATCATAGACTGACTCATAGATAAAACTATTGCTATGAGTATGAACAGGGTTTTTAGGGTTTAACACTTTTAGCGGCGATAACTTGGTATGAATATATAAAGAACTATTATTCCACTGAGTGGCCCCAATAAGTTTTTCAATCTTTAAAGTCTTAATGCCAAAAAGCTTAGTTAACAATCCAAGACCTTTATAAGGTTTAGTGAACCTTGAATTTAAACTTGATAAGTTATGAGCAAACCAATGAGTTTTATTACCCATAGGAATAGCAATAAATATTGAAAAAGGAATAAAGCAAACATCTTCTTTTGTAAGACTAAATAAGCTCAATACCTCATCACTTGCCCGAGCTGATTCAATACCAAATCCAAATATAGCCCCAGGCATGATGGCACAATCAAGAATAACCCATGGGTCCATCCCCATATCAGCTCCTCCAAAACATAAACCATCTAAAGTTCTTATTCTTTTAAAAAAGTTCTTATGTTCATGGTTAAAAGGGTCAAATATCTTAAGATCTGAAAGAACCTGAGTATTATAGTTTTTCAGATTATCACTATATGTGTAAATAAAAGGTTTTAGCTCATTAATAATTGGTAAATATTTTTGTGAAACGTTCATAATTTCATTATAATTAATATGACTTACAATACAATAACGGGAATATCTTATGAGTAAATATCCTCATTTATTTGAGCCTCTAGATCTAGGCTTTACTACTATTCAAAATAGAACATTAATGGGTTCTATGCACACTGGCCTTGAAGAAGCTAAAGATGGTTTTTATAAAACCGCCAAATATTATGAGCAAAGAGCAAAGGGTGGTGTTGGTATTATTGTTACAGGAGGAATATCTCCTAACTTTGCAGGAAAAACTCAACCCCTAGCCGCATCCCTAGCTTGGCCATGGCAAGTTAAGAATCACAAAATTATCACAGATGCAGTTCATAAGTATGATACAAAAATTTGTATGCAAATCCTTCATGCGGGAAGATATGGATATAGTCCTTTTAACGTAGGCCCATCTAGAATAAAATCCCCTATCACACCTTTTACTCCCTGGGCCTTAACAAATCGTGGTGTAAAAAGAACGGTTAAAGATTTTGCTCGTAGTGCAAAACTTGCTCAAAAAGCTGGCTATGATGGAGTTGAAATCATGGCAAGTGAAGGATACTTAATAAATCAATTTATAAGTAAAAGAACAAACACTCGAACTGATGAATATGGTGGATCTTTTGAAAATAGAATTAGATTTGCTAAAGAAATAGTTGAAGCTGTTAGAAAAGAAACTGGTACAAACTTTATTATTATTTTTAGATTATCTATGCTTGATCTAGTTGAAGAAGGATCAACTATTGAAGAAGTTATTCATTTAGGAAAAGAAGTTGAAAAACTTGGAGTTAATATTATTAACACTGGTATTGGTTGGCATGAAGCAAGAGTTCCTACCATTGCAACAAGTGTACCTAGAGGTGCTTTTACTTTTATTACTGAAAAATTAAAAGAACATTTATCTGTTCCCTTGATTACAACAAATAGAATCAACGGCCCTCAAAAAGCTGAAGAAATTTTATCTAATGGACAAGCTGATATGGTTTCCATGGCAAGACCATTTTTAGCAGACCCTCATTTAGTAAAAAAATCTAAGGAAGGACGTGAAGATGAGATCAATACATGTATTGGTTGTAATCAAGCCTGTCTTGATCATATTTTTCAACATAAGATTGCAAGTTGTCTTGTAAACCCTATTGCTTGTCATGAAACAGATTATATAAAAAGAGAAGATTTTAAAGCTAAAGATATTGTCGTAGTTGGAGCAGGTCCAGCCGGTATTAGTTTTGCTATCGAAGCAAGAAGACTTGGACATAACGTAGATCTTTATGAAAAATCAAATATCCTTGGTGGACAGTTTAATATAGCTGCTGGAATTCCAGGTAAAGAAGAGTTTTATGAAACTCTAAGGTACTTTAAAAACCAAATTGATCTTCTTGGGGTCAACGTTCATTTAGAAACTGAACTAAACGTAGATAAAATAAAAGAGCTTAAATTTGATCATATTGTTTTTACAACCGGAGTAAAACCAAATATTCCAAAGCTTGAAGGAGTTGATCTTCCAAATGTTCTAACTTATGAAGATGTATTAAAGCATAAAAAAGAAGTTGGAAAAAAAGTTGCTATTATTGGAGCTGGCGGAATTGGATTTGATACCGCTGAGTATCTTACTCATAGTGATGACTTTAATTTCTATGATTTTTGGGGTGTGGACAGAGATGTTAAAAATGCTGGTGGATTAAAAAAACCTGAAAAACAAGATCCTAAAAGAGAAGTTTTTCTCATGCAAAGAAAGGCTTCTAAGCATGGAAAGAATCTTGGAAAGACAACAGGATGGATTCACAGGCAAACTCTTAAAAAGTATGGAGTAAACTTTATTGGAGATCTTGGTTATAGCAAGATCACACCTAAAGGAATTGAATACACTAAAGATGATAAAACACACTTTCTTGAAGTTGATAATATCGTTTTATGTAGTGGTCAGATTAGTGAAAATAAGCTTTATAACCATTTTAAAGAAGAGCTTGGTGATAGCTGCCATATTATTGGTGGAGCAAAGCTTGCTGAACAAGTGGATGCCAAAAGAGCTATTAAAGAGGCTTTTGATTTAGCTTATAGGCTATAAACGCGGAGTTCACTTTGCAACCTTTTGTGTTGTACTGAAACTAACAAGGAGCCTAATATGAGTAGAGCTGTTAAAATATCAGAAGAATTAGTAAATGAAGCTGAAGTTTATTCAAAGTCTTTTAACAGCTCTATATCTTCTCAAATTGAATTTTAGACAAAAATTGGAAAAATATCTGAGGTAAACCCAGATATGTCATTTAATGAAATAAAAGATATTTTAATTGCTAAAGAAGAAGTTAATGCTGGTCTAATTTCAGAGTATGAATTCTGTTCTTAAGGTATGGGATAAAAGAAAATAAAAGTTTTTCAAACCAATCTTTTTAGTAAAAAAATTAAAAAACTCAGCAAAAAGCAAAAGGTAGATCTTGATAAAGCTGTCAGAATAATCATTGATAATCCAACAATTGGCCAAGAAAAAAAGGTGATCTGATTGGAGTTTTTGTATATAAATTCAAGTCCTCTACCCAACAATTATTATTAACATATGAATGGGATGAAGAATCAAGAACATTGTTGATGATTGTTGTTCATGAGAACTTCTATCGAGATTTGAAGAAAGTTAACAAGTAATAGGTTTTATATTTAATATTTGTACTTATTTAAATATACTAAATTACTTGAAACCTCATCTTATTACAGATCAATTTGACTCTTTAAAAAGTGTCGAAAAAATAGACACCCTATGTAGATATTTCTTTTGATAATGAATTTGATCACAAAGTCTGGGAGAATATGAGCATTATAAATATTAAAAACATTAGGTTTTTGACCACTAAATTGGAGATTAAATTATGAAAAAATTATTATTTGGATTATTAGCAATAGTAAGTATATCGACTTTCGCTTCAGATCTGAAACCAAGTGAAATTAAAATTGGTTCACTAGCAACTTACTATGATGGATGGCAGCTTGATCGTACTGTCGGTAAAATTGTAGCTGTTTACAGTAATGGTAAGGTAAGAATCTCTCATGGTGGGCTATCAAGAGTGAAAAATATATCAAACATCGGGATTCAGATAGATTCAACATGTTTAGATGGTCTATGTGTTGGAGATAAGGTTAGCTATTATCATGTAGGTCGTTTTGAAAATATCGATACTACTATTTCTGTTATCTTTGATAACAATACTGCACGCCTAGGAAATAAAGATGTTAGAAAGCTGGAAAATCTTTCAACGGCTTATTAAAACCACTAGATTAAAATACAAATAACACTCAAAAAGGCTCACAATTTGTGAGCCTTTTTTCATTCTTTAACATCCAAACCTGACCTGAATCTTGATATTCAATAATTGGCATTACTTAAACAAACTATCATAAAGCATAAAAAAAAAGGAGCACCATAAATGCTCCTTTTTTATTATATAAAACAAATTATTCTATTTTATAAAAATTCTTTTTCAATCTCACCTTGAACTTTTTCAATTTTAGCTCTAAGTGCTTTGTTCATAGCTTTTGCTTTAATTTTCTTAAAAGCAATATTATAAGCTTTTTTCATATTATCATTTGAAATTTTAACTAATACGCTACAAGAATAACCAGCAAAGTTATCTTTTGCTCCTAGTTCTTTATCAAACTTTCTTTTTTCCCAGTACTTCTTATGAGTCCTAGCTCCAACCACATGAGATCTAACTTCTTTAGCTAAAGTTTCATCCATATACTCTTCAAGTTTGTCATCTTTATCTAAGATATCCCCAGCACTTGTTGTTGATAATGAATGCTTAATAAACTGACTAAGCTCACTAGCAACTTCAGAGTTTGCTCTTAACTTTGCAATCTCACAAGCTGTAACCTTAGAGTTTTTTGGCTCTGTAGTAAAAGAATAATACTTAAACTTTTCATAATCATCTTCTTCTTCATCTTTTGCCCACTCATCTGCATCTTGAATCCATTCAGGGATATCATCATGACTAGCATCAACGATTTCATAATCTTTTTTATACTTTGATGAACAAGCACCTAAAACAAATACTAAAATTAATAAACTAAGCTTTTTCATAATTAACACCTCGCTTTTAGTTTGGTCCTTAAATTCTAGTTTATTTAAGTATAAACTCTAGACCAACCGTGTCACCCTAACGATCAAATAAGCTAATATCTTCGAATATAAATTTGTTTCCACGCACCTTTGAAGCTCTATACAAAGAAACACCATTATCTGACTCAAGTAGTCTTCCTACTTGATATCCGATGTATTTTGGAGTCTTTACATTAAGCTGATAGTTATTGGTTACTTCAAAATCCACGCCAATACCAAGATCAATAATATCTGCAATTCCACCTAGGGATAAATCAATTTCACCACCAACTTTATCGTAGAAAACAAATTTCATCTTACCAACCTTTAGGGCCTGAGCAACAAAACCAAACTCGTTTAAAAATGATTTACACTCACTGTCCATATGATTATAAAACCTAGCAAGCATAACAAGATCAAAGTATTCAATAGATACATCTTCAAATGAAATAGCAAAAGAGCTCACCTTATCAAAGCCTACTCCAGCTTTGATTGATAATGTACCATTGGTTAGAACTGATAACATATCAAACTTAACTTCTCCTCCAACTTCTATTGTTTTAGCAATAGATGGAAGATCAACACTTGTAGATTGCTTAAGACCTTCGAATCCATCATCATTAAAACACGTATCAGATGCAGTAATATAAGAAAGTCTTTTTGGCGTTCCACCAATCATAGTTCCAATGCTTGCATCCTCAATTGGATTGGCAAACATAATATGACCACTTTTTTTGATTTCTTTTTTCATGATCTTTACGGGATTTCCGCAAGACACAAGTACGCTTAATAAAACGCTTAGTTTTAATACACTCTTTAAATGAAACATAAATTTACTCTTAAAGAATAATCAGTCTAATTTACTAAGATTTAATATGAGCTAACGTACAACATTAGAAACTGATTAATTTGTATGGAATCTGTATCGGCAAATATTACCACATTTTGTAAACCTGTTGGTAAGGTTTTGGGCAAAAAATGGGATTTTGAAATAAAAACGGGTACTTAAAAAGTACCCGACAATTGTGTTTTTACTCTGCAGAAGAATCGATTGTAGCCTCTTCAGCAGCTGCTTCAGCAGTTTCTTCTGCCGGTGCTTCCTCTACTGGAGCCTCTTGCTTAACAGAGATTTTAATTAATCCTGCATCAGCTAGAATCTTAGTTTTTTCATCACCGTTGATCCATTTTTTGTTCTTACCTTGAACTCCAAATCTTCCACTTCTTTTTTTGATGATTGTGATATCACCTTCAGTTTTAACGATTTCCATCTTTAACTCCTTACTCTAATTTATTTCCGGAAAAAACATATTTATGCCAAATAAAGTATTAATTAGCAACAACTTTGAGTTGATACTGAATCATTTGCGCTTGTATCAAATGGAGCGTTACCACCACAGCCTTCAAAAATACCGTAGTGAGTAGACATATCTCCATAGAACTCAAAGTTCTCTTTATACCTTGTTTGATTAAGCATATTAAAAGTATTTCCACATACCTTTTCAATTCTACCTGCTTCAAAAACATGATGATCATCTAAGAACATTTTATTTGGAGCTTCTAAAATATTTCCTTTATACTTTACAGCCTGCCCATAATCTTCACAGTCTGCTTCAAGTTCATCTAGTTTAAATAATCTATATGTCACAGAGTAAAAGTTAATCCCCTCGCATTTTTTTTCAAGCTCTTTATTGTTAATTGTAATGGGCTTAGATTCTACAAATCTTGGATCTGCAAACCCTGCTTTTTTTGCCATAGTTAAAAAGTCATTCCAATATAGTGCTCCACTTAAACACTCTCCATAAAGAACTTCATCTTTTACTAATTCTTCAGGGATCCTTCTATCTGAATAAACATCACTAAAGTACATCTCCCCGCCCTGAGACAGTAGTGCATAAGCATCATTTAAAACTTTTTGTTTATTTACAGCAAGGTTGATAACACAGTTTGAAATAATAATATCAAAGCTTTCTTTTTCAAAGTTAAGCTCTTCTAGTTTTTCAATATTTCCTAATAAAAACTGTGTATTTTTATTTTGATAACCGAACACTTCTTTTTGATGCTCTTCATATTTTAATGCTACATCGAGTTGGTTTTGAGTCATATCAACCCCAACAACTTTTCCACTTTCTCCAACAAGATCAGCAACAATATAACAATCTCTTCCACTACCACTTCCAAGATCTAACACTCTTTGATTTTTAAGGTTTGTTGGAACAACAAGACCACAGCCATAATATTTTGCTTGAACGTCGTCATGAACTTTTCTTAGGGCATTCATAATATATTCAGAAGGAGCTTCTAATGTGCAACAAGCATTTGTTTTTAAATCATTAGTTGATTGCAGTGATTCACCGTAATACTCTTGAACACTCTTTGTAATATTGTCCGACATAATAGATCTCCTTTAAAACTCTTTGGATATTTACGTGGCCTTGATAAAATAACTAAATAATCAAAAGAGGTCAAAAATGAAACTAATTATCCTTCTAACAATTTCTATCACAAGCTTTGCAAGTACCCTAAAATTCAATTTAGACAAAAAAACTTTCAACTATGCAGGAGTTGATACGATGTATAAAAAATTAGTTCAGTTTGCAAAGGATGAAAATGAACAAAAGTTCTGTAAATATATTGTTGATCATGTGGAGGACTTAAAGACTATTTATTCTGATGATTACGATCTATTTGTAGATCTTAAAAAAGAACAAAATGATATTGCTGATGAGTATGCTGATAAAATATATAATAACTCAATGAGTGATCTATTTGCTTTTAGTTCTTATGAAAAATCTTGTGAAGATGGAAGTATCACTCCACTATCAAAACAATTACTTTATCTAGATAGATCGATTATGAATAATACTCTTTTGATCAATTCACATAAGTTATTTATTGAAGGTTATCTTAGATAGTCCAAAACTTTTTATCTAATTGATTCTCTAGTTTGTTTTCTAGAGAATCATTTAGCTCATGTAAAAAATCAATTCCTGTTAAGTTTTCTAATTCATCTATTTTCACAGCATAATCTAAAACTTTCTTTTTAAGCTTTTGATTTTTCATTATAAAGGCAATGGCCTTTTTATACTTAGGACTATAAATAACTTTATAAAACATTGGCGCAATAGCGATATGAGTACCATTTATGTACTCGTAATGAGTACTTGTAAAAACAGGCCCCGTAAAAACATGAAGTTTTCCATATTTTTTTACAAAGTATCTAACTTTTGTTTCTAGCATTCTCCATCTTCCTCTATTTAAAGAAGGACTTTGAGGTGCCATATTACTCATATAAAAACATTCTTTCATGGATGTTTTAGATAACTTCATATCTGATGCTGGAACTAAATGTCCCCTATCGTAACCAGAGCCTTTATAATCATATTTACTTGCACTACCAGTACTTACCTTAGGATCTGCTTTAAAATAGCTTCCTCTTTTAAAGCTTCCATTAATAAGCTCACTAGTTAAAAGATGGTAAGTCCATCTAGCACCTTCGATACTTTCATCATATCCAAGAGAAAAGAATTTATGCTCTACTTTTTCTAAGTTAGATTTATATTTTGGAACAAAACCATAAAGGCTTGTTGTGAATAAAACTGGTAAAATCCATTTAACCATTTAATACATCCTGTAATTTAATTCTATGAATGTCAGCTCAATAAGACAAGTCTAATGACTCATATATTGATTTTTTCTTACAACAGTCTTTTTTGACTCTAACTTAAGAAGCTCATCATAATAATTTCTAGGAGATACCAAGATTGGTCTAGTGTAAGTGTCAACTAATTGCCTAGTCAACTTTATTGCATCAGCCTGATTATTAGCTTTTGCCAGAGTTTTAGTAACCTGCGATTGAATAACATTAGTAGGTATAAACTCTTCAAATAGTTTTAACGTCTCTTTTTTTGTTAAATTTTTGGCCTTATATATTTCATCAAATAAACCTAAAATAATATTAAGGTTTTTAACATTTTTATTATTAACCATATTTCTCATACTCATAGTGAGATGTTTAAACTCGGCTGCTGACAAATGATATTTTAAAGCACTAATTTGCATTAAACTTTTAAAAGAAAAAGCTAATCTATCAGGAGCTACATTCTTAGGTAACTTGATCCCAATGATCTTTTCACCAAAACCTCTTACATCAGTCCAACTTCTAGAAATTCTTAAATCCTCTCTAATAACAGATACTATGGCATCTAACTGTTCTTGAGATAAATTTATATCCAGTTTATTTACATTCAAATGACTAGTCAGTTCTTTTAAAAATAGCTTCGCATTTTTTTCACTTAGCTTAAAAGAATAAGAAATATTTTCATTTCTAAAATTATTGTTTAGAAACTTTCTAAAAAGCTCATTTTCAGATTCTTTGCCTGTAAGCTTATCTGCAATATTCACTTTCCAAGAATCAAAACTATCATACAACTCATCATATTTAAAAAATGTCGTGACATCGCTATAAGAATACCCCTTTATGTTTTCATTTTTTGTAAATTCATTCCATAATGCTTTAGTATCGGGTTGCTTCGTTTTACTTCTATAAGCTCTAAACCTATTAATAATATCACGATACTCTTGATCCTTTAACAAAACAGATTTCAACTTTGCATAGCTTGGAATATTTTCAAAATAATAATCAAAAAATCCTACTAAAGTTTTATCCCATGAACTTCCTTCTAGTTCTTTACATAATAAACATCTGTAAGCACCAGATGTTAAAGGGTAACCTACATTAGTATGACCTAAATCCAAAAGCTTAGCTCCAAAGGTCATATTCTCAGGATTAATAGCGCCAAGTTGTCCATTAATTGAATACATTTTGCCAATTAATTTCATTCTATCTTCAGCAGGAGCTTTTAATCCTCCATACAAAGACTCTCTTCCCATATTCATTTGTCTTGAAATCTGAACAGCTGCTTTATCATATCCTTTAGTCTTAGCAAGATCTTGAATAAACTCTGGCATCATCTTCATTTCAAATGACATCGAAATTGGAACTCCATGTTTTTCAAACATTCTTCCCATTATCATCTCAGTGGTTAGCTCATCCATTACCGCTAAACCATTTCTTCTATAGTCCTTAACATCAAACATACCTGAATTAACACTGCTAAAGAACTCATTTGTACCTGAACCTTTAAACTCTATAATACGTCCCTTATTAGGTTGCTCAAGAAGAATATGCCCTCTACCACTTCCTCTACTTGCTCTAGTACTTAAAGAGTTCTTGGTATAATAATGATATGTTCCTATTTTAATTGGTTTTGCATTTTTAGGAATCGGTATTCCACTTTCTCTAAAAAAATTTTTTGTTAAAATAATACTATTATCATCTAAAGTTTTAATTGACTGATACTCTTTAAAGGTAAATACGTTTTTTGCCCCAGGAATCAAATAAGCATCGACCTCTTCAACAACTCCATCTATTTCATTCCATTTTTGATAAAGAAGAGCACAATTAGGCTGAGCAAATAAACTGTAAGTAAATAGTAAAAATAGTAAAATAATTTTCATCATTTTACTTATCGAACAAAAATAGAGTTTTCTAAACTCCTGTAACTCGGTATCGTACTAAAACAGACTGGTTTAAGTATAAGTTCCCTCTTCTATATGTAATAAACTTAGCTCTCATTAAGTTTTTTAAAGTATAAGAAAAGTCCGAAGAACTTAACTCATAATGAGGGTAAGTTTTCCATAACTTATCAAGCTCATCCTTTAGATCTGTTTCTTTTTTTCTAAACTTTCCAAGATTTCTTAAATGAAAAAGTATAAATAGTTCACTATCTTCTAAGTCAATCGCTATTTCATCACAAATAATTCTTAAAGCTTCCACTCCTGCTTCATATTGCTTATTTTTACCTTTTTCGTTAATAAGAGATGAAAACTCTTTAAATAAAATACTAAAACGAAACATAATACTTTTATGCTCAGAATAAGATTCCTTTGTCGAATCATTATAATAATGAAGACTCTTATTTAAGATTTTTTTAAATATTTCTTTTTTTGAAAAAGTTGATTTTTCTAATATTGATTCTATTATTTCTTCCATAGAAACTATACTAATACAGTTCTTGAGAATCAGCTATATCTATTTTTAGAATTCAAGTACTTAATCTACAAAAAAGTATAATTAATGCTATAATTAATTTTCTACAAGAGAATATAAATTAAGGTTATAAAATGGGATCAAATTTACTTTCACTATTGGATGATATCGCTTTATTAATGGATGACGTATCTATTTTGACTAAGGTTGCTTTAAAGAAAACCAGTGGAATTATTACAGATGATCTAGCAGTAAATATCGGTCAAGTTGATGGGGTTAGCCCATCGCAAGAAATACCAACTGTAATTAAGATTTTTCTTGGCTCACTAATAAATAAAATTATTATAATTCCCTTTATCCTTTTACTTAATTTTTATGCTCCAATAGTTTTAAAGTTCATACTTTTATTTGGAGGCTTTTATCTAGCTTATGAAGGAACTCATAAAATAATAGAAAAACTTTTTTATAAAAAAAATATAAAAAAAGAAAAACGTAATATCTTAAATCAAGATGAAGTAAAAAAAAGAATTATTGGTGCAATAAAAACAGACTTTGTTCTTTCAATTGAAATTTTAGTTATTGCTCAAAGTACACTCACTGGGCCATTAATACAACAGTCCATCTCTTTAGCCATTATAGGATTTATTGTCTCATTACTTATCTATGGTATTGTGGCATTTTTAGTTAAAGTTGACGACTTTGGAATATACTTAATAAAAAAATCATATATAGGAACAGGTAAACTACTTGTAGTATCTATGCCAAAAATAATGAAGCTTCTATCTTTTGTAGGAATTATGGCAATGCTCTTAGTTGGAGGTGAAATTATTAGCCACCATTTTCATATAAAAGATTATCTTTTATCAATCGCTCAGTTTATAATTATAGGTCTTACAAGCGGGCTTATAATACACTTACTTTTTTCTATTAAAAATAAGATTACTAAGATAAGCCACTAAAAAGACATTAAAATTAAAGTTTTTGATCAAATACCCGACAAGGGAGATATGAGATCTCTCGTACTACTTATATTAACCTTTAATATATTTGCACAAGATAATTTTGCTATATATAAAAAGCCTCTCTTATCGATAGAAAGTACAAACTCAAAAGTCGTATCCAGTCTTTTGGATATTGAAAAAGAAGTTCAACTAATAAAAGACTATAAACATCCTAATTTTTTAACGACGGATCAATTAAGAAAAGATCAAATTGTAAAAGAAATTGAAATAATCCAAAAGAAACTTAAAAGCTCACACTATTTTTTAAAGACAAAAGATATTAAAAGCAATATTGAACAGCTATATAAGGCCCAAGAAAAGAAAAACAAATTTCTGGCCAAAGAACAGAAATTAAAAGAAATAGAAAATGGAATGCGAACTAAGAAGATGGATAAATACATACATTTTCTTCAGCAAGGAAAATATCTAAGAGCTGATGCAACTAAAGCCCTTATGAATAATTATGAGAAAATCAAAGCTAATAAATACAAAGAGCTAAGAAGCTATGTTATTAGAGAATCTGGTATTCAACAAAAAACTGAAAAAGATATAATAAAAATCAAGCAAAGTATAGCTCAAAAACTTGAAAGGCCTTTACTTGAAGTCTCTGTAGTTCAAAAGCAATTAAAAAAGTTACAAGTGCAGCTTGAGAAATTTGATAACTTAAAAAGTCAACTTAATCAACAACAATACCAGTTTTATGCAAACTACTTTAAAAGTGGCTTCTTTTCATGTGATAAAGAAAGTAAGCCTCGTGTTGTGCGATTTAAGCATAACAAAAATCTAGTTGGTCTTGCACAAGGTAATAAAATTGTAAGTTACTTTAATATAAAACAACCTCTTATATCGCAAAGTGAAAATGTAAATATCCCTTCATATATTTATAGATGTAAAACAGCTGGTATGCTAGGTGGATGTATTGAAAATACAGAAAAAGAAATATGTAAAACAGATCCTATTTGTAATACTAAGTTTGAATTAATGGAAAAATCATTTCATAAGCATTTTTCATTTAACAAACAGTTTTCAAAACTACTTACTTTCTACAAAAAAGAAGAAGATAGACAAATCATGGCCAATAAAAAGCTCGATATTCTAAATGAATTTGAAAAAAAGAATAAACTAGGAAATATAACGAGAAAAGAGCTACAACATATGCAAAATTCTCTCTATCAGTATGCTATGACTGTTAGCTCTCAGGACAAAAATAGTTTTTTAAAAAATGTATCAAATAAAATGAAACAATTAAAAAAAGAACAACTAAACAAAAAAAATTATAACCAAAGAGCTAACTTATCTATCGATTACGCATTCAACAATGCTCTTTCAACCTTAAAAAGCTTACAAAAAGAAGATTTTCAACAAAAATATTTTTCAACAGAATGTGAAGTAGATGACTACTGTCATAAATATAAAAACTATCTTGATGAAAAGAAAAAATTTAATGACTACCAAGAAATTACCAACTTAACTCAAGATAAATGTCCTCAAGTTACGATAAGACTTAAGCAATATACTTCTAATGAAATAGAAAAAGCCTCCTGTTCTAAAGAAAACTTAAATACCTCTTTTAGAGATGTCAAAGATCTTTATCGCGATACAAAAGAAATTGTTAATCAAATGAATAGTTATTAATAATATTTTAGATATAGCTCTTTTGTAATTGGAAATCTCTTTTTAGATGTTTTTTGTATTTGAACACACCTTGTAAATACTCTTTTTTCAATAATCTTTTGAATATCTTTAGTATTATCTAAACCTGCGATAATATAAGAATAATCCATCTGCTTATAATACTTACGACAAAAGTCTTGTGGTAAAAGTTTTTTCCACTCACTTTTTTTAACGTTCCAATTTAACTCATACGAAACTCTTATAAAGTCAGAAGTTTCTAATTCTACTATCTTTTTTTCAACTGTGTTTTTATAATCAACAAAATCATTTTCATCAATTGATGCTTTGGCTAAAATAGTATTATATTCTTTTTCTATTTTTCTTTTAGTTTCATTAGTAAAATTATTACTTAGATCATCAAAAATATCTTCTTCTTGAAAAACAGCTTTTTGAATACAATCTTTAATAGCTTGTGATTGTTTTAAAACTTCCTTTGAGCATTTTTTAAGAAAATAACTTTTTTTATTCATAACTTCCTTTGTTATCTTATACTCTTTAGCTTTTTCTAACAAAGCAAGGTACTCCTTTCTCGTTTTTTCACTTTCAATTGAAGCTAGTTCTCTTGCTTTTTCATACACTATCAAATCAGTCTTCTTATTTTTATTAACGCTCTTTTTAAGCTGCTCTATATTATACTGAGATACTTTTAAAGAATTTTCATCTAAAAACTCTTTAATATCATTATCATCTATCTTCTTTATTAATTGATCGAAAATAACTTTACTGTAGCAGGATTCCATCTTTTCTTTAGAAAAAGACAGATCTATTAGAGCACTACACTCTTTTTTTATTTCTTCTTTTGGAACACTTCTTTTTTTGGATAAATATATTTTTGCAAATTTATCTTCAATGGCGACTGGTAAGTTTTGACAAAAATCTTTCTTTGTAAACTCTCTTCCATAAAAAACGTTCTTTTTTATGAAATCATATTTTTTAGGATTTACCTTTTGAAGAAGAAAAGGATTATAACGATAAGCACTAACTGATTCAGCAAAGTCTTCTATAGGGTTTTTTGTTCCATAGGTAGAACAAATATGTTTCGTATTCTCATCATCAATCGAATAATTATAAATATCAATAGGAGAATCATTAATTTTTTTCCATCCACTTAACCCTAACCACTCTTTACTTTTATCTAACCCAGCAAGTTTATCTCCTAAGTTATGTGCCATCTCATGAAAAATTGTGTATTGTTTTTCTCTTGCAGACTGACCATCCCAAAGATCAAACAACATAATTCTTGCATCTGCATACTTACCATAATTTCTTGGGTCAGCATTATGCACGATCGTTGCATTTTTATCAATTGGAAATAACTCTTTTGGCAAAGCATTTGCCGCTTTTATAATTTGTTCTAACTCATGATTCTTTAAAGGTCTTAATTTATCATCACCTTTTATAGAGTCATAACTTATCTGTGATCCATTTAAATCGAACTCAAAAAGCATGTATAAAAGTTTTTCACCAACCCCTTTATCCCATATTTTCTCCACAGCACAGCGAACTTTTTTACAGTATGGATTTATTTTAAAATCTTCTTGAACATTTGTTTTATTAAATTTCTCATGAACTTCATTATCAAGAATCTCTATAGCAACAGGTTTCTTTGTTAGTTTTTCAAAAAGTTCAATTAATTTTGGATCTTCATTTTCAAATTCAACTCCATTTACTTTTTTTGAAACTTTTTCCCTAAAGCTTCCGATATGAGAATATAATTCGTCACCAAAAGGAATTTGATTATCTAAACATTTTGCATTTTTTACGTTTTCATCTGAAACAGCATGAAATTGAATTACCTCCATAATTTCTTCAAGAGGATTAACTGGATTTAAAACACTCTTATGACACTCCTGAGCATAAGAACTAAAAATAATGAAAATACTAATAAATATAATCTTTAACATCACTAAGCTTATCGACGCTAAGACAAAGAATTCTTAGAAGCAAAGCAAAACAATCAAGTTCTTTTAACGCTAAATAAGAATAGGTTGTAATTATCAAAAAAACGATTTGTCCCAGCTAAAACATAATTAAAAACTGGTCTTTTTTCATGTATATAAAGTTCATTTTCAATAAGTTCGACCTGAAATCTTAAAGAAGATAGCTTTTTTCCTTTTAGTTTTGGAGTTGCAATCATTCTCTTGTTAAGCGGATTTATCCATTTTCCCCTAGAGCTTTTAAATCCAAAATGAAGATGTGGCCCAGTAACTCTTCCCGTTGCACCAACTGTTCCAATCGCTTGATGAACTCTAACCCACTGTCCTATTTTTACACTTCTTTTATCAAGATGATAATAATAAGATGAAGAGCCATCTGAGTGCCTAATAGCAACCTTATTACCAGCATAAATACTATAACCGGAAATAATAACTTTTCCCGGGGCAACAGCACGAACCTTAGTCCCCTTTTTTGCTCTTAAGTCTATACCCGAATGCATTTTTCTTTTTCCCGTAACAGGATGAATTCTATAGCCAAAACCAGACCTTATGTGTAGCTTTTTAAGTGGATATCTAAGAGCTGAATTTATTAACGCAAGACCATCCTTTGTATAATGTGCATTATAAGTTGATCCCAATTCATCATTAAAATAATAGCTCTTGTGATTTCCCGCAACTTTTCCCTTATACGAAATATAGAGTATTTTTGTCTCTATAATTTTATTTTTAAAATATCTATCTTTTAAAAGAATATTATAAGTGTCTGTTTGACGAGTGCTCGTTCTAAAGTTTACTTTACACGATAAGACTTGAATTACTTCATTTGCAATAGCGGAAGATAAACCTTGTTTTTTCAGACTATTTGTAAGGATAGAATCTCTTCCTAAGTTCCCTCTTACCAATCTCTTCTTCCAAAAAGTTGGCTTACTGATAAATTGATAAATCCATTTGTCTTTTTTTCTCTTAACTTGATGAATATCAGAAGGTTTTTGAGAGTAAGAAAACTCTATTACTCTCAGCCCCTCTAGTTTAACACTAATCTGATCACCAGCTTTTAATTTTGAAAACTCAACATAATCTCTTAGGCTATTTATAATTTCTAAAGACTGTTCATTATCAATCGAAATACTTTTTAAGGCTTGATACAAGCCCTGACCAGATTTAACTCTATCTGTTTTATAAATTATGGAGTCTAATCCATATGTATAATTAAATATAGAAAATATAATAAATATAAGCATATGATACTTAATAAATAGCATTCTATTAATTATATTTCAAACTTAGATGCAAAGAAACTTTGTAATTTAAGCTACTTAGTTCATATTCAGTATTTTCTAGCTAGAAAAAATCTTTTTAGTTATTCTGTATCAAATTCTTGATATACGATATTTTCTTTATCTATTTTACTTGCTAGTACTTTTTTCTTCGTACTTAATTTTATTTTTGATTTAAGCAGTTCAATTTCTCTTGCCAGTTTTATAGCTGTACAAAAAGCTGGGTCTGCAGAGTTTTTATAACAGCTAGTTACTTTTTTTACAACATCTGAAGAGAACGAACTAAAGCTTCCAACAATAACTAAATATGTAATTAACTTTTTTATCATTTATCAACTCCTTATTAATCACGAGAATAAACATCACATTTCATATCAACCTCAAAAGCTTCTTCTCCAAGATTTGTAATCCCATTAGCTGGTAAAAGAACTCTATCAATAGGATTACAAGCAAATGCTCTCTTACTTACAACTGTTTCACTACTTTGAAGCTCTATTTTTCTAAGCTTATTATAGCTAAAAGCCTCAGCCCCAATATAAGCAACATTGTTAGGGATATTAATGCTAATCAATTTATTAAACTGAAAAGCTCTATCATCAATAATTGCAACACTACTTGGAATTTCAAGACTTGTGATTTCATTACCTGAAAAAGCATACTGACCAATATAACTGACACTCTTAGGAATTTTTAAATCTCTAATTTTGTTATTGTAAAAAGTAAACCTTTTAATTTTCTTTAGTTTGTTAGGTAAAACAACTTTTTTGAGACGGTTTTCATTAAAAGCTGAATCTTTAATTATAAGAACACTATTGGGAATTAATATACTTGTAAGCCTATTCCCTCTAAAAGCCTGCTGACCAATACTTATAACACTATCAGGAATAATAACACTGTCTAACATATTAAAAGCAAAAGTAAAATCATCAATTTTTGTAATACGATTAGAGATTTTAGCATCTTTTAGATAATTACCACTGAAGGCATATTCTCCAATTGTTGTAACACTATTAGGAATAATAATTTCAGTAAGCTCATTATGAGCAAAAGCATATCTGCCGATCGATACTAATGTATTTGGAAGCTCTATACTTGAAAGGTTAGACAGTCTAAATGCATGCTCACCTATCGATTGTATATTTTTAGACATCTTAACTTTCATCTTCTTGTCACTACAATCATAAAAAGCATAATCTCCAATTCTTGTAACAGTATCAGGAATTATAATTCTAGTAAGATTTGTATACATAAAAGCTCTTTTGCCAATTCCTTTAATTAAATTTCCGTCAATTAGTTTAGGGATTTTGACCTCTTTATCCTCGCATATATACTTTGTTATAATGCCATCGTCTTGCTCAAAACATTTTTCATTTATTGCAAAAGTAGAAGTAGTTATAATCATTAAAAAGCAAAAAATAAGTAAAGGTATTTTTAAACTCATCATTCATTCCCCAATCAAATTTAATTTAACGCAGCTTAATACAGAGATCTTTAAAATAGTAAAAAAAATAGAATTATTAAAAAGAGCGAGTTGATTTACCAGATAAACTTAAGGCTTTTTGCTTTATTATTAAACTTTTTAACTAACTGCCCATAAAGATATGATTCTCCACGATTTTTAGGGCCCCACATAACACGTAAATCAAGTTGATTATTATTTAATTTTTTAACCTCAATATGATCCCAATATTCACACGGTTTGTCCCAATAGCATAATCTATCCATTGCATGTATTCTATCTTTAGAAATCTTTCCCATTCTACTATCGTACATCCATAACTCATTATCGAGTTTTTCATAATCGACTTTAAAACCAAGGTAGTTTATACCTTCACTTCCAACACATTTTAATGAATCTGAAGTAAAATTTTCCTGTGGTTCGATGACTACACTCGTATTGGATATCTCAATCTCTATCCTAACGGAATTACATTTATATATTGACTCTACTCCATTTTCAATTTCTACATAAGTTAAATCTCCAGTCCAAACTCCATCCATTGAATAAGCTGTAAAAGTACTAACAAGACTTAAAATCAATATTGTTTTTTTCATAAACTATCTCCTTCTATTTATAGATTTAATTTTCTTTCCACATAATACCAACAAACTCTTTTACTTCTTCTCTATCGAAGAACATAACCTCTTTGGAAATCAACAAAGAAGTAATCTCCCTTGCCTTTTTAGAAAAATATTTTTTACAATTAAAACACCATCTACTTTTATAAAGTAAAGACTCAACTACTGCATCATGTATAATTATTGCAGCTCGACTGTTTTCATCTAGAGCATTCCAAATATCTTTATTTATTATTGTACTTTTGCTATAACTATAATCTTGATAAAAGTGAGCTATTACTCCTTCTAGTCGACAATTTTTAGAACTCACTACCATTTGTTCAAAAAGGTTTAGCTCTATATTAATATCTGATATCTGCTTTATTCTATTGTCAAAACTCTTTATATAAAATGTTAAATTATCAATTAGCTTAAAGTCCTTTAAAAATGATAGTCTCTTAACAAGACTTATTGCCCTATCTTTAGATGATCTGATATCTTCTCCATCTAATATCATATTAAAATCACTTAAATAACTTCCTTGAGTTATATCAAATGCTTTTGCCGAAATAATTTGATTGCCATCACGACAAACAAGAGCATAATTAGTATAGTTATCTTGAACTTCCACAAATCTTTGATGCCTCGATCCTCTTTTTATAATAAAATCATCTAAAGAAAGTCGTGTAGAGCTTAATAAATTTATATATTCGACTTTAGTAAATGTTTCAAACTCCTCAGAAGATAAGATTGAATTATAACGTCTTGTTAAAACTGAGTCTGTTGTATGAGAATAGCTTAACGCCTCTCTGTAAAATATTTCATGCAAAACAAGACCTGCTTTAACTTTTAAAGGTGCTATATCCCACAAATCTTTATTGATAATATATCTTTTTTCCCAAGAAAAAGGCTTCGTGCGTTGATAGGCAACTTGTTGAACTCCACAGTTCTTTTTGAAAAATAGATGAAAAGAATCCTTCACATCATAAAATGTAACATTAGAAATAAATTTCGTTTCCTGAAAGAATGTTTTATACCATGTCAGATACATCTGATATCGATTTAAATCAAACTTCTTTACTCTATCTAATACATGATAAACCATCTCATC
The DNA here is from genome assembly GCA_025210745.1 of Bacteriovoracaceae bacterium. Classification (GTDB taxonomy): domain Bacteria; phylum Bdellovibrionota; class Bacteriovoracia; order Bacteriovoracales; family Bacteriovoracaceae; genus CAKZJW01. Next base: position 60,582 of record JAOARC010000047.1, read on the forward strand.
TAGAGATTCTGTTTCATCACCGAAGTTAGCAAAAGCATTCCTTAGTACCTCTCCTTCATAATAATCGAGAAGGTTCACACTTTGAATTACTCCATCTTGCTTACAGATAACAAAGTCACCACCATTACCTCTTTCTAGTCCAGCCAATGATTGATTTTGTAAACAAGTAAATAAAATAATAAGCATAATTATTTTTTTCATAACATTTCCTTTGATGTTAATGGATGCAATTGTATATTTAAGTTATACACAGACTTTTTTTCTCCACTTTCTAAAAACTCACATAGTTCCTTTCTAAATTTTGCAATTCTTCTTTTTGCCTCTGGTATTTTCTTAGGATCGATAGCCATTGTCATAGAAGTGATATCTCTTTGTTCAACTGAGTATTCATCTAAAGAGTTCATTGCTTGCTGAAGCGATTGCTTATGTGAGTTTCGTAGTGCCATCGATGGAAAGTCGGTTTCAGTTTTAAAGTTATTATCAATAGCTTCATAATGACCAGTAACTTCTTTAACTAAACATAGCTTTTTTAATACTACAAGTGCATGCTCAACAGTATTTAAATCTAAATTCAAGTGTTTTGATATCCAAGTAGAGCTTTTTTTTTCATGAGAAATTTGAAGAGAAGCCAAAATAGCAAAATAGTACCATTCACTTATTATATCAAAAGTCGACATACAAACATTTTGATATTTTGCAATTGTTTTTAAATACTTTTGAGCTTCTAGCCTAACTTTTTTTCTCTTTGCATGCTCTTTTTCAACATATAGTAAAAATAACTCTTTCTCATTTCCACGAAGACCTATTTTTTGAGCACAGACTAAAGCCTTTTCTAACGACAATCCTTTCTTATTTGCCATGACGTTGCTTAGCTGGGATGCACTTAAATTTAAATCTCTTGCAAAAGCTCTTAATGTATAAAGCTTATTCAAGCTTTTTCTATTCTTAAATTCACAAGAAAGAATATCTCTATAACTTTTCATGCTCAGACACTATAAAGATGTAAACCTGATGTAAAGAAACAAGAGTATTTATTGTTATCCAAGGATGTGTGCGCCGCAACACAACCTTGGAATGCCATACTATTACCACCTATAAGGATATAGGGTCGATAGCATTTCTCTTCTAAGCAACTTTCACTCTCAGCAAAAACTGAGATACTTCTTAAGATTCATAGTTCAGGTAATAGTTTTTCACTCCTTATCTCCATTTTAAAACTACTATTTCTTTAGTCTAAGCTTCTGAGAATTCAACACACCATCCTCGTCGGATGGTTTTTTAAAACCGTTTATATTTTATTTCTACGTCTTTATAAAAATTATCGAAATCCGTAATTTTTAAAGCGATCTTTCTTGATCAAATTGAATTTTATTTTTTAAACCTGAACTTTTTTGAACTCAGATCTCTTATTTAATTAGTATTTAAGTTTTGAGCCTAACTGTTGCAAGCATCAATTTTTTCTAGTGCTTCAACAAAACTATCTTCTTCACTTCTTGGCCATCTAAGTTCTGTGTATTCTTGTTCACTTCCAAAATAAAATCTTCTCCCTTTTACTTCAATAGAAATATCTCCATTTTCCTGCTCTATTTTATAATTAAAATCTTCACGCATTTTTCTCATCCCAAGGAACAATGCTTCTTTAACACCTCCAATAATGACATAAGGAAATGCCTTTTTTAATTTAGTAACTTCTCGAGATAGCACATTCTTTGACCTCTCATCATAAATATATCCTTTCTCTAGATCAAGAGCTCTTATTGCTCCTATTCTATCCATTCTTGCTTTTAAATATTTTTGATCAATTCTATAAGTACAATCTGAAGCAAATGTCGAAATGCTACCTAGTGCCAATAATTCTATCAACAATTTTTTCATATTTTTTCTCCTTGAGCTTTCACTCATAAACCTAATATTTTAAGTTCAATGTTATTTTTTAAAATAAATGATTGTATAAAACTCCAACAGTTAAAGAAACATTCACTCCAACACCTGTTTCTAAAATAACACAAAGACCATTATCTCCATAATAAGTGCTAAGAGCGAATCCTGTTCCGACAATCATTTTTGCGAACAGAGCTTAATATGATTTCATCTACAAGTTCAAAGTCTCTATTTTTAAGCGCTTTTTTTAAAGCATGATTTTTTCTTAAGTTATTTTTTAACAATTTAATGCTCTTTTTAGCACCTTCAATAAGTTCTCCATCAACTTCCTTAATTACATCATACGAGGCTTTCGCTACTTGCTTCAACTCTTTTCGAGTTAATTGAATTTCATTACTAGTAAAATTTGCAAATGTAGAAATACTTCCTAATACGAGTAATCCAACTAATAATTTTTTCACAAATCCTCCTAAAAACCTTTTAGTTAAAATAACTAAAATCAAACTTCTTCATTTTTCTTAAAAATTTTCTAAATGCTCTTTTTCTCGAAACTCTATCTGATCTATTTGTTCTTTGTGATACTCCAAGGCGAATTGCTTTCCCGGCAGCTGTAGCGCTAACAGAAAGTACAACACTGTCACCTCTTGTATCATATAGATAAACTTCACTTTCAGTCCCATTTTCCTGGTGTCCTGCTCCAGGATACCAAGTGTATGAATGAAGTAATATTATAAAGTCACTCTCTTCAGAGTCAGCTACAACAGTACAATCTTTTTCATAAATCAATTCCATTAACTCGTATCCAGACACTCCATGCAAGAAAACCTTACAATCATTGGCAAAGCTTGAAACACTTCCAAGCAATAATACTGCAATCAATAGTTTTTTCATTATATGCTCCTTTAGCCCTTTGAGCTCAGTTAAGTAAGTACTACAAAGAATATAGTGCAGTGCAGCTCAAAATAGTAAGAAAAATAGGATTATTTAAGAAAACAGATTCATTCACAAAATGGTTCTTCTCAGTCGAGAGTCTTACTATTACCCATAAGTCTATTTTTAACAGCTTAGCTCTGAGAGATTTAGAAAATTTAAGCTTCAAAAGAAGCGTCTTATTGTCAAGAGCGTCATAAAGAGCATCAATATTAGCCCTGACAATTTGATTCAAATTAATGTTTGGACTCAGGAGAATAAGAATAAAGATCAAAGAAACACTGGTGATGAAAAAGGGGTCATACTCCCTTTTCTTAAAGCTGGAAGGACACTAGGCTTAACTAATACGTCTGGTGGTGGAAGGCAAAAAAAAATGCTGAGATCGAAACCCTTGTGACCGAGGGTTCGTCCAGCATTGCAGTTGGTGGAAGTGTCGTTAATCGGCTAACCTTCGAATATCATTAAACTTAGTTTTCAAAAGTAGCCAAAATAGCTACAGCCTCCAAAATTCTATACAGCTTCAGACAAGTCTAGACTGGTTTGAAACTTTTAAAGTTCTTTTTTTAATTATAGATAATTTTTATATTATTGTATATAAGCTTGCAAAAATTACACAATACGGTATAGTGTAATACAGAGGTATTGATGATTGTTAGCTTTTCAGGAAAAATTGTTCAGGATATTTGGAATGCGAACTCATCAAAAACCTTACCAAGAGAACTTTGGTTAAGAGCAAAAGCATTGTTAACTATTATGCATGCAACTAGTACTCTTGAGGATTTGCAAATTAAAGGTCAACCTCCTACTATCAGACTTCATAAACTCAAAGGTGATAGAAAACAATACTGGAGTGTTACGATAAAACTACCTTGGTGTATTACCTTCAAGTTTAAGAATGGTGAATTTTCTGAGGTAAAAATTGAAAACTATCATCGAGGTTAATTATGATTAGTAATCCATTACCAATGCATCCAGGCGAAGTATTAGCAAATATTTATATGATCGAAATGGATCTTAATCAAACAACGATGGCCCATCTTTGTGAATGCTCCCCAAGAAAGATTAACGAAATCGTAAATAAAAAAAGAGGGATTTCTCCTGCTTTTGCTATCATTTTAGAAGAAAAGATTGGAACTTCTGCTGAGATGTGGGTTCGTATGCAAGCAGAGTATGACTTGTGGGAAGCTAGACAAAAAGCAGCTTAGTTTCCCTTTAAGCAACTAAATACTTCGAACATTTTATAAATTGTGCATTTTTTTCTTTTCTTCTCTGAAGTGCTAGCTTTTTAAAATTATCAATTTCTGTCGCATGCTCACTCCCCCATTTATTAAAATATACTTCTTCTGGAGTTGCAAAATCAAAAGCATGATGAGGTATTTTCGTATTGTGTTCCTTAATATAAAAAGCGACTTTTCTTTTGAGCTCAGTGAAACTTGCAAATTCTTCTTGATACAAGTAATTATTTTTTAAAGATTTAAAGAAACTTTCAATCATAGAGTTTGAAAATCTAACATCAACTTGAGCCAAAACTCTTTTTAACTGATTTCCAATAAAGATAGAATCAACTTTTTTATTTTTGTTTTCAGTCCCACTATCCATATAGAGCTCTTCAAAGGTTCCTCTTTTATCGAGTGCACGATTGATTAGACTAAATGTTTCTTGAGCTTTTTTTGAAGTAGATAAACCCCAGTCAATAATGAAACGACTATAGTTATCAATAATATCTTGTAAGTAAAGCTTTTCACCTGTCGGTAATTGAATAATGGAGATATCAATATGCCAGATTTGATTTGGAGCTTGTGCTCGAACTCCAACTTTACTAAGTAATAACTTTTTCCCTTTTTGGTGATTTAGATCAAACATATTAATATATTTAAACCATGTATCGACGGAGCAAGAAATTAGTTTATTTTTTATAGAGTATCTCCAAAGTGCAGACTTTGAGTAATGCTTGTACTTTATACTTTTAGCTAATTCTAAAATATTAAAAATCTCTGAAGAGGTTAATTGGTTTAGTCTTTTTACTCCACATCGAAATGTTCCAGTTTTTGGGCATACAGATAGCTCTGACTTCCACTTATTATATCTATTCTCACTAAGCTGAATGAGATTTAGAAGTTCTTTTAAACTGCAGTACTTTTGATATTTTTTAACTCTATTTACAATAACTTTTTTTATATCTTTTGAAATAGTTTTTTTTGTATTTTTAATCAGGTCTAAATATTTACCTAAAGAGCTTATAAATTGGACTTTTGCTATTTCAACTTCAAGCTTTTTTTGAAGTTTTATGATTTTACTTTGAAAGATGTTATCGATCTCTTTTTCTTGTTTATTAACTTTCATCTTATAGGCCCAATAATAAGCTGTACCTCTGGAAACTCCAATATCAATAGCAATACTAGGATCTTGAGTCGCTTGTACTATTTTTCTAAGTTCTGGATCATGACATCTATAAGTTTTCTTGACTTGATTAGTTGTATTTTTCATCTTTACCCTTTTGTATTTGAATTGTTGTCGAATTTTCGACAAAGTCCTACTGACAAATCGACATTACTTAATAAAAACTGATATTTAGACTTGTTTCTAATATGTATACGTGTTGGTTCAAGTCTCTTAAGGGGCACCAGTGCAGTTATATTTGAATGCCTTGATTTGAGTGTTGTTCCTAAAGGAAAGTATCTTTTTATGGGCTTTCCACTTCCTCTTGCAGGTGCTTCTGAATCTCCAGTCTGTCCAGTATTATTTAAAAAGGGAGAACTTAATTTTTGATTAGAGTTCTTTTATTATCCATTTTATTTCTTGCATCTAATGTTTCTTATGCAAACTTTAAAATTTCTTCTTGGGAAGTTTGTTTTGAAAATAACCAATGCCATAAAGTGAAAATAGGAAATGATCTTTATCAAAAGTTTGGAAGGAAATATAATCAGGCTATATATAAATCGCAATTTGAGCTTAATGATAGTTGCATTCAGTTAAAAGATTGTACACTTTTTCTCGGTGAAATAGCCGATACTGCAAAAGTAACTTTTAACGGGCAAACTATTTTATCATTTAGCGATGATAGCTATATTAGGCATCAATCTACAAGTGTTCAAATCCCATCAAATTTAATTAAAAGCTCTAATGATCTAGAAATTATTATTAAAGATAAAAATCAAAACCTTTTTGGGCTACTTTCTAATAAGGTTTTAATTGGAAGTTTTGCATCGATAAGGAAAATAAGCTTAATTAACTGGCTTCAAAAAACAGGGATCACTTTAATTTGTTCTTTGATATTATTTTTATTGTTTATAGGACTTATTATTAATGCAATGATTTCAAAAAAGAGCGTGGTTATCCTTGTGGCCAATTTTAGTGGAATTGCTTCTTTGTACCTTTTTAGTCTTTCAGAGGTTCCTAGAGAGTTTGCAAATCCTTTATATTTATCTGGGCCAGTACATTTTAGTTTATTATTACTACAAGCGTTTACATTATTTTTGGCTGTATCAAAGATATTTGCTTTAAAGAAATTTAAAAACATAATTAGAGCTGTAAGTATCGTATATACGGCAGTTATAACTTTTATTTTTATAAGCTCATTTTTTGATATAGAAAGCTTTTTATACTACAAAAAGATAATACTTGTTGCAGCTCCACTAATATCGTTACCATTTATTTACTTGTTCTTTATAAGCTCTCATATTTTAGATGAAAAAGAGAAAAAAGTTGTTAAAATGTTCTCCGCAATTTTTTCTACTTGTATAGCTTTAGATACTCTTTCTTTTTGGCAGCTTATTAAGCTTGGATTCACAATAAAATATATTCTTCCTGCTGTCACATTGCTTCTTATATGGGTACTTTTAACAAGAAAAGCTAACTATGAAAAAAGTAAAGAAAAAGACTATACCGTAGGAAAAATCACAAGACAGTTTGTTCACGATATCAAAGTAGATATTGAATGCTTTCAAATGTTATTTAATAGCATTGAAAGTAAGCTATCAAAAAAGGAGCTTGATCTAGCAAGGTTTTCTTTGGATAGTTTTTACCAATCAATTCAAAAGATCAGAGATGATAAAAACTTTTCTAATAGAGAAATCTTTAACTTAAAAGACTTTGCTGATTTTTACCTTAGTTCTAGAAAGAAGTATTTTGAAAGTGAAGGAATAGAGCTTCAATTTGAACTCGATTCCAGTTGGATCAATCAAAGTAAAAAGCTTATCAATGAGATATTTAACAATATGATTAGAAATGCACTGCAAGCTAATGCATCAAAAATTATAATAAGCTCGCACAAAGAATCTAATTTAGTTGTTATTGAATTTACTGATAATGGTAAAGGAATGGATGATGCTATAAGTGAGAAAGTCTTTGATAGGTTTTTTACAACAAAAAAAGAAGCTGGAGGTCAAGGGATTGGACTTTCTAAGATAAAAGAGTCTATAGAGCTTATGGGTGGAAAGATTGAGGTAAAATCAAAGGTTGATCTTGGGACCACTTTTAAAATGACAGTACCTCTTAGTCTTGAAGAAAAAGAAGGTTTTAAAGCAAAACCTACTCAAAGCTCAAAAAGCTATGTCCTAGTAGATGATGACTTCCTAGTAAGAACAACATGGACTTTGGTAGCTCAAATGAAAAATGTAGACCTAATCTGCTTTAGCTCATCTTCTGAAATCTTAGATAAACTAGGCACTATAAGCAAAGATGCACAAATCTATTTAGATTATAATCTTGATGAAGATATTAACGGCGTTCAATTAGCCGAAAAACTGGCTTCTAAGGGCTTTGAACACTTATATTTAGCTACTGGACAAGATTTTGATGAACAAGAGAGTAAGCGAATCTTAGAAGCTAGCCATATTAAAGGTATACAGGGAAAAACAATGCCGCTGGCTGATATTTAAAAAAACAGACTTTTTAAAAACTAAATTAATTAAATATTTTTTATTACTATGTAAATATTACTCCTTTTGTCCTATTGCGTTGATTTTTGTGACGCACTTTGTTATTTTTAAAAGCATAAAGAATTAAAATAACGTTTAATTAAAAACCATTAAGTTTATAAATATACAATTGGAGAATGATTTATGAAAAAATTATTATTAGGATTATTAGTATTAGGGAGTATTTCAACTTTTGCAGATACTGTAACATGCACGATTAAAGGCGGAAAAAATATTCAATATCTACCAACAACAGTTATTCTTAATACAGAAGCAATTTTGGATAGAGATGGAAATAAAGATTTCCTAGAATTCAAAGGACTTACACATGATGGCTCTTATTATACGGGAGGGAAAGCATTTTTTGGAGATTTAGGCTTTCAAGTTGTATATGGCGTAAAAGAATATACAGATTCAGAAATAATTTTGAAAGAATCAGATGAACGTAGATCAGATATATATAAATTTAATCTTGTTGAAAATAAACTTGAAGTGAAAGTAAAAACCTCTAAATTTCCACTTACTCCTAAAGTTTTCACAATGAGTAAAGCTAGTTATTCGTGCATAACAAACTAGAAAAGTTAAAAGTCTGAGTTCATATAGGCTTTGACTAAAAAATAAAATTCAATTTGATCAAGAAAGATCACCTTAAAAGTCACGGATTTCGATAAAGTTTATGAAGGCATAGAGATAATGTCCAATGGGCGAAAGAAAAATATTAGAATTAGAGTGAAGGCTCAGGAGGTTATTATGAAGAAAATATTAGTTGGAGTTTTAGCATTAGGTGCGATGAGTTCATTTGCAAAAACAATTGAACACTCAACGTGTAATGTTGGTAAACTATCTTTTATTGGAGAGGACTCTGCAAGAGACAGTATTATAGAA
>JAOARC010000048.1 GCA_025210745.1 Bacteriovoracaceae bacterium
ACATCTATTTCACTAGCATCAAGTATCTCTTGAAGATCAGCCTTAGTATAATCATTATTAATAATTTTATTTATAATAGGTAATGTTTCAGCATATTTACTTTGGCTTTGAACATAGGAATCATAACTATCAAACTTTCCTGGTTCTAAAATTTCTAGCTTATCAAAATGACTTTTATCCCCATTAGCTTTTGGTGTTGCACTTAAAAATAAAGTACCTTTAGTTAGATTTGATATCTCATCGATAATAGCAAGCTCAATTTCTGTGGCAATCCTATGGGCCTCATCTACGATTAAAAAGTCCCAAGACTTATCTATAATATCAGATAGAAGGTTTTTATCTTCTTTAAGTTTAGATAAAGAGACAATGTAATGATGATGATCATTTACAGATTCTTCTTCGATGCCAAGTTCATCATTATTTGAAATAGGTTTAAAGTCTAAGTTAAATTTAAACTTAAGTTCAAAATACCATTGGTAAACAAGAGAATCTGGAACGACTATGATTGCAGATTCAATTTTGTTTTTAAGTATCATTGAATTTAAAACTAAAGCAGCTTCAATTGTTTTTCCAAGTCCAACTTCATCACATAAGAAAACTTTTGGATTGATCCTACTTGATACAACATCTGCAATATGAGCTTGGTGATCAATATGTCTAATCTTTGGGCCTAATAAACCTTTGTATTTAAACTTTTCATAGTTTCTTCTGTGTATATATGAGTTGTATCTTAAATCAAAAAGATTATTATCTTCAAATTGGTCATTAACAATTTTATCAATAACAGATGAGGTATCGAGCTCTATATCAATAACACTTTCACTGTATTTTCCTAAAGATGTTTCAAAAAAGAAAAAATCATCTTCAGTTAAAATACTATCAACTTTTACTTGTGTTCCATCAGTAAGCTTTATCTGATCCCCAGTTTCAAGCTTTAATCTTTTAAGGGGATTCGATTTAATATTATAAATTCTTTTTTCACTGCTTGAAGGATAAATGATTTCAATAAGTCTACTTTCAACAGATGCTACAATACCAAGGCCAAGCTCTGGCTCAGATGGACTAAACCACCTTTGTCCAGGTTTAAACGGATTCATTTTCTAACCACTCTTTTATTTGAGTTAAAACCCAAGTCGATGCATCAATAGGAAGATCATGTCCTGCGGTAGGATGGATCTTTAGTTCTCCTCCCCATGCCTTATGTAACATTAATGAGCTTTCATAATTACAAAGCCTATCTTCTTTTCCTGCTAAAATTAGCAGCTTTGTATTTTCAGGTTTTGAAGTAATTGTCTTGCAGGTAAGAGCACTTTTAATTTGATTTACAAAACTTTTTCTAGATACAGGTCTATTAGCTTGGATGTGAATCCATTTATCTAAATAATTTTTTCTTTTATCTTTGTCATTAGCGACAAGTTCAAGAATACCAAGTTCTCTTTTTTGAATATCTTTAGTACAGAAAAGTTGAATGAATTTAGCAACTGCACTTGGTTTTAACCTTTTGAAAAGAGGAGTTATTCCCTTAAAACTTGAGTTCATAAGAACTATATGAGAAAAGTCATCAGGATACTTATAGGCCCAATTTCTTGCAATCATTCCTCCTAGCGAAATTGATATAAGGAGATTTTTTTGTCCGTCAAATTGATCAATATAAGAACTTCTCATAAATTCTATCATATCATCAAAGTTATCTGGAGATGTTTGCTGATAATGTTCTCCCACACCTGGGATTTCAAGAAAGTATATATTGGCATTAGGGAAAAAATCCTTAATTTCTTCAGTAATAGTACTCCAATGTTCTTTTTCTCTAACGAGGCCTCTTAAGAAAAATATATTCATTATAACATTCCCATATCTTTAGCTTTTTTCATAAGTTCTTCTTTATCAGTATCACTCATTTGTTCATACATTTTTTTTATATTATCCAGTTGCTGCGGACTCATATTTTCCATCATCTTTTTTGCCATCTCCATCTGGTCTTCTAAATTTGGAGCTTCTTGTTGTATTAGCTTTGAAAAAATGATCTTTTCTGTTTGAATATCTACGGCAATACCTTCTTCTTCTAAAAGAGGGACTAACTTATTAAAGCTAAAGCCTCTTTGGTCACATTTTTCATAAATAGTTTCTATATCAAAAGCGATTTTTTTATCTGGGAATCCATTATTTTTTAGATTCTTTACAAGTAAAGTTTTAAATTCTTCCATGAGTTTTTCCTTTGGAATATACTACCTTTTTTCCTATAATTTAAAAATGAAAAAGTTAGATCATTTAACAAAATTGCAGTATGAAGTGACGCAAAATGCGTGTACAGAGCCACCATTTAAAAATAAATATTGGAATGTGTTTGAGTCAGGTATTTATGTTGATATTATAGATGAAACTCCATTATTTCATAGTAATGATAAGTTTGAATCTCATTGTGGATGGCCTTCTTTTAGTAAACCTATTAGTGAAGATATCATTGTATTTAAAAAGGATTTTTCTCATGGTATGGTCAGATTAGAGGTACTTAGTAAGTCATCAGGTTCTCATCTAGGTCATATTTTCGAAGATGGACCAGCTCCTTTGTATACAAGATATTGCATTAATTCAGCTTCAATAAAATTTATTCCTGAAAAAAAATTAAGCTTAGATTTACTAGAAAAATATTTTTAATTTAAAAGTCTATCTATTTGCATTTGCAGATTTCGATAATCTGAATCATTAGCAAGTGTACTATCATCATAATTAATGAGTTTTAAAGTTGATATAATAGAAATATGAAAGTTAATATTTTTTCCAGAGCTTATTTCTAATTTATCTTTGATTGCATTGGCATATTCTAATCCTTCAATAATAGCATCTTTTTCACTTTTATCATAACTGTCAAAAGCATTGATTAGCTTTTGTTGTTCTGCACCTCTAGATAATATTTTTTTTATCCTTTGAAATTGGCTTTGCTCTAAGTTGAAGGCGCCACTTGTTGTAAATTTATTAAGAGATTGCAAAATCACATGAGAAGAAATATGTCTTAAGAAATTATGTACAGTATCTCTATTTGCATTATTTATAAAAATAGTTTCTCCATGATAAATATTTCTTGATAGGTTGAATAAACTATCTGATGCATTATCTATAAAGTTTTTTCTAAAATAGTTATTATTTATTAATTCAATACATAGAGCATTGTAGATAGTTTTATAACGGCTTTTTTTACCTGATAAATACTTGTTATGTTTTGGATTCAGAGTATGAAATTTACTTTGAAGCTCTAGGATATGTCCAAGAATGAGCTTATTAACGACAAGTTGATGAGCATTTTGTGCAATGGCCATACTGTGAACACTTTCTAAATATAAAGCTATGGCTTCTTGTCTTGCTACAAAATCCATATCCCTATTTTTAATTATTCTTTCCCATTGCTTTTCAAGGTCTTCGCTATCGTGAAGTTCATACTCCATTGTTTGCGTTGTAATACTGTGCTCATCATTTTGAGACTCTTCTTCTATTTGATTTTCAATTTTGCTTATTTTCTTTTTAAGGTTTTGATTTTGATCTTCAAGATCTCTTATAATGCTATCTTTACTGTTACAACTTACGAGAATGAAAATAAATATTAAGATGAATTTCTTATTCATTAATTTGCTAAGCTCCCTTAAATAATTCTACAAATAATATAGTTGTCTTTAGGATAAAATACAATGCGATGTGTAAAAAGTATACATAAAGAAAGCACTTGTAAGTCATTGATTTCATAATAAATTTAAAAAAGTCTTTACAAATATACTCCTTGGCAAGATCATTTTATTACCTAATTAATCATGGAGGAAAAAATGGCAAAAAAGAACAAAGAAATGTTATTAGTAGGATCTAAAACAAAAGAAGCTTTAAAAGGTTCTGGGAAAAAAACTTTTAATGTATCATCGGATGCTTTAGAGGCTTTAAATGAGTATGTTTATTGGATTGTTGAGCAGGCGCAAAAAAAATGTGAAGCCAATGGAAGAAAGACAATTAGACCTTACGATATTTTAGCTTAATCGCTATTTAAATGAGGCCATGACTTATTAGGACATGGCCTTATAAAGTAATCTTATGAGTGCTGCAAATAGCACCATTTTAAATATTACCCTAAATTTTTTTTCATTTATTTTTCGTAAAACGATAAGACCAAATTTATTACCTGCGACACTAAATAAGGCCATTAATAAAATAAGTTTCCAATGCTCTAGATAATTAAAACCAAGATATAAAAATGAAGGAACTTTAATTAAATGTGCCATAAGTTGCATAGATGATTTATTAGCAACAATTTGTTCTTTTGATAATTTATCATTGATAAAGAAAACTGATAAAAATGGGCCAACTGATCCTACTGTGAGGGCCAAGATACCTGTTATTAACCCAACTAAAACCCAGCTAAAAAGATTTAGTTTTATTGAAGGTAATTTTTTTGGCTTAAATAAAACATAAAAAATAAGTAGACTGAGCAAGAAAAAAGCAATCGTTTCATTGATATAGCTTTGTAAAATATAAATAGTTATACTAGCTCCTAAGGGAAGACCTAGGGAGTAAAAAAAAAGCTTACTATAGTCAATTTTGTGGCGTAAATAGTATGAGCGAGAGCAATTACTTGTAAGTTGTACCGCGCCATGAATAGGGATGATTTGATAGAAGGGGATGAATAGACTCATCGCTGATAAGAGTAAAACTCCACCGGCCATACCTGTTGCAGCCGAAACAATTGCTGTTAAGAAACTTAAAAAACTTAGGGTTATAATCATATCATAGTATCTGAGTTAGTAATTTTTATATAACATTTAAAGTATATAGTGCTGCAAGTTAAATGATTTGTTATATATATGAAGAATTTATATATGGATTTTTTATGAGCAATGTAATTCTTAGACATGCAAGTTTAGATGATGCGGTCAAAATAGTAACTTTATATAATAAAGTTTATCAAGGCTCTTACCCGGACCAAACTCTAACTGATTATAATCAAGTTGTTAAGCTTTTAACAGAGCCTCATTGCTTTATCTATGTTGGTGTCGTTGAAAATAAGATTATTGCTTGTTTGGAAATGAAATACTCTTCTAAAAGTGAAATTATAAAAGCAGCAGCAGCTGTTGTTGATCCAAAGTTTAGAGGAATGAATATAACTCAAAAATTAATTAAGCGTGGCTTAGAGTATGTATTAGAAAATGGACATAAGGTAAGTCTTGTTTATTCTACAACGAGAACTGTCAATGGAGCAGCCCAAAGACTAACTGAAAGCATGGGATTTAAAAAACTAGGTGTTTTTCCCAATGTTCATAAAACTGTTGAATATGAAACTCATACATTAGCGGGATTATTCTTGCAAGATTGTCTGAATAAGAGATATGTCGACTTTAAAATGCATCCAGCTTTAAGGAATATTTATAATATCGTAGCCAAAGAGTGTCAGCTTGATCCTATTGAGACGACGAAGGTATGGAAGTATAAGAATTTTGATGGTGATGTTCCTGATTTAGAGTTTATTGATGCTCCAAATTTTGTTTTAAATAAATATAATAAAATTAAAAACAATAATGATATTGATCTTGCTTTTTTTCCATTTCATTCTCCATCTACATTGATTACATCAGAAGATGGAAATATAGAAGTCTATCTCTATATTAATGAAATAGACAAACATTGTGTTATTACGGGTGTGAAAATTGATAAAACGGTTTCATTCGAAAAACTATTTAAAAAAGTATCTTATATGCTTCGAGATAAAGGAGTTCGTTATATTGAGATGATTGTAAGGGCAAATAGGCTTAATATCATTGATAAAATTATTGGATCTAAATTTATACCCAGTGGTTATGTACCGGCATTTCAATTAGAGGGGGATAAAAGATACGACTACGTTGTTTTTAGTCGCTCTTTTCAAATTTTAGATTTTGAAGATTTGAGTTTTGAGGGAGTTAATCGTTTGTATGTAGATGAATATATAAAGAATTGGATGAGAATAGCTTTTGGGAATATAAATAAAAATGAATAATATTGATAGATTATTAGAGTTTGATGCATTTGATTTTTCACAAGAAGCCAAGGAGGCTTTTACAAAGTCGTTACGCGAATGTGCTCAAATTCATCTGGAGTCTAATCCATTACTTTGTAAATTATATGATGATGAAAAGTTCGATCCTAGTTGCTTAGATTCTTTTAAGGATGTAACGAGGCTTCCTTTTTTAATGGTTAATACTTTTAAGGAAAATAATTTCATCACAGGATCGAGCGAGGATATTGTTTTGGAATTAGGTAGTTCGGGAACAAGTGGTGTTAGATCAGTTATGAGACTTAATCAAGAGTCGTTAGATAGAGTAAAACTTATTGCTAAAAAGATATATCATGAGCTGGGAATAACTAGCGAAAAAAAATATAACTATTTGTGCTTTACTTATGATCCAGTGGTTGCTGGTGATGTTGGAACTGCTTTTACTGATGAACTTTTAACAAGTTTTACTCAAAAAAATGAGGTCTATTATAGTTTTGAGTTCGATGAGAAAAAGAATGATTTTATCTATGATCAAAAAAAGACAGCTTCTAAGTTGTTAGAGTTTAGCAAGTCTGAATATCCTCTTCGAATTTTAGGCTTTCCGGCATTTTTATATAAACTACTTAAAGATGAAAAAATTAATGTTCATTTAGGCGATGATTCATGGGTACAAATAGGTGGTGGTTGGAAAGATAAAGAAAATGAAAGAATAGATAAGTCTTCATTTAGAGAGTTTGTGGCCAATAGACTGGGAATCCCTAAAGAGAATGTGAGAGATCTTTTTGGAATGGTAGAGCATGGGGTCGCTTATGTCGATTGTGATAAGGGAAAGCTTCGAGTTCCAAACTTTTCTAGAGTCATCATTAGAGATCCATTTACATTAAGAGCTTTGGGGTATGGGCAAAAGGGGCTAATGCAATTAATCTGTACTTATAATACTTCTTATCCAAGTTTTAGTATTCTAACTTCGGATTATGCTATCTTACATGAAGATCTTGATGGTAAAGGAGAGTCGATAGAAATATTAGGGCGTGCAAAAAATAAAAACTTTAAAACTTGTGCTATTAAAGCGAATGAATTAATGGAATAGATATGTATTGGTTTGGAAAAAAAATTGATATTGTTCGAGATGCTGATATTTGTATTACAAGCCAGCAAATAATAGAAGCAAGTGCTTTTACGTTAGACCAAATATTTAATGAAATAGATATTTTAAAGCAATGCCTTTTGAGTGAAAAGACTAAAGAAGATATAAAAACTATTTTATCTAAATATGAGTTTGAACTTTTTTATACAAGTTTAATAGGACTTGTTGATACAAAAGCTTTAAGGCAAAAATTAGAGTTTGAACTAGATGCTCGTTTTACGAATGATTATAGAACAAATAATGAGCTTTATATTGTTCCAAAAGGGGTTGTCTATCATGTAACATCTTCAAATATATTCTTGGGAGCATTAGATTCTCTTTTGATGGGAATTATTACTAAGAATATAAATATTGTTAAAGTCAGTAATGCTCATAAGGATATAGCGATCCTTTTTTATAAAATTTTGCAAAAGAACTGTAAGATATTAACGAGTCTAACTAGTTTTGTTTCATTTAAATCTGGAAATAAAAAAATAGAAGAACTTTTGGTCGGAATGAGTGATCTTACAGTTGTTTGGGGATCAAAAGCTGCTGTTGAAGGATACCAAAAATATGCTTGTCTAGGGCATAATGTGATTGGCTTTGGACCAAAAATTTCTTTTGGAGTTATTGAAGCAGAATATTGTCAAAATGATTTAGAAGGAATTGTAAAGGATGTCACAACGTGGAATCAACTTGCCTGTTCAAATATGCAATGTCTGTTTATATCTGATAAGATAGATTATGAATCATTTATGAGTGATTTAAATAATACTTTTGAACAAAGTAATATTGAGCAAGATATTAGTTCGGACGTACAAGTGTTAAGGTTGGAGCAAAGAGATCGAGTTTTAATTTCAAGCCTTAAGACTGGTGTGAAATCATATTTTAAACCGAAGTATATTTTAGAGTTCATTGGTCAAAGAGATCTTGAAAGTACAATTCTTTATAATAGTTTAAAAGTCGCAACTTATAAGGATGAAAAAGATTTATTTTCTAAGGTCTTTAACTTTAAGAAGTATTTACAAACATGTGGAATTAAATCGAATAATAAAAAAATGTTACAAGTTTTAAAAACAGCAGGAGTTAAGCGGTTTACAACTCTTGGTCATATGACACAGGCCAACTTTGGAACAGCTCATGATGGAAAATTTGTTCTAAGCTCTTTTGTAGATTTTATAAATGATGAAAGAGGTTTTGATTTTAATTATAAAAAAATGCTTTTAAAAAGTTCGATCAAAAATATAAAGTACCCAATAGGCTCAAAAGACTTAAATAATCTTAATCCTTTGGATAATAATTTTATTTCAAAAAATATAAATAGTGGTATGTATTTTTGTTCGGGAGGAACAACTAGTAAGTATAAGTATTCATCATATTCATATAATGACTTTAATAAGGTTTCTTATAAACTAGCATTAAGTTATATAGAATTAGGTCTTACTAAGGCAGATCTATGTGCCAATTTATTTGTGGCAGGAAATATGTGGTCTTCATTTATTGCGATTCAAAAGGCTATTGAGTTCACAAATGCAAGTCAGCTTCCCATTGGAGGAAATTCAAGTATTTCACATATTGTAGATCTTTTATGCACTTTCAAACCAAGTGTATTATTTGTTATGCCATCAACACTCATTCGAATTTATGAGTATGTAAAAGAGCATAGTATAGAGCTTACATTTGAAACGATTTTTTATGCGGCAGAAATTTTTTCTAAAGAACAAAGAAAACTAATTAAAAGTGAGTTTGGAGTTAAGAAGATTTATTCAGCAGGTTATGCGGGAGTTGACTTTGGAATTATTGGTTATCAAGATAAAACCTGTCAACAAGATGAACATATCCTTTTTAATGATGTCAATATGCAAATTGTAGAAGGCCAAGCAATTGTGACATCAACAATAAGAGAGAATATGCCGATTATTGAATATGAGACAGGCGATAGAATCGAATTTATAGGAAATGAAAAGAGAAAGTTTAAATTGCTCGGAAGATTTTATTGTGTAAAATCTATTTTAGAAGCGAGAATAGATTTAAATAATATCTTTAGTTGTCTTGAAAAACAGTCTCTTAGCAAAGATGATGTAAGATTAGAGTTTACCCTAGATGAGAAGTTAAAACTTGTTGTGTTTGAAGCAACGCAATTAAGTTTAGATATCTTTATTGAAGACTTATATGAAATGAGCAAAGACTTAAGTCAGTCTTTATCTTTAGATGAGTTTACCAAGCGCGTTTATGTTGAGCAAGGAACTCCAGTTTACACAAGAACGGGAAAGGTCCAATCTGTTATTGACCATAGAATTTAACTTCTAATTTTATAATATATTTGGCATCATATTTATGAATTTTTAAAAGGATTAAATATGAAAAACTTTAGGCCAGGTGTTTTATTTGCAGATGATTTATTAAACTTATATAAATTTGCCAATGAGAATAATTTTGCTCTTCCAGCAGTTAATATTGTTGGGACAAATTCATTAAACTCAGTGCTTGAAACTGCGAGCAAATTAGGTAGTGCTGTTATAATTCAATTATCAAATGGTGGAGCTCATTTTTATGCAGGAAAGAGTTTAGATAATACAGACCAAAAAGCTGCAATTCGTGGTGCTGTGAGTGCTGCATTACATGTTCACGAGATGGCAAAGTTATATGGTGTTCCAGTTGTTCTTCATACGGATCATGCAGCGAAAAAATTATTACCTTGGATTGATGGTTTATTAGAAGAGGGGAAAGCTTATTACGAAAAAAATGGAAGACCTCTTTTTTCTTCCCATATGATTGATCTATCAGAAGAGCCTTTAGAAGAAAATATTGAAATTTGTGCAAAGTATTTAGATCGTATGAAAGATATTGGAACACATCTTGAAATTGAGCTCGGTATTACGGGAGGAGAAGAAGATGGTGTTGATAATACAGATGTTGATGTATCAAAGCTCTATACTCAGCCACAAGAAGTTTGTTATGCTTATGAAAAACTATCGGCTATAAGCCCATACTTTACTATTGCAGCATCTTTTGGAAATGTTCACGGAGTATATAAGCCAGGTAATGTTAAGCTAACTCCAAGTATTCTAAAGAATTCACAAGAGTATATTATGCAAAAACATGGAACCTCTCATAATCCAGTAAATTTTGTTTTTCATGGAGGCTCAGGATCTTCGAGAGAAGATATTAGAGATTCTATTGACTATGGTGTCATTAAAATGAATATCGATACCGATATGCAGTGGGCATTTTGGGATGGAGTAAAAGCATATAATGATAAGAACACTGATTACTTACAATCTCAAATCGGTAATCCTGATGGAGAAGATATTCCAAATAAAAAATACTATGACCCAAGAAAATGGTTAAGGTCCGGGGAAGATGCTTTTGTCGCAAGATTAACAAGGGCTTTTGAAGATTTAAATTGTATAAATATTGAGTTTTAGTATGCAGTTTGACGTAATAAGCCCTATTGATAATAAAGTTTATAATAGTTTTAATTACACAACGAAAGATGAATTAAATAATGTTTTAACTCATTTAGATTTTGTTGATATTCCAAAATTTGCGATTAAAGAGCTTTTTGATAATTTAGCAAAACTTTTAGATGAAAGTAAAAAAGAGCTAGCTACAATTATTACAAAAGAGATGGGAAAACCAATTCAAGAATCATATGTTGAAGTTCAAAGAACTATAAATACAGCTATGTGTTGCAGGGACTTTATTGGAAATATTGAAGGACAGATTTTAAGTGCTGATGCTTATATGGATTCGTCTAGAAAAGCTCATGTGGAATATAGTCCTATAGGAACTGCTTTATGTATTATTCCTTTTAATTTTCCAATTAATTTATGTATGCATAAAATTGGACCTTCTCTTGTCGCTGGAAACAAAACAATTATAAAACCAAATCCGCAAAATTATTTTTCTACAAAGTTTTTTTATGAATTATGTATAAAAGCGGGGTTTGATACAAAAATGCTCGCGTTAATATGCCCTGATATTCCATTGCTACAGGATTTAATCGCTTCAGATGATATTGATTTGATATCTTTTACGGGAGGGACAAAAACTGCAGATGCAATTGCTGCTACATGTGGAAGAAAAAAGCAGCTTTATGAGTTGGGGGGAAATGACCCTCTTGTTATTCATAAAGATGCTGATTTAGATAAAGCTTTTAATACTTTGATAAATCAAAGAATAGGAACATGCGGTCAAAGGTGTACGGCGGCTAAAAGAGTATTTGTACATAAGGATGTATTTGATAACATTTATAATAGGGTTAAAGATGCATTAGATGGAATGATCGCAAAAGATCCGATGGATGAAAATAATATCTTAGGCCCTGTTGTGACAAAAGAGGCCGCTAAGAATATCTATGATCTTTGTAAAAAGTATGAAGGTTTAAAGTCTGTTAAGTTTACTTATTTAAATGCTCCAAAGGATGCTTATTTTAATCCGGCTTTAGCAGTTTGTTCTAGCTTGGAAGATAATGCATTTGATGAAGAAATTTTTGGCCCTGTTATTCCTATTTTTACTTATTCTGATGATGAAATAGATAAACTTATAGCAAAAATAAATTCTACTGGTTATGGCCTTCAGTCTGGAATTTTTACTAACTCTTTAGATTTAATAAAAAAAATGCATAAAGAGCTAAAGGTTGGTTCAGTAAATATTAATGAAGGTCCGGGATTTAGGGCTGAAAATTTTCCATTTGGTGGTGTTGGTAAATCTGGTTCAGGAAAAGAGGGTGTTAAATATACTTTTCACAATATGAGTACACTTAAGACGCTGATAGTATGATGCTTTATGTATTAACTTCTAAAAATCTTCCTAATTTATGTTCTGATGATAATGACCTGCTTAAAGAGTTAAAAGAAAGAGGAATTACATCATCTGTTGTTGTGTGGGATCAGTTTGATATTCCAGCTAATTCTTATGTATTAATCAGAACAATCTGGGATTATGCGGATAAAAAAGAAAAGTTTAAAAGATTGCTTTATGATTTTAGCGATAAAAACATAAAATGTTTTAACGATGTGGAAACTCTACTGTGGAATATGGATAAGAGCTATCTTTTAGAATTAGAAGAAAAAAAGTGCAATATTGTTCCAACTCGAATTGTTAAAAAGTTTAAGTTAAATGACCTTAGTTGCTGTGGTTTTGATTATCCACTTGTAATTAAGCCCTTGGTGGGTGCAAGTGGCATAAATACTTTTATGTTAAAAAGCTCTAATCATAATATTGATCTTTCAAGTCTTATTAGTGCTGATGTTATTATTCAACCTTTCATGAGCTCAATTCAAAAGCTTGGGGAGTATTCATTTATTTTTTTTGATGGAAGGTTTTCTCATGCTGTTCTAAAAAAAGCTAAAGAAGGAGAGTTTAGAGTTCAGGATGATCATGGAGGCACTGTAAAAGAGTATATCCCAACTCAGTGGCAGTTAGAAGAAGTGAAAAGAATGTTGGAAAAAGTACAAAGAAAATTTTTGTATGCAAGAGTTGATGTTGTTTTAGAGGGAAGTACTTTTTATTTAATGGAGCTAGAGGTGATAGAGCCAGAGCTATTTTTTAGATTTAATAAAAAGAGTGTAAAGAACTTCGTTGATGTTTTAATACAAAAGCTTATTATCTAATGCCTCTAAAGGATCTATTTTGTCTTCTGATTGTAGGAAGAGGTTTTCCTGGAGTTGGAGCATAAATGGGTTTTATCATTTTTTCTATTTCAACCTCATTTGATTTAATTTCTGAACCGTCTTTTCCTACAAGAATTGCTTGCACAGTTTGTGTATTTTTTGTTCTTTGTCTTTTTGATTTTAAGCTTGTATCTGTTTGATACTCTTTAAGACCATCAATCTTTGGAGTTAAGTCTTTAGGTTTCTCATCATCTTGAGTATCAACTTTGTCCGCTAGCTCATCAATTTGTGTCTTAGCTTTGTTTTTCTTTTCTTCAGACGTCGGATCACCAAACTCATTTAAAGTCGACTCATCTTTATCTTTTTCGTCTTTTTTATCTTTATCATCATCTTTAGTCTCTTCTAAAGGTGCATTTTCTTTGAAAAACCATATGATAAGAAAATCTTTAAGTTCCCCGTCTTTGATTGGATTGTTGTTGATTGTTACATCTGCAATAATATTTTGTGTGTTACCAAGAAGTTCATCAAGTTTTATTTCAATTTTAGCTGCTGGTTTTTCATTATTATCGAGAGTTACCTCATTTGACTTTTGTGGCTCTTTTACATTACAGCTTTCATCATATACAACTTGTGCCCAGACTTTAGTGCTTTTCTTTACCAGTTCTTTTTTTACTTTTGCTTGATAAGCAAGATTGTCAGTGAGAATTTCTTCTATTTTGATATTTGGATTACTATACCAAGAAATACTTTGTATATCACACTTTGATGTTATTTTTGCTTTGAGATACTGATAGCTATCTTTATCTTTAGCATCTTTTGGAGTTGTTTTTTCTATTTCTATTTTATATTTAGAATCATTATTTTTTGGAATAGTATGTTCTTTGGGTTCAACTTGCTCTTTATTATCTGGAATAAATTTAAATTCTAAAACAATAGGTTTTTTTCTTTTTGGCAGAACAACTAGTATTGTTCCATTTTTATCATCTACAATAGGTTCTTTTTCTGGAACAACTTCCTTTTTCGTTCCATCTGGTAAAATTTCTTTTATAGGAAGCCATTTTCCTTTTGAGGGGTCTAATATTTTGTTAACTTTTGCTTT
Organism: Bacteriovoracaceae bacterium; assembly: GCA_025210745.1. Classification (GTDB taxonomy): domain Bacteria; phylum Bdellovibrionota; class Bacteriovoracia; order Bacteriovoracales; family Bacteriovoracaceae; genus CAKZJW01. The sequence goes on from JAOARC010000048.1 coordinate 13,848, forward strand.
GACTTCATAAAGGGGGTTGTCTAAATCTTTACCTTCTGTCGTAATAAAAGGTTTTAGCTTAGGAACAAGTTCTTCTTTAGGTGTGATTTTTTCTTTGTTATCCGCAATGTAGTTAAATTCTAAAGGATAAGGCTTTTCTTTTTTAGGGACTATAACAATAATGTTATCATGGCTCTCAGTAGGTTTAATATCTTCTTTTGGAAGATCTTTCTTAGAAAAAATATCTTTAACCAACCAATTTTTTAATTGAGGTGTTTTTATACCATGAATAGTCGCTTTTATTTTATGAGTTTTAGGATCCTTACTTTCAAGAACTTGCGTCGTTATAAAAGGTCCTTGTTTAGGAACAGTAATCTCAACTTGTTTAGGAGTTGTATTAGGATGTTCAACTATAACAATATAGTCTTGATCTTTAAGACGAGGAAATTGTCTTATATGAGGTGCAATATTTTTAGGTAATATTTTTTGTGGTATTTTCTTAGGAGCTTTTAACTTAAAGACTAGATCTTTGTATATTGGGTCTATACTTTTTAAATCAGAAATATTTGCTGTTATATCATACTGTTTACTATCTTTTGGGTTACCTGTAGCTTTTAATTCTTTAAGATCAAAAGGAGGTATTTTTACTTGGTCTTGTAAGTTCTGTAGAGTTCCTTTTATTGGAATAGTGTTCTTTTTTTGAAAAACAATAATCTTTGGCTCTTTTGAGCCTTTAACCTTTTCCCATTTTACATTTTTAGGAATTATCCACTTAAAATTATTAGGATTAGCATTTTTTATATGAGCAATAATATAGTAAGCATTTTTATCTTGAAGAGGCTCAATGGATAGAGCTAAGGATGCTCTTTGCTCTTGGAGTTTACAAAATAATTCATAGCTTTGAGCCCTTTGTGTCCAGTTGTTCTCATTTGTACTCCAACCTTTAGATAAAAGCTTCTCATACTCTTTAGATGTTATTTTTGATTTGAGTAAGTCATGTTCAGCTCTATCTTTTATTTGTGAAGTAAAGCGAATAATTTTTTGAACTTCATCTGTTGTCGTAGAAGAAGTTTTTAGGCTGCAGGCATAGTTTCCAATTCTGGAGCTCTGTTTTGCCCAAGCAAAGCATGTTTGAGATTTAAACATTCTTTTTTTATAAGATTCATCCATCATAGTACTTTGGGCATTACATATACATGTATCATCTATAAGGTTTAAAACGGAATTGAATCTTTGAGCAGCTTCTTTTGAAGCAGTAACGTCATTAATAATATTATCTAGTATGATTTCACTATCTGGATGTCTATCAACTTGCTTTAGGCAGTCAAAGGATGAATTTTGAGAATCTTTATTTCCAATAGCACAAAATGGCTTGCCTGATAATTGTTGTCCAAAAACTTGTTGGTTACAAAAAATGTTTTTAGGGTTATTACAACTTTTATTTTTTTCCAGAAGTTTCTTGTATTCTTTTATATCTTTAACTAATAATCTGTACTCTAAGCTATCCCTTGGAATTTCTTTTGGTATTTTGTTTACAGATAAGTGCTTAGGATGAGAACATTTATCACTCCAGCTTGGAATATATGATATCCATCCTGCGTATAAGCATAGCTTTGAATTCTTTTGGGCAGCATATGCTTTTTGTACAAAAAGATTGTAAATAATAAGTTTTACATTTTTTATTTGGTTGTTTTTTTCCAGTTTATTAAGTTGCATTTGTTCTATTTGAACAAAATATTTTTGCACAAGTCTAATATATTCCTTTTGCTCTTGAGGACTTAGGTTTTTTAATTCGTAAGCATCAACTTTTTGAGCAAAAGCAGCAAATGCTATGCTTGATAAAAGCATCACTAAAATACATAAATTGAATTTAATTAATCTAACCAAATTAATCCCCATCAATTATATATCGGAATAATATACTATTTTATTTAGTTTTATTTAGGTTATATTATTATTTAAAAAGTCATTTAAAACAATAATATATGTCATTACAGTAATTTATCATTGAATTTGCTTTATGTGAGACCTTATTAATTTGGCAAAGATTAGTCTTTAGCAAATTAATTAATGATCTGTTGAGAGTAGTCTTCTTGAGCAAAATGCTTATAAGCTATCGTTAATCCTATCGCTGAAATAATATGCCATATTCCATGGCCTTGAATAATGTGGTTTGTTGGTTCACACCATACTCGCTTAAGATCTAATAAAGAAAAGACTTCCGCAATAAAAACAGTTGAAAGACCACTAATGAGATATTTAAAATGTCTATGAGGATTAGATTTTTTCTTTGCAATAATTTCAAGAGCAATAAGAGTTGCCACAGTGATAACAATTATAAACTGTAGCTTTAGACCATTTGTATATAATATATGAATAGCAACTGTTCCTATTAATGATAAACTTATCATAACTGGTCTTTGCATTTTTCTTGTAATAAACTGAGCTTTTCTAAGATTCAGTACAAGTGCCCAAAAAACAAAAAAATACATTCCGATAAAATCAAATGCTTGCGAGATATAAAAATTAGACATGTGATAGAAAAATGAAAAACTTCCCATTAAAAACATTGCTGGAGCAAACCAGAGCATTTCTTTTTGTCCATTTTGCTTGGCCCATTTATAAAGAATGAAAGCGCATACGAGATAAAGCAGATTGGACCACGTATTAGCAGGCTCGCTTACCCAATGACAAATTGTTTCTTCACACCATTTTATATCTGGAGCTCCAAAGGTTTCGGCCGATTCATACCATGGACACATTTTTTGGTGTGGATTTGGGTGTTTACTCATTTGAAGATACCTTTTTGCGTTGCGCAGTAAAAATTTTATTATTAGTATATTTATGGTAATTATATATAAAAAATTAGTATTTAACATAGGTAAATAATATGAGTTGGTTTGATTCTGTAGAAAATCCAAAGTTTAAGAACCCTAAAAAAAAGGCAAGTAGTGCTCCTACTGGAGTATGGCAAAAGTGCAACAATTGTGGAGAAGTTTTACAAACGGCTAAGCTAGTAGAAAATTTGAATGTCTGTCATAAATGTGATCATCATTTAAGAATTGATGCAAGATCTAGAATTGATACTTTTTTAGATAAAAATTCGTTTCAGGAGTTTGGTCACGAACTAGAGTCTTTAAATCCTTTAGAGTTTGAGGATAAAATGTCATACAATGAAAGGTTGAATAAAGCTTATAAAAAAACAGGTAGAAAAGATGGTACAATCTGTGGTTTTGGTAAAATTGATTCTGCTCCAGTAGTTGTTGCTATTATGGACTTTAACTTTATGGGTGGCTCCATGGGGGTTGTAACGGGAGAAAAAATAGCTTTAGCTATGGATGAAGCTTTGGAACATAAAATTCCATGTATTGTCGTTTCAGCTTCTGGTGGAGCAAGGATGCAAGAAGGAATTCTATCACTTATGCAAATGGCTAAAACAAGTGCTGCTAGAAAAAAGTTAAAAGAAAATAATATACCTTATATTTCAATTCTGACGGACCCTACGACAGGAGGCTGTGCCGCAAGCTTTTCTATGTTAGGGGATTTGAATATAGCTGAGCCCGGTGCTCTTATTGGGTTTGCTGGCCCTAGAGTGATTGAGCAGTCAATAAGACAAACATTGCCAGAAGGGTTTCAAAGAGCAGAGTTTTTAAAAGAGCATGGTTTTATTGATAGAATTGTACATAGGAAACATCTTAAAAAAGAACTTAGCTTTTTCTTAAATATATTAAGTTAATCAAGTGTATTGTCCTAATAATTGGTTAGAACAAAACTATCCGCCCGAAAGGTTCACTCCTGGTTTTTCTAGATTAGAAAAAGCTTTTGATATTTTAGAGATTAAAGAGCTTCATAATAAAGTAATTACAATCGGTGGAACTAATGGTAAAGGAACTGTGGCTAGGTCTATTTATCAGCAAATCTTATATAATCATAAAAGAGTGGCTCTTTTTACATCCCCACACTTAGAATGTGTAAGTCAAAGATTTTCCTTTAATGGAGAGGATATAGATAAAATAGAGCTTCTAGACCTTTTTAGATTTATTGAAAGTAAGATATTTCATATAAAGCTTTCATTTTATGAATTTTTATATGTCTGTTTTTTATATAAAGCTAGAAACTATGAGTTCATTATTCAAGAAGTTGGACTTGGAGGAAGGTTAGATGCAACTAACTTTTTTAAGTCAGATATAAATATTGTGACATCTATTGGGCGTGATCATATTGAATTACTTGGAAATTCTTTTAAAAGTATTCTTCTAGAAAAAATTGCTATGGCCAAAAAGTCTAAGTTCTTGTTGACTTCCTTTTACTTAGACTATTTGATTCAATACTCAAAATCTTTTAGCTGTACTCATAATATTAGTTATACGAACTTTAAAGATAAAAATTATCTTGAAACGAATCTTTGTCTTATTAAAGCCGTTGCTGATTATTACAACTTAAGCTTTAACAAGAGTATTGATAATCATTTTAGTGAGAATAAAACATTTACATATAGTTTATGTCATAATCTGTCTGCGGTGCGCAATCTTGTCGGGTTATGGGTATCTAAGTTACCAAAAATATTAATAATTAGTTATTCACATAGAGATATCAAAGAGCTAGAATATATGAGTAAATTATTTCTATCTTTAAAGCAAAATGAGCTTATTGATGAGCTTTATCTCACTCATATAGATCAATTTAAAGCTGCTGATAAGGATGTTCTTATTAAAATATCTAAAAAGTTAGAAATTGAGTTTTTAAATAGTAAAGAGTTAGATGAATTACTTAGTAAAAAGAAAAATATACACCTTTCAGGTTCTAATTATTTTGTTGGTAAATTTATTACTAAATACTCAACTATTTGCTAAAGAGAAAAACCTTCAGTTTAGTGTTGGGCAGTCGATCAAAGTTTATTCAGAAAAGGCTTATAAAAGAAATAAGGGACAACTTTTTGAAGCTGTTGGAAATGTTGTTATTATATCGGGTACCAATACTCTATATGGAGAAAAAGCAAGTATAGATTTTAAGGATTCTATTGTAAGAGTTATTGGAAATGTTCGTTTCATTAGTAGTGATATTACTGTTTATGGATCTTCTATTGTATTTAGTTTGAAGAGTGAAAGTATTCAAGTCGAAAATGCTAGAGTTGTTACGAGTGATTTTAATATTGTAGCGGATAGTTTAAAAAAAGTTGCTCCAAAAAAGTTTCATGCAATCAAAGCTCAGTTCACAACTTGTAAAGACTGTGTTGAGTCTTGGTCTATATATGGAGAAGATATTTTTGTAGAACTTGATCAGTATGTGCAAATACATCATGCCTTAACAAGAATTAAAGGAGTATCTGTTTTATATTTTCCTTATATTGCTTTGCCAATTAAGACTGTAAGAGAATCAGGTTTATTATTTCCTCAGTTCTCATCTGAAATATCTCAAGGAATAAGCTATGCTCAGCCTTATTTTTTAAACTTAGGCTTGAATAAAGATATTACTTTTACTCCAAAACTTATGGGTAAAAGAGGCTTTGGTATGGACTTTGAGTATAGACATGTTTTTGATGAAGGAAGTTGGTTAACAATTAATGATAGAGCAGTATCAGACTCAATATATTTACCTGGAAAAACATCAGACTCTCTTTCAGGTACAGAGTATTTAAGGAACTTTTATCATATAGAAAACCATTATATGTTTAGTGATAATCTTGTTTCACATATTGAGTTAACAGAATCCAAAGATATGGATTTATTTAGCGATTCAGATTTTAATTTTAATAATGATTATCTTCGAGACTCAGATATTGGTTTTTATGGTTTTTTAAATTATAGGTCAGATAGTTTTGATGTGGGGATACGTTCAACAAACAGAAAGAGCTTGGTTAATAGAGATACACTTGATTTTGATAATAATTATGTGCAAATACAACCAAGTCTTCATTTTAATCTAAAACCTCATATTTTAACTCAGTCTGAGTTAGGCCCAATTCAGAAAATTTCCTTTGGACTAGATAGTGAATATAGTCGCTTTTCTCAAGATGTTGTTGATCAAACATTTGGGATTAGAAATACGATGAGGTTAGATGCAACACCTTATTTAGATATACAACTATTTGATATTGGTCCTGTGCATTTATCTAGTTTTTATACATTTGATTCTCAATATTATAATTTATATGAGCAAGATAAAAAAACTTTTGCAAAATATGCAAATGTTTTTAGAACTAAAGCTAGTTTTGCTATTCAGCAAGTTTTTGGTACTGCTAGCGCAAATAGAGTAAAGAAGAAAAATCTTTCTTTGGCCAAGAAAAAAGAAGCGTCCGATTTAATAGGCTCATTGCCAAAAATTAAAGCTGATGAAGACTTAGATTATGAAATAAAGTTAATGAATAGTTATAAGCATACTCAGGAGTTTAACTTTATTCACCACTATATTTTATCTGATAATGAATATGGTAATAAGAGCTTTGAAAAACAAATTATGGACAATAGTGGCTGGTTTGATTATAGAGATGCTTACAAGCGAGACCTTGCAACAAGAGGACTAAATGATGTTAGAACTCAAATTCCTGTTCTGAATACTTTAGAGTTTCAATGGAATAATAATCTGATAAAGAAGGCGCCAACTCAGATCGCGGCAAGAGATTATAGCGGATTTAATTATACTAATATTGGTTATTTTAATATTTCTCAAGGAGTCTTATTAGAAGATAAAGATCTTACTTTTAAGGAAAGATTAACTCGATTATTTATTTCAACGGGCTATAATATAGGTACAGTTAATCTTTCAATGAATGAATACTATTTTCATCAGGACTTTTCTAATAAGTTAGATATTAATGTTGAAAAAAGGTTTTCATTTTTTAACTTTTTAACTTCTTATAATTATAACTCTTTAACTGAAACTAAAATTGAGACAGTGAAAGTAGGTGCTCAGATCAGACCAATAGAATCTTTTGGTTTTTCTGCTTTGCAGGAGTATGATTTACAGGCTTCAAATAGTATAAAGAGTATTTATCAAATGGATGTCATGCCAGATAATAATTGTTGGATTTTAAACTTTCGTTATGGTGAATATGTAGAAGATAAGAGATTTTCTATTAATTTTCAGTTTAACTTTGGTAATGAAAGTTTTGCAAGGTATAAGAGTGATTACTTCAGTTATAGTCGACTCTAATAGTGTATTCATTTGTGATTTCAATGATAGTTTCACTTATAATATTTATGCAGATTTAAAAAAGTTAGGAGCCAATGTTGTTGTCTTTAGGTATGATGATTCTTTATTTTGGAATTATTTAAAACTTAAGCAAGATTCATTTGTATTAGTTTTAGGACCAGGTCCCGGAAATGTAAGTGATTACAAAGAAGTACATGATCTAATTAAGTCTTTTCTTTTTCGTGAAAATACTTTTTTATTCGGAATTTGCCTTGGGCATCAGTTACTTATGTATCTTTTAGGTCATAGTATTGTAAAAAGCTCTAGTATTAAGCATGGTACGCAAACGGTAGTGGATTTGAACGAGATTTTTCCTGGGCGCAAAGTAGTAGTACAACGTTACAACTCTTTAACAGTAAAGTTAGATCATGAGTTAATTAATCCTCTAGTTAAAATTTATGATGAAGATAAAGAGTTAAGTATTTGCCTTGATAAGAGATTATTATCTTTACAGTTTCATCCAGAGTCGATTGGAACATCTTGCCCAAATAGGCTTTACAACATTGCATTAGATTTTTTGTTATAATAAATTAATGAATATTCGCATTGGTGGAGTTTATGACTCTGGTACTATTTTAGCTTTAAAGGGTCTTGGGATAAGTCACTTCAAATTTGATTTAAGACCAACTTCTATAAATTTTACTCAAATAAAGTTAGTTGAAGCACTTATTAGTAAAGACATAGAACATACCGATTCTATTTATTTGTCTTTTGATCGTGATAATGAAGTTACAATTGCTCAAACGGTTTTACAGTTAGAGCACTGTTTAAGTGGATCGAGATTTGCTTTAGAATTCTATAATTGCAATAGGGGAGTTGAATTCTATGAACAATTTGATCTTCCTTATATTTTGCATATAGATCATACTTTTAAACCCGAAACTTTGAGCTTTTATACAAATTGTATTGGAATTTCTTTAGCAAATAGAAGTTTAGAGCAGTTAAAAAATTTTTCTAATATACATCTTTATTTAAAAGAAATAATAAATAATAAGTCGCAAAGAGCTTTTTTTGAAGTCTTTTTAAATTGGAAGGAGTCGCTGGATGTAACAATCTTAGATTTTTATGGTGTGAACCAATTTAGCTTTGATATTGATCAAGATGTGGAGAGCTCTTTTAGAAAAGTTAATATGACAAACTTAAAAACGAATCTAATAAGTTTTCAGGCCAACGTAGGAAGATCTTATGAAAATATTATTAACAAATGATGATGGATATAAAGCAAAAGGGATAGGCTTTTTATATGAAAAACTAAGTCTTAATTATATGCCAGTGATGGTTGCTCCAGATAGAGAAAGATCAAGTTGTGGACATGGTCTAACTTTGAGTAAGCCTCTTAGAATTAATAAACTATCAGATAGTATATTTTCGACAACAGGTCTGCCAGCTGATTGTGTCTTATTAGCAATAGGTCAAATTTTAAAAGAAACTCCTCCACAGCTAGTGATTAGTGGTCCAAACCATGGAGCAAATCTAGGTCAAGATAAGTATTATTCGGGAACAATGGCTGCTGCTAGGGAGGCTTCTTTTAGAGGGTTTCCAGCAATCTCTTTAAGCGTTGTTAATTATGACAAAGATAATTACGAGTTTGAACAATGCTATATTATATTAAATGAGCTTATAAAGCATAATATTCATACTATTGTTGGAGAAGGAGTCTTTTTAAACTTAAATTTTCCAAATAAAAAAATTGATCAAATTAAGGGAATAAGACTTGGAACTTGTGGCTATCAAAATTATACAGGAGAAATTTTTGCAAAATTAGACCATAGAGACAAAGAATACTACTGGGTTGGAGGTAACTATGTGGGACATAGCAATATTGAAGGTTCCGATGGGCAACTAGTCGCAGATAACTATATTTCTGTTGTCATTGAAAGAACTCATGCAAGTAGTGATAAGAATGAAAAAATTCGAGAGGTTATAGAATGTATAAATGCAAACTTATTCTAATACTTATATTTCTAGCGGGGTGTACTCACAAGAGTGGGTCTTACAAGAAAATAGCAGGTAAATGGAAGTTTGTTCCTACAAAAGTAGGAATTATTAATATGTTCGAAAACCCAAGAATATATAAATCACAGATATCAATTGAAGATACGGGTATGTTTATATGGCCAGTTCCTGCAACAAAAAAGATTTCATCTTATTTTGGATTAAGAAAAGGAAGGCATCATGATGGCATTGATATACCTTCAACCACTGGTTCACATATTATTGCAACTCATAAAGGAAAAGTTTCTTTTTCAGGTTGGATGAGAGGTTATGGGAAGATAATTGTCTTAGAGCACCCAGGAAAGTATCATACAGTTTATGCTCATAACTCTAAAAACTTTGTTAAAAAAGGGCAAAAGGTAACTCAAGGGCAGGTAATCGCAAAAATAGGAAATACGGGGAGATCTACTGGTCCGCATTTACACTTTGAAATAAGAAAAAATAATCAAGTGATTAATCCAATGATATTTTTTAAAGTAAGTAAGAGAAGTTTAGCAACTAATAACTGACCGACTAAACTTATGTTCTTACATCTTTAAGATAAATCTGATTAAAATAATAAATAAAGATATCAATATGCTTTTGTAACATAGTAGGGTCTTTAGT
>JAOARC010000003.1 GCA_025210745.1 Bacteriovoracaceae bacterium
CAAGCCTACTTTTTTCTCCACCACTTAAAACCTTTACTTTCTTTTTTACATCATCACCCTTGAACAAAAAAGCTGCTGACAGATTTCTTATATAACCATCAGAGGCTTCATTTAAGACAGACCTTACTTCATCAAATACCGTATTTTCAGCATTTAATGACTCTAATGAATACTGAGAAAAGTATCCCAGTTTCACACTAGGTCCAATTGCTATCGTTCCAGCACTAGGTTGTGTTTGATTGCAGATACATTTTAACAGAGTCGATTTTCCAGCACCATTAACTCCAACAATCGCAATTTTTTGTAATCTTTTAACAGTTGCAGTTAGTCCACTAAAAACTTCATAGGCTTTTCCGTTTTTATCCCATGACTTTTTAAGATCTTTAATAATAACAACATCATCAGAGCCTCTAGGTGGGGCCTGAAACTCAAATGAAATAACCTCTTCACTTGGAGGAAGCTCAATTCGATCAATTTTTTCCAATTTTTTTACTCTTGATTGCACTTGTGCTGCATGTGAAGCCCTTGCTTTAAATTTTGCAATAAACTCTTCTTCTTTTTGCAACATGGCCTGCTGTCTACTGTACTCCGCTTTTAATTGATCTAGGCGCACCTGTCTTTCTTTTAAATAATAATCATAATTACCAGAATAAACAGTAACTTTTCTATTAAAAACTTCTACCGTCTTTTTACACACATTATTCATAAAGTATCTATCATGTGTTGTCATAAAGATAGCTCCCTCATAGTTTTGAAGCCACTGTTCCAGCCAAAGAATAGTCTCCATATCAAGGTAGTTTGTTGGCTCATCCATAAGAATAAGATCTGGTTGTAAAACCAGTATTTTAGCAAGGGCAATTCTCATTTTCCATCCACCTGAAAACTCCCCTATATCTCTATAGTGGTCTTGTGGCTTAACACCAAGCCCAGTCAAGATCTCAGCAGCTCTTAGTTCAACATCATAGCCACCAAGCTTTTCAAATCTAGTCTGAACATCCCCCATTTTCTCTAAAGTCTTATTCATTTGCTCTGCACTAAGGTCTGGATCGCACAACTTGACCTCAAACTCCTTAAGTTGCCTGCCAAGCTCAGCTAGTTCTTTATTAGAATTCATAACAATATTTATAGCAGTATCACCACTCAAAGAGCCTACATTTTGGGAAAAATAAGCCAAAGTCATCCCATCAGGAAAGCTTATTTGCCCCTCATCAGGAGTTATTTCCTTGACAATCATTTTAAATAAGGTCGATTTACCTGTGCCATTTGGGCCAACAAGGCCTACCTTCTCACCAGGATTAATTTGAAAAGTTACTTTTGAATATAGTTTTTCTCCACCCTGGATTTTGGTCAAATTAGAAATATTTAACATGTTCTATTCTCTTTTGTTATCAAAGCAATTATAATAGAGCGTATGTTAGCAAATTTTTTGGCAATCAGCCATTTTCATTATAAGTTTTTCCTCTTTCTGGTAACGATTACTCTGCTACCATTTATTTATCTTAAAACGAACTTTGCACAAATTCCCTATATGAAGATTTACTTCATTATTATTCTTTGCGCTATAAAGTTTCTTTATCGTGAAAGTCATAAAAATATACGCTTTAAAGTGAATAAATATCTTAATAAAAAAAATATCTACTCTAATCAAAATGTTGCAGCTTATGAAAACATCTATTCCTACTCAAAAGATCTTCTCATTGTCATACTCGTTGCAGCAATTATTATCTTATGAGAAAAAAGTGCTATAATTGTTTTAGACCAAATTCAAGTTGTATTTGCAACTATGCTACAAAAATTAAAACGAGATCTAAATTCATTATATTAATGCATCCAATGGAAAGACAAAAAGTTAAAAACAATACAGGCTTTATAACAAATTACAGTTTAGATAATTGCGAAATCATAGAAGGAATCGACTTCAAAGATAATCAAAGATTTAACTCTTTATTTAAAGGACATAATAATCTCTATCTACTTTTTCCTTTTGAAAACTCTGAACCTATTTGCAGAACAAATATTGATAAAAAGTCTGATCACAATATCTTCATTATTATTGATTCAACCTGGCCTTTAGCAAAAAAAATTCTAAAACTTAATCCAAAGCTAAAAGAATGTATTCCCATTACTTTTGAAAAAAAACATCACTCTCAATATCAAATAAAGCTTCAACCAAAAGATGGTTTTATATCTACAATGGAAACAGCTCAAGTCTTACTTCACGAACTTAACCAGCACAAGATAGAACAAATTTCAACAGAGGAAATAGACGCTTTTATAAAACCATTTCTAGAGATTAATAAATACCAAGTTAATTGTAAAAATGATCCTCTTAAACCAAGATATAAATCGAGAATGAAAAATGATTAATATATTATATGAAGATAAATATATGATAGCACTTAACAAACCTTCGGGACTACTTACTCACCCAAGTAATGAATGTCGACAGATTAAAGAATCTTTGCTTTTTAAAGTAAGAGATCATTTACAAGGATTATATGTCTACCCAGTCAATCGTCTTGATAGAGCTGTTTCTGGGATTGTATTGTTTGCAAAAAAAAAAGAAGTTGTAACAAGAATGCAAAATAACTGGAACACGCAAGAAACTAAAAAAACATATATCGCACTATGTAAAGGCGAGCTTATAGAGGATGGACTATTCAACTTTGAGCTAAGCAATAATAAAAAGGTAAAACAAAAAGCCATTACAAAATATCGTATTATCAAAACTTACGAAGACCTAAGTCACCTATATATCAACATCGAAACAGGACGACGTCACCAAATTAGAAGACATTTTTCCCGAAGAATGCATGCTTTAGCGGGAGATCGAAAGTATGGTAAGAAAAAATGGAATGATTTTTATTTAGATAACTTTATGCTAAAAAGAATCTTTTTACATTCTAGTTGCTTAGAGTTTAAACACCCTTATAATGAAGAAATAATAAAGATAGAATGCCCATTGCCGGATGACTTAAATCATAGCTTAGAGTTAATTGAGAATTATTATGGTAAAAAAATACAAGACAAAGAAAACGCAAAGAGTTGATCAAACATTAACAAGTATGCTTACAAAGGATGAACCTAAAAAAATAAATTGGTTCCCTGGCCATATGGCAAAAGCTACAAAGCAAATCAGTGAAAAAATCAAAAAAGTTGATCTTATCATAGAAGTTGTTGATGCTAGAGCTCCTCTTATTTCTTCCAATCAAGAACTCGCAAAATTACTGAATAATAAGCCGACTCTTACTGTTATCAATAAATCAGATCTTGTAAGTGAGTCGGACAAAAAGAGCTGGAGTGATTATTTTAAAAAATCAGGCAAGCATTTTGTCTACCTGGATACAATAGCAAAGTCTAACAAGAAACTGCTTTTAGAAAAAAGTTACGATGTTTTAAATCAACACCATAAAAGTTCAAATCCTGATAGTGAAAGATCAAAAGATATGAAGCTTATGATTATAGGTATGCCTAATACAGGAAAGTCTAGTTTGATTAATATGCTTGTATCCAAAAAGGCAGCTGCCGTTGCTAACAAACCAGGTAAAACACGTGCTCAGCAATGGATTAAAATTGATGAACAATCTTTTTTGCTTGATACACCAGGTATTATGCAAGCCAAAATTAACAATGAAAAAGATGGGCTTACTCTTGCTGTTATCTATGCCATTACAGATCATATTGTTCCAAAAGATGAAATCGTTCTATTTATACTAAAAGCCTTTAAAAAAGATATAATCACAAGTTTTTACGATATCTGTTCCTACAGTGATTACTATGAGGCTATTGAGAATATTGCTCGAAAAAGAGGCCATCTTAGTAAAAATAATAGTATTAACTATGAAAGAACATATGACCTAATTATAAATGATTTTAGAAGCAATAAGTATGGATCTGTTTGCTTTGAAAAACCGCCTCGTTAATCAGCTTTTATTTAAAGCAACTTAACATTTTTTTCTTTTGCAACTTCAAATTCTTCTCCAAGCGCTCCATGGCCCTGTCATAAGAGTCATAGCTCATTTGCTCAGTGGCAATAGCAAGTTCTTTTCCGGCTTCTAATGTTATACTAACAACTGTATTAGTATAGCTCCTTAAACCATCTTTAGTGCAAGGATATCCTTGTGCATATGCCACGAAAGATAATACCGTCATTCCTAATATTGTCTTTAACATAGTTATACTCCATACATATAAGACTACTGTATTTTGGCTGCATTGTTATACATCACTAATCGAGATAGTAAGAAAAATAAGATTATTCTAATAGAAAAGCTATTAATGCTAGCAAAAACAGTAACTTAAAAAGCATCCTGAATAAAAAGATCAAGAATATTTAAACCTAACCGATAAGATATCGTTGGATATTATTATGAAGTTATTATGGTTATATATTTTCTCTTTCAGTGTGTTTTCAAAAAGCATTTGGAAACCTATAGAGCCACTGCCAAAATGTAGCAGCTATAAGATCTTTTATAACCAAAATACCGATGGCACTTATAAAGCACGCACAAGTATAAATCCTCAAAAATTTTATACGATAAAAGATATTAATGACCTATCAAGCTTAACTGATATTATCCTCTCAGAAAGTGAAGCCTTGTGTGGTATAGGACATAACCAACTTGACTACAACATGCTAATCTGCAATAAAAAACAACCTGATTTTTCTACTAACTTTTTAGAATTTATTAGATTTAGCGCAAAAGTCATTAACCAAAAAGGCGATCAATGCTCAAACGTTATTCCTTTTATCGAACTACAAAATAAAATAGAACAACTTAGCGATGAGCAACTTATAAAATATAACTCCTCAAAAAATGCGGGTCACATCATTATAAAGGCCTTATTTAAAGATGACGTTGATGAACTTATAGATGCCTTTTCAGCTTGTGGTGGAAAAGAAAATTCTGATAAATTTGTTCAAAATATGCTTATTGTAGAAGCAAAAAATAATTGTATTGTCCCGCAAATGATTTCTTTTAAAAAAGCCAAAATGATTGCGGCTAATATTGCTAAAGACTACAAAGGACAAAATTTACTTACTCTCAACAAAAATAGAAAGCAACTTGAATATGATGCAGTGATGACATTTACAAATGAGATAATAAGAAAAGAAGTTTCAGGATTACTTGGCGACTATATAGATGACACTGATAATTTTATCGCTGATTTGGAAAGTTATAAAAGACTAAAAGAGTTTAAGAAAAAAGAAGATATCTCTTCCTATGTACCATATGTTTTTAGTTTAGATGCTATGTTTGAAATATCGCAAAAAGCAATCCCCATTTTCATAAAAAATACACTTGGTCCTAAACTTCCAGAAGATTGGTCATGGGAAAGAAAAGAATTTTTCTTAAAAGAAAATCTTATAAAAAAATCACAAGAAGTATATAACTCATGTATCGAAGAATATAAGAGTTTTAGTAAATATGGTGAGCCAATTAGTGACAAAAAATTACTAAAGTACCGTCTTGAAACAAAACTTAATTACTGTAAAGAACATCCTAACCAATGCCTTGACAACTGTGGAGGTCATATAAATCTAACAAAATCATCTCAACAGACTTCAGACTTAGATACTATTCAAGCATGTGTACTTAGATCTATTAGTAATACCATCGAACCACTTACAAAAGGAATCATTCTAGACCAACAAGAAGCTCTTAAAGATTACTTACATCTATCTGATAAAGTTGTAGATGAGTTTTCCAATATAACGTGGAATATTATTAAGACATGTTCTAATGATAAACTCTCTAAAACATATAAAAGAAGTGTTGATATAGAAAATGATGCTAAATCTCTTGAGGCAATACCATCCTCTCAATTTGAACAAGTATTATTTTCTTGCTCAAGTGAAGCCGAATCAAAAGCAGCTGGCCTTTTTATTCAGCAAGTTCTTTTATCTACGAGCTCCTTTATCGATTCTTTTAACCAAGATATCAAAGAAGAACTATTTGATAAAGCATACTCGAAGGAAGCCATTGATAAAACTCAAGAAATTATAACAACAACATTACAAGAATGTAATGATAGACAAAGAAGTGTTGTGGGCAACTCCTATTTAGAACAAGAAAATGTTATGCTTTGTACTCCCGCTGTCGAAATACATGCTTCATCAATTGTTATAAAAAAACAACTCAAGCAAGCTTTAACTGATGCAAAACTACTAAAAAATATAGATGCTCTTAAAATTATAGACAATTTTTCTCAATGCTCTTTAGATGCAAGAAAAAAAGCTATAAAGGATATTGGCTCAAACTCTGTATCTCAAATAAACCATCTCAATGAAAGCGAAAATTATTTTGAAAGAGATAATTCTTTTTTTTATTGTTCTCAAGAAGCTATTTCTCAAATGAGTTACTATCTTGCAAAAGATATCTACAAAGATTCTGTAGAACAAATAGAGGGTCTTACAGATAAAAAATACGCTCTTAATTTAAGTGAACAAACAGCTCAGATTGTAAAATCTTGTTTTGATAAACAAATTCAAAAATTAGAAAATTGGAGTGGTTTTAAGGAATTTAATGAAAATGATGGAATAACAACACTAACTAAAAAATGCGAATTAGAAGCCTCCAAAGTTGTTTTGCCTAAAATTATCATTCGAGAAAGTTCTTTACAGCTAACACCTCTTATCAAGGATGGTTTTTTAAAAGATTCAGCAGACAGAGGTGGAGTTCTTGCTTACACAGCTTTAGAATTACGTAAAAAATACCATATAAGTCTACCTAAAAATGTAAAAGCCGATAAGCGTATAAACTACTCTATTGCAGAATCTCTAGAGCTTCATATTGCAAATGGTGGATCTCAAGATAGTTTTGTAGAAGAGCTTATTAAAAGTCTAGAAAAACAAGCTATCAAAAGAATCCATCGTAATCTTATTAGCGATATAAAATCAAAGACTAAAAATATTAATCAAAAAAATAAATTTTCTAGTTTTGATAAATATTTTTCCTCTTCGTGTCTACAGGATATCTATAAAAACTTTATCGAAGATCAACCTCAATCTTCAAGCTCGACAACTATAACCTTAGATGTACTGGGAAGCTATTTAAAAGATGCTCTTACTTTCTTAGAAGAAAAAGATGCATATCACTTTTGGGATAATTTAGAAAAAATCAAAGAAGAATGTAATAATATAACAAAATATAAGGACTCTGAAGACTTTCGTCGCTCTAAGTTTTATGAGATCATTATAAAAGGACAAGTTTACTTTGAGTTTAAAAATGAGTTTAAAAAGAAAACCCTTGAGCAATTATATACTTTAAAAAAGGGATTAGCAGAGCCAAATCTTAGTATTAAGAAAAAATACGCTAATTATATGATTAAAAATATGGAAGAAATATTTGAAACGAAACTCTCCGCCCAGTACTTTGAATCAAAAATTTTTAAAGATGATAAAATTTATCACTATATCTTAGATAACTTTGATTCGATAATGCTAACTAAAAGTAAAGCAAAAACTAAGTTAACACAAATGCTAATGCACGAATTCTTTATGGATACGAGCGAAGGATTATTTGCCGACCAGTTTAGTAAAGTGCAAATAATTGGAACGATAGGAATAGAAGGTGTTACACAAGCAATTAGCGAAGCTAATGAGCAGGCAACTTTTGGAACTATTTTTGGTCATAGATTTGGCCCAAATAACTATGCTATGAAAAATGCAAAAGATATTTTTAAGAACCCAAAAAATATTGAGAATTTTTTAGAATGGAAACAGATAGATCCAAAACAAAGAGAGCTTTATATAAAAACAATTGGTCATAGTGGTGTTATTGCAACTCTTGATACACCAAGCTATTCTCCTGATATAAAGGAATCTTTAATGTACACTTTTTACAGACAAAGCCTTGCATCTATGGATATTCCTCAAGATACAAATCAAACACCATTTGAAAATATGGCAAAAAACTCTGCAAACTTTAAATATATAAGTATCCTCTCCTCTTTAGCACAAAAAGTTAAAGAAGATCTTGAAGATAATGAGTATGTTGATTTCAATGTAGTCGTAAGAAATAATGTAAAAAAAGTTGTGGATAACTTAGACTTACAAGAACCTAAGGAGCTCCTATATATACCAAAAGCAATCAATAAAAAAGAAGTTCAAAATATGCTCATCTTTGAGCTTAAATCATACCTACTCACAACTGAAATAGAAAACGGTATTGACACCTACAAATACTCTGATGGTAATACATTTAGAGAAAAAATCTCAGGTAAGATTACTAAAGAAGTAAAAAAAGATCTAAGCTCTGCTGCTACCCGGTTTTATTTTTACGGCTTATTCTAAAACTGGCCTTGTCACATAAAGAGTTCCGTCAATACCAGATACAATAACAACCCCACTGTCAAAATAAGGAAAAACAGACCAAACTCCTTCAAAAACGGCACTATCTATATTTGGCATTGGATCCATAAATGCAACTTCTTTCATCAATCCTTCAGAGATTCTTGAGATATCTAAGACTCTAAGTCCAGCATTATAATTAGCTTGATAAACATAGCTTCCCTTCACATACATATTGTGATCGATTGCTTTTGTATTATGCTGATAAACTGCAAATTGTTTAATGCTTTTTAAATCCCTAAAGTCCCATATAAATGTTTTTGTATTAACACCATATGAAGATTCATCTAGCTCGTCACCTAATAAGAAATAATCATGATCTTCTGTAAGCCATCCTTGGTGAGTATACTTAACTGCATTATAAGTAGAAACTGATATTTGATAAGGGTTTGATTTATCTGTTACATCAACAACGTTTACAGTATCTTCATTAGAAGCTACACAAATTTCTCTTCCTAAAAACCTTGAATCCGATCCTTTATATACAACACACTGAACATCATGAGTATAGGCATCACCATGCTTAAGTGAAGGAGCATCACTTGGTAGCTCGTATACTCCACGTCCAATACATGTTACAAACCTTGGATTTAAAGGCTCTTGAATATTTATGATATGTAAGCCTCCATCACAAGTTGAGGTTCCTACAGCATATGCATATCCTGTTTCCTCATTTATGGCGATATTATGAGCATTGCCAAATTTTTTATACTTAACATCCTCTTTTAATACTACTGGCCCATCAGAAGCATCAATCCCTCTAAGTCTTTTTAAATCAAATATTTGCATTCCATGTCTATAAGCTTCAGAAACAATATAAGCATGATCTTTGTAAACTTTTATATCACGCCATATAGAACTTCCTGTTCTCGTTTTGATATCTGCAATATGTATCGGACTAGTTGGCTCAGAGATATCAATAAAAGACGTTTTATTATCCATTCCCATAATCGCATATTCTTTACCTGATTGAGGATCAGTCCAACCCCATATATCATTGCCTTTTTTTGCAGAAATACCTTTTTGTTTTAAATCAATCTTGGATAAAACAATTGTATTTTTGGATAAAATATCTGAAGCAAATAAGTTCACACAAAGAACTGCTAAAGTTAAAAATAATCTCACAATCAATATCTCCTAATAAATATAAGTAACTTAATCTATTCTTAATTATAAAATACTTTCTTGCAAGAAAGTGTAAGGATATTTAAGGACACTTAGAACTTGTCTTTTCGTGTCAACTAAAAGACAATTTTGTATTCTAAAGGAATTTTTATGAAATTACTAATTTTATCATTTTTATCTTTAAATTTACTTGCAACTGATATAACTGCCCATTTCACTATAAATGGAAAAAGTAAGTTAATGATCAAGCCTAATCAAGCTGCAAATATTGAATTATATTTTACTGACAAAAAGACGAATGAAGTAGAAAAGAATTTTAAAATAATGCATGGAAAAATTATGCATATGGTGATTTTTAAAAATGACTTATCTGAATTCAAGCATATTCATCCATATCTTGATCCTGTAACGGGAAGATTCCAGGTAAGTATAAATATGCCTCATAGTGATCCCGATAATTTTCATTTAACTAATACAATTACTGAGCCTGGCATGTATATGATTATGGCAGATGTTGAAATAAAAGGAAAAGGCATGAGAATGGCCCATGCTCATTTACATGTTATGGGAAAAGCAAAACATAGTGAATTAATAGAAGATACTCTTAATCCTGATGGAACTATAACAAAGTTCTTTTACAAAAAAGGACAAGACTTAACACAAGCTCCTTTTTATAAAGCAACTTTATCTTTAAAGCAAACTATGGGTTGTAGTGCCGAGTTAGTTGACTTTAATTTAAATTTAACAGGTCTTAAAAATGGACAATATTTGGCTTTAGAGAATGTAACAAACTGGCTAAGTATGGGAGGACACTCTATTATTATTAGCAAAAAAATAAAATCAACTAACTCTATGAAAATGGCTTTTGGTCATATGCATGCAAAAATGCCTGATGATTGCGAAAATTTTATGTTTAATTTATTTAATAAAAATATCTTGAATGACGGTATTCAAAAAATATGGTTCCAAATTAAAGACGGAAAAGATGTTCTTACCTTGCCTTTTATATTTAATTATAAAAAGCTATCCAAGGACTCTAATTGTTAAATATTTCTAAGTTAAGTTTTTGAGCATCACCCATCCAGAAAGTATAATCCGTATGATCTAGTAAATCATTACCACTTAATCCATGAAAAAATACAATAATATCTCCTCTATTTTTCAGCAAAAAAGATACAATCGAGCTCAAGTTTTGTTCAGAAAATAAAAGCTGACAACTCCACATTGGATGTGGACCTACATTCTTTTTATGTATCGTACCAATTTGACACAAATTAAGAGGTTTTAATTTTTCTACTAGATTATAAACCTTATCAATATTTTTTTGTGTATAATATAAGTGTGCATGATAAGCATTAATTTGCATTTTAAGCGGCCTTTTTCAATTAGAATTATTTACCCCATCATTTTAACATTTACTAAGTTTGATATCATATAACATATATACAAGGAGCATCTATGACAATAGGACAAATTTGGGAAAATTCAAATAGAAAAATGAATCTGAAAGTTAGATACAAAGGATGGGACCACAAAACAAAGTTTTTTAAAATACAAGGACTTAGTC
Source organism: Bacteriovoracaceae bacterium (assembly GCA_025210745.1). GTDB lineage: Bacteria > Bdellovibrionota > Bacteriovoracia > Bacteriovoracales > Bacteriovoracaceae > CAKZJW01. The sequence continues at coordinate 11,046 of JAOARC010000003.1, forward strand.
TTGATGGTATTACTCTTTTTGGAGAGCTAGATAATGGAGAGATGGTTACTTATAGAATGACTAGTGATCATTGGGAAGTATATCAAATTGGTGCAGGTGACTATCCTAAAGCCATATAAAACTGTTAAAGCCTCATAATTTAAAAATCATGAGGCTTTAAATTATCTAACATCAGATAAGTATTTTTTACAATCAAAACAGCTCTTTTGTTCACACTCTTTTTCTAATAATTTTAAATACTTAATCCTCTTAAACTAAAGCTATATCACTTGCTACAATTTAAGCTATTCAAAATCGGCATTACTTATATTATCTTGATTTGAAACAGGAGACACTTAATGAAATCGTTACTTATATTACTTATCACCTTTAAAGTATTTGCTTACACTATCGAAGATAATTTTTCAGTTCTGAGGGGAAAACTACATAAAGGAGGCAAACTTGAAGTTGTTATTGATTCAAAAGAGCACACTCAAACTTCTATGTTTGCAAATATAAAATATGCTCTTTATAAAAAAGGCTTTGTTCCAGTTCCAGCTAAATACTTACAAGGAGATTATAGACAAGAGCTACCTAAAATGTTTGAAAAAGAAACTGGCTTTCTTGAATTAGAACACCTCCAAAGCATCAAGCTTAAAGATGCAGATCTCGTTCATATGGGTAGAGTTAATTACAAGAATTATAAAAATGCTCATTATATTCAAATAAGACCTCATAATAAAAAATCTCTTATGAAACTCATATACCACCCAAGTGCTAGAAATACAGGATGGGTAAACTTAAAGATGACAATCTATAAAATTCCTGTTCTTGGAAGCTATTCTTTAGAAGGTATTCAGAAAAACTAATATTCTAATTGAAGTAAACGAGGAAACAAAATAGTTCCAAGATTATTTTTTGGTGCAACCAAAAAGTATTGAAAATCATCATTTGAGTTTTGCCCACCACTTTGATTTGTTGTCGTGTATAACTCAAAAAAATTATCTTCTTGTGTATCTAAAACTACATATTTTTGAGAAGCAATATTTTTAACTCCAAATATTTTTTTTATATCTGATGATATTGAACGATCTATATCGACACCGTAAAAAAATATATATGGATAATTATCTTTTCCAATAAAAAACTTTGCACTAAAAATATGATATCCGTAGCTAGATAAGTCGCTGCCTTGAATATGCTCCATTTGACTCCAACTAGAACTTCCTTCTGTAGAGCTTAAATAATAAAATGATTTTTTAAAAAGTCCTAACAATGGTCTTTTTTCATCAGTTTTCTCTAAAAGTAAATAAATCTTTTGTTCATTAACAACAATGTCCTTAAGTATAAGTTGAAGATCATAAACTTCTTCCAAGGTTCTCGATACATATAGATTAACAACCTCACTTTTATTCCACTCATAAGACTCTTTGGCCCTATAAATATGATGAACAATACCGCTGACAAAAGGATGGGAGCAATAAGTTTGTCCCGTTGTCAAAGAAAGCTCAGAGTTTTCACTAAGAAGTGATTTAAATTCATTTTCTATAGATGCAATGTGAATATAACCATCTGTAACTACAACTTTAGGATAAGAGACCTCTGAAGCAAAGTCTGTCTCTATAACCTCAGTAGTCCAAGTAGACCCATCATACACTCTCATCGTAATACTATGAGGTCCTGTTGCATCACTTGATCCACTAGAACAGACACTGCCATAATTAAACTTAGAAGTTGAGCTATTATAAACAATATATATGTTATCATCACTATCAATTGCAGCAGATCCATAAATACTTGCATAATTACTAGGATTCGACAGTTGAACATCATACGCACTAAAACTTCCAGCATCACTTTTGCTATACAAGCCACTTACCGTATTTTGATTTAACATCTTATAATGAACATACTTTCCATCATAAATATTAGAAGCAAAAGGCTCAAAGCAAATAATATGTACTGTCTTACTGGAGTCTACTAAAAGATCAGGTGGCCTTGAACAAATAATACTAATACCACTTGCCCACAAGCCACTTAATTTGTCTTGCTCAAAAAGCTGAATATTATATGGAGCCGACAGATTATCATTAATTGTATAAGTAATAACTTTTGTATCAGTCGTCACTAGCTTTGATTTATTCTCCCCCCACCACAGACCATTACTAAGCAAGACAGTATCATTCGATATCTTAGAAAAAGAAATATCTATTGGCTTTAAGTCAGGATACTGATCCTCCGGTAATTTAATATAATCCGATCCACCTGGAGAAACACAAGATATTAATAAAAAAAGAAAAAGAATATATTTTAATATCACTATAAAATTATAGCATATGCGATAGCCTCAAACAAAACTCAATAATTTAAATAACTTATGCTGCTATTTTACAATGCTATGCATGCCTAAAAATTACAATCAATATACACTTATAGTAAAAATTTGAGTATCAGTAATTGTATGATTAAATTAATTACTCTAAACCTTATTCTTTGCTTAAGTCTTTTTGCTTCTGAAGCAAGTGTGAATAGTATTTTTAAAAAGTTATATTTTGACACTGAAAATATAGTTCAAAGCCAGTGTGCTCAAAATATAAAATTTTTCATTGAAGAAGCTTATGAGGCAGGGATAAATATTTCAAACTTTAAAGTTCTTATCATAAAAAACAGTGGTATTCACTACTCATCCTACTTAAAAGCTTTTAATGTAAGAGACGGGAAGACTGTCTACAGTCCTTATAAAAAAGATTACTATGTTCGTATGACCGGCTGGTTTTATCATGTCATAGCACTATATAATGGAAAAGTTTACGACTTTAGTTATGATCAAGAACCAAAGATTCACTCATTGAAAACTTATGTTGAAAATATGTTTCTTTTAAAATATCCAGTTCCAACATTTGCACAATATCAAATCTATTCTGCAAAAAAATCATTAAATGCAGCCAAAGAATATACTACTCAATCTGTTAATCCTATAGACTATATATCTGGTACATATTCTCTCAAAGATATTAAGTCCGTTAAGCTCTTAAACTTATACTAAAGATGCAAATCAACGTTAAATATCTAGACAATTTAAAACTTGCTGCAAACTTTGATGACTTTAGTGTTATTGCAGATCAACCTATCAGATATAAAGGTGATGGTACGGCTCCTGGCCCATTTGACTACTTTTTAGCCTCAAGTGCTTTATGTGCAGCCTACTTTGTAAAAGTATATTGCAAAGCCAGAGACATAGATACAACAGATATTGTCGTATCCCAAAATAATATCATTGATCCTCAAAACAGATACAAACAAACATTTAGTATACAAATAACGATCCCTGACAGCATTAGCCAAAAGGATAAAGAAGGTATATTAAAGGCAATGGATAGATGTACTGTTAAACGAGTTATTCAAAACAATCCTGATTTTATTATTGAAGCCAAGAGTATTTTAAAAAAAGAAACTAATATTGCATTTCGAGAGTTTCTAAATAAAGAGACACAAACTTATATTTGTGGCAAAGATAGTTCTTTAGAAGATACAATCAAAGATATGAGCAATCTTTTAAATGAGCTAGGAATTAATATTGAAATTGCTTCTTGGCGAAATATAATACCTCACGTTTGGTCTGTTCATATACGAGATGCTGACTCACCTATGTGCTACACTAATGGTAAAGGGACCAGCAAAGAATCGGCTTTATGTTCAGCTCTTGGGGAATACATAGAAAGAATTAGTTGTAACTACTTTTATAATGATTACTACTTAGGTAAGAGTATTTCTGAAGATAATTTTTGCCATTATCCAAATGAAAGATGGTTTAAAATACCAAAAGATAATTCTCTTCCCCACGGACTAATGGATGATTACTTACTTAAAGTCTATTCTCTTAATGGTGAACTAAAGGCAAATCATTTAATCGATACTAACACTGCAAATATTAAACGTGGTATATGTGCCCTTCCCTATATTAGACAGTCTGATAACAAAGAAACTTTTATACCTGTCAATCTTATTGGGAATCTATTTGTTAGTAATGGAATGAGTGCAGGTAACTCTAAATATGAAGCAAGAGTTCAAGCAATATCAGAAATTTTTGAAAGAGCTGTAAAAAATGAAATTATTAAGCGCGAATATACATTACCAGATGTACCTAGAAACATTTTGGAGAACTACCCCAATATAATGCAAGCTATTCGCAAACTCGAAGAACAAGGCTTTCCCATTTACATAAAAGATGCCTCTCTAGGAGGAAAGTATCCAGTAATGTGCGTCGCCTTAATGAACCCAAGAAATGGTGGTGTTTTTGCTTCCTTTGGATCACATCCAAGTTTTGAAATCGCTCTTGAGAGATCTCTTACAGAGCTCTTACAAGGCAGAAGCTTCGAAGGGCTAAATGATATACTTGAACCAACTTTCAACTCATTCACAATTAATGAGCATAATAATATTGTCGATCATTTTATTGATTCTACTGGTGTTATTTCCTGGAAATTTTTTGCAACAACACCAACATATGAATTCACACAGTGGGACTTTTCTGGAAGTACTCAACAAGAGTGCGACTATCTGATGGAAATCTTTAAAAGTCTAAAAAAAGAAGTTTATATTAGTGACTACACTCAACTGGGTGCATATGCCTGTAGAGTTCTTGTTCCCAATTATTCTGAAATTTATGAAGTAGATGATCTCATATGGGACAATAATAATCGAGCAATTGAATTTAGAGATCAAATTCTTAATTTGCATCAATTGTCTGACTTAGAACTTAAAAACCTTGTCTCTCAACTAGAAGAGTCTGACCACGATAACTACATGCCTATCAGCGAGCTTATAGGTATTGCGTATGATGAAAATAGTACCTGGGCAAAGCTTGATATTGGAGAGCTAAAAGGATTAATTTATATAGCATTAAAAGAATATGAAATGGCAAAAGAATATGTCCAAATGTTCCTATCCTTTAATGACAACCTAGAGTCTAGAAAGAAATTTTATCGCCTTCTAAATATTTTACTAGACATAGAGCTTGATAATGAACTTAATTTTCAAGACTATAAAAGTGCACTAAATAAAATGTATTCTGAAAGCCTTGTTGAAGATGTAGTTAACCTAGTTAACGGTAAAATCAAGTTTTATGGTTTAGAAGATACATCAAATGGCGTTCTAAGTATTGATAAACACAAAAGACTTATTGAAAGCTATAAAAAACTACACCTTAAAAGGAAGCAAGAATGGAACCAATAAATTATGGCCCTCTAAGATTTTTAATAGGAAGCTGGCATAGTGAAGGCTTCCAAGGAAAAAATAGAGCTCCTGACACCAGTAGAAATGTTGAGAATACTAAATTTAGACAAGAAATGGACTTTGAACCTATCGGGGATGTAAACAATCATGAACAAAAACTATTTGTCCTAAGATATAATACTAAAGCTTGGGAGCAAGGTGATGATGAAAACCCATTTCATGAAGAGACAGGTTATTTCATTTGGGATAAAGCAAATCGTCAGATTCTAAAAAGTTTTATTGTTCCAAGAGGTGTCGCTGTAAATGCTGGGGGTGATGCAGATATAAACTCCACAGAATTTACCCTAAAAGCCCAACGAGGATCAACAACTTATGGAATTTGCTCAAATCAATTTCTAGATGATGAATTTCAAGTTTTAAGCTATCAAGTTTCATTTAACTTTGAAAGTGAAAGTAAATTCTCTTATGACGAAAACACAAAACTTAAAATAAAAGGACAAGATAAAGTTTTCGATCATACTGAAAAAAACATTCTTTTAAAAAAGTAATATATCCAAAATGCTGTTCCTGTAAGTAGTACTACTGCTGCATAACCTAAGTGATTCACATAAGAATCAGGTATTAGATATGCCGATGCCCTTGTTAGAGCAGAAAATATAACAAGTATACCCATAACAAGATAAGGACTCTTTTTAAGTTCTAGCTCAAAGCCTTCTTTATTATGAGCTAAAATAACTCTACTTGATACTAACAAGGTTAATAAGCAATAAGAACCAATATAAATAAGATGTTTAATATGAATGGAATTGTTCTGTTGGAATACTAGTATCCAAGAAGTTATAAATAAAATAAAACATGATGCTTTTAGCATTCTTGCATTCCATTTTTTATTTTCAAGCCTCTGGTGAAGTCTCCAATATTTAAAAGAAAAAAAGCTTATGACAATTGCTCTTAGTAAATATCCAATCATCCAAAAATTTAAAGCTTCAAGAATAAAACTTACCACGTAAATAATGAGAGAAAAATAAATAGATTTAGGAATAACATCCAGATATTGATTAGATTCTTCATATATTTTTTTTTGTGATTCAACGACAGTACTAAGACCTAAAATACCAGGAATTAATCTTGCACCAACTCCTAAAATAAAAGAGTTTATCATAGCATCATAAAAAAAGATTTTTCCCCAAGTAAGCAAAGCTTCAAAAACGAAAGTTTCAAAGTTTGCCAAAAAGAGCAAAAAACTACCAATTAAGCCAAAAATAATTCCCGTGGCAACAAACAAAAAAGTATAAGGAGGATTTTGCTTTCTAACAACAAATCGCTTTGCAGTAAAATAAATTAAATAAATAAAACCTGTAAATATTGAAACCCAAAAACAATCACTTTTTTCCAAAAAGTAGAACAGAAGAACAGAAAAGATTAGAAAAGAAGAACCTATTAGCTCTTTTTTGCCCATATATTCTGTAGAGGTAAACCTTGGTATTGCTGTAAATAAAAATCCTAATATTGAAAAATAGAGAAATCCACCTGCAAACAATAACGTATGCTTTTGTAGCGGAAAAGTTCCATAATCAAACAAAGCATAAAAGACCCATAGTAAAGCCGCATATAACAAGCATAGCAAAGCCATAGGAAAAAATAGTCGAAATGGGTCTTTTTGTAAGGTATTAAGCATAACTTATTATCCTACATTTGTTAGATTCTTTAAAGCTATAAAATATAATTTTTAAGTAAACAGTTTTAAACCTATTTCAATCACTATTAGAAATTAAAATTAGGTTTCTAAATATGTCTGGCACTTTCACAAAAAATTATAGCTGAGAAGTTTGTAGTTTATAAAAGAATGATGAGTCGACCTGCTTCTTATTACACTTTTTTCTAACTTCAAACAATATCGCATTCGTTGAAAATTGAAATATACTTTCTGATTTTACTTCCTCTGTATTACCAGGATAACTAATATATGCAACCGCATGAAAATCAATACTTTTGCGCAAGTTTTTAAAAGCAAAATCGATTAACAAGTCTAAGATTTTTTGCTTTTCTTTAAGAGACAGTTTTTCACAAATAAAAAGATCATCAAAATACAGCTGCTTTAAAGAGCTTTGATTTTTAATCTCCTTTACACCAAAAGGCTTCATTAGTTTTATAGCTATTTGAATAAAAGAATCTACTTTCTCCACAAACAAAGATCTTTTATTCATAACTATAGCAGAACACAGACCTTGAATTTTTCCATTTTTATCTTTAACTATAATAAACTTTCTACTATCTTTTAAATGCTCTTCATAATAAGTATTATTCTTAAGACTTGAATTAATAAAAGCTTCGATAGATAAGTTTTTTGCTTCAAATGATATATCATAATTTTTAGAAAATAGATTTATCTTGGGAGCAAATACAAGATTAGTATTTATTCTTTGTAATTCAATATAGTCTAAACCAGGTAACTTTGTTTTTAAAAATTTAATTGCTCTTTTATTATGACTAAGAACAACTGTTAAAAAACGAACCGGTCTATTAAACTCATCTACAATGGAGCTTTTTTCTAATAAGCAATTATAAAACTTGAACCACTCATTTTTAGTTTGGGGATGAATTGTATTTAAGATCCTCAAATCCCATAAATAAGCAAAATTTTCTTCTTTTTTGTTATACCTTGCCTTTCTTATCGCTAAAGAAGCCATTCCTGTAAAAACACTATCTGGATTCTTAAATATACCAGTAAAACCATCAATACCCATTTCACGACTTGCATCGAGAAAACACATAGATCTTTCGTATCTAAGTTGTAGTCTTCCTGAGTTCATAACAATTTTTCTATTTAAAGCGTGAAGTTTTTCATTGGCCTCATCAGTTGCAAGATCAATATACTTAAATTCAGCCATAAACTCACTAATATTCATTTCATCCCCAAAGAATTTTTCTTTTCAAACTGATCTTTCTAAAGAAGACTTTAAAAAGTGATATTGCGTATGCATAGCACATCAAAATTGCACCTCGGTTCTTACGAGACATCTCAACAACTTCAAAGTCTTCCGACTTCATACCCTCAATTTTTCTAACCTTACCTTCATAAATTAACTCTGGTGCTGATAAAGAATATATTCTTCTCAACTCTCTACTTTTTGCAGAATAGCTATAAATACAATATTTTTTAGATACAAATAAAGAGTTCAAAGCTAAACTTAAAATAAGTCTCCACGAATAAAGTGTTTTTCTATAGCGTAAATGAATCCAAAGACCTGTTATCTCGTAAAAATGTTCAATATTATGTTGCTTTAAAAAGTCTTCTTTAATCTTTGTAGGCAAGCCTTCTAAAGTTCTTATTTCTTGATCCAAATTTAAAATAAATCCTCCTATTAAATTCTTTTTTCGATACAAGCCATAAACTTTAACACTTTTTAAGAATTCATAAGGATAACATACACCTATATACTTATGCGCACTATTCTGAAAATGCATAAGCTCATCATTTTTCTTTACAAGTTTAACCCTCATAAGTTAACTCCCTAAAAAGTGTCTGATAGTAACTCCTTGAACAAATATGACTATTCTTATAAGTAAGGTTTTTCATCATATATCTTCTAAGTCGTAGTAAATTGTAGTAAGGAACATTAGCATAAATATGATGTTCATTATGTATTCCTATATTACAAGGTGCTATTAGAATTCTTTCAAGCAAAGGAGCTTCTATAGAGCGTGTTCTATCTAAATGAGAAGTGTTTCCTGTATTGAAGTGATCCGCAATAGAGCGAACTCTTAAGATCACCTTAAGAAAACTCAACATCGGTATAACCCAAAATAAAATATAATTTTTTAAATAGTTATTACTTACAAGGATTATAAACAATGTAATATAGTAAACAATTCTGCTCAAAAAAATAATTTTATCTGTTCTGCTTGAAAGCTCGTTATTCTTTGCATCCTTTGCTTCCTGGATAAGCTCATATGTATTAAACATTAAAAGATCACTTAAAAGTATTTTAATTAACTTAGATCTCTTCATAGGAAAAATCCATTTATGATTTTGCTTCCGCGCAAAATCAGGATCCTTCATTGTATTTAAATTTCTCAAGACATGATGCTTTCTATGATGCCTCCTATATCCCCTCATCAGCATAAAATGATTCCAAGCGATAAATTCACCTAAAAAGTCATTTAGAAACTTTGTCTTAACAAGTACTCCATGAGATGCATCATGCATTAAAACTAAAAGAGCATGTTGTCTACTGGCAATCATTAAAACAATCAAAGGATAGACATACCAAGTGCTCTTGACTCCAAGATAAAATAGAAAAAATATTAAAGACAACTCAAAAAGTAATCTTGCTAGTGCTCTTAATGAATTTATTTTTTCAAATGCCTGAATTTTTTCTCTAGGAAACAATGTATTTAAATTCATATTACCTCTTATAGAATATCTATTCTTTTATAGAGGATAATGCGCTGCCATTTAAAATAGTAAGAAAAATAAGATTAAAAAAAGGATAATAATTTCAACTAACTAGCACTTGAAACGTCGTTTTCAACACTATATTGGCCACGTCTGTAAACAAGTTTTTGAGGATATTTTTTACGAAATCTCGCAAATAAGTTTTTAATTTTCACTTCATCCTGGGCTGTTTCTAATGGTTTATTCCATAATGCATTGAATATCCCTTCTTTATTCAAAACCTGTTTTTGTACCACAAGTAATGAAAATAATTTTTCTAAAGGAGACAAAGAATCATTTACAAAAAAAGAACTTTTGCCTGACTGTCTGGCCAGTTTTTTTAAAGCAATTGAAAAGACAGACTTTATACCTTTAAATTCTAAAAAATCACCATAAAGGTTTGGACATTTTTCTTTTAAATAAGACCAATATTTTTTGGCCAACATATCTTCTTTTTCTTCTAAAGATTGCAAAAGCTTTAATTGCCAATATAACAATTTATTTAAATTGAACTCATAATCATAAACATAAATATTTTTTGCTTTAAAAATAAAATCTAAGAGTCTTTTCATAAATTTATAATTATCACTGATTGAGAAATTTCTTATTTTTTTTAATTCAGCTAAAGTGTCATAACACATATCTTCATTGTTTGTAGCAGCATAATATCTAAATTCAGTAATCAGGAATGAAGCTATTAGGCTATCTGAAGCATGAATCATTTGTTTTCGAAAAAGTAGTCTAGATTCTTCTGCTCTGTCGTTAGAGATAGCAACATCATAATTAAATTGGCACTGCAAAGTATATAAGTTCTGCTTTATTGATGTATTATTATATTTCAAAATTTTCTCTAAAACTTTTTTCATCCTCTGCTTATCTTGAAGATTTGAAACTGCAATATATTGATTATAGTCTAAGTAAAAAAGAACTTCATCTGAAACATCACATGAGTTAAAAAAGTCAATAGCTTTTTCAAAAGCCTTGATTGAATAAACAAAATTTCCCTTGTTATTTTCTAAAATCCCTAATAGTAGATAACCATGACCTTGAAAATATTTAATTGGAGTCAACCTGATCTTTTCCAAATATACAAGAACTTCATCATATCGAGACTTTCTAAGTTCTAACCAGCCTTTTAAAACATTCTTTTCAATATTTGTAAGCTTATCATTACGTAAGTTTCTTTTAATATATTCAACATCATCTGATATTTTTAGTATCAATTTATCAAATAATCGAAGCCTTCTATTTATCATTAGGAATCTCTAAAACTAACTAGTACCTGATATAATTCTTTTATTTGTACATCTGTTATATTACTTTTACTTCCAGTTTTTCCTATCCAACTAGTAAAATCGTCTTCGGTCGTTAAAGTCTTCTTTAAAAGTTTTTTTAGTTTTTTTGTTATCTTAACACACTCTTTTTTAAAAGGTTCGCTGCAAATAACTTTGCTATCAGCTACTTTTCCAGGCTCTAACTCTTCTAAGTTTTCAGACATTTTGCTTACAGAAAAGAAAATATAAAAATGAACCAAAGAATCAAACTTTACTCCGATATTACAATCCTTTAATGACTTTTCTATTTCAACTAGTATTTTATCTTTATACTTTAAAAACTTTTTAAAATTAGAATTTATTTTTGATCTTGGTCTTTTAGATGAACTTCTTGGGCTTCTATCAGATCCTCTTGAATCGCCATCTATTGAAAGATTACCTACCCCTCCTGTAGTTGTCTGCGCCACAAGAGCTGAAGATATAAGCAAAATAAATAAAAACAAAGCTTTCATACCAATCTTGTCGGTTTTATAATTTAAAACTTAAGCAGATTGAAATAGAAAATCCTTTCAAATTTGATCAATGTTAAAAAGCCGCTCGTAATTAATTATATTCTTGTTAAAATAATATTGTAAATCCAGTTAATATAGGTCTTTTTATGTTATTTTCACTCAAATCAAAATTTTTAAGAGCTCGTTTTGCTATTTATCTTCCCCTATTAGCAGCGATACATCTTATAAATCTTATTATTATAAAATTTAACTTTCCCTACACTTTAAACCCTTCATTTATAACTGGAAGTTTTGAAAGTGCCCATCCTTACCTTAGAATTAGTCTTCTGTGTCTATTAGGTATTACAAGTGTTATTTTCCTCGAATTTTTTAGCTCAACTATTGCTCACAATAAATACTTAAAACAGACAAACTTTATGATTAGCTTAATGGGCTCTGGAATATTGGGAAATGTACTCACAAGAGCTATATATCACAGCTCAATTGACTACATACCAATTCAAATTAGCATGCAAACCTTCAGTTTTAATTTTAGTGACATCTTAATTTGGTCAGGTATTTTTTATGCTTTTTTTTGTATAACTTTTAAGCCACAAAGAATTTGGCCAGACTACAACAAAAGATCTTTTTTTAATATCAAAGAACAAAAAAAACTTATTCAATACTTTCTTATTAGTTCATTTATTACTGCAACCCTTTTAATTATAGTTTTTTCTCTATTACTGCGACAAATTATTCATCAATATGCCCTTAATTTAAATAATGATGATCTAGTATTATTATTACTAATTCCTCTTATATCTATTATTCTAACGATGCTTGTTACTTTTATTTATTCAATATATATTAGTAAAATTCTTCTTGGGCCTTTAAAAGCCTTTGAAAGATTTATAGAAAGAATAGAGGCAAACCCTGATCAAAAATTACAACTAAGACAGGGTGATCAACTGGAGTGCCTCTATCAATACTCTGAATCAATAAGAACAATTGTTAAAAGTAGGAAAATATGAATTTTTTTTATCTATTATTTTTCTTATTCTATGCTTATGCATACCCTCAAGAAATAATAAAATCATTAAAAAGTGAAATAAAGGAAACTAGAAATAGTATTGAACAAAATACAATCAAAAGTGAAAAAATAAGAAGAACAATAAATAAAACAAAAATAACAATAGCTCATAAAAATGATGCGAATAAAAAAAGTGCTGCTCAAATAAAACAAGCAAAGAAAAATATTGATATAATAAGCAAAAAATTATCTAAGCATGACTCTTTTTTAAAACAAGGACAAAATCAACTTTTAAATATTATTTCAAATCAATTAGACTCTAGTAAGCTGTCCTTTAATAATGCTACATCAAGCATAAAGTCACAACATAACAGGGTAATGTTCAGAAGATATTTAAAATGCCTTAAAAGCTCTTTAAAAATAAAAAAAGAGGTCTATCAATATTTTAAAGAATGTGATGGACTTTCAAATAAAGCAATGAGGTATAGCAAACATACTCCAGCCTTTTGGCAAACACTATCTAAAATACAAAAAGACTATCACACAACGAAAAAAAAATTAGAAAATATGATTTTCTCAAACCAAGAAAGTTTAAGGAAACATAAAAAGATAATAGAGAATAATAATTTTACAATACGAAAACTTACCAATGAAAAAAATGTTCTAATGGCAAGATCTCAGTACTACCAAGAAAAATTAAATCAAGAAGAAGCCCAACTTAACTTTCTAAAAAAAGAATATGAACAAGAAGTTTTCAAAGAAAAAAATAAAGTTTTTCTTATATGTAATCAAAGCACAAAAACCATTGATTTGGAACAACAAATCGCTGTTGAAGGTAGTAAAAAAAAGGGGACTCTTTTTTCCATATCGCAAGACAATCAAGATGGCATTGGTAGCTGTTATGCAAATACGGCAAAAAATATACTTAGTGGACTAAGTGCTGGAAAAATTGATGCCTCATTCTTAGATATGGCACTACAGCATAAAGTAGCAAGAGATAAAAATCTTACAAATATAGATGGCGGTACACCTTGCTCTGCTCTTAAACAAATTCTAAAACATGGATATTGTCCAAAGAAACATTCCCCTATTGAAATGGCTGAAAGTATTTTTAATACCCAAGGCTTGTTCGCAATAGAAGGCAATATAGAAGCCCAAGCAAAAATTCTAGAAATTCTAAGTAAATATCTAAAGGGCAAGCTTTCTTTAAAACAAAGTCATTCTTATTTTGCAACAGACATTTTAAAGAAGACCAAAAAAATTGTAAAAGCCTTAAGAGAAGACAGTAATATAAGACTTCCTTTTCCTAAAATTACAGACAATCCTTTGCAAGAAAAACATTTTTTAGAATCGGCTTACCTGTGGCAATACAAAAAAAACTTAAAACGAAATGAAAAAATTCTATCTTTCGAAGAGTTTGAAAAAGATTTCATTAAATATAATACTCAATTTAAAAATAAATTTATAAAGAATCTTAACCTTAGAAAAACTAACAATAAGCAGTTAAAAACTTTTAAAGAAACATTTAGACCTTTTTTTGAAAAATATCATCTTCTTCCTAGAATAAATGACTCATATATGAGCAAGCAGATACATAATTTTATTTTAAACAATAATGATTCACAAAAATATATAGCTCAAGTTAATGCGACAATGAACTTTTATCAGAAGTTTTTTAATTTGAACAAAGAAGAAATTCAAAATATAAACTCTCCTAGCTGTAAAATTTCTAAAAAAATTGAAAATTACTTTGATGGTATTAATGAAATGAACAAACTTAAACAATTCTTAACTCAAAATGCATTTGAAGATTTTACAGCCAACTATCTTGATTCTGACCCTAAAGAATTATTACAACTGGCCATAGCTCCAAAATGTCTACATAAAGAAAATAGAATCAAATTAAACTTTAATATTAACTGTAATTACAAAAGCTATAGAAATGAAAAGAATGATGCAAAAATACGCTATGACATAATTAAAAGCCTTTTAAGTGGGATTCCCGTAGGTCGCACCTTTCCACCTAGCTCAGGAGGACTACATATTCACTCTATCGTTGGTTTTCGCTATAATCCTGAAACACAAAAATGTGAATATAAAATAAGAGAGTCTATGAAAGGAGAGTCTTATTGGGCCAATGAATCAGAACTTAATAGGACTGCAACACATTTTACATTTGCAACAAAGGACAAGTTATAAGAACACATATTTTTACTCTTCTTTTACTTCCTTCCCTTTTGTTTGCAAGAGCAGAGACCATTTATCAAATAGCTGGGAAAAAAATTGCTTTTAAAGACTATAAAGGTCTTTTGATCAATAAAGCTTGTAATAAAAGTTGTGTTGCACTCAAGAAAATAAAGGAAGTCACTAGAATAAAAGAAAACTATAATGAGAATGAAATAGCTGTCTCGCTAGGTTCTTATATTTGCAAAAAGAAATTAAAAAGTCTTTCTGTTTTAGGACAAGATAGCTTTGGAAACATGAAAGACTTTTGCTTTTTTAAAAAAGATAAAAGCTTTATTGAAATGAGCTCTTTATCTCGCTATTTTAATAAAAAAAAAGAATCTAACTAAGCTTTTTTTAAGTTTAATTTTATATTAGGTTTTTCCGAAATTACGTTTTTAAAAGAAGGCATAGTCATATTTTTTTAAGATAATTTTATAATGCTAGATAACTTTGAAAAAATACTCGCTCAACTAGTAAACTATATATGGGGTTTACCAACAATTGCACTTCTCATTACTTCAGGACTATTTCTTTCATTCATTCTTGGTGGCTTGAAGGGAGGTATTCAGTTTAAAGCCTTTTTTCATGGCCTACAAGTTATTCGAGGCAAATATGATCATCCCGATGATCCAGGTGAAATATCTCATTTTCAAGCTCTAATGACTGCTTTATCAGCTACAATTGGCCTTGGAAATATTGGTATTGTTGCTATCATTATAAAACTTGGTGGCCCAGGAGCTATTTTTTGGATGATTCTAGCTGGAATTATTGGAATGGCGACTAAATACGCGGAGTCTACTCTTGCTATTTTATTTAGAAAAATTGACAAAGATGGAACCGTTCACGGTGGACCGATGTACTATATCGAAAAAGGACTTGGCAAACAATTTAAACCCATGGCTAAATTCTACGCTTTTTCTATTGCAATAGGAAGTTTTGGAATTGCAAATATGTTTCAAACAAATCAGTCTGCAGTTATTCTAAATGAGAGCTTTGGTATTCCATACTACATTACAGGACTAGTGATGATGGTACTTGCAGCAATTGTTATCATTGGTGGCATAAAAAGAATTGCCAAGGTAACAAGCTTACTTGTTCCTATTATGGCGATAAGCTATATCATTGGATGCTTTATCATTATTGGTCACCATATAGATCAAGTACCTGAGCTTATTATTCTTGTTATTAAAAGTGCGTTCTCAGATACAGCAATTGCCGGCGGTGCAATTGCAACAATGCATATGGCAATTGCTCAAGGAATAAAAAGAGCATGTTTTTCTAATGAAGCAGGGCTTGGATCGGCAGCAATTGCTCATAGTGCAGCAGCAACAAAAGAACCTGTTCGAGAAGGTGTTGTTGCACTTCTAGGTCCCTTTATAGATACTGTTTTAATTTGTACTTTAACAGCTCTTGTTATTTTAACTACAGGAGTGTGGGAGGTTTCTGATAAAGTTGGAGTTCCATTAACCGCTCAAGCATTTGATTCTGTTATCAGTGGATTTGGCCATTATTTTATACCTATTGCTGCAACATTATTTGCTTTTTCTACTTTAATTAGTTGGTCTTATTATGGACAAAGCGCAAGTTATTACCTTTTTGGAAAAAAAGGTGTTACTCCATTTAAAATTATTTTTTGTGGCGCTGCCTTTTTAGGCTCTATTTGGAAAGTCCAGGCAGTACTAGACTTCTCAGATATCATGACAGGACTTATGATCTTTCCTAACTTAGTTGCAATATGGTTATTACTCCCCCATCTAAAAAAGCAAACAAATCGCTACTTTACTAAACTTGAAAACAACGAATTTCATATAAATAACAATTAAAATTACTTTAAAAGATCATCAGAGACTTCAGATATCTCAATCTGTAAATCGACATCTTCATATCGATGAGGAAGACTAGTCAAGTTAGACTGGATAAGCTCTTTAAGCTTTAAAATTGAAATTAAACCCTCATCAGATTTTTTCCAAATTGCATATAAAGTCACTTTTAAAGGCTCATCAAGGGTAAAAGTTTTAAGTCCTTCATATTCCTTCAATGGATTTTTTGCTAAATAGGTTACACAGCGACCTCTAGCACAAAGTTTTTGTAAAAATCCTCCATGATCACTTAATATTTTTTCTCTTGGGATAACAGCATTTCTTCTTAGATATTTATAAATAGCATTATTTAAAGTTCTATCCCAATTAGTCTCACCAAATGGAATATTATTTAAAAGATCAACTGGATCAATAAAGCGCTCATATAGTTCCTGCGCACAACAAAACACAACCTCAAAAGACCCTATTTGTGCATAATCTAAAGACTGTCTTTTTGGTTTTTGAATAGAGATTCCCCAGTCAATATTTCCTTTTTCAATACTTTCTACCAGCACTCCATGATTGGCCTG
>JAOARC010000049.1 GCA_025210745.1 Bacteriovoracaceae bacterium
TAAAAAAAATAAAATGTAATTCAAACTTTGATTGTCGTTTACAGTTTTCTTGTGTAAATGATAAATGTTCAGCTTCAGCAAAGGCTTGTAGCTTTGATTCTGATTGTCGTATTCAAGGTACCTGTGCTTCTAAAGTATGTGTATTTTAATACTTTGTTTGAGCAAATGACTTTACAACAGTTTGATCAAAATAATTAGAGCTCATTCCTGCATCAACGATAAGGGTTTGAGCATTTACACCACTTGAAATATCAGATAGTAAAAAACCAACAGTTGATGCTACTTCACTTGTTTTAAGGGCTTCTTTTCTCATTGTTAATTCAGTTGAAAATAAGTAGTTCTCTATATAATCGGGGATACCAGCACTTGCTGATGTCTTTAGAGGACCAGCTCCAATACTATTAAATCTAATATTAGAAAACTCACTAAATGATTTAGCTAGATAGCAAACCGTTGTATCTAACATAGCTTTAATTGGACCAAGATATCCATAGCTTGTGGCTTTAGTATTTGAAATAGATATTGTTACTACACTTGCATTTTTATTCATAATATCTTTTAGCTCATTAGCAATCTCTACTAATGAAAAAGATGAAATTTGAGCTGCTTGTAAAAAGTCAGATCGATTTGTTTCATGAAATGGCTTTGGTCCTTCACTAAAGTTTGCAAAGGCAATAGAGTGAACAAAACCATCTAAAGATTCAGTATGCTTTAAAATATTTTCTTTTAGTTTTCCTAGATCATCTGCATTTTCAACATCTAAGATAAAAGAATTTGACTCAGGAAAAATCTTATCAATTTGAGATTTATTTTGTTCATTTTGAGCAGAAAAAATAACTTTAGCTCCAGCTGCTAGTAGAAATTTAGCAGTATGAGTGGCCACACTTTTTTTATTAGCAACTCCAGTTATAAAATATGTTTTATCTTTAAAATTTAATGAACTCATCTTTATCCTACAAGTGAGCATGCAAAGTTAATTTGCACGCATGTTTTTCCATCTACTTTTATATTTCCTTTTAAAAAGGCCGTGTTATCAATCTGCTCATCTAGTTTCACTTCTATTATGATTTCATCCCCTGGGCGTACGATCTTTTTAAATTTAGCACTTTTAATTCTACTTACAACAGCAGTTTTACCAGTGATTCCACCTTCCATAATATAGCTCATAAGAAGTGCACCTGTTTGAAAAGCAGCTTCAGATAAAAGCACACCGGGCATGATTGGATCGCCTGGAAAATGACCTTTAAAAAAGTCTTCTTTTCCAGTGATAAGCTTTGAAGTTGTTACACTATTTTCAGTTCTATCAACAATCTTTTCAATAAATAAAAATGGATCCCTTTGGGGGATTCTAGCTAAAATCTCTTCCATTATAGTCCACCTGAAACTTCAATCGTTGTTCCTGTGATATAACTTGCTTTTTCACTAGCTAGAAACATAACCGTGTGAGCTACTTCATCAGTTGATCCAAATCTTTTCATAGGAACCTGTGATTTATAAGCTTTAACTTGATCTTCAGGAAGATCTTTAATTAATTCTGTTTCAATAAATCCCGGAGCCACATTATTAACAGTGATTTTTCTTTTAGCGACTTCTTTAGATAAAGTCTTGGATAAAGCAATCTGACCTGCTTTAGAAGCTGCATAATTTGCTTGACCTGATAAACCTAGCATTCCACCAATAGATGACATATTAATAATTCTTCCATATCTATTTTTCATCATCTTAAGAACAGCGTGCTTTGACATATTAAAGGTACCTTTAAGGTTGATATTAAGAACCATGTCCCAATCATCTTCGCTCATTGATGCTGCAATATTATCTTTTCTAATTCCACTATTATTAACTAGGATATGTAGATCATCTACAGTTTCAAAAAATGCTTCACATTCATTCATTTTAGATACATCAAATTTAGCTAGCTTTAGTTTATCTCCAAAAGAGTTCATTTCAGTTTTAAAAACATTAGCTGCTTCATCAGATCTGCAATAAGTTGCGTAAACAGTAGCTCCTGCTTCAAGAAGGGCCTTTGTTACAGCAGCTCCAATTCCTCTTGTTCCACCAGTTACAATAGCCGTTTGATTTTCAAAATTATACATGTATTTGTCCTTCATCCATTACATTATTTTTTTCTAGTTCATATAAGTAGCTTTCAATTTCATTAGATTGGATAACTCCATAGTTTGCAGCTCCAAGCCAACCACTCATAATAATTCCCACAGAACCTGCGTGAAATAATCCTTTTACTTGTTTATGTAGATTCATACTCACTTCAAGTCCTTCAAATTTAGTTCCAAAAGATGATCCACCTTCATGGTGAACATATTTTTTAACTGTTCTAGGAGTTGCTGCATCCACATAATCAATTCGTTCGATAATATCAGGAATAAACTTCTTTAAAGACTCAATGGTCTCATCGATCATGATTTGTTTTTCTTTTTTATAAGTATCTTCATCTAGATCATTCCAATCACTAAAGTGAGAGTTGGTTGAAGATACGATTGAATATCTAGGTTCTTCATCATATGGGCGACCTTCTGGGTAATAAACAGAAAAAGTTCTACTTGTGATCTTAAAATCTAAAAGAGCATTAGTATCAAAAGTAGGGTGAGTAGATGTGAAAACTAGATCTCCAATATATGGTATTTTCATTTGCGGCTTTATGGCCATATATACTTGGCAGCTAGATGAATTCATTCTAACCGCTTTAGTTTTTTCAATAAAGTTTGGACTAAAGTGATTCTCTCCTGCCATATTTAAAATTGTTGATCTAAGATTTGCATTAGATAGTACAACTTTAGATTTTATATATTGATCTTTTAGCATAACACCTTTTGCTATACCATTTTCGATTACAATCTTATCGATTTTAGATAGCTTTTTAATATCTACATCATTAGATAGAAGCTCTTCTTGCATCATTTTAATTAAATGATCAGTTCCGCCTTTAAAAGTATAAACACCTCTAGACATAAAATTTGAAAATACAATTCCATAAGTAATAGCAGGATCGTCTAGAGTTGAACCATTAGCATAAACAATTGGCTCCATTAAAAATCTTACGATATCAATTCTACCCGGAAAGAACTTTTCAAAAAGATCTCTATTTGTCATAGATTGATCATCATAAAAGTTCATATTTTCTATAAAATCATAAAAATCATTTACTGTTTCAAGTTCAACTTTAAATTCATTAACTAACTTATCTGTGAAATCTTCACGAGTAAATTTTGATTGAATAGAGTACTGAGGATTGATAAATCTTACATCTTCTAATTGAACAATATGATCAGCAATCTTTTTATTCCAATACTTTCTACAAGTCTTTTTCATTCCAAATGGAAAACCATGTAGGGATACATCAAAAACATGTTTTTTATTTGCTCTATAAAACCAAGTGGCAAATCCACCTAATTTATTATGGGCCTCTAGTAATAAAACAGATCTTCCATTTTTAGCTAGACGATTGGCTGCCGTCATACCAGCTAGACCTGATCCTATGATAATGACATCATAGTCTTTTGTGACTTTGTCTTTTCTTTTTAGTAGCATCGCATATTCCAGGTTGTTTGTATCGTTATCTAACAGGATATTAGCAAAATAATGATGTATTAACTATATCTTTCTAGAAATGAAAGTTGGATAAGCCTAAGATGAGCATATGTTTAAGTTTTATCTAAGCCTAACATAGAAAATAATCTTATTTTTCTTACTATTTTTATTATGCCTAAGTTATTTAAGCTCCATTAATCAGAATAGCTTAGGGGAGGTTTTTATGAAAAAAAATATTCTTTTTATTTTATCAACGATATTTGTTTTTTCTTGTAAGGATATAGATATTGATTCGGCTGCTAAGTCATCTACTAAAGTAGGTCCTCCAAATTTAGCACCGCAAGAAGAATGGATCCAAATTCCAGCCAATGCTGGAGGAATGGGACTTACTAGTTTTTACGTTATGAAATATGAAGCAAAAGCTATGCTTAATGATGAAAGCTCAGTTAACTCAACAGGAACAACAGCAAGTCCATCAACTCATAAGCCTGTTAGCTTAAAAGATAATCAGCCCTGGAGAAATATTAGTGCGAATGAAGCTGCCGCTGAATGTGAATCACTAGGTAATGGATATCACTTAATATCAAATCCAGAGTGGATGGCAATAGCTCGAGATATAGAAACTCAAGCTGCAAACTGGACAGGTGGGTCCGTTGGTTCTGGCTGCTTATATAGAGGTAATTCAGGAGAAACAACAACTGGAGATGGAACTAATGTGACTGATTCTTGTGGTTATGATGGGGCAAATCCAGAAGCAGGTTCAAATAGAGACTTAAGAGCAAAGCACACTTTGTCTAGTGGGGACACTATTTTTGATATTTCAGGAAATATTGATGAAATGGTTGACTGGGACAAAGATACAATTGGTTTTCAGTTAGGACCAACAGGTTGCTTTGGAGGAGAACTTAGTTCTTCACCATGCGGATCCTTAGTGGATGCTGATTACAATACACAAAATGGTGGATATAACAGAACCAATGGAGTTGGATGGTTTAATGGAGGCTTTGGAGGCGCAGCTTGGAGAGGTGGGTCTTGGCAAAGCGTTAATTATGCAGGCGCATTTAGCTTAAGCTTTAGTGGATCAGCAATAGGATCTGGACAATGGACAGGATTTCGCTGTGTTTATAGACCTTAAATAGAGTAGATCTACTCTTTAATGATAAACAATCGGTGCGTATATAGATTATAGTTAAAAAAGAGTAAAAAATATTTATGATGTCATTAAATACATCATAAATATTTTTATATTTTTACTAAGTCATTTTTAAGTTATAGCTCTTATTAGATAATAGGGGTGAAAAATGAATAAAAATTTGATCGTATTACTTTTAGCTTTAATAGTATCTTTTACAGCTCAGGCACAGCTTAAATGTCCTGAATGGGCAGATACTTTTAGAAAAATATATGCTGATGAAAGTGGTCTTCTTGAAGCTGATTATTACGAAGAAGATGCCTCTAGTACTATTAGTTGTCGTGATGTCGCCAAAATTGGAAATGTTGTAAATGAAGTACATAGTCTTCTAGGTAGTAAAATAAGAAAACCCGATAAACTCATTCTTAATGTTATGAATGATTACGAGAATGCTTATGTTGCTGGGCCACTAATTAATGTGCCAACGACTCTTCTTGTACAGGGACTTACTAAGCATCCACGTTATACTAAAACTGTATGGGTACATGAGTATGGACATGCTATTTTAGATGAAAATTTGAAGACAAAAGTACGTGGTTGGAAGACACTACATTTATACTTAGAAAAATATATACATGCATCAATAAAATCGGCTCGAGCTGAAGACAAAATAATCAAGCTTCAAGATATTATGGATGAGTTAGAAAACCAAGGCCATGCAAAAGAAGCATTAAAAATTAAAAATAAACTGGACAAAGTAGTTAAAGAGTCTGATTTTCTAGATGAAAGAGTTTACAAGTTAGAAGCTGAGTTATTAAAAAGAGAAAAGTTAAATATTATGGCCATGCCTTATCATGAACTTTTTGCAGATGTTTTAGCTGTTGTTTATGATAAAGATGGAGCAGCTGTAAGCAAGGCTCTAAGTAGAACAAAGTTTATGAATCATCATCATCAAGAATATAGAACGAGTGTAAGACATAGAGATTTTACTGATAGAAATAATAGAATTGATCGATTTAAAGGAAGTGTCCATGATATTCATGGCTATTTTGCTCCTGTAAGATATCACCTTTGGACAAATTATCTTAGAAGGCCAAGTTATCTAAGAGAAAGCTCAAAGACATTAAAAAAAGTTCTTGATGCAATTGTATCTGAAATTAATTATTTACTTCAGTTTTCAGATCGTTACGAAGACTTTTTTGAATTTGATATAAAAAAGATTAATGAAAGGTTGATAAAAGAGATTGATAAGCAGTTTAGTCAAAAGTAATCTGAGTATGAGGCTTGATAGATAAAATTGATTTATAACTTTGTGTCTAAATATGTTTTTTACTGCTAGGCAAATATGAATTACACTTCGTACAAAGATTTGTGTTTAATGTTTCAGATCAAAGTATTTTCTTTTTTATAAGTGTAGCATAACCTTTACTAGCTATTGCATAAGTATGGAGACTACTTTGATGTCATTGTGATTAGGGTGTGATCTATATTTTCAGCGGGAGGGTTTTTTATAAACTCCTCACATCTTAAATAGATTTTTTTACTAGGTTCATCCTCAGGGTGTTTATCTAAAATAGTACCTAAAATTTCTAAGCCTTCTTTAAATTGTCTATTTTCATACATTTTATAAGCTGTATTGAATTGATTAAAAGACTCTTGATCAATCATCATCCTATGATATGAATAAAGAACTTCATAAACGCCAACACCTTTTTCTTTTCCTTTAACTTTTACATAGTCTATCTTTCTTGCCCTAAATTTTTCTTTATCCATTTTTTCATAAGTAAATTCTGAAATAAGGATTTGAGCTCCATAATGCTTGCATAATGACTCGAGTCTGGCTCCAAGGTTCATATTATCCCCTAGGGCAGTATAAGCAAAAATCATATCAGATCCCATATTGCCTACATTACATTCTCCAGAGTTTAGCCCAAGGCCAATTTTAAACTCAGGATAGCCTTGTTCTTTAAACTCCTTGTTTATAGAAGGAAGAACATCTAGCATTTTTACTGAGGCACTAAGTGCTTTGTTAACATGATCTCCAATGTCAATAGGAGCTCCCCAAAAGGCAACAATGGCATCTCCGATATATTTATCAAGTGTTCCTTCTGTTTCAAAAACAATATCCGTCATTTCACCCATATATCTGTTTAAGCATTTTGCAAGTTCATTGGCGGTGAGTTTTTCTGATATAGAAGTAAAGTCTCTAACGTCGCTAAATAGGCAAGTAATATTTTTTCTGTCTCCACCAACTTTTAGTTTATCTGGATTTGCAAGCATATCATTTACAATACTTGGGGCGACATATCTTGAAAAAGCTCCTTTGATTTGTTTCTTTTCTTGACTTGTTTTATTAAAGTTTGAAAATGTAAGCCATATATAAGAAAAGAAAATACAAAAAACACTAAAAAATAACCTAATCTCATAACCAGCAGGCAGAAAGATAATATGGTCTAGATATAACACACCACTAACTAGAACTATCATAGTAATAAGATCGAATACAGCGTTGCCTAAGTACATAATTGATAGCAGGATGGTCATTGTTACAACCATAATAAGAACAGAATATTTTAAGGAATCACCTTTGGCTTTATAAAAGAATTTAGTATCAAGCATTTGAAACATATTAATGTGTGCAAATACTCCTGGCATTTGAGCATCAACAGGAGTATTTCTTAAATCGTGGGCGCCTGTTGCTGAAGAACCAATAAAGACTGCTTTATTTTTAAATATATCATGCATCTCAGTATCATTATTAGCTTGCTCTAATACTTTCCAAATAGGAATGCTGCCAAACATCTTTGAGCTGCCATGCCATCTTATTTTTGTTTCTCCATGCTGATTTGTATCAAGAGTAGTCTTATCATAAGTTAGTAAACTTCCAGCATTTTGAATAAGTTCTAGACTAAATTCTTTTTGGCTTAATAGTTCATATGTTTTTAAAGCTAAAGATGGATAGTATGTCGGATCATTATCAGTGATAATATTACTTACAAGTTGATAATTTCTAAAAACACCATCAGGGTCTTCACGCATATTAATAAAGCCATATGATGGCTCTGCATTGTTTAGGATTTCGATTGGATATGTAGAACGATCAACATACATAGGAGTTAAATTATCCTTGCCACTTGAGCTAAGTAAGCTCATCATAAGACTTTCGGGAGCTTGCTCGTAAATTTGGGAGTGATATTCATGAGTACTTGTATAAGCCAATACAACATGGGAATCATCATTTTTTTGAAATCTTTTTATAGCAGCAGCAAATTCATCATCTGGACTTTTTTGAGAGCAAGACAAAGACTTTTCTGGAAAAAGAACATCGAATGCAACAACTTTAGCCCCATAGATAGATAGTTTATCTAATAACTTTGCCCAGGTCGTTCTAGGTAGTGGCCATGTTCCAAGCTTTTGTAATGTTTCATCATCAAGATCGACATAGACAAGTTTGCTTTGGGGTTTTTTAGGTTCTAGGTACTTAATTCTGTAATCATAAAAATTATTTTCAAAAAAAGTAGCATAACTTCCAAGTTCGTATTGAATTTTGTCCCATGTATTGTCTTCAATTTCATCTTCTCTAAAGTTTGTAATAATAAAACTGGCAAAGATACTATAAAAACAGATTGCAAAGACAACAGTTATACCAAGAATCTCTAGCCACTTTTCTTTTAATTTCATATATAGTCCTTTTGTAACTTTTCGGCTAATATATCCTTATATTTACAAATATTTAGGAATGCAAAATGATTGAAATATATAAGAAAAAATTCAGTGATCATGTTAAAGAGCTTCAAAATCAAATTACGGATAGAATGAAGAATTTTGATACAAAGCTTAATATTCAAGAAGACGTGTGGCAAAGGCTTGACCATGAATCAAATCCAGGTGGTGGAGGCATAACGAGAGCTTTTGAAGGATCTATTTTTGAAAATGCTGGAGTGAATACTTCGGAAATTTTTGGCAAAATCAATCCTGACTTCGCTAGTAAGTTACAAGGAGATTCAAATGAATTATGGGCCAGTGGAATTTCGTTAATCATTCATCCTAAAAACCCAAAGATTCCAACTGTTCATGCCAATTTTAGAATGATCCACCAAGGAGATAAGTTTTGGTTTGGTGGTGGAGCTGATCTAACTCCTTATTATCCATTTGAAGAAGACTTTGAATACTTTCACGGTGTCTGGAAAAAAGCATGCGCTCCCTATAAGTGCTATAACAAGATGAAAGAAACTTGTGATAAGTACTTTACAAATACCCATAGAAATAATGAAATGCGTGGTGTGGGTGGAATCTTTTTTGATCACTATAATACAGGAGATCTAGAAAAAGACTTTAGTATGGTGGTGGATTTATCAAACCATTTTATCGAATCGTATTTTCCAATCGTAGAAAAAAGAATCAGTGAAGACTATGATCAAGATGATGTAGATTTTCAATATCATAGGCATGGAAGATATGTAGAATTTAATCTTATCCACGATAGGGGGACCCACTTTGGTCTTAAGACAAATGGAAGGATTGATTCTATTTTAATTTCACTACCTAAGAATGTGAGATTTTCTTATAAATATGCTCCAAAGCCGGGTAGTGCCCACGAGAGGATGATGAATTATTATTATCCTAAGGACTGGGCTTAGGTTTATATATAATTAAGTATTTAAAATAACCTAAGCTTTATTTAAATACTCCAACATAAGATCTTTTATCTTAGTTGTATATGGCATATTTTCCAGTTCACATTTATATCTAAAGACTTTTAAATAAATCAGGATCAATTTTCATTGTGATAAGCTTTAGTTTTTCAATTTTCTTTGCTTTATTAAGTTCCATCAGCTAAGCCATTACCAGTTGATGCTGATGAAATAGATAGACTTAAGTATAAATTATGCAGAGAAATACTTATATATAAAATGCATTATAAAATGACGTTAGATGAGTTATCTCAGAAAATAGAAATTGGAAAAACAGATTTAAGTAAAGTTATAAACTATCATATTGATAGGTATACTATAGATAAACTCTATAGATTAATACTTAAGTTAAAACCTGATTTTTGTTTGGGATATAGCAGCTTAAACCTAAAAGAAGTACCTAAAATAGGCCATAGCAGATCTTCTTGTCTGAACAATCTTAACCGTTTCATGCTTAAATTCCATATTATCATTTTTAGCAAAAACACCAATACTGATATTTCTATTATTATAAAGACCAATATCAAGTTCTATAGTATTGCTAAATGATCCATTAACTTCATTTGCATGATTTTGTTTTTCAAGATGAATATTATGAAGGTTGTATCCTAAAGATAAAACACCTGTGAGGTGCATTTTCCAAAATCTAATAGTTCCAGTGTAACCATATTCATAGCCAGCATTTGCAATATTAATCTGTTTAAGACCATTAATCGGCTCGTAGTCAACTCCATCAAATAGAGTCGAATTATTTTTAAAAGTAGTAGAGTTTATATAAACTGAATGAAATGCTGAATAACCACTTACTCTTTCTTTTTTATCACTAAGTAAGGTCTTTCCTAAGTCGTATCCCTTTTTACTAAAATACTTTATATTTATTCCATAAGATACAGTTGAAATATCATGCCTTTGATTAAGATTGATAGTTTCATTTTCGTTAACGAAAAAGCCTTGATAGTTTTGATAGTAAGCAGATACTAAGAACTTATCCATATCAGTAAATAATTGTAGATCAAAAAAGGTTGTTTTTTTATCAGATGATATCTTATCTTTTTTTTCATCTTCTTGAAGATAACCGATTCCGTATGTGAATCCTTTTCTTTTAACGGCGATTCCATTAATTGTAGATCTTGTGGGACTAAGTTTTGTATTACCACCACTTTTTATCTCATTTTTAAACTCGTACTCTAAATAAGGAACATATGTAAAAAGAGCATAGTTTTGAAATTCATTCTTTTTTGCAAAATCATTATAATATGTAAAAAGGGCTGCAAGACCTATTACAATTAATCCCATTGTTTTTTCCTACTTATTCTTCTGGCGCAATATATACTTCAATATTTGGATTAAAATTCTCTTTTAAAATAGCACGAATTCCTTCTAATGTCCCTCCGGTAGAAGATGGACATGTACCACAAGCTCCTTGATACTTAATAATAAGAATATTATCAGCATAGCTTACACATTGAACATCCCCGCCATCTGCTTGAAGAGCGGCTCTAATATGCTTATCAATAACAGATTCTATTTGAGCTAATTCTTTTGGAAGATGTTTTCTTCGCTCCGCCTCTGGATCAATTTCTTTAAAGTCAGGGTCATGATCTTCAATAAATGTTTCAATACATGTCATAACAGCTGGCTCTAATGAATCCCAAGGCTCAAAAGTAAACTTACTAAGAGTTACTACATTCTGAAAAAAGTGAATTTGATCAACTCCACGAAGGTCAAATAAAGCTGCAGCTAAAGGAATGTCCTTTGCTTGATTTGGGTTTTTAAAAGAAGATTTACCTTCCGTTTTTAAAGTTTTAGTTGTAATAAACTTTAAAGCATTTGGATTTGGTGTTGGTTGTATAATTATATCACTCATCATTGGGTTTCCTTAACAAAACATCTCTTTAATTTTAACTAGCGCTTCATATAGAGCATCAACCTCTTGCTTAGTATTATAAATACTAAAAGATGCTCTTGCAGTAGCAGGTACACCAAGTCTTTTCATAAGAGGACTTGTACAGTGGTGACCTGATCTAACAGCAATATTGTACTTATTTAAAAATGTAGCTATATCATGAGCATGAAGTCCTTCCATAGTAAATGAGATCACACTTGTTTTTTTCTCACTAGTTCCATGAATAGTTAATCCATCAATCGAAGATAATTTGGCTGTAGCGTATTTTAAAAGATCATCTTCATGCCTTTGAATTTCATCAAAGTTTAAAGAATTGATAAACTCTATGGCCTTGGCCCAAGCAATGATACCTCCAATATGGGGAGTACCAGCTTCAAATTTATATGGAAGATCATTAAAAGTTGTCTTTTCAAAAGTAACAGTGTCGATCATATCTCCGCCACCTAAAAAAGGAGGCATTTTTTCAAGATGTTCTTGTTTTCCATATAAAAGACCGCAGCCTGTTGGTCCAAACATCTTATGTGCACTTAAAGATAAAAAGTCACAGTCTAAATCTTTAACATCAATTTTTGTATGTCCACTAGCTTGAGCAGCATCAACATGAATAAAAGCATTTGAATTTTCTTTTACTATTTTTACAATCTCTTTAACTGGATTAATAATGCCAAGAGCATTAGAAATATAGTTAAAGCTAATAAGTTTTGTTTTATCGCTTAAAAGCTCCTTAAGTTTTTCTACTTGAAGTTCACCCTTGTCATTTATAGGTAGTACCTTAATTGTTATATCACATCTATCTTTTAGTAGTTGCCATGGAACAATATTTGAGTGGTGTTCAAGTTCAGTTATAATAATTTCATCACCTGGACCAATAAAAGCACTTGAGAATGAATGAGCTAGTATATTTATAGACTCAGTCGTTCCTTTAGTGAAAATAACTTCTTTAGTTGAATTAGCTCCAATAAAATCTTTTAAAAGCTCTCTAGTGTACTCATATTTATTTGTAGAAACTTCAGATAGGGTGTGAATACCTCTGTGAATATTTGAAGTTTCTTTTTGATAATAAGTAATAAGGCTATCTGCAACGCTCTTTGGCTTTAAAGTCGTAGCTGCATTATCAAAGTATATGATTTTATTTCCATGTGTTGTATCTTCAAGCTGTGGAAAGTGAGATCTAATATTATCCATCATTAACTTCTTTAATCAATAGATTCTTAATATCCTGATTTTTAATTTTAAATAAAACATCATTTATAAAAGCTTTTGATAATATCTTTTTAGCTCGCTCGATTTTAATTCCACGGCTTGTAAAATAAAAAACTTCATCATCATTTATCTGACCTGTAGTAGATCCATGAGAGCACTTAACATCATCAGCATAAATTTCAAGCTGTGGTCTTGAGTTTGCTTTAGCTTTACTTGTTAAAAGAAGATTTTTATTAAGCTGATCAGAATTAATGGCTTGCGCATCTTTTTCAACTCTAATTAAACCAGTAAATACCCCGCGAGCACTATCATCTAAAACACTCTTGTATAATTGAGAACTATAGCTTCTAGGAGCGTTATGGTAGATAAATGAATTTGTATCCGTATGAGTATTGCCTTTAGTTGCGTATAGGCCATGAACACTTGTTGTAGATTCACTATGATTAAGTTCACTGTGAACATTTGTTCTAGCTAGCTTTGATCCAAGATCTACACTTACAATATCAATATGCGTATTTTCTTTTGAAAAAGCTAAAATATTATTAAAAATTAATGACTTATTATTCAGTTTTTGTAGATTTGTAATATTAATACTTTGATTATTATTAGCATTTGTTTCAAACTGGTTAAAACTTAAAGCATGTTTTTCATCATTATTTGTAAATTCATTAAGTAGATGAATTTCATTATCATTTGATTCAATTAAAAACTTATTAACACTTACACCGTTATTGTATTTATGCTTTAGAATAACAGGGCGATTTTTATTATTAATCGTAATCTTATAAGTCTTTGTAGCTTTATTAGTTAAGTTAAAAGCACTATCACCAGCAATATTTCCTGCACTAGGAGCAGTTGTTACAAATGAAGCTTTTTCAATCTTACAATTATCATTTTTAGATCCATCTAGATTTAAAAATTCAAAATCTGTTGATCCGTCAATAACTTTATAATCTTCAAAGTGCTTTTTTAAGCTTGTGTATTTCCAAGTCTCAACTTTTGTTGTGGGAAGATTATCTAAAAATTCATTAATCATTATTTTCCCCAATTAACCAATCGTATCCTCTTTTTTCAAGCTCTAGAGCTAGGCTTTTATCACCACTTTTAATGATCTTTCCTTTATAAAGAACGTGAACAAAATCTGGCTCAATATAATCTAGTAGTCTTTGGTAGTGTGTAACTAAAACGATAGAGTTAAATTTATTCTTTAAAGTGTTAACACCTTTAGCAACAGTTTTAAGAGCATCAATATCAAGACCAGAATCTGTTTCATCAAGTAAAGCAAGTCTTGGATTTAAAAGAAGCATTTGAAGAATTTCATTTTTTTTCTTTTCTCCACCAGAAAAACCTTCGTTAACGGCTCTATCTAAAAATCCTTCGCTCATATCTAAAATAGGAAGCTTAGATTTTACATATTCTCTAAAGCTCGCTTCATCCATTGTATCTGCACCTTGGTGTTCACAAAGACTGTTAAAAGCTTCTTGCATAAATGTGATATTTGAAACTCCTGGAATTTCAATAGGGTATTGAAAGCCTAAAAATATACCTTCTTTAGCTCTTTGGTCAGCTTCAAGTTCCATAAGATCACTCATTTTACCGTTGATACTATAGTTAACTTCTCCGCCTGTTACTTCATAATCTGGGTGACCTGAAATTACCTTTGATAAAGTACTTTTTCCTGATCCATTGGGTCCCATGATAGCGTGAACTTCACCAGGTTTTACCTCAAAGTTAATTCCATTTAAAATTTGATTATCTTCTACACTTGCATTTAAATTTTTAATTTCTAACATTTTATATATTCCTTAACCAACTGAGTTTTCTAATTTCATTTCAATAAGTTTTACAGCTTCCACTGAAAATTCCAATGGGAGAGTTTTAAATACATCCTTACAAAAACCATTAACTATTAATGATATGGCCTTCTCATTATCTACACCTCTAGATTGAAGATAAAATAATTGATCGGCGCTAATTTTAGATGTACTAGCTTCATGCTCAACTGTAGCAGTGTTATTTTTTACATCAATATATGGAAAAGTATTAGCACTACACTTATCTCCAACTAACATTGAGTCACATTGGGAAAAGTTACGAGCGCCTTTTGCACTTGGCATGATTTTTACTTCACCTCTGTATACGTTTTCAGATTCATCAGCACTGATACCTTTAGAGATAATTGTACTCTTTGTGTTTTTACCGATGTGAATCATCTTTGTTCCTGTATCAGCTTGCATTTTATTATTTGTAAGAGCTACTGAATAAAAAGCTCCTTGAGAGTGATCACCTTTTAAAATACAACTAGGATATTTCCAAGTAATGGCTGATCCAGCTTCAACTTGAGTCCATGAGATTTTAGAATTTGCTCCTTCACATAGGCCTCTTTTAGTTACAAAATTATAAATTCCGCCAACACCATCTTTGTCTCCAGCGTACCAGTTTTGAACTGTAGAGTACTTGATCTCACTATCTTTAAGAGCGATAAGTTCAACAATAGCAGCATGTAATTGATTTTCATCTCTTTGTGGAGCTGTACAACCTTCAAGATAGTTAACAAAACTTCCTTCATCAGCAACAATAAGAGTTCTTTCAAATTGACCTGTTTCTTTAGCGTTAATTCTAAAATATGTTGATAGATCCATAGGACACGTTACACCCTTAGGGATGTACACAAATGATCCATCACTAAAAACAGCTGCATTTAAAGCAGCATAAAAGTTATCTGTATAGCTAACAACTGTACCTAAGTATTTTTTAACTAGATCTGGATGAGTTTTAACTGCTTCTGAGATAGAGCAAAATACAACTCCTACTTTTTCAAGATCTTCTTTCCAAGTTGTACCAAGGGAAACTGAATCAAAAACCGCATCAACTGCTACACCAGAAATTCTTTTTTGCTCTGATAGGGGAATACCTAACTTTTCAAAAGTAGCTAGTAGTTCAGGATCTAAATCATCAAGGGATTTAGGTTTATCATCCATATTTTTTGGTTTTGAATAATAATAAAGATCATTAAAATCAATCTGTGGAACTTCACAATATTGCCAGTTTGGATGTTTTAGAGTTTTCCAATGACTAAAAGCTTTTAATCTATAATCTAAAAGCCAACTTGGTTCTTCTTTTTTTTGAGAGATTAATTTAATAATGTCTTCATTAAGACCTTTAGGAAATTCTTCCGTGTCTATAGAAGTCTCAAAACCCCATTTGTATTGCTCGTTTAATTTTTGATCTAAACTATCACTCATTTTGCTTGTACCTTGTGATCAATCATATCTATTAATTTATATTCACTATCAAAAAATAAGTCCCACAGACTTATCTGTTTAAAATAATCATTCATAAAACTATTAAGCTTTGAAACTGGAGACTTGATATTACAGCTTGCTTCTAGGTTACAATTCTTTGTTTCGCATTGTGTCTTAGTGATTTTTTCATCAATAAGCTTATTTATATAGAAGTAGTTTACCTTTCTAAGATCGCAGTTAAGAATATAACCACCACTTATGCCCTGTGTTGATTTAACAAGTTCATTTTTTGTTAATATTTGAAGAACTTTTGAAGTTGTATCAAAAGGAATGTTTAGATTACTGCTAATGTCTCTAGCACTAAACAATTCTTGTTTCTCTTGATTATTTGATATATATTTCAAAACCA
Organism: Bacteriovoracaceae bacterium; assembly: GCA_025210745.1. GTDB lineage: Bacteria > Bdellovibrionota > Bacteriovoracia > Bacteriovoracales > Bacteriovoracaceae > CAKZJW01. Next base: position 16,139 of record JAOARC010000049.1, read on the forward strand.
TTAAGGCATATTCAACTTTTTTATTAATTTTAAGCACTTAGGCGTCCTTTTTAAATTAAGGGAAAAAACAACTTATTTAAAGACTTTATATAGCATTTTGTGCCTTAAACTACAATAAATATGTTTTAGGCAAAACCATGATAAGATTAAGTATGCTTGAGAATTATCGACATAGTGAAAATGCAAAAGAGATCCTGTCTATCTTGAAGCGAAGTTCTGGAAGTGAACAAAGTTATATGTGGGTTAACCTTGATGGCAAAAGATATAAGTATGAAGTCATTAATCTTGAAGTAAACGATGAGTTTTTCTTGATGACTATGGAGCTTGAATCAGAAAAGAAAAGATACTTTAAAGCGGGCAATACTTATTTTTTAAAGCTCAATTATGACCATACTGTTTTTAAGGTTCATGTTATTAGTGTTGTAAATAATATTATTACCTGTCAAATACCTCAGCAGGTATTTACTATAGAAAAAAGGCATGCACCTAGAGTATTAATAGATGCGAGTGATTATATTACAGTTTCAATTGCGATAGGTAGTGAAATTATGCCAGGAAGTCTTCAAGAATTTAACTTTAGAATAAGAGATTATTCAAAGGGTGGATTTTGTTTAGTCTTGTATAAAAAAGATCATTTAGAGCTTTTAACAGATTCTTCTAGTATGTATCTAACAAAAATAAATGAAAGTTTAATTCGTAGTAAAATAATGGCCAAAATAGCATTTGTTAAACGTATAAAATTTAAAGAAAATGGAAGAATTAAAAGTGGTTTTAAAGTTGGAATAGAACTTAATAAACCTTTACAAGAAAATGAAATGCAGCTTTTTATATAGCTACATTTTCTTAGGGGCTTCAATACCAAGAAGCTCTAATCCTTTTGTAAGTTGAATTAAAACTGACTTTGTTAAAGATACACGTGCACTTGTTAGATTGGCATTAGTTTCATCATTTACTTTATGTTTAGCATAGAAAGAATTAAATAGTTTTGCTAGCTCATAAAGATAACCCGTTAGGTGATGAGTTTTAGAGTTATCAATACAAGCTTTTATTATATCGTTAAAGCCAGCAAGTTTGTTAATTAGTGACACTTCTTCGGCTTTAGTTAATAGAGCATAATTTGCATTATCAGCACTTGGAGCTTTTTCTAAAATAGAATTAATTCTAGCGCATACATATTGAATATATGGACCTGATTCTCCATCAAGTTTTAACCATTCGTTCATATCAAATACAATTTTCTTATTAGAATCAACTTTAGTCATTCCATATTTAATTGCACCTTCAGCAATAATTTTAGCTGTATGATTTATTTCATCTTTTGACCAAGTATCATTGTATTTAGATAGATAGTTGGTAGTGATCATATCTTGCATATTATTGATAAGATCGCTAATGGCAACGATATTGCCTTTTCTAGAGCTCATGGCCCCATCTGGAAGCTCAACCATCTCATATTGCATATGATAGCAATCTTTAGCTTGCTCAAAGCCCATCTTTTCTAGAGTTTTAAAAACTTGCTTAAAGTGTCTTGCTTGTCTGTTATCTACAATATAGACATTTTTTTCAATTTTATAGTCTTCAAACTTTCTTCTAGCTAGCTCAATGTCTTTAGTAGCATAAAGTCCTGTTCCATCTGATTTTAATAAAAGGCAAAAACCTAGTTTATCATCTGATAGGTCAATTCCAATTGCTCCATCATCTTTAATGAATAAGCCTTTATCATAATACTCTTTTACAAGATGAACTGAACTTGAATCAACATCACTTTCCCAATACCAAATATCAAATTTTACACCGGCCCAATTATAAATACTTTCCATAAGCTCTATTGACCAAGCTCTAGTAGTCTTCCAAAGATCAAAGTATTTACCTTCTTTTGCTTCAAGTTCTTTTAAAATTTGAGTTAATACTTTTCTATTTTCTTCTTCTTTATTAGTTCCTTTTTGATCTTCAAGAAGATTATTTCCCTTTGTATATAATCTTCCAAGCCAGGCACCTTTGTTTTGCGCGGGAACTTCTTCTTTATTATACTCAGTTAAATACCAAAGACATTTTGCTACGTGAGTTCCAACATCACCTGGAAAAGTTGTGGCCACTGTATCGATGTCGCAGTATCTATGCATATTAATCATAGCACTTCCAAGACATAGATTTCTCATATGTCCAACGTGAAGCTCTTTATGAGTATTTGGTTGAGAGTATTCAATCATCGTTTTTGGATAATTTTCAGTTAGTTTGGTTGAAAATGTACTACCAGTTAAGATTCCTTCAAGAACGATTTTATTTTGTAAGTTTTGATCGATAAAAAAGTTTAAATATGGCCCAAAAGCTTTTGCTTTAATAGCAGATTCTTTAGCGTTAAAAGTTTGCTCTAATGATGCAGCTATTTCGTTGGGTTTTTGCTTTAAGATTTTAGTAAGTTCAAAGCAACCAAAAGCAAAATTTCCCATTCCTTCTTTTGGAGGAATTGATAACCTATTATATGGAAGATAATCATGAATCCCTAAATCTTTTAATATTTCAATTAAGTCATTTGAAATAGTTGTTTTTATTGGGTCAAACATCGTCCACGTCATGAATATATCCTTTAAACTATTAGTAATTTTTTACCGATATTTAATATATATGAGATTGTTTAAAATTGGAATATTAACTGTTTTTATTTACTTAAGTTCATTTGCAAGCAAAGCCTCTGATAATGGCAGTGGTTTTATTAGTGATTTCTTTGATGGGGGAAGTATTCTGGCTTATGATTGTAAGCTTGCTAATACGGTTTGCACTGATAAAAGATCTATTGAGTTTTGCAATGAATTCAAGGACAGTAAGTGTCAAATAATTAAGGCTTTTGCGAGTCAAAGTGAGTGTAATAAATATCAGTTAAAGCTCGTATCTAAAGGATATACTGGAATGAGTTGTAATTAAATCATTTTATACATTAAAAAATGTGGCCCAATATCTTTAATGTCAAACTCATTACCTTTTGTTTTAAATCCAATCTTTTCATAAAATCCTAAGGCAGATGTTCTAGCATTACACCATAATATATTTACATGATTCTTTTTAATAATAGTAAAAGCACTTTCTAAAAGGGCTTTAGACATTCCTTTGTTTCTAAAGTTTTCATCAGTTGCCATTCCACGAAGCCTAAATTGGTATTGGTCACTTAATGCATTATTATTTTCAAAATAAAATGAAGCTACACTCACGAGGTTTTTATGCTCATAAGCCCCTAAGTGAAATGTAAGTTCATCATTGTCTCCACCAAACATGCATTCTTCAATGGGTCTTCCAGGTCTTAATACTTTATTTCTTAACTTATATGTATCTTTTGCATCAATTTGTTTAACTTCCATGGGATTTATAATACTTGGGAACTTATAAAGATAAAGATATGATGCGTTATGATGATGTTTTTCTAAGTATTTTATCAAAAGCTAGTGTGGTAAGACTTTGGCTAAACACCTCTATAACTAGATCAGGTAGCCTTGTATTAGGCCCATTCCAGTGAGATCTCGCAAAAACTGTACACTTTTTATCAACTTCTTTTATGATATATTTACCGGTTAATCCTGCAAACAGGCCTGTAGGAAAGCTAAATTCATATATACCTTCCTTTAGGGGCCTTTTAGTGATGATATTTATGATCATAGGATAGGGTAAAAGAACATGGTCAGCTTTTAAAGTAAGATAGCTGTGTTTTTCGTTGTAATTAGCAGTCTTTATAAAGCTTATCATCTCTTTTAGATTTTCAAATCGAGCTAATCTGGGAAGTACTCTAGAGCATCTTTTAGGATGTATAGCAAAAGCCTTATATTCAAAGCTTTGTTTTTTACCTTGAGTTTCAACTTTGGAATCAACTAGTACACCTTTTTTAATTAGGCGCTTATAGGTTAGTTTTTTCATTGGCCATAACTTATTATAATAATCATAATCGGCATATAGGCTAAAGCTGAATGTTAAAGTCAAGAATATTCTAAATATATTACTCACACTATATATTATAGTTTTATGATAAAAATAACGCAATAAGACTTTTCTAACACAATGAATCTAATTAACCTAAATATCTAAAAATACAATTTTATAAGTAAAGGATGACTTGTAATGGCCAAAAAAAAAGTAGCCACGCGTACGAAAAAGATCAAAGAAGCACAAATTGAAGCCAAAGATCAAAGGTGGCATTGTAGAAATAGGGTAACCCTTGTTTTTGGAAGTAATGATGTAGAAGAATTAGATACGTATATCTATTCAAAGGACTCGTTGGACTTTAAAACAGTTAAATTTCACCAAGCAAAGTCAAAAGCAGTAGAAGAAATCCTAGATAACTGTATTGATGAATTTTATAGAGGACATGTAACTACGGTTAAGACAAAACTTAGTGACGATGGAATGAGCGTTACCGTAGAAGATGATGGGATTGGATTTCCATTAGATAAAGTACAAATGGTTTATTCTGAATTTAGAACAGGCTCTAAGTTTAAGGATCAGGAAGTTGACTCAAAAGGCTTTTTACATAGAACTTTGGGACAAAATGGTCTTGGAGCAGCAGCAACTTGTTTAACTAGTGATTTATTTAAAGTAACAGTAAAGCACCATAACTCTAAAAAAGAGCAGACGTATAGCTTTATTGATGGGGCTTTAAAGATTAAAAAGACAAGACCTAAGCCATTTAAAGGTAAAAGTGGTGTTAAAATTGAAATTCAATTAGCTAAAGAGGTTTATAAAAACCCTAAAATTGATAAGGATTTACTTAGAAAAAGAATTATCGATCTAGCTTATAATAACCCTGGACTAAAATTCACATTTAATGATGAGACTTTTCACTATAAAAAAGGCCTTTATGAGCTAGCAACTAGAATTAATAAGGATGCAGCTCAATTGGTTGGAGAAGAAGTTTATGTTACTGAAGGTGTTAACGAAAAGAAGAAAAAATATAAAGCTAAATTTGATTTAAGCTTTAGTGTTGTTTTAAATAGAAAGAGTGAAGAACGTGAAAAGTTTATCTCTTTTGTTAACTCAACCCCTACATTTGATGGTGGTTTTCACCATGATAGGTTTAAGAGATTATTTATTAATCACATCAAGACAAAGTTAGAGCGTGAAGCTAAAAAAGCAAAGGTAACATTAGTTGATAATGATATTTTAGCGGGAGCTTCTTTTGTTATTGGTATTATTATGCCAAACCCAAGATTTGAATCTCAGACTAAAAGAAAGTTAGTTCGTGATAAAGATCTTGAAAAAGGCATTAATGAATTTATGGATAAGAATATGCCTAAGTTCATTAGAAAAAATAAAGAATATATGGAACTTATTATGGAGCGTGCTAAATCTAGAGTTAGATTTGATGCTCTTAAAGATGCTTCTAAAAAAGGTAAAAAAGCGAAAAGGCAAAAAGTTGAAAAACTACTTGATGCAAATGAAAGGAAAGATAGATCAAAGTGTACTCTTTTTATTTGTGAAGGGGATTCGGCTATTGGTGGATTAAGATCTGCTAGAAATAAGTTATATCAAGGTGGGATTGCTCTTAAGGGTAAGCCTATGAATGTAACTCAAGCTTCAATTAAAGATGTTCTTAATAACCAAGAATTTTCAGATATTATGGCAAGTATTGGCCTTGTACTGGGACAAGAATCTACTGAAGATTCACTTAGATATTCAAATATTGTATTTTTAGCAGATTCAGATGTTGATGGTGGACATATTAATACATTATTAACAAACTTCTTCTATACTTATTGGCCAGAGCTTTTTGATAGAGGGCAGGTTCAAATCGCTAAAGCTCCACTATTTGAAGTTATCACAGATAAAGATCCTATTTATGCTGAATCTGATGCTGAGTTAGAAAGAATAAAGTCTGATAAGAAAGTAAAAATAAAAGAGATTCAAAGAAACAAAGGACTTGGTGAGATGTCACCAGAGGCATTTAAGTATGTTTTAAATAGAGAAGAGTTTACTAAGATCACAACTGAAAACATAGAAGATGCAAAACATATGCTTCACACATGTTTTGGTAAAGACACTCAACTTAGAAAGGATCTTTTAATTGATGATGAAGACATTAATGTTGATCTTGGTTCTATTTTAAAAGGTAAGAAAAATGCTGCTAAAAAAGCGACAAAAAAAGTAGCTAAAAAGGTGACTAAAAAGAAAGTAACGAGAAAAAGTAGGATTAAATGAGCGAACAATATTTTCACTCCCTAGAGGCCGTACCTCTAGAAAAACTAGTAAAAGATGAGTATAGAACTTATCAAATATATACACTTATGGATCGAGCGATCCCATATCTTCAAGATGGATTAAAACCATCACAAAGAAGAATTCTTTATACGTTATTTAAAAATCAGTCTAAAGGATTGATGAAGGTATCAAGCTTAACAGGACTTGTACTTACTCTTCATCCCCATGGGCCAGCATCAGTTGAATCTTCAATTGTAAATCTTGCTCAGGATTATACTTTTTCAAATAACTATCCTCTTATTGATAAAAAAGGATATTTTGGAGAAAGAATGGAAACTCAAGCTGCCGCTGCTAGGTATATTGAGTGTAAGCTTGGTGAAGTTGCAAAAGTTCTTGTCTTTGATGATATGAACCAAGTAGATATGGTTCCAAATTATGATGAAAAGGTAATGGAGCCAGTATCATTTTTACCAAAACTTCCGCTTATGCTTTTAAATGGAGCTGAAGGAATTGGAACAGGATTTTCATCAGTAATTCCAAGTTTTAATCACAAAGATATTATTAAATCTATGATCGCTTTTATTAATGATGGTAAAGCTAAAAAAATTAAGCCATGGGTTAGAAACTATAATGAAAAAGTTGAAATAGATAAAAAAGGAAAAGTTCTTTTTAATATGGGCTTTAAAGAAAAGGGCGGAAAAATCTATATCACTGAACTTCCTAAAGGATATGATGCTAAAAAACTTTATAAGTTTTTAAATGCTCAAATTGAAAAAGATAATATTAAAGATTATATCGATTCAAGCGTTGATAATGAAATCATGGTTGAACTTTTATTTAAAAGAGGTCAAACTCCAACATTAGCGCAAGTTGAAAAGAGTATGGCCACATCTTCTTCAGTTGTTCCTAACTTTACACTTATTTCTCAAAGAGGGGTAAGAGTACTAGATAAAGTTGAGCAGATTATTGAGATCTTTACAGCTAAGCGTTTAGAAGTTGTAAAAAGAAGATATGAGCTTTTAATCTTTGATGCAAAAGAAAGACTTACTAAAAATAATGAAATCATAAGGTTTATCAAAGAAAAGCATTATGCTATTGCTGAAAAGAAAGCTAATAGAAAAGAATATGTGGCTTACTTAGATAAGAAAAAATTTATTTATAGTGATTATCTAGCTGATATGGCCATCTATAGAATGACTAAAGAAGAAGTAGCTAAAAGAGCTCTTTTAGTTAAAGAAGATAAAGCTAAGATAAAAGACTATGAAGCAATTTTAAAGAGCCCTGCTAAGATTAAGAAAAAACTAATTAGCGAACTGGAAGAAGTGGATAAAAAGCTTGATTCTATAATGAAGTCTAAAGCTGATGCTAAGAAAAAGGTTTATAAGACTTTAGAGAAGAAAACGAAATCGAGATCAACTAAGAGAAAAAAGTAGAATAAAAAAAGCGGCTAATTTAAGCCGCTTTTTTTTATGTGAATCCCTAACCTTAATGTTCACACCTATGAATGTCTTGGGTGGAGATTAATTTCATATTTTTATCAAATGTTTTAATTGTCTCATGGCCATCAGCTTTAAGCTCAAAGTGGATTACAACCTCTTCTTCAATGGAGGCTGCAGCGATTGATCTTCCTTCATTCGCTGTTGCAGCAGCTATAGAAGAGGAGGAACTTTTATAAAGAGAGTTAAATGCATTTACATCTCTTGCTTTTGGAGTTCTATTATCTTCAAATTTGCTAATTGTTGGATACATAATTGATAAATCACGAGAGCTTGTATCATGGTAAAGACCTAAAAAGTGCCCCATTTCATGAGCAAGAACAGATTGAACATCATAACCAACACCTCCAGCTGTTGTTTTAAAGTCAGATGCAAAGTCATCATAATTCATTAAAATATCAGCGTGAGTTATTTGTATATACTCAGTAGAGGTTCCAATATTTTTTCTTGTACCAAATAATTGAGTTACTGCCAGTGCTGATGAAGGAAGTTCTGCTGGCCAGGATGTTATTTTATATATTCCTAAAACAGAGTCTTGGTAACTATTTAAGTTATTTGATTTTGGAGCTGTGGTTCCAGATGTATCAAATATCTGAATGCCTCCTCCTATTTCATTATCCCAGCCAGAGGTTGTTTCTTCTATGGCCAAAACTTCACCAGCACTAAAGTCAGAACTTATATACAAGTCGATAGGAAAGTTACTTGCACTCATATTCCATTTAGTTAGATTAGTTCCCGTAGAAGATGGTACGACCTCTTCTTTTGGAAAGCAGCTCACACAAAGAGCTATAAATAAAAAACATTTAATTACTTTTCTCATATTATCCTATAGTTCCAAATAAATTTTCTGAGTTATCCACTCAGATATTTTATCGGAAAAACCACTTGGATACTTGAGTTTTATTGTTGGTCTTTTGCGGTTTTTTAAAAATAAAAGGGAAAATACCCTTTTATTTCAATGACTTATTATGATCAGCAAGAAACTTTTCAAGACCAATATCAGTAAGAGGGTGTTTCAATAATTGTGCCATAATAGTGTAAGGAATAGTTGCCACATCACTTCCCATAAGAGCTACATTTTTAACATGGTCAGTACTTCTGATCGAGGCGCTTAAAATCTTAGTTGGAAAGCCAAAGTTATCAAAGATATCTCTAATTTCTTGAATAAGCTCATAGCCAGATTGTCCAATATCATCCAATCTACCAATAAAAGGAGAAACATAAGTAGCTCCGTTTTTAGCTGCAATTAAAGCCTGATTAGCACTAAATACTAGTGTTACATTTGTTTTGATCTTTTGCTCCGATAGAGCTTTACAGGCGATCATTCCATCTTTAGTCATGGGAAGCTTAATAACAACGTTCTTGTTGATTTTAGCTAATTCAGTAGCTTCTTTAAGCATACCATCAGCATTTGTAGAAATAACTTCAGCTGAAACAGGTCCATCTACGATTTCACAAATATTTGTTATCAGAGTTTTTTGATCAATTCCTTCTTTAGCTACTAAAGATGGGTTGGTTGTAACACCATCAACAAATCCCCAAGAGTATGCCTCTTTGATTTCATCCATATTCCCAGTATCAATAAAAAATTCCATGCCTTAACCTTTTGTTCGTTTGATTTATTCTTAAATTAATAGATAATATAAGTATGTATACACTATTAATAGCATTTGTAACACTAAGTTTAAACACTTGTTTTGCATTGCTTGCTGTGCCAAATTTAGACCCTAAAACGACCCTAGATGGGGATAATAATTCAACCATAGATCCTCGTGTTGATTATGAAAGATTTTCAGGAAGAGTTACTGATAAGTCTGATAACGGAAGAATTATTAAAGTTAAAGTGGAAAATAATAATACTAAGTTTTTTAAAGCTGCAGACAAGGTTTATTTTACAGTTAATAATCACCCTTCAGAAACAAGATGTACTGGTAATATTAGAAAGGTAGAAGATTTTTATTTTGTTATGTATGTTACAAATTTTGATTATTGTTGGGATAGAAAAAAATACTTTCCAAGAGGTGTTGTTTTAAACTTTGAATCAAAAGTCTTAGCTAAAAGAGTTTTTGAAGCAGCTAAGTATAGAGAAATCCTTCTATTGAAAAAAGATGGATTTTTGTCACAGTTATCTAAAATAAATAACTATCTATGGACTTATGATACTCAGAGAGTAAAAGTTGCTGCTGATTATGATGAAAGAATTAATGAGCTTAAAAGACAAAAAGCACGTGCAATAGATAATCTTATTCAAGAAAAACAAGAAAAGATTTTGCTACAACAAAAACTAAGAGCAAGTTTAAATAGATTAGATAGCTCTTTAGATCATTATAAGGTCGAAAGACAGGAATATCTTCTTGATAGATGGAATATGGATCATGACAATGGTCTTCCGTTTACTCAAAGACCACTAAAACTTAAAGATCGTTAACTAGTTTACAGTCTTTATTTTTAAAAGAAAATTCATCTATTGAGTCTAGATTAACAAACTCAATATTATTATCTTTGGCCCAATTTAAGTATTTTTTAGTAGCTCCAATAGTTCTATTTTGAATATCATGTAAAAGAATAACTCCACCTTTAGTAGGAGAGTCATTTATAATTGGTTTTTTTATAATTTTTTTCTTTCTATTGATCTTTCTAACTCTATAGCTAATATATCTTCCACCAAGATGATAACTTTTCATATTTTCAAATACATCAAGTGAGCTGAGTGTTGGAATCCAGTCTCCTGAATCTGCATCCCAAAAAGCAAAGTTGATACAGTTATCTTTAAAAAGTTCATCACTAACTTCTTTTATAACATTCATATGATGATACTTTTTATTTTCTCCATAAGCGGCATATGGAAAACGATAATAGATTTTTGAATAATCATAACCAGCTTTTTTATAATAAGAAGCTAACTCAAGAATTGACTTTTTAAGTTTTAATTTGAAGGTTTTATAATCAACCTTATTATTATTATCATGCTCATGGTGATGTGAAGCTGCAATATGACCTTCATCTAAAATTCTTTTAAAAATAGGGAAGGTTTTATCGTTAAGCCTACTTGTTACAATAAAGAAGGTTGCTTTTACATTATGCTTTTTTAAAAGGTCTAAAATCTTTGGTGTATTAGTAATATGTGGACCATCATCATAAGTTAGCACATACTTATTTGTATTATGAATACTTAATGTTTCATATTGCTTATAACCTGTATCAACATTAGGCTTATAAAAACGGCTCTCAGGAAACTGCTTTGGAGCGTATATTCCAGTAATTCCTAGTAATGTTAAACTTATAGCAGCCTTTAAAATCATCTTACATCTTCCTTAGCATGAAATAACTTTATATCACAGATTTTTATACAAAACCTTACATCTATAGTTTTTTCGTATTTAAAATCATAGAATTTTATAAATTAAATTATTCCAAGGATTTAGGAGGATTATAATGAACAGAATGTTAGTAGTATTGACGCTAGTTTTCTCACTATCGTCATTTTCACAGTCACTAGATGGCTACAACAAAAGATTTAAGCTTAAAAGAAATGATCAAGGTGAGCTTGTAGCAGTTAAAATGAATTTACTGCAGAAGTTCAGTTTAAGACCATTTTTAAAGCAGATTAAAGATGACATCAAAGCTGAAATTGAAAGAATGAAAAATAAGTCTCACCAAGCAGAGTTAGAAAATTTTATCAACGAGTTATCAGATGATGAAGCAATTAAAGGACAAGGAACTAATAATCCTGTCATTGTAAGAGATGCAATTAATAACCTTGTTAATGTGGATGTTGATAATTCTTTTAGTAAAGTTGAAAGTAGTGAAGTTATTAAGTCGTTTAAATTTGAATTTAAAAAAGCTCTTAGAATGTTAGATCTTTCTATTGTAGCAGAACCAACAGATGCAAGGTTTTTCTATAGAAAGAATGTTACATATGAGGTTGTCAAAAGAGCGATTGAATTTGCTAAGAAACGATTTGATAGTATTCCTTTGTTAAATTTAGCAAGTTATATCATTGTAAAAGTACACGATCTTGTTTTGGAGCAAAGAACATTTCATCAGAATATGCTGTTGCATTACTTAGAGAATTTTAGTGCTAATGAGCTTGGTATGAGTGAAAAAGAGTATGATCATATTATGTCATCAATTTATGAGTCTAGGATTGCACCAATTAACTATATGGAATCTAAAAAAGCTGTAGAAACTTGGGACTCTTATGGTGTAAATATATTTTTTACTGGAATTAGAGCGGCAAATACAAGATTAAGAAGAGCAAGCTATATGTTTGATAAGCTTGGAGCTAGAATTAATTATAGTTTTGCAAATGTGAAGATTGAAGGAAAAAAGGCCATAATTAATACTGTTGATAGCAAACATATGTTTAGCTCTAAGATGCCAGTTGCTTATTATTATGAACAACCAAATAAAATAAAAAGATTTAGATCTCTTTTAACTTTAGCTGGTGTTGGGGTTGGTTTTTTACCGATACCGGGTTGGATAAAAGCTAATGTTGAGTCTTTTATAGAATCTTTTTATGTTAAGCAAAGGCTTAATGAGGGTGCTCTTCTTGGTTTTTTTGAATCAAATATAAATTCTCAAATGGCAGAAGCAATCAAAGCTCAGAATAGAAATCCTTACATTCTATTTTAAAAAACATATAAATTTAGCCCTATTTTGCTAATAGGGCTAAAGTCTTACTTACTATGTATTCTTTACAGAATAAAATAGACATGCAGTGTATATTCCTTTAGGATTAAAAAATAAAGGAGTATATATATGAAAGAAGTATTAGAACTTATTGCTTTAGAGCAAAGAAGACTTGCGGATCATGTATTTTTGCGATGGCTAGGAAATTCAAATATTAACCCAAACAAAAGACTAGAGTTTGTTCCCTCTATGATGTTTTTTATAATGGGGTTTAAAGACCTACTATCGCAGATAGAAATAGAAAACCCTAAAACTAAACTTGAATTTATTATCTCGAATCACTGTAAAGAAGATTTGGGACACTGGGTTTGGTATATTGAGGACTTAAAACAACTCGGTTTTGATACTTGGTCTAAAGATCTTCTCAATTTTTCTGCTGATCTTTGGAGTGATAACACAAAAGAAGCAAGAGAGCTGATATATAAGTCCTTCTCATATTTTTATTCAAAACCATCGTTAATTAACGATTTAGTTTTAATTGAAGTTATGGAAGCAACCTTTGGAGCATTTATAACTCCTATGGAAAAATGTGTTAAAGAGGCTGGAAGCTTTAATCAATTAAAGTTTTTTGGGCATATCCATCATCATGCAGAGGAAAATCATTCCACTGGAAGCTGGATTGAAGAAGGTCATTTAGGATCTGACATTAAGGAATTTGAGATGTCTTTAATGGAAAAGCAGTTTGCTAGCCGTATGATTTATGATTTATTTGAAGGCTTTAGTAAAATGTTTTTTATGTGGTATGAGAATCGTGAAAAGTACACTCATATTAATTCTAGGGCCATGAGTAGATCTGAACAGATTAGTGAAATACAATAAAAACTGACTGACTAAACTAATGCTAACATTTAAAAAAGTAACAGATGGTTTAGTCAGCTAAGCTTTAGGCTATTTCTTTATTAAGAAGTAGGATCTTTTTAAATGATATATTTATTTCTGTACCACTATTATTTGGAAAAAGGTCTTCTGGACGACTATCTATATTAAGTTGAGCTTGCAGTTTATCTATATAAAAAAGAGCGACAGATAGGCCTAAGCCCGTTCCTTTTTCTCCATCAGTTCCTTTTTCACTTAATTTAGAGCTTTTGAAAACTTTTGCTATTTCATCTTTGTGCATTCCTAGACCGGAATCCGTGATTTTAATATTACACTGATCTATAGTTTCAAAAAAATCAATTTTAATAAGACCATTTTTGGGAGTGAACTTTATAGAGTTAGAAAGAAAGTTTGATATAATATTATGTGATAGAATTATTTCATTTGCAATAAATGATGAATTCTCTTTTATGTGATTTGTTATTTCAAAAGTAATACTTTTCTTTTCCATTTGTTCAGAAAACATATCTTTGCAAGTTTTAACAATTTGAGCCGGCTTTATTGGCTCCATATCAATATTTTGCTTTCCTTCTTCGATAGCGGCCATATTTTTTACTTGTTCAAGCATAGATATTATTTTGTCTATTGCAAACTCGCATCGTTTTAAACTTTGTTCTGTACCAGTGGATTTATCTATTATTTCTTTAATATTACTAAGATGAACCCTAAGAATAAGTAAAGGGCTAGATAAATCATGGCATAAGATATTTACAAGCTGAGCTTTTTCTTCTTTTGTTTTATTAAGCTCAGAAGTTCTACTCATAACCATTTCTTCTAACTCATCAAGGTTTTTTCTCTCAAGGTATTTTGAAGTAAATACTGGAAGAAAAACTGTGAAAGAAAACATGAATACAAAGGCAATAGCAAATCCAATTGGTGCAAAATTAGGATCTTTTCTTAAAAAAGGATAGTCTAAAAAGTGTATAGAATTTAAAAGTATAAGTATTGCAAAGCATTTTTCAAAATAATCAGATTTTTTCCATCGTGGGAGAATTTTAATAATTGATAAATATAAAGTTGGTGCAGTTACTGATATTGCAATAGGAAGTGAGATTAATGTAAAGTTTAAACCAAATAAAGTAAATACTGAGCAAAGTATAAGTCCTGTGACAAAGAGAATAATAAACTTAGTATAAGGTATTTTGTAGCGTTCTAAGGATGTTTCATAAAGTTTAACTAGAGAAAAAGAACAAATGAAGTAAAACCCAAGGGTCATAGCAGTCATGTATTCGTTATTATTAAAATAAAATTGGGATCCAAAATTTAGTAGATTGCCAATCCATAATAAAGTTAAATATCTGTATGATTTTTGAGTTTTATTATAAAACCATAAAAATCCCGAAAAAAGCGCATTTATCGCTTGAACTCCGATATAGATAAAGAGAATTGGCTTCATATTGAGCTCCTTATTAATATTCCTTTGAGAATAATTATAAGGTCTCAAGTTTAATTTGTATATATTTTAGTTTATTTGTGTTTTGTTTTTCGCACAAGTGATTAAAAATATAATTTGAATAGTGAAGAAGCTTCCAAGAAATATCGCACCACCCTCGCTGAAACCATAGGAATGAAGCCCTGCAGCAAGAATGTAGTTAACGCCAAACCATGCCATCATAACGCTCATAAAGCCTGCTGCACAAGCAATTACAAAGCGATGAGTGTTAATCCAGTTAGTCCCTTTTGCATGTAGTAGTACCATATAGAAAAGAAGAACAATAAGTGACCAAGTTTCTTTAGGATCCCACCCCCAAAATCTTCCCCAGGAGTAGTCAGCCCAAATACCTCCTAGGATAATACCAGCGCTTAATAGTACGATACCTATCTTAACACAGGTGTATATGAGTTTTTCGTTATATCGATATTGCTTTGCCGATATTTTTTGAAATCTTTGTTTAAATAAAGTTATACAGGCGACAATCCAACTGAGTGCTAAAGCAGCATAGCTTAGTATAATTGTTGTTACATGGGTTGATAGCCAAAAGTTATCTCTTAGAACTGGGACTAGGGGAGATATATCTTCATTTAGCATTCCAAAAGAAAACTTCATCATAAATAAACATAAAATATTGTACGCAAGACCCCCAATGATATAGATATTTTCTTTTTTAAAGATATAGATACTAAGAGCGATAATTAGTGCTCCAAGACCAGAAAACATAACAGTTTCATACATATTTGTAATTGGAGCTCTTCCTGAAACCATAACTCTTAGGACAATCCCATAAATCTGAATTAAAACTGTTATTAAACTAATTGCAATTGCAGCTTTTTGCTTCTTTAGAACTAAGAAAAAGATGGCAATTAGGGCCAGTAGCATTGCATAGGTAAAAGGTTTTGTCTTAATAAGCATGATTTCTTTTAAGAAGCTAGTATCTGATTTTTCTTTATACTTTTTGTCAAGATCAAGAATTTTAGTAGTACTATCATCTTTAATAATATCGGCATAAGAGTGCCAAGAGAATTTATTTCCAGTATCAATTGGAAGCTTCCAAAGTATTCCAGAGGTTAGATCAGTGTAAACTTGCATTCTAAACCAAAGTTTGTTTAAGGCTTTCTTGTAAGATGTTTTTTCTTTTTCTTTAATAATTTGAATTCTAATAAGTTCTTGTTGCTCTATGGCTTTATTTATATCAATTTTTGATGTTGATATTTTAAAAAACTCTTTTAGTTTTGGGTGCTCAATAGGTATTTCAATAGAGTGTTTATCTCCAGAGTTATTAAGCATGCAAAAAACTTTTAAGGCAGATTGGCCATTGTATGAGTACTTGTTTGTTAAGGTTTTAATAGTGGATCTTGCTGTAGCTAAAAGAACCTTTACTCTTCCTCCATTTAGAGTGGAAGTATGAGATAGTTTATTGCAATCAAGTGCAAATGAGTTAAAAGACAAAAGTAATATGAGTAAGGTTTTATACATCTTTTTTCCTTTTTTTCTTTCTTCTAATTATGTAATGCCAGATAGATCCAAGAACAAGTAATAGGGATCCAAGATATTTTAGAGTTCGACCTGGGTCGTAGTTAACACTAAAGACACTTGCATAGTCACCATTTTTATCTTTGTAGTAAGAAGATTGGTAAAACGTAAATTGATCATATTTTAATGGCTCATTCATATAGACATGATGTTTTGTAGCACCTGTCGTTTGAGATGGGTCTAGTAAGTCTACAAAGCTCTCATAGCTGGCGGCATTTTTAGTTCCCGGGTTTGTTTTCATAACAAACTGTTTAAGGGTTATCTGGTATGGAAGATCAATACTCTTTTTTGTAATAATAAAGTTCATTGTATCTATAGAGTTTGTAACACTAAGAGGAGCATCAGATCTAACCCAATAATGAGTTTTTCCAAACTTTACTTTTATTGCTTTTGTATCATTTTCAATTTGATCTGATGTTTTTGCTAAAGGTTTCGCGTAAGAAGGTATTTGAGTTGGATAAGAGCTATCTGAATACTTATTTAAGTATAGTTTAAAGTTCATCCACGGCAAGGATATCGGTTTATTTTTAGTTATAACTTTGGATTTCCATGTTTTTAATCCTTTTTTATAGAAGACAGCTTTTTTTCCAAAAATGAATAAGTTTGGCTTTTTTGTAAAAAGCTTTTTACTAAAAACTCTAAAAGGAGTGGATTCATCTTTGGTCAGATCGTCTTTTACTGCCATTGGTGAAAAATTTGGAAAGAATTTTAAAGTCTTGTTTTGATACTTAAAACTTAAGAAATCTGTTCCTAAAGGTGATTTTTTTGTTTCTATTCCCATTTGTTCAGATGTTTTGCATTCATCTGTTTTTGCATTCCATATAAGGTAACCAGTTTTTGTTTTTCGAATAAAACAATCATGTAAGTTTTTTGGCATAAAGTGAAAGCTTAGCAAGCCTAGTTTTTTTGTCGATTTAAAGTCAGCATTAGGATGCATAGATAAAATGACATTCTCATTAAAGTTTTCATTGTATAATGTTAGATCAATTGAGGACTCTTTAATTTGTTTTATGCTTTTTTGCCAAATTGTTTTATTTTTTGAAAAAGGTAAATATGTACCTAGGGTCATATTCTTATAAGGAGCATTTAATTCAACTTTCTTAGCAACGTAAGGAAGTGCATATTCAATAACCTTATTTTCTTTTAAAAGATGAATTTTTAGGACATCTTCATTAATAATAATCTTGTTGCTAGGGGATTTGAGCTTAAGGTCTATGGATCCATCAATACCATTAATATATGTTATTGCTGCACCAAAAAATAAAATCATAAGTCCTAAGTGGATAGTGTAAAAACCGTAGAGACTTTTTTTAGGAGGAAGTCTTACTATTGTGGCCATAAGAATACTTAAAAACATACATATTTCTAAGGCAATAAACCACCAAGATTTGTATATTAATCTTCCGGCAAAGTCTGTTCCATTGTAGCTTTCAACAAATGTACCCCATATGAGTGCTAGAGCAAACACACTTATAATAACAGCTGCAAACTTTAAGGATGCAAAGGTTTTTTCTAATGTCTTGTAAAAATTTAAAAATAAGTTCATAAAATACGTACCAGAAGATGTCATATAAGTATTAATAAGGCAAAAACATCTTTAATAAATGTTTAACTCTTTTATAATATTTATGTATAAAAAGTATTTGATTTAGGTCATTTATTATCCTACAATTAAGCTCTTCTAATAACATTAAGAGGGTAGATTGAGTAACTTAAAGCTAGATTTTATAAAGTTGTCTAAAGATGAAGATCTTAGAAGAATACATGAATTTAATATAAAAGCCTTTTCTGATGAAGACTTAGAGTGGACTTATGAAAACTTAAAGTCCCAATTAAATGATGGATGGATTCTTTATGCAGCAAATTTTGAAGGAAGTCTTGTGGCTGCGGCTTTTGTAAAAGTTGATGGAGATGAACTTTTAACTAAAAATACTTCTATATCAGTTGATTACCAGGGAAATGGGTTTTCACATATGATTAAGGACTTTTTTGAAGATGTTGCCCGTGATGAAGGTGTTAAAAAGCTTATTAATCTTTGCCCTTTTGATAATTTTCGTATGATATCTTTGAATGAGAGGCATGAGTATACTAAAACGGGTAATAAGTTTGGTAAGAATAAAGAAATAATTGAATGGGTTAAGTTGATTAACTAATTTATTATAATGTGGAGGGCTAAAAGATGGCTAAGAAGAAAGTTACAAAGAAAAAAGTAGCTAAAAAAGCAACTAAGAAGAAGGTAGCTAAAAAAGCAACTAAGAAGAAGGTAGCTAAAAAAGCAACTAAGAAAAAGGTAGCTAAAAAAGCAACTAAGAAAAAGGTAGCTAAAAAAGCAACCAAGAAGAAGGTAGCTAAAAAAGCAACTAAGAAAAAGGTTGCTAAAAAAGCAACTAAGAAAAAAGTAGCTAAAAAAGCAACTAAGAAAA
>JAOARC010000050.1 GCA_025210745.1 Bacteriovoracaceae bacterium
ACTTTCTTCTTAGTTGCTTTTTTAGCTACTTTCTTCTTAGTTGCTTTTTTAGCTACTTTCTTCTTAGTTGCTTTTTTAGCTACTTTCTTTTTAGCTACTTTCTTCTTAGTTGCTTTTTTAGCTACTTTTTTCTTAGTCGCTTTTTTAGCTACTTTTTTCTTAGTCGCTTTTTTAGCTACTTTTTTCTTAGTCGCTTTTTTAGCTACTTTCTTTTTTGTAGCTTTTTTAGCTACTTTTTTTGTAGCTTTTTTAGCTACCTTTTTCTTAGTTGCTTTTTTCTTAACAGCCATAAATTTCCTCCCAGAAATAAATGTATTATATTACTCTTTTTTTTAGGATAAACACTTTTTCTTTTTAACGCAAACAAAAAATATAAATTTTATTTTTATTTCGGTTTTATTTTTATAAAAATTTAACTCTTTTTTTCAAAAAGAAAAAAGATAAAAAGAAAAAACGTTGTAACTATAATTATATGGCTTAGTCACAACGTTTTATTTTTTATATTTTTATTTTTTAATACAAACAAAAAATTATCATTTGTTAGTTTTTCCAGTACTAATGTACTGCAATTTCTTCCTCTTTAAGAGCTTCACAACATACTTTCACATCATTTTTTTCCACTTTTACTAGAACTTTCCCACCATTTTCGAGCTTTCCAAAAAGAATCTCTCTCGATAAAGGCTTCTTAAGCCTATCATCAATAAGCCTTTTAAGAGGTCTTGCGCCCATTTTTAAATCGTAACCATTCAGCACAAACCAATCAATTGCATCTTTTTGAACTTCAATTTCAATATTTTTTTCATTTAATGAAGTTTCAAGTTCAAAAACAAATTTTTCTACAATTGAACTGATATTTTCACTTGCAAGATGATTAAAATGAATAATTTCATCTAACCTATTTCTAAACTCGGGTGTAAAAAAGCTTTTTATAGTCTGATCTCTTTTAACAGTATTAAAACCTCTTGCAGAAGCAAGCCCAATTGAACCAGACTCCATATCTTTTGCACCAGCATTAGAAGTCATAATTAATATAACATTTTTAAAGTCAACCACTTTACCATTAGAATCCGTTAATGTTCCATGATCCATTACCTGCAATAAAATATTAAATATATCAGGATGAGCTTTTTCTAGTTCATCTAATAACAGTACTGAATAAGGAGTTTGAGAGATTTTTTCAGTCAAAATCCCTCCTTGATCATTTCCGACATACCCAGGAGGCGCTCCTATTAATTTTGCAACAGAGTGCTTTTCCATATACTCAGACATATCAAATCTTATAAAATTAATTCCAAGAATATGTGCCAATTGCTTAGCAAGTTCAGTTTTTCCAACTCCAGTAGGCCCAGCAAATAAAAATGATGCTATCGGCTTTTGATCATCATTTATTCCTGATCTTGAAAGCAATATTGCATTACACACTGAATCGATAGCTTTATCTTGTCCATAAATCATTAAAGATAAGTCTCGATTTAAATTTTTAAGTTTGTCTTTTTCATTAGTACTTATGGATTTCTGAGGAATTCTAGCAATTTTCGCTACAACTTTTTCGATATCTTCAATTTTCACTTCAATAACATCACCACTATTATTTTTAACTTTAAGATATGAGCCTACTTCATCTAAGACATCAATTGCTTTATCTGGCATTTTTCTATCATTAATATGTTTATCAGCTAATTTAATCGCAACATCAATGACTTCTTGCGAATATATAACATTATGAAATGATTCAAAGCTTGTCTTCGCCCCCATTAAAATAGCTTTAGTTTCACTTATAGTAGGTTCTTTAACATCTATTTTTTGAAACCTTCTACTTAAAGCCGTATCTTTTTCAAAAAACTTTCTAAATTCATCGTATGTGGTAGATCCGATACATTTTAACTCTCCTCTACTCAATGCTGGCTTCAATAAGTTTGAGGCATCCATACTTCCCGCATTTGTTGACCCAGCTCCAATAATATTGTGGATTTCATCAATAAATAAAAAAGTTTGTGTTTTTTCGCTTTCTTTTTTAAAAGCATTAATAACAGACTTTAATCTCTCTTCAAAATCTCCTCTAAATTTAGTTCCAGCAATTAATGAGGCAATATCTAAACTAAATATACGAGCATCTTTAATAACTTGTGGAACTTTTCCTTTATTTATCAAATATGCAAGACCTTCTGCAATAGCCGTCTTCCCTACACCTGCCTCACCAACTAAAATAGGATTATTTTTCTTTTTTCGACATAAAACTTGAATCAATCTTTCCACTTCTTTTGATCTTCCAATTAACGGATCAAGCTTAGAGTCTTTAGCAAGCTCATTTAAATTTGTAGTATACTTTGCAAGTATATTCGAAGAAGAATTTGTATCTTCATTCTCTAAGGGGTCAAACTCCTCATTTGAATCAGTCGTAGGTTTATCTAAAGAATGAGCTATAACTTCTACAAGCTTTTCCTTAGTCACACCTTGTTTTTTTAAAAAGAAAACTCCATGACTATCTTTTGCACTAAAAAAAGCTACCAAAAGATTAATTGGTAAGATTTCTTTTTTACCAGAGGATTGAACATGCAAAGCAGCTCTTTGAATAACTCTTTGTAAGCTCATTGATATTTCAGGTTGATAATGAATTCCATTCTCTTTTGCAATTTCTCTTAATTCATCATTAGCAAATTGCTCATCACCAAGTTGCGTAATCTCTTGGTCTGTTAAAATACTAAAATTACTACCAGTATGAACAAATGTCTCTAAATCACTTTTTAAAATCTCTAAGTTTGCTTCACTTTTTTTAAGAGCTTCTTTAACAACATCATTTCGAAGTAGTGCAAGTAAAACATTTTCTATAGTTAAAAACTCATGCTTAAGCTCATTTGCTTTTTTTATTGCTACATTTAAAAGAATTTCTAATTTTGTACTAATCATAATTACCTCTATATAACCTTAATATGGGCTCTAATTTAACTTTGACAAGGCTCAAAAGTACATTTTAAGGGATAACCTTTATTTTTTGAATATCTGTTAACCTTGTTTGCTTTAGACTCAGCAACTTCACATGTATATATACCGCAAATAGCAAGACCTTCATGATGAATTTTTAGCATAATCGCATGAGCTTCATCATAGTTTTTAGAAAAAAACTTTTCCAATACATGAATAACAAACTCCATAGTCGTATAATCATCGTTATGCATCAAAACTTTAAACATTGATGGCTCTTTAATCTTTTCAGCAATAGCAACTTCTTCTTGCGAATCAATGGAATTAATTGTTTTTTGACTCATTCAAATTTTCCCTTTATTAAATTACTTTCATATAAGTTTAAGGAATCGTGAAATATATGCAACAAACATCTTCAATCATAGAAAATAGAATTAAGAAAAATCACAGCAAGCTTAAAAACTGGATCAAGAAAAATAAGATTTCATGTTATAGGCTTTATGATAAAGACATACCTGAGTATCCCTATCAGATTGATGTTTATAATGAATATTTTGTTATTTGGGAAAAAGGCAAAAAACTAGAAAAAGAACAGTCTCACCTACCTGCTTTAAAAAAAGATGAAATTATTAAAGCGCTTAAAAATATCTTTTCCTGTGATATAAAAAACATCATTTTTAAAATGAGAAAAATCCAACAAGGAAAAGATCAATATAAAAAAGAAAGAGATCTTAACGCATTTTTTACAATTACTGAAAATAATATCCATTTAAAAGTTAATCTTTATGACTATTTAGATACAGGATTATTTCTTGATCATAGACCTCTTCGAGAAAAAATACAGGCGTTAAGTCATAAAAATTTAAAAGTATTAAATCTCTTTTCATACACAGGTTCTATTTCTGTTAATGCAGCAATCAAAAATGCTCGTGTCACAACGGTCGACCTATCAAATACTTATATAAACTGGGCAAAAGACAATTTTGCTCTTAATAATATAAACTTAAAAGAACATACCTTTATAACAAGTGACGTTTTTCACTTTTTAAAAGAAACAACTGAAAAGTTTGATCTTATTATTTTAGATCCACCAAGTTTTTCAAACTCTAAAAAAGTAAACTCTATTTTTGATGTTCAAAGAGATCATGTCGGCCTTATAGAATTATGTATGCTAAGACTAACAAATGAAGGAACTTTATTTTTTTCAAATAATCATCGAAAATTTAGATTGAATGAAAAAATCACTTCAACATATCAAGTGAAAGATACAAGTGAAAAAACAATTCCCATCGACTTTAGGGATAAAAGGATACATCAGTCTTTTGAAATCAAGTTTTAGTAACCAAGCATATGATGTAATGCCTGAACTTGATGAGACTTCATTGCAGTATTATTAATAATGACATCGCTAATTGTTCCACTGAAATAACTTACATTATTATTTCCACCAGAATGAAAATACGACCCGTCACTTGCTCCTAGAGAAATTCCACCACCATGAGGATAAATCCTAGTTGTTGTATTAGCCGATCCCATATACTCAGTATTCAAAAAACAATCCAATTTACCATCAGCTCCACTTGCCGAGGTAAAATTAGAATAATCAAATCTCCAAGTAATAACATATCTTGTGGAAGGAGATATATCTTCAGAAACTGAGATAAAACTTTGAGCACCATCTCCATCGTTTGGAATGTTCCAAAATCCACAGTATAATTTATTATCTTGAATATATATATTCATTCCTCTTGATCCACCGCCTTCTTCATAAATAACCTGTTTTGCAGTTGTTGATCCTGAAGTTGAAAAACCAATCGTAATATTTTTTTGATCTATTAATTGTAAGTTAATTTCATTAGAATTAGGAATCTTTACTCTATTGTTTGAACCATCAAAAATAAGCTCCTCATTAACAGCATCATAAATTGGTAAAGTATTTCCATTATCAGATGTATCGTGTGTATCATTTGAAGTCGTTAAATCATAAATTTTATTAACATTTCCAGTAAAGCTTCCATTATCAGCTGTTACACCATTTTCATCCTCAATAGAAGCAAGAGTTCTGAAGTTATACTCTAAAACTTTGTTTTGAACATCCGTAGCAAAGTTAAATAATTCCCAAGAGTTTGTTGAAGCAATTGAAGAATAATTTCCAAGAGAGTCAACCGCTCTAACCGAAATATAATATTCAATGTCATCTGCCAAAGAAAATGAAAAGCCATCTACCCCATTTTCCATTTGATAAGTTAATACATTCCCTATGTCTGTCCAAAAAACTTTTTCCGTTCCACCTGGAGTTGTCCCTAATGCAATTTCATATGAACTTGTATTAAATAAAGCGGGGTCAATTGCTTGCCATGTCGCAATAGCTGCTTTTGTTGAACTTGAGTCGTTATTAGCAGTTAAATTATTTGGTTTAGATAAGTTTTCAGAAGACCACTTACCATAAAGATAGTTATGAATAGTTGAAATCAAATCAGCATCAACACTTTCATTTGTAATCATAACCTCTAAAATTTCACCTCGAAATCGATCTCCATTGCCTGAAGCTGCTCCCGTATGATAGTAAGTATCATTATACATTCCACCAATACCAATTGCTCCAGAGTGTGGAAATACTCTTGTCGTAGATGTTCCTGATCCAATAAGTTGATTATTAACATAACAATCTAAACTTCCATCAGGTCCACTTGGCCCAGCATAATTAGAATAATCAAATACCCAAGATACATTATAGATTGAATTAGCATTAATATTAACAGATGCACTTGTAAATCCTTGAGCTCCATCTCCATCATCCGTAATATTCCAAAAACCACAATATAGCTTTCCACCAGAAATATAAATATTCATACCTCTAACAGTTCCGCCTTCTTCATAGATAACTTGAGTATCATTAATATTGTTATCCGTTTTAATGGCCAACGAAATATTTTTTTCAGAAACCGTTGCAAGATTAATTTCTGCATGGTTAGGAGTTGTAAAAAAATGATTCGTTCCATTAAAGAAAATTTTATCATTTTGAAAATAAGGAGATCCATCGGAGTTTAAGGCTGAAAAATCATGTTCATTTGTAGAACCGGACTGATCATGCCACACTTTAACTTTATTATTAAACCCACCTGCATTTGCAAAGATACCATTTGGATCCTCGATAGTATCTTTTTCTTCACTATCTAACCAAAGAATCAGACTTGGTAATTCACTCTCAAGGTCTACAACTTGCCACGCAGCCGATACAGCCGCAACAGACTTATTACCTGCATAATCTACAGCTCTTACAAAAGTATAGTAGTCGGTAGCCGCTTGCATATTGAGATTAAATCCAAGAAGTCCGGATACAGCTGTAAAAGTCGTAATATTACCAATAGCAACATAGTCCGCAACATCTTGAGTAGAATTAGATGTACCAATAGCTAATTCATAATATCTAACAGCACAATTATCAGAGCCAGCACTCCAACTAAACTCTCCTGTTGATGTTGGCGTCGCATCTCCATTAACAGCAATAGTTCCTAGCGTCGCAGGAATCGTATTATCCCATCTAAAGCCGATCGTATCTACAACTGGGCTTGACTCAATTCCAAACTCATCTACAACAGTAACAACAGGAAAATATGGAGAACATTCATTTAAACCTGATAAATTTTGAAATACATGTGTATTATTATTACCTACTAAAACAGGAGATACTATATCTGTTGCTCCAAAGCTCGATCCTAAACCGACTTTAATATTATCAATATTTATACCACTTGGGTTAACCCAAGATACAATTGGTGAATTAATAGGAGAAGATCCTCCTACCCAAACATCTGAACTTGCTAACGAAGTTACTCCATCAGGAGTATCTAAAACAACATTCATTGCCACAGAACAGCCTGATGTTTTTAGAACTCCATCTACACTTAATGAATCAATATCATATGAATATGTCTTATTATGTTCAGCCGTAATTTGTAAAGTTTGTTCAGTTGAAAGATTAAATGTATTAATCGGACTACCTGAACAATTAGACGATTCATATAGCCTTACAATTTGATTAGAAAGGTTTGAGCTTATAGACTTTACCCAGCTCGCATCTATCGTTAAAGAATTATGAGGAGAAGTTTGCGACCAACCTAAAGAGGTCGCTTCGCTAATAGAATCAAAAACTGAAATTGAAGATGTATCAGAAACTCCAACAATAGAAGCTGTTACAATAGCAGTTCCATTTCCAGTTGCCGTTAATAATCCACTGCTATCGATAGTAGAAACAGAAGTATTATTTGAACTCCAATTAACAATATCAGTTAAGTTTAAATCCACGCCATTACTTAAAGATCCCATTACAGATAATTGAACATTCTGAGTATTTCCGATAATTGGAGATCCAGGTGATACAGTAATAGAATCTAATGTAGGACAATTAAGTTCTACATTTGTAATATTTGCACTTCCCATAGTTCCCATAAAGTTTTGAATCGTACATTCAACTCCTGATGAATTATTATCAGTTATAATTGTTACCTCATAAAGATTTCCAGGAAATACTTGTGTTGAAAATTGAAAGCTTGTCTGATTTTCTAAAATAGTTATTTCTTCAGCTCCAGAGTTAAGCGATAAAGTAACTTGAGAATAATTTAACCCAGTAACAGTTCCTCCCACAAGATACCCTTGTTGAGTTTGACCGTTAGAAATCCACTCTAGAATAGGAAATTCATAATCAGTACTATCCGTTGGAAGCTTGTAATTTGCAGCAGGTGATCTCCAATGTTTTGTACTTAAAAAGTCAAATCCAACATATGAACTTGCTTGATTAAGATCTGCTGATATCAATTGAGTTACAGCATTATTATATCCTGTCACATAATTTGTATCCAGAGCATAAGAAGAAGCAATTTCAATCCCCGTTTTAGAAATGTCTACTCCTGATATTAAACCAAATGCACTTAATGGCGTTGCCCCATCCATCTTAGTTACAGAACCAAGAGAATAAACCTTTTCAATAGCATTCGTAGCAACATTACTTAAACCAACAATACCACCAACAACAACATCAGCTGAAACATTTGCTCTAGAAAAACTATTTGAAATAGAACCAGCTAATTGATAACCAACAAGTCCTCCAATATGTGATTGAGAGGCGACAAGATCACCTTTTGCATAACAGAATTCAATATTACCTTCTGACATTCCAGCGATACCACCAACAAAAAGTCTTGGTCCATTAATATCTGAAATTGCGTAACATTCACTAATAGTAGCACCACTAGACAACCTTCCAACAATACCTCCTGCATAATCAGCCGTACCATTTGAAGTTGTAATATTTGCTTCAGAGTAAACTCTATTTACTTGTAAAGAGTTATGAGATGTGATTCCGACAATTCCACCAATATATGAATTTGGAGTAGGATTTGTTACGACAATATGTCCCTTGTTATATGAATCTTCAATAATGTTACCATCAAATGATCCAGCAAGACCTCCAACATGTCCGACTTTTGCATCAATCGAACCTAAAAAGAAGCTATTTCTGATAGCAGAAGTATTTCCTTCATGTCTACCAATAAGTCCTCCAACATATCGACTTTGTGCATTTATGTCACTATCAGAAAAAGAATCTAAAATAGATGTATGGTTAGTAGCATGTCCGACAATACCACCTACATTATATCTTACAGAAGATAAAGCAGTATCTTGAGTATTTATTTGTCCATGAGATTGTATATTTGTTAAAGAACCAAGTCTAATTCTTCCAATTGCTCCACCAATATTATCACCGCCAGAACTAATCGTTCCAGTGTAAGAACCACCATTAAAATTAATTGTATAATTGTCGGATAACCCGATAATTCCACCTGCATTAACTTCAATTCCATTAGATGGAGCTGTAATATTTCCAGTTACTTGTAAATTTGTAAAAGATCCGCCTTTAACAGCTCCAACAATTCCACCAATAGCTGATTTTAATCCTACTACATTTCCAGTTTGATTTATATTAGATAGTGTTAAGTTTTGATCAACTGTTGATCCTAGAAATCCACCAACGTAAGATAAACCAGAAACAGTATTTTTTAGAGTTAAGTTATTAGCTACAAACGTTCCACCTAGAGTCGATATATGGCCAATGACTCCCCCAGTATAGTTATTACCAGTTACGGTACTTTCAAATATTGAATTTTGAATGGTTATATCAACAGCAGAACCAGCAACACCAATAGCACCACCAGTATAAGTAACACCTGTAACATTAGAGTTTATACTTACATTATCTAAGAGTCCTGTTCCAGACCAAGATCCAACAAGTCCACCGACAAAGTTATAACCAGTTACTTGTGCATTTTCGATATTAAGATTCTTAAAAGTAGCACTATTTGCCAAAGCAAATAAACCTACTCTCGACTTAGTTGGTTTATTAATAATAAAGTTTTTAATAGTATGGTTATTTCCTTCTAACTCTCCGCTAAAAGTTGTTTTTATATGTTCAATAGTATTTCCAGCAAAATCAATGTCCTTAACAAGCTCAAACTTTTTATCTGGAAAATATTGAATATTTGCAAAGTGACCTGCGTGACAAATTTTATATGGAGTCGCATCTCCGTCAGCACCTTGATAAGAGTTTGCAAATGTTCCTGTATCAGCTTCTGGTTGCTCACATAAATTATCTGCTTTAATAATATTTTTAGCAACTAATGTTGAACTTTGAGAATAGTCTAAGCTTTTTAATGAAACATTAAAATTAATTGTCCCAACTGCTAATGGAGTGACATCAACTACTGCTGCCCATCTATTATTATCCTGACAAATACTTGAAATAGTTATATCACCTGCAAATACAACAGGATTTCCAGCAATTCCACATTGGCCATGAACAAGTGTCTGACCAGTTACAGTTAATCCATTTACAGATGGCGACTCGATAGTAAGTTCTAAATTACCTGGTGTAACATTAGTTACAACGGAATCACTATATACCTCATTTAACTGAGATTGATTTAAAGAGTCTAAAGTATCATCATATTTTATAAAAATTGAAGCATATTGTCTTTGTAATGGATCATCAGAAAATACATCAGGAAGATTAAAACCAAGATTTGCATCCCTAAGCCAAGAAAAGCTAGCATATAAATAGTCTGTAGCTAAAGCCGGCAACTTAAACCCTGTTTCTGGCTTAGTCCAATTACTTGCATCCCAAGTATAGTTTGTATAATAAATCTCATTTCTAAGTTGCGTATGAGCAAGTGAAGATCCTGAAGCATTTCCAGAAAAAGCTACATTATTGTGATCAACCATAGAGTTTGTATCTAGATAGAAGACATCTGATATCGATGCACCAGCTGCTTTTTCACCATAGATTTGTCCAAAAGATGAATTTGGATATGAGCCTCCTTGAAGCTTATGAATCGATCCAACAAAATATGATTTATTAATAGAGTTTGAAGTTCCTTCTAACCATCCAACTAGCCCTCCAACTTCACCAATCCCATAAAGTGTAGTTAAACTAAATGAATCTGAAATATTAGAATTTTGAGTTACACCAACAAGACCTCCAACATATCTCCACGATGTATTAAGAGTTCCCATTGAATATGATAATGAAATATCAGCATTAGAAAATCCGGCAAGCCCACCAACTTTACTTCTTACTCCAGAAATTGTTCCTGTATAGTAAGATTCAGATGCACTTGCTCCACTTAAATAACCATATAGTCCACCAACATAATCAGCAAGACCATTATTAGCAGCTATATCAACTTGAGAATAATTTCTTTGGTGTACACCTAAAACATTTGTTGTCTGACCAGCAATACCACCTACAAATGCATAGGGTGTTGGACTTTCGACTGTAATTGTTCCTTTAGAAAAAGATCTTTCTATTCTATTTCCTCTAAAAGTTCCTACTAAACCACCAATATTAGATCTATATCCAATTAAGTTTCCAGAATAAAATGAATCGATTAATTGAGAGTTATCCCCATTAAAAGTACCAACAAGACCACCTGTATGATAAGCCTTAGCATTAATATCCATAAATGATCTTGAATTTGTAATTGTTGAATCAAGTCCAATTGAACCAGATAAGCCACCAACATATTTAGCTGTACTATTATAGTAATCCTCATTTACATAAATCGACCCTCTTGAGATCGAGTCACTCATAATAATTGAGAATGCCAGACCAAAAAAACCACCAGTATAATTAGACCCCGATTCTACATTAGAAGAAACAGTTGTATTAGTAACTGTCGCAAGACCTCTAAGCTCTCCAACAAGTCCTCCAACAAAACCATCTACAGCATCTTTTGTCGTTTTTACATCACCTACATTTTCACAATTTGTAAATGTAGCTGCTTGAGTCTCCCCAGCAAAACCACCAACCCATCGTCCTTGAGATGAGATATTTCCAATATGCTTTGTATTTGTAAAAGTTAAATTTTCTTCTTGTGATTTACCAATAATACCAGCGATATAGTCATTACCAGAAACCTTTGACATTATTGTTGAGTTTTCCATAGTAAATGATCCACCAGAACTTACAATAAATCCAAGAGCTCCACCAGCAAAAGAAGTACCACTTACTTCTACTTCAGTTTTTACATTTTTAAATAATAAGCTGGCCATAGTATTAGCAAGACCAGCAATACCACCAACATAAGAAACACCACTAACATGACCACTTATTTTAACATTCTCTAAAGTTCCAGATCCTCTCCAGTCTCCAGCTAGAATACCAACTCTTTGATAACCATCAACAGCAACATCTTTAATTTCAATATTCTTAATCGTTGCATTTTGAATATATTTAAAGATACCAACTGAAATATCATTTCCTGTTACATCTTTAATTATAATATTTGAAATTCTATACCCATTACCATTTAGCTCTCCCTTAAAAGTTGCTGGAATAGGTTGAAGAAGTTTATTAGCAAAATCAATATTCTTTCCAAGAACAAATTTTTTATCTGCAAAGAAAACCATATTAGAAAATTGTTTTGGCGTACATATAACATAAGGAGTTGAAACACCATCTCCTCCACTTTGATAGTTTGCAAATAGTTTTGCTTCATTTGCCTCAGTACAAATACTTTGTCCTTTTTGAACTGCAACAGTTTCTAAATTTGAGCTAGTGGAATATGTAGTATCAAAAATTTGAGCATTAATTGAAAAATTTCCAGTTGGAAAACCATCAGCATTAAAAGCAGCAGCCCAAGAAAAGTCACTCTGACAAATTGAATAAACGGTTTTTGCGTTTATAGAATTTGTAACCTTGATAGGATAATCTTTATTTGAGCAGTATCCTCCAACAACGATATGTTTTGAAATAATTGTACTTGTAACAGGAGTAATTATATTTAATCCGATTCCATTAAAATCTGGATTTTGAGTTTGATCTAAATTTGGTGAAATATCAGAGGTTGTTTCTTGAACACATGAAGATACAACAACGATAAGTGCTAAAACTAAAGAATACTTAAGTAACTTGATCAAAACGTTCCACTACCTTTTACAGTTTTATATATACGTGTAATATTATCGACCATTACCTAAAAACATTTAGATTTTTCTAATATTTTTATTTTAATTCCAGAGGCAAGTAAATAAAATCAAATACTTATATTGGTCCTAGCCCCTAAAACATAATAAATAAAATTTACTTAGACCATATAACTTGAGTATAAAGGTTGGCACTCTAAATCTGACCTCAAACTTCTTTATCTTCTTTGAAATTACGGGATAAATTTGCCTCACTGCATATTAAATAAGGTTATTAATATAAAATTAATTTAATGGAGGGATTATATTGTCCAATGACCTCATAAAGGCAAATTCAAAATCGGGAGTTTTTAAGGCCCAAAAAATATCTAGTTCTAGATATCATTGGACTCTTATGTCTTATATAAAATACTTTCTAAACTATAAGATTCTTATTTTTGCTACTTTTATTATTACCGCAACAACTTCATTTTTATTTTTTAATAATAAAAGCTATAACGCCAAGGTTGCTTTCACTGTTGGTACTAAACAAAGCTTTACGAGTAACCTATTAATGGGATCATTTGCGGGAGTGAAACAATCTAGTGGATCATTTAATAATCTTGTTAATCGACTATATAATCTAGCAAGTAGTCAGTACTTTTTTAGAGGACTTACTTTAAAAGCTAGAAATGAGAAACAATTTTCTTATATAGAGAAAATTGCTATGCACAACCAATCTCTTTTAAGGCAACTTTTTGAAAAGAAAGAGGAATATCTAACGGATGAAATGATTGTTTCACATATGACAGACTTTTTATCAAAGACAACCTATGTTAGGCTAAAGGATGAAAACCAACTTATATTAAGTACAACTACAAAAAATAAAAAACTAACATCTCTTATTCAGCAACTTATAAAAAAGTATGCAAAAGATATCCTTACAAAAGAACCTATCAATGAAGCAAAGAAAGCTTATGAAATAGTAAAGCAAAAAGTTGCTGATATTGAATCCAAGATTTCTCTTATTGATCAAAAGAAAGTCGAAATACAACAAAACTATAGTACATTAGATCCTGAAGAAGCCACAAAAAGATACGCTGAACTTAGAATACTTGTGCAAAAAGAGCTCATAACAAAAGAAGCAAAGTATAAAACAGATAACAAACTTATAAAGAAGTTAAAAAACTCATTAAGAATGAGTCCGTTTGCTGATTATGAAACAAGGGAACGTATCGTTAAGCTACAAAGACAAGTAGAAGGGTTAAAATCTGAAATTACTGCATCTAAGAAGTCTCTAGCTGATATTGAAGCTCAAAATAAGTTTTTGCCAACAATTATTTTACAAATAGATCAACTTAACAGAGAACAAGATACACTGTTAAAAGAACTTTATCGCCTTAATGAACAAAAAAATGTTGCTGATATATCAACTCAAAAAATTCAAGAAGCAATGATGCTAAGAAGTATTGATGAATCAATAAAGTCTCCAGGTTTTGGCTCAATTATTGGAAAAACAATTATAACAGCTATTGCTTTTACTTTCTTTTGTCTTGTATCTTTATATTATATGCAGACCTTTATTCCAACGCTCTTTTCTAAAGAAGAGCTTGAACTGTCTGGAATTAATGTTGCAGCATCATTTTCTTATTTTCTTAGTAAAAAAAATAAAACAAGAGGAATGGGTGAAGTAAGTGTTGATAATCTCGCAATTGATGATTTTGTTAAGAAAAATATTTTAACAACGAAAAGAATATCTTTTACATCTATAGATAATGACTCTGATGGATGGAACATCATATACCTTACAATTAAAAGATTAATAGAAGAAAAAAAATCTATTTATCTACTAAACTTTAACTTAAGTCTATCGGAAAAAAGAGATCTTGATCGATTACAAAAATATACTTTTGGCTCTTTTAGATATGATAATGTTAAAAACGCTGGGTCAACAAAATTTATCTTAGATGAATCAAAGCTTAATTTAAACTTAAATATAGTTGATAGTTGTGATTATATAATAGTTAATGGATCAAGACTTAAAAGTATACCTAATAAAGCTGTTGTTTTAAGTCTTTGTGACTCAAACTATGTTTTTACAACATTATTTAAGTCAAAATTAAGTAATGTAAAT
The DNA here is from genome assembly GCA_025210745.1 of Bacteriovoracaceae bacterium. Lineage (GTDB taxonomy): Bacteria > Bdellovibrionota > Bacteriovoracia > Bacteriovoracales > Bacteriovoracaceae > CAKZJW01. Next base: position 14,516 of record JAOARC010000050.1, read on the forward strand.
AATTTTATAAACTTCTATAATATTGTCACTCAAAAAATAAAAGGATCTATCGAATTACTAGTAACTAACTCTAGTCCAAATGATAATATTGGCAGTTATATAAAACAAAGCAAGCAAAGTTTTAAGGATACAAAAGAAGATGAAAACAATATTATCAAACTTGGTTAGTAAAATTATTATTTTTAATTTTATTTTTATGAATTTATCTTTTTCTAATGATGAATTTTTAATAAATAATGATAAACTAAAATTCTCCCCTAAAGGAGCTGAATACTTATCTGGTGTTCAATATAGAGACAGTCTTATAAAAGTCAAACTCGTTGGTGAAGTTCAAAAACCTGGAGTTCATATTGTTCCAACTAAAACAACTTTTAGCTCACTTCTTTCCTATGCTGGTGGTCCAACAGATAAAGCAAATATAAAAAAAATTATATTAAAAAGAAAAACAAAAAAGGGTATAAGAAATATCAACTTAAACTTTGAACAATATATGCAATCAAATAAAAAAGATGTCACTTTAAAGTCTAATGACCTTATCTATGTCACAAAAGAAAAACCTTTTATTACAGATAGAACTTTAAGTATTATTTCTACAACATTAGGAATTATTGTTTCAGGGATGGTTATATCCGATCGTTTTTAATATCCTTATTCCAAAGAGCAATAATAAAAGATAATGAATTTATAGCTGCATAAATAATAATCGCATAAAAGGTCCCTTTAAAAAGAGCTAGGCTATCATTTCTTAAAGAATACATTACAAAGCAAGTACTAAAAAAAGTGAGGTATTTAAAGAACTCATTTTTTTCAAAATTTCGAAGTAATATTTTCCAATACATTGATAAGGCCAGAAAAAAACCAATAACTCCCTTATATCCAAAATTTATATATCCTTCCGCATCTAATGAAAAACCATATCCTGAATCTGAATTTGGAGCATATAGATCCTTAAACCAAGAAAGAGTATTATGATCTGTCTTATATAAAAAACTTGGAAGTAAATTAGACAAGGAGTTTATATAAGTCCACCCATTAAAAAACTGATGCCCATCTTCAAAAATTTTAAGACAATAAGTATTTATAAAAAGAATCGAACCTTGATTTAGTATATCAACTAATGGGTTTTTACCCTCCTGAGTAGAATCACGAAATATAAACATAGCAGTTGCCACACCAACTAACCCTACTCCAACCATAATAAATTTAAAAATGGATTGTTTTTTTCCCATTATTGTTCTCATGACAAAAATAGCTAATAATGGAAAGATAAAATCCCTCTCTCCTATAACAACACAATAAGCTGTATATATAGCAACATTAATCCAATATAATCTTGTAAGTTTTTTATCTCCAACAACATTAAAATAAAAGGATAAAAAATAAAACTCTAATAGGAGATAAATATAGTGCAATTGTGGTAAAGCGAAATTTACCATATCAACTTTAGTCGCTCCGGTAAACCGAAAAGGCAGAATAATCATCAGCCTTATGCCTCCAAAGATAATACTCATCCAAAGTACTGGATATAGTGCTAGCCACTTATGTCGCTCATTAAGCTCACTATGATAAGATAATTTTTTTCCAGGAAAAAAAATAAATGGAATCCCTAAGGATGCAATTCCAAGGAGCATTATTAAAGAAGCTCCTTCAATATTCTCTTCTACAATACCAAAATATATAGGTGAACCACTCAAATAATTTATGACTGGACCAAAACCGAAGAAAAAATAAAACATCATAATAAAAGTAACGGGGTCTTTTCTTCCTGATGTTAACATTTTAAACACAAGAAACATAAAAGCCAATAAAGTATAAAATAAAATCTGTCCCGAATTATACATGTTTCCTCATAGTATAAAGATACATACAAAGCTGAGCTATATTTACAATTATCCACGAATATAGAGCTCCACGTATCTCAAAAAACTGAATTAGAGGGTATAAAATAATCAGATTTAAAATAAATGTAGAGATATTTATAAAAAAATGTGAACTATATATATTTTTAGATAAAAGGTGATAATAAAAACTTGAACTCAATAAAGATAAAAATATCATAATAAGTAATTCAAAACTATACTGAGAACAAATTAAAAAATCTTCTGAGAAGAATAATGAATAAAACTTACTGTCTACAAATAAAAATATAATGGATACGATGGAAAATAAAATTAAAGGAAATTGAATAATATGAATAACTTTTTTGTCTCTTAATTTATGTAATATAGAGTTAAAGTAATTATTAAAAAAAAGTTGCCATATTGAATATAAAGAAATTAAGACCGTAAATACTGCAACATCTTCATAACTCATTAGCTTTGCTAAAAACATTCGTGGTAGGCTAATATTAAAAGAAAGAATAAAGCCTGACATTCCTAAGAAAAAAATACTCTTAAAAAGTTTTTCTAAGTTAGATAATTTAAATTTGATCCTAAGTTTTCTAGTATATAACAAAGGAATTAAAAAACTTATAATACCTGAAATTAAAATTGATCCTTCAATTTTTTTAGATAAAATAATTCCAAGAAAGAAAACTCCATAAACAATAGAGCTTCTCAATATATAATTTTTTGATGCTTTTAATAAAAAGTTATTCTTTTGTTCATAAACAAAAGGAATATCAAATAAGACTTCTCCAGCCTTAATCATAATCAAACCAATGACAACCCAAATATCAAAATAATTAGAAAATATTATTCCCGTAATAATGAAAAGAAAAATTATAAGAATTAGTCTTAGCGAAAAATAATCTGAGATCTTAAAATCACTACTTGTTAAATAATGCCCTCTCATCTGCAAACTAGTCAAAATTGAAATAGGTACAATATAGGCCATCATAAGAGAATATTCTCCAACAAATTTTGTTGAAGTATATTTTGCAAGAAGTATAAGGACTCCCCAATTAAATGCTGCAACCAGAGCCTGACTAAACAGATATGCTATATTCTCTATTTTCACTAAAACATTATACAAATTAAATTACTAAAGCTCGAGAAAATTATTTAGTAAAAATATACTCAAGTATAGGGAAAGTTTTGCCGACAAAGATATTAATGAAAGAGTTAAAAATAAAAAGAGTTAATGACATTTTACCTGAAGATATTATAGGAAGGAACTTTAGTGAACCTAACTTAGATATTTTAAAAGAACAATTACAAGAACAAGTTGTACTTGTAACTGGTGCAGGAGGATCCATTGGATCTGAAATATGCCGTCAACTCTTACAAATGAAAATAAAAAGACTTATCTTAGCAGAACACTCTGAGATTAATCTTTATAAAATACTAGAAGAAATCAAAGAAATGAATATTGATCAATCAATTGAAGTTATTCCTTCTTTAATTAATATTTGTAATTCAGTAGCTTTAGAATATGTATTCAACGAATATAGACCTACCTTTGTATACCATGCAGCTGCGTACAAGCATGTTAATATTGTTCAAACAAATCCATTTTCTGGAATACAAAACAATATTCTTAGTACAAAGAACATTGTCGAGATAAGTGCAAAGTATAAAGTTAAAAAGTTTGTCCTTATATCAACGGATAAAGCTGTAAGGCCAACAAATACAATGGGTGCAACAAAAAGAATTTGTGAACTTATCACTTCACAAACAGCTTTAAACACGGGACTAGACTTTTCAAGTGTTCGATTTGGTAATGTTGCCGGAAGCTCAGGTTCACTTATTCCTAAACTTCAAAGTCAAATTTCAAAAGGAAAACCTTTAACAATTACTGATCCTAGAATGACAAGATATTTTATGCTTATACCTGAAGCTGTAAGCTTAGTTTTAAAAGCAAGTGAAGAAAGTAAACCTGCTGATATAAAACTTTTAAATATGGGAAAACCAATTAAAATAATTGATATAGCAAAAAGAATTTTAACCTTATCTGGAAGAGATCCTAAAGACTATCCAATACACTTTATAGGGCCTGGACCTGGAGAAAAACTATACGAGGAACTTTTTGTAAATATTAAAGATGAAGATCTTGCAAAAGAAACTGTTTTCTTTACAGCTAAAGGCGGAGAAAGTTCTTTTGAGTCTTTTGATTATAATAATGAGACATATAATTCTATTTTTGAAGTTGTAGAAAAAATTATTGATCTATCCTTAAACTTTAATAAGAATGCTATTGATCTAGTTTGGAAAACGATTGAAAATGAATTTTTTGACTCTAATGTCATTAATGTTGACTTTAACAAATCAAATAAGAAGTCAGATCAGGCAGCTTAATGAATAAAAGATTACTTGATATCATTTTGATATTACTATCGGCTCCTATAACAATTCCTGTTTTATCGATAGGTATTCTCCTTGTTTTTTTATTCCTAGGAAGACCCATTTTTTTTAAACAAAGAAGAATTGGCAAAGGTAATAAAGAGTTCATTATCTTAAAGCTAAGAACAATGAAGCTTGGAGATGCTCCCGATCATGAAAGATCAACTTTTATCGGTAATCTTTTAAGAAAACTATCTATAGATGAACTTCCAGAGCTCTTTAATATTGTAAAAGGACAAATGTCTCTTGTTGGTCCAAGACCTCTTCCAACAAGATATCTTGAATACTATACTGATGAAGAAATAAAAAGACATGATGTTCTACCGGGGCTAACAGGTCTTGCCCAGGCAAACGGAAGAAATGCTATAAGTTGGAAAGATAAATTTAAGCTCGATATCGAATATGTTGAAAAACAAAGTCTTTTATTTGATATAAAAATAATTTTTAAAACAGCATTTACACTTTTTAATTTTTCAAAAATAAATGCCAGCGAGAAAGTCACAATGCTTCCTCTTGATCAAAGACTTCATATTATTGGAGCCGGTGGACATGCAAAGGTTATTTACGAACTCGCAGAAGACTTAGGATATGAAATAGCAGCTATTTATGATTCAAATAGTAAAAATGTTGGCAAAAAATTCTTTAATCATATCATAAAGCATGATAGTGAATGCAAAGATAATGCATATAGAATCCTAGCAATTGGATCAAATAGTACGAGAGAAAAACTCGCCAATCCAAATCATAGATATGCAACTTTAGTCCATCCTCATACTCATATAAGCAAAAGTGCTACTATTGGTGAAGGTAGCGTAATTTTTAAAGGTGTTCAAATTCAAGCAGATGTAAAAATAGGTAAACACTCTATTATTAATACAAAAGCATCTATTGATCACGACTGTCAGATTGGAGACTACACACATATCGCACCAGGATCAACTCTTTGTGGTGAAGTCTGCGTAGGAGATCTTACGTTTATTTGTACGGGTACAAATATTATACAACAAAAGAAAATAGGTAAAAATAATATAGTTGCAGCAGGATCTACCGTTACGCATAATATTGATAAGGATAATTCTTTATTTGCTGGAGTACCCGCTGTTTTTAAAAAGGATTTAGGATGAAAGATTTAAAAAATATACCAATGGCCAGTGCTGATTTATCAGATCTTGAATTAAATAAAGTTATTGAAGTTGTAAAATCGGGAAGACTTGCACTAGGACCAGTAACAAAAGAGTTTGAAGCTCACTTTGAAAAAAAATGCGGTGTAAAACACGCTATTGCAGTTAGCTCAGGAACAGCTGGACTTCACCTTGGACTTATGGCCCTAGGTATAAAAGCTGGGGATGAAGTTTTAGTTCCCTCTTATACATTTGTAGCAAGTGTAAATTGTATTCTTTATGTTGGAGCTACTCCTGTATTCGTTGATGTTAATGATGATGATTATTCTATTTGCCTAGAAGATGCAAAAAATAAAATTAATGAAAAAACAAAAGCTATAGTAACAGTTGATGTTTTTGGGCATCCATCTAAATTAGATGAACTAGAAGTTCTATGTAAGGAAAATAGTTTACACCTAATCGATGATTGCTGTGAAGCTCTTGGAGCTGAACTTAACGGAAAACCAGTTGGATCTTTTGGAGATATGGGTGTGTTTGCTTTTTATCCTAATAAACAAATTACAACTGGTGAAGGTGGAATGGTTGTTACTGACTCTGATGAAATCGCACAAAAAGTAAGAGCTATGATGAACCAAGGAAGAGGAGCTATGGGACAATGGTTATCTCATATTTATCTTGGCTTTAATTTTAGAATGAGCGAAGTTCAAGCAGCTATTGGTGTTGCTCAAATGCAAAGACTTGATGAAATTCTTTCTAAAAGAGAAAATGTTGCAAATATGTACCTTAATGAGCTTAAAGATTGTGATAAAATTAAAACTCAATACATTGCACCTAATGCAAAAATGAGTTGGTTTGTATTTGTTGTGACACTTGCAGATGGTATTAATAGAGATGAAGTTATTAAAAAATTGAATGAAGCAAGTATTCCAGCTAGAGCTTATTTTACTCCTATTCATGAACAGCCTTATTTAAAAGATTATACTATCAAAGGAGTTGAATCTTTAAAAAGAACGGAGAACATAGGAACACGAACTTTAGCACTTCCTTTTTATGGAGATATGAGTGAGGAAGAAGTTAAGCATGTTTGTGATTCTTTAAAGTCTTTTGTTTAAATCTTTTCAAGTAAAAGTTAGTACGCATAATTGTCTATACGTACTAACTTAGAAAAATTATTCATGACTAGCAATTCCTCTTGATGGAACTGACTTTCTTAAAGGAATTAATGTTTGTTCAACTTGTTTTGGTTCAAAGTCATAAGCCTTATCTGTAGCAAAATCAAGGCCTAAGCCGATAACTCCACCAAATAAAATATTTCCCCAAACCCAATTATCCACGGACTTTCCATCAAGTTCTATACTTTTAGTTTTATAGTTTTCCTTAGAAATCTTAATTAAATAATTTTTTCCTCGCGTAAGTTCGAGGTAACAAGGACTCACGCAGCTCTTTCCATCATTTGTAGTAACGCTAGCGCCCTCAGGTGTCACTCTAACTGGTACAGTCTTAGTTTTATCATTCATAATAGTTGCACAGCTGGTAACGAAAACTAGTGGCAATGACAATAGTATTGATTTAAGCATATTTAGCCCTCCTTTTTATATTCTTCTCGGAATTCAAAGCTAAATACTTGAGTAAAAAAATCTAGGAATATGCTTATACTGTTAAATAGACAAATAAATCGGACAATGATCACTTCCCATAACATCAGGAAGTATCTTAGCTGTTTTAAACTTTAGATCCTTAGTAACGCAGAAATAATCAATTCTCCAACCAACATTTTTAGCACGGCAGTTGTTTCTATAGGTCCACCAAGTGTAATGTCCACTTTTAGCAGGGGTTTTAGACCTAAATGTATCCACAAAACCAGCATCTAAAAACTTAGTCATCCATTCACGCTCTACTGGTAAAAAACCAGTACTATTTTTATTTGTCTTTGGATTAGCTAAATCAATCTCTTCATGAGCTGTATTATAATCGCCACAAATTACTATTTCTTTTTTGGTCTTCTTCTTTAATTTTAAAGCCCTTTCTAAAACTGCATCAGAAAACCTTAACTTATAAGGAACTCTTCCATGATCTCTTTGTCCATTTGGAAAATAACAGTTAAACAAAATAAAATCATCAAACTCACTTATAATACAGCGGCCTTCATTATCAAACTCTTCTATACCTAGACCCATTGTCGTTTTAATAGGCTCTTTTTTAGAAAATGTAGCAACTCCAGAATATCCTTTTTTAACAGCAGGAAAAATAGCTTTATGAAACTTTAGATCCATTACTGTTTCAGGAAATTGCTCTTCTAGTGCCTTAATTTCTTGAAAACAATAAACATCATATTTTGTTTTTTTGATCCAATCGGATAACCCTTTATTTTCACAAGCCCTAATTCCATTTACATTCCACGAGATTAATTTCATAACTCTAACCTTTCAATTATATGATATCCAAATTTTGTTCTAATAGGTTCACTTACTTGCCCTACTTTCATATTATATAAAGCTCTTTCAAATTCAGGCACCATGACTCCAGATGGAAACTTTCCAAGATTCCCTCCTTCTTCAGATGAAGAACATTCGGAATAATCCTTTGCTAATTTTTCAAAGTCCATTCCTGTATTTAATTGCTTTAATATATACTCAGCATCTTCTTTGTATTCTACTAAGATATGTCTTGCTCTATAAAATATTTTATTCATAAGATCTCCAATCTATACAAAAAGAATAAAAAAAGGGAGGGCTTTAGCCCTCCCCACTATTAAAACCTGGTTTAGAACCAAGAATCTTTTAGTTATCTACAGAGAAACCTTTTAGTTTTTCTGCTAACGCTGAAGTAGAAGCTGCTTGCTCTTGAGCATAATCAGCTGCTGATCCATTTTCAGCATTTTTCTTAGATAAAGCGATTTTCTTTTCGTCTTTATCAATAGACATAATTAAAGCTTCAACTTTTTCACCTGGCTTAATTACATCTTCAGGTTTCTCAACTCTTTCCTCAGAAAGTTCAGAAATATGAATTAGACCTTCGATTCCTGTTTCCAACTCAACGAAAGCACCAAAGTCAGTTACTCTTACAACTTCACCAGTTGCAACTGAACCCACAGGTAATCTTTCTTCGATTTTTTTCCAAGGATCTTCTTCTAATTGCTTAATTCCTAAACAGAATTTAGAAGTTTCAGAATCACAAGTTAAAACAGCTGCTTTAACCTTATCTCCAACTTTAAATTCATTTGCTGGATTAATATTTTTCTTTGTCCAAGAAACATCACTTACATGAATTAAAGCATCAATATCTTCTCCAAGATCAATAAATGCTCCAAAATCAACAACAGCTTTAACTGTTCCTTCAACTTCTTTTCCAAGAGGATATTTTTCAGCCAATGCATTCCAAGGATTATCTTGTAATTGCTTAAGACCCAAAGAAATTCTTTTGTTTTCAACATCAACTTCAAGAACCTGAGCTTCAATTGTATCTCCAACATTATGACCTTTAATTGGTCCTTTATTGTTTGTCCAAGAAACTTCAGATACGTGAACAAGACCTTCAATACCATCGCTTAACTCAACGAAGATACCATAGTCTTTAATTGAAACGATCTCACCAGATACTTTAGCTCCAAGAGCGTATTTCTCACCAGCTGATTCCCAAGGGTTTTCTTGAACTTGCTTAAGCCCTAGAGAAACTCTTTCTTTAGAAGAATCATACTTTAAGATTTTAACATCAATCTCATCACCAACACCTAAAATATTTGATGGATGCTTAACTCTTCCCCAACTCATATCTGTAATGTGTAATAGACCATCAACACCACCTAAATCGATGAATGCACCATAGTCAGTAATGTTTTTAACAATACCTTTAACAATCATCCCTTCTTGGATTTGCTCTAAAGTTTCACCTCTAAGCTTTCCTCTTTCATCTTGAAGAATAGCTCTTCTTGATAGAACGATGTTTCCACGTTTCTTGTTAAACTTGATAACTTTAAACTCCATTGCTTTACCAATGAACTTATCAAGATTTTTAGTTGGTCTAATATCGATTTGAGAACCAGGTAAGAAAGCCTTAACACCGATATCAACTGATAATCCACCTTTAACTTTAGCAATAACTGTACCTTGTACAGAGTCACCATTTTCACAAGCTTCAGAGATTTTATCCCAAGCTTTTAAAATTTCAGCTTTATCCTTAGATAAAACTAAGTTCCCTAAGTGAGACTCTAGCTTATCAAGATAAACTTCGATTTCATCTCCCATAGTAACTTTTAATGTTCCGTCATAGTTTTTAAACTCTTTTGCAAAAACTAATCCTTCTTGTTTGTAACCAATATCGATCATTACATAATCATCATTGATACTAATTACTTTTCCTTTGTAAACTCCACCTTCAACAAATGTTCCTTTGCTAGCTTTGTTTAACATTTCTTCAAATTCAGCATTTACTTTTACTGAAGCTTTGTCATCATCGTTAACATTAACGATTTCAAACTCTTTTGCCCATGCAGGCACGTTAAGTGTTGTCATACAACCACCTTCCAAATTTTCATTAGCTCTACTACTGTAGAGGCGAGCTACATTTATAGTTTCTAACTGGGTAAACGTCAATAAAATTAATAACTTAAATTAGATCTAGAGCTATTTCGAAGCTATTCTTAAACGGGCCCTACAAGAAGCTAAATAATTTTTTACTAATAAATCAACATAATGATCTACCCCATGGTAAAAATACATTTCTTCCGACTGACTTTCCAGTGATTTCAATAAGTTATTATGATTAACAACTAACTCTTTTAAGTTTCGATAAAGGCTTGATGTATCATTTCTTTTGTATGTTCTAAGATTTTGATAAAACCACGACTTAAGCTTTCCCCTAGCAACACTTCTGGGTGCAACAACAAAAAGCCCTCTACTCATTGCATCAATTTCATAATCACAAAAAACTTCATCGGAAAACAAACTTACAAAAATATGCCCCGGACTAAAAGCTAGCGAAACACTTTCAAACTTTCTCACTCCAATAAATCTTCCAGCTCCATTACTAATGATCTTATTTTTTATAAGTTTCACTTTTTCTTTTTCATCAGTATTAAGATCTGTATAAATGATAAGTTCAATATTTTTTTTACTTGCAAGCTGTAAAACAACTTGTATTAAAATATCTAATTGCTCCATTGCTCTATCATCAACAATAGTAACAAGTTTTGATTTGTCTTCAAAGCTTAAATGATTAAAATTATTTTTAATAGCAAGCTCAACTCCCATTCCCGCAAACTTAACCTTTCTTTTATGAACAGGAAGAAAAACAGGAATAATTTGAGTATGGGCCTGATTTAGTGAAAAAACTCTATCAACTCTTCTTAATATAAATTTTCTTAAAAAAGATTTATAAGTTTGAGTAAAGTCTTTATTAACAGTTAAAAATAAAGGTATCTTTTTAAAAGCTCCCATCACTAAACAAATAGTCCAAATATAATCAAGCCTAAAACAATGAACTAAGTTATAATGAGTTATTAACAAAATATTCTTTAGTTCTTTATAAAACTTATAATCATAACTTTTAACAGTACTTCTGCCTTTATAAACAATACAATCTATAAGGCTGTTTTTTAACTTATTATGTAGTTTTGATTCTTCTATGCAAAAAACTTCTACATGGCTTCCCATATCTCTTAACAGTAAAGCATCTTTATATGCTCTTCTTTCAATACTACTCCAATTTCGACTTGGACATATAATGAGAACTTTAGAGTCTTGAAAATTTATTCTCTCATTCATGGCTGATATTGCTCAATATCTCCACTAATGGAACCAATTTTTATTTTAGCTTTAAACTTTAAGAAAGCACGATATTGATCTGCACTAAACCAAAAAGTCATATCACCACTTTTTAAAGTTGAACCATCATAGTTTGATGATGCTAAAACTTTATAAGCTAACTTCTGTCCAACCTTTGTATCTATTTTTTCTTTTTTAAGAATCTTTATTGCAAAGATCTTAGCAATACCTCTATTTATAAATGGAACATCATACTTTGCTCCAATTTTCATATTTAGACCTCTAATAAAATATATAAGAGATAGTGGGTCCTGATAAAATTTTGGAATATATCCTTCGTATTTTTTCTTTTTAGTTTTCTTCTTTGTCACTCTTTTATAAAAACTAACAACTTTATGATTTGTTCCATCAAATAACTGTAGAGCATCTACATTTTGTGATGACTCTCTTTGAATTAAACTAAACTTTGCAGGAGTAAAAGAATCTTCATATACATAGCTATCAACAGTATCATCAAGCTCATATAAATAACGATAGAATCTTGCCGTCTTTAGTTTTGTTTTAAAGTGATATGCAGGTCTACCTCCTACAACAGTCATGGGTGCAACTTCTAAAGAGATCTTTCCAGTAGATACACCTAAGTAACTCATATCAATAATTGCTTTTTCACCAACCTTAAATGAAGGCTTAAAATTATCTAAGATATTTTTATTTTTCTTATTTAGAATGATAAGATCTTTTGGATAATCCTCAGGGTGTTCAGACTTTATATATTCTTTTTTCTTTACCTGCTTGTTTTTAGTCTTCTTAGGAGTTTTCTTTATTACAACTTTTTTTTGAGTTTTTTCTTTTTTTACAGAAACGACTTCTTCATTTTTATCTTCAACTTCTTTGGGGGCTTTTTGAGTTTTAAACTTTTCTAAAACATCACTATCGACATCAAAGTCCTTCATTAGTTCTTCATTTCGCGCGCTAGAATCATCATTTGAGGAAAAGTAATCTTTTAATGTTGTTGAGCAAGAAACAGATAAAAATAACGACAATATTAATAGTTTATTCACAAAACCTCTTTAAGTTATATTTATAACTATTTTAGTCTTATCTGGATTTTATTCAAGAGAGAAACGGGTGTTTATAAGCTCTAAAAACTGGCCTTGTCCACTTAGAAACTCTAGCTTAATTCTCAGGTAAAACAGAGAATTTTCAAGCTGTTTAAACTTAGAAAGCTTTACATAATCTTTTTCAGTACAGATAAAGTGATATTGATCAAGTGGATAGTCTTTTAACAACTTATCTATAAACTTATCATCAAAATTAAAGTGGTCAGAGTATTCACTTTTTTCATCAATATTTATATTTAAAGAATAAAGTGTCTGATAAAATGACTCAGGAGATGCAATAGCACTGATTGCAACAATTTTTTTAGACTCGATATCTGTAGTTTCAATTTTTTTATTTAAATTAAATAGTCCAACAGGCACATAATTTGTTTTTAAAATAAGCGCATTACTTTTAGTTTCTCTAATTTTCTTTTCAAGTAAAACTGAATTTTCATTATTATGTTCGTTAACTTTATTAATAATATATACATCTGCACACTTTATCGTTTCAAAGCTTTCTCTTAAATATCCTTTAGGGCAAGTGAAGTATTGATCTAAAGACATATTGGCATCAAACATTAAAATATCTAATGATCTTAAAATCTTTAAATGCTGAAACCCATCATCTAAAATAACAAAATCAAAATCTTTATTTGCTGTATATTTTTTAAAGTTTTGAGATCTATTTTTTCCAACAATAATTGATGGTCTTTGCATATTAAAAGCTATCATTGAAGGTTCATCTCCAAATTTAATAGGATCAATATCTTCTTTTGACTCTAAAAATCCTCCTGTTTGCTCAAGAGAACTTTTATATCCTCTAGTAAGAACACAGACATCTTTTCCTTTTTCTTCTAAGTAACTTGTTAACCAAATAGTAAAAGGAGTCTTACCAGTGCCCCCAAATGAAATATTTCCAATACTAATAACTGGGGCTTTTAAGATATTTCTCTTTAATAAATCATATGTATAAAAAGCTCTTCTTAGTCTATAAATAAAAGACCAAAGTTCACTTAATGGATACAATAAAAGCATCTTCACCTTACTCATTTATAACCTCGGCCATATATGAAGCGATATCAAACTGCCCTTGATCTAAAAGATCTTTTGTTTGAGATAAAGTACTAATTTTTGAATTGTAGTGTTCTCTATCTGTTAATAGTCTAATAATTGTTTTAGAAATATTATATCTATCTGCTCTATAATGAAGGTGCTCATCATAAACATAATCACCATGAATTATATTTGTAAGTGATACTGGTCCATCATAAGTAATAATCGATCTAAAGATAAATTCATTTACCATTGATAGTTTATAAGCAACAACTGTTGGTAAACTGAAAATCCCTGTTGCCAAAGTTACGGTTCCAGAAGCAGCCATACAAACATCAGCCCAATCACATGCTTTTATAAGATCATCAGAATCCCAAACTTTAATATCTTTAGGAAGACTTTTCATTGCATCACTAACACTAGAAACCTTTACAATACCAACTTCAATATCACTGACTTCTTTTCGAACAAGATTTAAGGCCTCTATAAATACGGGTAATAATCCTTCTACTTCAAATCTTCTACTTCCAGGTAATAGAAGAATTCTTTTTTTTCTTTGATTAAGTTCATCAAAGCTTTTATGTCTTAACGAACCTAGCTTATCTCCATATTCGTAAATAAGAGGATGAGTTACAGGCTTAATTCTTTTTACACCTCTATCTTCAAACCACTTTTTTTCAAAAGGTAAAATGGTAAATAAGGTATGAACACACTTTTCTAATGTTTTAGCACGCCATGCTTTCCATACCCATGCTTGAGGAGCAACATAATAAAGAACATTAACGTCCATCTTTTTTAAAGTTTTAGCAAGTTTTAAGTTAAACCCTTGAAAATCAATAAGAATTGCCGTTTTTACATTTTGCTCTTTAACTCTTTTAACTATTTTTTTAAATGCATTTTTATAAAAAGGAAGTTTTCTAAGAACATCAGTTAGTCCCATAGAGGAAAAATCTTTATAATGATACATTAGATCCACACCTAGTGCTTCAAGCTTATCGCCCCCAACTCCAAAATAGTCTGTATTAGGGGTTTTATCTTTAAGTCCTTTAAAAAAGCTTAGAGCATGATCTTCCCCAGACTTTTCTCCGGCAATGATTAAACATGACTGTCTACTCATTACAGCTTAATTTCCTCATTCTTATCTAAAGACTCTAAAACTTTATCAATAACAGATACGATATTAGAACCTTCTTCAAAGGTAACCATTTCTTTTGAATCATTTAGGATTGAATTATAGAATCTTTCTTGTTCTATATTTAAATGATCTCTTTTTTCGTAAGTATAGTTTTGTACAAACTCTTGCGGATTAGTAGAGCTATTATCAGCTATTGAATATTCATTTTTAAACATATCAACGAAAATACATCCATTACTAGACATAATTTCTAATGTTCTTTGTTCATAAGTATGGTTTCTTCCTGATGTAATTTCAAAAATACTTCCATCTTGCGCAAATAAATAACAAGTTACATGATCCCACTTATCAGTTCTAATCTTATATCCATCTGCAACTAGCGATTTAAACTTTTTATTAAAGATATAATGACATAAATCAAGATCATGAATCATAAGATCCTGAACAACATCTACATCCGTTGCTCTTCCTTTAAATGGTGCAAACCTATTAATCTTTACGTGTACTTTTCCTTCAATTTTATCAGTATAGGGCTTAATTTTGTCCCAAGCTTCGTGACATCTTTCAGAATGTCCAACTTGAAACTTTAGTGAAGAGTCTTTTAGCTCACTAAGCTTAACTGCTTCATCAGATGAAGAACAAAGAGGTTTTTCACAAAAAATATGTTTTTTCTTTTCTAGTAAATATTTTGTAACATCAAAATGAAAAGATGTCGGTGTTACAATTATAGCAGCATCTATTTCATCAATAATTTCTTCAACAGAAGCCACTACTTTTGCATTAGGATGATTTTCTTTAGCAAGCAATTGATTTTTTTCAAAAGGTTCTACAATAGCAACTAAGTTCGAGGCTTCTAATCCATCTGCTTTTTGAGCATGCCATTTTCCAAGGTGGCCATAACCAATAAGTGCAACATTTACTTTATTCATAATATTATCCTAAAAATGGAGGAACTCCGATTTTACTTTCACTAATAAAAGCAACAATCTTTTGAATCAGTGCATTTTCTTTATATTCTTCTATATTTTCTTTATTATCTACAAAAGCTCTTGGCGATAAAGTCGAGCTTTCCATTACACGGTAAAACTCGATCACCTCTGAAACTTGTTCTTTTGTACTTCCCATTCTTTTAAGACCAATAATATTTATCCCCTTAAGCTTAATTCTATTTCCCATTGCCGTAAAAAATGGAGGGATATCTTTATCAATAGCACTAGCAGCTCCAATAAAAGCTCCCTTACCAACATGACAAAATGGAGTAACTCCGCAAGCTCCTCCCATTTGAACATTATCACCTAAGTGAACATGTCCAGCGCACATTGTTCCATTAGCCAAAGTTACATTATCTCCAATAACACAATCATGAGCAAAGTGAACATGGGCCATGAAATAACCATTATTTCCAATAATTGTTTTTTGAACTTCTTTAGTTGTCGCTCTATGAACAGTAACACCTTCTCTAAAAAGATTATTATTCCCAATAATTGTTTGAGTTGGTTCACCTTTATAAGACTTATCTTGAGGTGCTACTCCAATTGAACAAAACTCATGAAACATATTTGCGTTACCAATAGTCGTGTGACCTTCAATAACAACATGAGATTTAAAAGTATTATTATCACCAATAACAACATCTTTACCTATTAAACAAAATGGTCCAATTGTTACATTTTCACCAATTTTTGCACCTTCTTCAATAATTGCAGTTGAGTGTATACTCATTCTATTTTTCCTTAAAAGTTAATTTAGCTAATACTTGAGACTCAGATGTTTTTTCATCCTCATGAAAAACTTCACAGTTATAACTTGCAATGTTTCCTCGGCACTTTACAACTGTAGAGATAATTTTTAGATCCATACCTGGTATAATTGGCTTTCTATATTTTGAATTATCGCTCCCAAGTAAGAGAGTTTCTACATCATAATTTTCAACTCCTTTTTCAAGGACAGGAATTGAAGCAAAAGCCGAAGCTTGTGCCATCATTTCAATTTGCACAACACCTGGTAAAATAGGATTGCCAGGAAAATGACCATCAAAAATAACATGATCTTTTTTTACCTTATAATGAGCTATAACCTGAGTTCCTATAAGCTCTCTTACATTTGAAGGATTCTCAACTTCAGAAGTAATTGACTCAATAGAATCAATAAATAAAAATGGCGATCTATGTGGTAGAAACTCAAGTACTTTTTCTTTATTAAATAGCATTAATTATCCTTTAACATTCTTCGAAGTTTAGCTTGATTTCTAAGCCACTCTTTTAATGGTCCAGCTGGGTGTCCTGCAACAACTTTCCCACTTTCTATGATTGCATTTTCACTGACAACAGCTGCTGCCGCTAGCGTGGCACCTTTTTTAACTGTAACTCCAGGAGCACACCCTGATCCTGCCGCAAATACGGCATAGTCTTCAACTGTACAACTTCCTGCCACCCCTGACTTACCACACATAATAACATGATTTCCAATAACACTATTGTGTGAAACCTGAACTTGATTATCTATCTTTGTTCCATTTTTAATTATAGTATCATTAAAACAACCACAATCAATTTGTGAACTAGATCCAATTTCTACATCATTACCAATTTTTACATTATAAAGATGCCAGATTTTATTATGAATACCATCATAAAAATTATATCCAAATCCATCCGATCCAATAGTTGTATTTGCATGAATACGACAATCTGATCCAATCTCACAGTAAGCATATATGGAAACATTTGGATAAATAACTGTGTTATCACCTATTTTACAATAAGGTCCAATGACAGCACCTGGCATAATAATAACTCCCTTTCCTATTACTGCCGCGTCTCCAATAAAAACACCTTGAGCAATCTGAGCATCTGGATCTATACTTGCCGTTCCCATTTGTCTACCATCGACATATAAGTTAAGGTTTTCATATTTTTTATCATAAAAAGGTTTAGACAATAAGCACATCGACTTCGAAATATTGTCACTTGTAAAAAGATAATCAAACCTTTTATCTAATAGTTCTAATATTTCTGTATTGTCTTTATTATCATCATAAAAATTCTTATCTATTATACCAATTAAAGACAGAGTATTTTCTTTAATTTTCTTTAAAAATTTTGACGACTTAATAAAAACAATTGTGTTTTCAAGAGGCTCTACAAAACTAGAAATGCCAGATATATTATCTGGCATACTTGTCAAGGCACTCAATCCTTTATCTAAATTTAATAGTGATTGTGTTTTCAGCATTACTTATACTTTTTATCAAAAGCCTTGATAACTTTATCTGTAATATCAACTTTAGATCCAGCATATAATAAAG
This sequence comes from Bacteriovoracaceae bacterium, assembly GCA_025210745.1. GTDB lineage: Bacteria > Bdellovibrionota > Bacteriovoracia > Bacteriovoracales > Bacteriovoracaceae > CAKZJW01. Next base: position 32,274 of record JAOARC010000050.1, read on the forward strand.
GCGATCCTTGTAAAGCAAAAGTCATATCTAGTTTTTCTAATTTTGAGACACTATTTATAACCGGTTGTAGTTTTTCAAGTAATGGCTTTTTTAATTCAATTTCTTGCTTTTGAATTTTCTTTTGAAATTCCATTGTCTTTTTTTGAATTTCAGCAATTTTCATTCTTATTGCTTTTTCTTTCTTTGCTTTAGCCTTGTCACTTAAAACCATACTTTGTTTTTGAAAGTCTTTTTGCATTTTCTTTATAGAGTCTTCATCTTTTTTTAACTTTGATTTCATCGAATTATAAGAAGTCTCTAAAGTCTTTTTAATTTTTTTACCAAGCTTTACTGTTACTAAAACTTTCTGAATGTTAACTTCACCAACTTTAGCTGCACCATATGAATAAAAAGAAAGAATAAAAGCGCTAATAATTAATAAATTTTTCATATATACTCCTTAAAATAATTGTCCTATATCAAAATGGAACTTTTGCCCATCTTGGTTCTTGTCTTCTTCTGGATCTATTGGATAGGCAAACTCAAATCTCAATACACCAATAGGAGAAAACCATCTAAATCCAAAACCATAGTCCTGTCTAAGAACACCTTCTTCAATATCTCCAGCACTCTCATATACATTACCAACATCATAAAAAAGAACCCACTTTAAGCCTGCTTCTTTAATAAGAGGGTGTTCTAACTCAAAAGATGAAAGTAGAGATAAATTCCCACCGTTGTTAAATAATGCTGTTTGCTCAGTGATTTTATCTTTATCGTAAACTTGAGGTCCAATATCTTCAAAATTGTATCCTCTCATATTTCTTGCTCCACCCATAGAGAACTTTTCTGTTCTCGGAAGCTTTCTATCCGTTGTTTTCATTAACTGCTGCATTTGAAGTCTATGCCTAAAGATAAGCTCTTTATCTTGAGTTAAAGGTTGATAAAATCTAGTCTCAAAAATACCTTTAAGCCATTCTTGATCACCATAAAGCCCCGCATACTCAAACGACAAACTTCCATAATAACCATCTGTTGGCTCAAAAATATTATTCCTCCTATCGTATCTTATAGCAGCCTTTAAAGTTGCAGCAACTCCATTTTCAATATCAACATCGACTGTTGGGTTTGCAACATCTTCAAGATCTGTATATTCATGTCTTAAAGTTAAAAAAGCTCTTGTATACTCAAAGATAGGATAACCAACTCTGACATCGGCTCCATATTTTTTTGAAGAAAAAGATGTCGTAAGTCCGTTTGAATTACTATAAATATCTCCACCTGCTGTCCATAAAGTATCCAAAAAATATGGTTCAGTAAAACCTAGATTATAAGATTTTTGCTGTTTTGAATGATTCACATTAAAGTTTAAATTTTGTCCTTTACCCATAAAGTTATTCTGAGCAATTGAAGCTTGAAAGAACTCTTTTGTCGCTGTTGAATAACCAGCTCCTACTGATATTTGTCCAGTCTGTCTTTCTTTTATAGAAATTTCAACATCTAAAATATCATCTTTCCCACGAGGCGAGACAGTATTAAAAATAACACTATTTTGTTCAAAAAACCCAAGCCGATTTACATTTTCTTTAGATTTACGAAGTAAACTTCCTGAATACATCATTCCTTCATAAATTCTAAGCTCTCTTCTTATAACTTTATCTCTAGTTTTAGTGTTTCCTTTAATACTAATTTTCCCAAAATAAGCAATTTTACCCTTTTCAAACGAATAATTAATATCAACTTTATTTTCACCAGGAACTATTTGAAGATTTCTCAAAACATTTGCAAAAGCATATCCCTTATCCTGATACATCTCTGTTAAAGACTGAATATCGCGTCTCAACTTTTCTTCAGAATATATATCTCCAGATTTTAAACTTGTTTTTTCATCTAACTCAGCACCTGTAAATAATAACTCTCCATTGTAAAAAATATCATTTACCGAAAACTTTGGTCCTTCTTGTATCTTAATTGTAATAAAAATCCATTTTTTATCTTCTGAAACTGTAACTTCGGGATTACCAATATTAACCTGTAAATAACCTTTCGTTTTATACAAATACTTCAACCTTTCAATATCTGTCTGAAAATTAAATTCTTTAAAACTACCACTATCACTCATTCCAGAAAAAAATGACTCTTCAGTTGTTTGCATAAAAGGCTTTAGCTCATCATCCTTAACTTCATTATTACCAAGAAAATAAATTTTCTTAACCCTAACCTTGTCAAACTCTTGAATCTTAAACGTTAGATCTAAATTTCCAAACTCATTTTTACGAAGATCATAATTGATAACAGCAAGATAATACCCTTTTTCTTCATATAGTTTCTGAATAATTTGAACATCTTCTTTAATAGAGTTTACATCCAAAATATTAAAAGGTTTTGTTTTAATTTTCTCATTAATATCGTCATCCGAAACTTCATCATTTCCCTCAAATACAATTTTAGAAACAACCGATTTTTCTTTAACCTTAAAAACAAGACTATTAGACCTACGATGAGCTTCAACTAAATCAAAATATTTCATCTCATAGATTTTTTTTATATCGGACTTTAGAATTTCAGTATCGAGCATGATTCCTTTTTTACTAAATACTTTTTCCAATATGGCCTGAGGCTCAACTCTTTTAGTTCCCTCGACTACAACTTTATTAATTTTAAATAGTTTTTTTGCAGAAGCATTAAAACTTCCTAAAATTAAAACTATTAAAAATATATACCTACCTAACATCTAACACCTTAAGTCTTTACGCAAAATTAAGTATTTATGCTTTAAATATAATGAATATTAGCTAATTATCTGACCATCTTCAATTGTTATTTTCTTCTCAAAGGAATTAGCCACCGCATCATCATGAGTAACTATAATTAATGCACTTCCAAAAGCTGTAGATAAAGACTTTAAAAGCTCTACAACCTTTGAGGAATTAACTGAGTCGAGGTTCCCTGTTGGCTCATCGCACAGCAGTAATTTAGGTCTCAACGACAATGCCCTTATTATATTTATTCTTTGTTGCTCTCCCCCAGATATCTGATGTGGATATTTCTTAAGTAAATGATCTACCCCTAACTTCTTAGCAAGTTCCACAACAAATGGCTTTATATCTGACAACGCTCTTGCCCCAATTCTTGCCGGTAATAAAATATTATCTAAACAATTCATAGAAGGTAATAAAAAGTGAAATTGAAATATAAATCCAATAGAAGAGTTTCTAAAAATAGCAAGGTCATCATCTTTAAAAGGAACAATATCTTTTCCCGCTACAATAACCTTACCTGTATCTGGTTTATCAAGACCTCCAATTAAATAAAGAAGTGTTGATTTTCCCGAACCTGAAGCTCCCTTTAAAACAATTTGACTACGCTCTTTTAATTCAAGATTAATACCTTTTAAAACTTGTGTCACACCGAAAGACTTCGTTACATTTTCCACCTTAACAAAATTCATCTTAAGAAAACTCCTGTCTAAGACCAAAAAGAAGTCTTTTCCTTTTAAGTCTGTATATTGATATTCCTCCAATAAGTACTATCCATAGAAATGCTCCTAAAAAAACAATTAGAAAGTCATTCAATTCTAAATCTAAGTGAAGCTTTGATAAAACGTATATATCTCCAGGCAATTCAAAGATAGAAAGATTTTGTAATAAATAATCAAATATTCTTGCAAAAACGATTGATAACAAACAAGAAATAACCCAAATCGAAACAAGTAAATACATCCAAAATCTCACTAAAACAGCTTTACTTAACCCTAGTGCCCTAAGCAAGAAGAAGCTTTTTGACTGCCTTTCTAAAACAAAAATAATAAAAGCTAAGACATTAAAAACTGATACAATAACAATTAGTTGCAATATCATTGTTATCGATAGTTTCTCAACACCCACAGCTTCTAAAAGAGTTGAATACTCTTTCCAAAATGGAAAGAAGACAAATGCTGTAGACTCCAATTTTGACTCAAAAGAACTTACTCTTTCACTTATTTCATCTTTAGATGCCTGATATAAAAGTTTAATATATGATTTGTTCGAAGCTAATGGCCTATAACCATAAATAGACGATAAGGTATTTTTATTCACATAGACATAACGTAAATTCTTTTCGTAAATACCATGATCAATAATTTTGGTGACTATAAAATTTTTAAGTACCGTTGAACCCTTTATTGTATTTTTATTTGTAGAAAACAAGAATGTTATTTCATCTCCAATATTTACAAATAATTCATCAGCAAGTTCTTTTCCAATCATTATTTCATTCGTAGATATTTTATCAACACCTAAACTTAATACTTTTGAAAAAGAAACCTCGTTAACCCCATTCACTAAAACGGCCTTAGAGGTCTGTCCATGTATTAAGAATGACTGCATTTGTAATACATGTGTTACATTAAAATCATTTGTAGAAAAAAGCTTATTATCTAATTTATTACTATTATAAACACCTATAGAAGATTTTACGATAATATCAGATGATGAGTTCTTTAAAGAATTAATTAAAGTACTTTCAAATCCATCCATCAACCCTACTGTTGATAAAATAACAGCAATAGAAAAAGCAAAGCTTAAAATAGCTCCGATTAAAAATCGAACTGATGATTTTTTCTCTAAGATAATTTTAAAGAGTTGAAAAAAAGGTAATTTCACTTAGAAATTACTCCTCACCCTCATTACTTTCAGATCTAAAGAAAGTTTCTTTTTTAAGTAGTGGAAATAAAATAACGTCTTTAATTGTCTGACTATCAGTTAAAAGCATAACTAATCTATCAATACCGATACCTTCACCAGCTGTTGGTGGCATCCCATACTCTAGAGCTCTAACATAATCATAATCAGGATCACATGCTTCATCATCCCCGCCCTCTTTAAGCATTGCTTGATCAGCAAATCTTGAAAGCTGATCAGTTGGATCATTAAGCTCGTTAAATGCATTTGCAATTTCCCATCCATTGATAAATAACTCAAACCGATCAACAACATCAGGATTCTCATCATTTCTTCTAGATAATGGTGAAACTTCAGTTGGATATTCTGTAATAAAAGTTGGATTGATTAACTTGTCTTCAACAAATTCTTCAAAACATAAAACCATAAGTTTTGCTGCTGAGAACTTATCAAGATCATCTTTTTTAACTTCTAATTCATTTTTAGACTTTAATAATGAAATCATTTTGTCTTTATTTGTTAAGTCTTCTAAAGTTAAATCAGTGTACTTAACAACTGCATCTTTCATTGGAAGTCTTTCAAACTTTGATCCAAAATCAATTTGTCTATCTCCCCATTTTATAACAGAGCTTCCCATTACATCTTTAGCAAGACCGTGAATTAATTTTTCAGTTAAGTCCATTAGATCTTCATATGTAGCATAAGCTTGGTAAAATTCGATTGATGTAAATTCAGGGTTATGCTTTAAAGATAAACCTTCGTTTCTAAAACATCTATTCATTTCAAATACTTTATCGTATCCACCAACTATTAATCTTTTTAGGTGAAGCTCAGGAGCTATTCTCATAAATAGTTCCATATCAAGAGCATTGTGATGAGTATTAAATGGCTTAGCTGTAGCTCCACCAGCAATTGAATGCATCATTGGAGTTTCAACTTCTAACCAATTGTCTTTATAAAAGAATTCTCTAATATATCTTACTATTTCAGATCTCTTTTTAAGCTTATCTCTAGATTCAGTATTCATGATCATATCAACATATCTCATTCTGTATCTTGATTCTTGATCTGTTAATCCGTGAAATTTTTCAGGTAAAGGTCTAATCGACTTTGTAACTACTTTAAATTCTAGTGCATTTAAAGTAAGTTCGCCTTTATTTGTTTTAAAGATATCACCTTTGGCCCAAATAATATCACCATAGTCACATAGCTTATAATCAGCAAAGCCTTCTTCATTAGTTACATTTTTTTTAACATAAACCTGAAATTTTCTTGATCCATCATCAATTTTAATAAATGCAGCTTTACCAAAGTCTCTAACTAATAGAGCACGACCAGCAACACTATATGTATCAGTTTGTCCGATCTCTTCTTTAGCTAAATGATCATATTTTTCAAATAAAGCATCTGCTTTTACAGAGGGTTTTACACCATGCTTATATGGATGAGAGTTCTGCTCTTGAAGTTTAGATCTTTTATCTATTCTTACTCCAACTTGCTCTGAATATAAATTTTCCCACTGATCAATGTACTTTTGCTTCATGTAAATATCCTTAAAAATCTCTAAATTATTTTATGGGGCATCATATAGTCTAAGTGCCCATTTTGGCAATTATTCTGCGGTGTTATCTAAGGCTCGCCATTTTAAAAAGTCTTTAATAAATGGATCAATATCACCATCTAAAACTTTGGTTGCATTTGAGCTTTCACAATTAGTTCTATGATCCTTAACCATCTTATAAGGATGAAGAACATAAGATCTAATTTGAGACCCCCAACCAATTTCTTTTTTATTGGCTTCATTTTCAGCATCTTTTGCTCTTTTTTCTTCCATGGCCTTTTCATAAAGCCTTGATTTTAGAACTTTCATTGCTGTTAACTTATTTTGAAGCTGGCTTCTTTCATTTTGACACGTAACAACGATACCTGATGGATTATGGGTAATTCTAACAGCCGAATCCGTTGTATTTACAGATTGACCACCAGCACCACCAGATCTGTATACATCTATACGAAGGTCTTTATCTAAAATTTCAATTTCTATATTGTCATCTACCTCTGGAGATACATACACAGAAGCAAATGAAGTATGTCTTCTAGCATTTGAATCAAACGGAGAAATACGAACTAATCTATGAATTCCGCTCTCTCCTTTTAAATGACCAAAAGCAAATTCTCCGCTAACCATAAAGGTAACTGATTTTATTCCAGCACTATCACCATATTGATGATCCATAACTGTAACTTTATGCCCTTTAGCCTCTGCCCATCTTGTAAGCATTCTGTAGAGCATACTTGCCCAGTCACAAGACTCTGTCCCACCTGCTCCAGCATTTATAGATACAATAGCATTATTTGGGTCTGTTTCTTCTGATAAAAGAGCTTGTTCCTGAGCAGCTAAAAGAGCTTCTTCCATTGTAGTAAAGACTTCGATGGCCATAGCATCAGAATCAGAGTCTCCTTCTTTAGCGTACTCAACTAAGATTTCAAATTCTTCAAATAGCTCATTAACCCCATCAAACTTTTTAACGACAGAATCAATTATAGATTTTTCTTTTTGAATTTTTGATGCATTATCTGAATCGTTCCAAAAGCCTTCTAATGCTTCTAGTTCTGATATTTCACTTAGACGTCTTTTCTTTTTATCAACGTCAAAGTGACCCCCTAAGGTGATTAAGGATTTCCTTACAAGAGTCTAACTTTTGTAGTATTTCGTTTAGTTCTAAAGATAAATTACTCATAGAAAGTAATTTATCTTATTAGATATCCCCAGGCAAGAAGACTTATCTAAGTTCCTCACATGGAAAAGGATTTGTTACAGCAGCTTCAGAATAGAAAGCTAAAACCTCTAAAATTTTAGCTATAGTAAATCTTGTTGCAGAAGATTTTTGATTTTTTTCTTTTTTTGCTTTAAACCACAAAAACTTCGCACCTTGTCCAATTGTCCTAAATATATTTCCTTCTACATCTGGTACCTGCTCATACTTTAAAAGATACCAAAAAAAGACCTTAGAATCTTTCTTTAAGGACTCTACTGGAATAATCGCTTTAATTGCATCTTCATAAATGGGATAAGCAATTTCAGCTTCAACTGGTTGTAAAATCCCATCTGGTAAAGATCCTTGCTTTATACCACGTTGATCAAACTTATTTATAGTCTGCTCAATCGCCATAAGTCCTGCAAACATACTAAAATAATCGCCACTTTCCATCGGAACAGGAGAACCATCTTCAAAAAGAGTACACGATCTGGAAAATCTTTCAGCTACATAAAAGAATTCATCTATTTTTTCAGCTGATAAACTTTCTAAATAGTTATAAAGCCCCGGTAAATGATCGGCAATTGTTGATCCATTATATTTAGTATTAAACATTTGTTTATATTTTTTTCTATAAAACTCTGGAAGATATCTTCCTTTTGCATCGAGATGACAATCACTATCTTCAATACATAGTTTTTTCATTTCAGTATCAATCGCATTTGCAATACTTCCCGAAGAAATAAGGTCCAAAGCAAACTCTGTCGCTTCATTAATCTCCATTATTGCATTACCATTTGATTGATGCTGAAAAAGTGTTGTCATTAAAGTTATAGTTTCAGCATTATTTAAATACTGTCCCGGATGAACTATACCTTCACCTTCTAAAATATCAAGATACTCTCCCATAAGATCATTTAAATTCTTTTGCGAAAGACCTATACCATAAAGATACTTTTCATTCTTTTGTGTTGCATATTTCTTATATAGTCTGAGTAAAATATTTTCAAAAACAGATATTTCAAACATCGAAAATGGTGTTCTTCCATAGTTTTTAATAAACTTAGCTGAACTATTATGACCTTTGAAATAAGCATACTTTTTAGCGATACGACTAAAGCTATCTAAATAGTTTCTTTCTTTTTTATCTATTGTGTATGCATAAAAACGTATGTTTTCTAAATTTTTTTGACTCAAGAGTTCTTTTTCATATCTGCCAAATAGCCTATAAAAGAAAACTCCTCTTTCTAAATTATCCAGTATAATATCATCAACAAGGATAGATATATCTCTTGCTGTGAAAATATCAGATTCAGAAGAAAGCAACGCTCCTTTAAGTTTTTGAATATTATTTTTATATTTTCTATAAACCTCAATTTTATCTGTAAAAATAAGAATTGCATCAAATAGCTCATCTATAGTAAAAAGCTCCTCTTCTGAAAACTTACTATAAAAAAGACTTCTTTTTACTGTTCTCATATCAGCAAATAAAGTATTTACTAAACCTTTTTCAATTCCAAAGTTATCATGATCAATAAGCTTAAATTGCGAAACATCAAATACCATTTTTCCTAAATCAGACAATTTTCTTAAAAGGAGCATCAACTCCTTAGAAGTTAACTCATCCTTTTGTCCTCCCAAAATAACCTTTTTAACAAAAAGGAGTTTAGAACTATTTTCAATAATACGAGAGCTATCTAATGCTCTAAACTTATTTAAAAATTTCGACAAGACTAATCTATTATTATTCTCATGACCTTTATGTTCAGATATAAGAAGATCTGCAATTCTATTAAATCCAGTAAAAACCGCAGATTTTCTATAGTTATGGACTTTGTACGTCTTTGTTGTTAAATCGGAAAAGTACTCATAGATATTGCTATTAACAACATACTTATTTACATCAATAAAAACACTTATAAGATCATTCACATGTTCTAAAGAAATATAATTGGGATCATCGCCATATAAAAGTGAATTCATATCAAATATAGCTTCTAAAGGATTTACTAAAGCTGGATCAAAATCTTTTAAATTATCATCAATAAATTTAACAAGCTTTGTCTTTGAAAGATAACCAGGCCTATCGGTTTTAACAACTTGAACAAAGTCATTTAAATAAGAACCTAAACATTCTAAATCCTTTGTTATAATCTTAACAAAATAATTTGAAATGGCATCAGTGTTTAATGTACAACTAGATGCTGCCTCTAATTCTTGCGTTTTTCTATCTTCATCAAAAAGGTCACCAGCCGTTGATTTTACAGCTCTTTCTATTTTTTGCACATCTTTTTTCGAGCAGGAAATAGCAAGCATAAGAACAAAAAGTAAATGTACTAACATCTTTAAACGCATTTTTTAGTACTCCTAAACAAATACGTGCAAAAACCTAATTAAAATAGGTACTTCAAAGAACCATAGAATGCATCGTTATTCACGAATTTATCCCAATATGACTCTTCTTTTTCGTTTGTACCAATCATATTAACACCTAAAGAAGTCATTAATGATGGAGATACCTGATAGTTTGCACGAATCATTGTTAATCTGTCTTCCGTGAGCATATCAAATTTATAATCTAAACCAACACTTACTTTCCTTGTAATATGTGAACCAATATTAAAATGTATGGCCTGGTTCCATCTTGGATATTGAAGTAATGGATCGCTTTCTTTATCGAACTCACTAATTCTTGCAATATAATTAATTGCACCAGTCATATTATTATCTTTATACTCAAATCCCCCACCCACATAATCTTCTTGGATTTTCTTAGGGTTCATTTCTAGCCATGTTTTAACTTCGCTTGCAACTTCCGGTGTTTTACTGGGCCTAACAAATAATGAAGTTAAGTTTAGAGCAAAGTTTTTAGTAAAATCATATTTAATATCACCACCATAAACCTCATGATAATAAACTTCTGGAGTGACATCAACTTCTACAATAGAACCATTTAAACCAACCTCTAAAGGTGTTGAAACTGTATTTTCTGGTTTCTTCATATAAAAGGCATCAATAGATATCTCTTCATGAGAAAAACCTAATCTCGTTCCGTAAGAAGGATTAAAAACAATAGTGGATATATTTGGCATTTCAACATTATAAAAAACCGGAAGATAGGTTCCGCTTACATTTGCTTGGGCAGGAGGTGCATCACACCAAGCATTTTTACAAGTAATCGTTCCTTTATCTTCATCAATAACTGTATTAGGATTCATTTCTGGAACATATATAAATGAAGCAAACATATCTATCTTTATTCCATTAGAAAACTGTTTAAAAGCTCTTAAACCTGTCAAACCTTCTTGCCCAGGATCAAAGCCATCAAAATTAACTCGATTATTTAACTTACCAAAAGACCAATTTTTATCTGCGTGTGACCATGGAAGAACAAATCTACCAAAAGAAGATTCTATATTATATTTTGAAAGATGAGTTGAGATATAAGCTTCTGGAATAGAAAACATAAAGTTTTCTTTATTATTATATCTCGTTTTTAGTTCAAATTTCTTTCCAATTACACTTGCTGATTCACTCTTTTCATATTTTAAGTTTAAGTCAGCTCTGAATTGATTTCCTTCTACTTCACCAACATCTTCAACAAGTTGATTTGAAGATAATTCAATATTTCCAGAAAATCCTTCCGGCAAAAATAATGCAGATCTTGTATTTGAAATACTAGCAGTTGTTACAGAGCTAAAAGAACTTGTAACAAATGTTGCTGTTAACATTAATTGCTTTAAACTTAGATTCATTATTCACCTTTTAATAATCTCTATAAGTTATCACTTTTTGCAAAGCACAACTCAATAATTTTTCTATTTTGTAAAAAATACTGACTTTGATCCTAAATCAAGTTAACACGTATTTTCAACAGGTTATTTAACAAATAAGGATGTAAAACAATTTAAGTTATTTTAAGTTGCTAAAATCACTAGCAAATCATAAAGTACTTAAATATTAAAATAACCAAGGAGAATAGTATGAGACTATGCGCACTGATGGTTTTATTATCACTAAGCATTTACGCAAATTTTGATAATTCAAAACTATTTATTAAAACAAATAATATTAAGAGTTTACCTCAATCAAAACTCATAAAATCGGTTAAACATTTATTTAATAATAACTATATTGTTTCAACATCTGATGCTGTGGAACTTCAAAAAATATTAAAAAATAATAAGGAAATACTAGATACGCAAAAAAACTACAAATCAATAAAGTCTGTACTTCCAAAAGAGCAAAAACTTGTAAATAGCAGCATTAAAAGCTTTTTTAATACTCCATTTAATGATCCTCAAGTAGACAAGATCTGGTCTTTTAATGATGGTGAGGATTATGGTGTATCAGTTAATAAGTACTTTTTATCACCACTATCTAGGGAAAAAACTCTTAATATCGTGGCTGTTGTTGATACAGGAGTTGATTATAAACACGAAGATCTAAAAGATGTTATGTGGAAAAATAAAAAAGAAATTCCAGGTAACAAAATCGATGACGATGCAAACGGATATATTGATGATGTTTATGGAATTGATACTTTAGATAAAGATGAGCAAGGTAATGCTACTGGAGATCCTATGGCATCTCATGCTCACGGTACTCACGTAGCTGGTACAATTGGGGCAAAACAAAATAATAATATTGGTATTGCAGGAATCTCTAGCTCAGCTAGAATTATGGCCATTAGAACTGTACCTGACTCTTCAGATGAGACAGATGCTGATATTGTTGAATCATTCTTATATGCTGCTAAGCACGGAGCTAAACTTATTAACTGTTCATTTGGAAAAAAAGTTAATGAGGGTGGAAATATTGTAAATGAGACAATTACTCATATTGGAAAAGAGTATGGTGTTCTTACTATTGCTGCTGCAGGAAATGATAGCTCAAACAATGATACAAATCCAAAATACCCGGCTTCATTTGATAGCGACTACTTATTAGTTATTGCTTCAACAAATAAAGGATGGTTTGGAAATGGACTATCAAGTTTTTCTAACTATGGAAAAAAGACTGTTGATGTAGCAGCACCAGGTTCTAGAATTTTTTCTACTGTACCAGGAAATAGTTACTCTTCAATGTCTGGAACATCAATGGCATCTCCTACTGCCGCTGGAGTTGCTTCAGAGGTTCTTGCAAACTTTCCTAGTCTGACTCCACTACAGCTTAAAAAAGTTATGATGGAATCGACAATAAAAGAAAGTAAATTTCAAGATAAATTAGTTTCTTCTGGTAGAGTTGATCTAGCAAATGCTATTCAATATACCTTAGAAAACTTTAACAGCCTATAAAACAAAAAAGGGAGCTTTTAGGCTCCCTTTTCTTTTTTTAAAATCTCAATTATTTTTTCTTCAAAATCATTCATTATCTTTTCTTCATCTTCTGATATTTCATGATCATATCCAAGTAAATGTAAAAAACCATGAATGGCAAGGTGACAAAACTCTTCTGCAAATGTGATCTTAAATTCATTCGCCTGTTTTTGGCATACACCATTAGCAATAATAATATCTCCAATTTCTAGAACAGGGCAAAAGTCATCATATTCACCATTTCTAAAGTTATCTTGTAAGGGAAACGATAAAACATCTGTCACATAGTCTTTATTTCTATGCTCGTGATTAATCTGCTTAATTTGCTCATCATCCACGAGGCTAATATTAACATTCATATCCTTTTGATAATCAAACTCATTAATTAAGAACTTTTTAAAAGATCTACATAAATAATTTAGCCACTTATCCTCATTATCAAAAGAATCTTCTGTACTATAGAAGATCGAAGCCCCTTCAAATAAGTAATTATTTTCTTTTTCCATAAATCTTACCTATAATACTACATAATACCAATTACGTAAATTATGCAGAGGCTAGGCAAGCAAAGCGAAGAGCCGAAGTCGTACATATAGTACGTCGTAGGTGATGAGACTGTAGCTTAACGACGCCTATGTATGATTTACGTATTTGGTATAAGGATTTGAAAATGAACTACCCACAACTTGAAAAACTTATTGATGTTATAAAAAAGCTTAGAGACCCAAAGGATGGTTGCCCTTGGGATCTGGAACAAACTCATAAAAGTCTTCTAAAATACCTTATCGAAGAATCTTATGAATATGTAGAAGCTGTTGAAGATAACAACTTTGATAAGATGAAAGATGAGCTTGGAGATGTTTTATTACAGGTTCTTCTTCATGGGCAAATTGCAAGCGAATCAAATAAGTTTAATATCGAAGATATTGCAAAAAATCTAAGCGATAAAATGATAAGACGTCATCCACATGTTTTTAAAGACAAATCATTAGCAAAAGATGCTGATGAAGTAACTAAGAACTGGGAACAAATTAAAGCAAAAGAAAACAAAAATAAAAAAGAATATTTTTTTAATTCATCAGACCTTTGTATGCCGGCCTTAATGTCTAGTGCTAGAATTGGAAAACGGTCAGCTAAAGTAAACTTTGATTGGGACAACTATGAGCAAGTTTGGGATAAGGTTTGTGAAGAACTTGAAGAAGTTAAGGAAGAGATTTTTCCTAAAATAAATAAAGATAGAGCAAAAGAAGAAATCGGAGATCTTTTGTTTTCTGTTGCTCAATTAGCAAGGCATCTTGAAATCGATCCTGAAGATGCTCTAAGATCTGCCAACAAAAAGTTCATTAAAAGGTTTAATAAAGTTGAAGATTATGTAGCTAATGAAAAGAAGGCCATAAATCAATACTCTCTAGATGAGCTAGAGAGTATTTGGCAGAAAATTAAATAAGCCCCGATCTTTTTAAAAGAGGATCAACACTAGGCTCTTGTCCCTTAAACCTTTTATAAAGTTCCATTGGATCAACGCTACCACCTTTAGATAGAATGTTCTCATAAAAGCTATTAGCTGTTTTCGTATCAAATATTCCATTTTCTTTAAAAGATTCAAAAGCATCTGCATCTAAAACTTCAGCCCACTTATATGAATAATATCCAGCTGAATACCCACCTTCAAAAATATGACCAAATGAACAAGACTTATTGGTTCCAGCGACATGAGGATAAAGATCAAAGTCTTTCATACATCTATTTTCAAATTCCTCTATACTATTAATAGAAGCAGCATCCATTGTATGATACATCATATCCAAGTGACCAAAACTAAGTTGTCTAATAGTTGCTAGTCCACTTAAAAATGTATTTGTTTTCTTTATTTTCTCAATATACTTTTGAGGTAAGACCTCACCTGTTTCATAATGTTTAGCAAAAATCTCCAAGCATTCTTTTTCTAAAACCCAGTTTTCTAAGATTTGCGATGGAAGCTCAACAAAGTCCCAATAAACATTTGGTCCAGCAACAGAAGTATATTTTACGTTAGATAATAATCCATGAAGAGCATGTCCAAACTCATGAAACAGAGTTAGTACTTCATTTAGTGTTAATAAAGATGGCTTTGAAGCTGTAGACTTTGTAAAGTTACATACAATTGATACATGAGGAGTTTTATTTCCATCTGCATATAGACCTTGGGACCTGTATTCAGTCATCCAAGCTCCAGCTCTTTTTGTTTTTCTTGGAAAAAAGTCGCAATAAAAAAGACCAACAAAATTATTATCTTTTGTTACTTCAAAAACTTGTACATCTTCATGATATTTTGGTATTTCTAGGTTTTCTTTAAAGCTTAAGCCAAAAAGTTTATTTGCTACACTAAAAACTCCTTCAATTGTATTTTCAAGTTTAAAGTATGGTCTTAAAACTTCATCATCTAAATCTAAAGTTCTCTTTTTAAGGATTTCACTATAAAAAGCTCCATCCCATTTATTTAAAGTATCATTACCTGTTAATTCTTTTTTTAATGACTTAAGCTCATTAATTTCATCATGGGCCTTACCAATGGCCTTATCATAAATATTTTTTGAAAATTCAAAAACAGTTTTAGGATCTTTTGCCATACGTCTATCTAAAATGTATTCAGCATGATTAGAAAACCCTAAAAGCTTAGCTCTTTTTTGTCTTAAAGATAACATATCCTTGATATTTGTCGTGTTATCGTACTCATCATTAAAAGCGATTCTAGATGCTGCTAAATATATTTCTTTTCTAATTTCTTCATTTTTACAATATTGAAGAACCGGATAATAACTTGAAAAATCTAAAGTAAATGCATATTTACCATTTTCATCCATTGAATTAGCTTTTTCCATTGCTGCTTCTAGTATACCTTCAGGAAGTCCTTCTAGTTTAGATTTATCTTCAATTATTAACTTATAACTATTCTTAGATTTTCTTGATTTTTCGCTAAACTTTACTCTTAAAGTGGATAATTTTTCATCAATTGAAATAAGCTCTTTTTTAGCATCCTCATTTAATAAAGCTCCTCCTCTTACAAACCCCTGATAATAGTTTTCTAAGATTGTTTTTTGCTCAACAGTTAGCTCATCAGTATTAATGTTTTCATAAACATCTTTAATCTTAGAAAATAGAGTCTCATCTGTATAAAGATTAGATTCAAACTTTGTTCCAATAGAAAAGAACTCTTCACTTATACTTTCTAGTTCTTCAGTACACTGGGCACTATGAAGATTTGAAAAAATAAGATTAATTTTTTCAAATTCATGGGTAGATGTTTCAAACTCTTCAATTATAGAAAAATCTCTTTTTGAACTTTCTTTGATCTGATTTATTTTCTCATTCGCTAGATCAATCGCTTTATTAAGTGCTGGAATATAATCGTTAGTGTTGATTTTATTAAAATCAAAAGCTTCATCAGTAAAGTTTGATTTTTCAAAAAAGTAATTCATAATTTAAGCCTTATTTAATTTTAATAGTTTATATGCACAGAAGATCCATAATAGAATCATTATACTTTGTAATGAAAAGAAAACAAAGACACTCTTTAATGTAAAAACAGACATAACAAATGCTATTAATGCTTTTGCCATTCTATAAGAAAACATATCTGTAATATATTTTGTTCCATATTTTTGAGGACCCGTTAGCCCGTGATACATAACTTCTTTTGAGTAAGCAAAGATTGAATAATCACTTGCTTTCATTAAAACAAATATAATTATCGGTAAAATAACTGTAAATGAACCTAGGCTTAAAAATGTTAACCCTAGATAGAAAAATGGTATGGCCATAAAGATAGTCTTATTTTTAAAACGAGACATCATAAAAGGAATAGCAATAAATTGAAAAGCTAAGCTTACTGCATTTATATATGAATAAACATTTCCAAGATAAGATGTTCTTTCATTTTTATCAGTAACAAGTTCAGTAAAAGTATAATTAAACTGTAAATCAGCAATGAAGATTATCCACTGAGTTAAAGCAACAATAGCACAAATAAAAAAGACAAATACTTTTACATCTTTAATTGCTTTAAGAGGAGATTGTTTGTCTTCAGCTTTTTCTTTTTGATCAATATTTTTTGTCTGATAGAAAATAACTCCCGTTAAAACGATAAAAAATAGTGATAAGATAAATACGTAATACGTACCAAATCCTTTAGCAACATAAGATGTAAGCATTCCTCCTAAGATTCCACCAATTGATCCCATTGCTCCTAAGGGGCCAAAAAGTTTTTTTACTTCTTCTAAGTTAAAATTATTATTAGTAAAACCAAGACATAAATGTATTAATAAAACGATATAACTTTCTTTAATAGCAAAAAGTAAGAAGGCCGACTCTTTTATCCCTCCAACTTGAAGTAAGTAAGCAATATAAAGACCGAAGGCTGAAAAAACAGCAATTATTAAATAGAGTTTTTGAACAGAAAATCTTTTTTGTAGCTTATTAGCAGCCCAAATAGTTACACCTAAAAAAGTTATGGATATGAATGTTGCAAGAGAATAACTTGAAGCTGTATAAGCCTCGTAAAAAAATGCTCCTACAGCTGATCTAACTAGTGGGTAGCTAAAAAGGGCTAAAAAGTACGTTAGAAAAACATACTTTGAAATTTTTTTTGTTTTAGGATCTAAGTTTCTTAAAAAAGATAAATATTCATTCATTATTCTAGGTATTTATCACCAATCTGTGCTTCCATAAATTCGTGATTAGTTTTAAAAGACGCAAGATCTAATGTTGTACTTAAATCCAGAGATTCTTTTGTCGAAACCTCTTTCATAAAAACGAATAACTTCTCTCGAGTCTGATTACTTAATAAATGCTCCATTAAACAAGAATCTTTATGTGCAATATCATCCTCAACACCAACAACATCTTTTAAAAAATAATAAAGTAAAGTTCGAGAAGATAAAATGGAATGAACCTCATTATGACCTTTTGACGATAACGAAAAAAACTTACTTTCGTCTTCTTCGACAAGTTCTTTTTTTCTTAAATTCACCAAAGCTGTTGACACACTTCCTTTAGTTAAATTCATTTCTTTAGCTATATCCGTAACTCTTGCATAGCCTTTTGATTCCTTTAACTTATGAATCGTTAAAAGATAATGGGCCATAGAATGGGTTAAATCACTGTCTGATACATGTTGAATACTACTTTTATTTGTCATGCCCTATGTTGTACAAAAGTTATTATCTTTTCTCAATGAGAAAAATTATTTGCACAAAGATTAATTAACTATTTATCCAAGATACAAGCTAAGTATCTAATATTACGTATTTTTTATAAAGGATAAAAACTACCTAGAAGCATAAATACCTGGAATCATGCTAAAATTTAATGAGTCAAAGGAATTATTTATGAAAGCTATACTATTAATCTATCTTTTAGTTTCAAATTTTGCATTTTCACAAAATGAGAGTGCTTTTGATGATATAGGAGCTTTTGATGCTGATGAAATTAATACATCTGAAAACTATATACACAATGGCAAATCAGAGCGTCTTGCAGATGAAGCTTGCTCTGATACAACACAAGCTAGAACTAAAAAAAATGGTGAAACTGTAAGCAATAATATTTGTAATAATCAACAAAATGCTTTTTTAGAAAACGATAGAATTTTATTTGGCGCAGTTCGAGGAAAATCACTTGAAAGTTGGATGCCAATGGTCTCTCAAATTTACTCTTCTGTCGTTGGAGTTTTACCAATGAAATATTATACAAATTCGGGCTATGGAAAAGGAAGCTCTAGAAGTAAAATAAAAGAAGCCAAAACAAAAGAAGCAAAAAAAGCGACAAAGAAAAAAGAAACTAAAAGTGAACTAGACTATTGTGGCTTAGTAGGAAAAGCCGCTGAAATGGGATCAGGCTTAATTACTCAAGCTCAAAATAAGCAAAATACGGAGAATTTAAAAAATACCTCCGTAGTCTCGGCTCAAGCTCAAGCTTTTTATGCAAATGCAAATACTCATGAAGCTCTAAAAAAGAGGTCTCGAATACAAGGCTATGTTTGGTCAGGTGTCTCAGCATGTTATGTAGCTATGATGGCAAAAAGCTATATGGTTCCCAATGCGGGGGCTATTATGAAAGCAAGTGGCTCTGCCTTTATGGGTTACTTTTATCTCAAAAAGGCAAGCTATCATAAGCAAAGACAAGAACAATTTACAGCGATGGCAGACTCTATGCCCAAAAAAGGAGAATGTAATCCTGTTACAGATACAACATGTTTTTGCGCAGAAGAGACCTCACAGCAAAGTGATCCAGATAACTACCAAAAATACTGTATGCCTCAAATGATATCAGGAAGGCCAGGAACCGCTTCAACCTGCGTAACCTCAACTGGACTAGCTGATCCAAACTGTAATTGTAAACTTGATAATAGCTGTATAACAACAGCAATGAAGAACTTTGGATTAAAACTAGGAATGGATCCTTCTGTATTAAAAGGTATTTTACAAAACTATAAACCTCTACAAGATGGTTTTGCAAGCGGTAACCTAGCCGATGCAACAAATAAAAATCTTGCTTTTGCACAAAAGACCTTAAAAAAAATAAAGCCACAATTAAAAAATAGTATCAAACTTAATGATAAACAAAAGTCGATGGCAAAGGATTTTTTAGGACTAGGCTTCCCTCAAAGTGCCGCCGCTATCTTAGCATCTTTACCTCCATCTCAACTACCAGAAGATTTTGCTGGAGGCATGGGTGATGATGACTATGATGATGAGGGTGTCGAAATTATCAATGATAATGTAAAAGCTAGCTATAAGACAGTAAAGAAAAAAAGATCAAGAAAAAAATCTTATCGTCCAAGCTTTAAAAGAAAAATGAAA
This sequence comes from Bacteriovoracaceae bacterium, assembly GCA_025210745.1. Lineage (GTDB taxonomy): Bacteria > Bdellovibrionota > Bacteriovoracia > Bacteriovoracales > Bacteriovoracaceae > CAKZJW01. The sequence continues at coordinate 51,833 of JAOARC010000050.1, forward strand.
ACAACAAACTCTGGTACAGGAATAGAGATTGATGACTACCTGGCAAAAGCTCAAAGAGAAGCTGAAATCACAAAAGATAGCAGTAAACCTCTTTTTGAAATTATTTCTTATAGATATAAAAAATCTGCTTGGAAAGAGTTTAAAAACAATCTTGAATCTGAAGATCAAAAATAAGGAGTTAGCTCCTTTACATATTTTTTATCTTTCATACCACAAAGAACAATATCTACGCCAAGATCAATATATTTTTTGACTGCAATTTGTTGAATAGATAATTGTGAATCTTTTATAAGTCCTTGAGATATTGCAATTGACTTAAATTCTTTTGCTCTTTTTGTCATATTGAACCTAGCAGCCTCAATAGCAAGATCAAATAAATCAAAAAATGGAGCTGCTTCTTCTTTTGTTAATGATCTTCCCCAGACTGAAGTTAAAAGAGGAAAAAAATGTCCATAAAAAATTTGTTCTACTGCATCTGTAGAAACTTGCTTATACCAAATTTTTTTAATTTGACTAAAAAGAGGAAGCTCTTCTAATCTTTCTTTTTCATCATCACTTTGAAAGCTCCATTCATCCACAGCACTTTGTGTAAGTTTAACAAACTCTTTGTCAGCAAAGTCTTTATTAAACTCCTTAGTATCATATTCACAAAGCCTTACAAAGCCCTGTGCTGTAAAAGCATTAAAAGGTCTATTGATCATTGTGTGAATACTATGCTCTTTTGCAAGTTCGATTAAGTGCTTACCACCAAACTGTCTTTCAATTGAACCAAGTTCTAAAAGGTTCATTGGAAATTGAATATATTTAAAACCAGTTAATTTATTCCTTTTAATAATATCTATAATAACTTCAAGATTAGTAGATTCATGATCATCTTTTGGGTCAATAAATGTATTTGAACTAATACCATATGACTTTATAAGTCCTCTAGATACAAAATCTTCAAACTTTATTAGAGCTTTTTCAATACGCTTATAATACTCATCTTTATTTGAATCACTTAACTTTAAATAATATTCTGGATTATGTAATAGATAACAATCAAGAGTATCAATCCCAAGCCTTTCTAAAGATCTTTTTAATTGATCTTCTAAAAAGTCAGGATGAATTGAATGTTTTAAATGCTCGTTTAATTCAACAAGATCAGTAGATAAATTATTATCTTTTACAATTTGTAGGTTATCTCCTTGAACATAACCTACCTTAGAAATTATAAATGGCTTATATGAAGATTCTTTTAAGCACTTTCCTATTAGCTTTTCACTATCACCATTTGTATAATTTGATGAAGTATCAATATATTTTACTTTATTTATAAGTGCTAAATTTAATGCCTCTTTGTGAGAAGCTGACTTAACTGAAACTCTATATGCTCCAAATCCAATCATTTATTTATCCAATAGATCGATTCTCATTTGGTGTCTTCCACCTTCGAACTGTGTACTTTTCCAAGTATTAATCATTTGTTTTACTTCTTCTAAGCTATTACTTCTAGCTCCAAAGCAGATGATATTAGCGTTATTATGCAATTTACACATCTTTGCATCATCAACAGATCTACAAAGTGCTCCCCTAATACCCTTTAATCTATTTACGCTTATTGAGATTCCAATTCCAGAACCACAAAGAGCTATACCTAAAGCATTATTATCTTTTACCGCGTGAGCAAGCTTTGATCCAAAGTCTGGATAATGAACACTGTCTAGACTGTTTGTACCCAAATCTTCTACCTCAAAAGATTCTTTTAAAAATGGAATTAATTTTTCTTTCATTTCAAAAGCAGCATGATCACAGGCAATGTATAGTTTTTGCATAAATAATCCTCATAGATTTGATAGGTTTTCAAGAATATATAAGTTATAAAATAGTATATCAATGACTTTTGGGTGATAAGCAATGAGATTAGCTCTTTTATTAGTATTTTCTATGAATGTGCACAGCGAAATACTTACAATTAACATAAAAAGATATAAAGCAAAAAGTAAACCTCGTATTGGAGTTCTTGTTTTTGATAAAGAAAAGGGTTTTCCTAAAAAAGAGGACTCTGCTATTTTTAGAGATTTTTTTCATTCTAGTAATATAAAAATCAAACTTAAAAAAGGAACCTACGCTATCAGTGTTTTTGAAGATGAAAACAATGATGGAAAACTAAATACAAACTTTATTGGTATACCAAAAGAAGGTGTTGGTTTTTCTAATAATTCAAAATTAATATTTGGACCACCAGATTTTGAAGATTCAAAAATCTTATTAGATGAGAGTAAGACAATTCATATTGAGTTAAAGCATTTTTAGTATGATCATAACCTTTTCAATTATTTTTATAGCGATATTTTTAAGATATTTATTATTTTCTATCATCCTAGAAAAATTAGTTAAAAAAAAGAATAAGATTATCAATAAAAAACGATCAAAAGAACTTATTAAGTTTGAAATAAAGCAATCATGCATAACTTCACTAGTCTTTGCACTTGGAATGAGCCATCTTTTTCATTTATGGCAAAATAACGTTCTTATTTTTAAAAGTGAATTTAACCTTTTATCGCAATTAATCGTATTGCTAGTTTTTCTTTTTATTCATGATACATATTACTATTTTTTACATAGGGCCATGCATACAAAAGTACTTTATAATTTTACACATAAGGCCCATCATAGATCTATTACAACTAGTGGTTATACAGCATTTTCATTCAACTTTATAGAAGCTTTTTTTCAGCTTCTGCCTATTTATATAATGATTTTAGTTTTACCATTTAACTTTATCACTCTTGTTATAGCTCTTATATTTATGAGTATATCAGGGACAATGAATCATATAAACTATGAGTTTTATCCTAAATGGCTTCAAAAATTCTTTATTGGAGCTCATCATCACAGCCTTCATCATAAAAAATTTAAAGTAAACTATGGTTTGTATTTTACTTTTTGGGATATTGTTTTAAAAACAGAGCATAAAAAAAGCCCCACATTGTAGTGAGGCTTTTTTATATTTAAAATTCTTTAGATTCTAGTATCTATAGTGTTCTGGCTTATAAGGTCCATCAACTTTAACATCAATATACTTAGCTTGATCTTCGCTTAATACTTCAAGTTCAACACCAATTTTAGCTAAATGTAATCTTGCAACTTTTTCATCTAAATGCTTTGGAAGCATATATACTTCATTTTTATAAGCATCAGTATTTGTCCAAAGTTCGATTTGAGCTAATGTTTGGTTTGTAAATGAGTTACTCATAACAAATGAAGGATGGCCCGTAGCACATCCAAGGTTTACTAATCTTCCTTCTGCTAAAACGATAATCTCATTTCCTTTAACATTATAAATATCAACCTGAGGCTTAACTTCTACTTTTGAGTCTCCGTAATTTTTATTTAACCATGCCATATCGATTTCATTATCAAAGTGACCAATATTACAAACGATCGCTTTATCTTTCATTCTTTCAAAGTGCTTACCAACGATAATGTCTTTATTTCCAGTTGTTGTAACAAAGATATCTCCTTCTTCAACAACAGTATCAAGTTTTTTAACTTCAAAACCATCCATTGCAGCTTGAAGAGCACAAATTGGATCGATCTCAGTAACGATAACTCTTACTCCAGATCCTCTTAATGAAGCTGCTGATCCTTTACCAACATCTCCGTATCCACAAACAACAGCTACTTTTCCGGCCATCATAACATCAGTTGCTCTTCTGATTGCATCAACACATGACTCTTTACATCCGTATTTGTTATCAAACTTAGACTTTGTAACTGAATCATTTACATTGATTGCTGGCATTGGAAGAGTTCCATTTTTAACTCTTTCATAAAGTCTATGAACACCAGTTGTCGTCTCTTCAGATAGTCCTTTGATATCTTTAACAAGATGAGGAAATCTATCTAAAACCATGTTCGTTAAGTCTCCACCATCATCTAAAATCATATTAAGTGGCTTTCCATCCTTAAATGTAGTTAATGTTTTTTCAATACACCAATCAAACTCTTCTTCAGTCATTCCTTTCCAAGCAAACACAGGAATTCCAGCTGCTGCGATTGCTGCTGCTGCATGATCCTGAGTTGAGAAGATATTACAAGAAGACCAAGTTACATCAGCCCCAAGCTCTACTAAAGTCTCAATTAATACTGCTGTTTGTATTGTCATATGAAGACATCCAGCAATTCTAGCTCCTTTTAGTGGCTTCGATTCACCATACTCTGATCGAAGTGACATAAGTCCTGGCATCTCCGCTTCAGCTAGTTTGATTTCTTTTCTTCCCCAGTCAGCAAGAGATATATCTTTTACTCTGTAGTTTAAATTTTGAGCATTATTTTCTTGAGTAATTTTTGTTGTTTCCATTTTTGGATATCCTTATTTAAAGTTATAAAATCTCGTAACATACTAGTTAAGTTTAGGTAAATAGTAAATATAGACTATTTCTCTACAATTTTATTAAGAATAATAAAATATTTCAAAATATAAATTAACGTAAAATCAACAAGATAAACAGACAAAAGATTCTTATTAGAATTTTTAACTAAAGTTCAGATTCTAAATGTCCGACAAAGTAGATATAATATAAACACAACTGATTATAAGGCAATATATATGGGCTACATACTATCTGGAAAAAATGAACCTAAAAGACTAGATGATCAATCAAGCACTGAAGAATTCAGCTTAAAAGGTGAATTATCACAAATAATGCCAAAAGATGGAAGTAAAGTACTAGATGCCGGCTGTGGGTCAGGAGTTTTATGTCGATACTTAAATCAGCAAAAACTTAATCTACAACTTCATGGATGCGATATTAGCAAAGAAAGTCTATCCTATGCAAAAAACAACTCATCTAAAAATATCAACTTCTTTACTCATAATTTTGTAGATTCTGCTCCGCCCAATCAATACGATGTTATTTACAATAGACTTGTTGCTCATCACCTTGGAGAAGAATTGACCTATAAAGGATATTGTAACCTTTACAAGTCTCTCAATAATGGCGGAAAACTTCATGTTATAGATGTTGATGGAATTATGATTAATATAGGGAGCTCTAACAAACAACTAACCCAAAAAGTTTATGAAATATCACAAGGCTTTCAAGGGTCCTTTAATACCGCCAGACATATTCCTCATCTATTAGCCAAAATAGGATTTAAAAATATCAAATGGCAAATTCAGATTATGGATTTTCAAAACAAAGATAGAGTTTTAGAAGCAATTCAATGGAAAGAAAGACTTACAAGTGCAAAAGACTTTCTTCTAAATTTCTTTGACAGCGAGTTTGAAGTTCATAAATTTATCAAAAACTATACAGAAGAAATTTCAAAAGAAACGACAGTATTATTTTATAATAAGTTTATTATATCTGCTCAAAAAGAAACCCCAAATATCTCATAAGAGTACAACTGAATAGTACATTTTAATAAAAACATCTTTTTATTACTAAGGAATGAAGAATGGGAATTACTAAAAAAAGTTATAATCAAGATAATCAATATATTTTAGAAGAACTAAAAAAATTTGTAAAAAGCGAAATTGCGCCATATGAAACAACATGGGATAAAGAAAACACCTTTCCTCTTGATATTTCCAAGCAATTACATCGTCTTGGCTGGTTACAAAGTTTTATTCCCACGCATTTAGGAGGCTTAGGATTGTCAACCTCAACTCTATGCCAGATGTATAAAACAATAGCTCAAGAATCCAGGGGTATTACAACCTCAATGGCTGGGAATATGCTTGCTTTTTTACCTATAATAAAACACGGATCTAAAAAGCTTCAAGATAAAATAATTAAACGCTATTTAAATGATTTTTTTCTTATGAGTTTTTGTTTTACAGAACCTGATTCAGGTAGCAATGTTTTTAATATAAAAACTAATGCTAATAAAGTAGATAAAGGCTTTGTTTTAAATGGAAAAAAGTGCTTTGTTACAAATGCTAATTACTCCGAATATCTTTTAGTTGTAGCTGTAAATAAAGATATAACTAATTCTAAAAATAATTTTTCTTTATTTTGTATTCCAAAGAACTCTAAAGGAGTAAAGGTTGCATCTGCCTATAATAAAATAGGACATAGATCTTCTAATACTTCTGAAATATTTTTTGAAGATGTCTTTGTGCCATTAGAAAACTGTATTGGTCTTGATGGAAATGGAATCAACATTGCTTTTGATTCAATACAAAGAAGTCGAATTTTTCTAAGTTCCTCTGCTATTGGACTTTGTGAAAAAGCTTTCGATATAACTTGTAACTACTTAGAAAATAGATCTATCTATGGAAAACCTCTTCTTTCAAAAGAGCAAATTAGAGGTAAATTATCTGATCTCTATACAAAAAAACATGCTGGCTGGTTACTAACTCTAGATGCTGCTGAAAAGTGGGACTCAGGAGATAATTCTTTTGTTCCGTCTAGTATGGCAAAGCTTTATTGCGGAAATATTGCCATGGATTTTTCAAGAGAATGTATGGAGTTTTTTGGTGCATGGGGCTTAACGAAAGAGTATCCCATAGAGCTTCTTTATAGAGATGCGAAGTTCTATGAAATACTTGAAGGTGCAACTTTTGTACAACAGGCCATCATCTCAAAAGAAATATTTAGAAAGAAAATAAAACTCGTAGGATAAATAATGATTAATAATTTAATTGATGAATCTATCTTTGTTAATATTAATGAAAAAAAAGTTGCTTATATCACCATAAATCATCCATATTCAAGTCTTGGAGAAAAAAGAGTTAACTATTTTTTTTCGGCACTAATGGCATTTAAAAGAGATGGGTACTTAAAACATTTTCCATATGGAACTCTTCCTTTTGATGTATCAGACTTCATTTCGACTCATCATATTTTTATAGAAAAAAGACATAATGATTTTAAAATCATTATGTCTTACAAAACAATATCAAACAAAGTATGTGATATTCATAGAGTATTACTTCCAATAACTGAAATTTTTTTGAAAAATGATTTGGCAGAGCACAGACTCGCCTTAGATAACTTTACCAAAAAAGATGAAATCTCTTATGGATTTGGCTGGACTATTTCTCCCGAAATATCTTGCATTAATACAAGAAAGCTTTTAAAAGAACTTTTTTTATCAACACTATTTAACTACTATAGATATAAAGGTATTCAAAAATCAACCTGCCTAGGTGTTTTAACATCTAGAACAGACCAATTCTTTCTCAACTTTGGGTACCAACCTCTTTTTAATGAAACAACTAAAGAGTATCTTAAAAGTTTTTCCGTTAAAGAATTTAATGATATTGAAGCAAAACTACTTGTTTGCGATAACTTTAGCTTACAAGCAAGACAACTTGGCAAGAAATATTATGACCTATTTAAAAAAGGATATGATTTTCTAGAACATGATGTTTCTCGCAAAAAAGTTGCTTAAAAGATATATAATTTTTATTTAAAATACTAAAGATTCAAAAAAGACTTTTATCTTTTATTATATAGTCTATATGTTCAGAACCTAAATGATAAAATGTATTAACATCTATAATCTCAAAAGATGGTAGTCCATAAAGAAGAGGGAAAAATCTTATAGCACTTTGCCTATATAACATTGAACGCTCATTTGTAATCATCTTCGAATTAAATATTTCATGGGTTTTATTATAAGCTCGAGATCTCAAGGTAAATAAGTCCCCTCTAAAAATAACATCATAATAATAAAAATTTCTTTCAATTTTATGTACATTTTGAACAATATAGAGAGCTATATCTGACATCCGATAAAAATGATAATCAGTAGTAAGCTTTTTTTTAAACCCACTAGAGCAGGAAATAAGTCCCATTTTTACAATGTCATATTTAGTAAGTGAATATTCATTAGAAATAAAGTCTATTAACTTTTGTGCCAGAACTAAATTTACTAATAAATCATCGTTATCAACAGCCTCTTGAGATAAGTCGAACCGATTTAGAACATATTGAGAAACTCTCTTATTCAGCTTGTTGCCAACGTAATCCAGCATAGACCTAATATTTCTCATATAAGTCCCTGCATTAACTTTATATTCATCAGGGATATCACAAGTCGTTTTCAAAAATTTTCTTCTTATATTATCAAAGTCCAGTCTATTGTAAGCAATGTCATCAACATTTACGCCTAAAAAACTAGAAATCTTAACAATATCGGAAAAGCGATACTCACCGCTAAGCTTAATTCTATCAAACTCCGTTTTTTTTAATTGTAAAATATCACACATAAAGTCTTCATCCCAATATAAAGACCTCTGAATATTATTTATAGTTTCTACAATATTAGATTGGATCATGAAACTTTTAGTAAGACCTTGTCTGACACATCTTTAACTTCGTAAGAAAACCTTTTGTTTAAATCTAAGCATGTTTCTAGAAATGAAAGCTCTGCACTTTCAGTATCTTTTATAATTTGACTAGTAGTAGAATTCTTAAAACTTAAAACAACAAGATTTCCCATATTTGAAAGTTCCTCAATTTTAAAAGAATTAAAATGATGAATAATACTAGAAATATCTTTTGTATCTGACTTTTCAGGTATCTCTAATAAAATCTGCTCTTTTGCTTCTTCATACTCACTAGGAAAATGCTTTTGAAGGAATTTAAAAAAATGAGGTGTAAACTTAAATGACGAAAATACAAAAAGAGATTTTTTTATTTTTAAAAGTTTATAAAGATCTTTTTCAACTTTTTCGTCTATTTTCTTTACAAATTCATAAGCAAGACGCACTGAAAACCCATCTTTACCAATAAACTTCGAATTTATATTTTTAGCTAACCTACTTGGTATCTTATTTATGAAACCGGATTGAAAATACTTAATATCATACCCAACTAAATCACAAAATCCTAAGATTAAACCAAAACTCACATCTTCATGAAAGTTTCTTTCCATCTTTGAAATTGTTGATTGAGCAACATCTAGTTTTTTAGCGACTTCAGCTTGCTTTAAACCAGACTCCAACCTAATTGCTTCAAATACTTCACCAGTTGTAAACTTATACATAATATTACCTTCTATAAATTCTAATAAGCATATTTATTATCACAAAAAAATATTAATATTACTACTTTAGTGTAAATAAAAACTTATCTAGTCTTTCGATATGCGCAAAGTGCCCAGCTCGATCAAAAATATCAACTTCTACATCCTTAAAAATTTTAGTAGATACCTCTAGTTGCTCCGACACCTTAGAAACAGGATCTTGTTTTCCAAAGATCAACTTGGCTTTACCTGTGTAATTCAATCTAGTATATGATTGCTGTGGCATTGTTTTTAGAACACCAAAAAAAGCCGGGACATCAAATTGAAATTGACCTACAAAATATTGGAAGTAATTTAAAAAGCTATCCGTATTTGTAAAATAATGAGTCATTAAAACTTTATCTGTTAATGCAATAGAAAAAGCTTTTAACCAATTATCATCGAACGTATTTCCCATAAGGCCAATTAGATTTTTAAGCTCTAAAGCTTTGGCCTTATCTTCTTTAGAAAAGTCTCCTACAGCTAAATTTAAAATATTCTTAAAGGCCGGTAAGTAGTTTAAAGCTGGACTAATAAAAATAATGTCTTCTACTTCAATCTCTAAAGAATTTATCATATTAGCAGCTATAATTGATCCATAGCTATGAGCAATAAAGCTAACTTTAACTAAATCATTCTTGGAAACCACTTCACTAGTAAAGTTTAAAGCCGACTTAACTGAAGCTTCGAAAGCAAAGGCATCACTATAAGTATCTCCTTGCGGCCTTAAGGAAGAAGGTTCATTCCAAAAAAAGATCTTATCTCCATTTAACTCTATTTTATTTTTTATTATATTAAACTCGGGATTAGAGTTCATTCCCGGACCACCATGCAAATAAATATAGGATTTTGCCCAAGAATTCAGCGATAAAGTAGTAAAAACAAAAACTAATAATAGTTTATTCATAAAGTCTCCTCATTATTCTATACAGAATAGTAGCTAACACTCTAAAAGTAGAATTACAAGGCTGATACAAATATTTTACAAATAAAACCAATTATTGATGCTAAGCAATATTGATGCTAAAATATGCTTATGACTAAACTAAAAGTATTTTATGATGGAAGTTGCCATCTATGTGATAAAGAAATTAAATACTATCTTAAAATTGATAAACGCAACCTTCTAGAAGGGATTGATATTACAAACCCAAAATTTGATCCATCCCATTATGGGCTTAACAAAGAGCAGGTAAATACTCACCTTCATGCCATAGACGAAGAGGGAAAAGTCTTTAGTAAAATAGATAGCTTTGTCGAAATATGGAAACGTGTATACAAGAATCAAGTACTTATCAAAGTTATATCTAATAAGTTTATAAGGTTTTTAGCTGATAAGTCCTATATAGTTTTCGCCGAATATATAAGACCGAAATTGCCAAAAAAGAAAACCTGCTATAACTCCGAATGCTCTTTATAAAGCGGCTGAACTAACATGTAACTTTCTATATCTAAATATTTTACACACTAATGCGCATCTCATAAAAATCAAAAACAAATCCTATTCACATGACAATACAATTGCTATAAGCTGCTTAATTTCAAATTAATCAACAAGTAGTAGCTAAATATGAATAAAACAATTACAAAACTTAAGAATTCTTTTTTTGCATCTTGCCCGGTAGGTTTTGAAAACTGCTTAAATGATGAATTGTCTACGCTAAATATAACGGATACTTTTATTGCAAGAGGTGGAGTTCATTTTAAATGCTATCCTCAAAATGCCATTAAGTTTTTACTGACGACAAAAATAGCAAGTCGTGTTTACAAAGCATTATTTAAGTTTGATATAAAAAATGAAGAAGATCTTTACAGAAGATGTCTCGAAATCAAATGGAGATCAATCTTTAATCTTGAGCAAACATTTAAGATTGAAACAATTCAAGGGAAATCACCTAATGGAAAAAAAAGGTCTGCATTTAAAAGCAGTGTTTTTTTATCCCAAAGGGTAAAAGATGGAATTGTTGATACATTTAGAGAAAAGCTTAATAAAAGACCGGATGTTGATACCAAATCTCCTGATGCATCTTTTGTTGTCAGAGTAACTCCTCACGATAATGAGTTTTCCTCTAAAGAGGAAGTCACAATTCTTTTAGATCTTTGTGGAGCCCCTCTAAGCAATAGAGGATATAGAAAAAATAGTTTTGTAGCACCTCTTAGAGAGAACTTAGCAGCTGGAATTATTGCTCTTTCAAATTTCAATGAGACAAATATATTCATTGATCTAATGAGTGGATCTGGAACACTGGCCATTGAAGCAGCTTTATATAAATCAAAAATGCCTGGAAGTTATCTATTTTTACAGGACTATTTTGAGTTCGGTGACGAGCTAGATTTTAATTTTTTAAACTTAAACTTCTATACAAAAGATCAATATTTACAAGATGATTTTAAAAAGATTATTAGTGAGCTTAAAGAGCAAATGGCAAAGTCTTATAAGTCACTTGAAAAAATAAGTATAATAGCAAATGAAATTGATCCTAAAAATATATCGAACCTAAAAGAAAATATAAAGAATGCATGTCTAGATAAATTCATTAATATAAAAAATGAAGATGCTACAACATTTTCTATTGATATTAAAAATGCTACTTTAGTTGCAAATCCACCATATGGTGAAAGAATTGGAAATAAAGATGAACTAGAAAAAACTTATTATGATTTAGGTGAAAATCTAAAAAATAATTTTAAAGAAAATACAGCTTATATTTTCACTGGTAATATTCCTCTTATAAAGAAAATTTCACTACAAACTTCTAAAAAGATTATTTTATTTAATGGAAATATTGAATCTAGACTAGTTGAATATAAACTCTACTAGCCTTGTTCATCAATCTTCATTGCTAGGTTTGGCGTAGAAAACTGCAATAGAGCTTTTTTATTAATGATTTTCTCATAATGCTTAGAAGACTTGCTAAAAAAGTATCCCGAAACATCTCCATCTTTTAAAAAGATTGTGTGACCTTTTCCTGCAAACTTTCTTAAAACAAAATCAGAATCTAATAGCAAGATATCTCTAATCATAAAGTTCTTAGCTACATACATAATGATTGTTAGATCACTCATTTCAACTAGAGACTTCTTTAGCTTGACCCCCTTAGGAGAGGTTATATCATGCCAATGTATTTTTACTTCAACTTTTTTATCATTAGAATAAAAGTCAAATCCTCTTTGAGAAGTTGACTTAATCTGTTTTAGCCCAAATATTGACTTCGCATACCACTCACCAAGTTGAATAGGAAGATTCTTTCCATTTACAAGAACTTTGTAATTTTTCAGTATAGAGTAAACCTGATCAACAATTTCAACTGCTTCAAATATTTTTTTAGTATCTGGATAATGAATAATTCCAATTTGCTTTCTTTTTTTTGCTTGCAGTTTTTTATTAAACATTTTTTGAAACCAACTATCAAAGCTTGAAATATCCAAATATGTTAATGAACTATAAACAAAACCATTTTCTTGTAAATCAGCGATATCTTTTATATCTTGCGTTTTTTTTAGTAAGTAAGATAATGGAACGAATTCATCATCTGAAGCACCTTTTACAAATACTTCATCATTGCAATAATTTGAGTTTCCATGGGAGCTTCCACTAAACTCACTTGCCGTAGTTTTTATAAGTTCTTTCAAAACAATGTCCTAACTTTTTTAAATTTAATACATAAAAATTATAACATCGTTTTGAAAGTAAATTAAGGTAGAAAAGTCGTTTATCTTCTGAGTAATTATATCTTATATTCTAAAATATCAGCAGTAGAACTTGTAATCGTTTTTGACCTAGCTATTGCATCAACTAAATAATGAGAACAGTAGATCTTAAAGTCGACTATTTTGCTCTCTAAAAATTCTTTTTCATCATCACTGGCTCCAGCTTCAATTTTCTCATTTGCAATCCAAGCCGACTCCATAAGTCTCCAAGCAACAACAATATGTGATGACAATTCTAAAAAGTCAGTACAATTTTGAAGAACCATATTCATTTTGTTTTCTTTTGCCATTTTACCAATAAATCCCATTGCATCTTGAGCCGCAGCTAAAGACTTGCTAAAGATTCCTCTTTCAAAAGAAAATTCATCTGATAACTGATTAGAAGTTTTAAAAACATCTTCCGAAATAGCTCTTAAGGCTGCACCTTTATCTTTTAAAATTTTTCTCATGACAAAATCAATTGCTTGAATACCATTTGTTCCTTCATATAGTGAAGCAATCTTTGTATCTCTAACAAATTGCTCTATTCCATACTCAGTACAATATCCATATCCACCATGAACTTGAACAGCATCTACACAAGTATTAAAACCAGCATCAGATCCAAAGGCCTTACAAATAGGCACTAAAAGACCAATATAGCTTTCATATTTTTTATCTGTCTTTGCTAAGTCAAAAAGGTTAGATGTATAAAGCATTAAAGATCTTAATCCTCTACTCATAGCTCTCATTTTTAATAGAGTTCTTCTTACATCAGGAAGATCAATAATACTTGTTCCAAATTGAACACGTTCAGCTGCATATTGTTTTGTTAACTCATAAGCTAAAGATGCTTGAGACTCACCTTGAATACCAACATCAAGTCTTGCTTCATTCATCATAATAAACATATTTTGCATACCTTCGAATTCATTTCCAATTAGGTATCCCCTACAATCATCATTATCACCAAAGTTCATCACACAAGTTGCACTTCCATGAATTCCCATTTTATGTTCAACTCCAGAACATCTTACATCATTAGACTCACCGTTCGATCCATCATCATTTAATCTATATCTTGGAACTAAAAATAATGAAATACCTTTAGGGCCAGGCTTTCCTTGTGGAGTTCTAGCTAAAACAAGATGAATATTATTTTCATAAAGATCGCTCTCACCTGATGAAATAAAAATTTTAGTTCCTTTAATAGAATACCATCCATTTTCTCCATCAATTGGTTTTGCCGTTGTTTTTAAATTACCGACATCACTACCAGCTCCAGCCTCAGTAAGACACATTGTTCCACCAAAACGTCCTGTAATCATAGGCTCTAGATAAGTTGACTTTATATAATCATCACCAACAAGTCTAAGAACATTAAGCGCTCCTTTGGATAAACCAGGATACATAGACCATGCTGTATTTGCTCCAGCACTTAAAGATAGGCACATTGTACTTAACGCATGAGGAACAGGTGATCCACCAATTTCCTCAGGAAGACCGAGTGCAAACCATCCCATTTCATAATAGCTTTTTGTTACGCTTTGGAAGCAAGCTGGGGCAATAACTCCATTAGGAGTAAGTTTGACACCTTCTTCATCGGACTTTTGTCTTGTTGGATAGATTTCATTTTCAACAAACTTATCATATTCATTTAAAATCTCTTTTACAGATGACTCATCAAATCCATATTCCTCAATATTTTGAACTTTTAATACATCAATTAAATTAAATAAAATATCTGAATGATCTGATTTGTAGACAGCCATAGTTAAGTTCCTCCAATGAACGTACATTAATGACTAATATTCTAACTCAATTTTGTTTTTTAAAAAAGAAAAATGGCCACAAATCGTGGCCATGTCTAAGATATCTTCACAGATTAAATTAATCAAGAATTAGAAGGTAACACTTTGAATTGTTATATTGCCTACTCTTTTCAACTGTCCCGTAATTTGATTCACAAAAAGCCCGCCTTCTTTTACAAGAATTGGATTTGCTAACACAGGTAAGTTTGTAGATAAAACATAACCTTTTCTTTGACCAGAAAGCAGTCCTGTACTTATATAAAACTCAACATATTGGCCTTGAATTGTTTGGCCATTTGAAAGTCTAATTGTAGCAGATCTAAAAGTTGTCTGAGCTCCACTTAAATTATAACCAAGCATCTGTTGATAAAGAGAATCATTTCTATCAAAGTTTCCATTTGAATAAATATACTGTCCATTATTTACACCGACAGCTTCTTTTATAGAAATAGAGTTTGCATGATCTAAGGAAGTAACAACTTTTAGCTCTCCACTTTCAACAATATCCATCATGTTCTGATGAGTACATTGAGATGAACTAAAGCAAAAATTAAAATTAAAATTTAAAAAGCCACCTTGAGCACCAAAAGCTGAACCAACATGATAAACTTCTGCTTGAAGACCAAGTCCTTCAGTTAAAGATTTCTTTGAAAAAGCTTCTCTTAAAGACTCTATTGTTCCATAGTTTTGTGGCTGAGAAGTAATTTCAGCTTGTCCTTGTGGTATATAACTTGAACTAGAACTTCCACTTTCATTACTTCCACAAGATATTAATCCAAAAGTTACCAGCGATAATAAAATTAATTTTTTCATTTCATTCTCCCATCTCATTTTTATATAATTAACTATATACAATTTTCATGCCAGAAAATTGGCCATTTTTTGCTTCATAAAGTACATAATATTGTATAAGTTTTAGACACGGGAACTATTTATGAACATTAATACATACATTGATCATACTCTTTTAAAAGCTAACTCTACTAAAGAAGATATTAAGAAAATTTGCGATGAAGCAAAAGAACATAATTTTAAAGCTGTTTGTATAAACTCATATTATGTTCCTTATGCAAAAGATATTTTAAAGGATACTAACGTAAGTATTTGTACCGTTGTTGGCTTTCCTCTTGGAGCAAGCCCAACCCAGGTAAAATTATTAGAAACTAAATTAGCTATTGAATCAGGAGCTGATGAAATAGATATGGTTATTAATATTGGCATGGCCCTAGATAATGATCTTCAATCAATTGAAGATGAAGTTAGAAAACTTAGTTCATTATGTAGGTCTCACAATAAAATTTTAAAAGTAATCCTTGAAACTTGTTACTTAAATAAAGAGCTTATCTTTAGTATCAGCCAAAGGTGTGTAAAAGCAGGTGCCCACTTTGTAAAAACGTCTACTGGTTTTGGAACAGGTGGAGCAACAATTGAAGACGTAAAGACAATGAAATCAGCTGTTGGAGATAATTGTGAAATTAAAGCTTCTGGTGGAGTTAGAGATATTAAAGCTGCGAAAGAGTATATCAGTCTTGGAGTAACAAGGCTTGGTACTAGTTCTGGAGTTAAAATAATAAATGGTGAAGCTAGCGATTCTACTTACTAGTTTTTGCACCAAGTTCTTTTAGCTTTGATGCTCTTTGAACAAGATTATCTTTTCCTATACTCAACTTAGAATTGATTTGTTCAAAGTCAGAAGATAGTTTTTCAATGTTTTTTCCAAGACGATCTATATCATTATTAAAATTAATAAAACGATCATATAAAAGACCAGCTTGCCTTGCTATTTCATTGGCATTAGAATTTTGGGATGAAATTCGCCAAAGAGAACTAATTGTTCTAAGAATTGGCATAAGAGTTAGTGGACTTGCTATTACAATATTCTTTTTGTAGGCATAATCAAAAATATCAGGAAAGTTTTTAAATAATAAACTTATAGTACTTTCTAAAGGCACAAACATAATAACAAAGTCAGGTGCATTTAATTTTGTTATTTGTTGATAGTTCTTCTTTGATAAATCATCGATATGATTTTTTACAGATAGCTTTAACGATCTTAAGTCGTCTTGATACATAGACTTTAAACTTACTTTAGAATCTATAATTACGTTTTTCTCTTCAGGCAAAAGAACAATCACATCTGGCTTTTGTAAAGCTCCATATTCATCACGAAGATCCATCCCTTCACCTTGAGTAATATAGTCTTTCCCATTAATAAGACCACAAATTTCCAAAGTATTTTCAAGAACAACTTCTCCCCAATCTCCGATTTGCTTATTGTCGCCTTTAATAACACCTAAAAGATGTCCCGTATCTTCTTCTACTTTTCTTGTGGATAAAAGCATGGATTGAACATGGGCTTTTAAAGATTCTTCTTGTTTTAGAAAACGTTCTTTTTGTTCATCTAATAAGTTTTGATAAGAATCTATTTTTTCTTTTAAAGGCATTAAGCTTGAGTCAATATCTTTAGCCTTCTTACTCTTAAGAAAAAGAATAACTAAAAAAATAATACTTGAGCTAAAAAAGCCTAATAAAAAGTTTTCCATCTATTTTACAACAATCTTTAACATTCTAAGCTTTCCAGCTTTTAATATATACTCTTTTCCACTTTCAGCTTCTAACTTATCACTACTATAAGTTTTAAAGTCGATTTTAATTGCATTTTGCTTTAGAAGTCTTCTTCCTTCACCATTTGATTTAATGAATTCAACTTCTGTCATAATAGCAAGAAGGTTAAGTTCTCCAGTAGGAACTTCAATTATTTTAATATCATCAGGAATCTTGTTTTTAGAAAACCTTTCTTCAAACTTCTTACGCTCATTAAGCCCAGTTCCCTCTGGATGATAAAAATCAACGATCTCACAAGCTAGATCTTTTTTCGCATTCATAGGATGAACACTACCATCTTTTAATCCACTAACGATTGCTTCTACATCTTTAGCTGATTTTCTTGATAAAAGTTCGTAGTATCTTTCCATTAATTGATCCGAAATAGACATTAATTTACCAAACATATCTGTAGAAGAGTCATCTAAAGAAATATAATTATCTAAAGACTTTGACATCTTTTGAACACCATCTGTTCCTTCTAAAATTGGCATTGTTAAAATACACTGAGGCTCTTTTGAATAAGCTTTTTGAAGATGTCTTCCCATTAAAAGATTAAATGTTTGATCCGTTCCACCCAGCTCAAGATCAGCATCAATTTCAACTGAATCATATCCTTGCATTAATGGATAAATAAATTCATGCATATAAATTGCTTCTTGCTTTTTATATCTTTTTGAAAAGTCATCTCTTTCTAATAATGAAGATACTGTTACTTTCGAAACTAAAGAGATCATATCAAATGGAGATAATTTACTTAACCACTCATTATTAAATACAACTTTAGTTTTAGACATATCTAAAATTTTAGCCACTTGATCAGTATAAGTTTTAGCGTTTTCCACAACCTCACTATCAGTTAATATTGGCCTTGTTTTACTTTTACCAGTTGGATCTCCAATACGAGCAGTAAAGTCACCAATTAAAAAATAAATCTCATGTCCAAGATCTTGTAATAACCTTAGCTTTTGAAGAACAACAGTATGACCTAGATGAATATCAGGTCTAGATGGATCAGCTCCAAACTTTATTTTAAGAGGCTTATTTTCATTTACGGATTTTTCTAATTTTTTTAGAAGTTCATTTTCAGGAATAATATCAACTGTTCCTCTTTTTATTTCCTCTAATTGTTCTTTAGCACTTAACATTTTTTATCCTTTAAAAATTTGTAATATTTGATCTTACTCTTTGCATCGTTTTCTGAGCGATTTGTCTTGCTCTATTAGCACCATCTTCTAAAATTTCATCTATAAGATGTTTGTTCTCCATATAATAGAAGAACTTTTCTCTAGCTTCTTTTAGATGGTCATTAATAACTTCAAACAACTCAGCCTTAGCATGTCCCCAACCAATTCCTTCTCTATATCTCTTTTCAAGAGCACTTACTTGCTCCTTATTTGCAAATAAACGATATAATGTCATGATTTGACAGTTATTTGGATCTTTTGGGTCTTCAGGAGCTGAAGAGTCTGTTGTAATTTTATTAATTGTTTTTTTAAGCTTTTTTTCAGTACTAAAAATTAAGATAGTATTGTCATAGCTTTTACTCATTTTTCTTCCATCAAGACCTGGAATATAAGAGCTTTCTTTACCAATAACTTCCATTGGTTCAACAAGAGTATCTTTACCGTAATACTCATTACATCTTCCCGCGATGGATCTTGCGATTTCTACATGTTGAATCTGATCTTTTCCTACTGGAACGAAATTCGTATCATAAAGTAGAATATCAGCGGCCATTAAAATAGGATATGAGAACAGTCCTACATTTACACCTTGATCAGGATCTTTACCTGCATCAGTATTTTTAGCAACACAGTCTTTATATGAATGAGCTCTATTCATATCCCCTTTAGGAGTCATACAACTAAGCATCCAAGAAAGTTCAAAAACTTCTTTTACATCTGATTGTTTAAAAAAGATTGCTCTTTTAGGATCAAGACCTAAAGCTAGCCACGTTGCTGCTACATTATAAACATCTTCATGAAATTTTTTACTATCTCTAACACTAGTTAAAGCATGATAATCAGCAATAAAGTATAAGGCTCTATCATAATTATCATCATTACTCATTTCAATTGCCGGTTTTATAGCACCTAAATAGTTTCCAATATGTGGGATCCCTGTTGGCTTAACACCAGTTAATACCGTCTTCATTTTAACTCCATTAAAATAGGATATAATTTTTTAAGCTTTTTACATTTTGACTTTAAAGGAACAAGATTAGGTTGCATTTTTTTAATAATTACAAATGTATCTTTTAAAAGAAAGTCATTATTCAGCTTATATTCAAATACTCTATCATTTTTTAGCTTAGCGTACTTCACTTCAAATTCACCAACTCTTGCCTTGGTGAGATTTGATTCATCAAAAGATCTTTTTTCTAAAACTATATGCCCATAATTATTTTTCAAATAATATTTAAATCCTTGAGATAATTTTTCAACCTTATAATCACTTGGTATAAGAAAACAGCTGTCAAAATCAGTTATATTTATTAAAGAAAAAGTGCGCTTATTGTCTAGAACTAAGTTCTTCAGTGTTAAGAAGATAAAAAATGTAACAATAATAGCTAATATAAAAAGTATTTTTTTTGTGCTCATAACACATTGTATAACACTAATTTTACAAAATGTCTTATTTTACAAATAGAGCTAAAATACTTAGAAAAAGTACCCACAAAAAACTTAGCACTAGTATTTACTTTTGCTCAACGGCTTTATAATTTATTAAATATTACTCTTAATTTACCAATAAATATCTCTATCCCCCAAGGCAAAAATCTTTTAATTCAGAACTTTTGAGCAAATTTATCATATTTGAATTTTAGAAAATATAGTTCAAAAGATGCCTTCCATTATGGCCAATTCGGCAAAAAAATATCTTTACGCAAGATCTAAATGACTGAAAATACGTAGAAAGCAAATTCCTTTTAGAATATATATACAAATATAGTTACCAGTATTATAATAAGTCCTAATATTTTTAAGGAGAAAATTAATGAAAGCTGTGTGTATAGTTGAAGATGACCCAGAAATTCTATCTCTTTTAAGTTCATTTTTTAAAGAAAAGGACTTTGAAGTGTACTCGTTTTCAAACTTTTTTTCTTTTAAAGATTATGCTCCAAAAGGTTTTCAAGGTGCTTACCTTATAGATTGGAATCTTCCCGACAGACCTGGAACTGATCTTGTTCAAGATATAAGACAAAAAGATAAAGTCTCGCCCATTTTCATTGTATCAGGAAAGCACTTCGACTTTCAGATTTCAGAAGGACTACAAAGTGGTGCTGATGACTATATAACAAAACCACTTAATTTAGACCATCTGCTAATTAAAGTTAACAATGCAATCAATAAACTTAATAATATATCTAAAGATGACCAAAAAGGAATCCAACTTATTCCAAGTGCCTATACTTTTATTAAAGACGGAGATCCAGTAAGACTTACTTCTAAAGAGTATATTATTTTTGATGCTCTATATTCAAAAAAAGATGAAGAAGCTGTATCAAGAGAAGAACTTTTAAATGTTACTTCTAAAGAAAATATAAACTCTTCTAGAAATATCGATGTTCATATAGTCTCTTTAAGAAAGAAGCTTGAAAGGGTTAATATCCGTATAAAAACGATATGGAAAAAAGGTTATCGTGTTTTTATTTAGATCTTAACAAGAAATACTGTATAATCGAAAAAGTTGAAATAAAAGGCACTCTCTGGCTAGTTGTTGATATATTTCTGGTCGGCGTACCTTATAGAAGTTAACTACAATTTAAATTTAAAATGGTGTGACCTTTTATTTAAAATTTGATCTTTTAATTTTATTATCTTTACTCACACTAATCCAAGTAACTTCATTATAACGATTTACATCGATCCTTTTATTTGGGCCACACAGATAATAAGTATCCTGATAAACAGTATGACCTTTCGTATACATTTTAGATTTCATTTTTTTACAGCTTGATCCCTTCCAACGTTTTAGTATCTTATCCAATGTAAACTCTGTATTTAAAAAACCAGTTGGTCCAAATGTAACCTTAATTACCTTTTTACTCTTAATATCAAATCCAATTACCCACTCCTGAAGTCTTGTTTGATCAGAATAATAAACCCAAGAATCTTCATTTTTACCACTTTTTTGGCTAGGTTCTCCTAATAAGCTTAACACTTTAGACTTATTCCAATTACTTACAATACTCTGTTCTAGAACAGACCACTTACTTTCAGCTGCTTCCTTAATAGATAATTGATTTGAACTACAACTAACAATAGTAATTAACAATAAAATCCATTTCATTTTTTATCTCTCCAAAAAGCTTCCAACCAATTAAATATCTTTGGATAGTCTTTTTTAAAACTTTCTTTTTCAAACAGATAGTGTTCAACATTATTTGAAAAATCTTCATCAGGATCACTTTTCCCATCATACTCAGAAAACTTTTTTCTTTTTGTTTTAAACTCTCCATTTATAGTTTTTATCCATCGACTTACTTTATGCAATGATTTCTTCTCTTCATCTGATAATCTATCGTAAAGAATATGTGCTAATTCATGAGCAAGATACCTACTCAGATCCTCACTAAAAGCCAAATCATATAATACAACTATTTTTACAGAAGGAGCTGTAGAAGCTGGATTACCTGAAAATATAGACCTATTTGCACAGTGAATCTTTAACTTACCGATATTAGTTAAAATCTTAGGTAGAGCTGATAAAGCCTTATCAATCTTTCTTTGCTTAATTTGCGAGCACTTTTTAAACTTTTCTTTTTTCTGAGGCCAGCCTCTTGGCATATTTGACTTAAATATAGACTTTAACGGGCCATCACTTCTATAATGCTTACAGTAAGCAGATATATTTGACCCTTTAACAAACTTTCCATTTCTATAATGAGCCTGTCTATAATGTTCTTGAACTTTATACATTCCCTTAGGACAAGTTGCCCCATATACTTTCCAACTAGAAAGACACAATGTAAGTAATATCAACTTTATAAACCAACTCATTAAAATCTCAACGTTTGCCCATTATTTAGCTTTGAATGATTTTTATAATTATCTCAAATATACGTTCAACTCTTTTTAGAGCTATATCTTTATCGTCATAGCCTAAGAATCCTATCATAGCTTCTTCAATCTCAGCTCTTCGCTTTATAAATATAGCTAGTTTATTCTTTATTTCAGTAATAACTTCTGAATTCGCCTTTTTTAAACGCTCTTCAATACCTATCACACCATCTAATAACTCTGTAATATCCTCAAGGTCTTGACTGAATCTAATATCATCACATAAACCTCTATCAAAAAATGCTTGTAGCTTTGTCGCTAAAAAGAATTCGATTTTTAAAATTCTAATTTCAACCTCATCGATCTCTACTTTGATAGCACTACACTATTAAGACCTTCTTTAAACCATGGATTACTATACCCTAGGACACTTTCCTCTACTGGAATAAAATCAATTTTCATACCCAAAATATACTTTCTACAAGTTGGCGGATTAGTATCCTCTCCAGATATATCGTAGTCTTGAAATCCCTTTGCTCTTAACTTTTCTTCAAACTGCGTCCATTCTTTATATGTTAAAATCTCAACAACGCAATCAACATCTTCTGATGGCTGTGGAGTAGGAGCTGCCTTATCATCTATGTAAAGCTCTACAGTTGCACCACCAACAAAAACTACATCATTAGAAATATCTCCAAGTACTTGTGCTATTGATTTTATCGAGTTTAAATTTTTATTCATTTAATAGCCTTTCTAGCGACTTATTAGCTTCTTTAATATGCCTAACACCACCAAGGCCTCTATAAATATCTACAATGCTTAAAAAAAGATATAACTTTTCATTATTAATAACTGATTCAGGAATTTTAGCGAGAACAGGTTTAACAACAACTCCCTTTGAATCTCCATTTTCATGTGGCCATATATAATAATCATCACTATGCACTTTTTGACCAAACTCAAGGGCACTTGGCCCAGCAAAGTACCCTCTACCTATTCCATATTTTTCTAGCGGTACAAAATACTTAATAGCGCATGTAAGAAACTCTTTAATTGCAATTTTGTGAAGCTTTTTGGAGTTAACGCTTATTAATCCAACAGACTCAAGCGCCTTAAAGCCCAGTGAAACTTCTGACTGACTAATTTCAAGCTCAATACTCACCTCTTTTTGTGATGGCCAATTTTCATCTGTAATTAGTTTACCTAGAATTGCTATATCTTGAGGTTTTATTCCCCTGCTTTTTCTACTCATAATTATATATAATATCACAGATATCGAATATTGCAATATGCGATACAAAATATAGGGTAAGAGGTAATAGTTAGGTTGAAAATAGTGAGTTTTTTTCCACTATTCTAGGTTTGCAAATATTAGAATTTTCCCCATAGAAATATTAAGCATCATCCTCTAATTTATTCTTAAGCTTCTCTAGCTTTTTAAATCCCTTAATCCCCTTAAGGCCATTAGGAAATAAAAGCCGTTATATCGGTTGATTTCGGTTAGTTTATTTTTGGCGTGCCCCAATAGGTGACCCATGAAAATAAAATACAATAAATTTTGATGTTTTTTTAGTCTGGTAAGTGTCTGAAATTTAAGGAAAAGTTTTGGTTGCGGGAGCAGGATTCGAACCTACGACCTTCGGGTTATGAGCCCGACGAGCTACCAGACTGCTCCATCCCGCGTTAAGTATTTATAATTTATAGAATAGATATCCATCTTTGTCTAGTATTTTATAAAAAAAGTAAATTGCTCTAGTGAAAAAAGCTAAATATTAATTATATAGCATCGATAAGTACTAAGAGTAACAAATAATGGAGATTAATAATGTCATTACCTAGCTTTAAAACTGATTCTTTAAAAATTGAAGTAGATACAACTGAACTAGATGCTAAGCAAAAAAGACTAATTAAGAAAATTAATACTCTATTAACTCATGTTATGACGACTGATGAAGAAAGTGATTATTTTGTTTCAAGTGGAACACTTATGAAGTTAGTAGCCACAGCAATTAAAGATGCTAACTTTTCTAAATATTGGAATGAAAATGCAAATATTGCTTACTCGGAACAAGCTATTGAATACAGTATCGACTCACTAACTGAAGATTTAGGAGCCGATACCTTTGTACCTTTAGATAACTAGTCTTATTTAAAAACTCTAGATTTTTTACCTTTTTCAAAAGATGCTTTAATAGGAATATTCTTTGCTTCTTGAGCTTTCTTTTCTTTCATCTTTTCTCTAATTTCTTTTTGTAACTTTATCGTTGCTTGATAAGTTTCTTTTCTATATTTAGTGAATTCTTTATCATCAGCAAGCTTTGCTTCTTTTTGTTTTTTAGAAACTTTTCTTACGTTGATAGATTTTTTATTGGAAACATACTCTCCAGCATTTTTAACCTTAGATCCATCTTTAGTTATACCTAGAAGCTTTAGAAGTTCTGCTTTAGTAATATAAGACCAAGTTCCAGGAGCGATTCCATCAATAGCTAAAGCACCTATTGCAACTCTTCTTAGCTTATCAATAGTAAGACCACAAGCTTCACAAATCCTTCTGATCTCTCTGTTCTTTCCTTCATTTAATCTAAACTCAATCCAAGTTTTATTTGGAAGTTGCTCAACAACTCTTACAGAAAGTGGTTTTAAAGTTTCACCTTTATCTGTAATTCCCGACCTTAACTTTTTTAGAATATCAGCATTAATTTTTCCAAATACTTTTACTTCATAAGTTTTAACAACTTCATACTTTGGATGCATAACCATATTTGCAAGATCACCATCATTTGTTAGCATTAATAAACCTTCAGATTGATAATCTAATCTTCCAACAGGAAATACCCTTGCTTTAACACCACCAACATAATCCATAACAGTCTTTCTTCCCTCAGGATCAGAGACAGTAGTTACACATCCTCTTGGCTTATTTAAAACAAGATACATATGATCAACAGATAGAACATCAATAATCTGTCCTTTGACCATAACTGAATCTTCTTCTGGATTAACTTTCGTTCCTAATTCTGTAATTTTCTTTTGATTTACTTTTACGTGACCGTTTTCAATTAGCTCTTCAGCTTTTCTTCTTGAAGTAACTCCGCAATCTGCGATGTACTTTTGTAGACGAACTAACTTAACTTCTTTTGAGTGATTTTTACTCATGACTTTCTCCTACCTATCTCTACGACAGTTAATATATAGATTTTGAGGATTTATAGACCACAGCCTGGCTTTTGGCAAGCAACTGAGTAATATATATAAATTCGGCTACTTAAGAGAGATCTATTCCCAAAAAGACAGATCAATATCTAACTTTTTAGCCTCTTCTAGCATCTTTCCTTGAGTTTCATCCATAGATTCCATTGTCTCATCCATAGACTCTGAAACTTTTTCTTCAGTAATTTCATCAGTATCATCCCCAATTAAATTATCAAAAGCTGCATCAAGAGCATCTGCTAAAAGTTCTTTTTCATCTTCAATAGAATCAACACTTGGTAGAAGCTCCTGTTCATTAGATTCATGAGCTTCATCTAAAAGCATCTCGCTTTTTTCTAATACTTCATCAATTGAATCTTCAAGCTCTACTTCTATATCAAGCTCATCTTCTTCAATTTGTGGAGCATTTAACATCATATCGCTTAATAAAGAAGCCGCTACAGACTTAGGCTCCATAAAAGACATAACAGTTTCTGATTCTGAAGCACTCTTATTTTGAGCTTCTACAGATGAAGCATCAACAAAGTCTTCTAAAATATCAAAAGCACTTCTTTTTTCACCATCATCAGTTTTTCTTTTCTTTTCTGTTAACTTTAATGATGTCGTAAAATTTGTATCTGGCATAATATCTTTGATCTGTTCAGTAAGCTCTTCTAGCTCATTAAACTCATCAAATACAAATGCTTTTTTATCTCCTGTATTAACAATATTTTTAATATCGCTAATCGCTCCTAGATCAGTAGCTGTTGCCATCTCATCTAGCTCACTTTCACTTGGAAGCTGACTAATATCAGATAAGTTAAATACTTCTAAAAACTCAGCCGTAGTTCCAAATAATGATGGACGGCCAACCTCTTCACTTCTTCCTGTAATTCTAACTAATCTTTTATCCATTAGCTGTCTTACAATATGTGAAGAATCTACTCCTCTAATTGATTCAACAGAATTTTTAGAAATTGGTTGTTTATATGCAATAATGGCAAGTACTTCTAATGCTGTTGGACTTAACTGCATTGAAGAGACTTTAAACATATTAGAAATAATTTTTGAATACGTTGCTTTAGTTCTAAATTGGTACCCATTAGCAACTTCCATTAATCTAATACCATGATGTTTAGATTCGTATTCTTCTTGAAGTCTAGAGATTGACTCATGAACAACTCTTAAAGGAAGGTCGTTATCAATCATAGATTTGATTTTCATAAGGTTAATTGGCCTATCACTCATAAAGATAATTGTTTCAATAGCACCACAAAGAGTATCAATATTTAACCCTGTTCTTGCTTGCCACAATTTATCTTCTTGTTCTTTTTCATTGAAGAAATCTAAATCTAGTGAGAACTCTTCTTTTGCAAAATCCCATGAATAATCAATTAAACTCATATGTCCCTCTTATATACTTGCGCTATTTTCTACTGGCGCAAGATCTTCTGTATTAATTTTTGCTGGAGCATCTTCTGGCTCAAACCCATCAGCTGTTTCAACATCAAAACTCTCTAAGCTATCCACAACATCAACGTAAACCTCTCCCATAACTTCATTTTGGAAGATATTTAGTTTCTTTAATCTAGCAAGCTCTAGCAACGAAATAAATGTTATTACAGTTTCTTCAATTGAAGACTTATCATTAATTAAAGTATTAAGTGTTGTATTAGATCCAACCTGAAGGTTTGTTTTAAGTTCTCTAAGTTTTTCTTTAATAGAAAGTCTATCTCTTTTAACAACAGTATACTTTCTCTTTTCTCTTCTCATCAGATCAATCATTGAGTCTGTTAAAGTCTCAAGACTCATAGGAGTTAAGATACTATTTTGAATTGCTTTTCTATCAACCTTTGGCTTAACGAAAATATCTTCATTTCTTTTTGGAAGAGAAAATAATCTTTCACCCAGCATTTGAAATTTCTGAAGCTCTTCAAGCTTTTCAATAAGCTGCGTTTTAGTCGTTACAATTAAATTTTCTTTGTTTAGATCGAGGGTTGCTTTTTCTTCATCTTCAGCAATACTTTTTGATTTTATAAAAAGTAGTGTCGCTGCCATATAAAGATATTCACCAGCAATATCAAAATTGATATTTTGCATCTTTTGAAGATAAAGCAGATATTCATCAGTAATTTGATTGATATCCAGCTCGCGTATACTCATTTGCTCACGCTGGATTAAATGTAGAAGTAAAGCAAGTGGTCCATCAAACCTATCAAGCTTAACTTGAATGTTGTTTTCAATCATTGTGTGTTTCTCTCAATTTTCTCTTTATGTGTCTCTACTATATTTCACCCTAATAAATACAAAAAGTATACTGTTAATCGTTGTCCTAGCATCTGTGCAGGAGCTAGAATATGCCCTAGTGTAGACACCCCCATAAGACTCAATGCAAAAAGTAATAGAAATACCATATTTGCATATCTAGAAAGAGCTTCATATTGCATTAAGGCCTTTCCTTTTAAAAAACTTGCTACCATTTTTGAACCATCAAGAGGTGGAAATGGTATTAAGTTAAAAACTGCTAATAAAAAGTTAATAAAAACGCTGTAACCAAGCATCTGAAGAATAATAGCGTAATAAGCAAAACTTTGATCTACCTGAGTTGCTACAACGGCATAAATAAAACAACTAAGAATTCCTAAAACAAGATTACTAAGTGGCCCTGCAAAACTAATCCAAAACATACCTTTTCTAATATTTTTTAAATTTCTGAGGTTTACCGGAACAGGCTTAGCATAACCAAAGACGGCTCCACCAAGAGCTAAGCATATTAAAGGCAACACAATTGTTCCAAACATATCAATATGGGCAGCAGGATTAAGCGTTAACCTTCCTTGCTCCTTAGCTGTATTATCACCAAAAGACTTTGCCATATATCCGTGGGCCCACTCGTGGACAGTTATGGCCAATAAAAAACCTGGTAGGGATTGGGCCATAGTAAATATTAATTTTTGCATTTCCATAAGTCACTACCCTACCAAAATGCTCAGATACTATCAAACACCTTTTATACTTTTCGATAGCTTACAGATCGTTCATACTGATATTAGTGAAAAAAAGAAAGGCACAAGTAAGTACATTTTATTGTGACGCAAATAGTAAAAAACATATTTTATTGCTTCAGATGAATGAAACAAGAGGAAGCTTCTGGCAAAACATCACTGGTGGTGTAGAAGATGGAGAAAGTTTTCTAGACGGAGCAAAAAGAGAGTTTTTTGAAGAGACACAAATTAGCTTAGATAAAGTAATTAATATTACAAAGACTGAGCTTACTTTTGAATTTCAGGATACTTGGAATAATGATTGTATTGAAGAATGTTATTTGTTCGAATTAAAAGATCACGAAATGGTCAAAATAGATCCTAATGAACATCAAAACTATAAATGGGTTTGTGAAGACAATATAAACTCTTCTTGTGTAAAGTATCCTTCTAACTACGATCTTATAATGGAGGCTTTGAAATGAAACTTTTTCTAATTCTCATCTCCATAAATCTTTTCGCTCAAGATAAAAACTTTTTAGAAAAGCTTAAAATTGATCAAGAAAAAAGATCAATAGAGCTCATTCCAAACTATATAAATAATAGAAAGTTAAACTACGCTCTTAAAAAAAACTTGGGTATTACAACTAGTGATATAAAAAATAGTGGAAAAATAAAAGTTGTTATAAAAAAAGGCTCTTATCTAGAGGATCTTGAAACAAAAAAAATCTATCGAATTGAAAAAGAGCTCTTATCTAAAAGCTTTAAGTTAGAAGACTTTGAGGGATATAAGTATATTCCTTCCAATGATGGAAAGAAACTATTTCGGGTAAATTCTCATAGTTTATCGAATATTAATGAAATTCTAAAAATGCATGAACCGCCAAGAAAGTTTAATCGTGTCGTAAAAAAAATAAACCCAGCTCCTAATGATAAAGATATCCATGGCGAACTTAAATTTGCAACAGGTGTAAGTTATATTAATTCTAATTTCTACAGTGACTTAAGTGAAGATAATAACAATGTAAACTTAATTGGTTTTAATCTTACCAGCGCATATTATATGAAAAATAACTATCATTTGTATCCTGGATTGCTTTTTAGTTACGATAGTTTTTCACAAAAAAACTTCTCACTTATAAGCTTGCATTTTGGACCAACCTTTAACTACAAAATAAATGAAAAAGTAAAACTTATATCATCAATTCTTCTTTCAGTAGACTCTGAAGTTAATTTTAAAACAGCAGGAACAAATTATAAATACAATCAGTCCCAAACAACATTTGAATTTGGTGCAGAAAAACTTATTGGTAAATTTTATGGTGATCTAAGTTTTGGTGTAAGCTTTAGAAGACAATGGAATAAGGTAAAAGCGACTAGTAATTTCTATAGTCTTCAAAATGATAACTCTAAAAATGATGCCTTATTATTTTATCTTGGACACTGGACTAATCTGTGAAGTTTTTTCTACTTATCTTAATCCTTACAACTAATATATTTGCAAATAAAGCCGTTATTGCTGTTCTTGAAGCTCCTCTTTTTAAACAGATGAATGATAAAGCTAATGTCATTCAATACCTAAGAAAAGGAAAAGAAATTTATCTTCATAACCTTGATGGTATTCAAAAATTCTACCAAACAATGACGACAACTGGAGATAAAGCTTACATACTCAAAGAACACGTTCTAGTTCTCTATAATGATGAAAGAGAGCTTTATCAAAAAAATATTCAACATGATAATACTGACTATAGAATTCCTGAGCCTTTAGATAGAAGTTATCCTTTTAAAAGACAAACTGGCTACAGAGGTATGTTTGCCTATGGACTTGGAAACCCAACAAATGAAAATAATTATTCCTATAGTGAAAATATAAAAGACAATGGATCTTCTTTTTCAAATCACCTTCATGCTCTTTGGTCTAAAAATGCAAAATTTGATGAAACAAAAAGGTTTTTCTTTGGTGCAATGGCTTCAGTAAGATGGGCAAGATTAAATTACTCATTAACAACATCTGATGCTAAAGAAAACGATTTTCGTATAAGCATTGGTCCTCTACTTAGCTATGATGTCTATAGAACACAGAAACTTATATTGAATTTATATTCAGCATTAGCAATTAATATTTATGATAGAAAAGAAGTTAATATCACAGACTCACTAGGTAATAATTCAAATGCAATATATAAAACATT
The DNA here is from genome assembly GCA_025210745.1 of Bacteriovoracaceae bacterium. GTDB lineage: Bacteria > Bdellovibrionota > Bacteriovoracia > Bacteriovoracales > Bacteriovoracaceae > CAKZJW01. Next base: position 82,315 of record JAOARC010000050.1, read on the forward strand.
AAATTTAAGTCTAAAGCCTGGAACAAATATTATACTTAGAGGAGCACTTGAGTCTTTAGATCTTGTACTTGGAGTTCACCTTGATATGAATATCCAAAAGTCTTATAAAAATACGCAAAAGAGCGGTTCCTATTTATTTGAAAGTTCAATAAAATCAGGCTTTTATATTGAACCTAGCTACCTTTTAGGTATCCAATCAAATTACTAAGTTAAGTGATTAGTTTTTTTTCATTTTTTTTCAAAAAAAGTCTAAAGTTTTAACATTTTATTTTCGATAAGAATTATGAGAGCAGGAAGCTTTCTATTTTTAAGTCATAAACCACGGAGGGACAAGATGACAGCACAAGAAATTTCAAATGAAGTACTTTTTCAAAAACTAGGACCAACTTGGTATATCTTCACAGAGATTAATGATGAAGTTGTATACAGCGCAATGCCAGATGGTATGGACCCAAGAACAACTAAGCTTGAGCTTTTTGAAGTTATTGAAGAGCATATGAAAAAAGTTGCTACTCACCCAAGATATACTTCTAAAGCAGCATAAAAAAATTTATGGCAGCCAAAGACTATACAAAACTCTATAAACAAAGAGACAAAGAAAAAGCGATAGAAGTAAAAAATAAAATATTAGAACTTCTACAAACTCAAAAGAGTCAAAAAAAAGCTGCTCTTTTAATTGAAAAGTTACTCAAAAATAACAAAATCAAATAAACTTAGCCGACAATAACAGTCGGCTAAGTACCTTAAATTGTTAAAATTATTCTAATAAGAAAAATTTTCCTCTTTTTTTAAAAAAACAACTCAGAATGTCAGATTTACAACCGAAATGTTTATTAAGAACTTCAAGTGGATTAGGAGTTCAAAATAAATTTGAATATTAATTTTAGAGCATGGTCGCTCCTTTTATCTGTGGGGGATAAAAGATTTAAACGGAGGTATTTTTATGACTATAGGAGTATAGAATGGGATTTAGAATTGCAACAAACGTTTCTTCAATTAGAGCACAAAAAGCATTAAATAAAGCAAGTCATGCTGAGAGTGAAATTTCTCAACAATTAGCATCAGGTTCAAGAATTAATAAATCTGGTGATGATGCTGCAGGACTAGCAATAAGTGAAAGATTAAAGGGAAATATTAAATCACTTCAACAAGCAAATAGAAATGCTAATGATGGGATCTCTTTAATTCAAGTAGCAGAAGGTGGTATGGAGGAAACTTCAAACATCTTAGTTAGAATGAGAGAACTTGCAATCCAATCTTCTTCAGATACTGTTGGTGATACTGAAAGAGGTTTTACAAACAAAGAGTATCAACAGCTTAAAAGTGAATTACAAAGGATTTCGGAAACAACGACATTCAATGGAAATTCACTATTAGATGGAAGTGGTGAAAAAATGGAGTTTCAAATTGGTCTTCATGCAGATGAATTCCAAAATAGAATCTCATGGGATGCAAGCGAAATGCAAACAGGTTTAGATGCATTAGGAATTGAAGGTGAAGCTGTAGATTCAAAAGAATCAGCACAAGAGTCTCTAGCAAAGGTTGATAATGCTTTAACTAGTATTGCTAATCAAAGAGCTACTATTGGTGCACTACAGAACAGGTTACAAACAACGTCTAGAAATCTAGAAACGAGTATTGAAACTTCTTCTGCTGCAAATAGTCGTATTAGAGACGTTGATTACGCCGCAGCAACAGCAAAAAATGCTGCGAATCAAGTAATTAAAAATGCGGGAACAGCAGTATTAGGTCAAGCTAATGCTCACCCTCAATCAGCTTTAAGGCTAATTGGTTAAGAAATAAGCAAACAAAAAATCACAAGGGCTTATCGCAAGATAAGCCCTTTTTATTTTTACGAATAGTGTAATTTTAGCTATAAGAGCCCAATGACAGATCAAATAAAAAAGAAATCAAATACAAATGATTATGTATTCAAAGATGGTTTTAAATATCAACACGATAATCCCTACCATGACAGATTAAAAGCATTTGATGGTTTTGTCTTAAGAGATAATGAAGGGGAAGAAAATTGTGGTAATTGGGCCAAAAAAGAATTTAAAAATGATAATCCGATTGAAGTTGAAATAGGTTCTGGTTATGGCCATTTTATGCTTGAGTACACTCAAAATAATCACTCTATTAACTTTGTAGGTCTTGATCATAGATTTAAAAGAAGTTTTCAGCTAGCTAAGAAGCTAGATAAAATGGAAGTTAAGAACTTTAGATATCTTAGGGCCAGAGGTGAAAGACTTGCTCACTTATTTGGTGAGTCAGAGGTAAGTAAAATCTTTTACTTTTTTCCAGACCCATGGCCTAAGACAAGACATCATAAAAAAAGATTATTTCAAAAAACATTCTTAGATCAAGCTTATAAAGTTTTAAGAAATGATGGAATCTTTTTAATAAAAACAGATCATGATGAATATTTTGACTGGATGGTGGATGTTGCGCAAAAAGATGAACGCTTTGAAGTACAAATGCAAAGCTATGATTTACGGAGTGAATTTCCAGATCACTTTTTAGCTAGCTTTAAAACAAAATTTGAGAAGATTTTCCTTGAAAAAGGTATTAAAATAAAGGCAATGGTTCTTAAGATAAATAAATAATGGCAAGTATTGAAGAGGCAAAAGAGATAGTTAAAAGCACTCCCATTTCTGGGATAATTAACTTCTATCACCCTATTACTAAAAGGGGTGCTAACTTTGAAGGGGTTTGCCCTTTTCACTCAGATACAAAACCTTCTTTAAAGATTAACGATCAAAAAGGAATCTATAAGTGCTTTGCTTGTGGAGCGGCAGGAGATTCAATAAAATTCGTTCAAGATCTTAGAAATATCACATTTGTTGAAGCTATCAAGGATATTGCTGAAAAAATTGGTGTAGCCGTTGAAGAAGATCAAAAAAAGCAAAAAAACCCCAAAATAGAAATGGGACTTCGAGTTTTAAGTAGCGCTTATAAACTTTATAAGAAATATGCAAAAGATGTAAAACCTGAGAACTATACCAACTTTCTAAAAAATAGAAATTTAAATGAAGAATCAGTAAATAACTTTGGAATTGGATATGCTCCAAAAGGTAATGAATTTTTATCATTTTTAAATAATATTCAAGATGAAAAACAAAGATCATATGCCATAAAAACTGCTAAAGAAATTGGTATAGTTAGAGATGGAAACCAGGGTCGAAGTGACTACGACTTTTTTAGAGATAGAGTTGTATTCCCTATCTGGGACCACTTTGACAACGTTAAAGGATTTTCTAGTCGAGCAGTTTTAAAAAATCAACAGCCCAAGTATTTGAATTCTGGTGAGTCATTTATATTTGATAAAGGAAATATACTTTATGGATTCAATCTTGCAAAAAGTCACATAAGGGCCAATGATTGTGCTCTTATCGTAGAGGGTAACATGGACGTAATAGTTCTTCATCAGTTTGGATTTAACTATAGTATTGGAACTATGGGTGTTGCTTTCAGTGAAAATAGCTGCCGTATACTATCTAATATGACCAAAAATATTATCCTTGGTATGGATAGTGATGATGCTGGAATGATGGGAATGAAAAAGGCTAATGAGCTTTTTATGAAAAAAGGGATTCTTCCTAAATATGTAGATTACTCCCCTTCAAAAGACCCTGATGAGTTTTTAAATGAATTTGGAAGACTTGAATTAGTTGATAGAATTGATAATGCGAGAACCTTTGTTGATTTTCTTATTGAACAAAAAGTTCTAGAAGCTAAAGAGTTACCTACTGACGCAAGGCTAAATACATTAGAAGAAATATTTTTAATTCTTAGTCCTCTTGGAGATGGACTTGTTGCAAAAGAAAAATCTATTGATGCAGCAGCAAAGTTAGAATTAAGATCAAGTTCAGATGATATTTCAAAAGCTTATAGTGACTTTCTAATTAATCTAGATAAAAAAAGCTTTAAGCCTCAAAAAGTATTTAAACAGCCGGTAACTAATCCAATTGTTATAGAATCTAGCCAATTTGAAGGAAATAACACAACGCCTTCAGAACCGATAAAAATTAGCAAAGTTGATAAGCAAATATTAAGCCAAATTATTTTACACCCAGAATGTTTAGATAACCCTCAGATTACGGAAATACTTGATTTTATAGGTGATAATGAGGTAAAAAGGTTAATTAGCTGGTTACAAAAAATTTATTTAGAAATTGATGACTCTGATTATGTAGATATTCTAAAATCAAAAATTTCAAATGAATCAAATGAACAGTTAAAAAATATTATTGGGCAATCTCTTTTTGACTATAGTGGCTTAAAGTTAAATAACAAAGTTATCGATAAAATGTTATCGGATTTTAAAACAAAACTAACTAAAGAAGCTTATAAATCAAAAAGAAGTGAACTCATTAATAAGCAACTTAATGCTAAAGATAAAAATGAAAGTAATGAAATACTTACTCTCATAAAAAAGCTTGATGAAGATTTTATCAAGCAAAAATAAAACTTACTGGAGAAAAATAAATGTCTATTGTATCAGCATTTTTAAACTCAAAAGACTTTTCAAAACTACTACTTAAAGGAAAAGAACAAGGCTTTCTAACACCAGAAGAAATTAATGATGCTCTACCAACAAGTGTAGTCGATGCAGCGGAAATAGACTTTCTTCTTGAGAAATTAGATGGAATGAACATCCCACTTAATAATGTAGATCACGAAGAAAATGAAAGTGAATCTACAGAGTTAGAATTAATCGATGAAGCTCTATCTTCAATGGAGAAAAAAGAACTTAAGTCTTCTTCTTCTGATCCAGTAAAACTTTATTTAAAAAGAATGGGATCTGTAGCTCTTTTAACAAGAGAAGGTGAAGTAACAATTGCAAAAGAAATTGAAGAAGGTGAAAAAGAAATCGTTCTTTCATGTTTAAATTCCAAACATGCCCTTGAAGAAATTGCAAAACTTAAAGATAAAGTTAATGCAGCTGAAAATCAAAATGAGTATATAAAAGATTTAGTTAGAGGGCTTGATGATGAGTCGTCTGAAAAAGATATACAAAAGGTTAAAAAACAACTTTTTGATGTATGTGAACACGTTATCACACTTATTGATGAAATTGTTAACGAAGATGGTACCCTAAGAAAGCTTACAAAAACTGAAAGTAAGGTCATGGGAACTATTGAAGAAGAACTTGTTGATCTAACTTTTAATAGAAAAGTTATTAATGGATTTACAGACCCAGTTAAGGGTTACTTTTTACAATTCAAAGATCTATATGAACAGCAAGCAAGAATTTATAAATTCTTAGAAGTTAACAACGATACTGAATATAAAGATCTTTTTGAAAAAGTTTTAGAGGATGATGCTTATAAAAGAAAACTAGCAAGACACTTATATACAAGTGATGCAAAAATTGAGCAGATGATTAGAAACCAAGAAGATATCTTTAGAAAGCTAAGAAGACTTTCTCTTGATGCTGGTATGGCCTATGAGGATCTTGAAAAGGTTTATAACATTATCGTTAAAGGTGAAGAAAAAGCCGATAGAGCAAAAAGTCAGTTAGTTGAAGCTAACCTTAGACTTGTTGTTTCTATTTCAAAAAAATATACAAACAGAGGTCTTCAGTTCTTAGATTTAATCCAAGAAGGAAATATTGGTTTAATGAAAGCTGTTGATAAGTTTGAATACCGTAGAGGTTATAAGTTCTCAACTTATGCAACTTGGTGGATTAGACAAGCTATTACAAGAGCAATTGCTGATCAGGGTAGAACAATCAGAATTCCTGTTCATATGATTGAAACTATCAATAAACTTGCTAGAACTTCTAGACAATTAATTCAAGAGCTAGGACGTGAGCCAACTCCAGAAGAAATTGCAGAGAAGATGGAAATGAGTGTTGATAAGGTTAAGAAGGTATTTAAAATCTCAAAAGAGCCAATCTCTCTTGAAACTCCAATTGGAGAGGAAGAGGATAGCTCCCTAGGTGATTTTATCGAAGATAAGAAAATTATCTCTCCTCAAGATGCCGTTATGAGTATTACATTATCTGAGCAAACAAGATCAGTACTTAGTACTCTAACTCCAAGAGAAGAAAAAGTTCTTAGAATGAGGTTTGGTATTGGTGAAAAGTCAGACCATACTCTTGAAGAAGTTGGACAAGATTTCTTTGTAACCAGAGAGCGTATTAGACAAATTGAAGCTAAAGCTCTTAGAAAGCTTAGACATCCAAGTAGATCTAAACTTTTAAAGTCATATGTAGACAATTAAAAAACAGTTTTAAATACTCAAGTAAAAAGGGCCAAATACTGGCCCTTTTTTTATGTCTTTTAATTGAATAAGGCGGTATAATTTATTGTTTTAAAATTAATTAATTTTTTAGGCTTTAAATGAACTTACTTAACTTTTTAAATGAAAAAGACATTGAATTTGTTGACTCATTTTTTCCCAAAATGACATCTATAAAAGCAAAGAAGCTTTTTGAAAATGCTAATACAAATATTTCATTTCAAAAAGGAAGTACGCAGCGATATTTCATCATTAGTGGTATTGTTAATGATGGAAATACAGCAGAAGCAAGAGTGAGTTTTAAAAGAAGTGATGAATACCCAGATGGTAAAATCACATCGAGTTGTACTTGTACAAGTTGGAATGATGAAACACACTGTGAGCACATAGCTACTTTAATGCTTAAATTTGTACAAACAGATAAAGCTAAAAAACAGTTTGATGGATCAAGTGATTCCTTTTTAAAAGCAAGTGTTGCTATAACAGGTTCTGGGGTTCATACAGAAGAGTATGGAACAGTACTCACAAATGCCAATAAACTTATTGGAGCAAGACCAAATAGTACCTACTCTTCAATTCAATATATACTAACAAATAAGAAAGTTATTAACTTTCCAATTGCAAAGAAATTTGAAGATAAAATTATTATAAACTTTGTTTCAGCATCGAGCATTGATAAGTTTAAAGACCTTCCTCATGCAAAAGATAATTATTTTCCCATTTTCAGTATTTCAAAAGACGGTAAAGAATCAAAAAAAATTTCAGTATTTGAAAGTTTATATTTATTTAACTGGGAAACAGGAGAGACTTTTAGTCAACCAAGTGAATTTTCTCAGATCACAAAACTATTTTTAATTGATGGTTTTCTAAATAAAATAAATGATTTTTATAAAATGATATCTAGTTATATTGATAACGAAAATATTATCTTTCAACTAGATGGAAAAGAGTTTTCACAAATTGAATATGATAGGCTTGATTACCGTCTTTCAATATCTTCATCAGATAGAAAAAGTTTTTTAAATCTTGATCTAGAAATTTTTGACTCAAAACAAAGAGTAATAAAAATTCCAGACTTCTTTGATATTATGATTTGTGACGGAGGTTTGTTAGATTCATTTAGAACAAAAAGTGCTTCTTTTGAATTTATCAAACACTTTTGTGAATCTTTAGAATATAATACGACTGAATACAAAAAATTTATTTATTCTAGTAATAAAAGAAAACAGATTTTAACTCTAATTGATTATATTTTAGATAATGAGTCTTTAATAAATATTTCCCCTACTAATGAATGTATGTACTTTACTGAGAACAAAAGATTTTTAAGTATTTACAGTGCCATCTATAAATGTTTTGGAGAAAATAGTTCTCGATATTCATTTAAGGTTGAAAATTCTAATAAGTTAAGATTTCAAATACCAAAAAACCAGTTATTAAATGGTATCTCTGCTTTTTACAAACTATTAAGTGCTCAAGATATCAGCATTTTTTATAACCAAACAGAAATTAAAACCTGGAACTCAAATATAAAATTTGAAAGGGAAAAAAGTAATCTCAACTGGTTTGACTTAAGTCTTGTTGTGACAGAAAATGATTTTGAAATTATAAAAAATGCGAAAGTAACAGAAAACTTTATTTTAACTAATACTGGCCTTGTTATTCTAGATAGCAAAGAAAAAGAACTTCTTAAGTTCATGAAAAAGTATACTATTCATGAAAAAAAGGATCAGGAAGTTTCTGGCGATAATCTAAGAAAATTTTCTTTAAATTTTAAAAGAGCGAGAATCTTTGAACTTTTTGAGCTTAAAAAACATGGTATTAATGGAGCTCTTACACCAGAAGAAGAAATTCTTTGTGAAAATCTTGTTAGTTTAAAAGAAATGCCAAACTTTGATATACCAACGCGATATCATGATATATCTAGAAGTTATCAAAATGATGGATATAACTGGCTAAGATTTCTTTATGAAAACAGATTTGGTGCATGTCTTGCCGATGATATGGGTTTAGGTAAAACTCTTCAAACAATCATGTTTTTAGAAAGTATAATAGATAAAATAGAAAGAGTTTTAATTGTATGTCCAGTTTCTATTTTATTTAACTGGCAAAATGAAATTAACAAGTTTTCTGATATTGACGTTCAAGTTTATTATGGAAATGATAGAGCAAAAGAACTTAATAAGAAAGTAATTTTAACAAGTTATGGAATTATGAAAAAAGAGTCTTATACAACCTTTAATGATATCAACTTTGATATTATTATAATGGATGAGGTTCAAAATCTTAAAAATATTAGATCTCAAGGAGCAATTGCCGCCAGAAACCTAAAAGGTGATTTTAGAATTTGTATTACAGGTACTCCGGTTGAAAATGATCTTTCCGAATTCTACAATATTATGGATTTAAGTATTCCTGGTATATGGGGTGAAGCTAATTTCTTAAAAACTACATCTACAAAGAAAAGTCGCCTTCTTGCAAGAAAAACAGTGAGACCATTTATTTTAAGAAGAACAAAAGATCAAGTTTTAACAGAACTACCTGAAAAAGTAGAAAACCATATTTATCTTGATTTTGAAGAAAGTGAAAGACAACACTATGTTGCAACACTTGCAACTATCAAAAAAAATATGGAGAATGTTCAAAAGGGAAGAAAATATACAGAGATTTTAAAAAGCTTACTTCAACTAAGACAGTTATGCTTATGGCAAAATGATAAAAGCGTAGTAAGTACAAAAATAAACTTTCTAATGGAAAGTTTAGAACAAATTATAGATGAGGGGCACAAAGTTCTCGTCTTCTCTCAGTTTACAACCTACTTAGATATAATTCAAAATAAAGTAAGAGAAAGAAGTTGGAAATTTGCTAGAATAGATGGATCACAGACACTCAAAACAAGATCTAATGAAGTATCAAAATTTCAAGAAGGTGATGCGAGTATTTTTCTTATCAGCTTAAAAGCCGGAGGAGTCGGTCTAAATTTAACAGCTGCTAGCTATATTTTTCTAATGGACCCTTGGTGGAACCCAGCTGTTGAAAATCAAGCCATTGATAGGGCTTATCGAATAGGACAAAAAAATAAACTTACTGTCTACAGACCTATTATTAAGAATTCCGTTGAAGAAAAAGTACTAGTACTTCAAAATACAAAAAAAGAGCTTTTTAAAGATCTAATGGCCGAAGATGATGATAAATTCTTTAATGGAAAGTTGAATATGCAAGACTTTCAAGAGATATTAGGATAAAAAACCTTGTAGCAAATAGTACAAAATACCAAATTTAGTCACCCAATAACTAAACATAAATGTCGAACTAATAATTCTAATCATAGATATAACTCCATGAATATTCTATCAAGTAAACAGTCTTGAAAGGAAAAATAGTCCTCTATTTGTAAATTTTATAAAGTTTAACCTAATTATAGATACTTAGAATCTATGAATATAATTTAAACCAAATGAAGTTGAAGTTGCATCGTCTGAATCAAGATCTAATGCTGCTCTATAAAGATAAGCACTCAGAGCCTTATCTTCATCTTCCGTTAAATCATATTTCATTGATAGATTTATATCGAATCCAAATACTTGCTCAAAAACGGGAACAAACATTCCTACTTTTACCGAAGGCGTAAATCTATCATAAAAATTTAAATAGTCTGCCTGAATTGAAGCTCTATCTATTCTAGTTGATTTAATAACTGTTGATTTTGAAGGTACAAAATAATTTAAATTATCATATCCAACCGTAAATTTAAAATCATCAACATTTTTTGATATACCAAAGTAAAGATCATTGTAAATAGAACTTACTGACTTTGAACCAGATAAACCATCTTGCTCAAAGTCTAATGTTGTAAATTTTTTCAGATTAAGTATGGCAAAAATAGTATAAGTTTGAGTTATATCAAAACTCGCTCCACCGGACACACTAAAATAATTAAAGACATAATTTGAATTAAATTTATTATCAATATCTATTTCGACTTGACCAAATCCAGCAGAACCAAAATAGTTTAAATCTTCTTTTACCAATTTTTTCCAAGACTCCCATTTTTTCCAATCAAAGTCATAAGAAAAAGCTGATGTACACAATAACATAATAATTAATAATTTCTTCATAGATTAATTATACATACATATATAAAAAAGACTACTGATTTATTGCTTCTCTTCTATATTTATAAGTAAAGTCACCAGATAACATTTCATTGGCCACAACCATCGATAGGATAAGCCCCCAAGAACCTACTTTTCCTAATGGCTCTTTACACATTATTTGAAAAATAGCTAAATTCATAAGAAGCCCCTTCATATCCCATGCAATATTTCGAACTCTATAAAAAAGCCATCTATCCATCCCCGTATTACCCGACTGAAATGCTTCCCAATTTCCCATATTTTCTGCATACATTTTTTCAGCTAGCAATTCCATCATCATCTCTTTGCCTTCTTCGGTCTCGAGATCTTCTTGAGTTATTTTATTAGGATCCATACCACTTTTATATGTATTCAAATTTAAATACTTATTTAAAAAGTTTTTTAAGTTTTTATCCTCGCTTCTTTTTTCTAAAAAAGCGTACATGGCTTTGATATCATCATTAAAAGTTGGACTACTCTTTATTTTTTCAAACTCTTTTTCAAGAGGAGTCTGCCCAATATCATCTCTATAGATTTTTTGTAAATATGAAGCATAACCAGTCTTACCAAACATTAAATCATATCCATATGCATTAACCGCATCAAGAGACGAAAATTGAGCATATCCAACAAGGTACTTACTCCAAAATGAAGAACTAGTATTTGTTACAATCTTATTGGCCACAGCGGTAAAAAGTAATGAAATTCCCATTTCATAACCTAGTCTTTCAAACCAATAAGGGTCATAATTCTCACTATTTTTATCTAGCTTATCTTTATTTTTTAAATAGTAAAATGTCGGTGTTCCAACAAGAGATAATCCTATTTTAAATCTTTTAAACTTCTTTTTAGCTGAAGCCAAAGACTTTCCACCTTTTCCATTACAGCCATTAAGTAATCTGCTAAATATCTTCTTTTCTCCAGCCGCCTTTTGTCGAGCCCTTTTTTTTGCATGACTAGTTAGCTTTCCATTATCCATTTCTTTAAGTGTTTTTTCCCATTTAACAACCCTCTTTTGTTCATAACGCCTAAGTTTGCTTTGTTGAAGTAAAAATTTTTCACTGTAGCTTTTTTTAGGCTTTAGCTTTAGCTTTGCTCCAGCTTTAGAAGAGTCATAAATATCATCAATTGCATTTAAAGCTTTTTTGGCTTTAGAAGAAGTCAAAGGATCAATAAAATACATATACTCTCTAAATTGATTTAGAGAAGCTTTATCTGCTCTTAATTTTAGTCCAGAACTTATCGCATCCTGAATTTCATCAGCACTTCTATTTGAGAACATCAAAATATCAATATATTCTTTTTTTAAAGAATTAGACATTTCATGAGCAAAAACAAATTGCTCAACCAGAGCACTTTTATTTGGATCAACATTTATCTTTCCAAATACCTTTTTTGTTGTTTTAGAGAAATAAAAGTTTGCCATAGATAAATCAGAATTATTAAGAAGAACGGACTCTATATCTTTTTGGGAAATTAATTTTTTCTTTAACATTAAATTAGATATATCAGATAAACTATTAACAAAGTCTTGATCCTTATGAACCAAGCTTTTTAAATCCGATAAAACTTTTAATTTTTCATTTTTCGTTTTTAAGTTTGATATTTCTTCAACAAAGCTTTGAGCTTTAAACCTAGGGTCCCACATATTAATTGTAGGATCTCCCACATATTGAGCCGGCAATGACCCATTTAGTAAATTAGCAAAAGCTGCTTCACAAGGATTTTTACTTCTTGGTTTTAAAATTTTTGATGTCCATCCCGCACCAGCAAATGCATTTTGCAATAAAATATTTAACATTAAAAAAATGGACACACTTCTACTTAGTAACTTCATCACAAGACTTATCGGCACAAAAAAATAAATTATTACAAATAGTTATCATATGCAAAAATTACATCTAAATACTATTTATCAGACTCCTCTAGTAATTTTATTAACAATAAGCTCTTTAGTACACTTTCCAGACAAAAAGACTCAGATAACATATCTCTACTCATTTGATATATATTTTGAATTAATGTATTTTAATCCCAATGAAAACAATTGTATTATGTGGTGGTTCGGGAAAAAGATTATGGCCATTAAGTCACAAAAGAAAGCCGAAACAATTTCTAAGTTTATTCAATAATAAGTCACTTTTTGAAATGACTATAAATAGAAACTCCTCTATTAGTGAAGAGTTTATTATTGTAACTAATAAATCTCAATATAATCTTTGTAAAGAACAACTTAAATTTGAAAAAGTACGTTTTATTTTAGAAGATATTGGAAGAAATACTGCATCTGCCATTACTTTAGCTTGCTTAGCCATAGAAGATAAAAGTCAAATCGTCCTTGTAACTCCCAGCGACCATATCATAAAAGATCAAAAAGCATATATTGATGCTGTCAAATTAGCAAAAAAATTTGCTTTGGATGGATATCTTGCCACTTTTGGTATTTGTCCTACTTATCCAGAAACTGGTTATGGCTATATTGAAAGAAACAATTCTCACGTTAAATCTTTTAAGGAAAAACCAAGTATTGAAGAAGCTAAAACCTATTTTAAAGACAGCTCTTACCTTTGGAATAGTGGTATATTCTGCTTTAAAATCGATACTTTTTTAAATGAACTCAAAAAATACTCTCCAAAAATTTATGATAATTGTCTTAAAGTATTTAATAAGAACAATTCAGAAAATAATAACTATCGTTTCTCAAAACAAGATCTTATCGATATTGAAGCTACTAGTATTGATTATGCTGTAATGGAAAAAAGTAAGAAAATTAAAGTTATCGATTGTAAATTTGAGTGGAATGACCTTGGTTCATTTGATTCTTTATCAAATATATTAAACTCAAGTGATGAAGATAATATTATAAATATTGAATCAAAAAATAATTTTATTATTAATGATAAAAAACCGGTTGCCCTTATTGGTGTTGAGGATCTTATTGTTATTGACACCGAAGAAGGTATACTGATTTGTAAAAAAGGATATTCTCAAAAAATAAAGGAAGTAACTAAGAGACTGTAAAAGATAGATTCAATCGATGAGGATATTTATCTAAATAATCAGTTATTCCTTTATTACGAAGTTTACAAGCAGGACACCTTCCACAGCCTTCTTTTGAAATACCTTCATAACAAGTAATTGTATTTTCTAATAAAAATTCTAAGTCTTTATACTCTTCTATAACTTCCATTGTTTCCAACTTTGTCATTTTTACCAAAGGAGTTTCAATCCTAAAATTATCACAAGCAAAATCCAAACGAAGAGCTTTTTCTATAATATCCATATACTGTCTTGAGCAATCACGATAACCACTATTTGCTTGTTCAATCTCTATAACACCCATTGAGATGGATTTAGCTCCTTTATCAAAAGCATGAATAGCTGCGACTCTTGCCATTAGCCCATTTCGTCCAATAACTAATGTATTAGGAGCCTCATCTCTTTTATGCTCTATTTTAATATTTTTATCCATAAGTGCATTCGTTGTAATTTGATTTAAACAAGATAAATCAATAACAACTCGTTTAACTTTGAAATGGTCTGCAATCTTCTTTGCAACATCAAGCTCATTGTCATGTCTTTGCCCATAAGAAAAACCTAAAGATAAAACACTGTCCGCTCCATACTTTTTAATAGCTAAATATAGACAGATAGATGAATCCATCCCACCAGAATGTACGACTACGGTTTTTAAATCAGTCATTTAACTCTTATTAATTACACTTGCTTCAAATAAATTCCCTGCTTTTGAAATAACACTTTCACAGTCTGGACTTAAATTTTTCACAAATACTTTTTTATTTCTTTTCTCATACTTATTCACAATTGAATTAATAACTTCAATACTTGAATAATCGCATACCTTAGAGTTTTTGAAATCAACAACGATTTCACTAGGATCATCAGAAGGGTTAAAAAGCTCGATGAAACTTTGAACCGATCCAAAGAATAAAGGCCCATTAATTTCGTAATGCTTAATACCATTTTCTTCATATTCATTTGCATTAATATGCTCAGATTTAAGCCAAGCAAATCTTAAAGCAGCAAAAATAATTCCAACAAATACAGCAATAGCTAAATCAAAAATAACAGTCAAAGAAGTTACAAGAATAATATTGATCATATCCGACTTAGGAATTTTTTTAAATAGTTTTAAAGAAGCCCATTCAAAAGTTCCAATTACAACCATAAACATAACACCAACTAAAGCAGCTATTGGAATCATCTCTATATATTTAGATGCTACAACAATAAAGAATAATAATGCCATTGCAGCTGTTATCCCAGAAGCTCTTCCACGTCCACCAGAATTGACATTAATCATTGACTGACCAATCATCGCACATCCACCCATAGCTCCAAAAAAGCCACAAACAACGTTTGAAAGTCCTTGTCCCATACATTCTTTATTTGCTCTTCCTCTTGTTTCAGTAATGTCATCTACAAGTTGTAGAGTCATTAAAGATTCAATTAAACCAATAGATGCCAAAATAAGAGCATACGGAAAAATAATTTTTAAAGTTTCAAAATTAAAAGCTACATCTGGTATATGAAATGAAGGCAGGGATCCACTAATACTTGCCATATCAGCAACTGTTCTTGTTTCAATCCCACCAAAAATAACTAATAAAGTTACAATAACAATCGCTGCTAATGTTGAAGGAACTGCTTTTGTTAATTTAGGTAAAAAATAAATAATGGCCATAGTTAAAGCCACAAGGCCAAACATTACAGTTAACTGCCCACTTGGTAACCATACAGAATTTCCAGTAGCATCTTTCATTTTAAATTGAGTAAACTGAGCAAGACCAATGACAATTGCAAGACCATTTACAAATCCAATCATAACTGGGGCTGGAATTAGTCTTACAAATTTTCCTAGTTTAAATACACCGGCTAATATTTGTATTATTCCCATAAGTAAAACTGTTGCAAATAGATACTCTACTCCGTGATCAGCAACTAAAGTTACCATAACAACGGCTAATGCTCCAGTTGCTCCAGATATCATTCCAGGACGTCCACCAAAAATAGCAGTTATTAACCCTACAATAAAAGCTGCATATAAACCAACTAAAGGCTCTACTCCAGCAACAAAAGAAAAAGCAACAGCTTCTGGAACTAAAGCAAGTGCAACCGTTAAACCACTTAAAAAGTCCGCCTTAAGAGAACCAGTGCCTCCCGTTTTTAATAAACTCATTTAATATATCCTCATTCTAATTTCAAACTTTATTGTGTTTAGCTTATTCTTTTACCAACAGCGTAGTATTTAAAACCTTCATTTTTTACATTCTCAGTATCATAAAGGTTTCTTCCATCGAAAATTAAAGCATTATTTAATCTTGATTTTATCTCACTAAAATCTGGAGCTCTAAATTGTTTCCACTCAGTTAAGATCATAAGTGCATCTGATTTATTTAAAGCATCATATTTATTTTCTACCTTAGTTGCACTCATGCCTTCATCGCTACAAAATGCTTCAAAGTTATTAGCCGCAATTGGATCATAAAATTTTACGTTTGCGCCAGCTTCATTAAGAGCTTTTGTAATATAGATTGCGGGAGTCTCTCTAATATCATCAGTATTAGCTTTAAAAGCAACTCCCCATAATGTAATTGTTTTTCCTTTTAAATCACCAAAGTGTGTCTTTGCCTTTTCAAACATATAAAGCTTTTGCTGGGCATTTACATCTTCAGTTGCTTGTACAATCTGAAGGTTCATATCATTTTGTTTTGCTGTATATACAAGAGCCTTTACATCTTTTGGAAAACAAGATCCTCCATACCCTGGGCCCGGATATAAAAATTGAGCTCCAATTCTTGAGTCTGTTGAAATACCAGCTCTAACTTCTGTTACATCTGCTCCAGTCCTATCACATAGCTTAGCAATCTCATTCATAAATGAAATTTTAGTAGCTAGAAAACAGTTTGCTGCATACTTAGTCATCTCAGCTGAAAGGTTACTCATTTGAATAATTCTACTTTGCTGTCTCATAAATGGCTTATAAAGTTTTTCCATAACCTTAAAAGACTCATCACAATCTGTTCCAATAATAACCCTTTCTGGTTTCATAAAATCAGCAACTGCACTTCCTTCTTTTAAAAACTCAGGATTATTAACAATAATAAACCTCTTATCTGTTTTATTTTTTAAGTAAGCTTTTACAGCTTCACCAGTTCCTACAGGAACCGTAGATTTGAGAACAACAATTAACCCATCGCTAATAAATGGAACGAGATCATCTAAGGCTTTATATAAATATTTAAGATCAGCTGATCCATCATCTCTTGAAGGTGTCCCAACAGCCATAAATACAGCTGTTGCCTCTTTAATAGAATCATAACTTGTATCAAAGAAAACTCTTTTATCTTCAATTGAATTTTTCATCAAAGCTTCAAGACCTGGTTCATATATAGGACAAATCCCATCTTTCATTTTTTGAACTTTATTTTCATCGATATCAATACATGTCACCTTGTTTCCCATTTCTGCAAAACAAACACCTGTAACTAAACCAACATAACCTGTTCCAATAACTGAAATTTTCATCTACGACCTCAAAAAGCTTAAGTGTTCTTTCTTAAGAAAACTAAGCGGATATATTAAAAATATTAAAAATGAGTTATTTGCATCTAATGCATACTCAAATTGTCCAGCGACAACAAAATTTATAATAAAAGGAATAATTAAATATCCCCACGTATCACCACGTTTATACATTTCAAAAAGCCAAAATAATAGCCATAAAGTAAAAAGAATTAAACCAATAAATCCACGATTTGCAGATGTTTCTAGAAAAATATTATGAGCATGAGAACAATAAGGGCCTATTTTATGATAATACTCAAGATCACAACTCAGATCAAACTCCTTACAGTAATCCACCCAATATAAACCATTTTTCTCCTTAACTCTTTTGCACTGAGTAGAAAACTGATTGATTCCATGACCAAAAAGAGGCTTTTCTTTAACAGCATAAACCGCAGCTTCATACTGACTTAATCTAATCAAATTAGAAGCTGCCGATATTTTTTGAAAAAATCGAATATTTGTAACAGAACCAAATAAGACTAAATATAAAGTTCCTAATAAAGTAGCCAACCCCAAAGTAAATATTCCTAAACCAAGTTTCTTATTCTTAAAGTAAACCAAAAATGGAATAGAACAAAAAGTTCCCAATATCGCCCCTCTACAACCAGAAGCAAAAAGACCCAAAATAGCAAACACCAATGTAAGATAGAGCCACTTAGAACTAATAAAGCTTGAAAACTTATTTTTATAAAGAACGAGACCCAAAAGAACTGATACAATAAAGCCTGTTCCATAGCCATATCTCATAATTTTTGTTAATCCTTCGCTTCTATTCCCACTATATCCGCTTTGCCACTTAATAGGATCAAACTTAAAACCTATTTTTATAAAACCTACAATAGATGCTAATATAATAGTAAAAAAGAATGTTTTAATTAAAAATGAAGTCCTTTTTTGAGTCATATAACTCTTAAAAAAAGCGGGGAAAGCCCCGATCCCTAAGATGGCAAATATCAAATATTTTTGCTTTCCATACGCTCTCATAGAATGAGATAGAGTGTCCTCATTTAATAAATTCGATAAATAACCAAGCACAATATAAATTATTAAAATAATACTGCTTACAGGTAAAGAAAGTGTTTTATCTTTAAAGGACCTCCAAAAATACAAACTTAAAGGAATAGCTCCTAGAATATGAAATAAGCTTGGAATAGTGACAGATACAAATATTCCAAGAACTAAGAAAAACAAGCCCACATAAAGAAATACATCTTTTTTATGCATCATGATAAACCTTTTCATTTATAGATATTTAGATTACTATTCCTAGTCTATTATGACTACACAAATTATACTTCCGATATTGACAAGTATGGCCCTATGCTTCTTTGCTATTCCTAGAATTATTAATGTATGTGTAAAAAAAGATTTATTTGATAAACCAAATAAAAGAAAGTCTCATAATGGAAATATTCCTTCGTTAGGGGGTGTCGCTATATTTATTGGTTTTATCTTCACAATATGTTTCTGGGCAACACAAAAAGACATTGTCGAACTTCAATATATAATTAGCTCCCTTCTATTACTTTTTTTTACAGGAATTAGAGATGATATTATTCCTCTCAAAGCTTTTCAAAAGTTAATCATTCAAATTATATGCTCCGGAATTATCATATGGTTTACAGATATTCATCTTACAAGTTTTTATGGTCTATTTGGTATATACCATATACCTAAAGAGGTTGGTTATCCATTCACACTAATTACAATTATAGCTATAACGAACGCATTCAATTTGATAGATGGTATAAATACCCATGCTGCGACTCAAGGTATTTTTGCTCTTACTTGCTACGGAGTATGGTTTTACCTAACCGGGCACTCACAATACTCAATTTTAAGTTTTTCTATGATTGGTGCATTATTAGGTTTTTTGTATTTCAATAAGACACCCGCTAAAATATTTATGGGAGATACCGGATCTTTAGTTTTAGGCTTTACAATTGCAATATTGACAATAAAGTTTATTGAATTCAATCGATCATATTATGGAGATTCTTCTTTTAGAATCTCCTCAGTTCCAGCAATAGCAATTTCAATATTAATAATTCCTATCTTTGATACACTAAGAGTTTTTACAATAAGAACTCTTACTGGGAAGTCACCTTTTAATCCAGATAGAAATCACTTACACCATATTTTAGTTGATAAAAAATTAAGTCATGAAAAATCAAGTGCAATTCTTTTGTTGATCACTTTTTTAATAACTCTAAGCTCTATGATACTTAAAGACTACATATCAGGAGAATCTATTCTCTGCTTATCATTAATCAGTATAATGACTTTGACATTTTTCTTAAAAAAGATCTAAATTTATTAAAAAAATATTTCAATAGGAAAACTGTCATATAATAAGCAGATAAAGCAACATTAAGCCCTGCCACATTTCTATATATGGCCCAATTATACTTCAATAAACTTAATTTATTAGATGATACTGATTTTTTTTGCACTCTATATTTTGCTAATATTGTTGGATAACAATAGGCATAATCGACTTGTCTCAATATTTTAAGCCAAAGTCCAAAGTCTTGCCTCTTATTCATAATTGGCATATAAACTTTACCTATTTTCTTAGTATCATAAATTGCAGTTAAACATCCAATCACATTACTATAAAGCAACTGCGAATATGAAACCTTTAGTTTTCTCGCTTTTACATCTCCAATATAATTACCATTCATATTGATTTTTTCATAATAAGAATATGTAAAAGAGAGATCTTCTTGCTCTATATGAGAAATTCTTAACTCAAGATAATTTGGGTACCAAAGATCATCACTGTCTAAAAAAGCAATATATCTTCCTTTTGCTTTTTCAATAGATAAATTCCGAGTATGTGCAGCTCCTCGCCCTCCAGTATTGCGAAAAAGCTTTATTCTTTTATCTCTTTTTGAATACTCCTCGACAATATTATATGTTGAATCACTAGAGTGATCATCACTAATTACAAGTTCCCAGTTTTGATATGTTTGACTTATAACGCTATCAATACTCTGACATATATATTTTTCAGAATTACAACTAGGCATTATAATAGAAACTAAATTTTTCAAAACCTTCCTTTATATTTATACTTACATATGTACCACTAAACGAACAGAATTGTAATCTGTTTAACTCAAGATTCAGAGTTTACTAACCCCTTATAAACAGACTTACTTAAACCATATATTGCTATACTTCTGCATACTTTTCATCACGTCAAACTCAGACTCAACTTTATGCTTGGCCTTTATTCTTATATCTTCTAAATTTTTCTCAAAAAGCTCTAATATTAAAGAAGCAATAGCACTACGACTTTGATTTTCAACAATAAAACCTGTTTCTCCATTTGTAATTAACTCATCAATGCCCGGCGTTTTGCTAACAAGAGGTATACAGCCTAAAAGCATTGCTTCTTTAACAGAATTAGGTAAACACTCTCCTTTTTTATAACTCAACAAAATAAAAAGGTTACTTCTAGATAAAAAATCAAAGATAAACTTCTGCGTTTTATATCCTAAAAATAAAACACTTTTATTTAAACTATATCTTTTAACTAATAACTCTAGTTCATCTCTATAATCTCCCTCTCCTATAATAAATAACTTTGCCTCTTCTTGTTCTTTTTTTACAAGTTTAAAAGCTTCAATTACACTTTGAATATTCTTTTCCTTGATCAACCTGGAAACGATAGTTATTTGATAACGATTCTTATTTATCTTTTCTAATTTTAAAGCATCTAAGTCTAGTCCTCGATATACAACATTAAATCGACTAGTGCGAAAATCTCTTTTTTTGAGTTCTTTTAAGTTCTCTTTAGCATGAGTAAAAAGATAATCGGCTTCTTTAGAAACCTCTGAAGAAAGAGCATATTGAGTTGCTAAATCATAAGCTCCTAAAAACATACTTAATTTAGTATTTATTCTTTTTCTCCTTAAACAATACCCTAACATAGAAGGATAGTGCCCCCAAAATAAATGCACAACCTCAGGTTTTTCTTTCTCTATTTCACTCAAACACCAAAATGTACTTGGTATTAATAAAACAGATTTTAATAAATGCATCACTTTTTTTTCATTTCTAAAAAGATAATAAAACAAAGAAAGAAAAATTTTTATATTCAATAAACTGTATACTAAACCTAAAACCAAACGATATAGTGTTAATGATTTAGAAGGTATAGATGATCCTCCCATATTTTTTTTTATACTTGAGCTATCTTTGTCTTCAGTCAAAAGAGATAATACTGTTACTGTATGGCCAATTTTTTTCAAAGCTAAAATATCTCTTACACAGAAAGTTTCTGACTTCACTGGCCACTTCATTGTTATATAGAAAATATTTTTCAACTAAAACCTCATCGACTTAATATTTCTTTTTTTAATTTCAAAGTTGATGCTTCTAATAAAAACTCTTTCGGCACCTTCGATATTAAAGACTCTGAAACTGTTTTGTATCTACCATTCAATAAAATATCTAACACTTCTTCATTATCATTCACTAGAAAACCAGTCTCATTATTTAAAATAGCTTCTTTTACACCAGCTTTATTTCGTCCAATAACCGGAGTTCCACATAATTGAGATTCAACATAACACAAACCAAAAGCTTCATTATAATCAGATAATAACCAAAAAAGATCCGCCATACTATAATATTTTCTTAAATCCTCTCTATTAATATAATCTAAAAAAGTAATATATTTTGATAGTTTTAAAGAATCAGCTTTTTCCTTTAACTCACTTAAAAAGTCACCATTTCCAACTATAATCCATTGAAATTTTTCTTCACTTTGAGTTATTAATTTTTCAAAAATATTTAGCTTATCAAGATAACCTTTTTTACGATCGATTCGACTCACTGATAATAATACGATATCATCTTTCATTATTTTATTTTGTTTTCTAAGTAAATTATTATCTTTAGAATCATTATAAAATAAATGAGCATTAACGCCGTAATAATTAACTATCATTTTATCTCGAAAAAGATCTCCTTCAAGATGTATAAATAATTCTTTTTTCATATAATTGCTAGGCAATACAACTTGCTTACTATTTTTTAAAGCTCTATTAAAGAAAAATTTAAAAAAGATAATCCTTCTAAAAACATTCGTTTTTTCATATATTCTGCTAATTTCTGATCCATGAAAAAAAACAATACTTTTCGCTAAAGTAGATTTATTAAAAGTCAATCCAGCAATAAAGACAGCCGAAGCATCATTTAAAAAGATATAATCATATTTTGTAAAATCGACTTTAAATAGATAACCTATAGGCCATAGTTTTCCCCGCCAAGAATTACGATATATTTGAAAGTCTTCGTTCTTTTTTTTAAATGGCACAGATGTTAAAACATCTACAGAATACCCCAATTGCGAAAAATTAAGCGCATACTGATATCCAACGATCCCAGCTCCTCCTCCAATAGGAGGAAACTCATGAGAAAATATTAAAATACGCTTACTCACCTAATACAATCTCCTTTAATGTATTTCTTGTTTCATCAACAGGAGGGATCATACCTAGGTGCTCTTGTTTTTTCCTTTCAAACTCACGCAGTTTTGAAGAAATTGGATAAGTTACTACTTTACAATTTGATATAACCCCAGCAATAAGACCATGCATTCTTCCAGAAAAAACAACTTTTGTTTGACCTATAAACTCTAAAAGCTTATCTAATGTACAAGTTTCCACTATTTTTAAGCTTAAAGAATAGTTCTCACTTACATAACGACTAAAACTTATTGTCTCTTCTCTATCTCTACTTGTTGTATAAAAAAGTCTCACATCATTAATTGATACTCCAGAACTATGAACTAAATCCAACCAACTCTCATAATATTCTTCTTTCGTTAATTCAATAGAATTATATCTTTTATAAACTTCAAAGTCTGTTATCCCTAACGCAATACAATCGTTGTCATCGAGGTTTTTTTTCTCAACTTCATATAAATAAGCCATATCTACAACCAATTTAGAATCTTGATTAAAAAACTTTTTTAACTGCCTTTGAGACATTTCATCTCTAACATAAATAAAGTCTACTCGACTTAAGGCTTTTTGAAATAATACTTTATCTAAAGTTGAAAACCTATCACCACAACCGACCGATAATAAAACAATTTTTTTATTCCCAAAAAGTTTTAAAATAAAGGTCCAAAAATACATTGAAATAGCAAAACTAGAATTTGACAAAATTAACTGTCCCCCACCAATGAGGACTAAATCATATTTTTGTTTTCCCTTTTTAAGAACTCTAAAAAAATTTTTCAAAACCCACTTTATTTTACTTGGAACAATTTTTTTCAATAAAGAAGGTATCTTTTGTTTTTTCTTAGATGGAAAAACATTAATTTCGGGATATGTTCTCCCTCCTTTGCTATAGCCACAAGTTGAAATTTGAATAATATTTGAAATTCTCTCAAGCTCTCTCATAATAGAAGAATGTATTAATTGATCACCAAGGTTATCTGAAATTGATTCATTCACAACTAATACATTCATAATATTACAGTCCAAAGAACTTCTTCAAGAAACGAGCATAAGACAATATATAATAATATAAAAAATTAATCACATCATAAATACTTTTATCTGATGTGCGAGAAAATGCTTCAAGCCGACATCTTTTTGTATATGCATAGAAGGTTTTTAACCTCTCTTTTTTATAAAGAGTTTTAGAAATATTCGTTTCATGTTTTCGATAATAAGCATAAGTATCTTTAGAATACACAATATCACCAGCTCCTGCTAATTTAATATAATATAACCATTCTCCATATAAATCATAACTTTCATCCCATCCACCAACTGTCTTAAAAGCTCTCGTTCTATGCATCATTCCAATAATACTAATATAATTATAAAGAGAAAGATTATAAACAGTTCGTGAGCTTTTTATAATCTGAGTATCATCATCTCTAGTAAAACCCAGCTCTTCACCAGCGGTATTAATCGCCATACTATTGCAATGAACAGCAACAACTTTCTCATCATTAAATTTTGTCAACATTAAATGGACATGATCTTTAGGTAAAATATCATCATGACCAAGATAAATAAAAAAGTCACTATCATCTAAAAGCATATTATCATTTATATTTTTAGGGAGGCCCTTATTCATGCTATTTTTAATAACTTTTACTTTCTCGTTATTTTTAAAACGATCAAGAACAGATAAAGTATTATCAGTTGAACAGTCATCAACAACAAGAATTTTTAAATTTTTATAAGTTTGATTTAAACAAGAAGATATTGTCTCTTCAATAAAGTCTTCACAATTGAATGTTGGAATTATAATCGTCACATTTTTTGTTTTATTCATCTTTTTCACCACGAGACTCTATGCTTATCAAGCGAGAAAACTCGGAGTTTTTAGCACAAAGAAAATTATAGTCACCTTGCCCAACAAGATTTCCTTTTTCTAGAACAAAAATATTGTCGCACTTTTTTGTCGTTTCAATTTTATGAGTAACCATAATAATTGTTTTTCCAAGTTTAGTTATATTCTCAATAATTAATGCTTCCGTTTGTTGATCTAAAGAACTTGTTGCTTCATCTAAAACCAAGATTTCCTTATCTCTGTACAAAGCCCTAGCAATTCCTATTCTTTGTCTTTGTCCCCCACTTAACTGAGCTCCATTTTCCCCAATAATAGAATCAAGCCCCAAGTCAAGTTCTTTAAGAAACTCATCAAGATGCGCTATTTCGCATACTTTTTTTAACTTTATATTATCGATATTTTTAGCTCCTAAGCAAATATTATTCAAGATTGTATCATCGACTAAATGTACATACTGCGGAACATAAGAAAATAACTTAAAAGAGCTATTGCTATTTCCCATAGCTTTAGAGTTGAATACAATATCCCCTTCTTCAGGCTTTAATAATCCAAGTAATATGTCTAGTAATGTACTTTTACCTGAGCCTGACCTTCCTACAAGCCCAACAAACTGTCCTTTTAATATTTTAATACTTATATCTTTTAAAACTAGATCTGCTTCTGGCTCATAAGCATAAGATAGCCCCTTAATACTTATACCTAAAAAATCATCAGCCTTTAGTTGCTCTTCTTTTTTATGACTTACTTGTTGATCAAACTCTATATTAATACAATCGATTGAGTTTTTATTTGACCTAATTAAAGCAAGGCTAGAATAAATTTGTTGCATACTAGGAAGAGCTCTGTAACCAACAAACAAAAACATTGTTAGTAAAGGCAAATACTCGATGATACTACCTCTATAATACAAAATAAGGACTGTCGTAACAACGCCTCCAAATGTAATAAACTCGATAATACTTCGTGGTAATAATCCAAAAATTTGACTTGACGAAGTTGCCCTTGCAATTTTATCCATATGATAACTAAAATCTCTATAAAAAAATTTTTCAAGACTTAATAACTTAGTCTCTCTAATACCAATGAAAGCTTCGCTAATTAATTTATATCTAACTTTATTAGATGAAGAGATTGACTTCCCATTTAACAATAACTTTTCTTTCACAAGATAAAAAATAAAAAGATAAGATAAACTTATAATGCAAAAAACACTCAGTGTTATCTTCCAACTTAAAAATAAAAGTACTATGAATACTAAAAATAAAAAGATTGTTTTAGAAATTAATCTAAGCATTGGTATAAGAACATTTTGCGTATATCTAGAGACTTCCTGAGTAATATTTTTTGATAAGATAGAACTACTATTATTTAAGTGAAATTTATAAGGAGAATATAAGTAACTCTTAAATAAATCTTGGCACATATCTCTACCAACAAAATTTCCAAACTCTAAGAGCATTTTATTAGAGATAATAGCAACGACACTTGATAAAAAGATCAAGCTAAGACTCAGTGCTCCCAAGAAACCAGGGTAACTATCTCTATCCTCAACTATTGATAGCAGCTTTATAAAAAAAGGTTTCTCTAAAAGTTGATCTAAATCTGTAATTGACTGCATAAATGGCATAATAGAAGAGATACTGACAATCTCCAAAATAGAATTAAATAACAATAATATAACTAAAATGATAAATGAGCTTTTATTCTTCCTATTTACACCATAAAGAATTTTTTTTATTTCATTCAAAATCATAACACCATTTTTTTAATTTTTTTTCTATTTTTTTAATATCCGACATGTACTTAATATTCTCAGTTCTTTTCCATGTCTGAGTATTTTTTGCTGATTTTTCAACAACTAATCTCGTATTTTTTCTTACATGTTCAGAAGGCTCAATTTCTAAAAAATGAAAAATCTTCTCAATCGTTTTTTCATACTTATATATCAGATCTTCAAACTTCACATAAAGAGATTCTCCAGAATTCTGAACCTGCTCTTTAGAATGAACAGACTCGTAAAAAGATATAAATGTATTAATATCAGATGTTATAGGATAAGCATTATATGTCTTAGCATCTAAAAAAACATCTCTAGGATCCCTGTCTACAACAATTGATTTTAAGTTTTTTATAATTCTTCTAAAACGAGAATTATTATATGGTAAAATAAGCTGATCTAACACAATCTTTGTTTCATCGGTATGGAGGACCTCATCGAATAATTTTTCTAAAAATTGTCCTGCATAGGTATAGATGTCTGTATCATGTCGTACAAAATACATATCTGACTTTTTCGTCATCTTTCGAATTGTCCTCTTTGACACACCAACTTTTCTCAGCTGCCTTTTTATATGTTCAATAAAAACTTCGACTTTGTTTCTTTCATGATAGTCATGATAAAACCAATAACCATTCCACTTAGTATCAATAATTTCATTTAAAAATTCATTTCTGTATTTAAAAAACTTACCATTAAACCTACGATCCAGTCCTTCACCGAAACTAAACAAAGTAGGATAGCGCCCCATAACATCAGTATACTTTAAAAACCTTCTTACAAATGCATCACTACGAACCCATCCCCAGGAATTTTCTAAGTTATTACACAAATCTTCAAGTCCATCAGGGTCTTGAATAAAACGAAACTCACCTTTTGCAACATGGCACCCTGAAACCTCTTCCAGCAAATTTACAACAGCACTTGAGCCCGTTGAGCCATAACCACAAACAGATATATACTGCCTTTTTGGATTTCTATTCATTTCTTAATTTCTTTAAAGTATTATTTATTAAAGTTGACGATGTTCCCTTTGTATAAGGAAAATAAACAATACGAACACCAACTTTTTTTAGTTTATCCTCTATAGCTTCCCACTTTGATGTCTGATACCAATCATCTCCAACAAACATGATATTAAATTTAAGTTTTTTCCACATTTCGAATTTATCCATATTTTCTTGAGGGATAACAGAGTCTACATACTTAATAGATCTTACGATCTCCATTCTCTCTGAATGCGGGATAACGGAAACTTTATTCTTATACTGAACAAGCTCATCTGTCGTAACTCCAACAACAAGTTTATCACACATGCCTTTTGCATTTCTTAACAAATTCAAATGACCAACATGAAATAAATCATAAACGCCTGATGTGTAACCAATAACCATTTTTACAACCTCTCCTCTATATAATCTTTAAACTCTACAAGAAATAACTCTAAATTAATCATCATCCATAACTGCATTGCTTGCTTCTGATCAATATTATTCTTTGTTTCTAATAGTTTTTCTATAGAATTTATATTAAAGACCCCTCTTTTAACAGCTTCGCCCTCTACCAAAGTTTCTTTTGCATACTTTAAGAAGTCTCCCTTAAACCACTCATTAAGTGGCACAGGAAAACCTACTTTTTTACGATATAAAACTTCTTTAGGTAATTTATCTTCAAATGCTTTTTTCAAAATATATTTGGGAGTATCATATTTTTCTGAAATCTCATCACTTAAAATAAAGCGCGCTTTTTGCATTTGTAAATCACCTGCCCACTTTAATTTATATTTTACAGGTATTGTAAAAGAAAATTCGACAAGTCGATGATCAACGAATGGCACTCTCGCCTCGACAGAAGTTGCCATTGTCGAACTATCGACTCTTCCCAGCAATCCTAACAAGTGAACTTTCTCAAATACATACATTATTTTATTATAAAATGTATCACCCTCAAGATTTTTAAAATGGGCCTTAAAAAAATCTTCGAACTCTAAGTCAATATCGTCGACATTAAACTCATCTCCAAGAAAACTTGCTTTTGAACGATTTGATATATAACGATAAATCGACAAAAAGAAATCGACTTCGTTATCAAATGAACTATCACCATATCTTTTTTTAAATGATTCTAAAAATAAATGTGCCTGTTCTTTTGAAAAACCATAAGAAGTTAGATCTTGATGCCTTTCATAATCATATGGAGAACGAAATATTCTTCCATAACCACCAAAAATTTCATCAGCTCCTTCTCCTGATAAAACAACTGTAATTTCTTTTTTTAACTCTTTAGACATTAAATAAAGCGGGACTTCATTAGGAACACTTAAAGGTGCAGCTTTTAGTTTTATTAAATCAAGCATCGTATCAATATAATGCCGAGGATCTATTTCAATATTTTGATGATCTGTGTTGTATTTTTCAGCAACTAAATCAGCATAGTCAAATTCATTTTCTTCATAGGACTTGTATCCCACAGAGAATGTCTTAATTTTTCTAGAAGAATTCATAGCCATCAAAGAAACTACAGCACTACTATCAACACCTCCAGATAAAAATGCTCCTACCGGTACGTCAGATATCATCCTATAGTTTACAGATGACTTTAATAAACGATTAATTTCATCTATGTAATACTGTTCCCCTAAATCTTTGCTTTGCTCTTTAAAGAAGCTTTCAAAGCCCCAATATCTCTTTTTCTTAGCAACTCCCGCACTAGAAATATACATATAATTTCCAGCTTCCAAAGATTGAATCCCCTCAAAAAAAGAATCATTTAATATTGGATAACGAAAAGAAAAATATGATGATACAGCTTTTTTATTTAGCTTTCTTTTTCTTCCTTCTAACACAAGAATTGCTTTTACTTCTGAGCTAAAAATAACTTTATCATTATCTAATGAATAATATAAAGGCTTAATTCCCAAGCGGTCTCGACAAAGAAATAACTCTCCCGTCTCTATATTATAAATAGAAAAAGCAAACATACCAATTAACTTATCTAGACACTTTTCTTTATAATAAATAAATGCCTGTAGTAAAACTTCAGTATCACTACATGTTTTAAACTTGCATCCCAGACAGATCAATTCTTCTCTAATTTCTTTATAATTATAAATTTCACCATTAAAAATAATTACATATTTACCACAATCAGAAAGCATGGGTTGTTTTGCGACACTTCTTAAGTCAATAATGCTTAAACGTTTATGACCAAAAGCTATATTTTTCCTAAAAAAAATATCATCTCCATCAGGACCACGATGACTCATACTATCGAGAGATTTTTTAAAAAAATTAGAATCAACTATCTCACCAGTAAAATTTATCTGGCCCAATATACCACACATTCTTTATGTCTCCATATCTTTGATAATCTCAGTAATAAACTGTTTTACAGGAGTCATTTTGTAAGACAAAAGCTTTTTAAGCTTATTACAATTTAAACTTATATTTATAGGCCTCTTAGCAAGATTATTAAAATCTTGATGCGAACATGGCTCAATAAAGTTCTCTTTTAAATCTCTATGCATAGCTTCTAGTATAATTTTTCCCAGTTCATACCTTGAAAGAATATCATCTCCCGCAATATTGAACTCACCTGTATAGTTTCCTAAAATAAGTTTATCTATAATTTGACAAAGATCTTTTACATACAAATAGTTTGTCGTTGAATCCGAAACTAATTTTAAGTTATTTTTTCTTTTTATATTCTCAACGATGTGAGATACAGCATTATGTCTTTGAAATGATTTTACTTTGCCAACAACAGTACTTAGTCTAAGCAATAAATAATTACTGGAATTCTCTCTTATATATTGATCCAAATTTGTCTTTAGTTCTCCATAATAATTTAGTGCCAATGGCGTAGACTCTTCATTAAACAAAAGTTTATTACCGCTAAATACAAGGCTTGAAGAGAAATTTATCAGCTTAATATTCGTCTCATTACAAGCATCAACGAGAGACGCCGCAAAGCGGTAATTAAGCTCGTAAGAAAGCTCTTTTTTTTTCTCACATTCATCAGGGTTATTAATACCAAGACAGTTAATAATAACACTAGGCTTACATTTATCTATTAATATCTTAATTTTATTAATACTATAATTTTCTTCTTCAAAAATATTATTATTAAGTGCAAATGGTGATTTTCGACAAACACCATAAATGAACTCACTATTCCAATATTTAAATAAGTTGTAACCAATATTACTGGTTACCCCAAGAATTAATATTTTTTCCATACAATCTCTTACCTTAGATAGCTTATTTTCACCAGTTAATTGTTTTTAAATCAAATAGTGAAAACGAGTTTTTTAAAAGAATTTAAATAGACTTTTAAAGCCCAAGGCAATAATATTTCTAACATGAAAAAATTATCTATAGACAAGATAGGCTCATATATTAACGAGTTAAAAAGTTTCTCTTTATTCTTAGCTATATTCTTTTTTATATATATCGGATTGCGTCATAAAACTGGCCCAGATTTTTTTATATACCTTGATAGATTCACAAAGATAGATGACAAAGGGTATGACTATATTTTATTTAACTATATAAGCAAAACCTTAATAGACTTCAACCTAAATCAACAACTTCTATTTGTTCTCTACGCTTTTTTTACTATATTCCCTTTAATTTTATTCTCTAGAGAGGTGTTCAAGAGTAGAGAAAATAGAGGCGGCTTGCTTATCTTAAGTCTTTCCATAATGCTCCTGCCAGGGATGAATATCATGAGACAGGCTGCAGCAATATCTCTGTGTTTATATGCACTAAGTCTTTTTCTAAATAAAAAATACTTACTTTTTATAATTGTCTTAATAGCTGCAACATTATTTCACAAAACGGCTTTTATTTTTTTTGCAGTGTGCCCTCTTTGTCTTATTAAAATTTCATATAATAAAGCTATTAAACACTTTATTTTTCTATCATTAATAGCTTGTACCTTTCTAAATACTTACCCCATAATAGAAAAAATTCTTGTAGAATCAAATTTCTTTAGTACTTACCTTTCGAGAAGTCATTATACTAATGCTGCTCCTATGATGACAAAAGTTATTATTGCAACCAAAATAATTCTTTTATACTTACTTAGTTATCTTATTGATAAAAAGAAGCTGATTTTCTTTGAGTCTAAATACAACAAAAATTTATTTCAGTTAATTTCAAACTCATTAATTATAATTGCATTTTTTCTTGCCCTATCATCTAGCATGATGAACTTGGGACGAATGTATCTTTACTTGAAA
The DNA here is from genome assembly GCA_025210745.1 of Bacteriovoracaceae bacterium. Lineage (GTDB taxonomy): Bacteria > Bdellovibrionota > Bacteriovoracia > Bacteriovoracales > Bacteriovoracaceae > CAKZJW01. The sequence continues at coordinate 113,636 of JAOARC010000050.1, forward strand.
CCATTAATAGCACTTGCATTAATTATAGTAATCCGTTTTTATATTAAAAATACAAAATATTTTAAATTTACAATATATGGTTTATCGCTCATGTTTATTGCATTTAGCTATATAGGAGCAGCAAAAAAAGAAAGTGCTTTTAGACATTATACAATTAATACTTGTCTAAGTGGTGAAGCTTGTCCACAAACTTTATGGGGAGATCTTAGTAAAGCAAAGAAATGGCAGAAAAAACCTCGTATAAGTAATAATTGGTAATCTAGATTAATGAAAGAGAAAAAGAAAATTCTATTAATAGGGTCAAATGGGCTAGTAGGCAAAGCGCTACAAAAAGAGCTAAATAAATATCCAGAATTTGAAATCACTCTATATCAAAAATCAAATCTTAAACAAGAGCTTAAAAAATATTATGATAATATTATATATTGTGCAGGAGATAACAGGTCTAATCTTGAAAGTGTACTAAACTCAATAGAAGCTCATAATACAATCTTATCAAAATTTCTTATATCTAATAATTTTTCACATCTCACATACTTTTCATCAACAAGAATATACGGAGAAAAGTGCACATCGATAAAAAATTCAATTAATATAAACTTCCAAGATCCTAGAATTTTCTTTAATCTTACAAAGCTGCTAGGAGAATCTATTACTCAGTTTTCAAAAAAACCAATATGTATTATTAGACCTTCAAACATTTACGGACTAACAACGACAAGTCCTTTATTCTTACCTACAATAACAAGGCATGCCATTGAAAAAAAACTTGTTAACATGTTCGTTTCTCCTTCATACAGCAAGGACTATATAAATGTTAAAGATGTCGCCAAGCATACTATTACACTAATGGCATCCAATAAAACTGGTACCTATAATTTAGCATCTGGTAAGAATGTTACAGCCAAAGATATAAGTGAGGTCCTAGTAAAATATACAGATACTGAAATTATTTGGCATAAACCAATAACTCAAGAACAATTTACACCGATTGATATTTCTAAAACTCAAAAAATAATAAAAAACTACGAAACATCATCAGTTTTAGAAGACCTAAAAGATCTCATAGATAGCTTCAAGGAGTTACAAAATAACAAGTAATTTTCTGCAAATAATCATCGTCATTACATTCAGATCTTTAGGAGCAATAAGCTTACTACTGCTAAATTATTTAATATCTAATAAATTGTCACTTAGCGATGCAGGTGTATTTTTTTGGTTATTATCTTTTACGACAGTTCTCTTACAATTTGGTACTCAAGGTTATCATGACGTTATTTTAAAAGACGCATCCCAAAAGAAAAATAACCCCCAACAACTTTTAACAAATTCAAAGTTTATTTTTCATCAAGTATTAAAGGGATCCTTTATCGTAACAGTCATTGGTTTACTATCATATAGTTTGCTTCAAAAAAGTATACCAAAACTCGAATCATTAAACTTTGTATCCTATACAGCAATGACTTTTACAGCATTTCTGTGGTGCTTTACAAACTTAACAGGACATCTTTTACAAGGTCTAAATAAGAAAATCTTATCAATATACACAATATCAATAGCAACTCCCATAATATTTTGTTTCTTTTATTTATTTCTATTAAAAGTAGAATTAACTCTTACGCATACATGTGTACTATTTTTAGTAGCTCAATTGATAAATACAATAACATCCTATTTTTTTATAAAAAAATTTTTACATAAAACGGATCTTTCTCCAGAAGCAGAACATTTAAATAAAATGTCCAAAGAAATCTGGGCAATATCAATAATGAGTGTTGCTTTAAATTGGGGAGCACAATTAATTAGTGGTATCTGGATTTCTCCAGAAAAAATAGCAGGTTTATCCGTTTGCATAAGAATATCCTTAGCTCTTAACTTTATCTTAATAGCAATAAATTTCATACTAGCACCCAAAATAGCAAACCTAAGTCGAGAAAATAAAAATAAAGAATTACAGATAACAATAAGCTCTTTTATGAACTATACTTATTTTATGCTTATTCCACTAATATTCTTTTTAGCTTTCTTCAAAAAAAATATTTTAAATTTATTTGGAAATGACTATATTAATTTTGACACTGTTCTAATTATTTTGATTTTTGGACAAGTGATAAATGTACTGACAGGGCCAGCGGGCTACCTTTTAACCATGTCAGGTAATGAAAAAAGTATGAAGCATATCTATATTATATCAACCCTTACAACACTTATTGGTATTTTTATTATGACACCTATTTATGGAGTATTAGGAGCTGCAATTTCAACAACTTTAGGAATATGCACACAAAATCTAGGTGCCACATATTTAGTAAAGAAGAAAGTGGGAATATCTATTATTCCAAGCTTTAGGCCCTATTTAAAAGCCTTAACTAATAAGTAGCTCAACCCATTTTTTAATACTAAAACAATCTATTTTTTCTCTGAATTCATTATACTCACTTTGTGTGATTTTATTATTAATAAATACAGATAAGTCCTCTGTTGAATCTCGATTAATTACTTTAATAAATTTATCATCATAAAAACTAGCATTACGAATATACTTATTAGTTGTAATTAGTTTACAACCACATGCTAACGCTTCAAAAGTTCGACATGTAAAACCACTTTGATTGGGATGCTGATAATCAATAACAGCTTTTGACCTTTGGAACACACTAGAAACTTGCTTCTTACTCAAGGCTTTTGTTTTCCCTAGTTTAAATAACATTATCATGTTTTTAAAAGAGGGAAAAAGACTTAAAACTCTAAAAATTTTAACTTTTCTTCCCTGTATATATATATGATTAAAAACTCTTCCCTTAAAATTATTTAATAAATAAAAAATTGATATTCTATCTGAATGAAAAGTTCCAATAAAAGATAAGTCATATTCTTTTTGTTGCTTACTTGGCTTAAACTCTGTTTCATAAAACAAAGTTTTATAATTAAGCTCTTTGTTCATTTGAGAATCTTGATAATCGAAAGAATACGCCTTATCAACAAGAGAAATCAAATTTAATGAGTTTGGCTTATTTTTTACAGAGTCCCACAAATACAATCTCGTACTAAGTTTTTTTTCTTTTTGCTTAATATCTTTTAACATCTGAGCCGTAAAAACCTCAGGTGTTATAATAAGAAGCATTTGTGTATTATAATTAAGTATTTTTTGTATTATTTCTTTTTTATATTTTTGTATTTTTTTTTGTAGTAAAAAATTCAATCTAAGTCGTATTACAATTTTCATTGCAATCGTATTTTCTGGACGATCATCAATATATTGAACCTCATGACCAAGATTAGCAATTTCTTGAGTAATAGAATTTTCATAACCAAAAAAACGAGGGCATACTACTGTTATTCTCATACTACTCTTTCCCACTTTTTAGTTATCTTATTATATTTTTTAATTACTTTTGCTGGGTTTCCAACAATAACACAATGATCTCCAAACTTTCCCTTAACAACTGAATTAGCTCCAACAATACAATGATTTCCTAATTGACTTCCCGGCATTATAATTGAGCCAAAACCAATAAAGCAATTCTCACCAATACAAACATCCTTAACCTCTAAACTTTGATCTGTTACACTCTTACTTATATCTTCAAATTTATGGTTAACATTTGTAATCATTATATTACTACTTAATAGTGTTCCTCTTCCTATTTTTAACATACCAGCAGAAATTAAATGTAAGTTTTGTCCAGCACTTACCTCATCTTCAATTAATATTTGTGCTTTTTTATAATGAGTGATGACCTCCATTCTAAGATGAGGGTAGATCCTCACTCTCGCTCCAAATGAAACTCGACTTAACCCCTTTAAAAATAGTGGTTTTCCTAAATAACAAAGCTTACCCATTTTTTTAAAAAATAAAGAATAACATATTGCCCTCATCACCCAAAATATTTTCAATCTTCACATCCTTTTAAATAATCTAAAATAGCAAGAGGTAATTCTGCAGAAATATCTCTAAAGTGACCATCAAATAAATAATTATAGCAAAAATTATACATAAATGTTAAACGCTTCAAAATCAAAATATTATTCTCTTCTAAAGCTAATCTTATTTCATCAGCATCTTTAACCTTAGTTACAACATCCATATAATAAGAATTTCCCAAAGCGAGAATAAGCTTATTCGATAATAATGACTCAACTCCCAACATAGAGTTATTAACAATAATAGCATCAACCCTATCAATTGAATCTATTGCTGCAAGATTTTGATCAAGAACGACATCTTTATTTTGATTAATAATATTATATAATTCAGATTCATAACCATTTTTATATAGAGGATGTTCACGTACAAGAACTTTCCATCCCAAAGGAAGGCCTCTAATAGTTTCTTCTAATATTTGCGCATGATTTTTATAGTTAGGACTATGAATAATCAGATTAGCATCATGAGGAACTTGTAAAGCCAATAAGACCTCTTTGCTAACTTTTGCTGGGTTTTCCTTATTTGTTTTCTTTTGTATACTAAGCTTTAAACGATCTAAGATAACATCTATAATATTTTGCTCTCTAAGATCTAATGGTATTAATAAGTTCAACAAAGGTAAATTCAAACAAAAATCTAAGCCTCTTAGCCAAAACTTTCTTTTTTTTCGTTGATTTTTTTTTCTCTTTATAAAGCTTTGTATCTTTTCAACTAATTCTTTTTCACTATTTCCAGTGTCTATATCCCAATTTTTAGCAATTGAAGAAAATGCATTTACACCAACAGGGTCAATCATCGTTGTTCTAAATGGTCCTTGCTCAAAATAAAAACATTTAATGGCGTTTTCTTTACATATTAAGCTCAAAACTTTCGATGGAATTTTACTATCTCCACTTATTAAAACAACATCTGGTTCAATTTCTTTAATTTTTTCTTTAAAGTGATCATAATATCGACTTGCCGATTTTAAATACTTACTTCTATTTTTAGAAAAATATTTTTCATCACGGTGAAATACCAAACAAGAATCTAAGTGATCATATACATTTTTATTTCTAGAAAATAAAAGGCATGACTTTTTCTTACCTTTATAACCTAGAAAACCACTTAGATGACTAGAAATATGATGATAGTCTCCCTTATTGGCTTTTTCGATATCATAAAAAAATGATGAAAAATCGTCATAAAAACCAAAAGATAAAATTTTCATAAACTACTTTTAAAAAAACTAAAATCTTTATATATTTTATCCTTATCAGATAAAAGGGGTTCTTTAACTGGCCAATCTATAGCAAGCTCTTTGCAACTCCAAAGAATCCCTCCTTCATCAGCAGGATCATAAAAATCAGTACACTTATAATGAAAATCAACCGTCTCAGATAAAACACAAAAACCATGTGCAAATCCAGGAGGTATGTACATTTGTAAATTATTCTCAGAAGATAAGATTTGACTATGGTATTGTCCAAACGTTTGAGAATTAGGCCTTAAGTCAACAGCAACATCAAAAACCTCGCCATCTAAAACAGATACTAATTTACCTTGTGGCTTTGTCTTCTGAAAATGCAATCCTCTTAAAACACCTTGAGAAGAACGAGAAAAATTATCTTGAACAAATATTTCCTTGATGCCTATTTGTTCATACGAATTTGAACGATATAACTCTTGAAACAAGCCTCTGTGATCCTTAAAGACCTTTGGCTTAATTATAAGTACACCATCTAAATACTTTTCTATCAACTCCATAATTATTTAACCAGATTTTCTAGATACTCTGCGTATCCAGTACCTTTCATGCTTTTAGCCGTTTTAAGCAAGCTTTCTTTAGATAGCCAACCATTTGTATAACCAATCTCTTCCAGACAAGCAATTTTATACCCATGTCTCTTTTCTAAAGCTTGAATTAAAGTACCAGACTCTAAAAGAGAGTCGTGAGTGCCAGAATCAAGCCAAGTAAAACCTCTGCCTAAAAACTCTAACTTTAACTTCTTTTTTTCCATATATGCTCTATTAACACAAGATATCTCTAATTCTCCTCTAGCTGAGGGCTTTACATCTTTTGCAATTTGAACGACATCATTATCATAAAAATATAAACCTGTTATAGCATAATTAGACTTCGGTTTTTCAGGTTTTTCTTCTATAGAAATAACATCTCCATTATCATCTATTTGAGCGATTCCAAATTGAGTAGGATTATTTACCGCCGTACAGAAAATAGTCGCACCAGATTCTCTTTGCGATGCATTTAATAATGTCTGACTAAACCCTGGCGCATAAAAAATATTATCCCCTAAAACAAGAGCTACATTATCGCTACCAATAAAGTCTTCACCTAATAAAAATGCTTGAGCAAGTCCAGCCGGTTTTTCCTGAATTTTATACTGAATCTTAATACCAAACTGAGATCCATCACCAAGAAGTCGCTGATATTGAGGCATATCTGTAGGTGTTGTAATTAATAACACGTCCTTAATCTGAGCCAACATTAAAACTGATAATGGGTAATAAACCATTGGTTTATCATACACAGGCAATAACTGCTTAGAAGTTCCTCTTGTAATTGGAAATAGTCTTGAGCCCGTTCCGCCTGCTAATATTATACCTTTCATTTTGATACCTTTTGCTTCCACCATGCTTGATTTTCAAGATACCATAACACAGTTTTTCTCATACCTGTTTTGAATGTTTCTTCTGGTTTCCAACCTAGTTCTTTATTAATTTTAGAAAAATCGATGGCATACCTTACATCATGCCCAGGTCTATCTTTTACAAAAGTAATCAAGTCACTATACTTGCTTTCATTTTGTCTTGGGCTTACTTCATCCAAGATAGAACAGATTTCTCCAACAACATCAATATTCTTAACTTCATTATCACCACCTATATTATAGGTGTTTCCTACTTGTCCTTCTTCTAAAACTTTTAGTAATCCCTTTACATGATCATCAACAAATAACCAGTCTCTAATTTGCTTACCATCTCCATAAACTGGAATTGGTTTATTATTAATACAGTTTAATATTGTAACAGGAATTAATTTTTCAGGGTTCTGATAAGGACCATAATTATTTGAACAATTTGTAATTAGTATAGGTAAGTTAAATGTCCTTCCCCAAGCTCTTACTAGGTGATCAGAACTTGCTTTACTGGCAGAATAAGGTGAGCTTGGCGCATAAGGAGTATCTTCTCTAAAATAATCATCTGTTCCTTCAAGATCACCATAAACTTCATCTGTTGAAATATGCAAAAATTTAAAATTATCCTTATTTGACTTATTCAGATATTCTCTAGATGCTTGAAGCATATTATAAGTACCAATAATATTGGTTTCTAAAAATACTAATGGCCCATCAATAGATCTATCAACGTGAGATTCAGCTGCTAAATGCATAACATAATCAGGTTCATGTTTTTCAAAAACAGATCTTAGTTTATCAAAATCACAAATATCTACTTTTTCAAATGCATATCTTGATTCACTTTCATATGGTATAGACGATAAGTCTCCAGCATAAGTAAGTTTATCTACGTTTACAACCTCTACTTCAGGTCTATTATTCATTATATATCTAATTAAAGCTGAACCAATAAAGCCAGCTCCTCCAGTAATCATAATTTTCATTTTTAAATGCTCCAAATTTACATAATAAATAGATACTATTTTATGTAAAATCAGTAAAATAAATTTGCTATAAAATAAAACGATAAATTATTTTGACCTGTATAATTAGCAGTACTAGTATATATAAAATATGAAAGTCCTACATCTAAATTCAGAAAAATCATGGCGTGGCGGAGAGCAGCAAATGGCTAATCTTTGCTTAGAGCTAAGAAAAAAAAATGTTGAATCTATTATTGCAGCAAGAAGACACTCTGAGTCAATAATGTTTGCAAAAAAAAATGGTTTTGAATATTTAGAACTTGATATCGGTGCAATGAAAATTAAAGCTGCCCATCAAGTAAAATCATATATTTCAAAAAATAATATTAAACTTATACATACTCATACAGCAAATGCTCACACAATAGCTGTTTTAGCTGGTTATCTTGGATCTAAAGCAAATATTGTCGTAAGTAAAAGAACTGATTTTCCAGTAAAATCTCTTTATAAATTTAATTATCCAAAGGTAAAGAAAATCCTTTGTGTCTCAAATAAAATTAAAGAAATTGTTGAAAAAGACTTTAAAAAGAATATCGTTCATACTGTTTATTCCGGAATCGATACTAAAAGATTTGACACAATTCAAACAGATTTAAAAGATCTTTACGATATTCCTAAAGATAAAATTCTTATAGGTAATTGTAGCGCTATAGCACCCCATAAAGATTATTATACCTTTGTTGATACAGCTAAAATATTAAATAAAAAATCTGCGCAAAAATATCATTTTATTATTATGGGAGATGGACCATTAGAGGCAGAGATTAAAAATTATGCTAAAGAGCTGCCAAATATTACTTTTACTGGCTTTATGAGTAATATCCATGAGCTTTTAAAAAGCTTTGATCTATTTTTAATGACATCGCAAGAAGAAGGACTAGGAACATCTTTACTCGATTCAATGATTTGCAAGGTGCCTATTGTAGCAACAAGAGCTGGAGGGATTCCAGAAATAGTAATACATGAAAAAACAGGTCTTACTACAGATGTTGGGAATTCAGATGAACTAGCAAAGCTGGTTGAAGAAAGAATTTCAAGATTAGATCTTACACAAAATGCTTATCAAATGGTTATAGATAACTTTAGTCGTGAAGTCACTGCAGCTAAAACACTAAAACATTATAACGATGTCTTATCTTCGCATTAATTTTTGACGTTTTTCACAAAAATAGAAATTCTTTCTAATTTCATCATAATCTTCACGCTTTTTTATGGGTAAAAAGAAAAGAGCTCTATCTTTTTCATTTAAGTTTAAAATACTTATTAATTTTTCATTATACTTTTTAATAAAATAAGTATTTGCATTTAAAATAACGCTACCTAATGCGCTTTCTAATTGAATATATTTTTTACCTTCTTGCTCTTTTATATTCTTTATTAAGTCAGGCGCTATATTTTTAAAAAATTCTTCAATATTAATATCTGGAATATGTTTTAAAATCACATCACGAAGAGCCTTTTTATTAATAACCACAATATTCGTATTAAAAAGACTTTTTTTATCTCCTGGTCTTAATCCAAGATTTTCAAAATATTCAAGTTGCCCACTTCCCTGTGCTTGTGCTTTTTCACAAATAGTTAATGTTTTAAACTCATCATCCACAAGAGCAAGCATTCCACCTTTTTTATCAGCTACAGTTTTATTTGTCGTTATCATAAGAATAGGAATATTTTGTTTTATAACTAGAGAACTGATCTTTGTATCGATAGTTGAATTCAGATCTTCTCCATTACCAATGCACGATATCTCATTTTTATCGGAATAAAGAGCATCATAAATTTGAGCAAATCCAATAAAACCATGCCCACAAGGAGCAACTCTTTTGGTCGTAAGTTCTCCATCCTCACCAATAGTAGGCATTTTTCTTTGCTCAATTTGATCGTAACAATTATAATCTTGTTCTATCTTTAAAACCTCCATCTTTGTTTCATCATTAACAAGATTCTGTATTTTTGCGCTTTTATATATTTTCCTATTAGAAAGATTCACGACTATCTCATGCTGAATCTTTGCAATAGGTTCCATCTTATTATTATACTCAATAAACAAATCAACACCTTTAGCGCTTAGGGTATCTGAGCTTCTAAACTCTTTGATAAGATCAAACCTTTTAACACTGGATCCAAGACCTGCATGCATTTTTATGACCTTAAAGTCGATATTTTTTAAAATAGATTCATCACTTACTAAGTCCTCATAAGAATAAAGATCGAAGTACTTTTCTTGTTCATCATTGGTTATTGAAAAAGGAATAATATGAGATGAATTAGAATCATCTTTTAAAAGAATATCCTCACTAAAGCGATCCTTTAGCCCATATAAGATATTAAAATATAACTCATTAATATCAATCATATACTATATCGACTAATTAAACCAACACACTTGTTATTATCAATCACTAGCAAAGTTGCAATCTTATGCTCTTGCATCATTTGCTCTGCATCTATCAACTTAGTCAAGCTTGTAACCGACTTTGGATCCTTATTCATCATATCAGAAGCCTTTAAAGTAAGAACCTTTTCTTTATATTCAAAAATATTTCTTCTTACATCACCATCTGTTACAACTGCATATTGCCCATTGAATTCAACAACACATAATCCACTTCGCCCACTAGATATAGCACTTATCACCTGTTCAAAAGTTGCCTCTTTAGAAACAATTGGTAAGTTTTCTGTTTGCATAAAATCACAGACCTTACTTAATAGCTTTCTGCCAAGACTACCACCAGGATGAAATCTTGCAAAGTTTTCCGCTTTAAACTCTCTTGCTTCCATCAATGCAACACTCAGAGCATCTCCTAATGCTAGAGTTACCGTCGTCGAGCTCGTAGGAGCTAACTCTAAAGGACAAGCTTCTTTTTCGACATAAGTATTAATTAAAAAATCACTAAACTTAACAAGTGTTGATTTTTCGTTTCCAGTCATTGCAATAACGATATTACCATTGTCTTTAAAAAAACTTAAAAGCTTGAGAATCTCAGACGTTTCGCCTGAGTTAGAAATTGCAATAATAATATCGTACTCAGAAATCATTCCAAGGTCACCATGATAAGCTTCCGCTGGATGTAAAAAGAAAGACTTTGTTCCAGTACTTGCCAAAGTTGCCGATATTTTTTTACCAACAAGCCCAGACTTTCCCATTCCTGTAACAACAAGTCTTCCCTTCATATTTAAAATTTTTTGAATAACGCTTTCAAAAGAGTCATTCAAGTTCTTTTTGGCCAATTCCAATGAAGATGCCTCAAGCTCTAAAACACTTCTTGCAATGTCTAAATATTTTCTACTCACTTCCAAGCTTCCTTTACATTTATTTTTAACTTTAAATAATATATCTTTTAATCTAAACTTTTAAAAGCAATGAGGATGTCTTTTGACAAATAATCAAATACTTATATTAATCCCAATATATTATGAAAAAGAGAATCTTCCTGCGATGCTCAATGCATTATCCAATTTAAATATTCAGCTCGATATTCTCATAATTGATGATACTCCCGACAAAACAAGTACTCTTAACTGTTTAGACTTACTTAAAAAAGATAATATTTATTACATACATAGAAAAAACAAAGATAAAGGTCTTGGCCTTAGCTATATTGATGCTTATCAATGGGCCCAACAAAAAAAATATAAAAAACTGATTCAAATGGATTGTGATTTTTCACATGATCCTAAAGAATTAAATAAAATAATTAATAAACTAGATCAATATGACTGTGTCATAGGGTCTAGATTCGCTAGTAAAAGCTCAACTGCTAATTGGCCAAAATATAGACTTTTAATTTCCAAAATTGCATATATATATATAAAAGTACTCCTAGGTTTAAAGATTAAAGATCCAACTGGTGGATTTATTGGGAGTACAAATGAGGTTATTCAAAATATTGATTTTTATAAGTTTATATCCAAAGGATACTCTTTTCAAATAGAAATGAAATATCATATTATCAAACAAGGTTTTAAGGTTAAAGAAATTCCAATTACATTTCATCAAAGAACTGAGGGTTACTCAAAATTTAATATTTCAATTATATTAGAAGCATTCATTAATGTTTTAAAAATAAAAAGGAATACATGAACTATTTACTTCAAAAACTTTTAGAACACGATATAACAATTACGCTATTTCTAAACTCGCTTCATAATAAATATATTGATCCAATTATGTTATTTGTTTCAAATAGCCATATTCCTCTCTATTTTTTCTTATGTTTATTTTTTTTCAAAGGACTCAAATATTATTCAAAAAAAATTTATGTCGCATTCTTATTCATGATACTTGCTTTTGCAGCTTCTGACCTTATATCAACAAAAGGTCTTAAGAATAATACCAAAAGACTAAGACCATGCCATAATACTCACATTAATAAGCAATTACATACAGCAGGGAATAAATGTGGAGGTAAATACAGCTTTGTCTCATCCCATGCAGCAAACTCATTCACCTTAGTGACTTTTATTTGGCTATTATTTAAAAGCTTTAGCGGAAACTATAAATACTTTTTTATTTATAGTACTCTTGTTTCATATTCAAGAATCTATCTTGGTAGACACTTTCTTCTGGATATTATTTGTGGTTCCGTACTAGGAATTCTTATTGCATACTTTATAAATTATCTTTATAGAAAACTTATGACAAAATTATCGTAATAATATTTCCTTTTACTTTTATCTTATCAGATTCAAGCTTTCGAAGAGCTCTTAGTACAAACTTTTTAACCTTAAAAATACCTAGCTTTGCATAGTTAAGTTCTATTTCAACAGATTTAGACTTTTTCATGTTTCTAATTTTACCATTAAATCTAAGCCAAGCATTTATCCATGAATCGATATAAACTCTTCCCTTTACTTTTCCATCATTAACAGTTAGATCCAAATTTTTTAAAGTTGCCCTTATTGAAGAAAAGTTCTTATTAAATTTAATTTTAGTTAAATCGACTTCATCAGATAACAAATCATTTTTTATTATTTTTTTTGAACTTACCTTGTACTTTACCTTATTTACTTTTATATGACCTCTTGAAATAAAACTATCTAAAATATGATCCAACTCATCACTAGGAGCTTTTTCTAACATTTTGGCATAAAAATCAACATTTTTAATAGAATAATTATAATCACCAATATTTGCTTCTAAACTTGGTGCTGTCGTTACAAACTCTTCTTTATTTAAAAAGATATCAACACCGAAAAAGCTTGCCGACTGAAATATATTTAGGAAACTAAAATCAAATCCAAAATGAACCTCTGTATTAGGTCCTTGTAAAACAAGATTTTTTTTATCCATATTAAAAGTTACATTTATATCTGTATGTGTAAGTAGAACACTATCAATTTTATACTTTGCATACATAGCATAAGCCGAGCCTTTTTGACTATCATAAGCTCCCTCTACATTTTTAAAATCTAGCGCTGGTAGTGCCCCATAAGAAGATACTGATAAGATAAGAAAAAAAACTTTTATCACTTGCATGTCCTACAACCTTTTTTCATATTTAATCTCATTGTATTTAGTTTTTTATAAAAAGAGTTTACCGCACTTTTACCAGCATTTGATTCTATCAACCAAGATAGTTTTTTTACACCAGGCATTTTTAAGACAAGATATTCAATTACTTCAGATCCTTTAAGAATTCTATCTTCCAATAAAAGATGGACTTCTTTTTCACATTCAACAAAACTAATATTTTCATAAATATCGTATATCATTTCATTATGTATAGACTCAAAGTGAAGCTCACCCTTTGTATCAAGAAGTTTTATCCCCTGAACAAAGCGAGTGCACATCGTGCACTCAGAATCAAATATTATCAATGGAAATGTTTTTTTCACACTACAATTCTAAATCAAGAAACTCTAACTTGTCCTTAACATTTGCTGTTCCTATATTAAAAACTTTTCCATTAATAATTGCCTCTAAAGAATAAATACCTGGATTTACAACAATATGATAATAACCGTCTTTATGTGTTATATATTTTTGAAATAAAGTCCTAGTGTTAGACTCAAGTTTGAAAACATTTATTATAATTTGTGAGGTTGTGCTTTTTTGTCCTCCAAAGATACGTCCTCTTATACCACTTTTATGAACTCTATCTAGTAAAAATTGCCATCCAGGTCTATTTCTTTTTACTGTTTTATTTCTCCATTTTTTATATTTTGGATGAAAGCCGGCCCATCTGTCATTTAACTCTATTACGTATGGAATAACCTGATAAGCTTCGTACATCCAGTCAATATCTCCTCCATCCGCATTGTAAAGAAGCTCCCATGCAGTACCAGCTTTATAATCTAAAATGTCTCCTAGTTTTTTTCCTATTGTTTCAACTACTTCTTTTGTTTGTGTTCTTTTATCACCACAACCGTATGGATAAATAACAAGTTCACTATAAGCATGATAAGAAATATCAAATACTGGTCTATAATTAGAAATAAAATTCATCATAGCTTGAGTTTCAGGCTCACTAGCGGGAGCTGGACCTCTATAAGTTTGAGAACCTGTATTACCACTAGAGCCATTACATGTTCCCCAACCTGCTGGATAGTTTCGATTTAAATCAACACCATAACCATTACGAGTATTTTTTCTCCAAAACTTATCTTCATTCCACATTTTATTATTTCCATCAACATTAAACATTGGGATAACCCAAACCTCAATATTGTCTAACCATCTCGTTACCTGCTTATCCTTGCCGTAATTAATTAATAGATACTCAATAATATCTAAGCTCACCTCAGGCGTCATAATTTCACGAGCGTGATGCATAGAATTAAACAATACTGTAGGTTTATATTGCTTTTCTGTTATTTTTTTTGAAGTTAACTTTATTGCCCAGATATCTCTTCCTTCTAAAGACTTTCCAATTGACTGTAAAGTCGTAAGATTTGGATATTTCCATGCTAAGGCTTCTAGTGTATCTTCTACTTCTTGTGGATTTTTATATTCCTGATCTGGACCAGCAAGAACTCCCTTTGTATTAATAATATCAATTTCATATCCTAAATCCGATAATAAGCGATATTCTTTATTATCAATAAGAACATCAATTATTTTATTTTCAATAGAAACACCAGCAATATCAAGATGAAGATTAGAAATCTCTTTAAATGCACTTTTAAAATCATCGACTTTAACACCCGCTATCATTGTCCAATCTTTATAAAAGTGGGAATGATAATTTCCAGCAATGACATTGAATGCAAATAGCATTAAAACTAAAGCTCTTTTCATAAGTTCCTCCATAAACTAAAAAAAGCGTACTATAGAGAAAGTCAATGTGCAAAAATTATAAATAGTTTAAGAAGCTTTCTTCGTAAAAGTATCAAAGTTTTCACTTGGAAATAAAGAAGTAAGTCTATTTAAGAATTCATTATATTTTTGCTCATTTTCTTCCTTTCGATATAAGTCTAGCATAATTCGACCTACTCTTATGTCTGATTTTACATGAGTAAAAATGAATTCTCCCTTTAGTAAGGCTTTACTTGTCGTTAAATCACCATGATTTAAAATAAAGTCGAAAGATTCAAAGTCTCCCTTAGAAGTACCTAATGGAAACTTTTTAAATAAGGGACGTGCAATAGATAGGCATCCAAAATCAATAAGCATATTTAAACACTGAGTAACAAACTTTGCATCAATCGTAAACGAAATTGCAATTCGATTAAAGATAAGCTGCGCTCCTTCTTCATTTTTTTCAAGTAAGTAGTACTTACCAGAAACAAACATTCCCGCTCTAATATGCTTCTTTAAGTCCTCTGGTCTTTCATCTAATCTTAGATATAAGTTATAGTAATCCAACATATCATGATAACTCTCCGTTACAACACAAAGTCTTACAATATCAGCAATACGTTGAGCATTAGCAGGAAAAAATCTTGATATCGTTTTTAATACATCATAAGCATCAAAATAACGAGTCTGCTTCATCAAAGATTTATATAAACCAATTTGACACTTAAAATGTATCTTATTCGTTTTTAATCCTTCTTTAAAGTCCATCTGAGACTCACTTATCATATCCTGAAGAAGCTTCACCTGCCCTTTATAATAGTGGGCCAAAGCTGGTGCACCTTTTGATAAGCTAATAGCAAGCTCTAACTTTTCATCAGCTTTATTAAAGTCTCCCTGAGCAATTAACTCTTTTGCTTCAAGAACTGTTGCCATATACTTGCTAGGGTATAATTTTTCCATAATAGTATTGGTTAGATTTTTTTCAATACTATTTAAAGTGTATGGTTTGACTAAAAAAGAATCAACATCTTCTTCTGCTGCTCTAGCGACAAGAGACTGTGCCATATCAGATGTAATAAGAATACAAATCACTTTTTTTAAATCTGGGTATGTACTTTTATAATCCTTAAATAGGTCAAAACCAGATCCATTCTCTATAATATAATCAGAAAAAACTAAAGAAGGTTGATGTTCTTGAATAACTCTAAAAGCATCATTTTTCGAGCTAGAAGTAAAAACATCTGCTGGATTTGCCCCCATTTTTACAATACAAGCTTTCAATCTACTTCGAGAAGTAGAGCTTTTATCAACTATAAGAACTTTATTAGTTGCTAAAAATGATTTGAATGTTTCTTTTCTTTGATTCTCACTCAAATCTACAACACTCCTTTAGCCTGTTTCATAAATAAGTCAATTTGCCCCTGTCTACCTTCAAACATTCGTATAAATGCATCTAACTCTTCTTTCTTTAAATTAATAAGTTTAAAAGTATAGAATCCATCATCTTGCGATAATTTCTCCGCTTCACATCTTATAGAAACTTTTGCATCTAAGTAATCTAGAGTGCAAATAACACCATAAACCTTTTCTTCCAAATGATCTTCTGAAAATGCAATAAGCTGTTCATCATTAATATCTTCTAAAACACATATGAAAGAAACTGAAGACTCTTTTGCCGTAAGGACAAGCTTTGTTTCAGGCTCAGCAAGCATTCTTTGTTCATCAGTATATTTTCCATCTTTACTTTTATTTAAATTTTCTTTTTCTTTTTTAATTAAATCCTTTTCTTGTTCATTTAATGGTTCTCGAGAGTAGGTTGGAATTTTTTTCTTTTTTCTATAACTAGAGCGAGTTAATTGCTCATCATCTGTATCAAAACCACGCTCACTCTTTTCTTTATTACCAATAGCATCCTTTGAAGTAATATCTCTTTGCTTATTAAGAGTATTATCAGTATCTGAATTATTTTGATTAGCTTTTTCTTCTTCTCCAAAAGCGCTATCTTTTGTATCTAACTGGCTTTCATTCTTACTTTCTTTTTGAGAAGAAATTTCTTTAGCCTTTTTCTCAGACCTTTTTTTATTTTCTTCCTGAGCTCTTTTTTTATTTTGATTTTCTTTTGAAGATTCCTTTTCATCTTTTGCAAAAGGGTTCTCTTTTTGTTCTTGCTGTGTAGAATTAAGCATCTTTTCAAATGCATCTTGATCCATAAAATCTTCATTTTCAGTATTTACAAGAGATTTTCTACTTTTTTCAGAAGGTTTCTGATCTTCTTTTTCAGATCCTAAAGCTCCCTTCATTTGACCTTCTAGAAAATCTGTATTTGTTTTTCCTTCATAATCATTTTTAGCTGAACTTGTTTCTTTTTGCTTTTCTTTTTCAGAATGAGAAATATCTTCCTCTGTCTTAATTCTTCCCTTATATTGTTGATCAAGTCTATCTACTTTCGAATCTGTACTAAAATTAGACTCTTTATTCTTTTCATTTAATACTTTACCTTCTAAATTTTTATCTATCTTATCTTGAGATTCGACATCTCCTTTCATTTTATTTTCTAAGTTCTGATCCTGTTCGAAATTATCTTTTGAGTTATCACTTTCTTCTTTATTTCCTTCAATATTAAACTCTGTTTTAGCTGAATCAATAAGTAATTCTTTTTTACCAATAACAAATTCTGAGTTTTGCAAAAGAGATATTTGTTCATCTGAATAGGAAAATTTATACTCTTTACCTTCATCTTCATTGAGAAAATATAAAGCTGGAGTATCAGAAGTAAAAAACCATTTTTTTTCTTTCCAATTAAACTCTGGTTTTTTCCCTTCAAAAATCCAATTTCCTTTAGATTCGATATAAAGTTCTCTTTGCGTCTCTTTTAAAACAAAGATCCAGCTATTGTTTTTTTGTTCCTCCCACTTTCCAACATGAGGGCTTGGGCCAATAGACTTAATTAAATAACTTCTCAATACTTTTCTACAATCACTTGCTCCAGCTATAAACCAACAATCGACCAAAGACTCTATTGGAGCTAATAGCCTTACAAGATCTTTACTCGTCTTAGCTGCTAACTTACTTCCCAGCCCGCTTGAACTCTTATTCTTTTCTAATTGTTTTTTTTCATTTTCAATTATTCGACCTATTTGCTTGAACCAAAAATTAATTTTAAATGATAAAGACTTTGCCTTTATATCTGTTTTAAAAAACTCCGAACAACCAAATTTTTTAAGAATCTGATCGACTTTCGCATTTTTTAAAGTTGCAATATAAGCAAGTTTAAAATAACCATTTTTTATTTTATCTTTATTCTTCTTAAAAAAGTTGATTAAATCTTGAAAGTCTTGCTTTGAATGAATTGAAAAGATAATAATAGCATATTGAATATCTTGTTCTAAAAATGCATTCACATCCTCTGTCTGAACAAGATCAAACTTCTCGTTATCCCTGTAATCTTTGACTAAAGTATTCACTTCATCAATTTTTGACAACTTACAAAATGTTAATAAAACTTTATTATTCATACTTTCCATCAGTTACTTATCGGTTTTTATTTAGCTAAATTAAATTTTATTTAGACTAAATTTTATATTTTTAACCTAATAATTTAGGGTACTTATACCGATATATTTCATATGGTAGAAGAATACGAAGTTCAAGAGCTTTTAGACAAGTTAGAAGAACTTATCAATTTTGGAGATATCGAAGATATAAAAGAAGCTTTTTCAGAGTTTCCAACAGCCCATGTTGTCGACTACCTACTCACAAAGTCAGAAACTGAAATTATTAGCATTTTGAATCTTATGGAACACGAAGTAGCAGGAAGAATATTTAGCTACTTTAATACTGATAAACAATATGACTTATCTAAGATTATAGATCGAAGAACTTTTTCAGATATTTTCACTTATATGTATTCTGATGCTAGAGCTGATCTTTTTCAAATCTTAAGTAAAGAAGAGCAAATTGAGCTTCTTCCTTTTTTAGATAAAAAAACAAGAGAAGATGTTATTGTTCTAAGTGCCTATCCACCAGAAACAGCAGGTGGTATTATGAGCACAGATTTTGCAACAATACTTATTCATATGACTTGTCAACAAGCTTTGGCAAAAATTAGGCATGATGCTCCTTCTCAAAAAATGATCTACTATATTTATGTTGTCAATGACAATATGGAGATGCTTGGAATTATAACAATCAAAGACCTTATAATGTCTGATCCTAAAGATATTGTTAAAGAACTTTATAATGATCATTTCGTTTATGCTGATGTTAATGATGACAGAGAAGATGTCGCGGGACAAATTGAAAAACATGACCTTGTCGCAATTCCAGTTTTAAATTCCTTAAAACAATTAGTTGGAATTGTCTCCCATGAAGAAGCTATTGATATTATTCGAGCAGAGCATACAGAAGATATGGAAAAGTTTATGGGTATCGTCCCATCAATAGATGAACAGGGATATCTTGAAACAACAACTATTTCTCATTTTAAAAGACGAGTTGCATGGCTTGTTATTCTTGCCGGTGTCGGATTAATATCTGGTGTAATTATCCAATACTATCAGGGAGTTTTAGAACATCTTATAATACTTGCTCTTTATATGCCTATGATGACAGCAACTGGTGGTAATATGGGAAGCCAAGCAGCAACAGTTGTTATTAGAGCTATTGCCCTTGATCAAATTCAAGATACTGACTGGATAAAAATACTCTTAAAAGAATTAAGGATTTCTTTTTTACTTTCATTCTGTGTTGGTGGTCTCGTTTTTTTAAAAATCGTTATTTTTTCTAGCCAACCTCTTCCACAAGGTTTATCTCATATATATATTGGAAGTATTATTGGAGCTGCAATAGCAATACAAGTTATTTCATCTGCAATTATAGGAGCTGGTCTCCCATTATTAGTAAGAAGATTAGGAGGTGACCCTGCAGTTGCAGCTAGTCCAGCTATTACAACAACTGTTGATATAACAGGATTACTGATTTATTTTTCAATTGCATCAAATGCTATTTCTATTTAGCAGAACTATTTTTTAAAAGAGAACAAGAGTAGCCTAATACAAAAGAAGCCGTATTATTACCAGTAAAATCAACAACTCCTTGCTCATATATAAAAAAGTTATTTGCATCGCGAACAAAATATTGCATCTCTAACGTAGTATGATCTAATTCAACTTCAATAAAATATCTATCCTCAATAATATCGATAAAGCTTAGCTCTGTTTTAGCGAACCTAGAAAAATCAACCTTTTTAGATTGAACAACTTTATGATTTCTATCTTTACAAACAAGAGTCGTATTTGTCGTTTTTGCAAAAAGAGCAAAAGAAAATAAAGAAACTATGATTAAGTATTTCATGTATTGATTCCTTTTTTCTCATAATAACCTAAAAAGCCTTTACATTCATTGAGATTTTAAACTCCTTGTAATTATTATCATCATGTAATTTCTTCCAAAACCGAATATTTTCTTTGATATCCGAATACAAGTATCGTACTAAAATAAAATGAAAAAAATTAAAATCCTGGTAATTGATGATGATAAATATTTTAAGCTAGCAATTAAGCCAATTGTTGAAAAGTTTGGCCTAATTGAAGAGGCATCGAACGCAGCCGAAGCGATAACTCTTATCAATAATAATCACTATGATCTAGCATTAATTGATATGCAAATTGAAACAGATAGAGATGGTCTTGAAATTCTCAAATTAACAAACCAAAAGTCTATAAAAAGCCTTATTCTAAGCTCTTATGATGACCCAGAAACAATAAAAGAAGCTTATCAAAATGGGTGTAAACACTTTCTAGCAAAACTTAATTATACTAAGAATCTTGAAGCCTATTTAAAAACAGTTATTAAGGAAATATCCAAACCTAAAAATAAACTTGAATACATAACAAAAGACTCAAAGCTCTTAGAACAGATTAGTAAATTAGAAAATACTAATCTTATGGGACAAAATATCTTTCTAACAGGTGAAACAGGTGTCGGGAAATCCTTAATTGCAAAGTATCTTCATCTAACTTGTTATGATAATAAACAGAACTTTATTCATCTTAATTGTAGCTCCATATCGGAAAATCTTCTTGAAAGTGAGCTTTTTGGCCATAAAAAAGGAGCTTTTACGGGTGCAGCAAATGACCAAGTTGGTAAACTAGAACTTGCTAACGAAGGTACATTGTTTTTAGATGAAATTGCGACAATGCCTATGTCTATGCAGCAAAAGCTCCTTAAAGCAATCGATGATAAAGAATTCTATCCAGTAGGAAGCACAAAGCCAGTAAAATCAAACTTCACTCTTATCAGTGCTACATGCGAAGATCTCTTTCAATTAATTAGTGAAGGAAAGTTCAGAAAAGATCTTTTCTTTAGAATAAGTGGTTTTAATATTGATATTCCACCACTTAGGCAAAGACCATATGATATAAGGCCTCTTATTGAATATTTTGTAAAAATAGCTTCCAGAAGAGTTTTTATTGAAGAATGTGCGTTTAAAACCCTCGAGTCTTATAAATGGCCAGGAAACATAAGAGAATTAAAGAAAGCAATTGATATGCTTTGTCTTAATACTAGCGGAATTATAACAAAAACACATGTTCAAAATATTTTTGAACAATCAAAAGATTCCTTTCTAGATGAAAATCTTCTTACTCACACCCAAAAAAACTTTATAAAAGACAATGGCTTACGAGAGTTTATTAAGAGTATTGAAAAACAAGTCGTAAAAGAAATTCTTGAGCTTAATAAAGGAAAGGTCTCACATACGATTAAAGAACTTAAGATATCAGCATCAGCTTTTTATAGAATATTTGATAATCTACAGACTTAAAATTGGCATAACTTTTGCTTCTACTAATTATAACAACAACTAGCAAGGAGTCATAAGTGAGCCAAAGTTTACAAACAAAGATTATTGAAAAATACAAATTAATATATCCGAATGATACTATTAAGGATATTTCTCAAAAAACGGGGATTCAATTTACACGTGTTTTTAGAATTCTTAATTTTGCACCAATGAAGTTGTCTGAGTATGAAGCATTTAATCATGCTATTGAAAAAGAACTTGCAACAAATGAAGTTCAATTTATAAATCTTGCTTCAAAGATTTATCAAAATGCTTCTCCAAGCAAAGTTAATACTATTTTCAAAGAATTATCACAACTACTAAAGATTTGTCTTTTTGATGACAATAACTCTCATAGATCAGAGGTAAAAGCATGTTCGATTTAACACTTATTGAAAGGTACGTTATTGATACTGTTTCTAAAAAGCAACGAAGTCTTGAATCATTAAAAAAAGTTTTATGTATAAAAGACTCAATTGCTTCAAATATCATTAAAAGTCTTGTCGAAAAAAATATTATTGCAATAAAAGATAATAAATACTACATCAACAATAATTTATCTAAAGAACAAATAAATCTTATTAATGATGAAGATAATTTAAAAGTAGAGTATTCACACATTATTAAAAGCTCTATCTATAATAAGAAAAATTTTAATCTCATAAAGTTTCAATTAGAAGAAAAAGACAAAGAAATATTTCAAGCAATGCTAAAAAATATTGAAATGTTTATTCAAAACAATAAAGCTTTATCACATGATGTAAAAGACGATGAAATCTTTTACTGGGGTTCTATAAACTATAAAGAAGCTATAGATTACTACCTAACCTAGCAACCTCATCACCAAGCTTAATATAAGTCTCAACTCCTTGTTGCGTATTTTTGACTATATCTTCGCTAGGGGCCCATTTACCTTTTTCACCTAAAACGACAACGGTTGATCCTCCAAATAAAAAATAACCCTTTTCATCACCACGATTAAAAGGGTTATTTTCATCAAAGCTCTGAATTATTTTTCCAACCATTGCTGCTCCAACTTCAATATACGCTAGCTTTCCAAATTTCTTTGTATCTAAAATAGAAACCCTTCTTTCATTAACAATAAATATATCTTCTCTTGCTTTTAAGGCCAATGGATTAACTGAATGAAACTGTCCCTTTATCTGAAAATGATCCAAAGTTTTTCCATCTGCAGGATAATGATAACGATGATAATCTACAGGACAAAGCCTCGCCACCAAAAAAGGGCCTCCTTCAAATACTGAAGACCATTTAGAATTGCCAAGTAATCCTGCAGCCGATAAGTACTGTCCCTTTACAGGTATTTTTACATGATGATCAATTTGTTCATGTCCAAAATATCTTGCTTCACAAAAAGCTGGCATTATATTCTCTTCACAGTTAAAGGATCTTTGAGTTGGCTTAAACTTTCTTATAAAGAACTCATTAAAATTTTTATAAGAGTTTTCTTTTAACGAAGAACTTATAGAACCTGGCTCATATTCATCCAAATCAATATTAAATTTCTTTATAAAAGGTGCTACCTTTTTAGAACTTAGAGCTAAATCTTGATACCCACCATAAATCTGACTCACCCACTTTGAAGCTATTACTTTGCCAAAGAGACTACCTAATGGATTCGTATAAATAAATTTTATAGCTTTATCACCATACACAAGCTCTTTTTCAAGCTTTTTACTCTTTCTATTAAAAAAATATATTTCATTCTCAGACATATTCTTACCTAATATTGAAATTAACGAAAATTACTATAATAATATTACCTGTAATTCGAACATAAGAAAAGGAGTGCAAGTGAAAACTATCATTTTGTTAACGATTTTAATTATGTCATCAGTATATGCGAATACTAGAAGCCATAGCAATTTAACTGATGAAGAAAAAAGAACAATTCATATTTATCATAACACCGTTCCAAGTGTTGTAAACGTTTCCAATATAAAGGTTGCAGATAGTTTTTTCTATGGAAAAGTAGAAGTTCCCCAGGGAGCTGGGACTGGTTTTGTATGGAATAAAGATGGGTACATTGTGACCAACTTTCATGTCGTTCAGGGAGGTAATTCTTTTATCGTTACTTTTCATAATGATAAAAAACAATACAAAGCAAAACTTATTGGAACAGCTCCAAGAAAAGATATTGCTGTTTTAAAATTAACAGATAAACCTAAAACTCTAAAGGCAATTACAGTTGGAAAATCTAGCAACTTACTTGTTGGACAAAT
The DNA here is from genome assembly GCA_025210745.1 of Bacteriovoracaceae bacterium. Classification (GTDB taxonomy): domain Bacteria; phylum Bdellovibrionota; class Bacteriovoracia; order Bacteriovoracales; family Bacteriovoracaceae; genus CAKZJW01. Next base: position 137,552 of record JAOARC010000050.1, read on the forward strand.
GTCTGTTGCAATTGGTAATCCATTTGGATTAGATCATTCTATTTCAAAAGGTATAATCTCAGCATTAGGAAGAAAAATAGATGGTATAGGTGGCGTAAAAATACATAATATGATCCAAACAGATGCCGCTATTAACCAAGGTAATTCAGGGGGTCCTTTATTAAATTCCTCTGGTGAACTTATTGGGATGAATACAATGATTTTCTCAACCTCTGGCTCCAGTGCAGGATTAGGCTTTGCTGTTCCAGTTGATACAATTTCTCGTATTGCGCCCCAACTTATTGAGTTTGGTAAAGTTATACGTCCAGCTTTAGGTATAGGTATTTTGGAAGAACATAAAAAAAGAAGGTTCTCTATTCAAGAAGGTGCTCCCATAACATATATTATTCCTGATGGTGCTGCAGATAATGCTGGATTAAAAGGAATGATGAAAGATGAGTTTGGAAGGATCTATATTGGAGATATTATTTTAAAGGTAAATTCTCAAGCTGTTTCAACTCTTGATGATATATACCATGCTCTAGAGAAGTATAAAATTGGAGACGTAGTTACAATTACTTACAAACGTAAAAGTAAAATTAAAACAGTAAAAGTTGAGTTAAAAGCTCTGTAATCTTTGTAAATGTGTATATTTAAAGATAAAATTTCTAGAATATATAATATTGTAGAGAAAAAATATGGCACAATTAACAGATGAACTTAAAGAGCACTTTCAAAGTTTAACACCTTCACCTATTAATGATTGGGAAACAATAGAAACATATCTTGTAAAAAAAGTTGTTAAAAAAGGTGAACACTTCTTTCAACACTTTGATAGTTGTAGCGACCTAGCCGTAGTCTCCAAAGGCTTATTTAGAATCTATCTTATTGACAGTGAAGGAGAAGAAAGAACTTTTTCTTTTATAAGTGAAAAAGGATTTATTCTAGACTTCTTTTTATCCTGGGAAGAATCTTCATCTATGGTCTCAGTACAAGCATTAGAAGATAGCGAGCTATATACAATAAATATAGATCAATTTAAGCAAGTCATGGCCTTAAGTTCTTCGTGGTCTCGAATTTACAAAGAAGTTTTACTCAGAAATTATATGAGAAAAACAAAAAGAGAAATTGAATTTGTTCTTTATAATGCTAAAGATAGATTAAAAAAATGTCTAAAAAATCCTTACCTAGATATGAATAGAATACCTAAAACTTATTTAGCATCTTACCTAGGGATTGCTCCTCCATCACTATCAAGACTACTAAGAGATATTAAAGAAGAACCAAAGGAAGAATCTAATGAATAAACAATTTCAAAGTTTTGATGAGTTCTACCCATTTTACCTCAAAGAACACTCTGATAAAACGAACAGGTTATTGCATTTTATAGGTACAACATTAGTTATTATGATCGTTATAGGTGCCTTTTTAACGAATAATTTTTATAGCTTACTCTATTGTCCATTTGTTGGATATGGCTTTGCCTGGATTGGGCACTTTAGATTTGAAAAAAATAAGCCTGCAACTTTTAAATACCCTCTGTATAGCTTTAGAGCTGACTTTTTAATGTGGTGGCAATTACTTACAAGAAAATTATACTTTTAATATTTATCTTGTCATATAAGTTAGCGATGCTCTAATGACGGCAAAGCTAATAACAAATAAAACAAGAACACCTAAAATATATTCTACTTTTTTGTATAAAGAGCTTGGTTTTGAAAATGGATACTTACTTCTAAATAGATATAGTAATGTCCCATCTAATAAAAAAGTTAGAACAAAAGCAAAAAATACCACCATTTTCATATCCTTTATATTGGTTTAAACTACATAAGTATATGATGAGACTTTTTCTTTTAGCAATAACTTTTCTTTCTTTTAATCAAAATAGTGCTTTTTCCTCAGAAAAAAAATCAGCCCTATGGGTAGTAAGAGGTTTAATTAGAGAAAATGCTCATTCTAAACTTTTTATAGACAAATTTAAACAGAAATACCCTAATGTTGATGTTCACGCTTTGGACTTAATGGGTAATGGTGAGTTTTACAAACAAGATTCTTTCACAAATATTAAAGACTACGTACTTCATGCAAGAAAAAAGTTCTTATCCAAGAAAGATAATTACAAGAATAATTTTCTTATTGCCGTTTCTATGGGTGGAATGGTTATGACAGAATGGTCTCGTTTATTTCCAAAAGATTTTACAAAAATGATCATTTTTAATACTAGTTTAAAAGGCCATTGTCCTATATATGAAAGATTTTTGTTTAAGAATATTTTTAAGTATATTAAGTATGCTTTTTTAACAGATCCTAGATCCATCGAAGAAAATATCTATTCTATGATTATTTCCAAAAAAATCGATCACAAAAAAGAACTAATGGATTTATGGGTAGATATTAGAAAAAAACGTCCCGTTAGTTTTATGAATACGATCAGGCAAATGTGGGCTGCAGCCACTTACTCTGCACCGAAAGAAAATCCTTTTAGCAATGCCATACTAGGCGTAGGCCTCTCTGATAATCTCGTTAGTCCCAATTGCTCTAAGAATCTAGCTAAAAACTGGAAGTTAAAGCTAATAGAAGTTCCAAATGCAGGACATGATTTATGTAATGATTCTTCCTATGAAGTTATAAAAATTTTAGGAGAACAGTTTAAACTTAATTAGACCTAGGATCTAAAGCTTCTCTTACCCCCTCACCAACTAAAGAAAATAAAGTTAAAATACTAAAAAGAGCAGCTGACGGAAATAAAGCAAGCCACCAAGCAATTGTAAAGTTCTTTTGCGCCTGCGCAAGTAATTCACCCCAACTAGGTGTTGGAGCACTTAAGCCAAAACCTAAATAATCAAGACTTGCTAAAGCTGCAATACTACCTGCTATTGCAAAAGGTGAAAACGTAATAATTGGGCTAAGAGAATTTGGCAAGATATGCTTAAAGAAAATTCTAAAATGACCAGCTCCAATACTTCTAGCAGCTTCAACAAACTCTAATCTTCTATTTTTTAAAAACTCTGCTCTAACATAATAACTAATTGGTATCCAACCAAATATACTCGTTATTATAACGAGTAAAGTTAAAGAAGGCTGAAAAATAGCAATAAGGATAATAAGCAATAAAAGCTGCGGAACTGTACTCAATATTTCTGTTGCTCTTTGCCCATATAAATCAAGTTTACCTCCAAAATACCCTTGTGCACCACCAAAAATAATTCCTAGAAAAAAAGTTAAAATCCACACTAGCAATGCATATGAAATACTATAACGTAGACCATATAAAAGTCTTGTAAATATATCTCGTCCCCTATCGTCTGTCCCAAAAAGATTCTCCTTTGATGGAGGTGAAGGATATTCATCGACCATTTTATTTGATTCATACGGGTCCCATTTTATAATTGGCCATATTGCAAAGTCTGATTTTTTTAATTTTAATTCTTTATAATCAACAATTAAAATATCTGTTTTGCCAAACTCTTTAGCATCATAATCTTTGAAAATAGGATAATAAGCTTTTCCATTAAAATTTAAATATAATGGCTTTGAATTTGCCCAAATTTCAGCAGTAAAACTAAACAAGCACGAAACTAAAATAAAACATGCGCTATAAAATGAAATTTTTTTTTGCTTAAAACGCCTCCACTTTTTTAGCGTTTGTTCATTTTTTATTCTTTTTTCAATCATTATATTATCCTAATTAAAATCAATTCTTGGATCGACTAAAACATAAGCTATATCACTTAAGATATTTCCAATTAACATTAAAAAGCTTTGAATAAAAACAAGCCCCATAATAACGTTATAATCTCTCGATAAAATAGAATTAAACCCTAAAAGTCCCATTCCATCTAATTGAAAAATTGTCTCTAAAAGTAAAGATCCTGCAAAAAAGACAGATAAAAAACCTCCTATTCCCGTAACAATTGGAATAAGAGCATTTCTAAGAGCATGTTTTAGATATACAACTTTTTCAGAAAGTCCTTTTGCTCTAGCTGTTCTTATATAGTCCTTCTTTATTTCATCCATTAAAGAATTTTTCATAAGAACTGTTAAAGTCGTATAAGAGCCTATCGTATAACAAACAAGAGGCAAGATAAAATGGTGTATTCTATCAACAATTCTTTCAAAATCATTCATTTCATCATAGAAGTCAGAATAAAGTCCTCCAATAGGAAAAATATCCAAAAAGCTTCCTCCTGATAAAAATACAATAAGAACAATTGCAAGCATGAAGGATGGAATTGAATACATTAAAAATAAAATAAAGCTCGATATTGTATCAAACGTTGAGCCATTCCAAACGGCTTTGAGAACTCCAAGAGGTATTGATATGAGATAAGATAAAATCAAAGAAACAATTCCAAATTGTAAAGAAACAGGAAATTTACTCATAATAACATCAAGTACATCTTCTTCATAAGTAAACGACTCTCCAAAGTTTAAAGTTGATAAATTCTTAAGCCAAATCCAATATCTTTCGTAAAGTGGTTTATCAAAACCATATTGCTTATTTAAAGCATCTAAGATTTCTTTTGATACTGTTGCACTTCCCGCTTTTGAAGAGCCTTGCTCACTTCCAGAAAATCTTAATTGCTGTAGCTTTTGCTCTACTGGAGAGCCAGGGGCAAGGTTTACAATAGCAAAAACAACAACTGTTATTCCAATTAAAGTAGGGATCATAAGAATCATTCTTCTAAATAAATACTTTAGCATTAGTTTGCCTCTCTTATTAATCTTTTAAACTTCCAAAAAGAGTTTCCTACACCATATTTATATGTATTTTTTTCTTTTTTTATTCTATCCGTATGCCCATACATAGTAGAGGCTTTATTTGTAAACCAAACATATGGGGCTTCATCAATAATAATTTTTTGAGCCTCTTTGAGAAGCTCTATTCTTTTTTCTTTATCATGAATATATTTTGCTTTATCACAAATTTCATCAACTCTTTTATTTTTAAAGCTTATAAAATTGGAGCCTCCATTAATTGACTTTGAATGCCAAATTTGAGTAGGATCCCAATCAATAACTGCCGTCCAAGCAAGCCTAATAGCTTCAAACTTTTTTTCATCTATAAGCTTAATAAAAGAGTTCCACTCCACTCTTTTTAAATTAAGTTCTACTCCAACTTTTTTTGCATCTTCTTTAAAGACAGTTAAGTATTTCATAAAAAAATCAGAAGGTTCTAAAATAGTAATTGAAAATTTTACTTTTTTACCATCAATAATTTTATCTAAGACTCTATCACCATCCGTATCTTTCCAACCAGCAGCAGCAAGTAGACTTGCCGCCTTTTTTAGATTAAATTTTACTGGCTCAACATCTACAGCATAGGGACTCTGCGGATATACTGGTCCAGCTAATGGAGTTGAATAACCATATTCAAATTTCTCGATCATAAGCTTTCTATTTACAAGCATATAAAGAGCTTTTCTAACCCTTTTGTCTTTTAGAATAGGGTGTAATAAGTTCCAACCTATCCAGCTATATCCTTTAGGCGAACTATTTTCAACCTTAACTTTGTGTACTTTTTTTGACCATTGCTTGCCATTCATTTTCTTCACATAGTACTCTGGAGAAACCGCTAAAAAGTCTAAAGCTCCTTTTTTAAGCATTTCTAAAGCAACATTTGTATCTGCGACAAATCTCAAAACGATCTTTTCAAAATTCCACTCTTTTTGTTCTGGTAAAGAATACCCCCACCAATCTTTATTTTTAACAAGTACTATTCGAGAGCCTCTTTTATAAAGATCTAATTTATATGGTCCCGTTCCAATAATGTTCTTATTAAAGAAACTTTTCTTTTTATTTTGAGAAAAAAAGTTTTTCGAAAAAATAAGCATACCAGCAGCAGTCGTAAAATTTTTATAACTTTTATCTTTCGCATGAAAGACAACTGTATGAGAATCTAACACCTCAACTTCTTTAATTCCTTCATAAAAACTTCTTACAGCAATAGCTTTATATTTATCATCAAAAATAGCATCAAACGAAAACTTCACATCGTCAGCACTCATTTTTGTTCCATCATGAAAAAAAACATTTTTGCGAAGTTTAAAAGTAAACTTCATTTTATCATCACTGATTTTCCATGAGGTTGCTAATGCCGGCTTCCACTCATATGTATCCAAATCTCGAGCTAATAAACTCTCAGCACTATAACCCATGACTACACTCGTATAGCCATCAGTAACTGCATTAAAAGCATGAAGAGAAGTTGGCTCACCTCCAATATTTAAATAAAAAGCTGTATTTTTACGTGGTCTTTTGCTACAAGATGCCATAATAAAGAACATAAGCATCCAACTTATAAATTTCATTTCTAATTTCCTTATCTATTTTTTGAAATACAATTTAGGGTCAAGACTCCAGCGATCTTCGGTTAAATTCTGATCATAAACACGATATTGTTCTAACTTAAACATAAGATCATCTAACTTTGCCTTTGTCCCATTAAAATTTTGAAAGTTCTTAACTTTATCTTCTTCTAAAGCAGCTAACTGTTCCTTAAGTTCTAAATCTAATTTCTCGCGTAAGACTTGATATCTTTTACTTACAAGTTCAACTTTTTCAATATGAGAATTCAACTCATTTTTATATCTTTTCATTTTACTTTGTAAGGCAAACTTCTTCTTTATTAAGATTTCGACAAGCCCCTTGCCAATCTTAATTCCTTTTTCTAAATCTTCACTGTAGAGATGTAAATAAGTTCCAGTAGTTAAATGCATATTATGAATACATTCATTATATTTAGGTACTTTAACTAGCAAATACTCAGCTGATCTTCCAAGGACATAAGACATACATTTTTTATTAGGGTAAGTTTCATTCCAAAATTCAATTCTATCGCTCTTACGAAGAAATTTTGCATTTTCAAAAGAAATTTTAAGACGCATAAGCTTAGCGCTTTTATTAAGTCTTGTTATTCTAGCCGAAAACTTCGCTGTGTCTTCATCTAACTTGTATTCTGTAGAAAAACAGGAAAGGGATACTAATAGTATTACTAAAAAGTGCATAGTAATATTATACTGAATAGCCAATTATATTAAAGGTTTTTAAACTGGAGTATTTTATTCTGGAATATAAAAAGCTGAGTTCTTTTCATTTTCTCGAACTTCTACTTTTGTTATCCAAACTCTCCCCTTAGTTTTTTTCTCAACCATTTTACTTACATGATCATATACAAATTTAGCTGTTCCTTCCATACCAGCATTAGGAAGAACTCTTAACTGAATAACTCCTTGTTCATCTAGCTGCTTAAAGGTTTCTAAATATGGATCATCTTCAGAAGATAAAAAAGTATGATCAAACATATCTTCTAGCCAAGCTTTAACATCTTTTAAACCTCCAAAGTCCATAACCCAAAACTCATCGGTCATACTTTTAGAAGCAAATTCAAAGTAAAACTCTCTACTATAGCCATGAACAAACCGACAATGGGAATCAGCCCTCCACTGTCTATGCGTACAAGGAAATCCAGAAAATCTTTTTGTTGATTTATAAATGGCCATTATTTTTTATCCTTTTTATATATAACACTAGATCTAAATTCTTTTTCATGCTCAGGCTGCTCAAACTTTAAGAGTTTTAAACCAGGAAACATTGTCAGCAATTCCCTTGATTTTAAATAGTAAGAATCAGGGTTTCTCTTATGATCACGTTTTACTTTTTGAGCAAGAGTGTGTCCTTCATAAATAAGAACACCTCCAGGCTTTAACCAACTCACTATTTTTTTTATTAACTTTCTATCTACGTAATAAAAACAAATTATTGCATCAAAGCTATTTTTTTTAATTGAATAAGAATCAAATGAAGCAACAATTGCTTTTATTTTAACCCCAGCTTCACTAGCAAGACGTTTTGCTTTAGCCACAGCAACCGAACTAATATCAATTCCCGTTACTTTATGTCCTTTAGTCGCTAAGAAAACTGCATTTCTTCCCTCACCCATTCCCATATCTAAGATATTACTTTCAGGTGCAATATAATCAAAGTTCTCAGCTAAAAACTTTGCTGGCGACTTTCCATATATATATGATTTTTTGCTATATCTTCTATCCCAAGCAGATCTTTGAATAGATGTTGCACTCCTATCTCCAGAGAGTTGGTTTAATCTCCTCAATGAAATAGGAGTTTTGGACAATACATTTAATGTAAATAAAATAAGAATTAAAAACTTCATTGGCAGTAGATTTACAATGTTTTTTATAGATTTTCTAGATATGTATGAAGATTGTACTACTTAATATCATCTTCTAATAAGTCAGCAAACTCCTCATCTACGATAAAGTCAGTTGTCTTTTCTACAAGCGTCTTTTCACCGTGAGTTGTAAACTCTAAGTCATGGATATCACTTGGCTGAACCTGCTCAAACTCAGATATATTTTTTCCGCTTAGATACGCGTCAATAAACAAGGCCACTGTCTCATATAGTTTGCCGATCTTTGTGACTTTTCTTGAAACTTCGTCTTCAATAGTATTAGGCATATCCTGAGTTGTTTTAAGATACCAATAAAGATCATCAATATGTGTGTAAAACTCATTAAGAACTTCAATTACTTCCATTGGACAATGAGAAAGATCTTTAGCATCCGCCTTTTGATAACGATTTTCAAAAACCTCTTTAAAAACGGCTCTATTTCTTTTTAGTGAAAATGCCTCAATATATTCTTCTTTTCTCATCGATATTCTATTATATAAATTCATAGCATCTATTTTAAAAATAAGAATATATCTTTGCTCTAAATCCGATAATGTAGACTTCACAGTTTTTCCCCATATAGGTTTACTCTTCTCTTAGCCCCTGGCCACTTATTTAAACCTTCATCTTTTTTACGAATTGCTGTTGCAAGAGCTGTAGCATAAGCATTTAAGCCAACTGGCAATCTCGTAAAATGATATTTTCCACTCTTACCATAAATATATCGATCTGAGGTATTATCAAAAGAGCTTAAAATATAGATATGAACACCATGTTTTTTAATTAAGTATTTTAAAATTTTACGAACTCTTTTATTAAAATAATTTTTTCTTGCTAATGAATTAATAAAAATAAAAATATGGCAGTCATCTCCACTATTTGTAAAAGATAAAAGATCATTTAGGCCCATAGGAATCATTGAAAGCCCATGAGGCTTTATAAAAGCATCAAGGTGAAAAAAATGACTTGGAACCTTAGCCGTCAAATTTAAAAAATATACCCAATCTGTTCTTTGCTCATTCATCAAAGACTATATCGGACTAAATACTTAAAAATTGGATGTTTTTAGATGTAATAGGAAAAAAGGTCCATCCCTAGACCAAAAATACTCTTCCCTCTCCCTGGATTTACAATTTTGGCATAATTTATACAAATGGCCAAGTATTTTTGTCAGGTGTAATGAAATGTTTGGATGTGCTTAGATCTCCTTGCCCATTTTAAAAGAATTATCATTCTGTTCAATAATAATATAACCAAGCTTTAAATACAGACTCTTTTTTCAATGGGATATTTTACTGATGGATTTATTAGAAAAGACTTCTTTTTCTTCGAACGTCTAGCATATTTCTTGCTGGCTATCGCATAAGTAGAAAGAGCACTACTAAATACTATTTAAAATAAAAAAGGGCCTTAAAAGGCCCTTATTTATTTTACATCATACCTGGCATTCCACCCATACCACCCATTGGAGGCATCGCTGGAGCAGCTCCTTCTTCTTTTGGAATATCTGCAATCATTGTCTCTGTTGTTAACAATAACCCAGAAACAGATGCCGCATTTTGAAGAGCTGACCTTGTTACTTTTGTTGGATCAATAATTCCAGCACTAACCATATCCTCAAATTTATCATCTCTAGCATTATAACCAAATTTAAAGTCTGTATTTGTTTTTACTTCATTAACAATTACAGATGCTTCTTTTCCAGCATTATGAGAAATTTGTCTAAGTGGTTCTTCTATTGCTCTTCTTACAATTTTTACTCCAAAATCTTGTTCCGAATTTCCTGTTGCAAGATTTTCCAGTGCTCTTGTCGCATGAGTCAAAGCAGCTCCACCACCAACAATAACACCTTCTTCTACAGCTGCTCTTGTCGCATTTAAAGCATCTTCAACTCTATCTTTTTTCTCTTTCATTTCTGCTTCAGTAGGAGCACCAACATAAAGAACAGCAACTCCACCTGCTAACTTTGCTAATCTTTCTTGAAGCTTTTCTCTATCATAATCAGAAGTTGTTTGCTCTATCTGAGATTTTATTAGTCCAACTCTATCATTAACATCTGCCTGATTTCCAGCTCCATCAACAATTGTTGTATTTTCTTTATCTATAGTTATCTTCTTTGCCGTCCCTAAAGCTGAAAGGTCTGCTGAATCTAAGCTCATCCCTACTTCTTCTGAAATAACAGTCGCTCCTGTTAAAACTGCTAAGTCTTTTAACATCTCTTTTCTTCTATCACCAAATCCTGGAGCTTTAACGGCTGAAACATTTAATGTTCCTCTTAACTTATTCACAACTAAAGTTGTAAGTGCTTCACCTTCAATATCTTCGGCAACAATTAAAAGTGGTCTCGATGCTTTAACAGCTTGCTCTAAAAGAGGCACAAGTTCTTTCATTGAAGAAATCTTTTTATCTGTAATTAAGATATAAGGGTTATCAAATTCAACTAACATTTTTTCTGAATTTGTTACAAAATAAGGAGATAAGTATCCTCTATCAAATTGCATCCCTTCAACAACTTCAGAGTAAGTCGTTGCTGTTTTTGACTCTTCAATAGTAATAACACCCTCTTTTCCAACTTTTTCCATAGCTTCAGCAATCATCGACCCAATTTCACTATCATTATTTGCTGAGATAGATCCAACCTGAGCAATCTCTTCAGTTGTTTCAATTATCTTAGAGTTATCTTTCAAATATTTTATAACTTCAGCTGTTGCTTTATCGATTCCTTTCTTAAGATCCATTGGATTATGTCCAGCAGCTACTAGTTTTGCTCCTTCTCTATAAATTGCTTGTGCTAAAACTGTTGCCGTAGTCGTACCATCCCCTGCATCTTCATTAGTCTTTTGAGCGACTTCTTTAACAAGCTGCGCTCCCATATTTTCAAAGGCATCCTCAAGTTCTACTTCTTTTGCAACGGATACCCCATCTTTTGTAATATGAGGGGCTCCAAATGCTTTTTGAATAACAACATTTCTACCTTTTGGTCCCAAAGTAACTTTAACTGCATTAGCTAAAGCATTTACACCATTTAAAACTGAATTTCTTGCATTCTCACTATATTTAATTTCTTTTGCTGACATTTTTAATTACTCCTAATTTAAAATTCCTAAAATACTACTTTCTTTCATCATTAGATAGTCAATCCCTTCAAGTTTCACTTCTGAATGACCATATTTTTCAAAAAGAACTTTATCTCCCTGCTTAACAGATAAAGCTGTAACAGAACCATCTGTATTCCTATAACCAGAGCCAACAGCAATCACTTCTCCCTGAGCTGGTTTTTCTTTAGAGCTATCAGGAATAATGATTCCACCCGCCGTAGTCGTTTCTTCTTCAATTCTTTTAATAAGCACACGATCGTGTAATGGCTTAACTGACATATATACTCCTTTATTTAAGATTAACCTATGCAAATAACATGAGCATAATTTCATTAGTGTCAAGCCTTGGCCAGGTTAAATTTTTGAAAAAATTTGCCGATTAGCTATTTAGAAATTTTATTTTAAGGAAAATAATAATGATTAGTTTTGTACAAAAGTTTACAAATCTTCTTTGCACAGCAGCAATACTTTGCTTTGTTAGTTGTGGAAAAAAGATAGAAAATACATCACAAGCAAATGATATAATTGATGTTCAAACTGGTCTAACAGAATATTCAACAACACTTAGAACAACATCTGGAAAAATGGCTTTTCTTGAATTTTCTTATACAAGTGAAGTTAAAATACCAAAATATGTAAAAACAACCCTTGGTTATGCATCAGGCCAAGTAGCAAGAATATACTTTGATTATATAGGCGAGCTTAATTATGGTTACTACTGTGACTACTTACCTTCTAACAAACATGAACACTTTGAATTTGACTCTTGCTATGACAGTGAGATTAGCCCTACAACTCTGACTTATTATGTCGGATATCAAGATGTTATATTTGAAGGTAAATCAATAGCTCTTGAAATCATTAACGATACAAGTTTAAGAGCAATAGATGCAAAAGTTGACTTTCAAATAAATAAGCTTTAGTCCCAAATAGACACTATTTTCCCCTTCTAGTGATACTTCTTTGTTCCTATTAAAATAATAACTGGATTATTTTTACTAGGAAGGTTTTATGAAAATTACCATTTTATCTGCAATTTTATTTTTTGCATTTTTAGTTAATTTTTCTTTTGTCCAAGCAAGCCCATTTAATTATAGCAAATGCAAATTAGAAAAAAGTGAAACTCTTACAGTTGGCTGTACCAAAGACTGTGGAAGGTTTAATCGTTGGGCCTTAAAAAAGTTTGCTAGAAAAAAGGGGTATAAACTAAAACTGGTAAATCTATATTCTGATTATGCTACACCGGACTTAAATTCTGTTGATGCTATTATTATTCCTGGAGGAGCTGATATTAATCCAAAATACTATATTTCTAAAGTTGAAAAACCACTAAGAGATAAGATTACACAACTTGATTACCTTGTTAACTATTCTAGTGAGGGTGCAAAGCGAGACCCATTCGAATATAAAGTTTTAATGGACTACTTTAAAGATCAATCTTTAAAAACAACTCCTATTCTCGGTATCTGCAGAGGAATGCAACTTCTTGCTGTATCTCAAGGTGTTCCGCTCTATATTGATCTTAAAGAAGAACTTGGAATTAAAAATAGAAAATATAATTTAGATAAAATCTATGTTCAATCTAAAGATAGTGAAATATTTAAGATTATGGGCAAAAACAGATTTAGAGGTGTTGAAATTCATCACCAAGGCCCAAGAGTTGATTATTTTAAACAACATCAAGATAGATGGCCAAATGTAAAACTCACAGCTCTATCCCATAAAGGAAAAGTGGCTGAAGCAATTGAATGGACGGATAGGCCGGTGCTAGGTGTTCAATTTCATCCAGAGTATACTTTTGGGAAAGTGAGAAGAAGAATTTTTTCATGGGTATTAAATCAAGCTTGTCATAATAAAGTATCGAGGAGATCTCTATGAAAATAATATTACTAACTTTTTTATTTTCTACATCTTTATTTGCAAGATTTGAACAAGCACCACCTCCTTTTAAATATAAAAGTTCTCAAGCTGTTTTTGTTGACTTTAAAAAAGCAAAATATCAATTAACATATGATCATAAATCAAAACAAGCTTATGCCGATACAACAATTTTATTCGAAGCTAAAAATTCAGGTTTCCCAATATTTGACTCTGTAATAAAACCTACAAAAGTACTATTAAATGGAAAGAATGTTAAACATGAATTAATTGATGTTCCTGGAGGTGTATCAAAAGTAAGAATTGCTCTTGCTATTGTAAAAAAAGGTATTCATTCCTTTAGAATATCAACACCGATTGATAATGGAACTGTTTACAAAAGACGAGGTGTCTCTTCTGGTTTTTTCATAAAAGATCTAACAGATAGAATGTTTCTTGAAAGATATGTTCCATCTAACTATGAATACGATCAATATCAAATGACATTTAGAGTAAAAGTTGTAAATACAAAAAAGACCCATAATATATTTGCCAATGGTAATGTAAAAACAATTTCTTGGAATTATTTTGAAGCAGTTTTTCCAAGTTATTATACAGCCTCAGCCGTATACTTTCACCTTGTCCCCATAAGAAAATTCATTCGTCTAAGGTTCAAGTATAACTCTATCGATGGAAGGAAAATTCCTGTCGTTATCTATTCTAGATCAAGACTCCGAAACAGATTTTATGCAAAAAAGACGATTAAAGTTTTAAAAGAATTAGAAAGAGACTATGGTCCTTGGCCACATCCCCACCTTATTATATATGGAACAAAACTAAAAGGTGGAATGGAATATAATGGAGCAACAGTTACATCCTATATCTCACTAGGACATGAGCTTCAGCATAGTTACTTTGCAAAAGGAATGATTCCAGCAAATGGAAACTCTGGATGGATGGATGAAGCTATTGCAAGCTGGAGAGATAAAGGACATAAATCTAGCTCTCATGTAGGTTTTAATCATTTTAATCTTGGTAATCATAATATCTATACTAGAAAAACAGACAGTAACTCCTATGAAAAAGGAAGAGCTTTTATGGCTTATCTCGATCATAAACTAAAAAAAATGGGAAAAGCAGGTTTAAAGGCTTTTCTTAGAATGTACTTTCAAAAAAGAAAATACACAACAGTTACAACAAAAGACTTTATTAAAGATCTTAAAGAGTATGCAGGAGAAAGTTTTCAAAAAGACTTTGACAAATATGTCTTTGGAAAAATTGGATCTAAATTTGATAGAAAACCAGCTGTTGAAGGACATAACCCACATCATGGGCATATGTCAGAAGCTGATATCAAATCCCTACTTTAAACTATTTTTTCATAATGCTTAGAGATAATATCAAATGCTTTATCTCTAAGCTCTTTTGTATCATTAAATTCGGTTGAATCTAAAGCATCATGAGTCATTAATGTAGATGTTATCTTTCCCTGTCCTGCAAGAGTTAACAGATGAGGAGCAAACTCCATATCTGCATACCAACAAATTAAATCTCTATTTTGCTTAGAGAGTTTTTCACCATTGATTGTTTTATAATTTAAAGTTAAAGGTCTTGTTTTGCAACCAGATAACATAGCTGATTCAAATAGTGATCTTTTAAATGGTAACATTTGTTCCCCATTTGTACTTGTTGCCTCAGGAAAAACGACTATATTTAAACCGTAATCTAAAACATCTTTAATTTTTTGAATCTCTTTATGAATATTATCTCTTGATCTTCTTTCAACAAAGATACAACCTGCTAAAGATGTTATCTGACCTAAGAATAGAGTTTTTTTCATTTCAATACTAGTTACAAAAGCGCATGGATATGCTCCACAAATAATAAATATATCTATATATGATAAATGATTGGCCACAATAAAAGATGACTTTACTTCCTGCTTATTTATAACTTCGACTTCAATAGATAGAAACTTTAAAATCCATCTACTAATCATCGAAACCATATACGACAAACGAAGCTTTCTTTTTAAAGAATTTTTTGGAGTAATAATAGTAATTACGCTTCCAAATACAAAGAAACATAAAATAAAAAAAGCAACTAAAACTAAACGTAATATTTTTTTCATTAAATCATTTCATTGATGGAATATAAGTATTCTCCTAGAGCAATTGATTTGGTTTTAATACTATCAACTTCGATATACTCATCTTTACGATGCATATTTGCTCCAATTGCACCTAACCCATCAAGGAAAGCCCCCTTATCATGACAAAAATGATTAATATCAGCTGCCCCTCCACAATGAACACTTGAGTAACTAATATTAGAGATTTCTCTTAAGGTTTGAGTATATAGATAAAGATATGAATTAGAAAGATCTGTTTTAGGCATTGGAGGGCAATCATCCTCTATACTAATAGATACATCATTTTTAATATTATTAGTCGTGCACTCCTGTAAAACTTCATCATATTTTTCAGAAAATAATTTATCAATAAATAGTCTTCCATCAAAAGAATTAAAACGAGTATCTATTTTTGCAATAATATCATTGCAAATAGTATTAAAGCTATGCCCACCAATAATCTGTCCCACATTACATGTAACATCTTGTCTCAAACTCATTTGTGTTTGAATACAAGATATTATCGAACATAAGTCATGGGCTGCATTCATATGCCCTTTTTTTGCTCTTCCACTATGATAGGCCTGTCCTTTTATATGAAGCTTATACCATCGATTTCCATTTCGAGAGTGAATCAAAGAACCATCAGGCATTGAAGGCTCAAAGCCTAATGACAAAACAGCTTCTTGTCCCAATTTTTTAAAAACATTATGAAAACCAATTGAACCTAGCTCTTCATTAGGAGAACTTATAAAATTTATATTTAATTTATTTTTAGAAACTTTATTTAGATAATACTCTAAGCCTAACATTGCAATTAATGCCCCAGATTTGTTATCAGCAATACCAGCTCCATACAAAAACTTTGCACAATCTGAATAACGAAACTCATTTGAGCTTGGACCAATAACCGTATCTGCATGACAAATGAGATTTAATTTAAAATGTGAATTTCCGCGAATAGAGCCTAATAACAAATCTGCACTATCACAAACATCATTTTTTACAAACTGAGTAGAAAGTCCTAATTGTCTTAAGTAGGACAAATAGTTCTTTTGAACTAATGATACTCCATCTTTATTATTAGAACGACTATCAATATTGACAACTTTTTCTAAAAAATCGAGGCTTAATTCATTAGTTTGAAGTTGCATAGTCATGCTCAATCTTTGTATTTTTCTTAAAAAACCTTAAGTATTTTTTTATTATATATTTTACAAATGTAAGAGCACTAACTTGTCCAACTTGAAGAACTTCATCTCCTCGATCAAAATTAAGTAGTTTTCGATAGTATTCATTAATATAGCTTTTACGGTGATAAAAGCGTGTATCAGCTTGTGATTTTTGAAAAACAGTACCTTCGACACTTCCCCTAAATACAAAATTAACTTCATCAAAGATAGCATCATCATTTATCGCAATATCATCTCTATAATAAGTTGAAATCTCACGTGCTATTTTTTTATAAGCACCTGTCGGCTCTTTAGGTCCAAATGGCGATGGATAAACATTTTCAAAATGCAATGCCACATTACCGATACTTGATAAAACACACGCACAATTTGTAACATATATTTTTTCAAATAAAGCCTCTTTAAAAATAAAACTTGTTAGTAATTTACTCGTAAGTTTATGTGTTAATCCTTCTCCTCTATACTTTGGATCAACACATGTAAGACCAGTATGAAATACCTTTCCCACACCTTCTATATTATATATGATTGCGGAACAAAATCCTTTAATCGTTCCATTATGATCTTTTGCAACAGCAATAACTGTCCTTGATAAATCTTCTTTTTTACCACTTAGTGCTTGATAAATTGGAACTTGCTCAAAACATTTTGCTGCAACTTTACAAAGTGCATCTGATATATCCCTTAGAGTATATGAACTATAATACCTTCCCGGATAGAATAAAATCTCTACGCTCGTTTTTGCCATAAAATCCCCCTATCTAGAGATTACAAATAAAATATTAATTTGTTTGTTAGGATTTCATTAAGATTCTAAAATAAAACGAATTTCATACCAATTGCAAAGAATACAAATGCAGACAATAAATACTTAGAAGGATATTTTTTCTGCCATATACATTCAAAAGATGAAGCGAAAATCACAGATGTAATAGATATCGCAGTGATTGTAGCAAGGTTTTGAGCTGTTTGAATTGCTCTTAAATACAAGCCTAAAGATATTGTTGTTCCAAATAAGGCACCTATAAGCACATAAAACTTTGACTTTGTTTCTAGTTTTCTTAAGTTTCCAAAATAATCAAAATTAATAAATAGCCTTATTAACAAATATGAGCATAAAGCTCCAAGACAGCGATAAAAGTTTCCTTCCATTGAGGTTATATTTGAATTCATATCAAATGCATATCGTGTTATTAAAACTCCGACAGCATCAAATGCCATTCCCAAAAATGCAAAAATTAATCCACTAACATCCCACTTTCCCTCTTTTTTAAAAGTTTCTAACGAGAAAATAAAAAGACATGCAAGAAAAAAGACAATTCCTATTAACTTTCTAGAAGGAACTATTTGGCCTAAAATAAAAAACGATAATATCCCTACAATAACAGGGTGGAATCCAAATAATAACATTGTTCTTCCTGGACCTATTTTAGAAAAAGCCTTTAACAAAAAGATATCTCCAATACCTAAAGCAATAAAACCAGACAGAAAAAAGATACCAAAATTTAATAATGAGATTTCATGAAAACCAGAAGTTAATAAAATAATTGCACAAAAAGCAAATGCTGCCACTAAGGCTTTAGATACATTCATCCATATCGGAGAAAACCTCCTACTATAATGAGTAAAGAATTGAGATCCAAAAGCAAATGATAAATTTGCAAGTAGAGCTAAGATATATGCATTCACTAAATTGATCTTATCATAGTTTTTATGTATTATAAATCAAATATCTATAAAGGATAATTATGACACTTACTCAACTTGAATACGTTTTAGCTGTTGCAAAATACAAGCACTTTGGAAGGGCTGCTGACTCGTGTTATGTAACTCAACCAACCCTTAGCATGCAAATTCAAAAACTAGAAGAAGAACTTCAAATAATAATTTTTGATCGATCTCATAGTCCTATAAAACTAACAGTCGAAGGTGAACAAATCTTAGACCAAGCTAAAAGAGTCGTTAGTGAACATAAGAAAATCTATACTATTATCGAGCAGAATAAAGATGAAGTAAGTGGTGACTTTAAATTAGCAGTTATACCAACTCTATCTCCTTTTATTATTCCATTATTTTTACAAAGCTTTGTGGCAAGGTATCCGAAGGTAAATATTGAAATTGTTGAACATACAACAGATGAAATAATTACCCTTGTAAAGGATGATCTTGTTGATGCAGCTTTACTAGTAACCCCTTTATACGAAAAAAATATTATTGAAAAAGTTCTCTACTTTGAACCTTTTTATCTTTTTGCTTCTAATGGCCATCCCCTAGGAAAGAAAAGTAAAGTGAAGCAAGAAGATTTAGATATAAATGATATTTGGCTTCTAAATAAAGGAAACTGTTTTAGAGATCAAGTTTTAAATATTTGTTCTCAAAATAAAAATAAGAAAGTAACAAACCCTATAAACTTTGAATCAGGAAACTTTGAAACTTTAAAAAATATGGTTCTTAGTGGATGTGGTTATACCTTGCTTCCGCAGATGGCAGTAGATGCATTAAATAAAAAACACAAAAATTTAGTAAGAGAGTTTTCTAAACCAATACCAACAAGAGAAGTTTCCTTAATCCATAGTAAACATAGCGTTAAGAACAAAATACTAGATGCATTAGAAGAAGAAATTTTAAGTTACATCCCTGAAAACTTGATTGAATTTAACCAGAAAAAACAAGAAGTTATTGATATTTAATACATAGATATTGGTTATTGTAGTAATAGATAATATCTATTGTATTCTTAATGCTTAATAGATGATAATCGTGGGAGAAAACTGGCCAAAGGGCCTTAAATTTAAGGAGATTATTATGTCTACATTAGTTACAAAACCAGCTCCAAATTTTACAGCTACAGCTGTAATGGAAGATGGATCTTTTAAAGAAGTTAGTTTAAATGATTACAAGGGACAATATGTTTGTCTTTATTTTTACCCACTAGATTTTACATTTGTTTGTCCTTCTGAAATCTTAGCTTTTAACGCTAAAGTTGCTGAGTTCAAAGAAAGAAATGTTCAATTATTAGGTGTTTCAATTGACTCTCAATTTTCTCACTACGCTTGGAGAAACACTCCAGTAAATAATGGTGGAATTGGAAATATTGACTACCCTCTAGTAGCTGACGTTACTAAAAATATCGCAAGAGACTACGGTGTTCTTTTTAACGATTCAGTTGCATTAAGAGGATTATTCTTAATCGATAAAGAAGGAATCGTTAAACACTCTACAATCAACGACCTTCCATTAGGAAGAAATGTTGAAGAAGCTTTAAGAGTAGTAGATGCTCTTCAATATACAGAGCAACACGGTGAAGTTTGTCCTGCTAACTGGAAAAAAGGTGAAGCAGCAATGAAGCCAACTGCTGAAGGTGTAGCTGATTATTTATCTAATCATGCTGCGAAATAAAATCAAAAAATAACTATTTTTGATATTGGCCTGGGAAATTTTCCCGGGCTTTTTTATACCTAAGCCACTGATTTCATTGCCGCTAAAAGCTTTTTACTCAAGTAATAAGTATTATTATCCGATAGATAATTGAAGTTAAATTTAATAGGAAAGTTTATGAAAAAATTTCTTTTATTTATGTTATCTCTAACAGTACTTATAAGTTGTGGTGGTGAAAATAACACAGGCGGTGTTGATTCAAGTACATACAAATATAGTTACACTGGTCAGGTTACAGTTTTTTCAAACTCAGCAATTCTAGAAATGCAAGGTAGTCAAAGATTAAATCTAATGCCAAAAACTCAGCAAGTGGCTTCAGATTTATTTAATATGCAAGGAAAAACAGTTAGCGTCTATTCAAATAAAGCGCCATACTCACTAGGTTATGCTCAAGGTACATTTGGTGCCACGAGCACTGGTTTTGATGTTGAAGCAGTTCAAATGTCTGGCGTAAACTCAAGCCATACTGGAAATAATTCAAACCAACTTTGTGGTCACTTAACTGCTAGTTATGGAGACTTTGACATTAACTATTATATTGGAAGCTACTACGTTATTGCTCAATCAGGATCTCAAGCGCATAATGTACTTATTCAGTTTCCAGATCAATATGTAGCAAAAAATGTTTGTGCAACAGTTACACATACGAGTGGTTCAACTGCCTACATTAGCCATATATCACAACAATAATTTATTTACTATTTAGGACTAATATAACACTTATAGTCTTTAACAGATGAATCAAAAGTTATAACAGTAGCAGTACATACTTGTTTAGGTTTTACTTCTTTTTCACGAATAGTGACTTGCCAGTTTTTCATCTGAGCATCTTTTAAAGCAACAGCCACCCATCCATAATCTTTTTCATTTTTATTGATGCTTACTCTTTTTTCTATAGTATCCAAAACATCTGTTTTTTCTCTAACGACAGCAATAGCTTCCATAGCATTCATAACATCACCCCTTGGCATAAGAGCCTCCATCATTTGCTTTTCATCTAATTGCATTCCATATCTTCTTTTGAAATTATCATTTCTTCCTGTTGAGTAAGAAAAGATCATATAGATTCCATAACCAATAAAAATTGCTATTGGTAAAGACATTCCAATCCAAAAGTTTTTTCTATTATTTTTTTCGCTCATTTTTATTCCTTTATCCTATTTCAGCTCAAACCAATTATTTCCAACATTAACATCAACCCGAAGCGGAATACTAAGATCCATTACACTTTCCATAGATTCTTTAATAATACTCTGTACTTTTTCAACTTCATTATCAGGAGCTTCAAAAATCAATTCATCATGTACTTGTAAAATCATCTTTGTTTCTAAATTATTTGAAGTAAGCTTATGATCAATATCAATCATTGCCATCTTAATAATATCAGCAGCTGTTCCTTGAATTGGAGTGTTAATAGCCATTCTTTCAGCCATAGCTTTTACTTGTCTGTTTGTTGAAGAGATATCCTTGATAACTCTTTTTCTTCCGCTAATAGTACTTGTGTAACCATTTTCTTCACACTCTTCTTTTAATGAGTCCAAGTAAACTTTTACACTACTAAACCTTTCAAAATATTGAGTGATATATTCTTTAGCTTCTTTAGGAGAAATTTTTAGCATTTGAGATAAACCAAATGATGATTGCCCATACATAAGCCCAAAATTAATCGCCTTAGCATAAGATCTTTGCTCACTTGTTACATCTTCAAAGTCAATATCAAAAACTTGAGATGCAGTTTGAGAGTGAATATCTTCATCATTATTAAAAGCATTAACCATCACTTTATCTTTAGATAGATGAGCTAAAATACGAAGTTCAACCTGAGAATAATCAGCTCCAATAAATTGATAACCTTTTTTAGCAACAAAGCCTTTTCTTAGCATTCTACCATTTTCAGTTTTTACTGGAATATTTTGAAGATTTGGATGATCACTTGATAATCTTCCAGTTGCTGCATTGGCTTGATTAAAATGTGTTCTAATAACACTATTATCATCAATTAACTCTGGTAGTGTATTTACATAAGTTGATAATAGCTTTCCAATTTCTCTATGCTTAATAATTAAAGCCGGTATTTCTGATTCATCCATATCAGCTAATGTTTCTAATACTGATGCATCAGTAGAATAACCTGTTTTAGTCTTTTTGATTACAGGAAGCTCAAGTGTTTCAAATAATAAAGCTCCTACTTGTTTCGGTGATTTTAAATTTATTTTCTCTCCAGCAACCTCTTCTACTTTTGTTTCTATTTCATTAATTTGTTCTTCAAATTCTTTTTTTACTTTTTCATAGAAGTTAGTATCTAAATGTATTCCTTCCACTTCCATTTTTGCTAGGATTTCATTTACAGGAGCATCTACTTCAGAATAAATATTTAGAAGTTTCTTTTTAGCTAATTCTTTTAAAAGCCAAGGGTATGATCTAAGACCACAGTAAGATCTTTTTGCCATAGCAAATTCAAACTTTCTAACACTTTCTGGAGCTTCTAAGCTTTCTTTAAGCATTTCCTTTTTACTTAATGCAAACTCATTCATTGTTTCCATACAAATAGAAGCAAGGTCATGTTTTTTATCAGGATCTAAAATAAAATGAGCTTGAGTTAAATCAAAAAGTTCATTATCAAGATCAATATCATTCTTTTTAGCATGATAATAAAATGACTTTGTATTATCTGTAATAATAGTAATATCTTCTATATCAGATAGATCTCTTATAAAATCAGCATAAGGTTTAATTTCATTTAAATAAACAACATAAGTTTTTTCTGCAGAAGAAATACCTAATACAAATGGCATATCATCATGATAAGTCTGCTCTTTAGCATAAAATGATTCAATAAAAACTTGATCCTCACCTTCTAAATGGGAGATGATTTCATTATATTTTTTTTCATCTTTAACAACATCATAATTCACTTGAACACTATTATAGCTATTAGATGATCCACTATTTGAATTTTGAATTTTATTTCTAATACTTTTAAAGTTTAACTCATCTAAATATTCTAAAAAGTCATCATGTGGATCAAGAGTGAATTTTAACTCTTCAGCCTTATATCCAAGATCAAGGTTCGTTACAATTTGAACTAATTCTTTTGATATATGAGCACCTTCAATATCTTTTTCTAGTGCCGTTCTTGCTCTTTTGTTTGCAATCTCATCAATGTTTTCTATTAATTCATCTAGAGTTGGAAATTGAGCAAGCAAAGTAGCAGCTCCTTTTGCACCAATTCCTTTTACACCTGGAATATTATCAGAGCTATCACCAAGTAAAGATAAGTAATCTACAATTTGCTCTGGATGAACCCCCATTTTTTCAAACACTTCTTTTTTACCATAAATCTTATCTTTCATAGTATCTAGCATTTTGACTTTATCATTTACAAATTGCATTAAGTCTTTATCACCAGAAGCGATATAAATTTCATCAAAGTCTTTTTCAAATTGAGTTACAACAGAACCAATAATATCATCAGCTTCATAGTTTTTAATCGCAATAGCTGGCATTTGCATTTTTTCAATTAAAGTTTCAATAATTGAAAACTGAGGAACTAGCTCTTCAGGCGGCTCCCCTCTATTTGCTTTATATAATTCATACTTTTCATTTCTAAAAGACCCTCCAGGAAGATCTCTAGCAAGAACTAAGTGAGTTGGCTTATATGAGTTTATTAACTTCATAAGCATTGTCATTACACCATATGCAGCATTAACTGGAGTTCCATCTGGTTTATGCATTGGTCTTACAGCATAGAACGCTCTAAAAATAAAACTACTTATATCTACAACGATAAGTTTTTTTTGTGACATGTATCTCTCCTAAATTTGGAGTTATACTAGCATTTTGTACGGTTACATGGCGACATATTTTTTGATGAATCAAACCAAGATTCTTTATGTTTTTGAAGGTCTACTCTATTTGGATCATCACCTATAACAGTTGTATCGGCCATTACATCCCCCCATCTATGCCCAGAGTCAAGCTTGAATAACAAATAGAGCTCAATAATAATTAAAGCCGTAAAAAAAATTGAAAATATCCATCCCCAAAAAGGAATTATAGCAAAAAATACAGGGATTATAATAGGTAGATTTCTCACAATTGATTGTTTAACAGAGCATGGCTTACCGTCTTTTAAGGAAACTACCTGAAAACCCATTATTTTCTTTCCTACAGACTGCCCATTTTGAAGGTAATCACTAATCCCGATATAAAAAATCGCCAGTAGTATTCCAAATGGATAAAAAATCAATGAAACAATTAATACAATAAATAAATCTATTGCCTTTGCAATAATTCTTGCAAGTCTTGCAACTCTTTTACCTGAATTTAAAATATATTTTCTTGTATCCATAAACTTATTTTATACAAAATTCTAGATATTTAGAAGGTGATTGATTTTACCTATGACGCGATAGTTAATAATGATATCTAAATAACTATTTAAATTACAATTATTATGCTAAGTTATTTAGGAAAATGAAGGAGAATTTATGGGAAACTTAACAAATATTACAAATGAAAACTTTGAATCAGAAGTGCTTAATTCAGACAGGCCAGTTCTAGTTGATTTTTGGGCTGAATGGTGTGGACCATGTAAAGCTCTTGCTCCAATCCTTGACGAGGTAGCAACTGAAGTAAACGAAGGTGCTAAAGTTGTAAAAGTTAATGTTGATGAAGCAGGAGAACTAGCTCAAAAATATGGTATCAGAGGTATTCCAACAATGATCTTTTTTAAAGGTGGAGAAGTTAAAAGTACTTTAGTTGGTAATCAACCAAAAGCTGAAATCTTAAAAAATATTAAGGATCTTATTTAGTGAGTTATATTTTAAGCTCACTAAATGAAGCGCAAAATACTCTTAACAACTTTATAGCTAACGAAGATAATATTAAGCTTATAGAAAATGCTATTGATTACTTTGTTTGCTCTGTTAAAAAAGATGGACGAATTCTAGCATGTGGCAATGGGGGATCTATGTGCGACTCTATGCATTTTGTAGAGGAGCTTACTGGTCGATATAGAAAAGATAGAGACCCTATAAGTGCTATGAGTATGGGAGATCCTGGCCACCTAACTTGTGTAGCTAATGATTACGGGTACAAGCACGTTTTTGACCGATATGTTCAGGCATGGGGAAGAAATGGAGATACCCTACTAGCGATCTCAACTTCAGGTAATTCTGAAAATGTTATCTTAGCTACTGAGATGGCCAAGAAAAAAGGAATGAACGTTGTGGGTCTTTTAGGAAAAGATGGTGGAAAACTAAAAGATATGGTGGATGTTCCTATCATTGTAGACTGCAAAGTCACAGATCGAATCCAAGAGATTCATATCAAATTAATTCATATCTTCATCGAAGGCATTGAAAGACAAATTGTACCCGAGCACTACGCTTAAGTTTTAATATAGCAAAGTTTTTAGCTTAGGTTTTATTTTGCTACTGGGCAATATTTATCACTTACAACTAATTGATTTTTCATTTAAAATATAACAATAAGCAAAAATATTTTTTAGTTAAATATAAGGAGTTGTAATGGATTTTATTAATCAAATCACAGGGTTTATTCAAGGTGGTGGTGTCTTCATGTATATCATCTTAGTTGTCTGGGGAATTGGTCTAGCAATTGCTCTAGAAAGATTTAGTAAATTATCAAAAACTTATGATGTTGATGGACCATCTTTTATGAATGAAATTCAAAGATACGTTCTATCTAATGATATACAAGGAGCAATTAGAGTGTGTTCTGGATCAGTAGCTGCTTTAGCAAAGGTTCTAAAGAGTGGCTTAAAAAGATCAAAGCAAAGCGCCCATCAAATTCAAAATGCATTAGATGCAACAGCATTAGAAGTTGTACCTAAGGTAGAACACAGGTTAAACTATCTACAATTAATCGCAAATATTTCAACATTATTAGGACTACTAGGAACAATTCAAGGTCTTATTCTTACCTTTTCAGCTGTTGCCGATGTTGACCCTGCTCAAAAAGCAGAATTACTTGCCGCAGGTATTTCTAAGGCCATGAACACAACAGCACTTGGTCTAATCAGTGCTATTACAATTATGGTTATTCATGCTTTTCTATCAGGTAAGTCTGAAAAAATTATTAATGAAATTGATGAGTTCAGTGTAAAGCTTTTAGATTTACTTGGAACAAAAGAGGAAATTGAAAAGTAAGGCCTATAGATGAGTTATAGATTACCAACAAGAAGAAAAGTAAAAAAAGCACAAGGTGGTTTAAACCTTGTGCCTATTTTAGATGCAATCTTTATTTTAATTTTCTTCTTATTAATGTCAGCACAATTTGTAAAAATCTTTGAAATTGGAAGTGATGTACCAATCGTTTCAAACACACCTCCTCCTAAAACAAAGAAGAAGCCACTTAATTTAACACTTAAAATTAGGAAGTCTGGCTTATTATTAACAACAGGTTTAAATCAAAGAGTTTATACAAATATAAAAAAGACAAAAGAAGGTGAGTACGATCTTCTAAGACTTCATGACGTTCTTATTTCTCTTAAAAAGAAGTATAAGCATGAAGAAACAATTGTATTTGAACCTCAAGTAGATTTAACATACGAAGAGATTGTAAAAATTATGGATGCCGTTAGATTATTAAAGAAAACAGATGATTCCATATTCACTAAAGATAAAGATGGTATTGATATTCAACTTAAAACATTATTTCACAAGATAATGTTTGGAAACTTAATGAGTTAATTTATGTCTAGAGCGCGATCAATAAGATTTAAAAAAAGAAGAAATAAAAAAGGTTTTTTAGAAATAGATATCACTTCCCTCTTAGATATCTTAGTTATTCTCCTTATATTTTTAATAAAAAGTTATAATTCATCAGGGGTCACTTTAAATGTACCAAAAGGTATTGAACTCCCCAATTCACAATCCGATTCAATAAATACACCTGGTGTCTTAATACAGGTTTCCAAAGATACCATTTGGGTTGACTCAAAGACTGTATTAGATACACAAACTCTACCAAAAGTAATTTACGATCAAGGAGGAAGAAGAATCGTTCCCCTTTACAACGAATTAGTTAAGAAAAAAGAAGAAATTAAGTTGCTTCAAAAACAAACAAAAGAAGCAAAAAAATTTAGTGGTATTGCTAATTTAGTCGTAGATAAATCATTAAAGTATTCCTATGTAAAAAAAGTTATGTTCACAGCAGCAGCTGCTGGA
The DNA here is from genome assembly GCA_025210745.1 of Bacteriovoracaceae bacterium. Lineage (GTDB taxonomy): Bacteria > Bdellovibrionota > Bacteriovoracia > Bacteriovoracales > Bacteriovoracaceae > CAKZJW01. Next base: position 164,635 of record JAOARC010000050.1, read on the forward strand.
TTTAAGGAATATAAATTCGTCGTTTTAGGTGTTGAGCAGTAGTTAAAATGAGTATAGGCTGATATACCAAAATATCAGCTTAGACACTAAAAGAACGAGTGCAATGCTTGAATAAAACAAAATCAATTTGTTCATATAAACCCACAATACAATGTCCCCCTCATTATAAAATACTTATAAATACTATGAAGTCAAAAGTGCATTTTGGCCCTATAGGTCCCTAAGATGTAAGAATTTAATTAAACTCTATTGGAAATTGAATCCAAGTTGATTGTGAAAGAATCAAAGACTTAAAGTTATAGCTCCATAGCTGTTGCTCAATACACATCTTTAAAGATGTAGGAAAGCCTTTTTGTCTTTTTATAGTAACTCCTTTGACTCTTCCCATCTTAGTCACTGATAGATTTACACAAGCTTTTAGATTCTTACTTTTATCTTTTTCAAATTTTAAAAAATTTTTATAACAATTTAAAAAGTCTTTAGACCTCGAAGACAAATTCATTAAAATAGCTCTTTGATCAACTCGATCCGAAAAAGTCTTACAGCTATAAACATTACTTTTTTTATCTGAAGAACAAGAAGCTAATAATAATAAAATAAAACTATAACGAATTAACATAAAATGATTGAATTAACCTTATCGCTTTGTAATCTTTAGGTGGATGAAATTTAAACTTTTTCAAAACTTTATTCATACAGATATTTACTCCATAACTCATTAAAGGAGTCGATTTCATTTTTATCTTTTCAACTCTACCCATTTTATTTATTAAAAAATTTACCTTAGTATAATATTTAACTGTTTTATCTTTTAAGAGTCTTTCGGAACTACAGAATTTCAAATCATTATAGTAATAATTAATCAGTTTTTTTAATCCTTCCTGCGAAGCCTCAAACTTTTTTGGCTCTATTAAAGCACATGAGCTCAAAACAAGGATAATAAGAATTCTTATCATTATAGTCTTTTAGGATAAAAGTTAAATGGCTGATTAACATCAACCGTTCCTCCTCCCATAGGCCTTGGAAACTTTATTCCTTTAAGAACTCTTACAACACATCCTCTAACATTTGATGGTAAAGTACTACTTTTTACTCCAGCCTTAGAAACATGCCCTGAAGCTCCAATTGTAAACTGTAAACCTACTGTTCCACTTATATTAGATCCAACGGATTTATCTAATTCTTTTTGATAACAATATCTAAACTGTGGTAAATGCTCTCTTAAGATTCTTCTAATAACATCGGGGTCCATAGAACCAAGAACAACTGTCTCACTTGGAATACCTGCTACATATGTTCCTTTATTAGTTGATAGTCCCTCTGTTCCTTTAGATTCTGCTAGCTTTCCTGAAGCTGATCCTGTTAAAGATCCTACTTCAGTACCAACATTTGCCTTTTTTACATTTGTAGCAACTCCTCCACCAATACTAGCTCCAGTTAAAGATGTATTAGAGGATGTATTCGCTGTTGCTCCTTTAAGACTTCCACCCTTGGCTTGAATTGCAGAAACTGTTGATTTAAAATCAAATGACTTATAAACGTCAATAGTCCCTTTATTTTTTGAAGGTCTTGTCGCTTTTCTAGTAGAAGCTGTTTTTGTGCTTTTCTTTGCTGCTGAAGCTGTTTTTAACTTATTCTTATTAGGTGATTTTTTAGCAGGATTTTTAACTCGCTTAACCTTCTGAACTGTTTTTGCCTTTTTTGTACCTGATTTTTTGGTATTATTTTTCTTCACCTCTGTTGTTTTTGGCTTAGAAGCCTTAGGCTTAGTTTTTTTCTTTGTAACTTTATTTTTAGTTTTTTGTTTCTTAGGAGGTGCTTTTTTCGTTTTTTCAACAGTTTTATTCTTTGAAACTTTCAAAACCTGTTTATATAAAATTCGAGCTATCCTCTCTGGATCTTTTTCCTTTTCTTTTTCCGGTGTCGGCCATAAAAGAATAAGAGCAAAAAGAAGAATGAGAATACCTAATACTGAAGAAATATATTTCCATAAAACTTTATCTCTTTTAAAAAATGGAGGAGGAGTAACTTTTGGTGGCGAAGGAGCTCTTCTTACATAAATTTCTAATGCTCCATTTTCGAGTCTTAAAATATCATCATTTTTAAGATTAAAGCGATCTTGACTAGATACTTCTAAACCATTATCGCCAACAATAGATGCCTCATAATTATGTAAATTATAAACAATATAGTTTCCATTATTAATTTCAACAAAATCAACCTGTTCAGTTTTACCTAGATAAGCAAACTCTATTTGATCTTTTGTAGGGTTAGCACCTACTATTTTATAAACTCCATTTTTTTCAGGAATATAATCGACTGAAAAGACCTTATCATTAAATAAAATAATAACTTCAACTGCTTGTTTTGAATGTTCATATTTGAAAATTGGATATATTTCATTTGCATCCTCAAAAATATACTCTGACACATCTGCATTTTTATCTTCAGAAAGAGGAAATGCAATATACGGAATATCTTCATTATCATCTTTTTTAGAGTCTCGTAGTGCTTCAACGGGAATATTTTTTTCTTTTGTAGATGGAACTTCTTTGGGTAATGAAATATCATTAATTGGAGCTGCTTGTCCATTAACAGGGTTTAAAACTTCTAAAGGTATATCATTTGATTGAGTTGTATACTTTTCTAAAATAAAGTCTACATTTGCAAATCTAATCTCATCGCCAACAGATAACTCAGCAACAACAACTTTTTTGCCATTAATAAAAGTTCCGTTTTTTGAGTTCATATCAAAAACTTTGGCTCTTCCATTTTGAACTTCAACAACTGCATGAACAGATGAAACGTTTGAATCATCAATATAAAGCTCACAACTTTGAGCCCTTCCCACAAGGACTCTTCCATTACTCAAAATATTTCCCTTAACACCAACATTCGATTTAGGAGTAAGCTTTAAAATAATTCTTTCTAAATTTGAATCTAAATTACTCATTTTAATATACCTTATTTAATAATATCTAAAGTTCTAATCATTTCTTTGTTAAAATTCTTTCTTTCTGGAATCTTATTTCGAAACCTCTTTTTTAATCTCGAATTTATAGACAAGTCTCCAGGAGAGCTTAAGCTCCCCTCAACATTTAAAGTTGAAAAGTCAAAAGATTCATGTTTTTTATATTCATACTTAATCTTTTTTTTCTGTGCATAAGCACAAAAAGCCAACATTAAAACTAATAATATCTTCATACTATTTCCTTACTATATTCTTAACTTTCCTATAATATTTTTTTAATTTCTTAACTTCAATATCTTCCAATAAATCTTGTGCTTTTTCTTTATTATTCAATAAATAATGAGTATAGGCATAGTTAATTCCATAGTACTCATTTTCAAACAAGTCTTCATCCAGTCGATTATATACTTTTAATGCATTCTTATAACTTCCAAGTAATAAATAATTTGTTCCTAACGCATTTAAAAGCTTAGGATCAACAGAGTTAAACTGATACAAGCCTTCTAAGATAGAAATCGATTTATTTTTATGACCAAAGCTCAAATACAGAAGTGCCATATTAAACTTTGGCGTTTTTGCATACGAATCAGATTTCGTTGCTCTTTTATAAGCAGTTAATGCTTTTTGAAATTCACCTTTTTGTTCATACATAACTCCAATATTATTAAGTGTTGGAGCATAGTTAGAAATATATTCTAAAGACTTATTAAAAAAGAGTAGTGACTTTTTATATTTCTTTTGTAATAAAAAACAAACCCCTACCTGATTCCAGAAGCTAGCATGTGATCGATACTCCTCTTGCAATTTACGAATCATACCAAATGCTTCTTCAAAGTCACCCTCATAACAAGTTTTTGTTAATTCTATAAGTGGCGACTTTACTAAAACTTTATCAATAATATCATTATTGTGAAGACTTTCTTTTGCCAGTAAGTTTTTCTTTAGAACCTCTTTGTCTTCAAAAGTATTTGTATCTGCTCTTTTTGAGTAAGTTTTAGCTTTTTTCTGAAGGAAATCAGAGTTTTTATATTCAATATCAAGCTCTCTTGTCTCTAAATCAGAGTTCTTTTTAGAAGCACATGAGATCATTACAAGAATTAATAAATATTTCATCTCATTCCACCTTTGTCCATTAGAAATCCAATAGCTGGCCTATGATACTGTCCAATATTTGCACCATAATTTACAAGAACCTCTCTTGCAGTATTAGATATAATATTATTTTTAGAAATTGAATCTAACAGACTCTTTCTATAGCCTTCCTTAGTCTTCTTTAATGATTTAGTTAAAGAACTCATCGACATTTTAAAACTTTTTACATAATCAGTACTTTTACCTGGAGGCGAAAATGAATCTATTGATTTAATTACCGCATCATATGTATCAATTAATGTTTTATATGATTCAATAATACCTTTAGCTGAACCAACTTTTTGTACTTTAATTACTGAATTAGTAAATGTATCAAGCAGCTTAAGCTTTCTTTGCATTGTTGAATTAAAGATCTTTTCAGGAAAACTTAGTCTCATCGACTTTATTCTATTGCTCGTTCTACTTAGTCCCGCTAAGTCATCTAAAATGATTGCATCATAATCATCAGCGGATATTTTATACTTTTTCTTTTTAGCCAGAGCGTAATATTTCATTTTTCGTTTTTTTAACTGAGCAACTTTAGATTGATTTCCAAGGTTTCTATTAACCGATATTAGAACCTCCAAATCAGAAATAAGTTCTCCTGTATTTTTAGGATTTTGTGCCAGCTTATTCACTAAGAACTCATATTCTCTATACATCTTCTTTTGTCTATATTCATCTAAAAGAGAAAACTCAACTTCAGTAATATAGCTTTTGGAAACACCACAAATACTTGCTTTAGAAATAAGTTCATCAACCTCTTTAATTTTTCCTTCAGATAAAGCCAGATAAGAAGCATTCTTAAACAAAGTATTCTTGGTCCTATTTTTTCTAGAGCACAACTTATCTAAAATCGTTTTTTGAAGAGCAATTGATTTATTAAATTGAAGTTTCATAAAATAAAACTTCGCAATTGTTACAAAAGAATCTGCAAACTGTGATGTTTGAGAACTATTCATATCTCTTAATGCAGCAAGAGACCATTTATATGAATTATCAACATCTCTTAATTCAAAATATAAAGCAGCGATATTATATTTTGCATTTATTTTTGCTTTTGGGGTAGCATATGGATCTTTTAAAACATTTTTATATCCAGCAAGAGCTTTAGCTTTATTTCCTCTTTCAAGATCTTTTTGAACTCCACCAATTTGCATTGACGTTAGAAGTTCTCTTAGTTTCAACCTATATTTAGGAGTGACAGTATACTTTTTGTTATCAACAGCTAGTATCCAAACCTTAATTGCATTTTTATCTTTGTTTTTTCTATCGATATCAACTAAATTACCAATCATAGCTTCTTGAATTTTATAATCTCTAGGGTAATCTTTAGCATATTGATCTAAAGTATTTTTTGCTATTTTATATTTTCGTTGATCTGAATAAACTTTAAATAATTTTTGATAAATAATTTTATGTCTTTTATCTGATCTATAATTTTTTATAAACTCAGGATACACCTTTTCATACCAAACATTTTTATCTTTACTTGAAATATACTTTGTATTTAATGAACTTAAAGTTCCATCCATCGCTCGTTTTTTAAACTTACCATCACCACTAGTATAAACTGTCCAATATGCATTTAAGGCATCTTTTTTCTTTGCTACAAGTGCATAAGTTTCAGCTTCAAGATACTTATATTCTTGAAAGTCTTTTGGGCTTATACTTGCAACAATATAAAAATATCTTGTTGCCATTTTTGCTTTAGAGTTTCTCGTTTTCCGAAGTCTCTTATAAGTTTTTGATGCCACTTGTTTTTGTAAGATAGCACCTTGTTTTTTAGCATGAAATAATAATTTCTTATAAGCATCTCTATCTATTTTTTTCTTATTATAATAATTAAATAAAGTATTTGTTACACTTAAGTGTCTTGCGTATCTATTGTATTTAGAAAATAAATCTAATTGTTCAATGTGAACAAGAATTCTATTTTGTTCTCTTTTTTCATATCTTAAAGCTTCACCTAAAACCTTAACTGCTTCTGAATATTTCCCCTGTGTTTTTAAAGACTTTGCTATAATAAGTAATTGAGCTACAAAATCGACATTCAAATTTTTATAAAACCTAATCCCTTCATTAACTCGGCTAGTTGTTGCAAACATCACACCAATATCTCTTTGAACCTGGTCTGACATATCCACATACTTAGAGTTCTTACTTTTGCTAAATACTTCTTTCATCTTTGCAATGGCTTTATCTCTTTTCTTTGTTCTGTAATAACACCAAGCTAAATTAAAACTATCTTTTGTCCACCATTTATCTTTATGATATCTAAGTGCTTTTTCATATAATGGTATTGCTTTAGAAAATTGTTTTTTATTAAAATAAAGCTCTGCTAGTGAAATTTTTGACCTTATATTAACAGTCGAGTTTTTGCGGCTTTTTTTCGTGGCTAAAGATAAATACTTCGCTGCAAGTTTTGTATTTCCTGATTCTTTCGCGTTAAAACCTAATATATAATAGACATCAGGCATATTCTTATATTTTTTATATCTTTTAGTAATAGACTTACAATATTTTGTCGCTCTATTAAAATAGCTCGTTGATTTTTTAAAATATCTTTTTTTATTCGTTTGCCTTCTTTTTTTATTTGATAGAGCTAAATATTCTTGATTTTCTTTTTCTCTCCAAAGCCTAGCTTTTTCTAAATTAAGCTCCGCCATTCTCAAAAGATGATCAGGGTTCTTATACTTAGTCTGCTTAGCCAACCTAGAAACTTCAGATAACTCTTCGTTAATAATTTCAATAATCTGCTCTCTTCTTTTATCTAATGATAATGAAAACACAGATACACTAAATATGAATAAGATTAACAATCTCATATTAACACTCCGACTTTAATGCAAATACATAGTCTCCGAGCTCATCTGCCCAAAACTCCCCATTAAAGTTCCAAAAATATTGTTTTTCATTACGTTCAAGATACTTAATATCACCACGTTTTTTCTTTGTATCATCAAAATTATATAACTTAGCCTTTCTCTGAGCTAAAACTTCAAGCTTTATATAACTCATTCCTTCAAAACCTCGATATAACTGAGCATATTTTTCAATAAGCTTTGATCTTACAAAAGCCCCCAGATACTTTCTTCCCGATCCAATAACATCTCTTAAATTTGAAAGTAAAGACTTTTTGATCCTAAGGCTTTTCATATTTTTAACTCTTTCATATTCTTTATACAAGTCTTGTTGGGATTTACTTAAACTTCTAATAACGGCATCCGTTTGAAAACTTGAAATCAAGGAATCAAGCAATCTATTTCCACTCGTTTTATTTTTAGACAATGAGTTATAAAGTTTATAAAAATAATTATAATCTTTCCCTTTTCTTTTTAAGAAAACCCTTAACTTTCTTGTAGGAGTCATATACTTAGAATAAAACTTATCTGAAACCTTTTTTGCATCTTTATATAAACATAATTTTAAATAAGATAATGCTTTTAAAACTTCATACTCAGGATTAAAGAATCTATTAAACATTGGTGCATTATAAGTAACTAGTTTCCCTAATGTTCTATTATAGTTTTTCATATAATAACTATTCCAAGCTTCTTCAAAAAGAATATGTGGCCAAACAGGTGATGACTTTGGAATATCTAAAAATGAGAGCTCTGCTTTTTTATAATCTTTGTTAGCAAACTGTGTTCTTGCGATTCCTAAAATACAATAATGAGCATTTATTTTACCATCATACTTATTTTGATTACTTGTATTTTTACAGGTATTAAAAGCTTCAATAGAAGCATCCCATTTTTGTTCAAGAGCATAAACTGTTCCAAGAGCATTCATAGCATAAGGATATATTGAATGATTTGCATTGATAGACTTTAGGTACTGTTTTGCTGCTCTATAGGAAGACTTTTTCAATAATTTTTTACCAATAATATATTTTATTGTATTTAAGTTTGATTTTTTTAAAAATCCTAAAGGTAAAGTCTCAAAATGACTCATATGAGTATTTTGAATTATTTTAGATAAACTTTTTTCAAAGCTAGTATCATATTTATTAGTTCCTCTAGCCAAATATTCTTTTGCCCAAGGAATAGCACTATAATAAAGCTCATCATCGACTAGCTCTTTTACAAGTTTTTTAAGTTTTTGACTATATCCAATTCTTTGCTTTAAAATACTGTCTGCTTTACCGACACCTGCTTGTGCAGTAAAAGTAAACACTGTTATAAAAATAAAAAAGAACATCCTGTTCATAATATATATCCTAGAAAGTATAGTTTAATCCGATTCCAATATTGTAATAATGATTCCACTTTTTCTCTGTCTTACTCGCCCCAATTGATCCAGTTGCATTATCCGCACTTAAGTGAATCGCTCTAAAGTCTATTCTTGTACTCCAATTTTTTGTAATAAAAAATCTATTTGCAATCGCCCAAGATAACCCTGTGTTAGTTTCTTCTGTTAAATCATTTCGAGAAAGAGCAATAAACTTATTTCTATTATCCTTTGTCGTTACACTCGCTAAACCTAGTCCAAACATAACATCAAAATAAAAGACTTTATTAAAAGTATTAATTTTTGAATAAAAAGGCGACCACATAACCATGGCAGACATTACTGTTTCAACTTTTCGATAGAATGCAACAGCCCCCTGAGTTCTTACTCCATCATGAGTTTTATTTTCATCTCCAGAAGCTTTAGTATAACCAATCTCAATTCCCCAATCTTCAGCAAAGAAAAATCCGCCAAGTAAATCGACCCCTAAAGAATCGATAAATGTACTATTCATCTGCCTATGTAATGTCCCCCCAACATAAAAAGTTCCATCTTTTCTAAATTTTCTATTTTGAAGAACGTAGATTTCTTTATCTGAATCTAACCATGAGAAATCATAAATAGAGCTTTCACTTGCGATTGCAAAACTGGATAATAAAAACGTAAATACGATAAGTATCTTCTTCATAACCTTCCTTGGTTCTTATACAAAAAGTATATTAAAAATTTCCTATAAATATTTTAACACGTTTAGTAATTCTAGCAAGCAAGGTGTTGATTTTACTGACAAATATTAAGGTATGGGCAGTATGTGCAATTGTTTGTATTCTCCACTATACTCTCATTAACCCGAGACATATGATCAAATAAATAGTTATTCACAAATTCAAAGCTAATAGTTTTATCAACTATTTTTTTATCATCTATATAACACAAGACTATTTTGATATCCTTTTGTTTTGGATACAGATTTAAACTATACATAGCATAAGCATAACAATAGAGCTGAAAATGGTAGCTAGAATCATCTTCATTCTTCACTCTTCCTGTTTTGAAGTCCCATATTTCAAGATCATTATCTTTCTTTGGCATACAAACTAAATCAGGTATACCACTTATCATAAAATTAAATAAAGGAAACTTAATTGGTTTTTCACTTATATACTCAAAGTTATCCATATTATTCTTTAAGTTTTCCACAGTCCATTTATTTTCAGCTAAGATATCCACAGTATCACTAAAGCCTGACAGGATTACTTTAGATATATTTTCATGGATTAGCGTTCCTCGCTCGGAACTTGAAATTGAAGAATCATCTGTAAAAGTTTTCTTTTCCTTTAAATCTTCTACTTCATCTAACTTTAAGATATTTTGAAGATAAAACCTTTTAGGACATTCATATAAAAGAGCTAACCTTGTTACCGATAGCTCCGGTAAGATAACCATTTTGGAATTATCTTCAATTGATTCAATTCCCATCCTACTTTTATGAAATAATATTGGTGAGTCTTTTTTAAGCTCAAATTTTTTAAGCTCTTGATTACCTTCCTTAGCTTTAAGTTCACTTAAAGATAAATCATTTGTACAAGATACTATTGCTTCATACCAACTGTTAGACTGTTTTCTAAACTTAACATCATCAAATTGTATATTCACAAAATATAAATTTGTTTTGGCTCTAGTTCCAGCAACATAAAATAGTCTTTTAGATTCAGCGTATTCTTTTAGTGAATTATGCTTTTGTTCTAAAAAATATAAAGGTGTTTTATACTTTTTCTTCTTATCTACTTGATCGCTCCATTTAAAACTAAATGGATACTTACCAAAGGTATCTGTTTGAGGCATGGCCTTTGAATTAGTATATATTCCGCCAATATAAACATCTTCAAACTCAAGCCCTTTTGAAGCATGAGCTGTCATTATTTGAATTCGACTAGAGTCCCCTCCATATTCAAAATCAAGAGAGTAGCTATCAGCTGCTTTAGACATTTGTTCATAAATTAGTTCAAAGTCATCGTAGTTTAATGAACAGATATTTGAAATATAATCTAAATTGTTTTGATAGTTAGAATTATAAATACCAAGCTCACTTAATAGAAATTGAAAAGATTGATATGCTCCATATAAGCTTTTATTCTTCTCAAATTTATCTAAATAATTACTCCACTCAATTTTATGTGTTACGCCTAAATGAAGTAGATAATGATCCATCATAAAATGAAAAAACTCATTTTTAAGTTCAGCGATATTTACTTGGTAATGAACAAATTGAAAGAATAAACCAATTATAGGGTCTTGCGAAAAAGGAACTTTTACTTGAGCTGTAAAACCAATATTATTATCCATAAATAAAGACATTAAGGCCTTACTTGGCTTTAACTTTTTATATAGGATCGCAATATTTTGAGATTCATTATTTTTAATACTTTCTAAAATAGCTAATGCTTCTAGGTTTTCAACATCATCATTACTAAGTGATTCCATTTCAAACTGACTAGCACTTATATTGATAAAATGAGTATGTCCTTTGATTTCTAGATCTAGCGGAGCTTCTTGATATTCCACTTCTACAGCATATCTATCTTTTCCACTAAAGCCTAACCCTTTAGAAAAAATATTTTCAAAGAAGACATTATTAAAATGAATAATATTTTCTTTTGATCTATAGTTGTTTTTTAAGCTTAAATTTTGAGGTACATTGATACTTGCTTCATTAAAAACAGCAAGCTCTCCACCTCTAAATCCATATATGGCCTGTTTTGGATCCCCAACACAAAAGATACGATTTAAATCATCTTGAACTATACTTTTAATTATATCGTACTGAATAGTAGATGTATCTTGAAACTCATCAACAATTAAATATTTGTATCTAGTAGATACAAGTTTTTTTATTTTAGGATTTTGTAGACCTTTAAAGGTATAATATTCTAAATCAGAAAATGTAATACCCTCTGATAAGTTATAATTTTCTTCTATATATGAGATACAGCTTTTAATTGTTTTAAACCAAACAATAACAGTATCATCAAATTTTTCAAAAAATAATGCTAAGTCATCACCACTTTTTTTAAAGAATTGGTTAAGTTCTTTAACAATACCATAATAGGCTTTTGTTTCATCACTAACTCCTTTTGCTCTAGGAGTAACAGGAATTTTATAGTTTAAGTTTCTAAAATAGCTATTAAGTTTACAAAAACTTTCAATACTAAGAGTTTCTTTAAACCGACCAATATCACAAAGAAAGTCATACCACTTTTTTCCCTCAAAGCTTGGATCTAAGTCGATTTCATTATTAACAAAATCGTTATATCCAATATCTTCTACAAGTTCACATAGTGCATCCCAAGAAGCTTTTTTATATTCATCAAAACTTTTATTTTCATTCCAAGCATAGCGAATAAGAGGATCGGAAAATATCTTTATACATGTTTCAAAAATATTTTCACGATCTTTTAATACAAATTCATTATCTTTATAGTTTAGCTCAAACCAATGATCATATAATTGTCTTATATTGTTTTTAAATTCAATAAAAGATATAACATTTGTCTTAGGATCAATTGAATTAAAGAAACCTTCTTTAATTAGCTTAAAACAAAACCCATGAATAGTTGTAATGGTTAGCTTTGAAATATTATTTAAAACAAGGTTTTTTACCTCTTCATCATAGTTTTTAATAAACTCTTCAAATTCAGTAGAAATACGAACAGCTAACTCTCCAGCAGCTTTTTTAGTAAAGGTCATAAGAATTGTTTGTTTAAAAAAGCTAACTAGCTCTTTTTCTAATTCTTCTTTATCAGTCTTATCAATAATATTTTTCGTTAAATATAAAATATGCTCTTTAAGAACAAAGGTCTTTCCTGATCCAGCTCCAGCACTTAAAAGAACTCCTCCATTGTGCTCTATGGCCTTTAGTTGTTCAGCATTAGCACTAGTTCCCATAAGACCTCACACAGACATTCTTGATATCACAAAAAGTACAAATTTGATCACTGGATGGAGTCGGTAAGAATAAATTATCATTATTCATATCTAAAACCTTTTGAGTTTCAAATGCTTCATAATCTTCTAAAACTTCATCAAAGTTCTCTATAACCTGAATTTTACTAAAAAGTTTAAGACCGGTTTGCTTAAGACTCTTAGCAAGATCTTTTGAATTAGAAATAATTAACGAACTTTCTAGCTCAGATAGGTTTATAAATCCTGTTAAAAACTCTTTTTCAAAAAATGAAGGAGCCGTTTTTTTAGTATTTAATAAATAAAGCAAGACTTGAATTTTTGAAAACTCTAAAAGAGCTTTTTTACTCGGAATACTTGATGCTCCTCTTTTAAAGTCAAAAAGAACATTTACATTTCCTGTTCCAAAACAATCAATACTTCCAATATGAGATACAATATTAGATGAAATATCCTTTTCAAAAGTAAAGTTTAATCCATATTCTCTTTTAAGTTCTAAAAGCTCTAATATTGTACTAAAGGTAAAGTTCTTTACCTCTAAAAAGCTTAAGCTATACTCTATATCGTTTTCTAATTTATATTTATGAAGAGAAGACTTAATAAGATTTACATGTTCTTTTTCATCATACTCATTAAATGAACTTAAATACTTTTCAAGGACATCATGCTCAACTAGTCCTATTTGAAGAGCAGATAGTTTTCCATTAATAGAAACATTTGGTGAATATTTTTGAATATATCTAACCCAATATTTCCTAGGACAATCAATGTATGTCTGAAGTCTAGAAGCTGAGTAGTTTTTTATATTCTGATTATTTGCTTCAACATTAATAATATGTGATTTTGCATGAGTAATATCTTTTTTCTCATCTAAAATATTTAGATCTATTTCATCAAAAACTTTTTTCCAATATAAATCATGATCTAAAAGTCCTTTTTCAACCATAAAAGTGGCATTTGAACTTTCTATTTTTCTAATCAGACGACTTTTAAATATTTCGAATTCAAAGTCGCTACGTCTAACTGGTCCAATAGTAGCAAGTAAAGATTGAACCTCACTAGAATATTCAACAAGATTGGATCTAATGGGTCCATGATTGGATGTTAAACAAAAAAGAACCTTTTCATTTTCATTAATATCATCAATATCTTTTAAACTTAAGGCCCTAACTCCTTGTGTATCATTAATATTCACATAATAATTACGAGGAAGGTCTAAAGCTAAAGAATCTAAAAAGAGCCTAATATCAAATTCATCAATATTTGTATTTGCATCAGATAGCTCTTTCCAATCATTTAAAATCTGTTTAAAAAGCTGATAGACCTTAAGCCTTCTATAGTTTTTACCTTCAATACTATTTTGCATTATTTGATTTAATTCAAAATCAAACTCTTCTAAGCTTAAGATGTTTTTTGTTTTAATTAGCGAAATCCAATAATCTTTAAGCTCATTAAAGTCTGATTGTAAGATATTAGTGGGATATTTATAACTTAGATTCTTGCTTGCTAATTCTTTTATCATTTCAAAAGATGGATTCTTAGAACAGACAACAAGGCTTTCATACGAGCTTTTATAATTTTTAATACAACTACTTAACTCATTCTTATTAAAATAAATTATATCTTTTTTAGATAAGACTTTTTCTGATGATTCTATCTTAGAGATTGTACTTCCAAATTTAGTTAGCCAACTAATCCAATCAAAGTCTGTTGCTTTTTTTTGTACATTTTCATCTAAAGGTATGAATATATTATTTCTAATACTTAAAGATGTTATAAAATCTATTTGCATTGGACTTAAAAAATCAAAGCCCCAAAAAATTATATTTTTTTCAGTTTTATACAATGGTGGAAGATCTTCATGTCTATATCTTTGGGATAAATCATAATAAGACTTATGCTCATCAATTATATCTAGTGCTTCTAAGATATGAGAAAAAGTCATGACGATCTGAGAAATATCATCATCAAATTTTTCCAATAAGCTTTCTAAAATATCTTTATTTAAAGTATATGATCTAAGATCGGTTAAAATATCGAAGCATTTTTTAAAAAGTTCATAATTTGACCCAAGGCCAGCTGACTTCCATGCGGCTCCTAATATTAGGGCAAGACCTGATTTATTCTTTTTTTGGCTTAAAACTTCTTGTTCAAATAAAGCTTCAAACTCATCTTTAATGAAATTTGATATGGTTTGCACATCAAACATTGATGCATCGCCAAACAAAGCTCTTGCTGTATCTGCATGAGACGGACTTGGTGTTATGACAATGTAAGATTGATTTTCCTTTGAAAATTCAGTTTTTAGGCTGTGATCATTAGAAAAAAGTTTAATAGTTACCATATTTTATGCTAAAGATTTACTACATTTATCTTAATTTTAAAGTACCAAGGATTAAACGGAATTTCTATGAAAGAAAGTAGACTATATAGCTTTTTAAACAACGATATTGGATTTAATGTTCATGTAATTGATGGCAAAAAAATCCTAGAAGAGTTAGCAAAAATTCACTTTATTGGGCCAGTTGCCCTACCGTATTTTAACAATACTGTTTTATCATCAATGCAGATGATCAATTTCTTAAAGCCTGGTGAAAATCTAGGTATTTATATTGATAGTGAAGAGCCATATTTTAGATTTAAAATTGAGATGGGACACTCTGGAAAAATGAGAACTCTTTTACTTCCTGAGGAATTTAAAGAGTTTCCTCATACGTTAAATGGAATAAGCAGAATCTCAAAGATTTATAATGGAAAGCAACCTTATACATCAGTTGTTGAAATGAAAGATAGCTCTACAACTGATATTATTAACAATATCTTAGCTGGCTCTTATCAAACGAATTCTAAGATTTTGGTTGATGCTAATTCTCATAATGCACTTATGATCACAAAGCTTCCAAGAAAAGAGATCAAAAGAGTTATTGAAGATGAATTTGAAGATATTAGTATTGATACTTTTATGAAGGAAAATAAAGATTTCTTACATGATGTTTTACATACACCTACAATTGAAATTGAAAACCTAGTTAATACAATGGAAAGTAATAAGCTTATGTATATTGGTAGCAAAGAGCTTATGTTTCACTGCCCATGCTCAAAAGAAAGAATGAGCACAAATCTTCTCACTCTTCATGCAAATGACCTTAATGAAATTTTTGAAGATAAAAACTCAATTGAGATTAGATGCGACTATTGTAATACTATTTATGATATTGAAAAGCCGGTTCATAACTAAAATATAACAAGGTAGTACGACATGATTAACTTTAGACCAATGAATGAATCTGAGTTTAACTATATCATGAGTGATCCCCATGACGGATATATTGAAGGAATGGCCAGATCACAAAACATTTCATATGAAGATGCAAAAAAGAAAGCCGATGAAGAAATAAAAAAAATACTTCCAGATGGATTTTATACAAAAAATCATGAATTTTACTCTGTAGACTTTAACAATGAATTTGCTGGTTTTGCATGGGTAGAAGTAAAGTCTCAAAATAATAAAAAAGTAGCTTGGGGCTACAATATCTATGTTGAAGAAAAATTTAGAAGACAAGGTATTGCAAAGGAGATCTTTAAAATACTAGAAGAAAAACTAAAAAATGATGGTGTTAAACAAATTAATTTTCACGTATACGCCGATAACGAAAAAGCCATCGCACTATATAACCAATTTGGATTTGAAACAACAAATATTGTAATGAGAAAAATTATAGATTAGTTTATTTAAACGGATTAACAAACTTCATTTCTAAACCTTGCTGTTTTGGCCCAGCAAAGATACGAGAGACAATATCACCATTATCATACATTCCGCAGAAATTTTCAGCTCTAGCCCCATAGGCCATAACAGTTGAGATAAGGTTTCCATTTTGAGATCTTATGTACTTACTTTTCTTTTTATATTCTTTCCACTGCTTGCCTTGTTTTGGAAAAGAGATATCTTTTGTTGCTGCAGATGTTACTAAGAACAATGTGTCTCTATTTGTTTGAACATAGTCTTGAAAATAAAAAACAAGCTTATTTAGTTTTGATAATATATCTTTTGCCTTAGTAAAGTTATTTGATTCAATCGCTTTTTTAAATGAAAAATCTCTTACGATAAAGTTATATCTATTTTTTCCAGACTTATACATCGAATGCACTGATGCGATATTTTTATCTAACTGAGTAAAACATTCTCCAGTATAACAAGATTTATCATAATAAACTTTATCTTCTTCATAGAACTGCTTTGTTTCTGCGTGAAAGAAGTCTTTATCATTAGAACTCTTTTGCATTTTCCATACAGTGGCTGTTTTTAAAAACTCTTTGTTTTGTTTACATTGTGGCCTGTATATAGATTGTGCCTTTGTCATCTGCGTTTCAAAAACTCCAGTAGAAAAACTTTGCTTTTCAAAGTAACTCCAAAATGGTTTTTGAGAAAAATCATCACATGAACTTCTAATATTTTTCTTTCCTGTTATCTGACTAAAAAAACCTTCATAAGAGCTAGGTCTTAATTTATAAAGATTATAATCCCAAGCTTTTCCATAACATGTGAATTTTTCAAAATATGATGTGTTTTGAGTTGTCTCATAATCATACTTTAACAAAGCCAGATGCTCTTCAGTAAAACCAGCTATTTGTAACCAAATAATCTTATTGGGCTGCAGACCAAATTCATGTCTTTGCATATTTAAACTTGTAACTTGAGCACAAGAGGCAATAAAAATTAAAACACTTAATAATAAACTACGCTTCATTAAAAACAACCTTAAGCTTTAAAGCATTTATTATCTGCAATGAAAAAAGATAAATTAATGCAAATCCAATATATAAAGATTCTAACTTAAATATATATAGTAAATAAGTGATACAAATTATTCCTAATAATTTAAAAGCATGTCTTATTACATAATGAGAAATATTTTTTGGTTTAATTAGTAGCTGCAACACACTTAGGGCCAATATGATATAACATACTTGTATAAAAAGTTGTTCATCCTTTATCAAATTTAAAGATAATCCAATGACAAATGGAATTCTCCAAAATACCTGATTAATTTTCTTAGTAATTAGCCTTGTTCTTTGTATAAGGCATATAGAACAAAACCCACTAACAAAAAGTGATAATGAAACCTTTGAAATCATAGGATATACATTTAAAATTTCACTAATCGAAAATACAATAAATCCCATGAAGAAACAAAATTGGATAAATTTACTCAACTTTAACGTTTTTAAATGAGCTAATCCCTTAATAGATGAGAAAAGTACTAAGAATAACAAAACAAAATTAAATGTGATTATCATGACTTAAACTATAAATTATTGTATATTATAAGCATATATTTTTTTAATTGATTTGTTATTTTTGTACTTGGGAGGAAAACCATGGATATGGTTAATGCAACGAGAGAGGTATTCTGGCAAATACCTACGAGCTTTAAAATTGCGATGTATGTTTTTATGTTTGCTGCACTGGGAATTTTTGCAGCTGGCCTTTTAAAAAAATACAAATACGTAACAAAAGGCAATGGATATAAGAGCTTATTAGATCCAAAAAATCTTCAATGGAAAAAATTCTTAGAAACAATTCTTTTTACGGGAAAAGTTACAAGAAGTACGAAAGTAGGAATTTTTCATAGTTTAATTTATTATGGATTCACAATTCTGTTAATTGCAACTGAGCTAGTAGCAATTCATGCAGATACTCCTTTTCAGATTTATAAGGGAACAACATATATTGTTATTTCATTTTTAGCAGATTGGGCTGGAGTTGCAATCTTAATTGGTTTAGCTCTTGCTTACAAAAGAAGATATATTGATAAACCAGATTACTTAAGTGCAACAAAACCAAAGAATGAATTATTCATGTATGGAATGATTTTTTCTTTAGTTATAATAGGATTTGTTCTAGAAGCACTAAGACTTATTGGTTCAGGAATGCCTACTTCTGAAGCAATGTGGTCACCAGTTGGTTGGTTTGCCGCAACAATCTTAAATACAATTGATCTATCTGAAGGAACTTTAGTAGGAATTTACAAAGGCCTTTGGATGTTTCATATGATTAATACAATGGCATTCATTGCTTGTATTCCTCATACAAAATTCTTTCATATTATAGCGGCTCCATTTAATGCTCTTATCACTCCAAATAGAAGAGGAGCTGTTTTAGATGTTATGGACTTTGAAGATGAAACGGCTGAAACATTTGGACTTGGAAGAGCAAGTGAGCTTTCATCAAAACAAAGAATGGACTTAATCTCATGTGTTGAATGTGGAAGGTGTACACAAGTTTGTCCAGCAAACTTAGCAGGAAAACCACTTAATCCAAAAACAATCATCACAAAGATGAGAGATGTTATGGATGGCCAAGAGGAAGTTGATTTTTGGGAAACGGCGACCTACTCAGAAACAGAATTAGATTCGTGTACTACTTGTGGTGCTTGTATGGAAGAATGTCCAATGAATATTGAGCACGTTCAATCAATTATGGGATTAAAAAGATATAAGGCCCTAACACTAGGACAAATTCCAGCTGATGCAGCAACTGCTGTTAATAATATTAGAGTAAATGGAAACCCTTGGGGTGTTTCTCAAGATGATAGATTTAACTGGGCAGATGGACTTGATATTCCAGTGATTGAAGCTGGTAAAAAAGTTGATTACTTATATTATGTTGGATGTGCAGGTTCTTACGATTCATCTAATCAAACAGTTGTAAAAGATACTATCTCTTTAATGAAAAAAGCAGGTGTTTCTTTTGCTGTTATGGGTAAAACTGAAAAATGTAATGGTGATCCAATTAGAAGATTTGGTGATGAGTATTCTTTCTTTGAAGTTGCCATTGAAAATATTGCAAATATGAATCAGTATGACTTTGGTAAAGTTGTTACTCATTGTCCCCACTGTCTTCATACTATTGGAAAAGAATATGCTAAATTTGATGATGGAGATTTTGAAACAATTCACCATACAAAGCTATTAGCTGATCTTGTTAAAGCTGGTAAGCTGACTCCAGCTAAAGAAGTTAAAGAAGAGCTTACTTACCATGATCCATGTTATCTTGGGAGACACCATGGTGAATATGATGCTCCTAGAAGTATCTTAGAAGCAATTCCAGGTGTTCAAATTAAAGAAATGGAAAAGAATAAAGATAAAGCTCAATGCTGCGGTATGGGTGGTGGAAATATGTGGTACGAAGTTCACGAAGGATCTGATCTTGTAGAGGGAAGATTAGTTCACGTAGGAGAAACAAAAGCTGCAAAATTAGCTACATCATGTTCATTCTGTATGATAAACTTTAACTCAGGTAAAGGAAAAGTTAAAGAAACTGAAGAATTACAGGTGGAAGATATTGCATCGATTCTTAAAAAATCTATTGATTAAAATATTTATAGTGGCCACTTTTATAGTGGCCATACCTTCTTTATCTAGTACACCAGATTCAATTCTAGAGAATTATCTAAAGTCTACTCAAATAAACTCTATCGAAGCACAAGAAATATCAATACGAGAATTAGAAAACCTAAAACAAGTACAATTCAATAAAGTTTTTTTAAAAAATATACTTTTTTATACCCCATCTCAATACTTACAATTTGGAACAAAAGATAAATGTAGCTTTTACGACCTTATTTTAGCAAATTTAATTAGAGATAAAAAAGGTGAGATACAAATTTTCTACCTGGATATAGTAAATAACAAAAAAATCAAAACCGTATCTATAGGAAGAAAAGCTTTTATTAAACAGATCATTCCTAAAGTCTGTCCTGAATCTTTAAAGTTTGCTCAATATTTTCAATTAAGCTATCTACAAAAAACTCTCTCTAAGCTTGAGCTTAAAACGCCTCAAAATCTTGAAGAGTGCAAAAGTCTACGCAAAAAGCTTATTTTTGATCATAAAAGTCCATACTATTGCTATCTCAATAAAGAGATCAAAAAAATAAACTCTTTAAAGAATCAAATTTCTTTGACTACGACATCCCAATATAAAGCACTAGAAAAGCTCAAAACCAAGCTTAGAAAGTCGCAAAAAATTGCTCAAATAGTTAACATTAATGCACAGGGATACATTAATAACTTTTGCACTCATATGAACAATGAACAAAAGTTCTGTGGTTATTTTTTAAATGAAAATTTCTATAAAAAAATCGAACAAAAAATAGAAAAGCCCTATCATATAAAGAATCACTGTCTTGAACTATTTAAATCATTTCACAAAAAAAGTTTAAAAACTTGTATTTCTCAATTAAAATCTAATGACAATATATGCATAAATCTAAATAAGTTTGATAAAGCTCTCTTACCAAAACCGTCATGTAATCAAATTTCAAAAGCTCTAAACCACTCTTCCCTCTACACTAACTATCACGATTGCCCAGGTCAAGTTAACAATGAAACAATGATTAATATTTCCAGACTATATTATCATTTTGCATCGGAAGAACCATTTGTTCAAAAAGATTGCATGATGAATACAACTTCAACTTATGCATCATACAACTTAGCTTTTAATGGAGAAGAGACATGGGGAACAAAAGCATGCTTTGATGATACAATAAATAATGAATATAAATGTTACAGTACTGTCCTAGGAAAATCTGATAATGAACAGCTAAGTCTTGAGAAGAACATTCATAAAATACTTAGTAAAAAAAGAGGTATTCGCAATAATACAAAATGTAGTATAATTAATAAAAGTTCTTACAATCCGATTTTACTAAAATATAAAAGTGGCTGTTTTATTTTAAAAGGAAATAAAGGTTGTGCAGAAAAGAACTGTGACATTGAAGTTATTTTAGATCAAGAAAAAATTAATTTTATAGATATCACTTCAACTTTTAAAGATGAGTATTTTGCAAGTACTTATCAAGGCTCTGGAAAATCTCAACAAAAGCTATTAACAAAGAATTTAAACTTAAAAACAAAAAGTATATTTAACACAACAATCTTAAAAGAACAGTTTAAAAATCATCCTCACACTATTTTACATGCAATAGGCTGCAAGGAACACCTCTACCCTTCCCTATTTCAATTATCTCATCTTGGACAATGCTCAGCAATTGGAATTATAATTGACGGTTACATTGAAAATAATTCTTCTATTTCACTTATCGTTAGATCAAGTATAGACGCCTTACATTCTCCAAGAATTATTCACTGGCAAGACTTGTTTAATTCAATAAAAGGCTATCAATCCAGGCATCCTTTAAGTAAATGGACTCTTTATGCTCTTTACTAAAATTATTTTTTTCATTATTCCTTTAATTGGCTACGCGAATCTCAAAGAGCTTGAAACAAAACAAAGCGTCAATAATATCCGTTATATATCCAGTGATGGTAAAGTCACATATTTTCAAAGTTTTTCAGGTAAACTTAATTTAAACATTAATTATAAGTCACAAGTTATTCTAAAAGAAAAGAAAAGCTCTAACTTTATCGTTCACATTAGCAAGGAAAAGAAAAAGGTTCTCGTTGCACTAGATACAACATATCACTCTTATCTAAATGCAAATAAAACACAAGAAATCTTTGTAGGAGATTACGCTAAAAACAATCTAGAATACTTAGGAGTTGGTTTAAGCCCCAAATTACATCTAAAAGATCAATTTGCAAGCTACTTTAATCCTATAAAAAGTGAAGTATATGTTCACAATTTAAAAACTCAAAAAATTAAGACCTTTAAAATTATCAATAAAACAAACCCATATTTTGTGCCTCAAGTAAGAATGGTCTCTGCGACAGAAATTATTTATACCGATATAAATGACAAAGGCTATCATGCAATTGTTATGTACTCATTTATAGATAAAAAAATTACAAAAATATTTAAAGCAAATACAGCTTATAAGCTCCTAAGCTTTTCTTTATACAAGGATAACCTTTATATTAGTGAAGTATCGGTGAACCCTAATTTACCGGGAACTAAATTCTTTCAAATTCCTTTGTATAATAATAACAAATTCAAAAAGCAAATACCTATATACTTAAGCCAATTTAATGATATCGTTAACTTTCAATTACTTGAAGATAAACTTTTTTTTATAAAGACAGTAAACTACAACAAAGAGCTTAACAAAGCCTACACAGATATTGCTTATCTCGATCTTAAAAACAACCACTTAAAAGTGATTACAAAAAATGAACAAATTAAACAAATAATAAAAATGGACAAGATTCTACTTGGATTAAAGGCCGGAAAAATTTATCTCATTTATGGAAATGCAAATAAACTTAAAAATGATAAGGTAAAGTAATGAAATGGTATATCGCTGCATATTCTTTAATGACTATCGCGCTAGCACAAACGATAGAAGTAGATCAAAGTCATACCCCTATAATACAAAAGTTTACTCGACATCTTAGTCAAAATTTCTCGAAACTAACGAAACAAGAGTTTGATATATTAGAACAAATTAATAAAAACCTAAGCACTTTTAGTTTAAAAAATACGAATGATATTCTAGAAGATAGTATTTATACTAAAATTTTAGAAAATACAGTATTTGGAAACGAATCCTCCAGAGTTTCTTCTATTTTTATAAAAAAAGTTGAAGAAAAACTTAAATCAAATAAACTATCCTATAGCTCTTTTTCTAAGCAAATTATAGAAAGTATTATTGCTGATTATAAACCCTTTTTTGAGGAAGGCTTTATAAATAGATATGAGAGCTATAATAGGAATAATAAAAATGAAGTTATTAAATATAAAAAGATTCGTATGCTTACTAAATACACTTCAACGACTTTAACTCAGTTTCTTGCAAGCACCGCACAAGATTTTAACAAAAAAATAACCAAATTATGCTTAGAAACTTTAAAGTTAATAAATACTAAAAGTTACTTTTTGAAAAATCATTCCTTTTATAGCTTGGAAATAAAGCAAAAACAGGTATTTATCTTTAAAAAACCTAAAAAAGAAGACAAGAAAATAATTCAAGAAAAAAAAGACACTCTCTTAGATGCGATAAAATCTATCGATAAAAATGAGAGTGAAAAGATGAGCGAAAAGATTGATCAAATCATACCTAAAAACGAATAATAAACACATCGCAAAAACTTAACATACACCATTTTTTTTGATAAATTTTCTCATTATTAATCTTTAGTTTAGAGACTTACAATGGCACTTTCAAAAAAGCCCTATAAGGGTTGCAGAGATTTTTATCCCGAACTTATGGAAGTTCAAAATTTCATGTTTGGTAAAATGCATGAAACATCAAAAAAGTTCTCTTACGTCCAATATGATGGACCATTACTAGAAGAAGTAAAACTATACTTAGCTAAGTCTGGTGAAGAATTAATTTCTGGACAAATTTATGATTTCACAGATAAAGGTAAAAGGCATGTGGCCATAAGACCAGAGATGACTCCAACGGTTGCAAGAATGGTTGCTGGAATTCATAGAGAAACAGCAAAACCAATTCGTTGGTACTCTATTTCAAACTTTATGAGATATGAACGTCCTCAAAAAGGAAGACTTAGAGAATTTATTCAATTAAATGTTGATATCTTTGGAGCTAAAGAGTCTTTAGCAAGTCTTGAAGTTATTGATTATATAATTACTTTTCTAAAATCATTTGGTGGAACAAAAGATATGTTCAGTATTGGGCTTAATGATAGAAAAGTTGTAGATGCTATCTTTAAAACAAAATTAGAACTTTCAGATGAAACTTCATTAGCACTTTATAAAATTATAGATAAGTCTAAAAAAATCTCGGAAGATCAGCTTAATAAAGAAATCAGTGAAACAATTGCTGATGAAAATAAAGAAACAATCTTTAAAAATTACTTAAGCATTAAAAGCTTTGATGAACTAAGTAACTTCTTAAAAGAAAATAGTATTGATATGACAGAATCTGCTCTTAGTGAATTTATAGAACTCATTAAAGAATTAGATCTTAGTGACTATATAAACTATGATCCATCTATAGTAAGAGGTCTTGATTACTATACAGGAATAGTTTTTGAGGTTTTTGATTTAAATCCAGAAAATAAAAGAGCTATTGCTGGTGGTGGGGCTTATCAAAACTTATTAGGTATCTTTAATGAAGGACCTTTAGGTGGTGTTGGTTTTGGTATGGGTGATGTGACGTTAAGAGAATTTTTAGAAGCTCATAACTTACTACCAAAGTTTGATACAGCAAGTAGTGATCTCTATATCGCCTACTTTGACCAAGAAGCACAAAGCTTAGGATTAAAACTAAGTTCACAACTTAGATCTTCTGGGTTAAATGTAGAGCTTAATCTTGGATCTTTAAAGGCCAATAAATTCATAAAAACAGCTTTAGCAAAAAATCATAAATTTGGAATTGGACTTGGATCAAATGAAGTTTCATCAGGTACAATATCAGTTAAGAAGTTTTCAGATAAAACATCTAAAGAATTTAATACGAATCAAATAATCGATATTATCGAATATATAAAGGAATAACATGATTGAGAGTACATTACCAAAAACATATTCACCCGAAGGGATTGAAGATAAATGGTACAAAACTTGGGATGAAAATAAATGCTTTAAACCAGTAGCAAATAAAGATAAGGGTGCATTCACAGTTATAATGCCACCGCCAAATGTTACGGGTAAGCTTCATATGGGACACGCTCTTGATCATACAGTTCAAGATGTCCTTATTCGTTTTAAAAGAATGCAAGGATTTGAAACTTTATGGGTTCCAGGTCAAGACCATGCTGGTATTGCCACTCAAGCCAAAGTAGAAGAAAAGATCTTCAAAGAAGAAGGAAAAACAAAACACGATCTTGGAAGAGATGAATTTGTTAAAAGAATTTGGGATTGGAAAGAGGAATATGGTGGTCATATTATTGAACAAGTTAAAAAGCTTGGTGATAGTTGTGATTGGGATTATTTTACTTTCACAATGGATGATGGACCTAAAGAAGCGGTAACAAAATTTTTCATTGATATGTATAATGAAGGTCTTATCTACCAAGACAATTACATTATTAACTGGGATCCTAAGCTTCAATCAGCTATTAGTGATGCTGAAGTTGAGCACAAAGACATAGATGGAAACTTTTATCATATAAAGTATAAAGTGAAAGACTCTAAAAAGACTTTAGAGATTGCCACAACAAGACCAGAAACATTATTTGGAGATACAGCAGTAGCAGTCAATCCAAACGATGATAGATACGAAGACCTTATTGGAAAAAAAGCAATCATTCCTATTTGTAATAGAGAAGTAACAATTATTGCTGATGAACATGTTGATATGGAAAAAGGAACTGGCTGTTTAAAAGTTACTCCAGGGCATGACTTTAATGATTATGAAATTGGAAAAAGACACAACCTTGAGATCATCAATATTTTAAATAAAGACGGGACAATGAACGAAAATGCTAAAGAAGTTCAAGGTCTTAAGTCTAAAGAAGCTAGAAAACAGACTGTTAAGCTTTTAAAAGAGCTAGATATCTTAATTGATATGAAACCTCATAAACATCCTGTAGGTCACTCTCAAAGAAGTGGTGATATTGTAGAGCCAATGGTTTCTAAACAATGGTTCTTAAATACACAAAAGATGGCAGAAGTTTCAGTTGATGAAGTTGAAAAGGAAAAAATGAAATTCTATCCAAAAGGATGGGAAAATACATATTTTTCTTATCAAAAGAATCCAAGGCCTTGGTGTATATCAAGACAACTTTGGTGGGGTCACCAGATTCCTGTTTATGAATGTTCTGAGTGTAATGAAATTCATGTAAGCAAAGATGCTCCTAATGAATGTATAAAGTGTGGATCAAAATCTTTAACTCAAGATCCTGATGTTCTAGATACTTGGTTTTCTTCTGGGTTGTTTCCACTTAGTACACTTGGATGGCCAAATACTGATAAGATGAAAGAAAAAGGCTTTGATAAGTTCTACCCTACGTCTACTCTTGTAACTGGTTTTGATATTATTTTCTTTTGGGTAGCAAGAATGATGATGCAATGTCACAAGGTAACTGAAAAGTCTCCATTTGAGCATGTATATATTCACGCTATTGTTAGAGATAAAAATGGTATTAAAATGAGTAAGTCTTTAGGAAATGTTATTGATCCATTAGATATTATCTCTCAATATGGATGTGATGCCTTAAGGTTCACTTTAGCAGTAAACTCTGGATACAATAGAAATATCAACCTTGATCCTGAAATTATCCAAGGAAATAGAAATTTTATAAATAAACTTTGGAATGCTTTTAGATTCATTGAACCATATCTTCAGAATGCAAATGATAATGGTTTTGAATTACAAGATCTTCACCACCATGAAAAATGGATCTTAGCAGAGCTAAATAATGTTATAAAAAAAGTAACTGCTTCATTTGAAGAATATAGATTCGATGATGGTTGTAATGCAATCTATGCTTTTGTCTATGATAAGTTTTGTTCTTGGTTTATTGAATTGTCAAAAGGTATTTTAAACTCAGAAAATGATATTTTAAAAAGCCAAAGAGCAAATGTATTAAAATATTGCTTTAAGCAAATTATGAAATTAATTCATCCTGTAACTCCATTTATCTCTGAAGAAATTTGGTCTCACTTAAAGTCTGAAAATGATGACTATTTAATTAGACAAGACTACCCTATATTTAATAATGATCATAAATTTGATGCTGATCTTAATAATATGTCTAAATTTATGGAAGTAGTAACTTCTATTAGAAACTTAAGAAGCTCAGTTCAAATCAAGCCTAAAGAAGAAATTTCTTTAATGCTTTTTACTGATGATGAAGCCCTAGCTAGGTACTTTTATAAATCGAGAGGTTTTTTTAAAGAACTTGCAAAAGTTAATGCAGGAAAAATAAAAGATAAAAGTATTGATCGACCAGCAAAATCAATAATGAAAGCTACTGCACACACTGAAGTTTTTATTCCTCTTGAAGGTATCATAAACTTAGAGGACTATTCGCATAAACTAGAAAATGATCTTGCAAAACTAAAGAAAGAATATGAAAAAATTGAAAAAAAATTAAATAATAAAAACTTTATGGAAAATGCTCCAGAAAATGTTGTTGTTGAAGTTAAAGAAAAGGCGTCTGGTTTTGAGGAGAAAATAAAGTCTATTGAAAACAGCCTGGATAACTTTAAACAATGAATGAACAACAAAGACTACTGCAACTCAAAAATATTTTTATAAGCCTAGACATCGACTATATTGAAGACGAACTCATTGAGTTCGCTTCTTTTTTTAAAGAAAAAAGATATAATAAGGGCGACACTATTTTAGAAAAAAATTCGACCGAAAAACAATTTGGTTATATCACAAGTGGTCTTATGAGATTCTTCTTCACAACCTTAGAAGGAAAAGAATACAATCAAAACTTTAAATGTGAGCATCAAATATTTGCAAATTATTATACAATATTTTTAAATGAACCCTCTCCTCTTGAAATGCAAGCTCTTGAACCAACCATTGCTTTAGTTGCTGATTATGATCAAATTGTTCATTTTTATAATAAATCAAGATGTTGGGATAAATTAGGAAGAAAAATTATTGAAATTAATTTTATTCATAAAGCATTAAGAGAAAAAGACCTCTTAATTAATGATGCTTCTACGCGATTAAATAATTTTAGAACGTTTTATGCTAAACTGATTCATCGTATATCCAAGCATCACCTTGCCTTATACCTAGGTATTAATCCCGCTTCTTTAAGTCGGCTTTTAAAACAAGAAAAAGACAATACTCCTTCTTAAAAAAGTATAAATTCTTATTTAATGCTTAAAATTTAACACATGCAAATCCTGGAACTCTTTGCAAATTGATATTATTATATTTTTAAGCATACTTAAAATCACAGAAAACATTATAAAATAAAAATATAATTGACTCTTTTACTTAGTTCATTTTATTCAAATTAATTGATCTAAAGTGATATAATGTATTTTTATTTTCAAATATGGTTTATATAATATGCATAGTATTGATCAAGTCATTTTAAACTTTGATGAAAGTTCTCTAAACGCCCTAAATCTATTTTTAGGCTTTGTCATGTTTGGAGTTGCTCTTAACTTTAATCCAAAAGATTTAGAAATTGTTACTAAAAAACCAAGAGCCTTTCTTGTTGGAATCGTTTGTCAGTTTGTTCTTTTACCCGCTCTTGCATGCTTAATAATAAAAATAACACAACTACCTGGTAGTATTGCATTAGGACTTTTACTCATATCAAGTTGCCCAGGAGGAAACCTATCCAATCTCTTTACAAGTATTTCTGAAGGAAATACAGCCTTATCTGTTTGTATGTCAGGAACATCAACGATGCTATCTATTATCATGACACCTTTTAACTTAACCTTATGGGGAAGTTTTAATGAGTCCACAGCAAAAATACTTAAGGAAATTCATATCGATCCGGTTAAGACATTTATAACTGTTCTTACTATATTAATAGCACCTCTTGTTATCGGCCTTCTTGTAAAAATCAAATACACTTGGTTTGCAAATAAGTTTGGCAAAATATTTAACGCTCTGTCATTTTTATCTTTTTTAATTTTTGCAGGAGTTGCTTTTGCTAATAACTATGACCACTTTATAAACTATATTGGGATGGTTTTTTGGCCAGTTTTTTGGACTAATTTAGCTGGAATCTCTATCGCTTTTTTTATAGCCAAGAAATTTTATCTAACTCAAGAAGATGCTCAAGCTATTAGCTTTGAAGTTGGAATACAAAATGCTGGTTTTGGTCTCGTTCTAATATTTAATTTCTTTGGAGGTATTGGCGGTGCTGCTATTGTCGCTGCATGGTGGGGAATTTTTCATGTTCTAACAGGAGGTTCTCTTGCCTTAATACTCTTGAGGTTTGGAAAAAATCTTAGATACGAAAATAAAACAATGGAGATTTTACAATGAATATTCTAGTAACTGGAGCAAATGGATTTGTAGGCTCTGAATTAGTAAAAGCCCTAAAAATGAGACAGGATATACAAGATATTATTGGTGTTGATATTGCTAAACAAGCAAGGTCAGAAGGAATTATATATTACCAATGTGATATTAGAGATAGCAAGTTAAGTGAAATAGTAAAAAAACATAATATTGATTCTGTTGTTCATTTAGCTTCAATTGTTTCGCCAACAAAAGAGATGACAAGAGAATTTTTACACTCAGTAGATGTTGGAGGAACCAAAAATATTTTAGAAACCTGTGTAAACGAAAATATTAATCATATTGTTATAGCAAGTTCGGGAGCCTCATATGGATATCATCCAGACAACCCCAAATGGCTAAGTGAAGATGATCAACTAAGAGGAAATAAAGAATTTGCCTATTCTGATCATAAAAGAGAAGTTGAAGAAATACTCGCTGACTATAGAAAACAATATCCTCAGTTAAAACAACTTATCTTAAGACCAGGAACAATTCTAGGAAATACTGTGAACAATCAAATCACAGATTTATTTTCAAAAAAGTTTGTAATGGGAATTAAAGGGCATGATACACCATTCGTTTTTATTTGGGATGAAGACTTTATTGAAATTATGTGCCAAGGAGTAATCCATAAAAAAGAAGGCATCTACAATATAGCTGGAGATGGTACATTAACTTTAAAAGAAATTGCTACCATTTTAAAAAAACCTTATTTGCCAATTCCCTATTCCTTTATGTTCACTGCCCTATCACTTTTAAAAACATTTAAGTTAACTCAGTATGGGCCAAATATGATTAACTTTTTAAGATATAGACCTGTTCTTTCAAATAAAGCCTTAAAGGAAAAGTTTAAATATATACCAAACAAAACAACAAAAGAGTCATTTTTATGTTACCTACAAAACAAAAACATATCTTTATAACGGGAGGAAGCTCTGGAATTGGGCTTAGACTTGCAAAAAAATATCTTGAAGCAGGACATATTGTCGCAGTTTGTTCAATCGAAAGCCCTGATGAAATGACATCTATTTTGCCTAAAGATATTTATTATTATCAAGCAGATGTTACAAATGCATCTAGAATGAGCCAAGTTATAAATGATTTTAAAATGCAAAGTGGAAAACTGGATATTGTTGTAGCTAATGCTGGAATAAATCATATTAAGGCTAAAGTTCCAGACTTTGAAAGATCGAAAAAAGTAATTGATATCAATATTAATGGTGTTTTAAATACATTTTGGCCAGCAATTGAAATAATGAAAAAACAAAATAGTGGTCAACTTGTTGGAGTGTCATCAATATCAGGTGTTATGAATGGTCTTCCAGGTATGTCGATCTATGGAGCATCTAAAGCTGCTGTGTATTCTTTGTGCCAATCGCTTGAAGGAGATTTAAAAGAATATGGTATAACTGTTACAACTCTTGTTCCTGGTTTTATTGAAACTCCTCTCACTGCAAATAATAATCATGCAATGCCATTTATTCTTAAAGCAGATGAAGCTGTAGACAAAATATTTAAGGCAATTGAAAAACGTTATGATGTATATATGTTTCCCTTACCAATGAAACTTATTACAAAAACGGTTTCAATGATTCCTCGAAAAATTCATAAAACAATAATGAAAATAAATCCATTAAATTTAGGAAAAAATTAATATATAAGGTGAGGTATTTATGATTGATAAATCAGATAAGTATTTAGTAATTGGAGCTGGTCCAGCAGGACTATCTACAGCAAGAAATCTTCAAATAGAAGGTGTATCATTTGAAGGTGTTGAAGCTCATTCAGGTGTTGGAGGACTTTGGGATATCAAAAATCCAAAGAGTACGATGTATAAAACAGCTCATTTAATTTCTTCAAAAAGAATGACTGAATTTAGTGAGTTCCCTATGAAAGACTCAGTTGCTCAATACCCACATCATGAAGATGTGCTAGATTACTTTACATCTTATGCTCAAAAATTTGATTTACTAAAGTACTATAAGTTTAATACTAGAGTTGAAAAAGCTTACAAAGAAAATGGTATTTGGATTGTAAAAACAAGCGATGGTGAAGTTACAAAATACAAAGGTCTTATTATCTGTGTTGGAACATTATCAGAGCCAAATCATGTTAAGTTTCCAGGCGAATTTACAGGACAGATTATTCACTCAGCTGAATATAAAGATCCACAGCAATTTAAAGATAAAAGAGTTTTGATTGTTGGAGCAGGAAATAGTGGTTGCGATATTGTTGTTGATGCTGTCCATCATGCAAAGAAGTCAGATTTATCTGTAAGAAGAGGTTATCATTTTGTTCCAAAGTTTGTATTTGGAAAACCTGCCGATGCTCTTGGAAATAAACAGAGCTTTTTACCCTCTGGCTTAAAGCTTACACTTAATAAAGCAATGATTAAAATGTTAACAGGAAGCCCTGAACAATTTGGTTTTCCAAAACCTGATCATAAGTTATTTGAAAGTCATCCTATCGTAAATAGTCTTGTTCTTCATTATATCGGACATGGAGATGTTAAAGTTAGAGCTAATATAAAAAAATTTGAAGCCAATACTGTTCATTTCACAGATGGGACAAGTGAAGACTACGATATGATTGTCATGGCAACAGGCTATAAAGTTCATTTTCCATTTATTGATAAAAAGTATTTAAATTGGAACTCTCATGTTCCGGATCTATATTTAAATATATTCCATCCTACAGATGATTCTATTTTTGTATGTGGAATGATTGAAGCTGCTGGAATTGGGTGGCAAGGTCGCTTTGAAATGGGAACTTTACTAGCAAGGTATCTTAAAACAAAAGATAAGAGTCCAAATCTTGTAAAAGCATTTGAAAAAAGAAAAAAAGAAAACAATGCTAATTTATCTGGGCCAGTAAAATATATGAAACTAGATCGTATGGCCTACTATGTACACAAAGATACTTATATTGATATCTTAAGAAAAGAGACAAATAGTTTTAACTAAAGAAAATAATGGATTATTGGTAGTGTTATAAATGCTGCCAATAATCCGTATGCTACTAAAGCCACACTTAACTCACTTTCTAACTTAGCCGATGTTGCCATTGCTCCAGCCGTGATCATTGGAGGCATACCACTTTGAATAATAGAGGTATCGACACTTAATCCTTTTAAGCCAAACCCTTTACATATAACAAGAATAATCATTGGCAATAGTACTAATTTAATTCCAAGACCAATAGTTGTATATTTTAACGTCTCTTTTGGTAGCTTCATTTTCATCTGAAATCCAACAGCAATCATCGCACAAGGAATTAATGCAGCAGCAATATTTCTTAAAGTAACATCTACTACATAAGTTAACTCTATTTTAAACACCGCCATAACGAGACCTATAACTAAAGCTATAAAAGGCGGAAATGTAATAAGTTTTTTGATAATACTAATTACAGAGTTACTACTATTTCCAAGAATCATTGGTAAAACGATTGCGCCATAAATATTAAATGCAATAGCTGATCCTAATTGATCATACAAAACAGCAAATGGAATAGAACTATCTCCTAACATTGATTTTGTCATAGGAATACCTAAAAATGCAGTATTTCCTAAAGTCGATACAATTAATAAAGCGCTAAATACACTTTTTGAAAATTTAAATATCTTTTTAAACAAAAGAATTAAAATAATATTTATGATAAAAGCAACCCAATGTATGGCAACGGGATAAACTATATTTGATGAAAGTTCAACTTTAGATATAGAAATAATAATAATTGCAGGTAAAGCGATATTTAAAACAAATGTATTTAGAACATCTGCAGTGTTATCTGGAAATCTTGAAGATCGACTAATAAACTTTCCTATAATAATAAGAACTAAAATATATAATAAGTTTGTAATAATCACTCTTTCATAACTCCTTGCAACTTATTCCAGATATTATCAAAAGTTGTTTCTATTTTATCTACCTTAGAAAAACAATAAACTCTTCCAATAAAGTTTTCATAAGATGCATTTGGATCATTCTTATCTGATACAAAGAATGTATCTACACCAACAAAAGCGGCAATAGAAGCTAAGTCTTTATTATTTGTGATATATCCTTTTGAATAATATATGACTTTTGCAATATCAACTAAATTTTTTGCCGCGATAGATTTGTATATTTTTTTATTATCTTTACCTTGAATACGTACTTTTTGATTTTCAAACAGATTTAAAAAGTCGTACCAATCATCATTTTCTAATAATGAACTATCAAGAACAATATAATTTTGAATATCTCCTAGAACTTCATATTCTTTTGAAGCATAGTTTTTTAAATTATTTGTGTCTATTTCAAAAAGAGCTTTTAACAGTCTATACTTTTGAACGTCAGCACCCCATCCAACAAGACTATCTTGTTTCTTATTTAAGAAAAATGAAAAGCTACTATCTGAAAAACCAATCTTTTCTTTTGCTTTTAATAAATACCCTAATAAATTATCTTGTTTAGTTCCAGTTAGTGAAAAGTAAGCATCAAAAGGTTGATGCATTAATTTTGAATTTTTATAAGCTCTATAGATTCCCAAAACAGAATCTGCATCTTTTTGCTCAAAAGAATGATAGAATGCTTTAAAGGGTAATAAGTTTAGAACTTCTATTTGATCATATCCTGTAATGATATGAATAGAATGAGAATCTTTTTTAAGTTTTTCATAGAGCTCACATAAAAATGCAAAGCTATCAATAATTCCACTTAAATCATTAGGTAATTTAACTGCTACGTTCATTATTCTTTACCCATAGAACGGTATAAAAACTTGTCGCTAATGGAGGGACAACTAAGTTAACAAGAGGTATTGAAACTAGAACGAAAAAAAATCCTCCAGAAATACTATAACCTAAAATATTTTTTCTTATGTCTTTTCGACATTCTTTAAAAGAAATGTCATTTCTTGACCAACTATAATCAATAAAGCTCACTGAAAGTAAAATCACATTAATTAAAATACTAATTGGAGCAAGTATTGGAAAATATCCAAGTACAAATGCAATAATAGATAATGTTAATATAAATGAGATCTTCTTAACTTCATTTAAAATTGTTTTAATACTTTTTAATATTAATTGTTTAAATGTATCTGAAACACCCTCAAGCTCTTTTCCTTGTAATTGTTTTTCAATACGAGAACTTAACATATCATTAAATGGACTAGCTATAACAGATACGGATAAAACAAAAGTCCAGTTTACTAATAAAAATAGTAATACTGTTACAAGTGTTGCTAAAATATAATAAACAATAGATCCCATTGTTCCTTGAGAAACATAGTCATTAATTAAATTTTGACCATAATCCATAATTGTAGAGTAAAACCATGAACCAAACTTATAGTATAGGAATCCACCTAATATAATTGGTATTATTGCTAGAATAAGATTTATTTTGTTTTTAGTTATTTGATCTAATGATGGTCTAAAAGTTAAAAAAACATTTTTCATTAGAATCCTCCAAGAATTGATAACCCACTATCTACGTAAAGTGTTTGTCCCGTTACTGACTTTGATAAATCAGACATAAGATATAAGCCTGTTCCAGCTACATCTTCAGTTGTGATGTTTTTCTTTAAAGGTGCTGTATCTTCAACCTTTGAAAGTAAATCTCTAAAACCAGAGATACCAGAAGCAGCCAAAGTTTTTATTGGTCCAGCCGATATTGTATTTACTCTAATACCACTTTTTCCTAAATCATCAGCAAGGTATCTCGTTGAAGCCTCAAGAGCAGCTTTTGCAACCCCCATAACATTGTAATTTGTTATAACTTTTTGAGATCCATAATATGTCATACTAACAATAGAAGAATTTTTTTTCATTAAATCTTTTAAGCTTTGAGAAATTCCAATTAAAGAAAAAGCTGATACATCACAGGCAAGCTTAAATCCTTCTCTTGAAGTTGCGGCAAAGTTTCCTTTTAAATCTTCTCTATTGGCAAAAGCTATTGAGTGAACAATTCCATCTACTTCATTCCACTTAGATTTTATTGTCTCACTTAAACGATCATAATGATCATCATTTGTAACATCCATTTCAAATATAAAGTCTGCTTCAACTTGCTGCGCTAGTGGCTCAACTCTTTTTTTAATAGCATCATTAACATAACTTAGTGCAATATTAGCACCTTGCTCTTTGAACATTTTTGCCATGGCCCATGCAATTGATCTTTCATTTGCGACACCAAAAATAACGATATTCTTACCTTCTAGTAATTTCATATTTTTACCTTAATTAACTCCTCATATTAATAAAAAGATATTGGCATATTCTTGCTAAAATGAAAAATTGACGTATATTTTAAGGACAAATTTTTAATTCATTTCAAGGTGTCATACGCTATGCAAAAAAGGTTAATACCAGAGTACTTAGACAAGCTACAAGTTTACCAAGCAGGTAAACCAATTCATGAAGTTGTAGCCGAAAAAGGCTTAACTAAAATCTCAAAACTAGCATCGAATGAAAATCCTCTAGGGCCTTCTCCTTATGCCATTAGAGAAATGACAAATGCTCTATGGGATGTTCACAGATATCCGGATATGCATGCAACACATTTAAAAAACAAACTTTGTGAACTTTATGATGTAAAGACTGAAAATATTATTTTAGGAAATGGGTCAGAAGGAATTATGGCTTATATTGCAAGAGCCTTTATTCAACCTGGAGATGAAGTTTTAACAGCAGAAAAAACCTTTATTGGTTTTCATATTCTTGCTACGGGAGCCGGGGCAATGCTCAAAACAGTACCTCGTACACAAGATATGAGATACGATGTAAAAGCATTAGCACAAGCTGTTAATGATAATACAAAGGTTCTTTATATCGCAAACCCAGATAATCCAACGGGAACTTATATCACTGCTGACGAATTTGATTATCTTATGAAATATGTTCCAAAACATACAATAGTAATACTAGATGAAGCTTATTTTGAGTTTGCTAAATCAACATGGAACTATCCAGATTCTATGCAATATAGATATGATAATGTTATTACACTAAGAACTTTTTCTAAAGCTTATGGTATTTCAGGAGTAAGAGTTGGCTACGGATTTGCGAATGAAAAATTTATTACAGCTCTTCATAAAGTAAAACTACCATTTGAGCCAAGCTTAATCGCGCAAAAAGGTGCTGTAGGAGCACTTATTGATTATCCACACCTAGAAAGAACTATTAGAAACAATACAAAAAGATATTATGAAATTTTAAAATATCTTGATACCAAAGGTTTTAAACCGATTCAATCAATTACAAACTTTATCTGTTTTAGAACTGGTAGCATTGAAGCAAGTGATTATTTATTTAACGCCTTACTTGATGAAGGTGTTATTATTAGGCCGCTAAAAGCAAATAATCTTCCTGACTGGATTAGAATTTCTATTGGTTTAAAAGAAGAAATGAAACACTTGATGGAAGCAATGGATAAAATCTTACCAGAATATGATAAAAAATTTGGAAGGCCAGATTAAATGAAAGTATGTACATATATTCGTCAGACTCCCCTAGGCCAGTTTAAAAGACTTGGTATTTTTTTTAATGAAACAACAATCGTAGATGTAAACCTCGTATGGCAAAAATGCTTTGAAGATGAAGGACATTTTGATGCAAAAAAGAAGGCATTAGAAATAGCTCCCCCCCTTCTTAGTGACTTTTTAACTCATTACCAAGATGCTGCCATTGAAATGCTAAGGGAAACCCTAGAAGAATTTGAAGTTCAAGCTGGAAATAATCAATTAAAAACATTAGATGGTGCCGACCTTGCTTTTGATTTACAAGATGATAAAAGTGTAAAGCTTGGTGCACCTTTAGATAAAATAAATTGCTATAGAGATTTTTATGCTCATGAAAAACATGTTGCTAAAGGTTTTGAAAAAAGAGGTGAACCTATTCCTGAGGCTTGGTATGAAATTCCTGCTTATTATAAAGGACCAACAACTGGCTTTATTGGAAATGATGATCTTATTACTTGGCCATCATATACAAATAAACTTGATTATGAATTAGAGTTTGGCCTTGTTATTGGAAAAGATGGTAAAAATATTAAAGCGCAAGATGCTCATAACCATATTTTTGGATATACAATTTTTAATGATATTTCTGCTCGTGATATTCAGAAAAAAGAAATGGCCATAAGGCTAGGACCAGCAAAAGGAAAAGACTTTTGTAGTATCATAGGTCCTGTAATTATTACTGCAGATGAATTCGACTTTAAAGAACCAAATCTAAAGATGAGCGCTACTATAAATGGTGAAAAATGGTCTGAAGGTTATACAGGAGATTCTCACTATACTTGGGCCCAAATGATAGAACATGCTTCAAAAGAAGAATGGCTTCATGCTACTGACTTTATGGGAAGTGGAACTGTAGGAACAGGATGTGGTCTTGAAATTGATAAATGGATTCAACCAGGTGATATCATCGAACTTGAAATAGAAAGGATTGGAAAACTTAAAAATATAGTAGGAACTCCTTCTAAGGAATAAATTATGATTAATTTAAAAAGAATACATCACGTAGCTTATAGATGTAATAATGCAAAAGAAACTGCTGACTTCTATAAAGAAATGTTGGGTATGGATTTAACTGTATCTATCTCTGAGGATAAAGTACCTTCAACGGGAGAACCTGATCCATACATGCATATTTTTCTTGATGCTGGTATGGGAAACGTTCTTGCCTTTTTTGAACTTACTGGGCAAAAACCAATGGATAGAGATCAAAACACTCCTATTTGGGTTCAACATATTGCTTTTGAAGTTGAATCAGTTGAAGCTTTAGAAAATGCTAAAACCTATCTAGAGTCAAAAGGTTTAGATGTTCTAGGAATAACAAATCATGGTGTATTTAAATCAATATATTTTTTTGATCCTAATGGACACAGAATTGAATTAGCTGCAAATACAGGGACTCAAGAACAAATGAATGAGCTTAGAAAAATAGCAGTTCCAATGCTTGATGAATGGAATAAAACAAAAAAGCCACCAAGAGCAGCAGCTTGGCTTCATGATGAAGAGTTCTTAAACAAAGGAAAATAATGTTAAGTTTTAACGTACAAGAATCACAGTTTTCTGATAATTATAAGTTTATAATTGGATCTATTCTGCCTAGACCTATTGCCGTTGTTTCAACTAAAAATGAAGATGGAACAAATAATGTTGCTCCTTTTTCTTTCTTCACTGGTGTTAGTGCCAAGCCAATGATCGTTGCTTTTTGTCCACTTATTAGAACATCAACTGGAATGAAAAAAGATACTTTAATAAATATTGAAAGAGATAAAGAGTTTGTTATTAATTTTGTTACAGAGCAAAATGCTGATCTTGTAAATAGTACTTCAGCTGAATTAGACTATGGACAAGATGAGTTTGAACATTCCGGATTAACTCCCATTGCATCTGAAGTAATTGGGCCAATGAGAGTAAAAGAAAGCCCTATTCATTTTGAGTGCAGGTTAAAAGATATTATCTCATATGGAGATACTCCTGGAGCTGGAACACTTGTAACTGGTGAAGTTGTAAGAGTTCATATTGATGAGTCGTTATATGAAAATGGAAGAATCAATACTAAATTATTTGCTCCAATGGGAAGAGGTGCTGGAAATGATTGGTTCAAATGTGATAGTGTAGTTGAAAAAACAAGACTTATGAAAGCACAGATACAAAAATGATAAAAATTCTTTTAATAACAACCCTATTTATAAGTTGCTCTAAAACATTTAAGCTTAAAAAGAAAAACAATCTTCATTTTTTTAAAGAACTAGAGTTTGAAATTGATAATGTAAAAGAAATTCCATGGAAAGTAGGAAGAAAAAAAGATAAAGAAATATCAATGGGCTTTAGTTATGAAACAAATATTCCATTAATATCTCAAACAGACGCTCATTATTTACAAGAAAAATATAACGTTGACTCATGGCTTTTCAAGATTGAAAAAGAACAAAAAGGAAAAAAGAAAACGATTGGATATATTGAATATAAATTCAAAAGTTATCTATCGGGTACAAATGTATTTAACACAAAAATCTTATATCACTCTGCAATCGTATCAGATCAATTTAGACGATTTCACTGCCCTGCTTTTAATCATCGTTTTAAAATTAATGACGTTGATATAGAAGACTCTACCATAAGATATAATAATAATATTTATGTCTCTTACGAAGGTAAAAAAGTCGTGCGTACCACAAAGCCATCCTTTTCAACTATTTCTTTTTCTGCAGATAGAAACCTAAAAGCAAAGTTTTTTGTTTCTATTGCTCTTTTCAACTCTCAAGATAAAAAGATATTTAGTAAATTTATAGAGGCTAAAAACTACATCGATGTAAAAAAACAAACAAAGATAACCCTTCCTTCTTGT
Organism: Bacteriovoracaceae bacterium; assembly: GCA_025210745.1. Lineage (GTDB taxonomy): Bacteria > Bdellovibrionota > Bacteriovoracia > Bacteriovoracales > Bacteriovoracaceae > CAKZJW01. The sequence continues at coordinate 204,143 of JAOARC010000050.1, forward strand.
ATAGGCATAAAAGAAGAAGTTAGCCCCCTTCCCGAAAGCAGACCACCTAATTTTAAAGACCTAGAGATTAGATAAATAAAACTAAGCTTTAAAAATAGTGAATTATATACATACTTTGTTGTAAATAGCCCCTTAAAAATCTATAACCATGTCATGCAAAAACTATATTTTATACTACTTTTTAGCCTAAGTGCTTTTTCTATAAACTACGAGCCAACTCACTTCAGTGGGGATAGACAAGAAGTACGAAATCTCTTTAATAGCTTGTGGAGTAAGTATAAAGAATATAAAAATTTTCACTGCTATAGAAAAGCCCATATTATTTCTTATCAAATGAAACAAAATAATATTAATCCAGTAAAAGTCTTTGTTTTTAATGGAGACAGAGCAACACTACCAATGAATTGGTGGTACCATGTTGCTCCTGCTGTCTACTATAAAAATAAGATTGTTATAATGGATAGAGGACTTCTTGATGGAGCAAGCTTACTAGAAGACTGGCTTGAAGCTTTTACTGGACATAAAACTTGTACACAAGTTTCTGATATGTATGAATATAAGCAAAGAAAACCATTTGAAAAATGTCTTTATATCATTTCCGATATGTACCAATATATGCCAAAAGACCTTTATGATTTTCCTAAACAATCATTTGAAAAAAATGACTACTATGACATGGGTTTTGTTATGAGTAAAAGGCACAGAAAGCGTTATTTTTCACTTTATCCGCACAAGAATTAAAAAAGAATATCCTCAAAAAAAGCTCCTACCTTTTCTTTAGGACAAATAATATGAACTTCAAGAACCCATAAATTCTCTATGGGTTTTTTATTTAAGTCCCCTAGAGCTCCTCTATGAAAAACATGATGAGGAAAATCTCCTAGGCGATGTCCTCGCATTTTTTGATCAAGCTCATAGCCTCTACTGATCGCCTCTTTTTCTACAAAGTCATAAAGCTCTTTTCCAGATAATCCACTGTCTTTATATTCCTTCTTTGCAAGTTCAAAAATATCTCTAGAAGCTTTTTGTATCTTGGCATACCGCGGATTATGACCTTTTGTAAAAGTCATTCCATAATCAGCTTCATGCTCATCTATAACTGGGCCAATATCAATAAAATAGATATCTTCTTCTTTAAGTGTTATTAATTCATCAGATTTTTCTTTAAAAGTTTTTTGAGTATCAGATCCAATTCTAATTTTAGACATATGCCACTTTTTTTCTATTTTAAGTAGCTTAAAGATCTCATCTAAAAGACCTTCCATGTCTTTAAAGTTCATCCCTACATTCACATGCTGAGCAAACAATAAAGCCGCCTTCATTGCTGTTTTTCGGGCGGCCATATATGTATCTAAATTAAATTTTTCGCTTATATTTTCAATTGTCATTAGTACTGAAGTAGTTCTTTTAACTTATCATATACATCATTTGTCTGTGGTAAGATTACTTCTTCAAGACCAGGACAATACGCAACGTGAGTATCTTTTGAACATACTCTTAAAATAGGAGCATCTAGAGACTCAAAACAAGTTTCATTAACACACGCTGCGATCTCTCCAGCAAAACCAGAAGTTTTATGTTCTTCATGAGCAATCATTAATCTATTTGTTTTTGATAAGCTGCTTGCAATTGTATCCATATCAAATGGAGCTAGTGTTCTTAAATCAATAACTTCAACACTATATCCTTCATCTTCTAGTTTTTTAGCAGCATCAATAGATTTTTGAACTAATGCTCCCCAAGCGACAACTGTTGCATCAGCTCCTTCTTTAACAATATTAGCTTTACCAAAAGGAATCATAAAATTATCCCCTGGATCAGCTGTTCTGTTATATCCTTGATAATATAAATGTTTATGCTCTAAGAACATTACTGGATCATCAGATCTAATGGCCGTTCTAAGTAACCCAGCCGCATCTTTAGCATTTGATGGAAAAGCTACTCTAATTCCAGGAATATGAGTGAATAAAGATTCACCTGATTGAGAGTGATAAATTGATCCACCTTTTAAGTAACCACCAATTGGAACTCTTACAACCATTGGACATTTAAAATCACCACCTGATCTATATCTTGTTGTGGCCATCTCATTTTTAAGCTGCATATATGCAGTCCAGATATAATCAAAAAATTGAATTTCAACAACAGGCTTAATACCTCTCATTGCCATACCAATTGCTCTACCAATAATATTTGCTTCTGCTAGAGGTGAGTTAAAAACTTGTCCTTCTTTAGCTACTCTTTGACATCCAGAAGTAACTTTAAAAACTCCACCTTTTCCTTTTAGATCTGGGTTATCTAGTTTTTCTAATTCAGAAAAATCTGCAACATCTTCACCAAACATTCTCATAAGCGGATTATTTAAAAGCTCTCCTTTTAAAACTGCATTAATTGCACCGGCCATAGGAATATCATCTTTACCTTCAAATGTTCCTTCAGTTTCAAATTCAGCTGATGTTGGATCAACATCCATTGAATATAGATGATCTTCAAATGTATCTTGAGTTGGCCATGGAGTATCAATAGCTTCTTTCATAGCTGCTTTTACTTGTGCATCAACTTCGTCTTTAATGGCATCTAGCTCTTTTTGTGTTGCTATTTTTCCCTCGATTAGAAAAGCTGGGTAAGTATTTACAACATCAATCTTAGCTTCATCAGCTAACTCTTGCTGCGTTCTATAAAAAGAATGATCATCCGATAAAGAGTGTGAATAAGGTCTTGTTACATGAGCATGAACTAAAGCTGGCCCATTACCTTCTCTAATATATTTAGCAGCCTTTGAAACTGTATCATAACTATCTACTGGATCAGTTCCATCACACTCATAAACCTTTAGTCCAGGAATATGAGCAAGACATTCAGAAATTGAACCTGCTGGAGTTTGAACTGATGTTGGAACAGAAATAGCAAAACCATTATCTTCAACCATAAACATCACAGGTAACTTATTAACACAAGCTGTAGTTAGTCCTTCCCAAAACTCTCCTTGAGAAGTCGTTCCATCTCCTGTTGATACATAAACAACTTCATCATCGTTATAAACTTGGTTGTGATCAACACCATCTTTAGCCATCTTAGATAAAAACTTTCCAGCTTCTGCAACACCACATGCTTGTAAAAACTGAGTTCCCGTACAAGATGATTTATTAATAATATTTAAATTAACATTTCCCCAGTGAGCTGGCATTTGTCTACCATGGCTAGCTGTATCTCCAACATTACCATTTGCTTGGCAAAGCATTTCATAAGCAGTTACACCAAGTCCGGTACATAAAGCTCTATCTCTATAATATGGAATAAAATAATCGTATTTTGGTTTTAAAACTTTTGCGACAGCAGAAAGAATTCCTTCATGTCCAGCACCAGATATTTGAAAGTATGCTTTAGATTGTTTTTTCATTGTAATCTCAGCATCATCAAGTCTTCTAGATAAAACCACGTTTTTATACATGTCTAAAAGAAGCTCTTTAGTCATCTTGTTTTTCTTGATGATTTCAAGCTTAGCTTTAGTTGGTGCAGATACTTTCTTTTTAGATTGAACTTTAGCCTGTGCCATGGACAGTGTACTCCTGTAAATATTTGATTTTAAAGACTTATTAATACAATAAAGTGGTTCATTTGGCCAATAGAGAGCCTGTATGAACCACCTTATTTCAATAGCTTAGATTATATTTCAATAGAATATTTTATAGGCCTTTGAGGCGTTATCCCATTGGCCTTAAGCGTTGATACTATTTCAGCCGGTCTTACACTAGATCCAGCATCAACAAGTGTTTCAATAAAAATACCTTCCCCCTTACACGGAGATACTTCATTAATTAGATTCATTGTTTTTTCATCTAAATCTAATTTACCTGAATACGCTCTATGAACCTTTGGTCTAATATCTTTTTGAATATACTTTTTCTTTTTCTTATTAAATGAATCAACGAAGATTTCAGAAGATTCATTAAATAACTTAAGAGCACCATCAATATCATCTTTATTCATCTGAAGATAATAAGTGAACTTCTTAGAAGCATCTTGAATAGATGGTGTTTTCTTTGTTATTTCAAAAACATCTTTAAAAATAATTCCACTTTCACTATGAGACTGAAGTAATTTTAAAACCTCTTTTTTATCAATCCACTCATTTGGAACTCTTACATCAAAATATTCTGTTAAAGAACTAATTCCTAAAGTAAGAGCTGGACCAAATGAAATAAGTGGTCTTGTCTTATATCCTTCAGAAAATAAAACTTCTATATCTGCTCTTCTAAAAATTCTTGCAATAATTTTTTGAAGATCTAAGTGAGAGATAAAACTAAGTGGTCCAATTTTAGAAAATTCAATTCTATATTTATGTCCAACAAATTGACCTCTTTTTTCACGAAGCTCAACAATTTTCTTACGCTCTTTTGGCTCTTCGTATGGAGTATCCTCAATGGCATTTAGCGAAACAAGATAGTCTCTTCGCTCTTCCACCATCTCCTTAAGGTCACACTCAACACCACAGCTATAACAAACAAGCCTTTTCTTATCCACATCAAAAGTTTTCTCTAGTGATTGAAGGTTCGAGTGGTGAACAATCATGCCATGAACTTTTCCACAAGGAGGAGATATTCTATTTTTAGTGGCTTTAATCCACTCTCTTTCTAAAAACTTATCTTCAAGACCAACATCAATATGATCCCAAGGTGTTTTTGACTTAACTGGAATTGTTCCAAGCATATATTTTGGATCTATTCCTGATTCATTAACAGCCTCTAACCAAAGATCATACTTGAATGTTTCATTCCACCCATCAAATCTACAACCTTTTTTCCAAGCATTATAAATAATATGTCCAACTCTTCTATCACCTCTCGATACAATTCCTTCAAGATGAGAAATTTTTGAATAATGTTTTCTAAAATTAATTCCAAATTTTACAGCGTAGTCTTTTAAAAGGTTTTGCTTTCTTACAATCTCATCATGTGTGATCATTGCTGACCACTGAAACGGAGTATGAGGTTTAGGTACAAATGAAGACGCTGAAATTGTAATAGCAGGATTTTTTAATCCACATTCTTTTCTTGCTACTTCCATGGCCTTTTTACCCGTTTCCATAATAGCAATAACATCTTCATCTTCTTCTGTTGGAAGACCGATCATATAATATAACTTCATTTTACTCCAACCACGAGAAAAAACATCTCTAGCTGTTTGAAGCATATCTTCTTCGGTTACATTTTTATTGATAACCTTTCTCATTCTTTCACTTCCAGCTTCTGGAGCAAAAGTTAAAGAGGTATTTTTTACTTCAGCTAATTTATCTAAAACTCTATTATCAAGTCCATAAGCTCTAAGTGATGAAATCCCAAGAGTAGCTTTTTCTTTTGATAACTTATCAAGTAACTCTACAACAAGTGGAGTTACCGCTGAATAATCTGCCGTTGATAAACATGTTAAAGAAGCTTCATCAAAGCCACCATTTTTCATTCCATCAAGAACTAGGTTCATAACATCAACAGGTTTTCTTTCTCTAACAGGTCTATAGATCATCCCCGCTTGGCAAAACCTACAACCTTCAGTACATCCTCTTGATAATTCAACAGAAAATCTATCAAAAATTGCTGTCATATGAGGAATGGGAGATTTTGTAGGAAAAGGATAATCCTTTAAACTATCTACAAAATATCTTTGAACTCTATTTGCTATAACACCATCAAACTCTGGCTTTGGTCCTGTTACAACTTCAAGTCTTGAATCTTCATCAATTTGCGTTTCATAAAAAGATGGAACATAAATACCTTGCCATTTAGATAATTCAAAAAGAATTGAAGACCTTTTCATTCCTTGGTGACGAGCTTCCCCAATAAAGTGAACTATTCTTGAAAATAATTTTTCTCCATCTCCAATGACAAAAAAGTCGCAAAAAGGGGCAAGTGGTTCTGGGTGAGTAGCACAAGGTCCACCTGCAATAACAAATGGCTCTTCTTCTTTCCTATCTTCTTGATAGATGCTAACTCCACCAAGATCTAACATATTTAAAATATTTGTATAGCTCATCTCATATTGAAGAGAAAAACCAACAACATCAAAATCTTTTAATGGCTTAAAGTTTTCCAAAGAAACAAGATGAAGGTCTCTATCTCTTATTTCTTTTTCCATATCAATCCATGGACAAAAAACTCTTTCAGCACATAATGATTCATGCTTATTTATTTCTTCATATAAAATCTTAAAACCAAGATGACTCATTCCAATTTCATAAGTATCTGGAAAGCAAAGCGCTGCTTTACCTATAAGTCCTTCCCAATTTTTTCTGATAATAAAGTGTTCCCCACCAATATAACGTGCTGGTTTTTCAAGTGAGTCTAAAAAACTCCCATATGGATTTTCTATGGCCATCTTTTACCTTTGGTTTGTTTACTGTAGCTATTAGTACAGGAGGGGATATAACCCTCTAAAACGGTTTATTTTTCGTGTTTTTAACACGAAAGTTTAAAAGATTCTAGATTAATTTTATTGAAAGAAATATTTATGTACTAGAAGCCAGAAGATATTGAAATCGCATACCTTCTATCTTCTTTATCACGATAACCATCACCCATCTCTACAGCATAGGTAGAAAGGTCAAATATTGTTGTCCTATTACGTACACCAATACCTCCTGATCCCCATCCATCTGAGTAGCCAGCTCTAAAAAACATTGCTCTTAGAAAACCAATTTCAAATCCAGCATGTAGTTTTCTTGCAGCTTTAACAGTATCATATTCATTAGTTAAGTCTCTAGCACCAGCTTCAAAATGCATTCTAAAAGTTCTAGACAAGTGTGGAGTTAAAGAAAAAGAAGCATCCATAGTTTGAGGAATTTCATTAGGAGCTCCGCTTAATTCAACATCAGACCAATCTTGTGATCCCGCATTTCTATATACGACAGAAAACGTTGGTAAAGCATACACAGGAAAAGTTAGTCTCATTCCAGCCGTCAGATAAGTCATTGATGCTTTTTTATAATCATTAGTTTTACTCAAAGAAATAGCTGTTCCATGAGCAAAGTCTTTTTGAACTTCTTGTCTCGTCAATAAAACGCCCGATACTCCAAATTTTAGAATTCCCCCCAATAAAGAAATATTAAAAGCTGCAACTGGGCCACTATCAACTCTTTCTGCAACTTCAAATTGTGCTGTTGGATTTTCCAGTCTTGCCCACTGCTGCTGATGATACATATAACCAATTGAAAAGTACCTATATGTAATATTAGGATATAACTGAACTCTAGCTAAGCTTGTTCCCGGAGTATCTGCGAGTAAAGGTCTAATCCCTTTTGCAGAAAAGGCATCTGAATAACTTGAAATAGCATCCAAAAAAGAGCCTTGCCCAGAAGTCGCATCTAAAAAACCATTATTTGTCTCAATATGAATATTAGTTAAATGAAATTGAAGCTTTCTTACAGTTCCAAGCCCAGCCGGATTATAAAATGCAGACCAACCATCATCAACTTTAGACATATAAGCACCACCCATCGCCAAAGCTCGGGCTGATTTTATCAACTCAGGAGAAGTGGCATCTTCAAACTCTAAAAGAGCAAATGCATTCAATGAAACTAATAAAAATAAAAGTAATCTCAAGATACTCCTCTCCTATCTTATCTTCTTATAATTATACCCTAGATCTAGGTAGAATTATCATGGGGAAAAATATACTAAATATTTAAAACTAGGTACTTAAATTGAAAAATTTAATCCGTATAAAAAGGAAAAATTTGTCTTTTCAGAAGAATTTGTAAACTTTAATTTTTGTAGAGCAACTTCAAGATTCATACCAATGACAGAAAAATCATGAAAAGATCCTACTGCCAATGTTTTAATACTTTTTGCAGTATAGGAAAATCTTGATGTTGTAAATGCTAACGGAGGATTTTTTATTTTTCCTTTAAATCTATAATCAGTTATGGACAAACTTGAGTATACAAGATGCTTTTCATCAAACCTATAACCATAGATAAATGAATAATCTTGAACCTTTGATGCAAGTTCTATTTCAATACCGCTATCATCATACTGATCAGTAGATGAACCACTAGCAAAAGTAAAAGTCATTTTGTGGCCAGCTTGCTTTTCTTTTTTTGGAAGTCCCCAAAACTGAACCTTTACACCATATAAGGTTGGAGTCTCACTCATAAACTTTGCAAAAGCCTCAAACTGTCTAGCTACCCCTAACTGGATATCATAGCCAGACTCTCGAACAACAGATGTAGATACGGAACCGGACAAATCATTTGTAGTAGAATCAATATCTAATGAACTATGAGCAACACCACTAGAGCCCATAGATAATCCAGCCCCAACACCTATAACCTCAGGGGAAACTCCTCTATTTATTGGCAACTTCATTCTTTGAGCACAGCCCACTAAAAATATACACACTAAAAATACGAATACTTTTCTCACACTTTATTTTATCATTTTATGTTATTTCAGTAAGTTAGGCATAAATGTCTTTTTTTTCCCCCCTAATTCTATAAAATCAATAGGTTATAATAAATATGTGAAGATTTTTAATATTTATTTTCTCACCCTTATTTTACTTACTGTATCATCCTGTGATTTTTCAGGTGATGATAGCGCTGGAACTTTATTTTCAGGGCATCTAGCAAGAGCAAATAAATATACTGTAACAACGTTAAACTCTGCGAACTATAAAGAGGGAGATACGATATCTTTTACTCTCGAACATCCTGTTACTCAAATTGTAACGGGCACCCCCAGGCTTTTATTGGATATTGGGGGTACAACTGTTTATGCCAATTACACTTCTGGAGATGGTACAAGATTTTTAACCTTTGATTATACTGTATCTGCTACAGATAATGATAATGATGGGATTGAACTTTCTTCTAGTATTGATTTAAATGGTGGATCTCTAACTTTTGATACAATTGGTGGAATTCAATCTTCTAATATAACAATAACTGCACCCAATTTAAACTCTGTTTTAGTCGATACGATAGACCCTAATATTACTTTGGTTAGCGCCCCTAGTGATGGTACATATTTTCAGAACCAAATCATTCAATATATTGTTCTCGTTGACGAAGTTGTTACTGTTAGTGGATCACCAAGAATATCTTTAAATATAGGTGGATCAACAAGTTATGCAACTTATATTACAGGATCTGGAACAACGACTTTATTATTTCAAAAGGTTGTTTCAGCTTTAGACATTGATAATGATGGGATTGAAGTAAGCTCTCCAATCGAGCTAAATTCCGGTTCAATTGTAGATGCTGCAGGAAATGAGCTTGGATTAGTTTTTGCTGATACACACTTAAGTCCACCTCTATCAAATATTAATATCAGTGGTAACACGCCATATATTACAAGTATTATACCTCCGACTAATGGAAACTATACAACTGGAACAAATATAGATATTACAGTTATATATAATGAGAACGTTGATGTAACGGGAACTCCAGCTATCACAACGACTCTATCTAGTGGCTCAATCAACCTTTCGTATATATCAGGATCAGGCTCAACAAACTTACTCTTCAGATATACTGTAACCGCATTAGATAATGATAATGATGGAATTCAAATTAACTCTCCAATTATTCTATCGGGAGGTACAATACAAAATACTTCTTCAACTGATGCAAATTTAAATTTTACTAATCCTACAACACCCAGTGTTTACATTAATCAATCAATTGCATCTGTCACAATAGATTCGATGAGTCCCATAAACTTAGCTAATGCTGGTGTATATACAATGACAGGAAATTGTACAGAAAATGGAACAGCTGTAAATGTTGATATTGGAGGTGTTACAGGTAGTGATACATGTGGGTCAGGAACTTATTCAGTAACATTAAATGTAACTGGTGTAGCAGATAATGCAAGTGTTGCTGTTACGGCTGATCACGCAACAGCAACTGGGGCGACTGCAACTGTACTAAAAGATGTTATTCCTCCTACAACAGCATCATTAGATGCTCTTAGTGATATAAATGTAGCAAACTCTACTTCATATGCTTTTACTGGAACTTGTTCTGAAGATACTGAAAACATAACTTATACTATTGGAGCATTAACAAGTACGACAACTTGTTCTACAACAACTTTTTCATTTTCTTCAGTTGATGTTTCAAGTGAAGCAGATTCAGCAACTTTTGCAATTTCGATCGAGCACTTTGATGCTGCCGGAAATAGCTCAACAGATTCTGGTACAGTTGTTAAAGATACAGCTTTACCAACTGTAACGATTACCAGCTCTCCAGATATTTCAAATGCAAATGTAACTTCATACCAAGTAATTGGTACTTGTTCTGAAAATGGGCAAACTGTAACAGTTGATATTGGAGGGATAACGGATACTCCCACTTGTTCTTCTAGTACATTTTTAACCTCATCACTGGATGTATCATCTCTAGCTGATGGAAGTGTTACCATTACAGCAACCCATGCAAAAACAAATGGTAATTCAAATTCAGATACAACAAGTGTGACAAAAGATTTAACTCCAACTGTTGCAATCACAACGCCAGCTGATGATATTGATAGCTCTAATGAAACTTCTTATTCTATTTTAGGAACATGTTCTGAAAATGGTGTTGATGTTGATATTGATGTTGGAGGTGTTACAAAAACAGTTCTTTGCTCAAGTGGAGCTTGGACAAGTGGAACTCTAGATGTTTCAGGCGTTTCTGATGGAACAGTGACAATTACAGCAGATCATTCTACTGCAACTCAATCAAGTACAACAGTTAATAAAGACTCTGCTGCAGAAGTTGTAACAATAACTTCTGCTCCTGATATTTCAGGTGGAAATGAAACGGCTTATACAGTTTCTGGAACATGTACAACAAACTCTTCAGCAGTAACTGTTGATATTGGTGGATTAAGTTTTACTCCTACATGTACATCAAATGCATGGTCAACTGGAGTTGTAGATGTATCATCTCTAGCAGATGGCACAATAACAATTACTGCAGATCACACCACTGCAACAGGGGCTTCTACTTCAGTTAATAAGGATACAACATCTCCAACAGTCGATTCATTATCAGTTGCAACAACTTTATCTGATTCAGCAGACATTACATGGAATTTAAATGATCCAGGTGGATTTACAATTGATGATTACATTATCAATTATAGAGTAAAAGGTAGTTCTACATGGTTGCCATTTGCTGATGGTGTATCAACAGCAACAAGTGCAACAGTCACTGGATTAACAGAATCAACAACATATGAGTTTAGAGTAAATGTTCAATACAATACAACTAATAACTCCCCTTGGTCTAATACCACTGAAGGTGAAACATTACCAAACTCAAGCTATATTGGTCCAAATAAAGCCATGAATATTGGTGGAGCAACCTCTAGTACTGTTGCCGCTTTTCAAGATGGTACAAATATTACTTTAAATGGTTCAGCTCTAGTTACTTTAAATAAAGGGCAAACGCATACTTTTACATCCGCTCAGTTTGATATTATTGATGCAGATAAACCTATTTTTACAGCCGGTAGAAGAGGCTCTGGTGGTGATGTAAATAAAGCAAATGTTGCATGGAACCCAAGTGCTTGGGGTGGTAAAGAATTCTCATTTAATGCTATTAGATATAACGCTCAAAAGCTTCACGTATTTGCTCTTGAAGATGCAACTGTAGAAATTAAACAAGGTAGTACCGTTTTAACTTCTGCAACAGTTACTGAAGGAAATGGAACTACTCTAAGTTGGTCCGTATACGGAAGTTATCAAGTTATATCAAGTGGAGCTATCTTAGCATTTCATGCTTCAAATAATACTGTTGATCCAAAACCACTACCCCCTAGTTCATTAGAGATTATTGGTTTTCCATCAAACTCAATGAGAATTACAACAGATGAAGATAGTACAAACTATACACTAAGACATTCAGATTCAACTCTTACAACTGGATCTATGAACAAAGCAGATTCTATAACTGTTAATGGTCTTGGAAGTCCAAGAAGTTACTATCAAGGAGAATCTTTATTAGTAACTTCTGATAAAAAAGTTAGTGGTGCTAGCTTTGCTGATTCAAATGGTTCTTGTGCAGCAGCCTTTTTACCAACGAATCTAATGAAGAAAAAATATATTATAAATGTTTCTGCTGATTATGTTGCTTGTGCAAGTAAAGCATCGGGAACAATTAATGTTATAGACTCTAGTGATACAACAATTGCGACTTTAACTTTAACTAGAACAGGTTCAGATTCAAATGCACCATATAGAGCAAGAAGAGCAACATCTGCAGCAGGACTTAGATTTGTTTCTACTGTACCAATGGCCTGTTGGTATCAACCCAATACAGATACAGGAGCAGCAGATAGAGATGAAACTGTTATGTATGGAACTGACGATTAAAAAAGCCACTCATCTGAGTGGCTTAAATTTTTAAAGTTTATTGTGTCTTGCTTTTGAGCCAGGAAATCTATGATCAGATCCTCTTCCAAGATAAGTTGTTTGAATCTTTCTCATAGACTCTAACCTTTCTTCAGCTAAAACATCCGCTGCTTTGTTAACAGGGATATTTTGCTCATCAGCGATTGCAAAAATATGTAATGTTGTATCATAAATTGTATCAATCATTCTTCTAGATTTAGAATCATTCCAACCTTCAAATTCAATTGAAACGTTCATTAATCCACCAGCATTAATTAAATAATCTGGAGCATAAAGAATTCCTCTATCCTTAAGCTCTTGACCGTGTCTATCTTCTTTAAGTTGATTATTAGCTGCACCACTTACGACCTTACACTTTAGTCTTCCAATAGTATCATCATTAACAGTTGCACCTAATGCACATGGAGCATAGATATCCATATCAACATCATAAATAGCATCTGGAGCTACAAATTCAGCACTTGGAAATGCTTCTTTAAATTGAGCAATATTATCTTCTCTAACATCAGTGAAAATCATTTTTCCACCATCTTCGTTAATTAATTTTCCAAGTTCAAAACCTACATGGCCTACACCTTGAATAGCGATAACTTTATCTTTTACAGACTTAGATCCCCAAGTTTTCATAGCACTTGCTTGCATTCCTCTAAATACACCTAAAGCCGTATATGGAGCTGGGTTACCAGAACCACCGTGAGCTTTAGCAACACCACAAACAAAGTTTGTCTCTGTATAAATATGGTCAATATCATCAACAGTAATGTTTACATCTTCAGCAGAAATATATCTTCCGTTTAATGATTCAATATATCTTCCGTAAGCTCTAAATAATGCTTCAGACTTATCTGTTTTTGGGTCCCCAATAATAACAGCTTTACCACCACCAAGATTTAACCCCGATACAGCAGCCTTATAAGTCATACCTCTTGAAAGTCTTAAAACATCCTCAACAGCTTCATCAATACTTGCATAAGGCCACATTCTTGTTCCACCTAAAGCAGGTCCCAATGTTGTATCATGAATAGCTACGATAGCTTTTAGGCCAGAAGATTCATCACTAAAAAAAACAACTTCTTCATGTCCCATTGAGTATAACTTTTCAAAAGTTAGCATTATATAACTCCTTGTAATTTATTAATTTCAAAAGTAAAATTTTCACTAATATATATAGATGGACAAGGGTAAAAGTAATATGCACAACGTGTCATATAAAGACAAAAATTCGACATTTTCAGTATCAGATAAAGAGGTTTTATTTAACGCATTGGATGATCAAGGAGAAACACTACCTCATGGATGCCTAGCTGGCTCTTGTGGTGTGTGTAAAGTTGAAATAATCCAAGGACACGAAAATCTCAACCCTATGAGTATGATCGAAGAAAATACTATTGAAGCTGTAAAACAAAATTTAATAAAAATAGACCCACACTTTGACTCATCTAAACATATTAGACTTTCATGCAGAGCAAAGGTCTGCGGTGATATTGAATTTAAAGCTGTTTAATCTTCATCTTTAGCTGGATCAGAATGATTTTCACCATCAATACTCTCAATGAGAACTCGTTCAATTTCGCTCTCAACTACTTTTAATAACTTAAAAGATAAACCTTCCCAAAAAAGAACATTTCCTTGCTTGGGAAAACTATTACCTAACATATCGAGAAGAAAACCTCTTAAAGTTGAATAATTATCATTCAAAGGAATTTTGATATTATAGTCATTATATAAATCTCTAAGAGATAATGAGCCCTCAACTTCAAGACCTTCATCTAAAAAACCTGGCTTTACATCAGGTGCTGCATCATCTTCATCATCATGCTCATCAACAATTTCTCCAAAAATTTCTTCCATGATATCTTCTAATGTGACAATCCCCACAACAAGGCCATTTTCATCTTTAACTAAAGCTAAGTGGACTTTCTTCTTATTCATATGATCAAATACAGCTTGTATTTTCATATGTTCATATACAAAAAATGGTTCATTTAAGTATTTTCTAACATCAAAGTCAGACCTTTGATCATCATTAATAAAAGCAAGATCTTTTAAGTGTAAAAAACCTAAAATAGTATCTAAATTTTCTTCATAAACTGGATATCGACTATGAGAAACTTCTTTAAAAAGATTCATTATTTCCTGAAAACTCCAATCTTCTCCTATAGCATGAACATTAGATCTAGGAACCATAATATCTTTAACTTTAATAGTCGGAAATTCTAAAATAGAATTTAATAAGTCTATTTGCTTTGAATCAATTGAGTTTTCACTTTCTGCTTCTTTAACCATAAATTCAATGTCATCTTTCGTAACAAGCCTTTCATTTAAAGTTGCATTATCCCCTAAAACGGCTTCTATAATAAACATAAAAAGCTTCACTATTGGAAACATAACAAAATAAAAGACCTGTAAAACCCTGATCATAGGTACAGCAAATTTTTCTGCATGATTACGAGCAAAAGTCTTTGGAATAATTTCTCCAAAAATAAGTATTAAAATTGTTGTAATACCAACACTATAAGATATTGCATCAGACTCAAAGTACCTCTGAGCAATTGTCGTTGCTAAAGACGCTACAAAAATATTTACAAAATTATTTCCAATTAAAATAGTTGTTAAGATTTCACTAGGTTTTTCCAGTAAAAACATATAGGCACTTGATGGCTTATCAAAATCATCGATAAGCTGTTTAACTCTTTTAGCTGGGATACTAATTAATGCTGCCTCCGAGCCAGAAAAGAATGCAGATAATATAACTCCAACAATAAAAACTGTTATTTCACTAAACTCACTGCTCATAAGAGTTTATCCACAAAAAATAAATTTACTTTAAAAAAATAAGACTGACGTTTATTGACCGGGGGCTCTATGATTAAACTCCTTAATTACTAATATATTCTTATTATACTATTAAAATCAGTTAAATCCAACTTACAAATTTTCAATGATATCATACAAAAAATTTACATTTTCAGGAGGTATATTAGCTTCTAACAGCTTGATTTTACTCACCTTAAACCAACCTTCAGTACAAAACTCTTCTTTATTACAGTCAAGTAAATATACATAAAATATAATTCTTGGATCTTTTGAATGTGAGTGAATTTTAATAAGTTCTAATTCATCAATAGTTTTCTCAACACCAACTTCTTCTTTAAGTTCTCTTAGCGCAGCATGAATTGGTTCTTCATTTATCTCAACTTTTCCACCCGGTATTTCTAATAAGCCTTCAAGCTCATCCGCAGTCGATCTCTTTTGCAACCAAATACACTTTTCTTTTTTCGAAAAAGGAAGAACAAGTGAAATAAGTCTAAGTTTATCTTTCATTCATTATCGGCCAGAGTTTTTTCAAGAGCAATTTCTATCGCTTTTAAAAATGACTTGTTATTAACTTGCTCTACGAGTTCTTCATCAAAAAGAAGTTCTTGTTTCATATCTGAGTTTTCTTTTGAATAAATTTGTGTTGAATCACTATTCATATAACTATTAAGTAACTCCTGAGCAGACTCATTTAAATTACTCTTTGCTATTTCTTTAGTCACATTATTATATTCTATTTTATAAACATTGTTTTCTAACTTTATACTTAAAATAACATTCTCTTTTTTACTCTCATCAATAAGCTCTGCTATTGCACTAGAAAGAGAATCTATATTATCAGTATCTAAACCTTTTATATTCTCTAACAAAAGAGTTGCTTTATTATTAAGCACATTATTCTTTGGGCTACTAACTCCTGAGCTTTGAGCTATATCAGCACGTTCCTGATAAGAATTTTGACTAAAGTCCACTCCAGGTTTTGAATTAGAATCATTAAGATTTTGAATAACAGAGTTATTTTCATATCCAGTAGTACTAGCAGGAACTCTTCCAGCTTGCCCGCTCGTTTGGCCTAAAGAAGTCAATTTTTCAGAAGAAGACTCTTTTAATTTTTTATTTTCATCTTTCAAATTTTTTATTTCTTCTTTCAAGTTAGAAATAAATTTTTCTTGCTTTTCTTTTTCTAAGCTTGCTATTTTGTTTTCTAGCTCTGCTATTTTAGCTTTATCTGAAACAGAAGCATTTTGCATTTTAGCATCCATTAACTTAGAAATGCTTTTAAATTCTGTCTGCTCAGAATTACCATCTAGCAATTTACTAGTAGTTGGTACAACTTCTGTTTTTTCACCTTTCTTTTCGCCTGAGTGAGAATAATGAGCAAAGTTTTCAGAGTCATTATTAACTGTATCTATATTCTCATTGTTACTTTCACTAAAAATAGAATCTTGTTTATTATCAAAGTCATCTTCATCTAAATTTTTGTCACTTATTAACTCGTTTTCACTAGTAGGATACAATGTATGATCAAAACCAATACTTGTATCAATCATGTTTACTAAACTTGTGTTTTCCTCGATATCACTAGAAGTACCTCCCCCACTTATAGAGTTGTGAGTTATATCGTCTACTCCAGCTAGCACCAACTCTAACTCTTCTTTCTTTTGATAAGCTTTTTCTATTTGAGCACGATTTATACACATATAATAATTTACTAATGACGAATCAAAAGTGCTCATTTTACGAAATAAAATACCATTTACAACTGTTTTATCCGTATTTATATTATATGCTTTTGCTTCCATGACCTGCTTTAAAATCTCTTTATCTTCAGCACAAACATTCTTTTCAATTTTTTCTTGAATAAAAGAACAGTATTTTTTTTCAATTTTTTTAGAAGAAAACTCAGTATTTTCTTTTTCAAGCTCTAGAACACTATCATGAATAACTTTGGCTAAATCTTTTTCAATTGTTTTCGAATTAAATAAAAATTTCTTTTCTCTTGTGTAAAGGTTCTTGCACAAACCATCATTTAATGCATAATAAAGAGAAGGATTTTCTTCAATATAATGCCATACCAAAGGACTAACAAAATTTTTAAAAGGTTCAGAAGTATCTTTCTTTTTAAGTTTTCGACAGGCATTTCTCATTTTTTTGATATCAATATCTTTTACTTTAATATCTTTTAACGAGTTTCTTAAGTTTTTCCTATATTGCTTTTTTACCGCAGCAAGGTCTTGAACACCTTTAATATCGTCATAATTAATATCTAGCTTATCTTTAATATTATCATCACTTTTATTCAAAAATTTATTAAATGATTCGATTGGATCTAAACCTGCAAAATCTGCTCCAAAGATTGAATTAGGATCATCAATTTGTTTTTTAAAATAAGAAGATACTTTTTCCTGACACTTTAGAGGTAAGTTTTTCATCAACTTTTTACATGGCTCTTCTACATCCTGTGTCCTTTTATCTAATTTTAAAAAGGCTAATTTTCGCTGTACATCCTCAAATAAATCAAGAAGATTGTCTTCTCTTTGATCTTTAGCAAGAGATTTTAAAAAATCATCATATTTTTTCTTAAATCCACGAATAGAACTTCCTATACAAGAACGACAAGCTTTTTTCGAACCATAGATACCTTTTTCATAAAGTTCTTTTACTTCTCCAGCATTTGCAACTTTGGCCATTTCAACATTCGAATCAAAAAGAGTTTTCCCTACAATAGCGCTTAAACTACTTTCACCAACACCTTCAATAAATGATGGTTCTCTTACTCCTAACTTACAACTATTTCCCTTTAACTCTCTTTTACTATATTGCCTATTACGACTATGAAAACAAACCTTATCTGTACTTGTATCCCTTTCGTACTTTAAAGAATCTGGTATTGCAATTTTATCATCTAACTTTAAACTTAGATCTAAAGTACTTCTTCCCTCATACTTTTTTAATTCTATTTTCTCTCTTTTATTATCATTAGAAACTTCACTCACATTTTGAGAAAAACTAGAGAAAGCAAATAAATATAAAAAGAAAATTACTTTAATCAAAAAACACCTCAAAAACCTTTTCGGATTTATTTATATTATATTAAGGGAATATTTGATCAAATTTCTTTTAAATAAGATAAGTTCCTGATTTTATATAAGGATAAACCTAAATAGAGACAAAATTATTGCCAACTTTTTTACTAACTAGTGTCTAACCACAAAAAGACAACACAAAAGCTTACTTAGCTAAGTACAAGAAAGTAATAAAGTATAAATAGAGTTTGTCATCTCCAAACAGTTGAAATCACAGATTTTCTATAAAACAAAACTAAACCAATCTGGTAACAATTTTTTTTACGATTTAATAAAGGCTCAGACTAAAATAACAAAATAAAAGTGTTGCTCAAAAAGCTAGGTTTGATAAGCAAAGAATTTTAATATAAACGATTTTAAAAGAACCATTAGTTAAATGAGTATATATATTTAGGAGAAGTAATTATGAAAAAATTATTGATATGTTTATTAGCATTAGGAAGTTTTTCTTCTTTTGCAAGCTCAGATTTAATTTCAATAGATAAAGGTACAAAAATTACGGTAAAAGGTCCCTTTGTAAATACAACAGGAAATAACCATACACGCTTTTATCAAAATGGTGAATATGTATCAGCTTTAGATTTAAGAAGAGATGAAGTTTATTGTGACTTTACGGTTAATAAAAAAGATGTTCTTTCAGCTTCTTTTAAGCTAGAGGTTGAAGAAAAATATCAAGATAATATTCAACAAGATAATGTTTACTATGCAGGAACAACCTTAGTTCAACCCAAATCAAGAGACCTTAATAGAAGTATTACAGTTGTTCGTCCAAATAATAATGCATATGAAAAAGCAACTATTGAAGACTTAAAAACTTGCTTTGGTGAGTCAAAAGTAAAAATTAAGAAATAAGCCTCTAGTTAAACAAAGAGTCCGAGTTTAAAAAAGCTCAGACTTGAAAAATAAAAATCAAATTTGCTCGATAAAGAAAGCTTTCTCGAGCAAGTACATAAAGACAAAGAATAAAAAGGCGAAAGCCATAAATAAAATATTAGGTTAATGAGCGGAGGTTCGCGGAGGTTCGCGGAGGTTAAAATGAAAAAGTTATTAATTGGATTATTGGCACTAGGAAGTATTTCATCTTTTGCATCAGCAAGTTTTACAATTGCTGGAAACGATGTTTCCGAGATTAGAGGAACATGCCACCCTAAAGCAGGTGGGATAATTGAAATTGTCACAGATAGCGGAAAAGAGCTAAAAGCATACGCAACGGGTGATATGTGCAAAATTGAAAGAAAGCAAGATGATATTTTGGGTTATACATTTAGTAGCGTGAATAATCACCTAGATAAGGTTGAAGGATTACAACTTGTTGCCATTAAATATAAAAAGAGAAACAAGATAAGAACTTTTGCTGATGAAAGTATGCTTGATGTAGAAAATATTGACCTTAACGTTAAACTAATCAGAGAGATGTCGGACATTTAACACTAATTAGATAATCAGTCCTTACTCAAAAAAGTTAGGACTTAAAAAATAGAATTAAACAGTTCGAGAAAGTTAGTTTCAAAAAGCAAACTTTCTCGAGTATGAATGAAAAAGAAGATCAAATTAACAGGCGAAAGCCAAAATTTTAATATTAGGTTTATGACCATAAGATTGGAGAATAAGTTATGAAGAAGTTATTACTAGGAATGATGATTGCAGGAAGCTTTTCAACATTTGCAAATGTTGATTTGAATGGAAGTGATATTTATAAAGGGAAATCATCAGAAGTAATTGATGTTCAGTTTAGATCTGCACCTGGTTCTACTGATAGGTGTATGACAAAAGCCTACGATAAAGCCATTTTGAATTGTAAAAAAGATGGATATAGCAAATGTGAATATGTTGCTAAAGAATCAAAGTCTAGAAGAACATTAAAATCTAGACTAGGGATAACTACAAAATTTATTCAAAAGAGAACTTGTAAAGTTTATGTTCAAGGTTCTAATGAATAAAAACTACTAGTCAAATAATCAAGTCCTAGTCATCAAAGCTAGGACTTAATGAACAAAGCGGAAAATGTTCGTCAAGCCTTATGGATTTCGAGCAAAATTATAAAAATAAAGAAATTGTGAGCATAGTACTTGCAGAAAACATTACCTTCTTGAGTGAAGGCTGAGGAGTAAAAATGAAAAAGATATTGATTGGATTATTAGCGTTAATAAGTGTCTCTGCATTCGCAAATTGTGATGTAAATGTTGATGGTATTATTTTAGGTGACAATATTGATAAGTATGGAGTTAATCAAACGACTATGTACTCAGAAAAAATAGAACGTTATGGTTTTAATCCAGTTATAGACCATGATGCTAAGCTATTTCTAAGTATTGAAGAGCATATAAAACCAGCTGGACTCCGAGGTAGGGCGATACGTGCAACGAGTTTTCTTGTGCTGAGAGCGAGTGATGGTAAAGAGTTAGCTAGAGCTAAAGCTGGAAGTTGTAAATACAATAGTTCTTTTGAGCGATTAAATCTCGGCTCAGTAAGTGGATGTGAATATATGTATCATGACTTAGTTAATAGAGGAATAAAAGGAATTTTTAAGCAAGACCATGTTACGACTCAATTATGCTCACTCTAAAACACTAGTCAAATAATCAAGTCCTAGTCATCAAAGCTAGGACTTAATGAACAAAGCGGAAAATGTTCGTCAAGCCTTATGGATTTCGAGCAAAATTATAAAAATAAAGAAATTGTGAGCATAGTACTTGCAGAAAATATTAAAATTAGAGTGAAGGCTCAGGAGGTTATTATGAAGAAAATATTAGTTGGAGTTTTAGCATTAGGTGCGATGAGTTCATTTGCAAAAACAATTGAACACTCAACGTGTAATGTTGGTAAACTATCTTATATTGGAGAGGACTCTGCAAGAGACAGTATTATAGAAACTCTTGAAAGAAAAGGCTATAGCATACTGGAAGAAGAAACTAATGCTGATTTAAGGATCTCTTTTGGATTGCAGATGCAACTTGGTATCGCAGGTGTCCAAAGAGTAATGGGAAATAAGTTTCAAAACAAAATGGCAGATATTAAAGAGAGATATCAAGAGCTTACAAAAAATACTTACAAATATGTAATGGTTGAAGAAGTGAAGTCTGCAAGATACGAAGGTATGGGGGTAGTCCTTGATACTGAAGTTTTATTTTTAAAAGAGAGAATAGGTTTTCAAGTACTTATGAGTAAGGATCATGACAAACTTAGAGCAAAGGCTGTTGATTGGTCTTTAGAAAAAATGCCTAATTGTGTTCAAAAATAACTAGAAAAACAACCAATGTCTGAGCAGCAAAACTTAGACTTAAATGATAAAGATGGAAGCTTATTTAAAAAAGCTAGGTTTCGTGAGCAAAGAATCTAAAAAACAAAGAATTTAATAATAATGGCTAGATATTAACCATTAGGTTTATGACCACCAAACAGGAGAATAGATGATGAAAAAATTGTTAGTAGGATTATTAGTATTGGGAAGCTTTTCTAGCTTTGCTGATTGCTCCATTAAATATAGTGGCTTTGAGCTTGAAAAGAGTAAAGTAGAAGCTAAAATCAATGAAAAAGGATATGTTTTTCATAAAGATGGAATTTTTCATCTTCAAAATGCATACTACAACGCTCCTAGAGGTGGAGTAATAAATATTATGAATGTATTTGAAAAAGGCAATAGTGATAGAGTTTATGCACTTAAAAATAAATATTCTGAAATTTCTGGTATCTTTGAAAAATCAAAAAGAACTGAAAAAAGAAACCTGAACAAGCTTTTAAGTTGTTCTGATATGCTTGTAAAATCTGGTAAGAGCTATTGTGAATTAATGATTTCTTCTTCTCATAATGCAAGAGACTTAGCTTTGGATATTAAAGATTCCCAGAAAATTAACTCTAAGAAAGTCGTAAAAGTTAATACTGGTAGCTATGATGAATGTGAACAGTGGGCAACCTCTACTGGACTCCAAGCGAGTGTTAATAATGTATCAGTTACTTTTAAATACAAGGACAAAATAGAGGAAATTAATTCTAGCTTAATTTTGAAACACTAATTAAATAATCAAGTCCTAGCCATCAAAACTAGGACTTAATGAACAAAATGGAAAATATTCATTAAGCCTTATGGATTTCGAGCAAAATTATAAAAATAAAGAAATTGTGAGCATAGTGCTTGCAGAAAATATTTGTTTTATGACTATAAAAGTGAAAAATAAATTATGAAGAAAATATTAATTAAATTAGTTAGTGCTAGGGAATAAATTATGAAAAAACTATTAATTGGATTATTAATTCTAGGAAGCACTTTTTCTTTTGGAAAAGATAAATTATCAAGGCAATATAAAATTGAAGGCCTTACTGATACAATTAAGATCGAAATTGATATTAATGGAAATGTTCAGCTAGTCAATAACCCTAATGGTATCTATACACTCTCTTCAAATCTAAATGGAGTAGAGCTAGACAATGTTATTTATTGGATAAATGATGGAAGTCCTGAATTGGCACGTTTTACGATAAAGAAGAAGAACCAAAAGCTTGTAATCGACAACTCATACATCGTTTACAATGATGGAGAACCTTCTCTACACAGAGATAATCTTAAACTTAAAATAGTACAAGAAAAATAAAACATTTAAATTACAAAAAGTCAGTGTTCATAAAAGCACTGACTCTCAAAGTAAGTAAACGCATTCAAAGAGCTAAGCTTATAATTAAGATGTTTTTTAACATCTTAATTAGCAACATAACTAATACTTAATCTCTTATAATATTATCTTTATGAGTTACCGTAATATCATGAAAAACTAAGTTCACTGGACTTTCAATAAGTATATTAAAGATATAATTAAACTCATCTATATGAATCATCTTTTCAACTTCAATATCTTCATAATCATCCCAAATAGCAGTATCTACTGCTCCAAGATAGATATTATGAAACCTAACTTGATATTTTTGCCATTCTTTCTTAATGACATCAATCAAAGAGTTCTTAGCGGCTTCACTAGAACAAAAAGAGGAGTTAGACAAAAAAGTGTCCTTCGCTGATGGAGATAAAACATTTATAATTTGAGATTCCCCACTAATAATAAATGGCTCTAGATATTTATAAAAATAAAATGTTCCCATAGTATTTATATGCATATGAGACATAAATTCAGCTGAGTTTAATTCACTAAATAAAGACATCTCACATATACCTGCATTATTAATAAATACATCTACAACTTCTGTTTCTTTTTCTACTTCTTTAAAAAATGATCTTACTGAGTTTTCATTTGATATATCTAACTCTATATCAATGAAGTTTTTATGATTGATTTCGCTGGAGCTTCTACTTCCTCCATAAACAGTAAAACCTCGATCTAAAAGATTTAGGGCCATTTGATGGCCCAATCCTGACGAGGTTCCTGTTATAACTGCAATTTTTTCCATTAATTCTCTCTTAAGGGTGACAATAAAGCTTCTATAACTAGGCAAGCAAGGCAAAGAGATGAAGTGTACATTTAGTACGCTGGAACCGATGAAGTCCGTAGCTTAACGACGTTAGAGAAGTTTTAGTGTTGCCCGTTATTTTGCGATACCAACTGCTCTTGTCTCTCTAATTACTGATACTTTAATTGTTCCAGGATAAGACATCTCTTCTTCAATTTTCTTAGCAATGTCTCTTGATAGGACAACTGTTTGATCATCAGTAATCTTACTATTTTCAACAAGAACTCTAATTTCTCTACCAGCTGAGATTGCATAACTTTTCATTACACCATCAAAACTATTAGCAATATTTTCAATATCCGTTACACGGCTTACATAAGACTCTTTTAAGAACTTTCTAACTCCTGGTCTTGCTCCACTTAGTGCATCTGCAGCCATTACAAGATGAGCTAAAATTGTTTCAGGTTTCACATCTTCGTGGTGAGCTCTAACCGCATGAACGATATCTGGAGCTTCTCCATATTTTTTAATAAAGTCAGCACCAACAACAGCGTGCGATCCTTCAGCAGAAGCATCAATTGCCTTACCGATATCATGAAGTAAACCAGCTCTTTTAGCTTGTTTAACATTTAATCCAAGCTCAGCTGCCATGGCTCCACATAAGAAACCAACCTCTAATGAGTGCTGATATTGGTTTTGCATATAAGAAGTTCTATAGTTTAGAGCTCCTAACATTTTTAAAATTTCTGGGTGAAGTCCATGAAGACCAATTTCCATTTGAGCTTTTTCTCCAAGCTCTCTTAATCTCATTTCCATTTCATGTTTAGATTTATCGTGAAACTCTTCAATTTTTGCAGGATGAATTCTTCCATCATGAATTAGTTTTTCAATCGTCATTTTAGCAATTTCTTTTCTAACAACATTAAAAGAAGAAATTACAACCATTCCTGGAGTATCATCAATAATTAAGTCAACACCACAAATTTGTTCAAATGCTCTAATATTTCGTCCTTCCCTACCAATTAGACGACCTTTAATTTCATCTCCAGGAAGTTCAACAGAAGTTACTGTTTGCTCTGCTACATATTCACCAGCAAATCTTTGAAGAGCAATTGATAAAACTCTTTTTGCTCTTTTTTCTGATTCTTCTTTTGCATCTTCTTCTACTCTAGCAATCATTTTAGCAGCATCAAGCTTTGCTTCTTCTTCAATAGCTGAAATTAATTCTGCTTTTGCTTCTTCTTTTGACATTCCAGCAACATGAACCAACTTTTCAGAGATTTCATTTTGTTTTGCTAGATACTTTTGCCTTTCATTATCAGTTGCTTTAGCTTGCTCTTCATATTTTTTCGCTTTTTCATCAGCATTGGCCATTTTTCTATCAAGATTTTCTGTTTTTTGATCAATAGACAATTCTTTTTTTGCAATATTTTTTTCTTGATCTAAGATACTTTGAGATCTTTTGCTATATTCTTTTTCCAAAGCAGCTCTTTCTTCGGCGATTATTTCTTTCGCATCAAACTTAGCCGATTTTTTTATCTCTGAAGCTCTATCTTTAGCTTTTTTAACAATTTGTTTTGCTTCTTTTTCTTTTTCAGAAGTTAAATTCTTCACCTTTCCTAAAGAAAAGAAATAAGCAATAACTCCTCCTATTACAAAAGATAAAGCCGCAGCCAATATTAGTTCACTATTCATTATTTTATCCCCTTATATACGGTTTTATCAGTGACAACATAATCCATATTTACATCAAGACTTGTTGTCTCTAAATCTTCTAATAATTGTTCTTCAAAACAGATACCTACTTTTAAACCTTTAAAGGTTGCTAGATATCTATCGTAATATCCTTTACCTCGACCCAGCCTCTTACAAGTTTTAGTAAAAGCTAAGCCTGGAATAATTAAAACTTGTGGTTCATCAAAATCTGTCCCATCAATTTTTAATCCATATTCACCCTTAACAACCTTATGAAAATCAGCAGGAATAAAACCCATCGCTATATCATCAAGCATTGTTGGTAAATAATAATTGTAGTTATCCTCAAACTCCAAAAACCATAAAGGCTCTTTTTGAATAGGAGAAAAAACTCCAACCTTTGTAAAATGAAAATTTAGATCTCTTAAAAACTGAGATAAGACTTTAGACAGACATTTGCTTTTTTCAAAATATGTATCTTCACTAATTGAAGATAGAATATCTTTTGCTAAAACTCTTTGATGAGTTTTCACTTAAGCATTACTATGATCTTGTTCAAATGAATTAATAATTTCAAGTGCTTCTGTTATTTCACCTTTAAACAAACTCACTGTGTCTTTGTATTCTTTTTGAACTTCATCTAATTTAGCTGCAAGTTGTAGCGATACTAAAACTGCTGCATCAATGTCTTTTAAACTATGATTAGAGCCCAAGAGATTTTGTACTTGCTCATTTACATAGTTTATCGCTCTAAGTGCTTGGTCCTGATCGGCCTGTCCTTCTTTGAGCTTAATTTTACTGCCTAAAATGTTATATTCTAAATTTTCCATAATACGGTCTTTTTATATATAGTAGTCTTGCGCGCCGTTACAAGTCAATAAAACCAATCACATAAATTAATTGTGAGTAGGCATGCAATGAAGAGTCACCGGAATGTACAAATGTATCTGAGGATGACGATGAAGAAGCATAACGACCTCACAATTCATTTATGTTTTTGGAATCAAGATTCTGGGGTAAATCCAAGTAGTGCATCTAAATAGTCTGATAAATTAAAAATATCAAGATCTTCTACTTGTTCACCAACACCAATATAACTAATTGGAACTTGTAGCTCAGATACAATACTTACTGCACTACCTGCTTTTGCTGACCCATCGCATTTTGTGAAAATTAATCCTGATAGATCAAGACTCTTATTGAACTCCTGAGCTTGTCTTAAAGCATTTTGACCAGTGATGGCATCAATAACGAGAAGGGTTTCATGCGGAGCACTATCAACAACTTTAGACATCACCTTCTTCGTTTTAGATAACTCATCCATTAAATTACTTGCTGTATGAAGTCTTCCAGCCGTATCAATAATACAATAGTCTGCTTCTAGCTCCACCGCTTTTTTAACTGTATCAAATGCAACCCCACTAGGATCTGCATTTTCAGAAGCTTTAACAATTTCAACTTCTGCTCTTTTACACCATACTTCTAATTGCTCAACAGCTGCTGCTCTAAAAGTATCACAAGCTCCAACAACAACTTTTGCTCCTTGAGCTTTAAGCTTTGTAGATAATTTCCCAATAGTTGTAGTTTTTCCAGCCCCATTAACCCCAACAATCATAATAACTTTTAATGATTTATTAGACGGATCAAACTTATATAAATTCTGATTTACACTTTCTTGAATTCCAGACATTTTAGAATCTAAAAATGTTCTTATTACTGATTTATAATCAACATCATCTTTTCCAGCATGCTTTTTTAAGTCTTCTATAAGCTCATCTACAAGAGCAGGTGACATATCAGAAGTAAATAGAACTTCTTCAAGCTCTTCTAATTTTTCATCATCAAGACCAGAGCCTAAAATAGAGCCAACTTTATCCCAAACTTGTGTTCTTGTTTTTGATAAACCTTTTAAAAGTCTTTGTGTAAAAGATATCTGGGGTTTTTGTTCTACAACTGGCTCTTGTTCTTTTACAGGCTCAGCTTTAGTGAGCTCTTCAACCGGCTCTACAACTTCTTTTATTTTCGTTGTCTCTACTTGTGCTACTTCATCCTTTGTAGATTCTTTTTTTGATCTTAAATTTAATAAAGAAAAAATAAAGAAAACTAAAACACCAAGTGTTCCAAATATATCATCTAAGTTAGGGTTTTCACTAAATAAACCTATAAAAAAGCTATGAATATCATTCATAATATTTACTCCAATCTTTAATGGCGAAAATATAACAAATTATAAGTCACTTTTAAAGAGTTCATGCACGACTGATGCTGTCATGCCCCATAAAGGTGTTTGACTATTATCTAGTGCACAAAAATTAATTCTCATTTTGTTGTCATACTGGCCAAAAGACCATCTGTGCTTATTTTTAAATGTTTCTATACTTTCGAAGAAAATATCATCCCATTCACCATTGGATTTAGCCTGATTCAAAAAATCTTGCTGTGATATAAGTAATTTTGCACTAACGATTACAACTTTTTGGCCACGCATAGAGCTTTTAATGGTTAAAACGGACTCTAGCTTGATGGAATTTTTATTTAACGAAGTCTCTTCTACATATTCTCTAATACAACCATCTATTAAACTTTCTTCATCTTTTAAATGCCCTCCTACAAAAGCAAGGTCTCCTTTATGAGTAGGCATTGTAAGTGCTCTTTTTATAAATAGAATTTTATCTTCTGTATGTATTAACAAAGCACAACTGTTAGCGTCTTCTAGTCGTTTTATATTCGTACTTATTGAATTTTGTATGATTTTTTGAGATAAGTTTTCCATGCACCACTTAAACTATCAATTCATCTTAATCCAGGCCATAAGAAATTTCTTTTTAAAAGAAGGATTCACAGATGTTCTAACACCTCCAATAGTTGAAAATCCTGGAATGGAAGTGCATATTCACCCCTTTGAAGTTTTTAGCAAATACAAAAACAAATCTATCAATAAATACCTTCATACTTCTCCAGAGTTTGCTATGAAAAAAATATTAGCAGATGTTAATGAGTTAAATAATATCTTTACTCTTTCATATTGTTTTAGAGATGAGCCAAACTCTCCTATTCATAGGAATCAGTTTATTATGTGTGAGTGGTATAGAAAAAATGAATTCTATACTAAGATAATGAATGATTGTGAAAAGCTTATTCTTTTTTGTATTGAAGAACTAACAAAAAATAATATCGATACCATTAAGCCAGATATTCACTTTCAAAGGACTACGATTCAAGATCTTTTTAAAGAAACTCTTAATATAGATATCTTAAACTTTCTAGATACAAATGATCTTAGAGAATTAATCAAAAAAGATTTTAAAGATGTTCCTCTTCCTGATACAGAATTAACTTGGGATGATTATTATTTTTTACTTTTCTTAAACAAGATTGAACCTATATTAAAGAACTATCCATATATACTTTTATACAACTTTCCTCATCACTTAAAGGCTTTATCTACTATAAATGAAAATGATAAGAGAGTATGTGACAGGTTTGAAATATATATGAATGGAATTGAGTTATGTAATAGCTTTAATGAACTAACTGACTTTAATAAGCAAAAAGAAAGGTTTAATATAGATGGAAAACTAAAAAGAGAGATTTATAATTATGAACTTCCTTCTCCTAAAGAGTTTTATAAAACGCTTGAAAAAGGCTTACCTAAATCAAGTGGTATCGCCTTAGGAGTAGAAAGACTCCTTATATGTCTAACAGATAAGGATCAAATATTTTTCAGTTAGTACACTAAGCTACAAATAATTACCTAAGTAATGAAGCTTTATGGTCACCTCCGTTTTTATATGATCAAAATTATTTTTTTTTGCCCAACGGTAGTGAAAGAATATATCATCTACCGCTCTTAATTTTGACTTCCAGTTTATCTTTTTCGAAATCTCACTAGAAAAATTTGCATACCAAGCATAAAGATCATCTGGTCTATTTGAGTAGGCTTCGATTAAATCAAGTGTCTGATCAGCAATAATTCTCTTCACAGTATACTTATTAGAGTTTGCAATAAGTTCTTTTTTAAACTTTTTTCCTAGATATTTTTTTGCATAGCTAAGAGTAAAATTAACTAAATTCTCCGATGCAGTTGTTGGATTCTCCTCTAAACTCATATAAAGGTTATTTGATACAAGTGATCTATAAATACCTTCTCTTTTAGCATTTTGTTCTAAACGACTTAACAAAGAAGACATCTGAGCATCTGATGCTTGTGCCTTTAATACACTTCTAAAAAGGTCATTAATAAATCCAATACGATATTTTCTTTTTTCTAAAACTGAAAGCTTATCAAAAGCACTTATTTTTTTATCCATCAAACCTTTTGTATAAAAGCTACTATCTGTTCCTGTTTTATTTATTTTTAAAATAACAGGCATACTTATTGTTTTATTTGACTGCTCTTTACCAAATATTTTTTCAATATATGTCTTAGGTAATATAGAGCTGAGAATACTCTTTGCCTTTAATTTATAAGCCGAAAAATCTATGGCAAAAGCCAATACTGGGAGTAATAATATATATAATAATCTCATAACAATATTATTCTTTATTTTCAGACATTTACCAATGCCTAGACAATTATTTCCATCTATAGATGACTGATCTTATTTGATAAAATAAGTATCGTAAGGTGGTTAAAATGATTGAAAAAATATTTAATTTAGACAAAATTAGTAAGAAAATAGCTGGTGATATTGTCACAGAAGCAAACAAGAGTTTAGCTGCACATGCTCAAAAGAACTTAGAAGAGCTCAATCAAATAAAAGAAGTTTTAGCACATCTTTATGATAAAGTTTCTAATATGGAAGCTAAGATTCAAAATACTCAATTAAAGACCAATAACGACTATGGTCACCTCACTTACAAAATAAGTGAACTTCAAAGCAAAATAAAAGACTCATAATTTATTAATTTTTCATGTATACTTCAATTTTAAGGAGCATATATGAAGTTTTTAATATTATTAATTCCGCTTTTAACATCTTGTTTTACCTCTGAAGATATTAGTGGTACCTGGAGCTTTAAGTTAAATACTCAGAATAATCCCATCCCATTCAAAGTAAATATAGATAAAGAACAAAGATTTTTCGAAATTACAAATAGTGAAGAAATTCTTAAATTTGAGATTACGAAAAATGAAAATAAATACATTATTCCTATAGCAAATCATGACAGCGCTATTGAACTAGAGCTCAAAGATAAAAAATTAGTTGGATATTGGATTAAATATAACAGAAAAAGTGATTATAAACTCTCAGTAATTGGAAAGAAAGAAGAGTTAGACTTAAATGTAAAATTTCCTACAAACTTTCCTAAAAGATGGAAAATTATTTTTACTGATAAAATGAATAGGAAAAAAGATGCTCTTCTATTGTTTACAAAAAACCATGCAAGTATTTTAACTAGCACAGGTGACTATAGATATCTTAGACCTGTGTTTAAAGAAAACAGACTTAATCTTTATGGATTTGATGGAACATTTGCATTTAACTTTAGTGGTATTTGGTCATTAGAGAACTTTAAAGGAACAATGTATGCAGGGCTAAACTGGACTCAAAATTTTTCAGCTAAACCAGATTATAACTTCTTACTACCTGATCCAACAACAGTTACAAAAGTTAAAAAGTCCGCCCTTGATTTATGTTTACCTACTTTGAATGATGATAAAATCTGTCTTAATAGAAAATCAAAAAGGCCAAAGGTCATTCAAATTTTTGGTTCATGGTGTCCAAACTGTATTGATGAAACAAAGTTTATTCAAGATTATAAAAATAAACATAAGCCGAAAGTTGATTTTTATATTGTAGCCTTTGAAAGAGCTCCAAATAAAAAATTAGCAATTAAGGCCCTAAAAAAAGCAAGAAAATTATATGGGATTGACTACCCTATTATGATTGGTTCTTATACGAAAGACAAAAAGGTCGAAGATATATTCTATGGTGTTGATAACTTTGCTTCATTTCCAACGACAGTATATGTAGATAAAAATAATAATATTAGAAAGGTTCACTCTGGTTTTACAGGTCCAGCAACTGGTAAATACTACGAAGAATTTGTAAGAGAATTTGATTTTCTATTAAAAAAGCTACAGTCTGAGTAGATTATTCTACGATCTTACCAACAAGGTCGTAGTCTAAAATTTCAGTGATTTCAACTTTAACAATATCTCCAGCTTTGGCAATACCATCATTAATGATTACTCTTCCATCAATATCAGGAGCTTGTCCTTCATGCCTTCCTTGTAATAAAAGCTCAGTTTCTTCATGGGCTCCTTCAACAAGAACATCAATAGTTTTACCTAAAAATTCTTGGTTAAGCTCTCTTGCGATTTCTTTTTGAAGCTCATAAACTTTTTCAAATCTTTCATCGATAATATCTTGAGGCACCTTATCTTTTAATCTCAAAGCAGGAGTTCCCTCTTCATCTGAGTATTTAAAAACACCTAGGTGATTAAACTTATTAATTCTAATTCCCTCTAAAAGAGCTTCAAAATCTTCTTCTGTTTCTCCAGGAAATCCAACAATAACTGAAGTTCTAAGAGTAATCCCAGGAATCTTTTCTTTTAATG
The DNA here is from genome assembly GCA_025210745.1 of Bacteriovoracaceae bacterium. Classification (GTDB taxonomy): domain Bacteria; phylum Bdellovibrionota; class Bacteriovoracia; order Bacteriovoracales; family Bacteriovoracaceae; genus CAKZJW01. The sequence goes on from JAOARC010000050.1 coordinate 236,102, forward strand.
TTTTAATTTTTGATTGAATAAGCTCACCAGTAGCTCTTCTGTTCATTCTTCTAAGAACTTTATCTGAAAAATGCTGAATCGGCATATCAAGATATTTACAAATCTTAGGATGGTTTGCCATCATATCCATAACATCTTCTGTTAAATCATCTGGATAAAAATAAAATACTCTTAACCAATCAACACCTTCTACATCAGCCAAAGCTCCAAGCATATTATGAATAATCGGATTTTTAGTATCTGTTTTTTCAAAACCTTCAAAGTCTGAACCATAATCAGAAAAGTCTTGTGAAATTAAATTTAATTCTCTAACACCAGATTCTGTTAACTTTTTAGCTTCAACAACTAATGATTCAATAGATCTAGATCTAAGCCTTCCTCTTAAAGTTGGAATAATACAAAAAGTACAATTTCTATTACAGCCTTCAGATATTTTTAACCAAGTCGTATAAAATGGAGAAGTATTAACTCTTGGATCAAATTCAGTGTGGATAAACTTTGGAATTTCAACAAAAGATTTTTTTTCTAACTTTCCATCTTCAAATGCTTTTAAAAGTGGTACTATTTTATTGTACTCTCCTGTTCCAATAAACATATCAACTTCAGGAAGTTCTTTTTCAAGTTCTCCATAATATCTTTGGGCCATACAACCACTCATAACTAAGGCCTTACAATTTCCAACCTGTGGATCTTTAAAATCAGCAAGATCTAAAACAGTCTCAATAGATTCTTTTTTAGCTGCTTCAACAAATGAACAAGTATTTACAATAATGCATTCAGCATCTTGTGGTTCTTGAGTTACAGTAAATCCATCAAGGCCTAAATGCCCTAACATAACTTCTGAATCCACTAAGTTTTTTGAACACCCAAGGGATGTAAAGTATAAAGATTTGTTACTAAATTTTTTATTAGTTTCTACTTGATTCATGATCTATTTTCCTAAAATTATAATTTTGAAGGTTTTTAACAAATCAAGTACTTAGAGGCCATAGGATATATAAAATTTATGTAATTTATAAAACAGTTAAGTCTCTGATATTACTAAGAATCACTTAGATAAAAACAACCAATACTCTTTTTATTTCTAATCGAAGAATTTAAAACCATATGGGCAACTTCCACAGCATTTCTAAGTCCTATTAACTCATCATGAAGAGCTGCATTTTTATAAAACTTTTGAACTTCATCAGATAATTCACTAAACATAGCTTTTGCTCTATTAAGCCTAGCCTTTGATCTTGTTAGTCCTAAATAATTCCACATAGTTTGTTTTATTGTCTGTATATCTTGAGTGATTAATCCTAGATCAACTTCAGTATCTCCATTGATCCACTCTCTAATCTTAGATTCATCATAGAAATCTTGCTCACTAATCGTATCTAAAATAGACTCACTTGCTCTATGGCCAAAGACTATTCCTTCTAATAATGAAGTTGAAGCTAGTCTATTTGCACCATGAAGACCAGTGTTAGCTACTTCACCAACAGCATAAAGATTTTTAAGATTTGTTTTTCCAAATGAGTCCGTTTTTACTCCACCACATGTATAATGAGCTGCAGGAACAACAGGAATTCTTTGCTTAGTAATATCGATATTCTTCTTTTGGCAATAACTATAAATCGTAGGAAATCTTTCTTTAATCCATTCACTATCTTTATTTGTAATATCTAAATAAACACAATCATTTTTAAGTGCGATCATTTCAGATGCAATTGCTCTAGCAACAACATCTCTTGGAGCAAGTTCTTTATCTTTATGATATTTTTGCATAAAAGCTTCATTTTTAGAATTATAAAGGATTCCTCCTTCACCTCTTAAAGCTTCAGATATTAAAAATCTTCTTTGAAAACTTCCTGCATAAAATGTCGTTGGGTGAAATTGGATAAACTCCATATTAGAAACAAATGCTCCAGCTCTTTTGGCCATAGCATGTCCATCACCTCTTGCTCCATCAGTATTTGAGTTATGTAAATATAAAGCTCCAATACCACCTGTTGCTAAGACAGTTTTTTTAGAAATTATTTTTCTAACTTTTCCACTTTTTTGATCTAAAAGATAAGCACCTAAAACAGCATTATCTTCATAACGTTGCTTTAAGCTTATTCCGTGATGTTCTGCCGTGATTAAATCAATTGCTGTATGAGAAGTTAGTATCGTTACATTTTTATGGTTTTTTAAGTAATTTAATAATGAAACTTGAATTTGTTTTCCAGTATAATCACCTTTATAAATAATTCTTTTATGAGTATGAGCCGCTTCTTTTGTAAAAAGAAGATTACCATCATTATCTTTATCAAAGTCAGTCTTAGCTTTTTCTAATAAGACTTCTGTTAAGATATCTTTTGAATTTGCTTCTATAATTTTAGCCGCAGTTATATTAGATGTATGAGAACTAGCTTTATCAATATCAGACACTAGCTCTTTATCATCAGAATAAATAATTCCACCTTGGGCCCAATTTGTATTGGTATTATTTGGATCATCTGCTCTTGTTACAATGGCAACAGATAAATTATTTTCAGCAAGTTTTATTGCACTTGTTAATCCTGAAACACCTGATCCAATAATAAGACAGTCAAACTTATTCATTCATTACCTATGATATTTTAAAGAGATATCAACTTGTCTTGCATTATAAGTTAATGACCCAGAACTTATAACATCAACACCTTCTACAATATAACTTTCAATATTATCTAAATTAATCCCACCTGAAACTTCAAAAGTATGATGGGCCTGTTTTAAAAGACTTGCTTCTTTAATTTGATCTGGTGAAAAATTATCTAGCATAAAATGCTTTGCACCAAGTTCTATACCTTCTTTTAACTCATCAATAGAATGTATCTCTAAAACAATTGGTGTATAAAAAGATTTTACAGAATTAAAATAATCAATCGCTTGCTTAACTCCACCAAAAAAGCTCTTATGATTATCTTTAATCATCCATATATCCGTTTGATTAAATCTATGGTTATCTCCACCACCAACATTTACAGCATACTTTTCTAAAAATCTTAAACCTGGAGTTGTTTTTCTTGTATCTAAAATCTTTATATTCGAATTTTTTAACTTATCCACATATGATTTCGTATTCGTTGAAATACTAGAAGATTTTTGAAGTAGATTTAAAGCCAATCTTTCTGCACTCAAAACAATATTAAATGGAAGATCAAAATGAATTTCAAACTTATCTTCTTTTGAAACTTCTTTTCCTTCAAATTCTAAATACTTTAGATAATCAATTTTTTCATCTAAAAAGTAGTTTAGAGTCTCAAAGAAAAATGGAAGTCCACTGATGACCATATCATCTTTAAACTTTAAACTACACTTCACCATATCTTTAGGAAGAGAGTTTATATAAGCAAAGTTCTTATAAATTTCATCTTCTTTTATAAAGAAGTCTAAACTATCTTTTATGGCAAGTTGTGATAACATTTTGTTTCCTCGCGTTGCACCAAGTTGGTGTAATCCTAAGCATTTAATAACTACATATAAACTATAAACAAGGCATATAGGCAACTGTTATGGCCTTAAAATTGTTGTTTTTAATTACATATTCCCTCTTTGACTATACAAGTCATAACAAAGGCTTTTTTAAGTATAAAAAACCTCTTATTAAGAAAGAATACTCTGATAAATGGAACAAAAATTTATCTGCGCTAAGTGATGGGACACAGATTGGTCACAAAAGATCTCTGTCAAAAAAGCTAAAAAGAAGCTTAAAGACTTTTGGTTTATTACATTTATTAACTCCATCAGGCATTCACTTAAGCTCATTTTTAATCTTCTTAAGATTTTTCATCCCAACTAAGATATTAAGCACTTTTATATTTCTTTTAGGACTTATCTTAACCTTCTATGATGGTTTTCATTCAATAAGAAGAATATGCTATTTCTTTGGAATAAAAGCTCTCATAAAAGATAATAAAAAATGTTTTATCTTAACTTTCTTATTTGAAATACTACTAGGAGGCTTTTTAAAATCACCCCTTAGTTTTACTTATAGCCTTCTTTTTTGGGGAGTAATTATTTTTTCTCCTCCAAAAAAACTACATATTATTATTAATCTTTTTTTAGCTCAACTTTTTTGTGCTGCGATTAATAATGATTCAATATCATTGATGTCTATTTTTATAAACCCAATTGTAACGACGATATTTTCCTTACTCTTTCCCATAGTTGTCATTATATACTGGTCAAACCTTCAATTTTTTAATGATATTTTCAACTTCTATTTTTATAAGTCTTTTGAGAAAATCTTAAACCTACTAATTAACTACTTTGATTTTCTTACTATACAAGGAAGCTTTTTGGCTTTGATGATCATTTACTTTGCTTTAATAAAAAAAAGAGCCTACTTAATATTTCTAGTACTCTATACATATAATCTAAACCCTAATAATCACAAAGTAACCAATACTAATTACTTTTTAGCAAATGACTCTAACTGTAAAACAATATTTAGACCCTTTGGGATCACAAAGAAATGCTATAAAAAAGACATAAAAAAAGCCCTCAAAAATGAGGGCTTATATAAGAATTAATTTTAAAAAAATTACTTAACTTTCATTTTATCAATTAGAGCAGTAAATGTTTTTTCTTCTCTAATCGCATACATTAAGTTTGCTTTAATTTGCTCATTACCTTTATAGTAACCAGCTAATTGATCTTTTTCCATTCCAGATCCAGCTGCAATCTCTTCAATTTTTGCATCAAAATCATCATCACTAGCTTCAATCTCTAAAGATTTAGCTAACTTATCTAGAATTAATCCACTCTTAACTTGAAATAAAGCTTTAGAAGTAATATCTGATTGCCATTTTTCAAAATAAGTTTTTACCATATTATCGTCGAAACCTTGAGACTTTAGGTTTTGAGTTAATTCATTTTCAACACTTTTCTTTTGTTGATCAATCAAGGCTGTTGGAACATCAAAATCATTATCTTCAATTAGTTTATTTAAAATTTCTTCTTGAAGCTTAGATTGAACTTCTCTTTTCTTTTGAGACTCTAGTCTTTCTTTATTTTTAGTTTCAAAATCTTCAGCAGATTCGAACCCAAACTCTTTTGCTAACTCATCAGTTAGCTCTGGAAGATTCTTTTCTTTTATTTCCAAAACTTCAACATGAAAAGTTACTTTCGCATTTTGAAGATCTTCTTCATGGTATTCAGCAGGAAAAGTTAAATCAATTGACTTTTTATCACCTTTTTTAAGTCCAATCATTCCATCTTCAAAACCAGGAATAAACTGACCAGAACCAATTTCTAATAAGAACTCATCTGCTTTCATATTGGCTGGCTTAGAACCATCTTCTTTTTCACCTTCAAAGTTAAATACAACATGATGGCCATTTGCAATTGCAACTGTTTCATCTTTAACTTCTTGCATCTGAGCTTTAGAACTTAAATATCTAGACTTTAAATCTTTAATGTCATCTTCTGTTACAGTTTCATCATCTTTAGTAAAAGAGTATTTAGAATAATCCTTAACTTCAAATTCAGGAAAAATTTCAACAGTTGCTTCAAAAGAAATATTATTATCTTCAAATTTTGTATTAGCAAACATTGGGTAACCAACAGCTTGTAACTTTTCTTCTTGTATTGCTTTATAAAACTCTTGAGATACAAACTTATATAAAGCATCATTTTCAATTTGAGGTCCATAAGCTTGCTTAACCATAGACATTGGAGCTTTACCTTTTCTAAAACCTTTAAGGTTTGCATCTTTTTGCTTTGCTTTTAAAGCATCCTCAATTTGTGTAGTTAAATCTACATTTTCAAAGTTAAAAGAAATTTTCTTTGTACAACCGTTAATTTGTTCTAATGTATATGACATCATTTACCTCTTTACACATAGCTTTTATGTTAATCTAAATTATATTTAAAATGATTTTGTTTTGAGGTTTAAATAGCTGTTTTTATAGAATAAGTCAAAGATTATGGCTTATACTGAACGTCTATTTTATATAATCCACAAGCAGGAGCGACAGGAGCTAATTTTTGATCTAACTTAACACCACTTAGAGACTCTTGTATTTGTTCCTTAGTTATTTTTCCTTGTGCATAAGACCATACTGTAGCTACTATAAGTCTAATCATCTGCTTTAAGAAACCACTACCTTTAATCGTTATTGAATAATGTTGTCCCATCATCCCATGAAATGACTCTTTGTGTAGTAAAACATTACAACTCAAAATCTCTCTTTTAGTTGATAAGACATCTGTTCCAACACACATATAATTAACAAAGTCATGATCTCCAATAAAAAAACTACAAGCTTCTTTCATTTTTTCTAAGTCGAGCTTTCCCTTCACTTTTGCAATATATTCATTTTCAAAAGGATTAATCATTTCACGATCAGAAAATAAGTATTTATATGTTCTACTAATAGCATCATTTGTCGGTCTAAAACTCCCATTAGATTCTTCAACACAAATCACCCTAATATCTTTATTTAAATGAGTATTTAAAGCTCTTTTTAAAGCTTCGCACTCAATCATAAATGGAGCTGCTAACCTACATATTAGCTTTATACCATGCACCCCTGTATCTGTGCGACCGCTTCCTATAGTATGAATATTGTTTGATTTAAAAATTTTTGAACAAGCCTTTTCAATTTCTTCTTGAACGGTAGGTCTAAAATCTTTTTGTTTTTGCCAACCTAAGAAGCTTGTGCCTTTAAATGATAATGAAATTTTATAATAACAAAGATTACTCTTCATCCCAGTCAAAGATTCCTTTAAATTTTTTTCTATTAATAATCATATTAAAAAGAGACATTAAAACATAAGCAGATATAATAACAGGAATCATAACTTCTTCATAAATAAATAGAGATGATATAATTACAAAAATTGAAAGAAGCAACTTTTTTTTGTGCTTACTTACCCATCCAGCTTTTTTAAACGAAGTAAAAGGCACATTAGAAATCATTAAAGCTCCATAAAAAGCAATATAAAAAGCGGCAAAGTACTTATTATTAAATATTTCATACTCTAAAGAAACGAGTACATAACTTAAAACTGCTATAGCAGCCCCTGGAATTGGAAGACCTTGAAAATAATCAGAACTCACTTTTGAGATATTGGCATTAAACCTTGCCAATCTTAGAGCACCACATAGTAAATAAAAAAAAGCAATTACCATTCCAGCTCTTCCAAGCGTAGATAAAAACTTATTATAAAAAATAATAGCTGGAGCAGCTCCAAATGAAATAAGGTCACTCATTGAATCAAACTGCTCTCCAAAACTAGATTGGGTACCAGTTAACCTTGCTACCCTTCCATCAACCATATCAAAAATTGAACCAAGCATAATAAACATACATGCTTTATAGTATTGTCCTTGCATAGAAAAAAGTATGGCCATAAAACCACAACCTACATTCATAGCAGTAAATGTATTTGGTAAAAAATATGCTAAACGTTCAAACTTTTTATCACTCACTTTTTATTCCTTTAAACCGGCAATAACAGATCTTCCTGCTAATACCTTATCACCTTCACTAATTAAGCAATTACTATTAGAACTAATTTTAATAGTTAGCTTAGAGTTAAAACCTAAAAAGCCGATACTAGCACAAACTCTTCCTAAATCTCCACTTTCTACCCATAAATTAGTAAAATTAATATACTTGCCACTAAAAATCATCTCTAGACTATCTAAGTTCTTGTTTTTAATCAGTATTTTATTCTTTTCTATATCTAGTTTTCCAGAAATAGGCATATATAATCCTAAAGGTCCAAGAACATTGGTAGTAATTTCAAGATAAATATATGACTCATCCTTAGAGATTTTTTTAACAATACCGTCGATTGGACTTAATATAACTTCACTATTATTAGATATAGCATCTTCAAAACGAACAAAGTTTCTTCTTAAAACATATAAATAAAGACATAAACAAAGTAAGAAAAGCAAAAAAGAAAAAGTTGATAATATCATCTTTAATATTAACGTTAACACTATTAATAAAATTATCTTTGCTTTTGTAATAAATAAAAACTTCATCTATCTTCCAAATTCTTGTTCTAAAGTTCTAAAATAATATAGCTCTTTTTTCAATTTATGTTCTTTTATATATTTGAATACTTTTTGAGATTCATTAAATATCATCTTTGATGTAAAAGTATTTGCCTTAAGTTTTTCACTTTCAAACGAGGTATAAACATCACTTAGATTTAAATCTGATAATAAATCCAAAGTCTTTTTTTCAGTTTTTTCATCCCAAGTATAAACAAAAGCTTCATTTTTAAATGCATCACAAGCCCATGTTCCACTTTTAATACCTACTATCTTTGGAATATCAAAATGATAAAATGAATAACATTTTTTTCCACTCCATTCTAAAACCTGTTTTAATCCTTCAGATAAACGCATTCCAGTATAAGATCCAGGACCACTTACATAAAATACATTTTTTATATCAGCTAAATCTAAACTATTAGTTTCCAAAATAGAATTAATCTTAAAGTGTAAAAAAGAAGAGCCTTTTGCATTCTCAAAAAATTCATAAAAGAGCCACTTAAAGTCTTTGTCTAAAAGACCAAGAGTGACTCCCTTTGTTGTATCTAAAAATAGTGAGCTCATTTAGAAAAATCTAGTTATATCATTAAATATTGCCACAAACATAAGCAAAAATAATAACGAAACACCTACTTGTTGCAATCTTAATAATACATTTTTTGATAATGGTCCTCGGTTGATAGTCTCTACGAGTAACATTACAATATGACCACCATCTAAAACCGGTACTGGAAATAGATTAATTAATCCTAGATTTATTGATATTAATGCCATAAGTCTAAAGAACATTGCAAGACTAACACTTAATGAATCCGACGCTACACTAGCAATAGTTAATGGACCACCAATTTGTTTTAAAGATACATCACCCATTATTAACTTTTTAAATCCATTAAACGTTTTTACAATACCGTCTTTAGTTCTTACATAAGCTTTTAATAGAGCTGTACTAAAACCTTCGCTTTGAGATTCAACCATCATTGGAAAAAATAAAATGGAACTTGTGACACCAATTATTTTTTGCCCATTTTTTTCTATAGGTTTTAAAGTTTTAGTTAAAATTTTTCCCTTTCTAAAAACGTCTACTTTTACCTGCGTTTTGCTATTTTGAATAATAGATTTCATCATCAAAAATGAAGATAATTTATTATCATTTACACTGATAATAAAGTCACCTTTTTGCAGACCTGCCTGATCCGCAGGAGATGATAAGGCAACATTATCAACAGCAAGATCATTTAAAAAGAATTTTTCTTTAAAAAGAACCTCATCCAAAGAAGATGTATCTGAAGTCATTTTTTTTGTTTCAGCGCCTAACTTAATTTTAGAAAAATCACCAACAACTTTAATTAAGTTCTTAACTTCACTTAGAGGCTGATTAATTTTCGTTAAAAAAATAGTTTTTGTATCTAAAAAAGCTGACTCTACATTTTCATATGCAAAAGAGTAGTTAATATCTTTTGTTGCTGAAATATAATACAAACTACCTTCTGCAGATTTTACAATGGGAGCTCTTAAACTAAAATTTTGTACTTTTGAATATTCTGTTGCAAAGCTTTGAGCTGTGTTTTGGTAATCTAAAACAATCTTTTTTCCATTTCTTAGGATACTTATATTTTTTATTTTATGATCAATTAAGTTTAAATCATCTACCCCAAAAATTGTCTTTTCATTAATTTTTGTAATAACATCCGCAGTTCTAAAACCTTTATCATATAATAAAGTTTCTTTTTTAACTTCTCCAAATACTGCTCTAGGAACCTTTTCACCAAATGATACTAATCCAAAATAAATAACGAATGCCAAGATAAAATTTGCTAAAGGTCCTCCAAAAACAATCCAAAACTTTGCCCATTTACTTTTATATGTATAAGCATATTTTCTTTGGTCTTGAGGAACTTCTTCTCTATTTAATGGATTATCTCCATACATTTTCACATAACCACCAAGAGGTATTAATGAAATTGTATATTCTGTATCTCCCCATTTTTTGCGTAGAAGCTTTGGTCCAAAACCTAATGAAAATACTTCTACTCTTACACCAAAAAATCTTGCAAATAAAAAATGGCCTAATTCATGAAAAAAAACTAGAGGGCCTAAAAATAAGAAAAAAATAATTGTAGATTGTAACATTTGTTATCCTAAGTATTTAATTATAAAAACAAATAATGGAGCTACAAAAATAATACTATCAACTCTATCGTAAACTCCGCCATGGCCAGGAATTAAATTAGAACTATCTTTAACTCCATATTGCCTTTTAAGCTTAGATTGTACCAAATCACCTAAAGCTGCGCAGCTACTTAAAACAAAAAATGATAAAATTAATACTATATTAGGACGATCAATTAAAAGATTCCACATAAAACTTGTTATAGCAACAGAGCTAATTACTCCACCAATAAACCCTTCAACTGTTTTCTTAGGACTTATTGTTTCCCATAATTTTTTCTGGCCGAAGTTTTTCCCCCAAAACCATGCTCCAGTATCAGCACTAAAAGTCACTGTTGCCAATAAGATTATGTACTCTTTCCAATTTGGAAAATGAATAATAGTTGATAAATTTACAAATAAAACTAAAAAGACGAATGGGACAAGAAAATAGTATTTATTAATAAAAAGAACAACTTTATTTGAACTAAAACTACTAACAAATAAGTAATATAAAAATATTAAAAGGCAAAGAATACCTACAATATTAAAAATATTTAAAATATAGAAATTTGTAAAAGCAAGGTTTGTCGTAAAAAATAAAACTAAGAAGCTTATAGATAGAATATTATAAATCATAGATTTTTTTGATACTCTTACAAAGTTTAATAAAACTTCATCAACAACTAGCTTGCCTACTATTCCAATAAGAGCAATAGATGAGTAAAATCCATAATAAACACAAACTAGTACGATTCCAGTCATTATTAAAGCTGAAATGATTCTTTTCCAAGTATTACTCATTTATTTATTCCTAAATTCTTACTAATAAGATCTCTACTCTTATCCAAACTACCGTTATTATCTAAACTACCAAACCTTCTTTGTCTTTTAGAAACCTCATTTACAATCTTACGAAATTCATTTGCACAAAAATCCGGCCACATCGTATCAGTAAAGAAAAGCTCTGCATAAACAGATTGCCAAGTTAAAAAATTAGAAGTTCTCTGATCACCTCCAGTTCTTATAACTAAATCAACATCTGACATATCAGATCGATACAAGTTTTCCTGTATATCTTTTTGTGTAATCATTCGACTTGGATGAAGCTTGATAATTTTATTTACTGCATCAACAATCTCATTACGCCCACCATAATCAAATGCAAAAATAAGCTTTAAGCCGGAGTTATTTTTTGTAATGTTCTTGGTTTTATCAACTAAATTTTTAATTGATTTGGACATTTTTTCTTCTCTACCAATTGTTCCAAACTGTATATTATTATCAAGTAACATTTTTTGATTTTTGACTAAATACTTTACAAGAATTTTCATCAAACTCTCAACTTCATCTTTTGGACGGCTCCAATTTTCGCTGGAAAATGCATATAGAGTAAGTGTTTCTATTTTAAGATCAATTGCTTCTTCAACAATATCATTAATTATACTAGAACCTTTTACATGTCCCCAAATACGAGGACGAAACTTACGTTTCGCCCATCTTCCATTACCATCCATAATGATAGCTATATGCTTTAAAGTACTCATTATACCTATACAGTCATTAAGTCTTTTTCTTTAGCAGTTACAATTGTATCTACTTCAGCAATAAACTTATCTGTAATTTTTTGAATTTGATCTAAGAAGTTTTTAACATCATCTTCAGTTATTTCTTTAGCTTTCTCAGCCTTTTTAACAACATCATTTTGCTCACGTCTAACATTTCTAATAGAAACTTTAGCATCTTCACCATGTTTTTTAATTTGCTTAACTAAATCCTTTCTTGTTTCTTCAGTTAAAGCCGGAAACTGAATTCTAATAAAGTTTCCATCATTACCTGGAGTTAATCCTAAGTTTGCATTTATAATTGCTTTTTCTATTTCACCAATAAGTGTTTTATCAAATGGTTGAATTTGTAATAACCTTGCTTCAGGAGTAGAAATTTGTCCTACCTGCTTAATTGGAGTTGGAGTTCCATAATAATCTACAGATACACCATCTAAAACAGAAGCACTTGCTCTACCTGTTCTAACTCTTGTAAATTGATGTTGTAATGATTTAATCGACTTAGTCATTCCTTCTTCTAATTTAACTTTGATTTCATCCATCATAATTTATCTCCTAACCTTTCTTTGTAACTAACGTTCCTACATTTTCACCTTCGATAACTCTTTTAATATTTCCATTTTCAAACATATTAAAAACAATAATATCAAGGCTATTGTCCATACATAAACTAATTGCAGTTGAGTCCATAACTTTCAACCCTTTATTAAGAACATCAATGTAACAAAGTTTATCATATTTAACGGCATCACTAAATTTTACAGGATCTTTATCATAAATTCCATCAACCTTCGTGGCCTTCATAATTACTTCTGCATTAATTTCATTTGCTCTAAGAGCTGCTGTTGTATCTGTTGTAAAATATGGATTACCAGTTCCCGCAGCAAAAATAACAACTCTTCTTTTTTCAAGATGTCTTACAGCCTTTCTTCTAATATATGGTTCAGCAACCTCTTGCATATCAATTGCTGATTGTACTCTTGTATATATATTCATTCTTTCTAAGCTATCTTGAAGAGCAAGGCAGTTAATTACCGTTGCCATCATCCCCATATAATCAGAAGTTGATCTATCCATACCTGTAGTAGCTCCAGCTACGCCTCTATGAATATTACCACCACCAACTACAATAGCTATTTCCGTTCCAAGAGAGTGAATCTCAGCGATTTGGCTCGATATAGTACTTAGAACCTCTCCATCAATTCCAAACCCTTTATCTCCAGCTAATGCCTCTCCAGATAGTTTAATTAGTACTCTTTTATACTTCATTATTTTTCCTAAAAAAAAGGACCCCTTAATGAGGTCCTTAACTGCTATTAACTATTTTAATTAAGCTTGTGTCATTTTAGCTACTTCTTCAGCTAAATTATCTTCTTTTTTCTCGATTCCTTCACCAAGATTGATTTTATTAAAGCCTTTTACTGTTAAATTAGCCCCTAACTCTTTACCTACATTAGCAACTAATGCATTGATAGTTAGATCAGGATTCTTAACAAATTTTTGCTCCAAGAAACAAACCTCAGAAGCTAATTTATTAAGCTTTCCTTTAATAATATTTGGAATCATGTTTTCTGGTTTACCTTGCTCTTTTAATTGAGCTTCATAAACTTCAGCTTCTCTCTTTTTGAAATCTTCATCAATTTCATCAGCCTTTAAGAACTTTGGAGATGCAGCTGCTGTATGTAAACATAAATCATTAACTAATTCGTTAAAAGCATCAGAGTTTAAAGCATCTGCATTATCAGACTCTACTTCAACTAAAACACCAATCTTTCCACCGTGAACATAAGATCCTACTTTACTAGAGTTTGTGTTAGCTCTTTTTTCAAATCTTCTGATATCGATTTTTTCACCAATTTTTAAAGTTAACTCTTGAACAGTTTCAGCAACTGATAGGTTTCCTAATTTTTCATCTTTTAAAGCATCAACTGTAGTTGCATTACTTCCAACTAAATGATTTGCAATTGTTCCAACGAAAGCCTTGAAGTCATCGTTCTTAGCAACAAAGTCTGTTTCACAGTTAATTTCTACAACAACACCAGTGTTACCTTCCACAACTGCTCCAACTAAACCTTCAGCTGCTACTCTTGTAGCTTTCTTTGCTGCAGCTGCAAGACCTTTTGCTCTTAAAAAATCAACGGCTGCTTCTATATTTCCGTCATTTTCAGTAAGAGCTTTTTTACAGTCCATCATTCCTGCACCAGTTTTTTCTCTTAATTCTTTTACGTCTTTTGCTGTAAATGCCATTTTTGTATTCCTTATATTTTTAAATTAATTTAATACTTTTATAAAATACTTATTTGTATTCTACTCTTCCATTTTTAATTCAATATCTTTTTCATACTTTTCTAAGATTTCCTTTTCTAAAGAAGTATCTCTTACAGCACCAGATTCTCTTTTAACACCTTTGCTTCCTTCAGCAACAGCATTTGAGAAAAAATCTGTAAAAAGAGTGATAGACTTAATTGCATCATCATTTCCAGGAACGATATAATCAATTCCAGCTGGATCACAGTTTGTATCAGTTATTGCTACAACTGGGATGTTTAATAAATTAGCTTCTTTAATTGCAATGTTTTCATTGCTTGGATCAACAACAAAGATTGCTCCTGGAAGCTTTCTCATGTTCTTAATTCCACCAAGATTTTTTTCTAACTTGATAACTTCTTTCTCTATTTTAGATTGCTCTTTTTTAGTTAATAGTTTGAAATCACCAGTTTCTTTCATTTTCTCAACTTTCTTTAACTTGTCGATTGATTGAGAGATTGTTTTATAGTTAGTTAACATTCCACCTAACCATCTGTTAGTTACGTGAAAAGCACCACATTTTTCGGCTGCTTCTCTAACTGTTTGAGATGCTTGTCTTTTTGTTCCTACGAATAAAACAGACTTTCCTGAAGAAGCAGTCTTCTTTAAGAAATCATAAGCCTTTTGAGCCATTGGAACTGTTTGTTGTAAATCAATGATATAGATTCCATTTCTTTCCCCATATACATATGGTTTCATTTTAGGATTCCACTTGTGAGTTTGGTGACCAAAATGTGCACCCGCTTCTAATAATTCTTTTAATTCAATACCTTTTGCCATGAATGTCTCCTGGTTGGTTAAATCGAATCGCTTGTAGCCTTTAAAAGGACCATCCATAATCAAGCGATTATAGTTAATAAAAACAGCATTTTATGCTCTAAATGTTATTAACACAACTAGGAGTTTTTTGACAAGTTTTACTCGCCAGATCTTACAAGAATTTGCCTTGGTTTTGAACCTTGAGCAGGCCCAACAATACCATTTCTTTCCATCTCTTCAATGATATTTGCTGCTCTGTTATAACCAACTCTTAAGGCTCTTTGTAGCATGGAAGCAGAAGCTGATCCTTTTTGTAAGACAATTTGAACTGCCTCATCATATACGGGATCATCAGTTGTTCCAGATCTATAAGTCTTAACTTCCCCATTTGATGTTGAATCATCTTCTTCACCACCATTTTCAAGAAAGTTTACTGCTGAATTATTATACTCACTTGGAATTTGAGCTAATTTCGTTACTAAACCTTCAATTTCATCTTCATCAACATATGAAGAATGAAGTCTTAACAGTTCTACTCCGTGTTTATAAAGCATATCACCACGGCCAAGAAGTTTTTGTGCGCCATATTGATCTAAAATAGTTTTTGAATCATGGCCTGTCGTAACTCTAAAGGCAACCCTTGTTGGAAAATTGGCTTTAATAACACCCGTAACAACGTCTGTTGAAGGTCTTTGTGTTGCAACTACCATATGGATACCAGCAGCTCTTGCCTTAGCTGCTAGCCTATTTACATTGGTTTCAATTTCTTTACCCATTTTTGTTAAAATAAGATCTGCAAACTCATCAATCACACAAACCATATATGGTAATTCATAGCCTTGCGTATCTACATCTTCATAATTGACAGCGATTTTAGATAATTGAGCTGGAGTTGCTTTTTTAACCTTACGATTAAATCCCTCAATGTTTTTAACTCCCATATCTTTTAAGATTGTATATCTTCTATCCATCTCTTGAACTAACCATAACAATGCAATTGAGGATGACTTGGGGTCTGTTAAAACAGGCATTGCAAGATGTGGAAGATCTTGAAATGTTGCAAGTTCTAGCTGCTTTGGATCAATTAAGATTAACTTTAATTCTGAAGGAGACTTTTTAATAATTAATGAAGTTAGCAATGCATTTATAAATACTGACTTACCTGCACCTGTTGCCCCTGCTACTAGCATATGGGGCATACCAGCAAGATCTACAACGGTTACATTACCAAAAGCATCTTTACCCATTGCTACTGGTAATCTATGAGTAGAATCATTAAATGAATTAGACTTTAATATCTCATCTAAATAAATAAACTCTCTAGGGTTTCTTGGAACTTCAATACCAATTGTTGATTTACCTCTAAGTGGATAAACAATTCTAATTGGTACACCATTAAGAGCTAATCCAATATCATCAGATACGTTTAAAACTTTTGATAATTTAACACCTTCACCAAGATCTAATTCAAAAGTATCAACAACAGGACCTTTTAAAACATTTATAATTGTTGCTGAAATTTTAAATTCAGCTAGTTTTTCTTCAATCGCTTTTGTTATTGAATAAAAATATTCGCTATCTGGACCTTGTGTTTTATTAGATGAAGAAGTCGTAGAAATACAATTAATTAGATCTTTGCTATTAAAAAACTCTGGTTGAACTTGTTTTTTCTTTTTAGCGACAACAGGTTCATCGGACTTAATTTCTAAAGAGGATTCATCATCTTTTGACCATTCAAAATCAACTTTATCTATTGCTCCTTGTGTTTTAGGAGCAGTTATTTCTTCAATAGTTTGCTCTTGAAGTTCTTTTTTAGATGTTACAAGGTTTGTAATTGTATCTTTAGTATTTACAATTGCCTCTTTAGCACTCGAGACTTTCTGTGCTGTTTTTTCCTTTATTGAGACTACTTTAGAAGTTTTTGTTTCAAGAAGTTTTGGCTTTTTATTTTCTTTTTTCTTGATATTAATCTTTCTAAGTCCATTTAATACCCCAGAACTAGCATGCTCTAGCCTTAACTTTAAAGTTTTAAAAAATACAAAGAAATTATTATTGAATAAGTGATAAGTAATTACAAAAAATAGAATTAAAGATGTGAAAAAATAAGTATATCCACTAAAAGCGATACTACTAATATCATATAAACCCTTACCTAATAACTTTGGTGTTAATAAATAAAATGTGCTTAAGAAAAAAGTAAAAAGAATAGTTGGTATAGCAATATCAATATCTTTATCTCTTCTACTTACAACAAAGCTATAAGCGAAACATGTAGCTAGAAATGAAAAGATAATCCATGGCCCAGTAAAAAATGATACATAAGCTACAAAAGATGAAAAATAATAAGAAAGTCCAAATACAGAATTTGTATTGCTTGTTATTTCTAATGCATTATCTGGTAATGAATTTGAAAAAAAGAAATAGTATGCATTAATTAGCGTTAATACGAATAAAATAAGAATTTGATATTTATATAATTTTTTAGCCATATATATAGTTTAATGACTCTGAGGATAAAAGGCAAAAAGGAAAATTCTTGATAAACTTAATCAACTTATATTTTAAAAGGGTGCATATGAGTTTATATTTGCACTCTGTACGAAGAACTATATCTATTGCTCCTATTCGTCGCAACTTCATTTTTATAAGTGAAGAGTAATATGTGCTATCTATCGAAGTAATATGAAGTCAACTTCTCACACTGTCGTGATCGAGGTTAATAAGTTGTATCCTTAAAATAAAAAAAGCCTTGGATAAACCAAGGCTTTTTATATTTAAAAGGGTGCATCTTGCTAATCTCACACTCAGACTCCCGAGCACTACCTTCGCCGCAAGTGAGCTTGACTTCTAGGTTCGAGATGTTACTAGGTATTTCCTCACCGCTATCGACACACCCAAACTGAATAATCAATTTGAGCTACTTAAGCTAAATCTTTATAAAATAACTTTCGCTATTTCACAAGTACAAAACAAAATCAGATAGAATTTTCAAACAATGTTAAACAAACCAACAAAACTTAAATAAAAATTTATGTCTTAAAATAAAAACAAAATAAAATAAAGCAAAATGGGTATTTAGTATCGGTCAGCTCAATACATTACTGCACTTACACCTCCGACCTATCAAGCTCGTAGTCTACAAGCACCCTTATAGATATCTTATCTTGAGGGGGGCTTCCCACTTAGATGCTTTCAGTGGTTATCCCGTCCATACTTAGCTACCCGGCGATGCAGCTGGCGCCACAACCGGTACACCAGAGGTATGTCCAACCCGGTCCTCTCGTACTAAGGTCAGCTCCTCTCAAATATCTTACGCCCACGGAGGATAGAGACCGAACTGTCTCACGACGTTCTGAACCCAGCTCGCGTACCGCTTTAATTGACGAACAGTCAAACCCTTGGGACCTGCTCCAGCCCCAGGATGCGATGAGCCGACATCGAGGTGCCAAACTCCATCGTCGATGTGAACTCTTGGATGGAATCAGCCTGTTATCCCCGGAGTACCTTTTATCCGTTGAGCGATGGCCCTTCCACTCGGAACCACCGGATCACTAACACCTGCTTTCGCACCTGCTCGACGTGTATGTCTCGCAGTCAAGCTCCCTTATACGTTTACACTCTACGCCTGGTTTCCATTCAGGCTGAGGGAACCTTCGTGCGCCTCCGTTACTCTTTAGGAGGCGACCGCCCCAGTCAAACTGCCCACCAGACATTGTCCCCCGGCCAGATTATGACCGCAGGTTAGGATTTCAAATAACGAAGGGTGGTATTTCAAGGATGCCTCCCTGTACGCCGGAACGCACAGATCAAAAGCTCCCACCTATCCTACGCATCGTTATTCAAAACCCAATGCCAAGTTACAGTAAAGGTTCACGGGGTCTTTTCGTCCTTCCGCGGGTAACGCGTATCTTCACGCGTACTCCAATTTCGCTGGGCCTCTTGTTGAGACAGTGGGGAAGTCGTTACGCCATTCGTGCAGGTCGGAACTTACCCGACTAGGAATTTCGCTACCTTAGGACCGTTATAGTTACGGCCGCCGTTTACTCGGGCTTCAATTCAAAGCTTCGACAAAAGTCTAACCTCTCCTCTTAACCTTCGAGCACCGGGCAGGCGTCAGTCCATATACTTCCACTTGCGTGTTTGCATAGACCTATGTTTTTGATAAACAGTCGCTACCCCCTTTTCACTGCGGCCAACACCAGCTTCGTCAGCAAGTGACTACACCAACATTGGCGTGCTTTATCCCGAAGTTACAGCACCATTTTGCAGAGTTCCTTAACAAGAGTTCGCCCAATCGCCTTAGAATTCTCATCCCATCTACCTGTGTCGGTTTACGGTACGGATTAATATATTTCTCACTACGAGGTTTTTCTTGGAAGCATAGGATCACAGACTTCTTCTTGCGAATCGTCATCACGTCTCAGGGTTTAAATAGCTGTGCGGATTTGCCTACACTGCCCCCCTACTTGCTTAAACCGGGATATCCAACACCCGGATCTGCTACCTTTCTCCGTCACCCCTTCGCTCAAACAAAATATACTAAGTACAGGAATATTAACCTGTTGTCCATCGCCTACGCCTTTCGGCCTCGGCTTAGGTTCCGACTTACCCTGGGCGGAGTCACCTGGCCCAGGAACCCTTAGATTTTCGGCGGGGAGGATTCTCGCCTCCCTTATCGCTACTTATGCCACCATCAGCTCTTGTGATATCTCCAGCGCTCCTCACGGTACACCTTCATCAACATACACAATGCTCCTCTACCACTTTTAAAAAGTCCGAAGTTTCGGTACATGACTTAAGCCCCGTTGAATTTTCGGCGCAGAACCACTGGTCCAGTGAGCTATTACGCTTTCTTTAAAGGGTGGCTGCTTCTAAGCCAACCTCCTGGATGTCAAAGTAGTTCCACAACCTTTTCCACTTAGTCATGATTTTGGGACCTTAACTGTCGGTCTGGGCTCTTTCCCTTTCGACTATGGACCTTAGCATCCATAGTCTCACTGCCTAGCTATACTCATCGGTATTCTGAGTTTGATATGGTTTGGTAAGCTGGTGAGCCCCCTAGCCAATTCAGTGCTATACCCCCGATGGTAACCACTAGACGCTGCACCTAAATGCATTTCGAGGAGAACCAGCTATCACGGAATTTGATTGGCCTTTCACCCCTTACCACAAGTCATCGCAACAGTTTTCAACCTATATGCGTTCGGTCCTCCACGAAGTTTTACCCTCGCTTCAACCTGCCCATGGTAAGCTCATCCCGTTTCGGGTCTACAGCATGCAACTAATCGCCCTATTAAGACTCGGTTTCCCTACGGCTACATCTTCAACGACTTAACCTTGCTACACACCATAACTCGGCGGCTCATAATGCAAAAGGTACGCCATCAGGCTTTACAATAGCCCTCTGACTGTTTGTAAGCACACGGTTTCAAGATTCTATTTCACTCCCCTTATCGGGGTTCTTTTCACCTTTCCCTCACGGTACTGGTTCACTATCGGTCAGTAAGTAGTATTTAGTCTTGGAAAGTGGGCTTCCCAGATTCAGCCAGGGGTGCACGTGCCCCGTCCTACTCAGGATACCCACCCAGTTTCTTCGTTTTCGGATACAGGACTTTCACCCCCTATGGTTGACCTTCCCAGATCATTCTCCTAACAAAGTCCCCTTGATGTGGGTCCTACAACCCCAGCTAGCACGCTAACTGGTTTGGACTAATCTGCGTTCGCTCGCCGCTACTAGCAGAATCTCTTTTGATTTCTCTTCCTGGGGGTACTTAGATGTTTCAGTTCCCCCCGTTAGCTCTACATAGGCTACTTTACTCACCTATGAGTAACTAGGCTCTCACCTAGCTGGGTTGCCCCATTCGGAAATCTCCGGCTATAATGTGTGCTTAACCACTTACCGAAGCTTATCGCAGTTTAACCACGTCCTTCATCGCCTCTTACTGCCAAGGTATCCACCATGTGCCCTTAGTAGCTTTATCTAGTTTTATTGGGTGTGATTATCATTAAGAATAATCACGTTTAACATTGTTCTCGTCTTCTATCTGATTCTGTTATGTAAATGTAAAAGAGCAATTCTTTAGACTATCTGGTGGGCGTACCTGGACTTGAACCAGGGACCCCATCCTTATCAGGGATGTACTCTAACCAGCTGAGCTATACGCCCATAGTTAGTCTAAATATATAAAAACTAAGCTTTGCTTAGAATTATAACTTCTTAAAAAGATTGCTTTAATAAAATAAGTAAAAATATATATAAATGAGAAAGGACACTATGTTCAATTAAGCTAACCTGGATAAATTCTATCCTTAAAAAGGAGGTGATCCAGCCGCAGGTTCCCCTACGGCTACCTTGTTACGACTTCACCCCAGTCATCGCTCCCACCGTAGACGCTCTCCTCACGAGGTTAGAGTCACGTCTTAAGATGAAAACAACTCCCATGGTGTGACGGGCGGTGTGTACAAGGCCCGGGAACGTATTCACCGCGGCGTGCTGATCCGCGATTACTAGCGATTCCAACTTCATGGAGTCGAGTTGCAGACTCCAATCCGGACTGAGATGCACTTTTTGGGATTTGCTCACCATCGCTGGGTCGCTTCCCTTTGTATGCACCATTGTATTACGTGTGTAGCCCTAGGCATAAGGGCCATGAGGACTTGACGTCATCCCAACCTTCCTCCCGGTTAACCCGGGCAGTCTCTCTAGAGTGCCCAACTTAATGCTGGCAACTAAAGATAGGGGTTGCGCTCGTTGCGAGACTTAACCCAACATTTCACAACACGAGCTGACGACAGCCATGCAGCACCTGTCACTCAATTCCCTTGCGGGCACTTCCAACATTACTCGGAATTCTGAGGATTTCAAGCCTAGGTAAGGTTCTGCGCGTTGCTTCGAATTAAACCACATAATCCACCGCTTGTGCGGGCCCCCGTC
>JAOARC010000004.1 GCA_025210745.1 Bacteriovoracaceae bacterium
GCAAATATTAATCGATTGATGAGAAGGACTTGGTGTACAACTAAGGATCCAATAAGACTGAGTGATCATTTGGAGCTTTTTATTTATTATTATAATCAAATCTATCTTAAGAAATTAGCCCCACGTTAGTAGGGCAGTTATAATAATTTAAAGGCTATTTAGTATTTCTAGGACATATTCTTTTGGCAAAGACCTCATATTGTAAGTTGAACTCATGGTGTATCCATAAGCTCCACAATGAGATAGGACTAGATAGTCATTTTCGGATAGCTTTGGAAGTTCTTTTTTTTGTGCAAAACAATCGGCACTTTCACAAATAGGACCAACAATATCAGTAGTAACCTTTTCTTTTGAATCTTTAGAGGGATATATCTCATGATAAGCTTCATATAATGAAGGTCTAATAAGATCATTCATTCCACTATTAATAATAGTAAAGTGACAATTTTCACTGGTTTTAGTTCTAATGATTTTAGAAACTAAAATTCCACAAGTTGCGCTTATACTTCTACCTGGTTCAAATAAAACCTTTATAGAGTTTTTTTTGTAGTGTTTGCCAATAGTGTTAAAAACACCTTCGATGTATTTTTGGATGGTAGGGTAGTCTTGTTCATTAGGATCATACTTCACCCCAAGTCCTCCACCTACATCAATAAACTCTAGATCCTTTAAACTTTTATTCGCAAATGAACACACTCTATCAATAGCTTCAAAAGTAGCATTTAGATCTCTTAATTGACTTCCAATATGAACACTTAGTCCTATGAGTTTTGTATGAGACCAATATTTTTCATTTTGCACTGTTTTTAAAATATCTTCTTCTAATAATCCAAACTTATGAGTTTTATATCCTGTTGAAATATGTTTATGAGTAATAGCATGTACTTTTGGATTAAATCTAAAGGCGACTGTGGCTATTTTATTTTTTTCTTTTGCAAGCTTGTTAATTAATTCAAGCTCACTTATTGATTCTACATTAAATGAATATATTCCATAATCTAATCCAAGCTCAATCTCATCTTGTGTTTTTCCAACACCGGAAAAGACAATTTTTTTAGGATTAAAACCCAGTTCTATGGCGCGCTTTAATTCTCCTCCAGATACAATATCAAGCCCGCATCCAAGAGTCTTTAATTTGGACAAAACATCTACATTATTATTGGATTTCATAGCAAAGCAGATTGTTGAATCAAATCCCGACTTAGCAATATTATCCGAGTATTGAAGATAGTTTTTCTCTACAACATCCAAGGAATAAATATAGCATGGGGTTTGAATATGATTAGCAAGCTCATAAATAGAGCTTTTCCCAATATATAAAATATCATCTTTGTATGTCAGAAAATTTTCCATGGAACTATTATTACAGGGGCAAATAGAGATAGCAAGATGATTTAAATTAATTTAAAATAGAATTCATGAGTAAAGAAATTTTTGATTTAAATTCTAAGTTTGAACCTTGTGGGGATCAGCCAGAAGCTATAAAAGAACTAAGTAAGAACTTTCAAGCAGGTTCTAAGTTTCAGACTCTTTTAGGTGTAACTGGATCTGGTAAGACATTTACCATGGCAAATATCATAAAAAAACTTGGAAAAAAAACTCTTATTTTAGCTCATAATAAAACCCTTGCTGCTCAATTGTTCGCAGAATTTAAAGAGTTTTTTCCTAATAATAAGGTCGAGTATTTTGTATCATATTATGATTATTATCAACCAGAAGCTTACGTTGTAGGAAGTGATACTTATATTGAAAAAGACTCTAGTGTTAATGATGAAATTGATAAGCTTAGACACTCAGCAACTAAAGCATTATTAGAACATGATGATGTTATTGTTATTGCTAGTGTGAGTTGTATCTATGGTATTGGATCACCCAAAGAATACGCTAGTCAAAAGATTACAATCTATGAAGGACTTACTGTCGATAGAGATGAGTTTTTAAAAAACTTAGTAAATATTCAGTACCAACGAAATGATATCGATTTTTCAAGGGGAACTTTTAGAGTAAGAGGAGATACTGTTGAGGTTTTCCCTGCAGGGGAAGATTCAAAAGTACTTAGAATAGAGTTTTTTGATGATGAAATTGATGGTGTTAGTCTTGTAGATCCTCTTCGTGGTTCAATATTAAAAAAGCTATCAGCAGCATCTATCTATCCTTCATCTCATTATGTGGTTGGTGAAGATAAGTTAAAACACGCCATGGAAACAATAAAGTTAGAGCTTAGAGATAGAATTCAATACTTTGATAAGGAATATAAACTTGTTGAAAAACAAAGAATTGAACAAAGAACTATGCTTGATCTAGAAATGTTAGATGAAATGGGCTTTTGTTCTGGAATCGAAAATTATTCAAGACATTTAACTGGATCTAAAGAAGGAGAACCACCTCCAACTTTAATTGATTACTTTGATAAAGACTTTTTATTAATCATTGATGAATCTCATATCACAACCTCACAAGTTGGGGCCATGTATAAAGGAGATAACTCTAGAAAAAGAAATCTTGTTGAACATGGTTTTAGGCTTCCAAGTGCTCTTGATAATAGGCCATTAAAGTTTGATGAATTTGAAAAAAGATTAGATCAAGTTCTTTATGTTTCGGCAACTCCTGGAAACTTTGAACTAGAAAAGTGTCATGGTGAATACGTTGAACAAATTATTCGTCCAACAGGTTTATTAGATCCGATTGTTGAAGTTAAGGATGCTACTAATCAAGTTGATGATATGTTACTAGAAGCTAAAAAAGTTATTAAAGATGGATTTAGAGTTTTAATAACAACGTTAACTAAAAAATTAGCAGAAGAGTTAACTTCATATTATAAAAGTGTTGGAATGAAAATTAAGTATCTTCATTCTGATATTGATACTATTGAAAGAGTTGAAATTCTAAAAGAACTTAGAGAAGGAGAATTTGATATTCTAGTAGGGATTAATCTTCTTCGAGAAGGACTTGATCTTCCAGAAGTTTCTTTAGTAGGAATTTTAGATGCAGATAAAGAAGGTTTTTTAAGATCAGAAAGATCTTTAGTTCAAACAATTGGTAGAGCGGCTAGAAATGAAAATGGTAGAGTCATTCTGTACAGTTATGAAATAACAAAAAGTATGCAAAAGGCGATAGATACAACAAAATCTAGAAGAGCAAAACAGCATGAATTTAATGTTAAAAATGGAATCACCCCTAAAACCATTCAAAAGGAAGTAACAGGTGGGGTATTAGACATACTTAAAGGCTCAGGTAAGAAAGGGTCTAAGAAGAAAAAAGACTCTAGGCAAGTTTTCTTAGACCTTACACCTAAGCAAATTGATGATAAAATTAATAAGATGACTGAGCAAATGCATCGAGCTTCATCGAGCTTAGACTTTGAGCTTGCAGCATCACTAAGAGATGAAATTAAAGAGTTAAATCAGATAAGATTAATTTTATGAAAATTGTATTATTATATTGTTTAATAAATTTAGGTGTTTTTGCAAACTCGAGTTTTTCAGATAGTTTTATTATTACTATCAAAGAGGGAAAAACAGTTGTTGTTGCTCAAGAAAAGAAAAATAAGTTTGCTAGTGTTATTATTAAAAATGATACTTTTGAAAAAATGATATGTGTATTATCTAATGAATCAGAAAAAATGTTGGAGAGTTTTTCTTTAAAGCCAGGACATAGTTCGTCATTTCAGATAAGTTATAAGTCTTTTAAAAAATTATTTTTTTATACTTTATCTCCACCATCTCAAAAATTACCTTTAAAGGTTGGAAAAAAGTCTTATGAGATTCCTTAGGAAAAGTATCAAAAAAGATAAGACAGTTATTGTTATATCAGATCTTCACTTAGGAGCTGGTTATAGCTATGAAGGAAAGAGGAATGTATTAGAAGATTTTCATGCTGATGAAGAACTCGTTTCATTTCTTAAGTACTATTCTAGTGGTGATTATCAGAATCAAAATGTTGAGCTTATTATAAATGGAGACTTTTTAGATTTATTAGCTATTCCTTTTGTACCTTATTTTGATGATGAATATTGGAGTGAGGATGCGGCGATTTGTAAGCTTAAAATTATTTTAGATGCTCATAAAGAAGTCATGCTTGCATTAAATAATTTTGTTAAGTCAAAATTCAAAACGATTACATATATTATAGGAAATCATGATGGAGAAATGGTTTTTAAGTCATTGCAACAAATTTTTATCAAATGCTTTGATGAAGAGTTAAGACAAAAAATTGATATAAAAGCAAATATTGACTTATATAGGCCAATAGATGGAGTTTATATTGAGCATGGACACAATTATGAAGTCGCTCATGCTTTTGATCAAAATGATAGTATTGTAACAGCAAGTAATGATAAAAAGTATTTTGTTCCTTCATGGGGAGCATATTATGTTACTCATATTATTAATAGATATAAGCAAGAAAGACATCATGTAAATGCAGTAAGGCCTATTAGAAAGTTTTTAATTCATGGACTTATTTTTGACACTCTTTTTATCTTAAGGTTTATGATCGCTAATGCTTATTATTTTGTTATGGTTAGATTGCTTTTATTTAAAAAAACAAATGCTTCTTTTAGACAAATGTGGGATTACTCAAAAAAAGATCTTGCTTTATTTCAAGACTATGAAGCTTTAACAAGAAATTTTTTTACAAAACATGAAGATGCTAAGGTTTTAGTTGTAGGACATACGCATGAACCTATTTATAGAGAGTTTTTAGATGGAACAAGCTTTATAAATACAGGAACATGGACTCAGATGATTAGTTTGGATTTAGATGCCTCCCATAGTTATCAAAAATTTACATATGCTATTATTGAAAAACAAGGGGAGCAAGTAGAAGCTGCTTTAAATGTATGGGCACCTAAAAGTGATCTTCCATATTTTGAATTCTAAATAAGTTTAGCTACTTAATTTTAGAGTCTTAGTAAGCTTAATTCCATTAAATAAATCAAAGGTAGTATTGAGAAGATTTTTTTTGATAACCCAATTATGTTGCTTTTGCATTAAAGGAATAAAATTATCACTTTTTATAAGATCATGCTCGGAAAAATCTTTATTACAATAAATTGAATTTAGAGGGCATAAAACTTTATGATTTATGTCATCTTTATTTGAAATATAAGTCACACTAAAAAGAGTGGGACTATTTATTTTTTTTTGATCTGAATATACAAATTTAAGTTTGTGTTTTAATAAAATAGATTTGATGGCTTTTTCAAACTTCTCTATATTAAAAGGATGATTACTATCTATAAGTTTTTTGTAGGAGATCGTTTTGATTCTTTTTAGTTTGTTTAAATTAAAGTTTCTCGTTTTTGCATGATGTATTTTTGATAAAGAGCGAGGAAAAAGAGAATAGTCAATTTCTTTTAATTTTATATTTAGTTGATTAAAAACCTTTTTTGAACTAACAAATTTCTTTAAATACTTAGCATTCATATAGTTTGTGGGAATGAATAATGCTATCTTACTGTAAGAGTTAATCGGATGGATAAAAAATTGCTTTTTGATTTCTTTTTCTTCATATTTTGGTGGATCAAATAAAATATCACATTTTTTATAGTCATTTGAAGTTATTATATTAATTTCTCTAATAAAAACTTTAAAGGGATAGAGCTTATTTTTTACTAATTTATAATGTCCTTTATTCCTTTTGAACTGATATGGTCCTGAGCCTATAGGTTTTTTGTAAAATAGGTCGAGACGTTGTTTTTTTTCTAAGTACTTATAGTAGGCCCTAGAAAAAATAATACTCTGAGTAGAGCTTAAAAGAGTATATATTTCTTTAAGCTTGAGTTTTGAAGAAAATTGAATTTTTGTAGGTGAAACTTCTGTTATCTTAGTAAGCTTTGAAGTTAACTTTGTTTTATGCCAAGAAAAAATTATATCTTTAGCATCAATAGTTTTTTTGACAAAAAAAGATTGATTATTTTGAAAATAAAATTTCTTGTTAATCTCTAAAGTATAAAGAGAATTTTTTAAAGTGAGTTTTTTGCCTATTAAGGATAAGTATTTTTTTGTATTTGGGTTATATTCAAAAATAGGTTGATAGACATTATGAAAGAAAATTTGTTTTTCATTAAAGCTAAGTTTTGAATTTAATGCTCTTAATTTGTACTGGCTCGGTAGGCAAAGTTCTATGGCCAAAGAGGTATTTGAAATAATAATAAAAATCAATAATTTCCATGACATAGAGAAATTTTAGATACGCAAAGAACATTTGTAAATGAATATTTATGATATTAGTTTTTTATTTATAGGAAAAAAAATCCATTTTTTTTCTAAAATTTGTAAAGTTTAGAAAATTTTGCCCCGATATAGTTTTTGATTGTAAGAATTAATCTTACAAATATTAACCTAATTCAGAGCAGGATAGCTCATCTACCTCAAGGTTCGAGTGTGGAGTTCAAGGACTGAAAAGAACGAATAACACAATGGAGGGTAGTATGGGTTTCCGTATTAACACAAATGTTTCTTCAATTGCAGCGCAAAGGTCTTTAAGTAAAACAACTTCTAGTCAAGAAAATACGCTTGCAAAAATGGCTTCTGGTACAAGAATTAATAAATCTGCTGATGATGCGGCTGGTTTAGCAATTTCAGAAAAGTTAAAATCTCAGATTAGATCATCTGCACAGGCAAATAGAAATACAAATGATGGTATTTCTATGATTCAAACTGCAGAAGGTGGTCTTGATGAGGTATCAACTATATTAACAAGATTAAGAGAGCTTTCAATTCAATCGGCTTCAGATACTGTAGGCGATACTGAAAGAGGCTTTACCAACATGGAATACCAAAATCTTAAGCAAGAATTAGAAAGAATTGCTCAAGTAACAGATTTTAATGGCGTAAATTTATTAAATGGTGAAGGTGGAGTTTTAGATTTTCAAATTGGCGTAAATAACAACGACTTTCAAGATAGAATTTCTTATGACACATCTGCTCAGAATGCAAGAATTGATAATTTGGGAATAGATTCAATTACAGTTGAAAATAAAGAGGGTGCTCAAGGTGCATTAGAAAAAATTGATGTTGCAATTGAAATGGTTGCTGGCCAAAGAGCAAATCTTGGTGCCTTGCAAAATAGAATGATGTCAACTTCAAGAAATTTAGAGACAACGATTGAGAACTTAAGCGCTGCGAATTCTAGAATTAGAGATGTGGATTACGCTATGGTGTCTGCTGAAAATGCTAAGAATAATATTCTTACTCAAGCAGGAACGGCTGTTCTAGGACAAGCAAATGCTAAAGGTCAAAATGCGTTAAGATTAATCGGTTAATTTTTAGCCACATTAAAAAAGATCTCGTCCCTGGTAAAGCCAGGGACTTTTTTATTGTAATACAGCCACCTATATGTACTCTCTAAGTATTTTCTTTTTAGAAATAAATTTAATTTATATTGTTTTATTGTAAGTATATTTTGTTATTTACTGTATAAAAATTACAAAAAAGCTTATTATTTCAGTCATTTATGGCACTATACTGCTATGCGTAAATTGTATGTCGTTTTAAGTCTAGTGTTCTTATTATTTTCTTGTGCAAAAGAAGCCCAAGAAGTTAACTATATAACAATTTCCTCAAAAGGAGATCCTATAGAATTAAAGCATGATGAAGAGATTTTATCCTCTGCTGATAGGGATAATGTACGTATGGCAGAATCAATTTTTGGCCATAAAGGCTCTAGCAAGTGCGCTAGTACTTCATTGGTTTCCCATATTTTTCAAGGAGGGGAGTTTGATTGGATTAAAGTAGAGCGTGGTTATATG
The DNA here is from genome assembly GCA_025210745.1 of Bacteriovoracaceae bacterium. GTDB lineage: Bacteria > Bdellovibrionota > Bacteriovoracia > Bacteriovoracales > Bacteriovoracaceae > CAKZJW01. The sequence continues at coordinate 7,754 of JAOARC010000004.1, forward strand.
GAAACTGTCCAGAGCTCTCCAAGAGAATATTTATTTTGTAATCCTAATAGTATTCTAGGAAGTTTTAATCATGCGACAACCTCTATTATTCAGAGCTTAAAAGAAACAGAAAATTTAATTTCTTATACGGATTATATATTTCCTAAAATAGAGTTAAGAGTTGCTCCGCTTATTTCTGAAGTTCAAAGAAGACAGTCTGGAAATACTTATTATGATAAAAGAGAATTTCTTGTAAATAATGCATTCTATACAAATTATCCAATGACAAATAGAAAGCATAAATATCTTATGACATTTTTACCTCAAGGAAAAACTGCTTTTGGAGTTCCTTTTTCGGGCGTTATGCTATGGAATATTCCTTTCGTTCCATCTCATGAATATGGACATCATATTTTTAGTCAACTATTTAAAAATGAAAGTCTCGTGAAAGGACATGCTTGTTTTAATACTGTTATTGCTGAAGAAGAACTGAAGCCAGCGGATTCAGCAAAAGTTGTAAGAAGTCTAAATGAAGCTTTCGCAGATGTTATTGGTCAGTTATCTCATAATAAAAAAGAGAATTTTAAAGGTGTAAATTGTTTTGAAAAGATTAGAGATATTCATTCTAGTTCTTATGCTGATGGTGAGCAAAAGAAGTTAACTAGTAGATTTCTTCAGAAGTTTTTAAATCCGAGTTACAAAGTTTATACTAGTTGCAATCAAACTTTACATCCAAGAATTCATCATTTTGGCGCGACTTTAGCTCGTGGTATCTATAAATTAATAGAGCACCTACCTATTGAACAGAAAATGGAAGCTTTATTTTCATGGGTAGAGCAAATGGGAAAAGCTATTCAAGCTCATCATCCACCAAAGTATTCGTTGAAAGTTGCTTTGGAACTCTTGTTGGATAATGTATATGATAAGAGTAATATGGATAAAAGAGTATGTGCTCAATTTAATAAGTATTTTCCTGTATTCGCTACAAATAAATGTCTATAATATATGAAATGAAAATAAAAAAAGCTGTCAGCGTTATTATAACTTATAAAAATGAAGTCTTTGTTATTAAAAGAAAAAACTCTCTAAGAAGTTTTCCTGGGTATCTTGCATTTGTAGGTGGAAAAGTCGACAAAGAAGACTTTAACGCTAAAGATCCTCTGCTAAATGCAGTAAAAAGAGAAGTTGAAGAAGAGCTTGGTATTGATATCGACTCTTTTTCTCACTCTATGAGTAAGTTTTGTGAAGTGACTTCACCTAGTTTTAATCCTATAAGGTTTGAAACATTTTTTTATCATTTAAGACTTTTTGAAAAGCCTGATTTTACCTTGTGTGAACATGAAATAGCACAGGGTATTTGGAGTAAACCGCAAACTATTTTAGATTCGTGGAAAGAGGGAAATTATCTTATTATTCCTCCTATTAGGTTTATGTTATCTTTATTAGCATCTAATATTGAGCTTAAGGAAGCAAGTTATACAAGATCATCGATTGATGGAAAAGTTCCTTGGGTAGAAGTTATTAATGACCTTATTCAATACATGCCTTTATCTCATACTCTTCCTCCTGCAACTAGAACAAATTGTTTTTATATAAATGGAGATAAAAAATTTATTGTTGATCCTTCTCCAAAGAACGAACAAGAAAAACAAAAGCTATTAAACTCTATTGATAAAGTCGATTTTATTTTTTTAACTCATTATCATGGGGATCATATTGAAAGAAGTAATGAAATTGCAATAAAACTAAATGTGCCTATTTATTTATCAAAAGATACAAAAAGACTTATTGAAAATAAACAGGAACATTTTTTTAAAGGAGTAGAAACAAAAATTATAAAAGATAGAGATGTTATTGGTTCTTGGAAGCAAAGTAAGATTATTTGTTATGATATTAGTGGACATGCAAAAGGGCATTTTGGAATTATGCCCGAAAATAAAAAATGGTTTATTGTAGGTGATATTTTTCAAGGTGTAGGAAGTGTTGTTGTTGGAGGACAAAATGCTTCAATGTTAGACTATATGAATACTTTAAAAATGATTATAAAAGAAGATCCAAAATGTGTTATTCCTAGTCATGGGATTGCTTTAGGAGGAACACACATAATAGAAAAAAATTTAAAACATAGACAGCTTAGAGAGGAGCAGGTTGAAAAGCTCTATTTTAAGCTAGATAAAGATATAAATAAAATATATGAACATATTTATGTTGGTTTAAATGAAAAACTTAAGCCATACGCTATGGCCAATATCAAATCTCACTTAGATAAACTTAAGACTGAAAAAAGAATTTAGCACCAAAATATCCAAGGCTTGTTGCAATTAAACAAAAGATAAAGGTAAGCCCTATATAGATTAGAAACTCAATTATTTTTTGTTGTTCAATAAATTTAAAAATTTCTAAATTAAAGCTAGAATAGGTTGTAAGAGCACCACAAAGACCTGTCATTATATATTTAGTGATTTTTATTTCGGGCTTTATAATCTGATAATAATAACAAACACCAATAATAAGACATCCTAAAATATTAGCTATGATTGTTGGTGGAATGTTTTTTGATATTGTTAAAAAATTTATTTGGTATCTAAGTAAAACACCTAAGATACCAAATAATGATATATAAATAAGACTCATCTATTGAAGAGTAGGGTGTACGTATAATCTAAAAATTTTATCTCTGTTTCTTTTGATGTAGAAGTTTCCTTCTTCTTTTTGTTCCATTAGGTAGTTGTAAAAGTCAGGATTTTCATCGTTAACCTGTAGTACAGACTTTCCTTCGTGCTCTCCAAAGTCAACTACGACTCTATCTTCAGCAATAACACCTGTGAGTGGACTTACTTCTTGTTGTGCAGCCATTAATTCCCTCCTTAGAATTTATAGACAAAAAGAGCATTCATTGCTCTTAGAGATATTTTGAATTATTTGAAACGTTCCTTCAAGAAATTTTTTACATAGATTTAAAAAACTTTGTAATAAACTTAACAAAGACTTTGTATTCTTGAGGGTACTCATCGGCCATGAGTAGCTTTATAAATTCTAGAGCTTTAAAAAAGCTATATTCATCTCGATAAGGTCTTTTGCTAGTCATGGCCACAAAAATATCACAAACAGCAACAATAGTCGTTTCAATTCCAGTTATTTCTGGATCAGATTCGTATTGTATTTTATTAATTTTTGCAAAAGCTTTTTTATTTAAAAAATCATGGTGTTTAATGATGTTTAAATATTTTTTGCTTAGATCAATTCTACCATTGAGAATTTTCATAGAATTTTCTGAATGGCTTGATATGTTATTTTTATCAAACTTTGTAAGATCAGACTCATCCCACTTATCTCTACCGACAAAACACATACCAATATCTTTAAAGTAACTGGCCAGAAAAAGGTTTTGATTTTCTTGTTCTGTAAATAGTTTTGCTTCTTTTAAAAAACTTAAGAGTAAAATTGAAGAAAGCATCGGTTGACCAATCATGTAGTGATGATTTTGTTTCTTCATATTTTTAAACAGAGACTTTGATACTTCTGCTGATCCAGATAATAAAGTCGCAAGATTTTTCGAGCTTAAAAATTGATTTGTTAAAACTTCATTATCAAATGGATCATTATAAAGATTATTCATCTGAAAAGATAAAAGATTGGCTTGCTTGATACTATTTTTTACTTGATCTCCAATAGAAAGAGATCTTGTCATTTTTGTTAACTGTTCGCTTAAACTTTCATTTAGAAGTTGAAAATCCTTCTTGTGTAAAAAGATTTCTTTGCCAATAGTACTAGCATAGTCTTTTATAAAGTCATTAGTGATTAGTTCATCTTCTTCTAGTACTAATCCTAAGTGACCATCTACAAAACAATAAGCATCATGTGTTAAACTATCAATTATTGATAGTTGTGCAATAAAAACTGGCTTTAGATCTAATGCCAGTTTGTGCTTTTGCGTAGATGTTAAATTGTCTTCTTTAATCATTAATTTTTTCTTTTATAAAATCTTTAAATGCAATCCCATAGTTTTCCATCATTCGAGGGAACATAGAGATGTGAGTTAGTCCCGGGTTTGTATTAATTTCGTTTAAGTATAGCTCAGCCCCATCAAGGAAAAAATCAATTCTTGCTAAGTCTTTGATTTTAAAGAAAATAAATAATTTTTTACTAATCTGTTTGATATTTTTTAATGTATGAGAATCTATGTTGGCAATAATTTGAGTCGTTGTATTAGATTTGGAGTTATATTTGCTATCATACGTATAAAACTCATCAGTACAAACAATCTCACTTGGGTCTGTAATATGTATTTTTCCATTAAAACTAAAAGAGGACACTTCAAGTTCTCTTGGAGACAAAGCCTTTTCAATAGTTACGTAGGAAGAAACTTGTAGAGCTTTTTCAAAAGAATCCCTAATATCTTCTTTGTTATCTACTTTATAACAACCAACACTACTTCCTTGATTAGAAGCTTTTATGAAAATACTCTTGTGAGTATCAAAAAAGCTTTCAATTGAACTTAATTCATTTAGGTGAGTGGCACTTATAAAAGGAGTTGTTTTTATTCCAATATGTTCGGCCATAAGTTTTGTGACTGTTTTATTAAAACAAAACTTACTTGTTTCACTATTAGAACCTAAGTATTTAAAACCATAAAAGTCTAACAATGATTGAAAGTCTCCAGACTCACCAGGATACCCATGAAAGTAGGGGATAATATAGTCTGAAGTAATGGTTGTTACACTGGAAACAAAACCATCTTTAGTTAAGCTAAACTCTTTATTATCTTTTAAGAACTTAAAATCACGAGTAAGTTCGAACAGGTAAAGATCAAATGAGCCATCATCTATTTGGTCATAAATAAACTGAGCAGATACTTTTGAAATATCTCTTTCTAAAGAATCTCCTCCCCAAATAATGATGACATTTTTTTTCACTAAATTAAGACTCACTCATACCTGTAGGTATTTTTTCATTATCAAGTTGCGTGAACTTTTCAATGGCTTCATCCATGCTTAGAACTTTTGTAAATTTTGTACCATGAGCTCTAAGAGCAAGAGAGTTGCTTTCCATCTCTTTATCACCAATAACAATCATAAATGGAACTTTTGATTTTTGAATCTGTCTTGTTTTAAGGCCCATTGTTTCATTACGTAAATCAACTTTTACTCTAAAACCTTTTTTCTTTAATTTTCTAGCAATACTTTTTGCATATTCCCCGTGAATATCATTATTAACCGGAACAATAATAGCTTGTTCTGGAGCAATCCAAAATGGAAAGATTCCTGCTACATGCTCTAAATAAACTCCAAAGAATCTTTCAATTGATCCAAGAAGAGCTCTATGAATTACAACAGGTCTAACTTTTTCACCTTCAGAGTTATTATAAGTAAGATCAAATCTTTCAGGCATCATAAAGTCTAATTGAATTGTACCAAGTTGGTGATAACGCTTTAGTGCATCAGCAACATCAAAGTCTATTTTGGGTCCATAGAATGCACCATCACCTTCTTTTAATTGATATTCAATTCCAGAAGCTTCTAGAGCTTTTCTTAATGCATCTTCAGCCAAATCCCAAATTTCATCAGATCCAATTTTCTTTTTTTCTGGTCTTGTTGAAAGATTGATTTTTATATCTTCAAAACCAAAGTGTTTATACGTAATTAAAAACATTTCAATTAAAGATTGAACTTCTGCTTGAATCTGATCTTGCGTTAAATAAATATGAGCATCATCTTGAACAAAGGATCTTACTCTTGTTAACCCAGCCATAGCACCTGATCTTTCATACCGATGAACTTTTCCAAATTCAGCATATCTTAAAGGAAGATCTCTATATGAGTGAGCTTGAGATTTAAATAAAAGCATATGCCCAGGACAGTTCATTGGTTTTACTGCGTACTCTTTTTCATCAACAACAGTAAAGTACATATTTTCTTGATAGTTTTGATAGTGACCTGAAGTATGCCAAAGGTCGACGTCTAGAATAAGTGGAGTTAATACTTCCTCATAGTCATAAGCTCTAAGAATTCTTCTGGCAAACTCAATAAATGAATTATAAACCACCGTTCCTTTTGGATAAAAGAAAGGGTTACCAGGAGTGCATTCTTCAAAGTGAAACAAACTTAGTTCTTTACCAAGTTTTCTATGATCTCTTTTTTTTGCTTCTTCTAAAAATTTTAAATGTTCTTTTAATTTTTTCTTATCATCAAAACAAACTGCATATACTCTTTGAAGCATTGGCCTTGTTTCATCACCTCTCCAGTAAGCTCCTGCCGTATGAAGAAGTTTAAAAGATGTTGGTATCTGTCTTGTCGTCTCAACATGTGGGCCACGACATAAATCAATAAAAGAATCACCTTGTGTGTAATAAGAAATTGTTTCACCTTCAGGTAAGTCTTTAATTAATTCAACTTTATAGTCTTGTTTTTTTTGCGTGAATACTTCAATCGCTTCTTCACGACTTACTTCATGACGAGTAATTTTATCAGCTCTTTTAATAATCTCATTCATTTTATTTTCAATGCTTGATAGATCGTCGTCAGAAATTCTTTTTTCCATGTCGATATCGTAGTAAAAACCGTTTTCAATGGTTGGGCCAATACCTAACTTTGGTTCCTCTTGAGGGTATAATTCCATAATTGCCTGTGCCATAACGTGTGCACAAGAGTGTCTTAAAGTTTCTAAGTCGTGCTTTGCCATAATCCATCCCTAACGTTTTGTTTTCACTGTAGATTTAGAGGATAAACATAACAAATTCGAGTGGTTTAATCAATTTTATGAGCTCTTAAGTGTTTAAAATACCTTAAAAGTTGATAAAAATAGGTCTTACATGTAAGGAAAAAATATTTGCAAAGCGTTAAGTCGCTTGAATCATTAGGTATAAATATTTTACTTTATTTTTAAAGTGATGTAAGGTGTCGCACAAATGTAAGAATAAGTAAAAATTGTTTGTGTTTAATCTTGCATTTTGTCTGGGGGAGACAAATAAAGGGTAATCTTATGATAAATGAAAAAACCAATGTGTCTGAAAATCAACAAAAGTTTATGGCTGCATCTTCAACGCTTGAAGGTACAGACGCAAAGTTTAGTTTTGGTGAGTTGTCATCAGAGCAAGAGCATTCGCTAGGCCAGGGATTCTATAGACTCGCAAAACTTCATTATGACAAGGCTGATTTAGATAAGGCAAAAGAAAACTTTTATAAAGCTTTAGAAAAAACAGTTTATCCTCAAGATGCATTTGCAACTTTAAAGATATATGGTTTTTTAATTAGAATTTACTCTGAAACTCTTGACAATAATAAAGCGAATGAATTTATTCAAAGAGCAGGAGATCTGGTTGAAAAATTTAGCAATGACCTTCCAACATTAGGGGCAGAGTTTTTTTACAACGTAGGAATGATTTATACGTATAAGGCAGACTTTGATCAAGCACTAGATAATTTTAAGTTGTCACATCAAAAGGCGGGTCTTGAAAATGAACCAGAGCTTAAAGCAAAAGCATTATATGCAATGGCAACAGCTTGTTATCATAAAGAGTTATATGTAGAGGCAATTTCTTGGCTTGATCAGTTAAAAGAGTTGCTAACAATTCTGACTAAAGGGTACTTAAAAGGAAGTATGCATGTTCTTTATGGTCACATTTATAAAGACATAGGTGAGTACGCTCTAGCAATGACTCATTATGATGAAGGAATGAGATTGCTACAGCAAAAAAATTGCTGGAATCTTTATGGAAATATTCTTCTTGGTAAAGGGGTTACTTTAAAGAAGATGGGAGAGTATAATCAAGCTCTTTCTTTGTTTCAACTCGGAAAAAATACAATTAATAAAAACTATAAAAGATTAATTTCTTTATATGATGATCAAGTTGCGGATGTTAACGATTCTTCAGTCGATTTATATTTAGATCGTCATAACCGATTAATCCACGAAAAATCTATTGGATCTATCGATTTTAAACATAGATTTGTTTTACTTGAAATATTATTTCTACTTGCTAAGTCTCCGGGAAAGGCTTTTAATAAAGATGATTTATCAAAGTTTATATGGAAAGAAGAATATAACCCACTTATTCATGACAAACTTATTTATACGAGTATTAGTAGACTTAGAAAGTTAATTGAGCCAAAAGGAACATCTAGGAAGTATATTTTAAGAGGAAAAGATGGATATACTTTTAATCCAAGAGCAAACGTTCGCTTTCATAAAGAAGAAGAGGTCTCGGGTAGAAAAATTATTGGTAATATTGAAATTAACACACCTGTGTAGTTTTGGTGGCAACTGATTTTCATCAGATTTATTCCATACAAAAAGCAAATTTCCCATATCCATGGAAAAAGGAAGATTTGCATCAAGAGTTTGAAAAAAATAACAATTTCTATGTTGAAAAGGTTCAAGATCAGATTGTAGCTTATTGTTTCTTTAGAGTTTCATGCTTAGAAGAAATGGCGCATTTAATACAAATTTGTACTAAAAAAAATAAAATAAAAACGGGGATTGCTACAACTTTGTTAAGAAAAGCAATTTATGATCTTTGTGCACAGGGTTGTAAGAGACTTTTTTTAGAAGTTGCTCATGATAATCAAGCAGCAATAGGCTTATATCGCAAATTTGGTTTTAAAAGGCTTAATACCATTAAGAAGTTTTATAGAGATGGAAAAGATGCTTACGTAATGCAACTAGAGTTTGTTTAAAATTTGCCATTAGATGGCTAATTTGGTAGAAAATAAACCTACGTTGTTAATTTTATTTAAGGGGTGGATTTTAGGTTCACCCCTTTTTTTTGATATTTTTATGGTTATTGGAAAAAGTAAGTCAGACATTGAAACAAAATTTATAGATTTATGTACTGAACATGTTGAGTCAGTTGGAATGAAAGTCTATGATGTTGAATTTATTTCAAATAGCTGCACTCTAGTTTTATATATTTATGATGAAAAAACTGGAAGTGCCGTTATTGAAAACTGTGTTGCAGTAGATAGAGCTTTAACTGAACCTTTTGAAACCAATACATGGATTCCAGATGATATTGTATTACAAGTATCATCCCCTGGAATGTATAGACCCATAAGAAATAAGAATCATCTTGAGATGGCCATGGGTCAAAGAATAACTTGTACTTTAAATAATGAGCTTGGTGGAGATCTTCCAAAATCTCTAGCAAAGTCAAAAGTTGTAAGTGGAGACTTAAAAGAAATTAATAATGATAATATAACTTTAACAAATACTGATAGAGACTTTAGCATTGAAATTAATAATATTAAAAAAGCTAAAGTAGACCCGGTTTTTTAAAACTTTAAGGAGAATTAAAAGTGAACTTTTCAGAAATTTCAAAAATGATTGAGCTTCTTGGTAAAGATAGAGGTATTGATAAATCAATTGTTATAGGAGCAATTGAGCAAGCTTTTTTGGTTACTGCTAGGAAAAAGTTTGGAATACAAGGGGAGTTTGAGGCAAGGTATAATGAGGAAGACTCTGAAATTGAAATTTTTCAATATAAAACAGTTGTTAGTGAGGTAAAGGATCCGATTACTGATATAGACCAAACAGCAGCAAAAGAGTTGGATGAAGATTGTGAAATGGGAGATCAATTAGGGATTAAGATAGAAGATCCAAGTTTTACAAGAGTTGATATTCAAACGGCAAAGCAAATTATTTTTCAAAAAGTTAGAGATGCTGAAAGAGAAATCTTATTTTCTGAATTTAAGCACAGAGAAGATGAGCTTATCACTGGTATCGTAAGAAGATATGAAAGAGGAAATGTTATTGTTGATCTTGGAAAAGCAGACGCCGTATTAGGTAGAAGAGAAATTATATACGGAGAGCAGTTTAATACTGGAGATAGAATTCAAGCTTATCTTTCGGAAGTTGTTATGTCTAATAGAGGTCCTGAGATTAGATTATCAAGAACATCTCCAATGTTTCTAGTTAAGCTTTTTGAAACTGAAGTGCCTGAAATTCAAGATGGGACAATTGAAATTAAAGCGGCAGCTAGAGAGCCTGGCCATAGAGCTAAAATTGCTGTTTATACAGCAGATAGAGATATTGATCCAGTTGGTGCCTGTGTTGGTATGAAAGGATCTAGAGTTCAAAATATCGTAAATGAATTACAAGGTGAAAAAATTGATATCGTTAAGTGGCACCCTGAAGTAGATGTATTTGTTAAAAATGCATTAGCACCAGCGGATATTACTTCAATTAGTTTGAATCATGATGAAAGGTTGATTGATGTTATTGTTGAAGAAGATCAATTGTCTTTAGCAATAGGTAGAAGAGGGCAAAACGTAAGATTAGCTGCCATGTTATCAGGATGGAAAGTAAATATTATTTCTAAGTCTAAGTTACAAGAAAAAGTTAAGCTTGCAGTTGAGAACCTTCTTCAGCTTGATGGACTTTCGGAAGCATTTGCACAAGTTCTTGTTCAGAGTGGAGTGATGTCAATTGTTGATCTTTGTGCTTCGCAAGCACAAACAATTGTAGGAATATTAAATGTGTCTACAGAAGATGCAGATGCATTGATAGCAAAAGCAACAGCTGCTCTTGAAGATGATAATATTAGCAACGAACCTGAAGAAGATGAAATTATTTCAGCTTCGGCTGTCCCAAGCCAGAGAATGGGAATGATTAAAGATTCTGGTTCTAGTAATACTAATCAAGATGAAGACGATAAATTCTCAGATGCTGAAAGAAGGTTAAGAGAAGAGTTAGCAGCATTTAATTTAAAATAATTTTGGAGAGTTAGAAAATGGCAAAAAAAGTTTATGAACTAGCCGCGCAAATTGGAATAGGTGCAATTGACCTTGTTGAAAAATTAAAAGGACTAGGGTTTGATGTAAGAAACCATATGGTCACTTTAGAAGACAATGTTGTTGAAAAAGCCTTGGAGGCGTTTGGACCAAAACCACAAGTTGCTACTACTAAAAAGAAAGTAACAAAGAAAAAAGTTGCGAAGAAAAAAGTAACAAAGAAAAAGGTTGTGAAAAAGGTCGCTTCGCAAAGTGCAGAAGGTGAGGAAAAACCAAGTGAAGAAGACTCTAAAAAAGTTGTTGTTAAGAAAAAGACGATTACAAGAAAAAAGGTTGTTAAGAAAAAAATAGATGAAGTGAAACCTGAGCTGTTTGAAGATGATAAACCTAAAGGGCTTCAGGTTGTTCAAAATGTAAAAGCGAAGCAGGCTGTTGATTCAGATTCTTCAGCTTCGACTTTAGAAGAAGATGTAAAAGAAGAAGTCTATAAAGAAAAAATGCATAGTTTTACTCCTGTATTTGTTCCAGAGAAAAAAGAGCAAAAATCTTCTCAGGAAACAACAAATAACAGTGGATATAAGTCTTCTGGGCCTATCTATGATGATAAGAGTTCTTCTAAGACTGATGCTGATAGTAAAAAAAGAATGGGATCTCTTGCAGCTATAGTTTCTAAAAAAGGTGGAAGTGGTAAAAAAGACTTAAGTCAGGTAAGGGCTGATGAGGGGTTGAAGCTTGCTACAAATGTAATAGGTCGACAGGTTTACACTCCTGTGAAAAGAAAAAAAATATATGTAGGCTCAACTAAGCAAACAGAAATTACACAAGTTAAAGATGCAAAAAGGTTTGTAGAAGTATTTGGTGTAATTACGGCTACTGAACTTGCAAATAAACTAAAAGTAAAATTTAAAGAGTTTCAAAATGAAGCATTAAAGTTAGACTTATTAGTTAAGCCTTCTGATTATATTGGAATTAAACTTGCTACAAAATTAGCAGAACTTTATGATTACAGGGTTGAAAATAGAGCTTTTGATGAATCAAAGTTTATTGATCAAGAAGTTAAAGAAGATAAATCCCATCTTCCTTTAAGAAACTCTATCATTACAGTTATGGGACACGTAGATCACGGTAAAACAACTTTATTAGATCAAATTAGAAAAGCCAAAGTAACTGATGGAGAAGCTGGTGGTATAACTCAGCATATTGGTTCTTACTCTGTTAAGGTTTCTGATAGTACAATTACTTTCTTAGATACTCCTGGGCACGCCGCTTTTGGAGCTATGAGACAAAGAGGTGCAGACCTTACTGATATTGTAATTTTAGTTGTTGCTGCTGATGATGGTGTTATGCCGCAAACTAAAGAATCAATTAAATATGCTAAAAATTCAAATGCTCCAATTATTGTTGCAATCAATAAAATGGACAAAGAAGGGGCTAACCCAGAAAGAATAAAGCAAGAATTAACAGAATTTGAATTAATCTCTGAAGAATGGGGTGGGGATACAATGTTTGTTCCAATCTCAGCTTTAAATGGAGATGGTATTGATGACTTATTAGAGTCAATCAAACTTCAAGCTGAAATGATGGATCTGAGAGAAGATCCAAAAGGAAAAGCTGAAGGTATTATCATTGAATCTAGAATTGAGACGGGAAGAGGACCAGTTGCAACTGTATTAGTTAAGAAGGGAACTCTTAAAAAAGGTGATGCTATCGTTTGTGGTGAAAACTATGGTAGAGCAAGAAGCCTTATGGATGATTCTGGTAAGAATGTAAACTCTGCTGGGCCATCAATTCCTGTTCAGATCTTAGGATTTAATTCTGTACCAAGTCCAGGGGACACATTAAATGTTGTTAAAAATGAAAGAGAAGCGAAGAAAGTTGTAGATAATAGAGTTTCTGATCGTAAGAAACTTGAAAGTGTTGAAGCTCCAAAGGTTGCTTCATTAGAAGACTTCTTTGGTGCAGCTACTGATGAACAAGAAAAGAAAATTCTTAAACTTGTTGTTAGATCAGATGTTCAAGGTTCTTATGAAGCAATTAAAGATGCCTTAGCTCTTATTGGAAACGATGAAGTTGGAGTTGATGTTATTGTTGGTGGTGTAGGTGCTATTACTGATAATGATGTAACGATGGCAGCTAGTACAGGTGGATATATTATTGGGTTTAATATGAGACCTGTTACAAGCGCAAGAAGACTTGCCGAACAAAAGGGTGTTGAGATCAGAACATACTCAATTATCTATGAGTTAATAAATGATGTTACTTTAGCTCTTGAAGGTATGCTAGATACTGAGAAAGTTGAAAAGTATATTGGTAGAGCTGAAGTTAGAGAAACTTTCAAAGTACCAAAAGTTGGAACCATTGCAGGTTGTGCTGTTATTGATGGTAAGATTGAAAGAGGATGTAATATTAGAGTTCTTAGAGATGGTAAGATCCTACATGATGGTAAATTACAAACTCTTAAGAGATTTAAAGATGAAGTTAAAGAAGTTGGTAATGGATACGAATGTGGTATGGCATTAGAAAACTTCAATGACGTTCAAAATTCTGATATTATCGAAGCTTATCTTCTTGAAGAAAAGAAGCGTAAGTTAGAAAACTCTGAGATTCTTTAACAATGGCAAGATCAAAGAGCGGTCCTACTAAGGATACATTCGAAGATAAAATAAAAAATGCACTTAATATGATTTTAAGACGAGAGGTTTCAGACCCTCGTCTTAATCTTGTGAGTGTAACAAGAGTTGAACTTAATCAAGATTTTAGTGTAGCAAAAGTTTATTGGGATACTTATGATAACTCTTCAAGAGGGGATATCAAAAAAGCCTTTGATAGTGCGGCAGGAAAGCTAAGATCAATTTTAGCTAAAAATGTTCAGTTCAGACATACTCCGAGTCTTAACTTTTATTATGATTCTCAATTTGAAGATGAGCTTAAAATAACTAAACTTCTAGATGAAACGAAAAGTTAATACTGATCTTTATCCAAGACCAATAATTTTTAATTGCTATAAACCAAAAGATATTTCATCACAAGATATCGTGAGAACCTTTAAACGTCACTTGCCAGATGGATATGGAAAAATCGGCCATTTTGGAACCTTAGATCCTTTTGCTAGAGGTGTCTTAATGCTTGGGGTTCGAGGAGCAGCAAGATTAAATAACTTTATTCATGAATATCTTCCAAAAACATATATTGCTGATGGTATCCTGGGAAAAGAATCTTTAACAGGTGATACGACTGAAGGGATTACAAAGGAAGATTCAAGCGATTATTTAAATACTGTAATCAAAGATTTTTCAAAAGAGTTCATTGAACAAAAAATACAAGAAAAGTTTTTAGGAAAGTATCTTCAGGCGGCACATATTTATTCAGCTGCAAAATATGAAGGAAAAGCTCTTCATGAGTGGGCAAGGCAAGGTGTTCACATAAAAAAAGAAAAAAAAGAAAGAATGATCTATGAGCTTGAAGTGGTAGAATATTGCTTTCCAAAACTTAGTATTAAAGCAAAAGTAAGCTCTGGTACATATATAAGAACCCTTTTTAGTGATATAGCAAACTACTTAGGCACATTAGGGGTTTTAGAGGACCTTGAAAGAGTAGAAGTTGGTGGCTGTAGTTTAGATAATGTTATTAAAGAACCCCATTTTCCAAAAGATAAAAATGAGATGATTTTATCTAGAGGTCTTGAAGTGACTGATGTTCTTGATTTTAGCACTATCATTTTTGACGAAAAAGAAGCAAAACTTTTTATAAATGGTGTAAGGCTTAGAGAAAACCAAATTGAAAAAATTATTCGCGCATCAATTGACGATAATATTTACTGGGTTAAAGATAAAGCCTTACAGGTTTTAGGGGCAGCAAAAATTCAAGAAGGATTGGTTGTTAGTGAGTTTATTTTTACTTAATTAGAATAAATGTAAGGTTTCTTAATATAAAAGTATTTCTATAGAGTTATAGAAGTGATGTAGTATAGTATTGTATGAAACATCTATTATCTATTTCATTACTTCTTATTTCCTTTTGTCTATTGGTTAAGGCATATTCACAAGTTAGAATTAATGATATTAATATACATTTAGCTAGTTTTTCTAAGTTCAATGCAACTGAACATGATAATATTGATGATGAGTATCATAGCCATACTCATAAACATAGTGAGCATGGACAAGAACATGAGCATGGCCATGAACATAAGAGTTTTAGCCAAATTGATTTTAAAATAATGAATACTAATTGGACATTAATAGAGCCAAAGTACCTCGAGACTCAAGATAATTTTTATAAAAATTTTCTACATCCAGTCGCATATCCCAACAATATCTTTAGACCACCTATGGTTTAATTTTTACTTAGTATAATTATTAATTAAACTTTAGGAGGAAATATGCAAAAGCTTATTTTTGTATACGTATCTTTTCTATATTCTATGAGTTCTTTTGCTCATGGGATAAGTGAGGAAGCAAAGCGTGCGATGATTGACGGAGGGCTTTTCCGTTATATTGTTCTTGGCGCAGAACATATGATTACAGGATATGATCATTTACTTTTTTTTATTTGGAGTGATCTTTTTTTTAACAACATTTAAAGACATTGTTCGATTTATTAGTATTTTTACATTAGGTCATAGTATAACTTTAATCTTTGCTACATTTTTAGGAATAACAGCAAATTATTGGCTTATTGATGCAGTTATAGCACTGAGTGTTTGCTATAAAGGCTTTGATAATAACAAAGGTTTTCAGAGTTATTTTGGTATGAATAAAAGTCCCAATCTATTAATGATGGTTTTTATTTTTGGTTTAATACATGGTTTTGGACTTTCAACAAGATTACAGCAACTACCTTTAGGAGAAAAGGGAAGTGGAATGCTAATGAGAATTATTTCTTTTAATATTGGTGTAGAAGTTGGGCAAGTATTAGCCTTAACAGTTATGTTGGGAGTTTTATCAAGTGTTAGAAATACACAGTTCTTTAAAAGGCTTTCAAAGGTTACAAATGATGGTCTTATTTTAGCCGGTTTTATGCTTTTACTAATGCAACTTCATGGATATGGCCATACATCAAATCCTGATGAGTTTGGATTTAGTGAAGATAATCATTACCACTATCATTTGAAACTTAATGTAGCTAAAGAACAAGAATATAAACATGATAATTTGTAAGGAATAAAAATGAAAAAAATAATCATATTAAGTATAGTTATGCTATCAATGTTAGTATTTGCTGGGCCAGGAGGTGGTCATTCTCATGATCATGGACATACTCATGAAAAAAAACTTATTTCAAAAAAAGAAATAAAACAAAATGCTCGGCTACATGTGAATCGGTTGATTGAGAAAAAAAAGATTGATGTTTCATGGAAGATATCAAAGTTGGCTGACACTCAGAAAAAGAAGTTTAAATCTAAGATGGAGTGGGTTGTTACATTTAAAAATAAAAATGGTGTTAAGGGAAAAAAACTTTATATCTTTTTAAGTTTAAGTGGAAGATTTATTGCTGCTAACTTTACAGGAAAATAACTATGATTATTACAATTGGAAAAACTATTGTTGCTGCAATTGTGATTAGTGTTGTTTCCTGGTTATCTGGAAAGAAAACAGTAATGGCGGGGTTTTTAACAGCCCTGCCTATCACATCACTATTGGCTTTAGGGTTTTCTCAGATGCAATGGAAGGATCCTAGTCAATCTGTTGCTTATGCTAAAAGTATTTTTGTCGCAATACCAGTCTCTCTTTTATTTTTTATACCATTTTTGTTAGCACAAAAATTAAACTTAAGTTTTTGGACCTGTTATTGTTCTGGAGTTATTTTGTTAGGAGTTGGCTATTATATTCATAGTGTACTACTAAAAGCTATATTGTGAGAAAAGGCATTAAGACATCTTTTTTAAAATATCTTGATATCCGTTTTCAACATTATTCCAACAAGTTTGAATAAACTCTTGTTCTGACTCAAAGTCAGATGGCTTTATATAATTAGAAATATTTATCCCTAGATGTGAGCCAAAGTTTAGCTTTTTACCTTTAAAGACATCACTTGTTCCGCTTACACTTACACTAATAACATTAATATTGTTCTTGTAGGCAAAAGAAATAAGTTTAGATTTGATTTTATCATAGCTCTTGGGAGTTTTGGCTTCTCTATTTCTTGTTCCTTCCGGGTAATACTGAAGACATCTTTGACCTGCTGTTAAAACTTCAATTGCTTTTGATAAAGTCTTTTTCCTGGCCTCTTTACTTGATCTATTAACAATAAGAGCACCAGAGCTATAAGCACATACTCCAAAGATTGGAACATATAAAATAGACTTTTTCATGATAGGAGGAACTTGAAACTTTGTTAAAAGTAATGGAATATCCATTAAGCTTTGGTGATTAGAAATATAAAGACCTGGGGGATTATTTTGTCTTTGAATTTCAATAGGTCTTTGATCTATCTGTGTAACTTTAATACCTAGTAGTTTGAAAGTTATGCTTGCAAATACTTTCCAAAAAGGAGATGCATACTTTAATCTTGTTTGTGCACTAAAGGGAGCAATAATAAAACTTATTGGAACTATTAAAATCACAAAAGTTAGGAAGACAAGAATGGATACAATAAAAGTTCTTATATAATACATTATAAAAATCTATCGAACTTATTTTCATTAAATAAGTTTTTTAATCCTTTTTCATTTTCTTGCCAAATATCGTTTAAAGACAAGTCTTCTTCAAGAACAGGACATTCAAAAGTAATAACAGGGCAGTTATATTTTTCTGGCCCATATGTTCCTAGAGAACCAGGTGTTGAATATCCGATATCAGGAGTTACCTCATAGTTATTAAAACTAGCAATGAAGTCGCTTATATCTTTAACATCACCATTGTAGTTAATTAATCTTTTCCATGAGTGAAATGTTAATATTAATCCTGGAGGAAATTTATGAAATAGTTTATCTAAAAATTGATTTTCAATTTCAGACATTGCTTCTTTTCCAGGATTATATTTATCTTTTTTAAGTTCACCAGACCAATTTTGGCTTGGTAGGTTTCTGTTTAAATCAACACCATGACTATTTGTACGAGTTCCCATTCTGTAGCCATCAATATTTAAAATAGGAATAACAATTATGGGAAGTTCATTAAGATCATGATCTTTCTTAAGCCATTCAAATAATTCTTTTAAAACAAATACACCTTCTACTTCATCACCGTGAACACCACCTAGAAGGTAGATATACTTTTTAGCTTTTATATCAGTTTTGAATGCTTCGATAGCTTCACCTTGAGCAGACTTACCCGAGGTTAACGAAGTAAAGATCATGCTTGTTCCTTGTGAATATATACCGCTGACTGTCCAGGAGTTTCTTCAACTTCAACTTCAAATGCGTCAAATACAAAGTTAAATTTATTTTTTGTAATTTCTCTTACTTGAGCATTAATATACATAGCAAGTCTTTCAGCACTTGTGTTTTGAATTGGTAATAAAAGAACATCTTGTTTTGGAAAACTAAAATTAGAGTCTTTTGTTTTTATTTCAATATTTGTATCTTTTTCAAAGATTTCAATAAGCTTATTTTCTTTAGGAATAAGAAGTCTATGATCTAGATTATCGCAAACTCTTCTTACAATTGGTTTTATATCTAAGAAATCAAAAACCATATCACTTTTACTGATATCTGCTTCACCTTTAATCATAACTCTGTAGTTATGACCATGAAGAGGTTCTCTTGAACCATCATCAAAAATTAAAAAGTGACTAGACGCAAAATTAAAGTATTGTTTATAAACTTTAATTGAATAATTTGTATTCAAAATTTTTCCCTATTTTTACAAAAAACTATCTTCAGATTATAAAACCTGAGCTAAAATGAAAAGAAAATACTACTGTAATAATGCTGGGAGTCATCATTGAAAAAGAAACTTATTAATGCCTGTAATTTGCTACAAAAGAACTTAGATTTAAGTGAGCAGGACCTAGCTGTATTGGAAAGAATAAAAGAACAAATAAATCAGATGCAAGAGGTTAGTACGGCATCATCTTCTACATATGAATTTAGGGCTCATCAAAGGGTTGCAAAGGGTGAGTATGAGTATGTTATTTATTCAGATGGAGCTTGTAGGGGAAACCCTGGGCCAGGATCATATGGTCTTTTAGTACAAAATGCTAATGAAAATATTTATGAAGAAGCCAATGCATTTGAAAACACGACTAATAATAAAATGGAGCTATTAGGGGTTATTAAAGGTCTTGAATTCGTTCTAGAAAATACAGATGGAAAAGTTATCGTTGTTACGGATTCAAAGTATGTTGTTAATGGAATGACTTCCTGGGTAGAAGGTTGGAAAAAACGTGGATGGAAAAAAGCAGATAAAAAAGTCCCTGAGAACTTAGAGCTATGGCAAAAACTAGATGAACTACATCATAACTTTTCAAATGTAGAGTATGAATGGGTAAAAGGACATAGCGGACATCCTGAAAATGAATATTGTGATGGGCTTGCAAACAAAGTTTTAGATGAAGCTGGTTATTAGTCTATTAATCATTTCTTTTAGTAGTTTTAGCTGCCATCTTGATAAATCTTATGAGTATATTAGTTTATCTAGCCCTATGAGCTTTTTATTAGATGAACTAGGCCTTTTAGATAAAGTTAAATATGTTAGCAGTTTTTATCCTAAAAAAACTGCTGTAAAAAAAATCAGTGGGGGGATATTTTTAAAGCCTTCAGAGCTGAGTATTAAAAAAAATACAATTATATTCTTAGATCGATCAAAGGATTTGAGCAGAATATTTAAAGAGTATCAAAATACTTATTTTTTAGATCTTAAAAGTATGAGTGCTCAAAAAGCTACATATAAGACATTAGCTGCTGTGAAAAAGTATACTCGTAATTGTGATAAAAAAATTTCTTTAATAGAAGAGAAAATAAAAAAAGTGACAAGGAAAATATCACGAAAAAAGTTTCATAGTAAGTATCTTTTCTTTTTAGCAACGTTTGCAAAAAATTTAAGAAATGAAAGTATGCTTATTACTGAGGATATTTTTGTGAAAGACTTAAAGCAAAATAAAAGTTTTAAGACTTATCCATCATCTTTAGCTTATACAAGATACTCACAAAAAGTTCTAGAGATAAATAAAGGTATTTATATTGGTCTAGACTCGCAAGTCGAAATACCAAAAGTTACAAAGATTAAGAGTGATGTTTATAATATTTATTTTCCTGGAAGCTTAACTCCTGGAATATCACAAATAAACTTCTTAGATTACTTTTTAGATATATCTTTTTAATCTTTTCTTTGCTTCATCAAATTGCTTTGAAGATATAATGGCATTTTTTGAACTTTTCACTTCCATGCTCATTTTATGCATTTGCTTTACACGCTCTTCACTAGGTGGGTGTGTACTCATGGCATCAGCAAAACTGGCCAGTAATTTATTCTTTGAACCTTTGTGCTTCTTTTCCATTTCTAAAAGCTTAGCGTAAAAAGATCCAATATGATCTTTGTGAAAACCAGCAGCTAGAGATGTTCTAAATCCAATTCTATCTGCTTCCATTTCATCTTCTCTAGAGTTTGCCATAAAACCATATTTTTGAATAAGAAGACCGCCAGCAGCTCCAGCCATAGCTCCATACTTAGAAATTCTTTCAATACACTCTCTATCATTTTTTCTACATATTAGCTTTCCAAGTCCAAAACCAACAAGTAAGCCACCAAGACCTCCGCCAATACCATACATGACAGATTTTGATTGAGCCTTCTTAGCAGTATCAATTCTCTCAGCTGTATGTCTTGCTTTAATATGTCCTATTTCATGTCCTAGTACACCTGCTAATTCAGCTTCACTTTGTGCCATGGCAAGTAGTGGAGTTGTTACAAATACTTCTCCTGCTGGAAGAGCAAATGCATTAACAGCTTTAGATTCAACGACTGTAAAGTTATATTTATAAGGATTATTATTTAAATTATTTTTGTGAACTATTTTTTGTCCAAGGTTTTGGATATAGCTTTGAAGCTGCGAGTCTCTAAGAACAGGGTAGTCCTTTTTCATTTTAGGTAGATACTCATGGGCCATTTTCTTTTCATCAGCAACAGTGATAGAAGTTTTTTGTCCTTTATTACTTCCTTCTCTGTATCTATCAGATGTTGTTTTTGTGGCACAAGAAGCAAGTAAAAGAGGCATTGCTGCGACAAAAAGCCTTCTTCCTTCTTTTGTTGAATTTAGGCTCTTTAAGTCTTGTTCTAATCTTTCTAAGTTATATTCCATTTTTATATTTTCCTTTATAAGTCTATCAAAGTATCATTAACGATATATAATATGATGGTATAAAGGAGAGGAAATTTGAAGTTTTTTTTAAATAATGCTCTGTGCATTAATGAAAAAAATATTCATCTTGATTTTGAGCTTAAAAATGGTCTTTTAAATTATTTAAAAGGACCTAATGGAGTTGGAAAATCCTCTTTATTAAACTTGCTGGTAGCAAACCTTTTAGATAATAACTACAGTTACTGTCAGCAGTCTCGTTTTAGTACTTTAAATAATTTAAGAGTCAAAGATTATCAAAAACTTATTGCTAGGTATAAGAAGTTCTTAGATTTAGATCTCTTTGATAAACTTTTAAAAGATTTTTCTTTAAGTGAAAAATTAAGCACCCAGATAAATGTTCTATCTGGAGGAGAAAATCAGCTTTTGAAGTTGGCCACTCATTTTAGTTTTAAAAAAGATATTTATATTTTAGATGAACCATTTCAATATCTTGATGATGAACATGTAAAGAAAGTTAAAACTCTTTTAAAGGATTTAATTGAAAACGAAATAGTTCTTATTGTTGAACATCAAAAGTATTTATTAGAAAGCTTTGAAAAAAATGATATTTCTTTTAAAAAAGTAAATGAAGATTTAAAGGTGATAAATGAATGCTATGATTCTTAGAATGATTTTATCTTTTATAAGTGGTTATCTTATTTGCCAAAGTGGATCTATTAGTCAGCTTCTTACAAATAATAAACTAAGCTCTCCATCGACTTTAGGTTTTACAGGAATCGGTGTTTTATCTGTCTTAATTGCTTTTTTTATCCAGGATATGTTTCAATTATCCTTTGCCCTAGAGTATATCAGTGTAATAGTGGGGCTATTTTTATGTAGTATCTATTCTCTTAATTTATTAAAAGTATCTAAAGGACAAAAAAAAACAAAGTTAATTATTCTTGGTATCGGTTTTAATTTATTCATTGGTGGAATTTTTAGTATAGTTCAGTTCTTAATTATATCCCTTGGAAAATCATTTCCAAGTAGTATTTGGTTTGGAAGCTTTAGATTTGTTGAAGTACCATATTTATCAATATTTATTCCTATCTTCATTCTAGCTCTAATAATAAGTTTAAAGTTTTATAAAGATTTAGAGCTTATTAATTTAGGAGATACTTTTACAAAGCATTTTGGTTTAAATATAGATTCTACTTTTAAATTATTAATTATATGGTCTTGCTTATCTACTATTTGTGTCGTTAGTTTCTTTGGTGTCTTTTCTTTAATTGGCCTTGTTTTTGTTCATCTACTTAGACAAAATTCATACTTTTCTTTTAGTGTAAAAAATGAGTTTTTGTATGGTCCATTTATTGGAGGGTTTATTTTAATGGTATTAGACGCTTTATGTTATCATGTACCACTGCTTTCATCCGAGCTTCCTGTAGGGATGATTTGTTCGATTATAGGTTCAGTTAGCTTGTTTTTCATACTTTTTTTGTCGGATAATAATTCTATTAAAGATTAACTTGGCAGACTAAAATGTTAAGATTATCATTTATACACTTATTAATTTAAAAGGAATTAAATATGAAAAAATTGATGTTGTTAGTACTTGTATTTGTTGTTTCATGTAACCAAACGGCTACAAAACCAGAAAATATTAAATTAAAATCTGAAGAAGATAAAACATTCTATGCTATGGGATTTATGTTAGGTGCAAATCTTGCAAGATTAGATCTTAATGATCAAGAAATTTCATCCTTATATAAAGGTTTAGTAAGTTCAGCTAAAGGCAAAAAGGCTGAAGTTGAATTACAAACATATCAACCAAAAATTCAACAAATGTTTAAAAAACGAATGGAGAAAATTGCTGAAGGACAAAAGAGTAAGGGAAAGAAGTTCATTGAAGATTTCTTAAAAAATAATAAAGACGCTGTTAAGACAAAAAGTGGCCTTGTTTATAAAATTTTAAAAAAGGGGAGCAATGTTAAACCAACAGAAGCTCAAACAGTAGAAGTTCATTATCATGGAACATTAATTAATGGAGAAGTATTTGATTCTTCTGTTGATAGAGGTAAAACAATTTCTTTTCCTCTTAATAGAGTTATTAAGGGTTGGACAGAGGGTGTTCAGTTAATTGGTGAAGGTGGAAAGATTAAATTAGTTATCCCACCAGAGTTAGGATATGGAGAAGCTGGAGCGCCACCAAAAATTCCTGGTGGTGCAACATTAGTATTTGAAGTAGAGCTTTTTAAAGTAATTAAAG
Source organism: Bacteriovoracaceae bacterium (assembly GCA_025210745.1). Lineage (GTDB taxonomy): Bacteria > Bdellovibrionota > Bacteriovoracia > Bacteriovoracales > Bacteriovoracaceae > CAKZJW01. The sequence continues at coordinate 30,950 of JAOARC010000004.1, forward strand.
AGCAGAAAAACCCTGCAAAAAAGAAAAAATAACTTAAAATAAAATTAAGATAAGAGCCGAAAAGTTTATTCTTTTCGGCTTTTTTTATTATGATGAAAACTTTATTATTCTTAACATTTTCTTTTAATCTTTTTGCTTTTAATGAAAAGTTTGTAAATGACTATATATTTAAAGCAAAAGAACTTAAGACTGAAGCCTTTGTACTTATAAAAGATGGAAAGCTTGTATATTCAAAATTTGAATATGGAGATATGAAGACCTTACATACTCTTTGGTCTATGACAAAGTCAGTATCTGGAATATTATTTGGTATTGCGCAGGATAAGGGATTTATTTCAAAAAATGATCTTGTATCTTATGACTTTCCAGGCTTTAAAAGTAAAACTTTAACATATAACCATGTCCTTCAAATGAGTAGTGGGATTGATTGGAATGAGTTTTATGAAAAGGATCCATTTAACTCAGATGTTGTAAGAATGCTCTATTTTGCTACAGCAAAAGAAGGTGTTATGGACTATATGCAAAAAAGACCTTTTAAATCCAAGCCAGGAAAGAATTTTTATTACTCATCAGGGGATTCAAATATTTTAACAGGGGCTTTAGCTAAAAGAATTCCTAAGGAACTTAAGCTAACATATCCTTGGAAGTGGTTATTTGATCCAATGGAAATAAATGCATATTTTGAAACAGATTCAAAGGGTGTTTTTATGGCATCAAGTTATCTTTATATGTCATTAGAAGATCTTATTAAATTTGCTCTTATGATTCTCAATGAAGGAAAGCATAAAAATAAGCAAATTGTATCTAAAGAGTTTATTCATTATATAAGACAGATTAACCCTGCTTCTAAAGAAAAATGTACGAGAGTGCTAACTTATGGAGCTCAGTTTTGGTTAAATAAACCATGTGAAGGCAAAAGACTTATGCCAACGATCTCTGAAAATGTTTTTGCAATGTTAGGCCATGGTGGCCAAAGCATTTTCTTTGATCCACAAAATAATCTTTTGGCATTAAGAATATCTCATGACGTTAAAGGAAAACTTAAGTATGAAAAGTATTTAAATCTTATTTATAAAGGACTTGGTATATGAAGTTCATTATGGGAATGATTATTGTAGTTTCATTAGTTGTTATTCATCAGTTGAACTTTTCTAGAACTCCTTTGTATGAAATACCAAAGCTTTTAAGTGCTTCTAGAGCTAAAGAGTATTGTACCTGCTACTTCATTTTTAAAAAAGAAGATAAGCACTGTCTAGAAAAAGTTCTAAAAGATTATCCATTATTTAAATATAAGCTCGAAGAAAATAGAGTTACTTTTTCTAACCCTATAGCAACTTCTACTGCTTATGTTAGAAAAAATAGGCGCTTAGGTTGTATTTTAAAGTAATTAGCTCTATATAATAATATATAGAGCTAATGAGTATTTTAAGCAGCAATTTGTTCTAGCTTAGGTGGCTCATCGTTCACCTGAGGTTGATTTTCTGCTAAGATGATACCTGCTGATTTTATTTTATCTACATCTACTTGCGATACTGGCTTGTAGCCTTCTTCAAGTAGCTTCACAGTATAGAGTTTATTAATTTTAAACATGTAGTAAAGGTTAGCAATGCCACATGTGAAAAGAGTGATAAAGAAAGCACTCCACATACCTCTAAACAAAGGAAGTAGTCCAGCAAAGAAGAAAGATTTCCATGAAAAACCTTCTGGAACTTCTTTTACAAGTCCAGTAGTATGATGTTTTAAGTTTATTGCCATAATATACCTCCCAATAAAATGAACTATTTATTTTGTGACATATCGTTTTTTTTTGAAAAAAACTTGAGAGAATTAAAAAGTTTTTTAATTCTTGTTAAAATAGAAATGTATAATTTAAATAATAAGTATCAAATTGAGTAAAATTTTTAAGTTTATCATTATCTACTCCACCACCTAGAACTCTTTTTCCTAGGCCAAAATTATAAGCTCGAAATTCAAGCCCAGAATCATAAGCAGATCCTTTGGAAGAACTTAAAGCATCTGTGTGAGAATATAGCCTTAGCCAGGAATTTAAAGCCCATTCAAATCCAAAAGACAGTAGGGGGACAAGACCAATATTATCATAAGATTTAGTTGTACGAGCTTGTTTAACTTCAATTAGAGCGTCACGTATCTTTAGTAGTCCACCATACCAATATTTGAACTTTGAAATATTTTTAAACCAGTAGTAACCTATTCTGTAGGAGTTGAACTTGTAAATAACATTGGTCTTTTGATTTGATGAAAAATTTATGCCATCAAAAGAGAAATTAGAAGTAGAAGTAAAATTATATTCTTTTTGAAAAGGAGCTATTAAAAAATAGAGTTTGTTAGTATTATTTAGCTTTAGCCAGGAACTTAATCTATATGAAGTCACTTTTTTATCAGGTAATGAAATTCTGTTAGTATTGTTATTAGGAATTTGAAAAAAGTTAAAATTTGTTTGAGTTTGTCCTATTTCAAATGTAATTGAGTTTGCAAATGCTGAAGTTATCGTAATGATTATAAATAAAATTGTTTTCATATAATCATTTTACATAAAAAAAGGGAAGCTTAAAAGCTTCCCTTTATTAATTAACTATTAGATTTATAAAATATTAGCTCTTTTTCGGTGTGAACCAACAAAGAGGTCTTACACCAACTGTGTCTCCAGTCGCTCTATAGCATGTTCCAGTAGCTTCTTCTTTTTGATCAACATCAGTAAGTTCATCAATTTGACATAAAGCACCTGTGTAATATGTATCTAGTCTGCATTGAGTAGCTGGGTGTTTATCATTCGTTGTTGTTACAACATTTGCATCTGGTGTGTTGAAATCAGGTGGAGTTGTTTGAGATCTAAGAGCTTGAAATAATTTTGCTGTACTCATCCCTGCCATTGAACCTCTTTGACAAATAAGTCTATCTTCTTGAGAAGAAAACTGTTCTGCACATGTATCAACAACTGTTTTTGGTACATTAACCTTTGCCATAATTGCAGCATTATCTTCGCTTCTAAAAGTTCTTCTTAGACATTTTAAAGTGGCAAAGTAATCGGCCTGTCCTTCGTTTGAAGCCCATGAACTAGACCACCAGCTTTTTTTCTTAGGAGCGCCTCCGATATGGTGTCCAATTTCGTGACAAACAACAAGAGCAAAGCCATCAGATGTAATTGCTTCATGTCTTGCTAATCCTCCAAACATGCTTACTTTCCATGTAGAGCCAATTTGTTGAGCATAGGCATTAACAGTTCCATCTTCCCATTTTCTTTCAACAACAAGTTCACCACCCATTGTTGAGATGATTGGTTCATAGATTTTAATAACCTTATCAATAACGGCATTAAATTCTTTTTCATCAAGGTTTGCATCCATCATTGATTTTGCATCAGCTGGAATTTTTAAACTGTTGTTTGGTAAAAAACCTTCTGTTCCAAGGTCATTACATGCAAATGAGTTTGCTGCAATTAAGATACTCATTGCAATTGTAGAAATTAATTTTTTCATTATATAATCCTCCATGATTAAACATACATTGTTAAATGTTTTAGTATTATTTCGATTTTGGTATTATTTGTCTAAAAAATATATTGAATGTTAGATGATGTTAACTGATTAAAAAGGTTTGTTTTGTGTTGAAATTTATATTTTTTGTTCCAAGTTCACATAAAGAAGAAGTTAAAAATGCTATTTTTGATATAGGAGCATCTAAAATGGGCAATTATTCTCATTGTTGTTTTGAAACAAAGGGGATGGGGCAGTTTAAACCATTAAAAGGTGCGAATCCAAGTTTGGGTAATATTGGACAAATTGCTCGAGTTGAAGAATATAAGGTTGAAATGATTATTTATCCAGAGTTTTTATCTCGGGTAATCGAAACTTTGAAGACATCTCATCCCTATGAAACAATTGCCTACGAGTATTATCCTATAAATTCTTAAAGCTAGTTATTGGATAAGTCGATAAAGACTGTGATGAAAGTTTTTATTTTACTTAACTTTATATTCTCATTTACTTTTTCTTTTGCTCAAGAGAAGTTTTTGTATCCAGTAAGAAAGGTTGCAATAATTGCAAGCAATGAAGGTTTTTATCCAAATAAGATAATTGCTTTTAAAGGAGAAAAATTAGAAGTTTTTATGACTTCTACCACTTCAAAGAAAACTTGTATGTTAATTGATCAACATGAATTTTTTATTGCTGCTAAAAAAGGTGAAGTGTCCTCATCTCACTTAAAACTTGAGTCTACTGGAAATTACAAAATATATTGTCCTGATCATTCTTTTAGTGGGCATCTTGTTGTTATAGATAAAAAGAATAGTGGGCGTAAAGTTGCTAGTACAAAAATAAAAGAGCCTAGTGTTTGGGTTCCGAGGGATTATTGATGAGTTCAGTATTTCAAGATGCCATTGGTACATTGCTTGCTCCAATTAAAGACTTATTGGATGATCCAAGTGTATCTGAGATTATGATTAATGGTCCTCATGAGATCTTTATAGAGCAAAAGGGACTTGTTTTTAAATCACCAAATCAATTTTCAGATGAGGAAGCCTTGATGGCCAGTATGAGAGCAATTGCCCAGTCAGTTGGAAGAGTTATAGATCAAGATAATCCAAGATTAGATGCAAGATTACCTGATGGATCTAGGATTGCTGTTGTTATTCCACCAATGGCAAAAAATGGAACAACTGTTGCTATAAGAAAGTTCTCAGAGGAAAAGTTAGGCTTAAAAGATTTAATTAACTTTGGATCATTATCACCAGAAGGAGCAAGGTTCTTAGATTGTTGTATGTACCTTGGAAAAAATACTCTTGTATCTGGAGGAACAGGTTCTGGAAAGACAACGATGTTAAACGTTCTTGGATCAAGAATGCCAAAAACACAAAGATTAATTATTATAGAGGATTCGGCTGAGCTTCAAATTAAAGCAGAACATGTTGTTCAATTTGAAACAAGAAAAGCAAATCCTGAAAGAGGAATAAAAGAAGTATCTATTAGAGATCTTGTAGAATCTTCTCTAAGGCTTCGTCCAGATAGAATTATCGTTGGAGAGGTTAGAGGAATGGAAGCTTTAGATCTACTAAATGCTATGGGAACTGGTCATGATGGTTCAATGGGAACAGTTCACGCCAATACTCCACTAGATGCATGTACAAGACTAGAGACATTATGTCTTATGGGTGAAACAAAGATACCTGCTGATGCAATTAAAAAAATGGTAGGCTCTGCTCTTCAATTAATTGTTCAATGTAATAGATATCATGATGGAGGAAGAAGAACTTCTCATATCTCTGAAGTTCTAGGTGTTGATGCTCATGGAAGATATATCGTAAAGGATATTTTTAGATGGGTTCAAACAGGAAAAGATCCTGAAACAGGTAAGTATATTGGTGAGATGATTCCTTGTGGTTATGTACCGACTTTCTTTGAAGAATTTGTTTCAAATAAATTACCATTTCCAAAGTCAAGCTTTAAAGCTCCTGATTGGGCTGTGCCTAAGCTATTAGAAGAAAAAAGAAAAAAAGCAGCTTAAGATCTAAATGAAAATAATCATTTTATTTATTTTAACTTTTAATATTTTTGCTATGTCAAAAAAGGCAGTGATTCTTGTTCACGGCTTAAATAACACTAAAGCTGTTATGAAAGATCTTACACAATTTTATAAAGGCAAAGGTTATGACACTTTTAATGTCGAACTAAAAGGTCATCATGCAGATATTGAAAAGATAAAGAATTTAACTAAGGAGGATTGGAAAGAAGATGTTTTATCTATGTATAAAAAGATAGAGCCAAAATATAAAGAGATTACATATGTGGGGTATTCTCTAGGAGGCTTAATAGGAGGAACTCTTTTATTAGATAATAAAGTAAAATTTAAAAGAGTAAATCTTTTTGCTCCTGCTTTTAAAGTTAATTGGTATGTAAACTTTGTAAAATTCTTTATGAAAACTCCAATTGCATTTTCTTTAACTTCAAAAACACCAAAGTCTTATAGATCAAATAAAAGGCTTACACCTTTAGCTTATAATACTCTTTTTAATCTTATTGATGAATTCAATGAAAAAATAAAAACAAAATCTAAAAATCTTAACATCCCTTTAAATATTTATATGGATCCAAAAGATGAGCTTGTAAGTTTTTCAAAACTACAAGTTTTAAAAAATGAATATAAGCTAAAATGGAATCTGTATTCATTTAAATCAGTAGAAGCCTATAGGCATGTGAATACTACTAATAAAGCTTATTCAAAAAAAGATCTTATAAAAATCCGATCTCTTTTGTCAGAATAGGTGCGGCTCGTTGTTTTCATCTAATTTATTCTAAGTTAGACTATCTTCGATTAAAAATTTAGGAGATATTCATGTCAAAAATAGCAAAAATCATTGCAAGACAAGTGCTTGATTCAAGAGGAAACCCAACAGTAGAAGTTGATCTATATACAGATAGTAATAAGCTAGCAAGAGCATCTGTTCCTTCTGGAGCATCGACAGGCTCAAGAGAAGCTCTAGAGCTTAGAGATGGAAATAAAGATGAGTTCTTGGGAAAAACTGTTTATAAGGCCATTAATAATATTAATGAAAAAATAGCTCCAAGTTTAATTGGAATGGATATCTTTGATCAACGAGCTATTGATAATAAAATGTTAGAGCTTGATGGAACTGATTTTAAAAATAACCTTGGTGCAAATGCTATGCTTGCTATTAGTATGGCAGCTTGTAGAGCAGGGGCTTTAGAAAAAAATAAGCCACTTTACATATATTTATCTGAAGATTTAAATTGTCCTAATCAAACGGGAACACTTAGGCATCCAGCTCCTTTAATGAATATTATAAATGGCGGAGAGCATGCATCTAATAATCTTGATATTCAAGAGTTTATGATTGTTCCTCATATGAAAAAATCTTTTAGTGAAAACCTTAGAGCTGGTGTAGAGGTATTTCACCACCTTAAAAAAGTTTTAGAAAGTAAAAACTATGAAACAAATGTTGGTGATGAAGGTGGATTTGCTCCTAATCTTCAGTCTCAGGCAGAAGCTTTTACATGTATTGAACAAGCAATAAATAATGCTGGTTATAAGTTTGGTGAAGATATTTCAATCTCTTTAGATTGTGCAGCTAGCGAGTTTTATAATAAAGATAAAAAAGTATATACAATGGATGGCAAAGAGTATTCTTCACAAGAAATGATTGCTTATTATGAAGGGCTTGTTAATTCACTTCCAATCTATTCAATTGAAGATGGACTTGATGAGTCAGATCATGAAGGATGGACTAACTTAACTAAAGCTCTTGGAGATAAGAGTGTTCTTGTTGGAGATGATTTATTTGTTACTAATGAGAAGATCTTTGCTAAGGGAATCGAAAATGGTGAAGCTAATGCGATCCTAGTTAAGATTAATCAAATTGGAACTATAAGTGAGACATTTGATACTATCGCTTTAGCTTACAAGAATAATTATAAAGTCATTATTTCTCATAGATCTGGAGAAACAGCAGATCACTTTATTGCTGATCTAGCAATCGCTAGTGGTGCTGGGCATATTAAAACAGGATCAGCTAGTAGGTCAGATAGGATAGAAAAGTACAACCAGCTTCTAAGAATAGAAGAAGAGCTAGGAAAATCTGCCCGTTTTGATCCAATAAAATAAGGGACTTATAGGCATATAAAAAAATATTTTATTTTCTTGTATGCCTTTAAATTTGTAGAGTACAATAGTAGTAGGGAAAATTGCGAGGCCCAAATGATGCTAGGAAAATACTTTGTTGCCCTGACCTTTAAAAACGATTCTACTTTATATCGTAAAATTGATGGACTCAAAAAATCTTTTGACCCTAAATATACTTCAAGATCTTTTCCTCATATGTCTATGCTTGCTCCATTCTTAATGAATACAAGGGATGAAGAAAACTTAAAAGAGACATTAAAAGAAGAAATTGGAACTTATTTTTATGGTTTTGATGGAGCTATGAAATTAGGTTTTAATGGAATTGATATTTATTCTCATAAAAGAAAACATATATTGTACTTAAACCCCGCTGAAGATGCGACTGTTGATCATTGTATTGATCTTACAAGGTCAATTTGTGAATCTTTTATTCCTAGGGGAACAGGCTATAAACAAAATAAAAAACAGTTTTTACCTTTAGGGGAGTTTCATCATTCAAATACTCTATCTAAAGTTTTACCTGATCTTAAAGAACAATTTTCTAGTTTAAGTCAGCTTAGAGTTGATTCGATTGTTCTTTTAAAAAAGAATCAAGGCAAGTGGCAAGTATTTGATGAGCTTATTAATTTTGAAGACAATTTTGATAAGCGTTTGCAAATAGAGACTCTGTCTTTATAATTATCTTATGATAAAGATTATTTTTATTTTTCTTATGTATATCCAAGTTGTATTCGCTAAGTATATTCCTATAACACAAACAGTTGGTACATCTGGATACCATTTTAATTTTACGACAAGTTATTTTCAAAGCACTTCTTTGTTAAATATTGATGGTTCTCCCAGCTCCTTTGAGAATGAAGAGTCATATCAAAGTGCTAATATGAGTGCTTATCTTTCTTACGGTTTAACAAAGCAAATGGAAGTTTTCGCTAGTGCCAATGGAAGATATAATCGTTCAACAGTATATCAAAATTCATCAGCGCAAAGTTTTACAAAAATTGGTTTAGAAAGCTCTTCAGCAGGTTTTAGATTAGCGTCTAAAAGAGAGCATTTTATTCAATATATTCTAGAGGGTGAGTATAAAAAAAGATTTTTTACTAATGCTAATTATGACCCTTTAGATCCTGTTGAAGAAATTGTACTTGGGGATGATGGAGATGGCTATAGACTATCAGTTGGGCTTAGTTATATGACTGATAGTGATAATTACTTTGATTTTATGGCCAACTATAGAAAAGAAGCGAGAAACTTATCGAATGAAGTTTTATTTGATACAAAGTTTGTTTTTGCTTGGAAAAAATTTGCTTTGCTTTTTGGAATGGAATATTTATTTTCTTTAAATCAAGATGCTTATACAAATGATCCTGCTAATAAGCCTAATATTTCGAGTGGATCAACAAACCTTTATAATTCAATTAATCGCTCGTATACACATCCTTATTTAGGAATGAACTTTGGAATGGGAAAAACATGGCATATGCAAACAAGAGTTGGTTCTACAATTGCTGGACAATCAACCGATGCTGGAATAAGAGGAATAATTTCTCTTGTAAAATGGATGAGTGTAAATAAAGAGTTTGCTGGAAAAAATAATTTTTTTAAGCAGTATGAGATAGAAGGAGTTGTAAGTAAAATAAGTAAATCTAATAATGTCGCAATTATAGATAAAGGTATTAAAGATGGTCTTGGTAAAGGAAAACGAGTCGATTTTTACTTTTTTGACTTTGTGGGAGGAGAAGAGCTTATTGCTGAAGGTATTGTTATAAAGTCTTCATATGAAAAGTCTATGGTTAAAGTTATTAAAAAGTATTCTAAAAGAAGAATTAAGGATGGAACAACAATTAGGTCAGGTCTAATCCGTGAATAAAAGATCGAATACTTTCAAAGCCTAGAGCTTGATCTTTATCACTAACTGAGTTTTTTGGGTTTGGATGAACTTCAATCATTATTCCATCAAAGTCCATTGCAATAGCGGCAGTTGCAAGAGGTAAGACAAAAGTATCCTTTTTAGTTCCATGACTTGGATCAATAATAACCTTATGGCCACGTGACTTTGCCTCAAGAGCACTTATAAAATCTATATTAACTCCTGTTGACGAAGTTATTGATCTTGATCCTCTTTCACAAAGAATAATTTGATCTTTGCTGACTTGATCAGCTTCGAGATACTTGCTCGCCTCTAGCCATTCAAAAGACGTATTTGCAAAACCTCTTTTGAGAATAACTTTTTTATCTTTTTTTAAGTTGTTTGATATATACTTTAAAAGTTCAAAGTTTTGCATATTTCTTGCGCCAATTTGAATGATGTCTGTTACATTTGCGATTTGATCAAACTGAGAACAAGAACACACTTCACTGACAAAGTTTAAGTGTGGATACTTCTCTTTTAAGGTTTGAATAATTTGAATACCTTCTATCCCAAGACCTTGAAAGCTAGTTGGACTAGTTCTTGGCTTAAATGCTTGAGCTCTTATGTATGAGATGCCAAGTTCTGTTGCAAGAGAACATACTTGATCCATTTGATCGAAAGACTCCATTGAGCATGGGCCTATGATTATGAATTTATTCGTTTTTTTTCTCATATTTTAAATCTTCTGATTTAGGCAAAATTTTTAACTCTTTGTAACTGCATAGAATTAGATTAAAATGTGTATATAAGTGTTTATTTTTTATGACAAGGAATTTATCTATGCACAGCTTAAAACCAGCAATTTTATGTATTTTTTGCTCATTATTGCTAAGCACAAATGTGTTTTCTAAGACATTTTCAAACCAGTATACGCAGTTTGAGTTACCACCGGGTTGGGAATGCTCTATCGAGGGAAGCGAATGGGTATGCCAGTCAGAGAATAAAGATAGGAAAAAAGAAGCAATTATTATTTTAGCCGCTAAGATTAGAGGGCAGAATGACTCTCTTCAAGCCTATCAGGCTTATTTGAAAAAAGGAAAAACTTTTCAATTACCAGGTGGGAAGTTTCAAAAGAGTGAACCGAAATACACAAAGCTTAAGGTTATAAATAAACATCAATGGGCAGATGCTCTACATCTTGCTTCTGAAGTCCCTGGTTTTTATACAAGATATCTTGCAACTGTTAAAGAAGATTTAGGTGTTGCTGTTACATTTTCTGTTACCAAAGATATGTATAATGTTTATCAAGGTATTTTTGATAATGTTGTTGCCACATTGAGAGTTTTTAGACAGAAGAAAAATAACTTAGCTGTAACAAAATTAAAAAATAGAAATAAAGATGCAAATTTTGATGATGCTGTTTTTGTTGATGAAGGTGATACTTTTAATATTGCCCAAGGAAAATCAAAAAAGGGAAAGTCTAGCTCGGGTGAGGATGATTTTACTTTATTACTTTTAATAGCAGCAGCAGTAGGTGGTTTTATTTATATGAAGAAGAAAAAGAAAAAGTAGAAAATAGAAAATGCCCACATATGTGGGCATTTTTTTTTCTTAAAAATCCCTATGTCTCTGTAATGTCGTTTTTATTCCACACAAATTCAGTAACTTGAGAAAATAGACTTAATGTTTTACTCAAGAATACCGATTAGAGTTTGAGAAAAGTTTTTAGGAGACTCGTATGAGTAGGTTATTGATACTAGTTTTATTTTTATTGTGTGGTTTTAGTAGTTTTGCTGAAGATGAAAGTGAAATTATTGTAACTCAAAATAATTTTGCACAAAAGTGTAAAACTTTATATACAGCAAATGGGAAAAAAAGAGTTAGACTAAAAAAGATAGATGATCAGGTAAAGAAATATCAAACACAATGTGATGAACAAGCACGTATTGCATATGAAGGGTATCAAGCAGAAAAAAGTAGTTTTGTTGATGAAGATGCGTTAGAGCAAGAAAGTGATATTATTTTAGCAGATATAAATTCAGATATAATAGATTCTGAAGAAAATAAAAAAGTTGTAACAAGATATTTTGAAACAATTTATGCTTTAAAAATTCAAAAAGATAGTAATGGTATAGATGCAGGAATGATCTCTTTATCGGAAGGGACAATTGTCCCTATTGGAGACTCAAGTTTCCCTGAATTTGAAACAGAGCGAAGTAAGGAGTATCAAAAATTTATCCCTGCTAATAATAATGCTAAGCAAGTCGAAGTCGCAAATACCAAAGTAGATGTTTTAAATTTAGATAAAGTGAAAAGTCTTTATAAATCACTTTCAAGTGAGAGTGAATATATAATGATTGGAGATACAGAGCAGACAAGTCAAATTATATATAAAGAAAACTTTTTAAAAAAATTAGCAGTCATGGCAACTTTAAGGTCTTGCTTCGGTGTAGAGTTTGAAGGAAAAACAATTAAAACAAGTAGGCGAGATGAAGTAAGTCTTGCTGAATGTCAGTATAATATTGATTTAAGCTTATCAGGCAAAAGTAAACTTTTTGGGCAATTAGCAAAGCCTATTATTTTAAAAAAATATGTAAAACTCAATTTAATTCTTAGCAATCGAGAAAAATTAGGTGCATTTAGACCAAATGGTGATAATTATTTTAGTGCTATGGGTGGAGGATATTGTGTTAGAAGTTCGGCTTTAACTGTTGATTATGATGAATGTGTAAAAGCTGTTAAAGCCACTTTAGCTACAGGTTTGATTAATCAAGGAGGCGGTGTTGTATCGAGTATGGCTTCTACTATTAGTAATCAAAATATTCAAAATGATTATCAAAGAGATATTCAAAGTGGTAAAGATCAATATGAAGCAGGAATGGATCTTCAAAGAAGACAGTTAAAAACTCAAAGAGATGTTCATATTGCTCAAACTGGTGTTTTTTCAGCAGGAGCAACTTCTCTAACATCAATATCTGCAAAAATTCCAACACCAAAAACATTTTCTAACAAATGTGAATCAGATGATAGGTCACAAAGAATTTACTATTGTTCATTAATGCAGATGTACGATGATGATAAATCAGATGTATCTGGTATGTTTGCCAATACACAAGTTAAAGGACAAATGATGGCTCAAAGTGCAAATTTAATTGGAGAGTCTTTAAAGCATGGACTTCAAGCTTGGAGCTTTGGTGAAGCGATGAAAAAGCTTCAGACAATGAAAGATGAATATAATACAGCTCTTAGCGAAGTTGCTGAGTTCGATACACCTTTAGATCCATGTTTTGAAAACCCTGATGCTCAAGGGTGTGAGCAAAGTGATGTAGAAACAAGTTCAAACCAATTTCAAATGGGAAGTTTAAATTTTGGAGGAACAGCCAGTAATTTTGCGGCATCAAATTTAGATGATACTTTAGATTCTCAGCAAGCAGCCTCTGCTGGTGGAAAGTCATCTACATCTGTTGGAGATATTTTTGGAGATAAAGATGAACTTAATGAAAAGTTTAAACAAATTGGTGCTGGAAAACTAAAGTCGGCTTCTAGAGGTGGAGCAGCTGGTGGTGGTGGAGGTGGTGCAGGCCTTGGTGGAGGCGGCGGTGGTAGCGCTGGAGCAGCTGGAGTAGCTGGAGGATCTAGTGCTAGTGGGTATAAGTCTGTAAAAGCAGGGTATGGTAAAGTTGGGAGCTCTGGGATTAGTTATAAAAGAGTAGGTAAAGCTAAAAAGAGAAGATCTAAAGATCCTTATGGAAATTTATTTAATAAAGATAAACCTCAAAGAAATATTGCCTCAGAGGCAAATGATATTGGAGATCGAAAAAGTGGCTTATTTGAAAAGATATCTAAAAGATATAATAAATTATCTAGTACAAATAGGTTAAAGAAGTTCTAAATGACATTTAAGTATGAAATTCAAATAATTGAAGCTCATCTAGATAGTTTTGGGCACGTTAATAATGCTGTTTATTTAGAACTTTTTGAGCAGGCAAGATGGGATTTTATCACAAAGGGAAAGTTTGGCTTAGATGCTATTTTATCTAAAAAACAAGGGCCAGTTATTTTAGAGGTAAATATAAAGTATAAAAGAGAGCTTAAAAATAGAGACCTTATTACAATTGAATCTAATACTTTGTCAGATGCCGCAAAGATAATGCAATTAAATCAAAAGATGATTAATAGTGAAGGTAAGGTTGCTTGTGAAGCAATATTTACACTTGGTTTTATGGATCTTGAAAAAAGAAAACTTATTATGCCTCCAAAGGATTGGCTATTGGCCATTGGGGTAAGCTCGTATTGATTACATATTTTTTGAAAATAAATTCTAGGTTTTTTATAAGTAGATCTTTTAGCAAAAGTTTTGACTCTTCTATATTTTTTTTAAAGACTGTAAATGTATATTCTTTTTCAAAAAAGTGAGAAGTAGGCAAATGACTTAAGTGCCATAGTTCTTTAGATATTCCACCTTTGTATTCATTATATGGCCTGTAAAAGCCTTCACTTTTATTAATTGAGATGAGCTTTGTTAATTGATCACTTAAATTTTTAAATTCATTTTCATATTCTTCATTTGTAAGAGCTATTTGTTTTTTTTGTTTTATATTTGCATCAAAGATATCAATGTCTGTTCCCCAATGATGTCTACTTGCACCTGGTATTGCTGACCAACATAGAATAGAGTTTAAGATTTGTGTTTCTGTTAGAGTTGAGTAATCAAGTAGACTTCCATTTTGATCATATAGTTTTCTTTTTCCTAATGCTTTTTCATTCCAAATAATTAGCTGTCTATCGAAGGAACGATATGAGCTTATAATATCTAAATGAATATTTTTAAAACTTAAAGTTTTTTTAAGTTTTAAAAAAGATTTGTAGGTTTCTTTTTCTAAGTTTATATCATTAGAAAAGTTATTTGAACGTCCTGTTAGTTCTTTAAAGCTTGGCATATATACATCTTGAATGATGATGGATTCTTTGTAAAGTACCGAAAATATTTGAGTTTGACATACCTTACAACTCTGTTCTAGGATGCGTTTTTTATTTAAGGATGGTTATATGAAGTATATTATCTTATTAGCACTTTTTAGTGTCTCTACAGTTTTTGCGTGTAGCGATAAAGTGCAAATGGCTGTTAAAGTTTTAGATCAAATTAATTTTAGTACTAAGGAATCAAAAGTTATATCTCATAAAAGGATAGGGGAAATTATGATTATAACTGGATATTTAACTAAGTACGAAACTGTTATTGAAGGTACTCAGTCTCATTATCAAACATATGTATTTTCAGATTCTTGTGTCATTAAAGAAATTATTAAAGTAGAGCCTTTCGTTTATAACGACTAAACCTAAATCATTTGAGTATAGATTCTACTTTTTATCATCACTAAACAACTTTTTAAGCCCTGATGATTGGTATCTATTTGTTAAAATCTTAAAGATATTATGATCTGGATTATCATTTATATCTCCTTTATAGTCATAGTCTACATTTTCATTTTTAGCTACTTCATCTTCAATTTCAATTCCAGCTGCTTCTCCATTGTCTAAACCAAAGTCAAAGTCAGGCTCTTGCGTTTTCTTTTGTACAAAGCCATGTGACTTTCTCTTCTTATCAACTTTTTTAGCTTGTTTTTGTACCTCTTTAGGAAAGTCTTCATATTGTTGATTATCTTCTCCAAAAAAAGAATCTTCATACTGATCAAATTTGTTCTTTTCATAGATATTTCTCATCCCAAGAGAGATCTTACCTGCATATCCTTTGACTTTTTTCATAAGCTTGGCATGTTTCTTATCGTTCATCAGTTTAGAAAGTTTTTTATTCATCGAAGAAGCTTTTTGCATATAGCTAGCAGAAGAAAGATTTCCACTTTCTAGGCCGTTTGAAAAAAGAGCATTTGCATCAGCAATAGCAGAGTTTGCAAAGTCGGTAGAAAAACCTTTAAAGTTCTTTAAAGACTTTAAAGTAAGACAAGTATTATTTTTCTTACATCGACATCCGATATCTGCTTCGTGAGACTTTGTAATACAAGTTTTTGTTGTATCAAACCCAATCGTTTCATTCGTGTTATAGTTTGTTCCGTTGGGATCAAAACTTGTTCCCCACTGGTCATAACATATTTGAAGTTGTCTTTTTCTCATATCTTTTGTGCCATCAGGGTTATAACAAAAGCAACTTGGCTTTTTAGAGTTATTGTAATCAGCCTCCGAACAGCTATCAGCACTAATTCCTGCGCCTTCAAATCCTTTTCTCATTTCTGATATTTCAGATTGCCTTTTTATTGCAGTTTTCATAATACTATTAGCCTGCTTAATCATAGTAACACCAGTTGCCGCCATAAGTGCATTATAAGCCATAACTGTTACCGGAGTTTTAAGAGCTGTCTTTGTTGGTTGTTCTGCTGCTTTTTTTATTTTCTCAAGCTTTGCTAATAAAGCAGCCATTTCTACGGGGCTTCCTGGACCACCTATTGAATATGCATTATCAATCAGAATATTTTTATAAATAATTTTTTTTATAATTTCTATATATTCATTTTCAGTTATTTTATTAAGATAAGAGTAATCTTTTAATAGTGGAGTAAATAATGCTACCGATTCTATATCAATATAGTTAGGGAGTTTATCATGAGAAAATGAAGTTGTAGTCGTATTGCAAGTACTAGAGCCTTTGTAATATATTTCAAAAGCAGCAACAACAGCAGCAGCAGCAAATAGAGTTGATGCTATACTTAGTGTAACGAGTCTTGTCCTAGCAGTTCTTTCTCTTACTTTTTCTAGGTATACGAGTAGATCAAATGCTCTTGATTGAGCCATAGAAGCTCTTTCTAAGTCATTATTTGCACTATTAATATCATTACCACTTAGGTATCCTTTAATTTTATGGTATTTACTACCTTTTGGATAACTCCACTTGTAATAGTGCTTACATTTTTTATCATCTTTAATAGGATGACCTTCAACTTCTTTTTTATAACAGTATGTAGCATCCTTTTGTCTTTTTGTTTGAGTTAAAATTGCAGCTAGATGACCTGAAAAAGCGACCACTCCCGCACCAAGCATCATCCAAGCAGCGATAATACTACAATCACTTACAGAACCTTTTTTAATAATATCAAAAGCAGCATAACATGAGCCAATAAACATAGCTCCTGGAATTTTATATCCTTTAAAGCTTTTATCTTCTGACATCGACTGGATATGTTGCGATGCTGTCGTCGCAGATTGATCTTTAGCTATTTTTTCTGTACATGCAGCTAACTCACTACCTGTTAATCCTACACATCCTTGAGCTGCTTCTCGAGTGGCTTGAGCACTTGGATCAATTTGACAACCAAGCTCAGAGTGCCAGTAATGTCCTTGCATATTTGCGCATTCTTGCTGGGATTGGGCCATAACTTGAGTCAAAAAGATCAAACTAAGGAATAAGGTTAGCATTTTCATAAATATCCTATCTTAACTTATTGAAATAACATTATTATCTTCAATAAATATTATATATAAACTTATTATAAATTGATATGGGTAAAGCTTATCTCTTTATCTAAGATAATTATGTAAGTGTTTGTTATTATTAGTTTTTGTCTTTATTCTAATGCCTAGAAAACTTGGCAGAATCATTGTGCTTTAGTATGTTTCTTTTATGAAAATACTAATTCTAAGTTTTTTGATTTGTTTAAATTCATTTCCCCTTCATCTTAAAAAAGGTGATATTTTATTACAGCCGCTTCATTGTTATCTATGTAATCTTATAGAAGGACAAACTAATTCAATTTACTCTCATATTGGTATTGTTATTGAATCAAATCTTAAGGGAATAAAAGTTGCAGAGAGTTTTCAAAAGGTAAGAGAAGTTTCGTTAGAAGAGTTTTCTGAAAAAACTCAAAAAAATCAAAAAATTAAAGTGATGCGACCAAAATTTATTGTATCGGATATCAAAGAAGATTTTTATAAAAATTATATTGGGCGTTCTTATGATCATTTATTCCTATGGGATAACTTTGATAAAAGTGGACCGAAGTTATATTGTTCAGAACTTGTATATAAGTTATTAGCTAGATTTTCTTATAGTTTACCGCAGCCAACTGCGATGAAATATGATTATAGAAGAGATCTTTGGGATAAGTATTTTAAAGGGAACACTCCAGAGGGAGAGATTGGTATATCACCAGCGGCTTTTGATGATGAAAGCTTTTTTGATTTTGTTGGTGAAATTTAATTGAAGGTTTTTCTTGAAAAAATTAAATTAGAGCTAAAAGTTAACTGGAAACTTTCTAGAAATGAATCTTTGTTTAAAGAAAACTATATTCTTAAATTAGAGGACAAAAAATTTGTTTCTTTTGGTGAAATAGCTCCTAATATACGTTATGAAGAGACAAAAGAGTTAATAGAGAATAATTTTTTAACTTTAAAACAAAGACTTAAAACGCAAACTTTAACTTGTATTATAAACTGTAATAATTTTTGTAATAGTTTTAGCTTCGCTTTATCTAGTGCTTATACACATTTGGAAGCAAAAAAGAAGAATCTAGAGACGTGGAAGTTTTTAGAGTTACAACATCCTATTAAGGTAAAAACTTCTTTTTCTGTTCCTATTATGGAAGAAGGCCTTTTGAGGGATTATCTAAAGTCTCTTAAGAGGTTCTATTATATAAAGATAAAAGTTAATCAAGAAAATGCAATAAGATTTGTATCTGTTGTTTCAAAGTTAACTAAGAGCGCTCTTAGAATTGATGCTAACGAAGGTTTTGATAGTTTAGAAAAATATCTAGAATTTGAAAAGAGTCTAGATGGCTTAAATATAGACTTCATTGAACAACCATTTAAAGCAAAGGATGTTGAATTATATAAGAGATTAAAACCTATTTCAAAGTATCCCATTATTGCTGATGAATCCGTTGAGGATGATATGGATATTGAAACAATTAAAGAATGTTTTGATGGAATTAATGTAAAGCTTATGAAGGCAAGAAGCTATGAAAATGCTATTAGGCTTTTAAGGCTAGCAAGAGAAAATGGTCTTAAAACAATGATTGGATGTATGATTGAGACAAGTCTTGGCATAAGCTGTGGGCTAAATCTTGCAAGTCTTTGTGATTATTTTGATCTTGATGGATCACTTTTAATTAAGAATGATCCTTATGATTTAATTGAAGAAAAGAATGGTTTTTTAAGTATTGCAAAGAATTATTTTTAGTTGTTATTTGTCAATTCTATAATATGCTAATATTTACTTTTTTGTATAAAACTTATTTTGAAAAAGAATGCACTTTTAACTATTGTTAAAGATAGGCCATTATAATCATTTTATAATTTGATATAATATCTTAATGTTCCATCTCAATTTACTTAGGAGTAGTTTGTGAGAAATATAAAAATTGTAAGTAGTGCAAAGTATTTACCGAAAAAAAAGGTAACAGCAAAACAAATGGATAAGATGTTAGGCGTTGAAGAGGGGTGGAGTTTAAAAAAAACGGGTGTTGAATATAGACATTATGTTGATGATGAAAATTCGATTTCTATGGGGACGATTGTTTTAAAAGAAGCGTTGAAAAAAGCCAATTTAGAATTTGAGCAGTTAGACGCTTTAGTTGGAACATGTGGTACGCCTGCTCAAGCAATACCTTGTACAGCAAGTTTATTACAAGAAGCGATGGGAATGCAGGAATCAGGAGTTCCATGTTTCGATGTAAATTCTACATGTTTAAGTTTTGTAACGGCAGTAGATATGATTTCATACGCAATGGAAGCGAAAAGATATACAAAAGTTGCCTTCGTTGCTTCTGAAGTTGCAAGTGTTGGTCTTAATTTTAATCAAAAAGAAAGTAGTGCTTTGTTTGGTGATGGTGCCGTTTGTATTATTTTTGAATACGATACAACTAAAACCTCTGGAATTATTGCAAGTCATATGGAAACCTATAGCAGTGGTGCTCATGATGCTCAAATTAGGGCCGGTGGTTCTTTAAGACACCCCGTTGCTCATAAAGATGTTAAAGATACGGACTTTTTATTTGATATGAATGGCCCCAAAATTTTTAAGCTTGCTTCGAAGGTTATTTTACCATTTTGTGAAAAATTGTTTTTTGGAACTCAAAGAAAAATACAAGATATGAAACTTGTTATTCCTCATCAAGCTAGTCTATTATCTTTAAACTTGATAAGAAAAAAACTAAATTTAAGCCAACAGCAATACATGATACATGTTTATAATCATGGAAATCAAATAGCAGCTTCAATTCCTATTGGTATTCATGATGCTATTGAGATGGGAAAAATAAAAAGGGGAGATGAATTTATGGTACTTGGTACTTCAGCTGGTTTTTCTATTGGCGCTATTATTTTTAAATTTTAATGAATATTTTAATTACCAACTCTAGAGCGCCTGGAGCGTTAGAATTAGCAAGAATATTAAGTGATGCTTCCTATAGAGTTTTCTCTATAGAAAGCTTTCCAGTAAGTTTATGTGAAAAATCGAAGAGTGTTATAAAAGAGTATAAAGCACCAAAACCTCGTTTTGAAAGTGTTGAATATATAGAGATGATAAATAAGATTTGTAACAAAGAATCAATTGATTTAATAATCCCTTGTTTTGAAGAATCTTTTTTCGTTTCAAAGTACAGAGATCAAATAACATGTAAAAATATCTTTGTTGATGATATAAAAAAAATGAAACGTCTACATAATAAGTATGAATTCATTGATTTATGCCTACAATTAAATTTAGATGTTCCTAGAACTTATCTTGTAGAGTCTGATGTTGATTTTTATAGGTTAGAAATTGACTCGAAAGATTTTGTCTTTAAACCTTGTTTTTCTAGATATGGTGAAGATGTTCTTATTAGTCCTAAAAAATATACTCATCAAAAAGGGCAATGGGTTTGTCAAAAAAGACTATACGGAAAATCATATTGTTCGTATGCTGTTTGTGTTGAGGGAAATGTTAAAGCTCTATCAATATATCCAGTTGAAGAAACTTATGGAAAAGTATGTATTTCTTTTAAACAAATTAATGAGCACGATAAAAATTATAAGCTTATTAAAGAGTGGATTTTGAAATTTGTAGAAAAAACAAAATATACAGGGCAAATAGGATTTGATTTTATTGTTGATACAAAAGCTTATGCGATTGAATGTAACCCTCGTATGACAAGTGGTATTCATTTATTTAAAGATGAAAGTCGCTTTCATAGTTCTTTTTTTTCTTCTTCAAAAGAAAAGCTGCTAGAGCCAAAGACAAAAGAAGTAGTAAGTATGAAGTTACTTCTTCTTATGCCTGGAAAAAAATTCTTTAAACATTTTTTCAAAATATTAAATTCTCGTGATGTTATTTGGAATAAAAATGATATTAAACCATTTTTTTCTCAATTTATTATTTTTCTTTATCTCGTATATCTTAGCTTTAAATATAGAATTACAATATCAGCGGCTTCCTCATATGATATTGAATGGAACGGAGAATAAATGAAAAAAATACTCGTTACTGGAGCAACAGGTTTTTTAGGAAAACGAATTTGTGAAGATCTTAAAACTCAAGACGTAAAAGTTGTTGCTCAAGGGAGGAACTCTACAGTTGGCTCTGAATTAGAAAAAATGGGCCATGACTTTAAAAAAATAGATTTAACAGATGATTTAACTAACTTAACTATAGATATTGACTGTATAATTCATAGTGCAGCTCTTTCTAGTCCTTGGGCAAAGAAAAGAGATTTTGTTGAAGTTAATATCGAGGGAACAAGAAAACTTATTGAATCTGCTATTCAAAATAAAGTTAAACGATTCATTTATATATCAAGCACAAGTGTTTATTTTAATTTTAAGGATCGATATAATATAACAGAAACGGACTCTGTAGCAAAAAGGGCGCCTTCTATTTATACTTATACAAAGCTTGAAGCTGAAAAAATAGTAAAGAGTTATAAAGACAAAATAGAGATTATTATCATTAGGCCAAGAGGTATTTTTGGACCGGGAGATACTACTTTAATCCCTCGATTATTAAAGGCACATGATCAAGGTCGATTACCAGTAGTTGGAAGTAAGGATACATTAGTAGATATAACATATGTTGGAAATGTTTCTCATGCTGCAATTTTAAGTATAGATGTTTCGAGACAGCATACTGGCCAAATCTATAATATTACAAATGATGAGCCTGTAAAAATATGGGAGCTTATTGATTTTATTTTAAGTAGCTTAGGTCGTAAGAGAATAAAGAAGAAAGTACCATTTTTTCTTGTTTATATTATTGCTTTTATATCAGAAATTATTTGTTCGCTACCATTTATAAATAAAGAGCCGGCTTTAACAAGATATACAGCAGGTCTTATTGCAAAGTCTCAAACTTTATCTGTAGACAAAGCAAAACAAAGACTAGGCTATAAACCAATTAAAAATATTAAAGAAGCCTTACATGAAACAATAGAATGGTATAAAAAGGAATATAGAGTATGAACTTAAAAATAAATTTTTTAGATGCTGGTTATTGTACGCATCCTGAGTGTATGACTATTCGAGGTGGGCGGTTAAAAAGCAAAATTTATCCAGCTATGTTTATGCATATTGAGCATCCTAAGCATGGACATATTCTTTATGATACAGGTTATTCTAGAGACTTTGAAAAGGAAACTGCTTCTTTTCCTAATAAACTATATGCAATGTTAACACCTGTCATTCTAAAAGATGATGGCTGTGCAAAAGGAAGGTTAAAAAAACTAGGTGTAAACCCTGAGGATATTAGTTATATTATTATATCTCATTTTCATGCTGATCATATTAGTGGATTAAAAGACTTTAAAAATGCGAAGTTTATTTATTTAAAAAAAGAGTTTGTAAGAGTTAGTAAACTTAAAGGTTTGAAAGCTCTCGTTAATGGAGTTTTGCCTGGACTTATTCCAAAGGACTTTGAGCAAAGGGCAATTGCCATTGATGAAAATTATAAGTATAAAAATTATAATTCAGATATAGAAGCTTTTTTTGAGTATTCATATGATATCTTTGGAGATGGATCTATTGTCGCTGTTGATTTACCTGGACATAGTGAAGCTCAGATGGGACTGTATTTGCGTCAGGAGGATAAAGAATATTTCTTAGTTGCTGATAGCTGTTGGTTATCTGAGTCTATTAGAAAAAATATTGGCCCTAATTTTATGGCAAAACTTATTACTTTTAATAATAAAGAATATGTAAGAACTCTAGATAAATTACATCATCTGTATATAAAGAATCCGAATATCAAACAAGTTCCTAGTCATTGCGGTGAAGTATTTAGAGAGCTTGTAAAAGATTGTAATTGGGATACAAAAGATTTAAATGGGATATAAAGATGAAAAAGATTAAAAAAATATACCTTGGGATTAAATTCTTAATTGGTGTTATTAAATTAATTCGAAACCCAAATGATATTTCACCTATTTTTAAGATAAAAGAGTTTCGTGATCATCAAAGTTTTAAGTTAGCTATTGCAAATGCAAAATCGGACCCCGATTTAAAGGAGCTCTTTGATACAAGATACTTAATGGATGCTCCAGCAGATATAGAAGTTTTGAGTAATTTATCTGAAGGCTCTTTAGGATATGTTTTTGCTAGACATATGAAACATTTTAAAATGAAAGCTGTATTTTATCCAAAAATGGAAGAAAAGACTTATGATGATATTACCTATTTAAGATATAGAGCGCGAGAGACTCATGATATTCATCATGCCGTTTTAGGTATGAATCCAGATCATTTAGGAGAAATGTCTATATCAGCTTTTTATCTTGCTCAGTTAAATATTCCTTTATCTGCAGCTCTTTTAGGTGTCGGATTTTTTACTGCAGTAATCAAAAAACCTTATATGCTTCCAATGTTAGTCGAAGCGATTATTAAAGGATGGAATATGGGAAAGAAGGCTAAAAATATCCATGCTGTAAAGTGGGAAGAATTATGGGATAAGGATATTGATGAGCTAAGAAATGAACTTCGTATTAATGTTGAATCCGAAACTTATGAACAAGAGCATCAAAGAGTATTTGAAAAAGAGCTGAAACATTTAGCTGTCGAAAAGATTGAAAAATATTACTGATTTTTTTTATTCATGTATTCAAAGATTTTTGCAAAGTCAGTTCTATACTTTTTAGCAATCCAAATAGGTGGATTTTTAGCAAATATTGTAAGTATAGTAGCTGCAAAGTTAAACCTAAAACAATCAATAATACCAAACCACCTAAAACCAACTCCAATGGAAGAGCTTTTATTTGTAACTTGATGCCAAAATGAAGGAGGATTAAAAAGTATATCTCCTGGATTTAAAGTAGTTTCCATTACATCAATATGTTTAAAATAGGCAAGATTATCGTTATCTACCTTGTCTGGGTTTAGGTCACTATAAAAATAAGGGGTTCCATTGACTGGAGGATCAAGTAAAACATCATACCTAGAGTCAATTATATACCAATGCTTTTGTCCATAGACTTGAGTGAAGATATTGTGTTCACTGGCTGAGTGCAAAGATGTTACAGAGTTAATTGCGCCAAGAAAAACTTGAAAAGTCTTTCCTGAACTGAGTAAACATCTTGTTTTATATAACCACTTATTATCGAAATCATTTAATAATTCGGGATGATCGTAAAGAAGTCTATTAAAACGGCAATATTTTGAAGAGTCTTCTTTTTCCATAGCTTCAAAAACTTCTGTTAGGTTTGATTCTTTTACATCATAAGTAAGTTGGTTTTCAAGATTTGCTTCAAAAATTTTTGCAGTGTCAGATCCAAATCTATTTTTAAGTTTTTGTGGCTGCCAATGATCTAGAGCTGGCCAGTTTTTTGCGAAGCCCTCTAAAACAACAGGAATCCCTTTGTTGATATAGTTTTTTTTAAGCTCTTTTAATGTAATATTTTTAACTCTTTTAACTTCAATTCTTTTTCCCGTATGGCCTTGAATATTTTGATAAGCTTTTGTCGAAATATATTTTTTTTGTTTAAGACAAAACTTTTTCGTAAAAGGAGCAAAGTGCTCTAAGAGTCTAAAAAAAGAATAGGCAGCTCTATATTTTATATGTGGAATCATACTTTTATTTTATCATGGATATGTATTTTTATCTAAATAATTTAGAAGGATTTTTTGAACAAATCTTCTGTTATTTTTATGGTCGTTAAAAATAATAGAATAACTTTTGTACTAAGACAGAGACGTTCTAGACATTCTTATATTTTTTATATATATATTATTCATTTAATGGAGTGTTTTTATTTAAAAAGGAAATCTATGAAAATTTTTATGTTGTTAATAATAACTTCAGTTAGTGTCTTTTCAAAAAATATTGATGAGTTAAACTTAGATATTAGAAGTGACTTTACTCAGCAAAAAAGCAGTGACGATACTAAAAATTTTCTTGGCTTTCAAACACCTTTTTTGTGGTTAGAAGCAAAAGGAAAGCCTTATCAGTTCATCAATTTTAGAATACGATCAAGGCAAAACTTTTCGTCAGTACAAGATCAAACGAGCAAGCTTCCTTCTAAAGTTGATTTGGCATATTTAGAATATAACTATAGTAAAAAAATTAAATTTAGATTTGGGAAACAACCATATATTAAAGCCGGAAACGAATATCAATATCTTGGTTTAGATGTATATCAGTTTTCTTCTATGAATACAGGAAAACCTGTTTTTGAAAATGGTTTAACATCCTATATAAAGCAAGATAATCATCAGTTTAATTTTCAGGTTATGAATGGAAGAAAAGAAAATTCAAATAAAAATGGAGAGTCAGTAAATTCACAGGAAAGTTTATCGGCAAGTTTCATGTATTCAGGTCTATTTTTTCGTAATACATTGAGGTTAAACTTTAGTCTTAATAGTTTGCGTTATCCTGGGACTGATTATGTATCGGAACTTATTTTTTCTGGTCTTAAATATAGCTATAGTAGTTATTTTATTGAGGTAGAGCATTTAAGAGAGAATCAAAAGGAAGCAAGCCAAATTCTTGCTGGTAAGAGTGTTGTCAATACGTCAAATATTTTAAAAATAGCTCTAAGTAAGGGAAAAGTAAGGCCACATGTAAAATTATATTTAGATAAACAAAAAGATTACAAAACAAAAATATACGAAAAAAGAGCCGTTGTTGCGGCATTACAGTATCATCCATTTAATAATGATAGTTTTAGATATCATATCGCTTATGCAAATATTAATAGTGATATGGAAACTAGTGTATCTTATGAGCAAAAATTAGTTCTTGGTTTTAGATTAAAAACTAATTTTCTTAAATAGAACTTATTTCGCTAGATTTTTTGTAAGTTGAAGTATATTAAACATAGAGAGTTAGGTTGTTTTAAAACACAAATCTTTATGTTTAATATAGATTGTTGTAAAAAAATGAATCATATTTAATGAGAGATTAATGCATATAAATGGGATAATAGTTTTCAATAATACTATTATAACTTTGCATCGGGTTTTTTGTAAGAAAAATAATTTTAAATCCGAGAGCTTTTTCCATACTTGATATATCTAGTGTTTCTTGGTCACACTCTATTGTTACAGCAAACTTCTTTCCTGTATACTCGACACCTTCAAGAGTTAAAAGACCATTGTTATTATGAACAACTTTTATAAAAGATCCTGAGTTAATTATAGATGGATATGAACTGCGTTCTTGATATTTAAGTTCATTCGATATCCAACATCTATTACTGTATAAAGAATACCAAGGTTTTGACTTACCAATTGATTTTAATACATTAGTACTATCAATAAAATCTCTTGTAGTTAGAACTCCATCTATATAATCGGATTGTGTAAAAAGATCTCCTTCAATATAAAGAATAGTATCTGGTTGAATACGTTTTAGTTGATGTTCACCATATAAAGGAACTTGGGAGAATGCTGACAGTATAAAAGTGAATAATAATAGTAATAATTTCATAAAACTTTCCTTAAAAAACTATTATAATAATAGTTTGAAGTTCTTGGTATTTTCTCAGAACGGTTGTTTTTATCAGTCCTGGTAAAATATCTGTTAATAATAATTAACATTTTTAGCAAGCTGAGTGCCAACCTTTTAATAATTAATTTTATATGATATTAGATAGATATCTTTATTCTTAGCTATTATTTTATGACAGCTGTCTAAAAAAGATACAAATTTAAATAGATTTTACTAATAATATATATACAAACCTTGGAAACAGTTAGTAAAAAACCTTTTACGCGATCAAATGGAACATTAATAACTCATACTTATGCACAACTTGGAGTTAGAAACCTTTACTAGGCTTATTTGATTAAAAGGTTAACAATGACAAAAACTTATACACTGATAGTAATTTTTACATCAAATATTTAGCTCATTACTTCTATGAAGTATTATAAATTCATGGTTATAAAAATATTAAGGATATTGATAAGTTATACTAAATTTCGCTATTTTAGATCTTTTTCTAGTCGTAAGGCTTTGGAGCACTTTCAAAATAATGAAATTAAGAAGCATATGAAATTTTTAAGACAATATTCTCCTTATTATAAAAAATATAAAAACTTTACTGATATTCCAATAATGAACAAAAAAGTTATGATGGAAAGCTTTAATGACATCGTGACCGTCGATATCAAAAAGAAAGAAGCTTTAGATATAGCATTAAGAGCTGAAAGAACAAGAGACTTTTCGTCTAGTTTAAAGCAGATTGATATTGGTTTATCTTCTGGAACAAGTGGTAATAGAGGTATGTTTCTTGTAAGTGAAAAGGAAAAGGCGACCTGGGTCGGAACTATTTTAGCGAAAGTTTTACCAGGTAGTATTTTAGAAAAACAGAATATAGCTCTTTTTTTAAGAGCAAATAATAATCTTTATGAAACACTTGGCTCTAGAAAAATTAATTTTAAGTTCTTTGACTTAATAGAGAAGGTTGATACTCTTATTTTATCATTAGAAGAATTTTCACCATCGATTCTTGTTGCTCCATCTTCAATGCTTCGAATTCTTGCTCAAAAAGTAGAGGAAGGAAAGTTAAGTATAGCTCCCAAAAAAGTAATTTCTGTAGCTGAAGTTTTAGATCCACTGGATGAAAAATATTTAGAGCGCGTTTTTAAGCAACCAATTCATCAATTATATCAGTGTACAGAAGGTTTCTTAGGTTACACGTGTGAACATGGAACTATGCATCTAAATGAAGATTTTATCTTTATTGAAAAAAAGTTTATTGATAAGGAAAAGAAAAAATTTTTTCCTATTATTACGGACATGGCAAGAAAAACTCAGCCTATTGTAAGGTATGAATTAAATGATATTTTAACACTTAAAGAGACGCCGTGTTTATGTGGGTCGCACTTAACTGCAATAGAGCAAATTGAAGGCCGAGAAGATGATATTTTCTACTTTCGAAGTAAGAATGGTGAGCTTATCCCTATATTTCCTGACTTTATCAGAAGACAAGTTATAACATCTTCTGATGAAATTAAAGAATACCGTATTGTTCAACATGATCCAGATAGTATTACTGCATATATAAGTAGTGATGAAGACCTCACAGATTTACTTCTTGATAGTTTTGATGATTTTTGTTCTAGGAAAAATTTAGAGCGCCCAAGAATAAAAGTACTTGATTATACTTTTGAGCGTTCTTTGAAAAAGATGAAAAGAGTTGAGCAGTTATATGAACACTAAGGCATTACTTATTATTAATCGAGATGATGTTTTATTCTTAAATCCTATAGAAAAAGTAATAAAATCCAACAATCTATATAAGACTGTTTACTATACTGACTTTTTCAAAAAAAGAGATAATAAAAAAGAATATCTAAAACAGAGTATTAAGATAATGAGTAAATATTTTCTATTCAATTATTTAATAAAATCCTTTGTTAAGTTGATATTCTCTAAATGCCCTATGCCGAGTCGACTCAAAAAGAATATGAGCTTAGAACATTTATGTCTTTACTATGGATATAAGTTAAAAAAAGTAGATTCCGTTAACTCTAAAGAGTTTCAAGATACTATAACTTTAAACGATATTAATGTTGTGTTATCTATTACATCTCAAATATATTCACGAGAAATTATAAACATACCGATGTTAAAAATATATAATTTTCATCCTTCTATTTTGCCAAACAACAAAGGGCGATTTCCGATTTTTTGGGCAATTTTAAATAATAGTCAACAAGGGATGACATGTCATGAAATAACGGAACAAATTGATTCTGGTAAAATTATTCATCAAATGATTTTACCTCGAGTGAAAAGTGTTGAAGATGGTATGAGAAATGTTATTAATAATTTTGGTGATTTTATTAATATCTCTATTAAGGTTATTCAAGGAGAAGTAGAGGGAAATGTTGTAGAGGGGGAGCCATCTTTTTACGGTCCAACTCCCCAAAATTCTGATATTTTAAAATATAAAGCGATTTCTTCTTAGTGTTGATGTCCACCTTCACCGTGTGCATGTCCATGAGCAAGCTCTTCAGCAGTTGCTTCTCTTTTTTCAGTGATTTCAATATCAAAGAATAAGTCTTTTCCTGCCATTGGGTGATTTCCATCTACAACAACTTCTTCATCTTTGATTTCAATTACTGTAAAAAGCGGTGCATGTGGATCTTCATTTACTTGAAATTGATCTCCAAGTTTTAATTCAGTTCCTTCTGGAAATTGAGTTTTCTTAACAGTAATAATTAAGTCACTAATAACTTCTCCATATCCATCGGCTGGTGTTACATGAACTTGTTTTTTGTCACCAATATTTAAAGATGTGATTTCTTTTTCAAGTCCAGGAATAATATGTCCAGTACCTTCTAAAATTAAAAGAGGGGTAGCTCCAACAGAAGTATCAATTGTGTTTCCATCTTTATCTTTTAAAGTGTAGTGAAATCCAATTACATTTTGACTCATAATTTTGTCCTTTTATATTTGTTCTAGGCAAAAGTTATTTTCTGCCAAAATGTCCTTAAGATCATCTTTAGAAAAAGCACCTAAAGTATCTTGAACAGTGTTATATGTATTAATAGTGGTATCAAATGGATCAGTACTATGTAAAGAAATCTTAAATGTTTCACAGAACTTTTCCCAATAATATGGCTCCAAAGCACTTAAGGATACAAAGCTCTTATCTTTTAGCTGGTAGATATTGTAGCAAGGATAGTTACCTGTATGAACAGGGGGATTCTTACTTGCTAGTACATCAAATGATTTCCTAGCAACATCACTTAAAAAAACATTTTTTTCAACTTTAATACCTTTATATTCTAAAAGACCCCAAAGGGCTTCACTATATATTTGAGATGCAAATAAAACACCCATTAAAGGTAAAAAGGGAAGTTTATAATCTCCAAAATCTTTATAGGCCAAAGACTTACTAAGAGCTCCTAAGTCATGTAATGGAGTGTTTTTTTGATTAGATGAAATTTTAATAAGAACTTTTGTTTTATATTTTGAAGTATCAACTTTATAGGGAGCAATGATGATATCAAAAGTCTCATCTGTATCTGTAACGATACTCTTATCTTTATTGATCGTATGATACCAATCATTAAAGATTTTACGGGATGACTTTTTAAAAGGATCTTCTTTCGTTTCTAACTTAGTGACACTTGCTCCTTTATCTACAAAGTATTTAGCAGCAAGTGGCCCAGGTAGTCTTGAACATAAGTCTAAGACTTTAAGCTTGGTCATTTTCTTTTGGTGTGAAAATCTTAGCGAATGATTCAAAGTCAGATCCACTTTGCTCACAAGCAGACTTGTTACAAATCTGCCATTCATTTTCACTATCAGTATAGTTTAAACAAAACCTTGAACTAAAGTGAGGATAGAATCTTTGAATCATATTATTATTAATCCACGATCTTGGAACTTCTAAGTTTTTAAATGCCATATCTGGATAAGTTAATGCTCTTAGAGTCTCTCCAAAAGCAAGAGGGTTTTGTAAAGATAGGTGAGTTAAAGTTTCAATAACGGCTGAAATCTTTTTTACTTCTTCTTGTAAGTCTAATGAAACTTCCCATTTTCTTAGTAATAAGATTAGCGTAGATAAAGAACTTTTATAAGATTGATCAAAAATAGGAGTATGGATATTTTCAAATTCTCTATTTTTATTTTCACTTAATGATCTTGTGAAAAAAGCACCTTCTTTATAAAAGTGATCAAAGATAAAGTCTAATGTACCTTTTGCATTTTGTTTAAAGCTTTCCGATCCACTTAGCTCATAGAATCTAAGTTGAGTTTCAACAAATGAAACATAGTCTTCAAATAATGGAGTTATATCTTCGTTTGAAGTCGTTGTATGAATTCTTGATGATAACTCATCTTTTTTAGACATAAATACTTCATGAATTTTTTCAAAGTTTTCTGATAGTAGTTCATAAGCTGATTTTGTAATTACTTCAACTCTTGAGTATTGAATAACATCTAAAAGAGCTGTTAATAATTGAAAGTTCCAACTTGCTACACCTTTATTATCTGTCATAGGAGGAATTCTATCTTTTCTTGCTTCCAATAGAGCCACTCTTACAGATCTAACAATTTCCCAGTTTTCTGGTCCATATATATCTTCCTTTAAGGAAGCATCAAGACTAATAACATTTAAGTTCTTTTCAAAGTTTCCTTTATCAGTAATTTTGAACCACTTTAAAATATTATCCATATGATCACTTAGCTTTTCATCATGATCAACAATAGCATCCATAAATTCATCTTTAGTAAAAGTAAAGTATAGGCCTTCAACTCCTTCGCTATCAGCGTCTTGTCCACTAAAGAAATAACCTTGTTCACTTAGCATTTCTGATCTTAGATATTCTAGTGTTTGAATAATACCATCATAAACTAATGGTGAAGGGTAGATTAAAGATGTTTTTATTAAAAGTCTTAAAAGACCTGCTTGATCATAAAGCATTTTTTCAAAGTGAGGAACTAGCCACTTTTCATCAACACTATATCTATGAACTCCACCTTTTGCATGATCATACATTCCACCCATAAGCATTTTTTCTACAGATAGAACAATATGAGTACCAAATTCTTCTGGAATCATTCCTTCTAGTATTTGCTCAATTGCAAATTCATAAAATGAAAATTGAGGAAACTTTGGAGCAGCACCATATCCACCATTATCAGCATCTTCGTAATTTTTTATGGCATTTATAATTGCCGCGGGAGCAGGAAAATGTCCTTCAAATTCAACTTTTTCACTCGCCTCAGGTAGCTGCTTGATAGCTGTTGTAATATTATTTGCATTTTCTTCCATATTTTTAAAGTCTTCTTTAAAAGAAGTAGACATCTCCTTAGCAACATCCATAAATGATGGCATTTGCCCTTGAGTTACTTTTGGAAAGTAAGTACCAACAAAAAATGGTCTCATATCAGGAAGTAAAAACGCACTTAGTGGCCATCCACCTCTTTGAGAAGTAATCTGAGCGGCCATTTGATAATAGTTATCAATATCTGGATGTTCTTCTCTGTCGATCTTTATATTAATGAAGTTTTCATTTAAAAAATCAGCTGTAACTTGATCTTCAAAAGATTCATGAGACATGACATGACACCAATGGCATGAAGAATACCCGATAGATAAAAATATTGGTTTGTTCTCGTTTTTTGCTTTTTCTATAATTTCTTTGCTATATGGATGCCAGTGTACTGGGTTATCTTTGTGCTGCGCAAGGTATGCTGATTTTTGATTTTGAAGATTATTTTGTGACATATATATTCCTTAATAAGTTTTACCCTAAAATAATGAGCCGAATTTCCCTGATTTACAATAAATTTATTTACTTTTATTAACTCGAAAGGGTAATAAAGCCTGCATGTATTGGATACAGACGAACATATTAGAAAAGATAACACTACCTGTTATAAACAACGGTACACTTATGCTTATTTTTATTGCTGTTTTTGGAGCAGCGAAGATAAAAGTAGATAGAAGTGATCTTAGTGTTATACCAAGTATTCAAACAAAAACTTTAAATGCAGTAGATCCTTCTATTAAACCATATGCGAAAAAGTATCTACCTTATATTATTGAGCTATCTCATAAATACAGTGTAGATCCAGCATGGGTAATTTCAAAAGTATGGGTCGAAAGTCATTTTAGATATAGAAGTAAAAGCCACAAGGGAGCTTCTGGTTTAATGCAGATAATGCCTTCAACTTATAAGTATTTATATAATAAGTATCAATCTAAATTAAGTTACCGATCAAATGACCTTATAGGACTTGAGTTAGGCGTATTATATTTTTGGGAGTTAAAAAAGAAGTTTAATGACTATAAGCTAGCTTCAATTGCATATAATATGGGACCCACTTGGACTATGAGAAACTTAAATAATGGAGTTGGAAAGAATAATCATTATTTAAATAAAATCGTAACTGCATATAACAAAATTCAGGTTAAGCTTTAAATGAGTAGGCTAGAACAAAGAAGATCTGAACTAGAAGATATCGGAATACAGCTTTTTTCTTTACTGGAAAATAGAAAGCTTCTTGTAAGTCAAATACAAGAATTAAAAGATGTTAGTTCAAGCTTTGATGTTAATAGGGAAAAAGTTCTTTTTTCTAATCAAAAGAGCAAGCTTCTTAAATTAAGTCTACAGGAGTTATTGGCCTATTCATTAATTATTGAATCTCATGCCTATAGCTTTAATGGAACATATCCTAAGTGGAGCGAGCAAGTTCATCTTGCATCGCAAAACCAAACCATAGAATCTAGAATAAATCCCGTTTTACTGGCCCTATATGATAAAAAACGATATGATTCGCTTCAATTAAATGAAGAATTTTCTAGCAAATTAGGTAACTTAGATGAATTTGGATCGAGTTATAGCGATTGATGGTCCTAGTGGAAGTGGTAAATCAACTATCGCAAAAAAAATTAGTACAATCTTAAATCTAACTTATTTAGATACCGGAGCAATGTTTCGTGGGCTTTCTGTTGTCTTGGGACAAAAAGATATTAAAGAAGCATCGAAGATAAAAAACTTTCTAGAAAATATTAATTTTGAATACGCACCAACACAAGATGTTCTTATTAGAATCGATGGTGTCGACTTAACAACGAAAATTAGAGAGCATGAAGTTTCAGCTTTAGCATCATTTTATTCAAGCTTTGATGAGGTAAGAAGTTATCTTAAGAAAATTCAAAGAAAGATTGCTAAAGAAAAACCTTCCATTTTAGAGGGAAGAGATATTGGGACGGTTATTTTTCCTAAAGCTGCTTTAAAAATATTTTTGACTGCTGATGATAGAGTAAGAGCAAAAAGAAGATTAGATCAACTTATTGAAAAAGATCCAGCAAATGATTCTAAGTATACTATTGAATCAATTTTACAAGATATAAAAGATAGGGATCAAAAAGATAGCACAAGATCCAATGCACCTTTAGTTAAGGCAAGTGATGCTATTGAAGTTGATACAACAAAAATGAATATTGATCAGGTTATAGAGACAATTATTGATCATTATAAAAATAAAGAAGAGATTTTTAAGGCTTAAATTATGATTAGCAAAGACAGATTTAAAAGTATTATTGATAACTTTTCTACAATTGATCCCGTACTTGTAGTTGGAGATGTTGGTGTAGATAAGTATTCGTCAGGGCAAGTAAATAGAATCTCTCCTGAAGCTCCAGTACCCATTTTAGAGGTTAAGAAGGAGTGGTTAAAATTAGGTCTAGCGACAAATGTTTCAGATAACCTTAAAAGCCTTGGAGTAAACTCAACAATATGTGGAGTAATCGGTGATGATAAAAATGCTAATGTTTTAGAATCTCTTTTAGATGACTCTGGACTGAAAACTTGGGGAATTCTAAGGGATGCGGATAGAATGACAACTTTTAAAGAAAGAGTTGTTACTGATACTCAGCAAATTTGTAGAATTGATTATGAGACAAAAGAACCTATTGGTAATGATACCACTAGCCGTTTGATCGAAAGAATAGATGAATTTATTCCAACACACTCGGCTGTAATACTAGAAGATTATGGAAAAGGTCTTGTAACTGAAAGAATTTGTTCTCATCTTTTTTCTCACTGTAAAGAGCATGGAAAAATGATCTGCGTTGATCCATCTAGAACCACACCTGTTCATTGGTATAAGGGGGCAACTCTTTTAAAGCCAAATCACTTAGAAGCAAAACTAATGGTAAATGCTCTTGGATATAATAGTGATGTCGCTCCAGTGGAGCTAGCAAAGATCTTAATTGATAAACTTAGCTTAGAAAAAGTTATTATCACTTTAGGTGCTAAAGGCATGGGAATGCTAGATACTAAAGGATCTGGTGAGTTCACTGAAATTCCAACTGTTGCTAGAGAAGTTTTTGATGTATCAGGAGCTGGGGATACAGCTATTAGTACAATCGTTGCTGCTATGAGCGCGGGAGCTAATTTAGAAGAGGCTGGATGGCTTGGAAACTGCGCTTCTGGTGTTGTTGTTGGTAAAAAGGGAACAGCTCTTGTAACAACAGATGAATTAGTTTCTTATTTTGAAAGAATTAAAACAAAATAATTTGGAGAATATATGTTAGATAAATTAAATAGCTTATTTGATGATTTTAAATCAAAAATTGAAAGCTTAGAGACACAGGCCGATGTATTAAATCTAAAGTCTAGTGTTCTTGGAAAAAAAGGGTCTTTATCTGAGATTCTAAAATCTTTAAAAGATGCTTCTGTAGAAGTAAAGAAACAAGTTGGTCCTGTTTCGAATCAAATGAAAGGACAAATTGAAAAGCTTGTTCAATCAAAACTTAATGATATTGAAGTAAAAGCTGTTAATGCTAAATTAGCTAAAGATAAAATAGATTATACTTTAACTGATGATATTCTAGAAAAAGGTCTTCAAGCAGCTGGACTTCACCCTGTAACTCAAATTCAAAGAGAGATTGAAGATATATTTATTTCTATGGGCTTTGATGTTTTAGATGGTCCACATATTGAAGATGATTGGCACAACTTTGAAGCTTTAAATATTCCAGAAACTCATCCTGCTCGTGATATGCAAGATACTTTTTGGTTTAAAGATATGAAGCACTTACTTAGAACTCATACTTCAACAATTCAAGTAAGAGGAATGGAAAGTAAGAAACCTCCTTTTAAGTTTGTAGGTCCTGGAAAAGTTTTTAGATGTGAAAGAACTGATGCTACTCATGAAATGTGTTTTCACCAATTAGAAGGAATGATGGTTGGAAAAGATATTACAGTAGGTAATCTTATTTACTTTATGAAGACGCTTTTAAAAGAGATCTTTAAAAAAGATATGGAAGTAAGGCTAAGACCTGGATATTTTCCATTTGTAGAGCCTGGATTTGAATTAGATATTAGATGGAAAAAACCTGATCCAAAAAAAGGTGAATCAGAGCACTCTGGATGGTTAGAATTACTTCCTTGTGGAATGGTTCACCCTGAGGTTCTAAAGGCCGGTGGAATAGATCCAAATGAGTATAATGGTTTTGCTTTTGGTCTTGGATTAGATCGTCTAGTTATGGTTAAGTATGCCATTGAAGATATTAGGCACCTGCACTCTGGGGATTTAAGATTTAACGAACAATTTAAAACGTTTTAAGGATATAGTATGTTAATTTCATTAGATTGGATTAAAGAATTTACTAATTTACCGGATATGAATGCGGATGATTTAGCTAATTCATTTACAATGACAACAGCTGAAGTAGAAGAAGTTAAAACAACTTTTAAACATTTAGAGCTTATTAAAGTCGCACAAATTGAATCAATAAGAAAGCACCCTGAAGCAGATAAACTTAACTTAGTTACTATTAACTACGGTGATAGTACAAAAGAAGTTGTATGTGGTGCAGGTAATGTAAAAGAAGGATTAAAAATCCCATATGCTCCATTAGGAGTAACATTGCCAAATGGTCTAACTCTAGAGCCTAAAAAAATTAGAGGTGTTCTTTCAGAAGGAATGCTTTGTAGTGCAGATGAGTTAGGTCATGGTGAAGTTTCGGATGGATTATTAGAGCTAAAAGATGATGCTGTGGTTGGTACGGCTATGATCGACTACTTTGGTTTAACAGCTGATGTAATACTAGATGTAGATAATAAATCTCTAACTCATAGACCTGATCTTTGGGGACATTATGGATTAGCTAGAGAGTTTGCTGCTTGTTATGAAAATGAATTAAAAAATCCTTTTGATAATTCATTTGTAAAAAATATTGAAGATAAATTTTCAGATGCTGATGCTCCTATAAAAGTAAAAGTTGATAAAGATAGTTCATGTAAAGCTTACTATGGAATATGTCTTGATGGTGTAACAGTTAAAGAATCATCAGCTAAAGTTAAAGCAAGATTAGAAGCTGTTGGCCTTAGACCAATTAATAATATCGTAGATATTTCAAACTACGTTATGTTAGAGCTTGGTATACCTCTTCATATTTTTGATCGAAGTACAATTGAAGGAAACATTCATATTAAGTGCGCAAAAGAATCAGAAAAGTTCACTACGTTAGATGAGATGAATAGAAAACTAATCGCCACAGATACAGTTATTGCTGATGATAAAAAGTCATTAGTATTAGCAGGAGTTATGGGTGGTCTAAATAGTGGTGTTACAGATTCTACTAAAAATATTTTTATTGAAGTGGCTAACTTTGAAGCTGATAGAGTTAGAAAAACGTCTACTAGATTAGGTCTTAGAACAGATTCTTCTTCTAGATATGAAAAATCATTAGACTCAAAAGCTTTATATACGACAATGCTTAGAACTATTGATTTAGTTTTAAAAGAATGTCCTGAAGCGAAGGTTATTGGTAAGCCTCAATATGATGGGGATGATTTATCTAAAATTGAAAACTTAAAAATTGATACAAGTACTAATAAAATTGAAACAACTTTAGGACATACTGTAGGAACACAAAAGCTAACTTCTATTTTTAAAAGTTTAGACTTTGGTGTTGAAGTTAATAATGGTGAATTTAAATTAACGATACCAACATTTAGAACAACAAAAGATATTGAAAATGAAGCTGATATCATTGAAGAAGTTGGTAGAATGATTGGTTATGATAATATAAATCCAATTAGTCCAAAGAGTGATATTCAAACTACAAGATTATCACCAGCTAAAGTATTACACAGAAAGATTTCAGACTTTATGGTTTATAGAGCAAATGCTTTAGAGACGATGACTTATCCTTTAATAGGAGAAAAACTTTTAGAAAAAGCTAACTGGACTTTTATGAATGAAGATCTTGTTTTAGTAAATGCAATATCTCAAGATGCAGATAGAATGAGACCTTCTTTAGTACCTCATGCTCTTAATACAGTAGCTGTGAATGCTAAGAACTATGATTCATTTAAGTTTTTTGAGTTAGGTAGATCATATCTTCCTTGTGATAAAAACTTTTCTGCTGAGCGATCTCAATTAATTATTGGATCTTTTTCTAAGTCAAAAACAACGTTTATTGAAACGATTAATGATGTAAAAAAACTTCTTAACAGTTTAAATATTTCTTTTGACATTAGTGAGAAAAATCCTAAGTTTAAAAATGCTTTAATAGATGATCAGTGGAGTGGTGTACATCCTCACGAGTACTTAAATGTTAGAGTTATGGGAAAGTTTAATGGTGTTATTACATCTGTACATCCTTTAATGCTAAGAAACTTTAAGGTTAAGGGGAATTTAACTTTAGCTGTGATAGATTTTACCGACTTCCAAAATAGGCAGATTAAAAGTAAAACTAAATACGTTCCAATTTCAAAATATCCAGTTTCAACGTTTGACTGTACTGTTATTGCTGATAGCGACGCTAAAGCAGGTGTAGTCCTTGATACTTTGAAAAAGCTTAAGGTTAAAGAATTAAGCTCAAGAAAGATTGTTGATATCTTTAATATGGAAGATGGGACTAAAGCGATCACTATTAGAGTGACGTTTGAAGACCCTAATAAGACTTTAGATCCAGCATTAATCAAGGATTCGGAGCAAAAAGTAGTGGCCACTTTAGAAGCTGGTGGGTACCCACTAAAAAAATAAAAAAAAAGTTATTTTTTTATAAAAAAAGTGTTGACGTAGTATTTTTAAAAACATAATATGCATCTCACTGAAAAACACGAAACGCTTTTAGCAAGTAACTTAAGAGTTACTAAGTAGTGTTTTTGCTCTTTGACAATTGAATAAGTAAATAAGTTTTGATCATGCTTGCATGGTCGAAAATAGATGAGAAAGGACCCGTTCAATTATGAACAGTCCGATGAATGAATGGTTGGATTTAATAATGTTTACATTATTAATGAAGATGTCGGACGGGCCGCTTTGACGGTTACATTCAGAAACGAACACAAACTACTAGTTAGTTTATATGAGTCAATTTTAACAAATGATTTTAAGTATATTACTTGGAGAGTTTGATCCTGGCTCAGAACGAACGCTGGTGGCATGCCTAATACATGCAAGTCGAACGAGAAAGCCCTTCGGGGTGAGTACAGTGGCGCACGGGTGAGTAACGCGTAGGTGATATGCCTTTTAGTGGGGGACAACATCGTGAAAACGGTGCTAATACCGCATAAGCTGTATACATTGAAAAAATACAGGAAAGGGGGCTTCGGCTCTCGCTAAGAGATTGGCCTGCGTGACATTAGCTTGATGGTGGGGTAACGGCCTACCATGGCGACGATGTCTAGCTGGTCTGAGAGGATGATCAGTCACACTGGAACTGAGACACGGTCCAGACTCCTACGGGAGGCAGCAGTAGGGAATATTGCACAATGGGGGAAACCCTGATGCAGCAATGCCACGTGAGTGAGGAAGGTCTTCGGATTGTAAAGCTCTGTCCTATAGGAAGAACGGTATTATGGTTAATACCCATAGTGTTTGACGGTACTGTAGAAGAAAGCACCGGCTAACTCCGTGCCAGCAGCCGCGGTAATACGGAGGGTGCAAGCGTTGTTCGGATTTACTGGGCGTAAAGCGCGCGCAGGCGGATAAGCAAGTCAGATGTGAAATCTCGGGGCTCAACCCCGAAACTGCGTCTGAAACTGCTAATCTAGAGTCTCACAGGGGGTAGGGGAATTTCACGTGTAGGGGTAAAATCCGTAGAGATGTGAAGGAACACCGGTGGCGAAGGCGCCTACCTGGATGAGTACTGACGCTGAGGCGCGAAAGCGTGGGGAGCAAACAGGATTAGATACCCTGGTAGTCCACGCCGTAAACGATGAGTACTAGTTATTAGAGGTTTAACCCCTTTAGTGACGCAGCTAACGCATTAAGTACTCCGCCTGGGAAGTACGGTCGCAAGACGAAAACTCAAAGGAATTGACGGGGGCCCGCACAAGCGGTGGATTATGTGGTTTAATTAGAAGCAACGCGCAGAACCTTACCTAGGCTTGAAA
>JAOARC010000005.1 GCA_025210745.1 Bacteriovoracaceae bacterium
ATTCCATACCCTGCTGATAAAAAATATGTAAAAAGAAGTATCGATAGAACTCATAGATGGCTAGATAGATGTATTGAAACTTGGGATAATCCAAAACAAGCACTTTTTGGAATTATTCAAGGATCAACTTTTGATGAATATAGAGATGAGTGTCTACAAGAACTTATAAAAAGAGATCTTCCAGGATACGCTATTGGTGGTGTATCAGTTGGAGAAGGCCCGGAGCTTATGGAAAAAGCTGTAAAGTACACGGCACCAAAAATGCCAAAAGATAAACCTAGATATGTTATGGGTGTTGGTATGCCAGAAGATTTGCTTATGATCTGGGAACATGGGGTTGATATGAGTGATTGTATCATTCCAACAAAATTTGCTCGTGGTGGAACTCTTTTTACTAATAGAGGTAAAATCAGAATTACTCATAAAAACTATAGAAGTGATAAGTTTCCAATTGAGCCTAATCTAGATAACTACGTTAATAAAAACTTTTCTCGTGCTTATATGAAACACTTATTTGATTCAAATGAAATCTTAGGTCAGATATTAGCTACTGAGCATAATATTGCTTTTTATAAATCTATGGCAGATAGAGCAAGACAGGCCATCCTAGAAGATAGATTCTTAGAGTTTAAACGCGATTTTTTAGCTGGATATAATAAAAATGATGGTAGCAAAAACAAAAAAAGAAAATAAGGAATTATAAATGAAAATAATACTAGTTTTTTCCCTATTAACAAGCTTAAGTTTTGCGCAAGTATACAAAAGTCCTAGTGATAACTTCACTATGACAAACTTGACTAAAAAAGAAGCTAAACAGATTTATAGTAAATTAAATAATAACACAAAAACAAAAGCTCAATGCTATAATAAAGCATATATATGGGCCTATAATATGTATGAAACACATCGTATTTATTCGAATAAAATTTTTATTTTTTATACATCAAAATACTTAAAACAAAGAGGCGGTGATTGGTCTTACCACGTCGCACCTCTTGTTCTTGTTGACAATAAGAAAGCTGTCTTTGACAAAACTTTTTGGCATTCAAATACAAAACAACTTTCTATTCAAGGTTGGGTTGATATTTTAATGAGAAAAGATAACTTAGCACTAGAGTATACAAGAAAAAAACTTCGTACAAAATATAAAAGCTTAAAAGTAAAAATGAGAAGTCGAAGATTTGATCGAATAGAAAAAGCTAAGTTTCAAGTTCAAATTGAACAGATAGAAACTGAACTTGCACACAAAAAAATCAATATTAATAAAAAAGTGCAGATTAAATGCCCTATAGTTAGTAATATTTCTGAGATTGAGAACAAAAAAGCTCAAGACTCAGAGTATTGCTATCTACTAGAAAGCTCTATGTACTATAAAGACCCCGTCGATCTAAGACTATTTGAATCTCAGTCTTTATATATGACAGACTTTAATGAATATGATTTGAAAAAAGCAAGAAGGCAAGCTTTTAGAAGATAAGTTAATCCCCTAAAAACTCTGGATATAAATGACTTTCAATAAAGTCTCCTCTAAAATCCATATATAGTGATTGATAAATAATACCCTCATAGCAAGCTTCGCTATAAATCACATATTCATGATTTGTATTGTAGTCACATTTAGAATCTGAAATATCTATTGCATCTTGCGATATAGAGCCTAACAGAGCTATTACTTTATTTTCAAAAGTATATAATCCATCAATCTTTATATGAACTTTACTATTAATAGGAAAAAATGGTCCTTCATAAATTGTATCCCACCACACTTTAGCTTCACTCTTTGCTAAAGAGTCAAAACTAATTAGTACAGACTTATTTTCTTTTATAAATGTTTTTACACTTTTAATATCACTTATATAAGTGGCCTTATCATTTAAAAAACTCATTTTCTTTATATCTGACATATTAAAAAAATCAGATGCAAATATTTTTGTGCTAATTAAAATAATAAAAAAGTACTTCATTATAACTCTCCATTTAAATTGCGCAAAAAATATAACATACAGCTTTAAAGGTAAAATATATCCATAAGATGCTATATATATGAAAATTAGATCTAAAGTGCGAAAAATGGAATAAAATACCCCTTGCACCAAATATTCGAATAGGATTAAATGTTCTTATAAGAAAAGGAGCCTTGAAAATGTCTTATTATTTAAAGAGTTTTATACTTTTATCTCTTATCACTTTACTTACAAGTTGTATTCCTGAACCTGAAGTAGATACTGATCCAATTTATACATGCCAATACAGCGGAACACTTCATTATGACATTGGAGTAGATATTACCTCCGACTTTGATGAAAACAATGTACAAGTGACAAATACTGTTTCAAGTAGTAGCTGTACTAATGTTTCAGCAGGTAGTATAAATAGTGAAAGCATAGATAATGTTCGTAGAGTTTCAACATCTCTTACATTTACTCATAACGGCTCCTCAAGAGGCTTAACGATTACAGGAACAAGTTTTAATTCACCAGCTTCTGAAACTATTTATGTCAACAATGATAAAGTTAGCATTAGTTACTCTAACTCTAGACTTGATACAGGTGACGATTCACTTTTAATAGACTACGATGCAACTATTACAAAATCAGGTTTTAATTTTGCTCAAGAAGATAGTAAAAATCAACTTAATACATTTTTTTTAAAAATTATACAGTAAAAAACATTTAAGGCTCCTTTTGGGAGCCTTAATAATTAAACACTTTCAATAGCCAAATCAATAATTCTCGTTAGCTTTTTTAAATTCTCTAAAGTCACATTGTGAAATAAAGAAATTCTAAACTGGTTTTTACCAAGTTTTCTATAAGAATCGATATCATAAATAACCCCTAGATCTCTCAATCTTTTTGTCAGATCAGGAACTGGATACTTATCATCGACATTGATAGTGGCAACAGCAATAGATCTAAACGCTTCATCTTCCACATAACATGCTAGATAGTCTTTCGAGTTCGCCCAGTCATAAATATAGTTAGCTTTTTCTTTTGCCATATCTACAACCTTGCACTCACCTAGTTCATTCATAAGCTTCACTTGCTCATTCAAGAAAAATAAAGTTGAAACAGATGGAGTATTATAAGTTTGATTCTTTAGTGAATTATCAATAGCAAGTTTCCAAGACATAATCTCAGGAATGTATGAATCTCTATCATAATTT
Source organism: Bacteriovoracaceae bacterium (assembly GCA_025210745.1). GTDB lineage: Bacteria > Bdellovibrionota > Bacteriovoracia > Bacteriovoracales > Bacteriovoracaceae > CAKZJW01. The sequence goes on from JAOARC010000005.1 coordinate 3,164, forward strand.
GCTTTTGCTCTATCTAATGCCTTAGGAGACATAATCGCAATAAATGTTCCACCTTCACTTGCAAATACTTTTTGAGGTGAAAAAAAGTATAAATCTACTTTATTAAAATCTACTGGAATTTGTCCTGCTCCGCTAGTGGCATCAATAGCTAATAACTTATCCGTGTTTCTAAGATCTGGTAGTTCATTAACCATCACAGCTGTCGACGTTTCATTTAAAGTACAACAGATCATATCATGTCCATCCATATCTTTTGGATTGATTCCATGTCCATACTCAACGCTAATATTTTCAGCGTTAATCCAAGGGATTTTATTATGTGACTTATACCATTTTGTTGAGAACTCTCCTGTTGTAAAGTGAGCTGATGACTTATTTACAAGACCAAGGCCAATCATATCAAATAAAAATGTTGCCCCTCCGTTTCCAATAACAACTTCATACCCCTCTGGAAGATTAAAGTATTTTTTTAATCCTTCTTGAACTTCTTTAACTAAGTTTTTAATCGCTGGCTTTCTATGAGAAGTACCTAGTAATTCAGTCTTCGTTTCAGCCAGTCTTTGCATAAACTCAACTGGTACTAACGATGGACCAACTCCAAATCTTGGATCCGTTGGTATTAATTCCTGTGGTACATTAAAATTTTCAAACATATATTACTCCTTCAATAATTATCTAAAAGATCTTCCTAATTCACTACATTTATTTTCGTATTCATTTAACCAAGTTAACTCATCTTTAGTTAACATTGACTCTTCAATTAAACTTGGCTCAAAACCAATATATACTAATGGATCAAACCTTAAAAAACCTGGTTTATCTTCAGCTTTTACAACATGAGCTATATTTTCTAATCTTACTCCACCAAATCCTGGAATATAAATTCCTGGTTCAATAGATACAACTTGTCCTTCTTTCATAGGAAGATTACTCTTTCCTATTCTTACTCCACCTTCATGAACGTGAACTCCAATTCCATGACCTGTTCCATGCATAAAGTCCATTCCTGCATCATAAATTGGTTTTCTTGCATATCCATCTAATACAATACCAGGAGTTCCTTCAGGAAAAACTGCATGTTGACACTGAAGCATTCCTTTTAAAGTTAGAGTATAAATTTCTTTATGTTTAGCAGTAGGCTCTTCACTACTTGCCATAAAAGTTCTTGTAGTATCAGTTGCAAAGCCACCATCAAAGTATCCACCAGAATCTAATAAAACCATATCATCAGCTTTAATTTTTACATCTTCTTTTGGGTCCCCATAGTGAATAATCGATCCATTAGGACCAACACCAGCAATTGTATTAAAGCTTTGCTCTAGCGCTGTTTGTTTTTGATACTCAATAGTAGTTTGCTTATATAAATCAAGTTCACTAATCTGCGTTCCATTAGCAACAGAATTCTTAACCCATTTAATGGTATTATAAATTGCAGTATCTCCAAGATTAAAACTTCTTTTAATCTCTTTGATCTCCCCTTCATCTTTTAATGAATGAAAACTTACAAGTCCACCTGGAACATTTTTTAAATTATCTTCACCGAAACAATTTTTAAGAGTTATAAAAAGATCTGCATTTAACATTGATCCATCGATGATAACAGATTTAATATTTTCACTACTTTTTAATTTTGATAATTCACTTTCTAAATCATCAGTTTTAATAAATACGGCGTCAGTATTTTTACTAACAGAATCATCTAAATTAATACTTGGATTTACAAAAGCATATACCTTATTTTTAGTAACTAAAGCTGTTCCTAAAAAGCTTGAAAGATTTGGAAGATGATACCCTCTACAATTAGTTATCCAAGCTAAAGAATCGATAGCTGTAACAAAGTATGCATCTTCTTTTGTAGCAGAAAAGATATTAGCTAACTTTTCTTTTGTATCATTACCTCTAAATTCTTTTTCAATAAAACGAACTGGATTTTCACTTAGCTTTCCATCCATACTAATAGATGAATCTAAAGAGATGGCCGTTACATCATTATTTTTTGAAAGCTCTTTATACATCTTTAAAGAAGTTCTTTTCGCTTCATAACCAAGGCTTTTATCAGCTGGAAGATCTTCCAAAAGATTTGCTGCTAGAGATTTATTTTGAGGAACTTTAACAACTTCCACTAAAGATAGATCAACTTCAAGATCTGCTTGCTCATGATATCTTCCATCCACATAAAGCTTTACTTTACCACTAGCCGGAACTAAAACTTCAGCTACAGAGCCAGAAAAACTTGTAAGATAGAATCTTCTACAATCGTTCATGGGAACATATTCATTTAAATATTCGTCAAAGCTTGAAATATAAAAATACTCTAAATTATTCTCATTCATTAAAGCTTGAAGTGTTTTAATATTTTGTCCAACTTGTGTATTATCTAGGGTCTGTTTTTTTGCCATTTTCGATCTCCAATACTAATATTTAAGCATATATAAAATACCCTATATGAGAGGAAAAATGAAGCACGAACCTATATATTATGGAAGCTATCTAGAACTTGATAAACTACTTGATGCACAAAATCCAATGAGTAAAAAAAATGGTAAAGAAGCTCATGATGAGACTCTTTTTATCATCATTCATCAAGCTTATGAGCTTTGGTTTAAACAAATAATCCATGAGATCGATTCCATATACGATATTTTTTCAAATAAAACCATAGCACCAGAGCAAATCAGTCTAGTAAATCATAGACTCGCTAGAGTAAATGAAATTCAAAGAGTCTTAAATGCGCAAATGAAAATCATTGAAACCATGACGCCTATGGACTTTATGGATTTTAGAGACTACTTAATTCCAGCTTCAGGTTTTCAAAGTATTCAGTTCAGAACGATTGAACTTAAGCTTGGCCTTCGTGAAAAACAAAGAACAACAATGGCCAAAAAATTTTTTAACTCAAGGCTATCTGAAGAGGATAAAGAGTATTTAAAAAGCCTTGAAAACAGCCCAACCCTTTTGGAACTTGTAGATAAATGGTTATCTAGAATGCCTTTTACGGAAACAGATAATTTCGATTTTTGGAAAAGTTATAAAGATGCTGTTGAAAAAATGCTGACAGCTGATAAAGATCTTATTAAAAAGAATACGACCTTAAATGAAATGCAACAAATGATAGAGCTTAAAAACTTAGAGGCTACAAAAGAGAGCTTTGATATTTTATTTGATAAAGAAAAGTATAATTCATTACTTGAAAATGATGATCTAAAGCTATCTCAAAAAGCAAAACTTTCAGCTATTTTTATAAGCTTATATAGACATGAGCCTGTTTTTCAACTTCCTTATAGATTAATTAACCATCTTATTGAAATTGATGAGTTATTTACTCAATGGAGATACAACCATGCCATTATGGTTCACAGAATGTTAGGAACAAAAATTGGAACTGGTGGATCTAGTGGCCACGACTATTTAAAAAAAGCTGCTGATAATAATAAGATCTTTTCTGATTTTTTTGATATGGCCACATTCTTAATACCGAATGCTTACCTTCCAAAACTTCCTGAAAATCTAAAAGTAAATCTTGGTTTTATGCATGAATAACTATAAAAAGTACTATCAAAAATTTTTAAATGGACATGAAGGTAAAATTCATCTTGCAAGCCATAGTCACTACTTTTGGCCAGATATTAGTTTTACGGGACAACAGTCTTATTGGAAACTTTCAGCAAAACATAGTGATGAAAAATGGAACTATATATTTAATAATGCAATACCTAAAGCTCAGAAACATATTGCTAAAATACTAAACTTTAAAGGCCATGAAAGAATAACGTTTGCTCCAAATACTCAAGAACTATTAGCACGAGTTATTTCTTCTTTTTCTAAAAAGATCAAAATACTGACAACTGATAGTGAATTTCATTCTGCACAAAGACAATTTTTGCGTCTTAAGGAAGCCTCCTTAATTGACCTTGATATAATACCAACGGAAGAAGAGAAGTTCGAAAAAAAATTTTTAGAAAAAATAAATGATGAGATACAAATAATTTTTCTGTCTCAAGTTTTTTTCAACTCAGGAATTTCTTGTTCTATGGATTTTATACAAAGAATAATAAAGAAAAAAGCTACAAAAACACTTCTCATTATAGATGGATATCATGCATTTTGTGCTGTCGATACAAATCTTGAGTCTATTATAGATGATATATTTTATATAGCTGGTGGTTACAAGTACGCTCAAGCAGGTGAAGGAATGTGCTTTATGAGTGTTCCTAAAAACTGTACTCTTAGACCTGTTAATACTGGATGGTTTGCAAATTTTTCCAAGCTAGAAGACTTTTGTCAATCGATAGATTATTCTGACAATGGTTTTCGCTTTGCCTCTTCAACACTAGACTTTAGCGCACTGTTTAGATTTAATGCTATTTGGGATTTTTTCTTACAAGAAGGGTTTACACACAAAACATTTATTCAATATTCTAAGAAGCAACAAGAATACTTTATATCTTCTCTTCACCCCTCTATTCAAAAAAAACTTGTATCACAGGACTTAAGTGCTATTGGTCTTTTTGTTTGCTTTGAATTACAAACAACTGATACAGCACAAAAATTCTTCAATTTTTTAAATGAAAATAATATTTTAACTGATCTAAGAGGATCTAGAGTTAGAATTAGTTTTCCTGTATACAATGACTTAAAGCAGTTGGACTTTGTTCTCATAAAAATACATGAATACTTTATGTAAAAATTACTTATCTCTTAAGTTTCGAATATTTAGATTGAGCTTAAGCATGTATCTATTTCATAAATAGAATTTTTACACCATGTTTATGCTAAAACCCCTCCATACTAACTAGGAGACTAAAATGAAAGTTATGTTACTACTTCTAACACTTGCAACATTTTCATCCTACGGGCAAATAAATATTGAAAACAAACAATTTAATTCCATAGATAAACAACAAACCTGTCTTGATGAATATATAGAAAGAGAGCAACAGTTAAAAAAGTGGCTTATATGGACACCTCCCTTAGCTGTTATTGGAACTCCTATTGCGGGAGTAAGCGCAATGGTTGCAACATCAGGATTAACAACAATTCTTAACATACAAGGATGGGCCGCTCTTGGTTGGGTTATAGGAGGAGGAATGGTAGCAACAGGTGCAGCAGCAATTACGGCAGTAACAACAGAAATAAGTAATAAGATAAAATTCATTAATAATAGAAGATTGATTAGGGCCATAGTTGAAGCCTATAATAATAATCTTAATGGAAAGAACCTCTATAAATTAACAAAAAAGTTCAATAAACGTTATAAATCTAAAATAAAAATATCTCAACTCATAAAAGTTCTAACAAATTTAGATAAAAGCCAAAAACTATGTGATGGGAGCTTAAAAAGTAAATTAAGATCCTATAGACTTAAACATCTTCTTGCAAATAAAAAAGATCTTTTTAGATATATTAATTCCCAATTAAAGCTAAAAACAAACGATTAAAATCTTCACCTCTTTTTTCAAAGTTTTGATATTGATCAAATGAAGGAAAGCCAGGAGAGAAAATAATATTTTTACCTGTGATGTTTAAGCTAATATAAGTAAAAATTTGATCTAAAGTTTCAAATGGTTTCGCCCCTAAAAGATTACTTAAATCAGCTGCCGCATCTCCAAAGCATAAAATTTGGTCTAAGGTATACTTTTTTAAGACATCGAATTCACTAATATCATCACTTCGTTTTTTTCCACCTAAGATAAGAACTATATCATTTTGATTTTCAAATGCATTAATCGCAGTAAGCGTCGAATTTAAATTAGTGCTTTTAGCATCATTATAAAATGAATTTTTATTAAATACTCCAGTATACTTAAGTCTAAAGTTTACCCCTGTAAAGCTATTAACAAAGCTTTGGTTTATATCTCTATCATAAAAACCTAGCTCTTTTAAGACATCAAAAGCACAGGAAAAATTTAATGAATTATGTTCCCCTTTAACTAAAGATTTAGTGTAATCATAGTCATGCTTTTCTATTTCTATCTTCTTTAGATTATCCTTAATACTAATTTTCTTATCACAAACGATCACTCCATCTTTTTGATTCATATAAATCCGATGCTTAGCATTTTCATAATCTTCAAATGAGTCATATCTTTCCATATGATTAGGAGTTATATTTGTAATAATACTGATAAGAGGATTAAATTTTTTGATTGTCTCTAACTGAAAACTAGACATCTCTAATACGATATAATCATATTTTTCTTTTTTTAATAGAACTTGCGAAAAAGGAATACCTATATTTCCACATAAAAATGACTTTTTACCATAGCTATTTAATAATTCATGAATCATTGTCACAGTCGTTGTTTTTCCATTAGATCCGGTAACTGCGATAATAGGATAAGAGCATCTTCTATAGGCAAACTCTATTTCACTTATAATTTCGACATTATTCTTAATTGCATCTTTTAACACATCTTTTTTTACATCGATCCCTGGAGATATGACGATTTGATCCACGCTAGCAAAAAGATTCTTTGCATCTTTTTCTTCTATACAAGTAAATGACTTATGAATATTGGCCTGCCAATCATTGCCTCTATTAACTACATAAACATCATTTTCAATTTCATTATTCTCAAGATATTTTAAGACACTTCTAGCACTAATACCTAGACCATAGACAGCAATTTTCATCAAATTAACTTTTCCATAACATAGCCTAAGCAATCTTTTTTCATCACTTCAATATTTGTTGTGAGCATTGAAGGAATAAACATTTCTTTCACTCTATAACAATCATCATGATAAATAAGATAGTTTGAAGTTACGTCATCACCTTCATCACTAATTACACAAAGATCATTTTTATTCATACTCTTTGCGATAAGTTGTCCCTTTAACATCGGTACAAAGTTAAATTTCTCAATAGCAGGATTAATTTTTAATTCTTTATCCTCATCACTAACAGTAATATCTCTGTTTTTATTAACTTTGATTGTTGCTACCGTATGATAAAGAGTAATTTCATCGCAACCATAATCATCTCTTAACTCGTCTAGATGAAGAACTTTTTTTACATAATTATAAACAGCCACTGTAGCTTCTGGAAAACCAGATTTTCCAGCTTCTATCGTAATAGATGGACAAATCTTACTAAAACAAAGAGAGTTAACACCATCTGGCTCTGTAAAATAAACAACTTTCTTTTGAAATAAAGCCGCTAAATGATAGAACTTTCCAGATCTAACATTAATACAACCATAAAAGGGATTTGCCCCCGTATTATTATGTATATCAATACTTGCAAATAAGTTCTTATTTTTTAAATACTCAATGACATCATTGGTTACCTGATGATACTTAGTATCTCCTTTACACCATACTCTATTAAAGTCTACATCATCGCTAGCAACCCTTTTGCCAAGACTAGTAGCTTCAATATTTCCAACAAAAATAATTAAATCTCTAGGAGGTCTTTTATCTTTATAATCATTCAAAAGTTTTTGTAAAACATAAAAACTAGTTGTTTCGTTTCCATGTAAAAGAGTTGTGACAAATAATGGATTTGGGATATCACCTTCAATATGAATTAAAGTTGGCCCTTCTAAAACCTTATTAATCTGTGTTATTTCACAGTCTATTAAATCTAATGGAATATAATCTAATATGCTTAACTTCACTACAACTCCCACAAATGAACAGGTAAACCACTTTTAGCATTATCAATATATTTTTGAGTTAATTCTTGAAAACGAGTTCCATACCTATGAACATAAGCCTTTTGCCAAATAGCTCCATTAACTCCACTTTTTACTCGTCCCTGAATAATATCACCAATAAAGTAATCAATATCCTCTTGATTAATATTTCTTTTTTTAAGAGCATCTTTAACTGCTGGGACAATAACATCAAGCAACAATTTTTGAGTATCATAACTCTTACCATCAACCCAAATACATTTAGCGTAGTAACTTTGTTTTGCTGCCTTATAAAAATTTTCTTTTACATCTTTAAATTCAATACTATCTTTTATGTGAGAACTATAGGAATTTAAATAATCTACAAGCCCTAAAAAAAACATTGTATTAGCAATTGTATCATCAATAGTTGGGCCAGAAGAAGCCACTCTTTGCTCAATCCTTAAACTTGGAATTCCATCATAAATTCCTATTATCGGCCGTGTCCATCTCCAAATTGTTCCATTATGAAAAGCAAGATGTTTCATATCACCGACCTTACAGTCGAAGCATTCTGGTAATAAAATAGGATAATCATAAACATTTTGCTCATAAAGTTCAAACAAACTTTCTTCAACAAAACCATGACCTAGTGTTACTCTTTTAACATCATCACCAAATATTTTGCTCTTGGAATTTAGATCAACAGACTTTTCAAAACCAATAATTCTTGATTCATCCCATAACTCTTTGCCAAAAAAATAAGGAGAATTTGCACTGATCGCAACTAAAAAGGAACTTGCTATTAATGAACAATTATAATAATTTGCTGCATTTTGATTGGTCACACCCAAGTGTATTTGCAAAGAAGTCGAAGCACACTCTGAAATAACAGAGTTCATAGATAACTTCAGCTCATCTTTACCTTCAAAGCTAAGATCTAAAGGTATATAATTTCTTTGCTTCATCACTTGCTCATTCATAACGCTATAACGATTATGAGGAGTCATAATATCATTTGACAACATTGAGGGTCTAAGTGTTGGCAAGGTCCCACAAAAAAAAGGAGTGTCTTTTTTTGTTGCTTTTGCAAATTTTTGATAAATCCTATGCGTCTCATCTTGCAGTTCTCTAAAACAGTTTTTTGTATAGTTTAATGGCGATGAGTTGAATTCAAAGTTAAATCTAGAGATTTCCGGAACCACAAGTGGGTGCTTAAAGCTTTGTATATGATCATAGCCATCAAAGCTTGGAAGCATATTCTCATCAACAATCCAACCTTCGAGCTCAGCTCCAATCATAGGATCGTTCTTAGAAAAAATATCATCATCAAACCAAGTCTTTAAAAGCTTTAGTTCATCTTTTAAATTTTTTTCGAATTTATCAAATTCTTCTTGTGAATAAATATTGGATGATGCTTCCTGCCCCACTTTATAATGCCTTTTCTAATACATATGAAATACTTCACGCATCTCTTCATAAAGATTTGCAAGTTTTTCATTTATATCAGGTTGATTTAAGTCTTTTTTATCAAAAATAAATTTTTCAGCACCAAAATCTTTTAACATCAGCTTTGTTTGCCAAATATTATCACGAGGCATATTTAAATCAGAATGGAACTCATAGTCTTTAAGAACTTCAGGCTTAATAAAATCTTTTATTGAATTAAAATATTCATCATTATAGATTTTCTTTCCATTATCAAGACGAGTATAGCCTCTTACAACATAATCAATAAAAACGACATCACACTCAAAGGCCTCAAATAAATAATTTATGGCCTGTAATGGAATAATGTCTCCACAAGTAGCGATATCAAAGTCGACTCTAAAAGTACAAATACCATCTGGATCTGAAGCATCTGGATAAGTATGACTTGTTAAGTGAGATTTTGTTAAGTGAGCTTTATATGAATTTCCAGTAACCTCTTCCCACTTCCCTCCTTGAACATCGCTCATAAGGGTCATAGTACTTGCACCCACTGGATCATAATCCATTTTTGACTCATTAATGATATCGGACTTTATAATCTCACAAATATTTCTTGAGATTTCTAAAATACGCTGGGAAGAGTATTTTTCATTAATCCAGTTAATGTACTCTTCCTTTTGTTCTTCTCCGTAAGTGATACAAAAATCATACAGATTAAAACTTAAAATTTTTGTTAAGTTATTAAATCCAGATAATTTTATTTTTTCCTTAGCGGATAATGTCATTAGATTAGCCCTAACTCTTTAACTGTAGCTTTTTCGGCTCGTAGCTCATCTAAAGTCGCGTTAAATTTATCTGTTCCAAATTCATTATGAGCAACATTTTGGACAACTTTAAGCTCACCATTTTCTACTCTACATGGAAAAGAAAAGATTAAGCCTTCATCAACACCGTATTGACCAGTTGAAGATAAACACATTGAAAATGTTTTTCCAGCAGGAGTATCATGAACGAGATTATATACGCCTTGAACACATGCATTTGCAGCACTAGCAGCACTTGAAGCTCCTCTTGCTTTAATAATTGCAGCACCTCTTTTTTGAACTGTTGGAATAAAGCTTTCTTTAAACCAAACTTCATCACCAATTACATCATAAGCTGACTTTCCATTAATCTGAGCGTTATAAAAGTCTGGATATTGAGTTGCTGAGTGATTTCCCCAAATTGTCATATTAGAAACTTCAGTAGTATCAACACCTGCTTTTTGTGCTAACTGAGAAATAGCTCTATTTTCATCTAAAGTTGTCATGGCAAAGAATCTATTCTTTGGAAGACCAGAGCTTTCCATTGCAATCAAGCAGTTTGTATTACATGGATTACCAACAACAAATAATTTACAGTCATCAGCTCCGTGTGCTGCCATAGCTTTTCCTAATGGACCAAAAATTCCACCATTAACTTTTAGAAGATCAGATCTTTCCATTCCATCTTTTCTTGGAACTGCACCAATTGCTAAGATCCAGTTTGCATTTTTAAAAGCAACATCCATGCTATCAGTACATTCAATATTTTTTAATAAAGGAAATGCACAATCATCTAATTCCATCTTTACACCTTCTAGAGCACCTAATGCTTGTGGTAATTCTAAAAGACCTAGATCAACTTCTGTATCTGGACCAAACATTTGCCCTGAAGCGATTCTAAATAAGATTGCATATCCGATTTGACCTGCTGCACCAGTAACAGCTACCTTTACTCTATTCTTAGCCATAAATTTCTCCTTAAATTTAATTTAAAACTAGTAAATTATAGATGATAGTGGGATTCTTGTAAATTGAGCAGCAAGTTATTTCCCTACAAAATAGACATATTGAGCTAAAAAACTCATAATCAATAATATCGGAGTTTAAGTTAGAATGAGTGATCAAAATAATAATAAAAATTTTAAGAAAAAAAAATATTACAAAAAGAAAAAGTCCCAAAACAGTTCTCCTAATGGACAAAAGAAGTCTGGTAATAAGAACCGAAGACCTAAGGCCATGAGTCCAGGAAAAGTTTTACAAAAATATGATAATTTATTAGAACAACATCTTATCGCTAGAAAAAAATATTTTGAAATGTATGCCAGGGCTAAAGGCTCTACTCTAGATAAAATTACTAAAAACTATAATAAAACCCTTAAAGATGTCTTCAACTATAGAAACTCACTTAATGAGTGGCAAAAAGAAGCTTTAGATAAAAAGCTGGATCTTTATCCACAGGATAATCAGTTCTCCCAAGAACACGGACTTCCACTAGTTGGCGAAGTTGAATTAGAGGATAAAGAGTTTGATATTCATCTTCTTGAAAGCCAAACAGGACATAATTTTAGTGAAGATACTGAACAAAGTACTGGAACTATGGATGATTATAATAAATACAAGGAAGGTTTATTATAAAAAAAGCCTTCTATTAACTAGAAGGCTTTTAAAAGTAATATAATAGTATTCGTCTGAAACTAAGAGTTTGAAGTCATTTTATAACCAGAGTTTGCAACAAACTCTTGAGGTGTTGTGATCGTTTCATCTTTAGTTAAATGCAATGAATTTAAATCTGAAGTATTAGCATCAGAAATTCTTAAATAGTTATTTAAGGTCTCATCATGATCTCTTAGTATTGCTTCTTTTAGCTCACTTGAGTCAATATCTAAAACTTCTGAGACTCTTCCTAACATTTTAAGAGGAATGTTACACAAAGCCCTTTCAACATTAGAAATAAACTGTCCATTTTTATATCCTAACAAATGAGATAACTCCGATTGAGAATATCCTTTTGGGTGCTGTAATCTTTTATTTCTAATTAAATGAGCAATATTTCTAAAACAACGCATAACTCTCCTGCATAAATAAATTGTGGTTATATATTAACTAGATTTTATAGAATGTCACGAGACAATTTCTTAAAAAACCTACTGCAAACATAATCCCATAGACACAAAAAAAATAAAGTTGAAAAAAAGATTTTTTTTTCTTGTGTTGCATCTTTTCAAGATAAAAGGACTCAAGATTATATTTGAATACGCCCTATTTATAAGCCTTTACAAAAATCAAGAATGAATATTCTTTTCCTATAAAATAAAAATTAGATAGTTTAATTAAGTATTAGTATCAAAAATATATCAATGAATTTTGTGGCCTAGGAAAAAAACGTCCTGTGCAAGTGCATCATATGCACTTCTATCATTTTTAGATGATTCTATTATTTTTTTGAGAATATTTTCACTATTTAAATTCTTGGCTGTAAGTTTTGGCATATCAAACGAAACAAAGTTTGCTTCTTTACCTGTTAAAAAGTTACCTTTCTTTTTATCTAATTTTAAAATTTGCGCTCCTGACATTGTAGATCTAAATAAGGCTTTTACATAAGTAGCACCGCTAACCTTTGCTTTTTTATTTTGAGCTACAAATGATCTCATTACATCAAGCATAGATAGAAAAGGACCTCCACCAATATCAGAACCTAAGGCCCATCTAATATTGTTCTTTTCTACTAGTTTAAAATTAAATAAGCCAGATCCAAGACCAAGCTCTTTATGAGGAGCATTTGAAGTTGGACAATGAGCAATCGCAGTTTTTGTTTTACTTAAAGTAGCAAGCTCTTCTTTTGATAAATGAATACCATGGCCCATAATTGTTTTAGAACTAAGAACACCACATTTTTTATAAATATCTGTATAGGTTTTAATTTTTTCAAAGCCTTTCATTTCTTTATAAATACTCGTTACAAAATCAATTTCATTTTTCGTTTCACTTAAATGTGTTTGAATAAATGATTTATTTTTCTTAGCAGCTTTTGCTGTATCACTCATAGTTACAGGATCTGTTGCAATGGCAAACCTTGGAGTAAGAGCGTATTTTTTCTTATACTTTTTTGATAACTTATCAGCTAATTTTGTGGCCTCTTTAGGTTTTTGAGTTAAAAACTTTGGAGAATTAATTGTCATTAAAACATTTCCAATAACAAAGTCCCCTGTTGCATATTCAAAAGCATAATCAAGAGCATGTTCATGAATAGATGAATAACAAGCTCCACCTAATGTACCTGTTTTAACGATTCTTTCAAAAAACTCTTTAGCCCTTTTTTTAGCATAAGTTTTATTTTTAAATCTATTTTCCGCCACAAAAGTATATTTATCTAGCCACTCTAAAAGGTTTGCTTTTGGCATCATTCTTACATCATCTTGAACCCAATGAAAGTGCATATCAAAAAATGTAGGCATGATAACTTTATCTGATAGATCTACAATATTTACATTATCAAATTCTTTATAAAGTTTGGAAGCCTGTCCTATTTTTTCAATTACAAAACCATTATTTTTTGGTTTTAAGATCATCGCTCCATCTTTGATGAATTCACATTTTTTATCACTTAATGGATTTAGAATATTTGCTAAAATAACTTTTTTCATTATCTTTTTACAGACCTTTCATTAGCTTTTAATACTTTCTTTCTAATACGAACATTTTCAGGAGTTACTTCTACCCACTCATCATCATCAATCCAATCTAATGCCCACTCTAGTGTTCTTTTAGGTATTGGAGGTAAGATAATATTTTCATCTTTACCAGCTGTTCTTACACTTGTTAAATGCTTTGCTCTAATAACATTGATATTTAAATCATTTGGTCTTGTGTGCTCACCAACAACCATTCCTTCGTATACTTTTTCTCCAGGAAGTACGAATTGTTGTCCTGAAGATAATGTTTTAAACAAAGCATAACCAGTTGTTACACCAGGCTTATCAGCAATAAGAGCTCCATTTTGTCTTGCTAGCATTTTTCCAGCAAATGGTTCATAACCAGCAAAGTAAGAACTCATTAGTCCTTCACCTCTAGTATCTGTTAAAAACTTTGATCTATAACCAATAAGACCACGAGCTGGAACTTTAAATTCAATTCTAGTTCTTGTATCTCCAATTGGATTCATCGCAGCCATGATACCTTTTCTTGTACCCATAGCTTCAGTAACTGCACCAGTTGATTCATTTGGAACATCAAATACAACATTTTCATATGGCTCTAATTTTGAACCATCCTCATTTTCTTTATATAGTACTTGTGGTCTTGAAATCATAAGCTCAAAACCAGCTCTTCTAATTTCTTCAAAAACGATTGCAACTTGAAGCTCTCCTCTTGCTTTTAAAACAAAAACTTTTGGATCATCAGTTGCTTCATATTGAAGAGATACATTCTTTCTAATAGCATCTTGTAAAAATTCTTCTAACTTTCTTGAAGTTAGATACTCACCTTCTTGACCAGATAATGGAGATGTCGAAACTGATACTTGAACCGATACTGTTGGTGGATCAATTTCAATTCTTGGTAGAGCTTCTGGGTTAGCTAGATCAGCAATAGTATCACCAATAAAAGCATCGTTTACACCAGATAAGATTACAATCTCTCCAGCTTCAGCGCTTGGAACTTCTTTAAACCCTAGTCCATCAAAAATCTGAATTTTACCGATTTTAACTTGCTTAGGTTTTTCCATATCTCTTCCATACCACATAAAAGAAGTATTCTCGAGCATTGTACCTGCATGAATTCGACCAATCATAAGTGTTCCAAGATACTTAGAGTATGAAAGGTTTGTAACTAACATTTGAAGAGGTTTCGTTTTATCAAGCTGAGCTAGTGGATAAAAGTCTCCGACAAAAAAGTCTAATACAGGAGTAAGGTCTCCATCCCTTTTATCTGGATCGTTTGAAGCATAACCATCTCTTCCTGATCCATAAAACACTGGAATATCTAAATCAAAATCTTCAAGTCCAACAAGATCTACTAACTCTAAAATTAAATCTTCTACTTCACCTTTAACTTCTTCATGTCTTTGATCGTGTCTGTCGATCTTATTGATCATAACTCCAATCTTAATTCCACGCTCAATTGCTTTTTGAAGAACAAACCTTGTTTGTGGAAGTGGACCTTCTGCTGCATCAACAAGTAATAAAACCCCATCAACCATCATTAAAGATCTTTCTACCTCTCCACCAAAATCGGCGTGGCCAGGAGTATCTAGTAAATTAATTTTATAATCTTTCCAATTGAAGGCACAGTTTTTTGCCGTAATTGTAATCCCACGTTCTTTTTCAAGCTCCCCTGAATCCATAACTCTTTCACTTACTTGCTCATGAGCTGCAAATAATCCAGACTGCTTTAAAAGTTCATCTACAAGAGTAGTTTTTCCGTGGTCAACGTGCGCGACGATAGCTATGTTTTTTAGCTTCATTTGGTATTCTCCGATTTAAAAGATTTAAGGCCAGATTATGCTCTACAAAATGAACAATTACAAGGATTTAACGATGGATTCGGCGATTTTAATACCATCGACTGCAGCTGAAGTTATTCCTCCAGCAAAACCAGCCCCTTCTCCACCAGGATAAAGGCCCTTATGAGATATTGACTCTAAGCGTTCTTTATCTCTAAGAATAGTTATAGGAGCTGATGTTCTCGTTTCTGGCGCTATTAATAAAGCATCTTCGCTTGCAAAGTCTTCAAGTTTTTTATCAAAATCATAAAGAGCTGTTTTTAAGTGATCATTAATAAACTTTGGAAAGATTTCTCTAATATCTGTCTTAATAAGCTTACTTGGACATGATGTTTTTGGAAGATCCTCTTCACTAAGCTTTCCTTTTAAAAACTCTCCTACAGTCATAGCAGGAAGCTCTTTTCCAGAAGCCTTTTGTTTAGATATTGCATAGGCTTTCTTTTCAATATTTTCTTGAAATCTAATCCCAGCTAATACATCGTTTTCATCAAAATCAATGCCTGCTTTTACTGAGACAACTAAAGCTGCATTTGACCATGGGGAGTTTCTTGAATAGTTACTCATTCCATTTGAAACAAGCCCATCTTCATCTGTTCCAGAGGATAATACATATCCACCAGGGCACATACAAAAACTATAAGTTCCCTTATCAGTATTTTTATTATGATAAGAAAGTTTATATCTAGCTGAACCTAAAAACTCACTTTCATTATACCTTCCGTGTTGAACTGAATCGATATACTTTCGAGGGTGCTCAATTCTAACTCCAACAGCAAATGATTTTGCTTTCATGGCAACTTTGTTTTCATGTAAATGATAGTACATATCTTTAGCAGAGTGCCCTGTTGCTAAAATAATTTTAGAAGACATAAGTTTTTTTCCACTTTTAAGTTTCACTCCAATAACTTTATCTTCTTCAAAAAGAATTTCATCCACTCCATCGTTATAAATAAACTCATGTCCTAAACCGATAAGATAAGTAGAGATCTTAGTTATAATTTTTCTAATTTTATTAGACCCAAGATGTGGATTTGATACATAAGCTGTTTCCTCGGGAGCTCCAAAGTCCACAAACTTTTTCATTACATATTTTACAAAATGAGACTTAATTCTTGTAATAAGTTTTCCATCAGAAAAAAGACCAGCTCCCCCTTCTCCATAGCAAACATTACTTTCTTTATTAAGGATTCCTTTTCTCCAATATTTAGAAATAGCAAGCATTCTTGTCGTAGCAGGATCTCCTCTTTCAATAACAATGGATTTCATTCCATATTCACTAAATCTTAAAGCTGCAAATAATCCAGCAGGACCTGCTCCAATAATGATGGGAACAATATCAGTCTCAATTTTTTCTATATTTTCTTCATAAGAGCTAAAGCGATCCCCTTGTTCAATATACTCAACTCTATAATTGAAAATAGGCTTTTTTCCTCTGCCTGCTCCCCTAGCATCTAGACTTTTAGATATAACTCTATACTCCAAAATATTTGGGTATTTTGACTTGATATAGGCATTAACATCTTCATCAAAGTTGAGTTTAAAGTTTATAAAGTTAGACATGGGTAGATTTATAGCTATATCAGTAAATAAAGGCTAATATTATTAAGTATATATAAAAATAATACTCATAACGCAGCGAGTTTTTTCATGAAAAAGATATCATTATTAGCAATCGGAAATGAACTACTTAATGGTAAGGTAGATGACTTAAACACAAAAAGTCTAAGCTCATTTACTAAAGAATATAATTTTGAACTGCTTCACTCACTATTTTGTAAAGATAATGCTGACGATATTATAAAATCAGTTAATTATCTTTTAAATATTAGTGATCACCTTATTGTTTCTGGAGGCCTTGGACCGACTAAAGATGATATCACAAAACAAACACTTTCTAAGATACTTGGTAGCCCTAAAGAACAATTAAAAAACCATAATGGGACCTGCCTTGGAGAGGTTTTTAAATTTCAGGATAAATATATTATAGCTGTACCAGGTGTGCCCCATGAGTTTTCAATGATGCTTGAAAAAGAAGTGTTTAGTTTTTTAAAGATAGAGAAAAAAAATGATAACCAAGTCGTTTTTAAAACTCATGGGATGAATGAAGCCAAAATCTTTGAAGAACTTGAACCTGATCTTTGGAATAAATTAGAAGAATTTGGACAAGTATCATGCCTTCCAGTTATTAGAGGAGTCAATATTGGAGTAAACCTTAATGATCCAAGCAAAAAAGTTGAACTTGTAGATTTTTTATTAGGGACAAAATTAAAATCACTTATCTGGCAAATTGGAAATAAATCTTTAGAAGAATATATTATTCATAAACTACAAGAACTAAACCTTACGATCTCTACGGCGGAGTCTTGCACAGGAGGTCTTGTTGCATCAATGCTTACAGATGTAGCAGGATCTTCATCTGTATTTATGGGTTCAGTTGTTTCTTACTCTAATGAAGTAAAAATAAATAGCTTAGGAGTATTAAAAGAAACTTTAGATACATATGGAGCGGTAAGTACAGAAGTTGCCACTCAAATGGCAGATGGAGTAAGAAAAAACCTTGCAACAGATATTGGAATCTCTACCACAGGAATCGCAGGCCCTGGTGGAGGCAGTGAGCACAAACCAGTAGGAACTGTTTGCATTGGAGTATCTTTTAAAGGTAAAACTATTTCTAAAAGATTAGAGCTTTGTGGAGACAGAAATTTATTAAAGAAAAAGTTTGCGGCCAGTGTACTTTTTCTCTTGGTACGTGAGACTTTTTCTGTCACCTTGCAAAATGAGTCTTAAAGATTAACTACTTATAAAAATCAATAGTACCTTCTCATATGCACCCGTTTTTCAAAAAAACGAAGGAACTACTATGCCAAGAAAAAAATTAATAAGAACTGATTCTTATCCTTACCACATAACAAGCAGATCAAATAACAAAGAATGGTTTTATATACCAACTCAAGAGGTGTGGAAAATTTGTTGTAGCTTAATCCAAGAAGGACAAAAAAAATTTAATACAAAAATAGATGCCTTCGTCTTAATGAATAATCACTACCATATGCTTATCTACACTCCCAATGCAAACATTGATAAATTCATGCAGTTTTTTAATAAAAACTTAGGACAAACGATTTCAAGAAAAGCAAAACGCATCAATAGAATTTTTGGCGCAAGCTATAAATGGAATATTATCGAGTCTCAAAGCTACTACAAAAATGTATTAAGATATATCTATCAAAATCCACTGCGAGCAAACATAGTTCAAAAAATAAATGATTATCCGTTTACGGATTTTAAAACTCAAAAGCATCATCACAACCTAGAAGATTGGATAAATATCAGACTAAAAGAAAAAGATGAACATGTAACAAGAAAAATACTTAGAAGAAAAATTATAACAAATAGCTTCTAATAATGCATATACCCAGACTTTATCTCACGTACCGTTAATTAATCAAATTCAATCCTCCCTGTCCATTACAGTCGGGGGTTTGGTAAAAGGAAACTCCTTTTAAGTTATTATCGACAAGAGAGTCACCTAAAACTTTATAACTATTTAAGAAAACAGATCCTCCATTTAGTTGCGATGGAAGCATATAAGTTGAGGTTAAACTTCCCGTTACCAAATTATTACTATCGGAAATATTTATACATACACTATAATCACCTAAATTAGAAGTTGTATGATCTAAAACTCCAGAGCTGTCTTCGAGATCACCTGCATAAATAGAAACCTTTACAGAACAATTATTATAAAAACAAAATGAACACTGACTAGAATTTGCTCCCGATCCAGCAGAAGGTGAAGAACTCGGACAGGCACTTCCACCAACATTATGATTATATGTAAATTGAAAGTAAGGAATATTTATAGTTCCATTAATAAATGTATCAAAAGTTATATAGTTGGAACAACTTGTAGTAGCATTTATAATGACATCATCTCCAGAAGATGTATCGTATCCCCCAGCTTGTGTTTGTCCACAATAATAACGAGATGTTACATCCATCGAATTATAATCAAAAGGTACAGTGCTTGTACCTGCACTATGATTATAAATATATACCTTAAAATCCCAAACTCCATCATCAATAAACTCTGTAAATTGATTCTGCCCATGTTTTAAAATTCTACTCATTATTTTTCCAGAATTACGTTCCTGGCCAACCAGATGAATAATAGAAGAACTAGAAGTAGCTAATTGCTTAAGATTAATGTTAACTCTAGATTTTTGAGCATCTTTTGAACAAGATATAAACAAGAAACTTAAAAAAACAAAAAACTTTATCATCTAAAACCTTCATAGTTACTTTTATAGTAAAACTAATAAATAAAATAATCTGAACCTAAAATAGAGGTAGTATTTAACCCTAAGCAACGCAATCCCGGGCTATTATTACCAACATATAAATGAGATTTTCTTAAATCCATACCAGAAGGTAAATTTAAGCCAGATGTCGGAAATAAAAAGTTAGAATGAACTAGATTATAAGGGGATATACTTAGATTAACTTGTGTTGAATTTGAAACTCTATATATAGGAAGCGAGCTAAAACTTAATTGCTCCGAACCTACTGTCGTATCTACTTGAAACTTAAAACAAGGAGAAAAGAGAGGATCTCTCACTAAATTTGCATTAGAACTTCCTCCCAAGCTAAAATCTTTATTAAAGATTTCTAACTTAACATAGCAATAATTTCCAGAAGTATTAGGACATCTAGAACTTAAGTTTGTATAGAAATCAGTAAAGTTTCCATCTATATCTTTAATCTCTGGCAAAACATCCTTAGAAGGGTCATAGTTAATAGGATCGTCTCCTTTAATATCTCTAAGAGCATAACTATCACACGCACTATCGCTTATTGGCAAACTTAAAGCATCCATTTCGCTAGGATTAAAACCTAAAATTTGGCCACATTTTATTTTCGATGGTGAAGATGAATCATGAAAAAATGAAGGAGCCTCTAATGTCCCAGTTAAATCAACTCTTTCCCAAGCAATCGCATGAATATCCCATGTATACTCAAGATCTAAGTCTAATGTAACTCTAGGTTCATGAGAGCGAATAATTCTACTTTTAACACTCATTGTATTATTACCCTGTATCCCTTTTGCAACAATATGAATATCTGGAGTCATATTAGCAGTAAAAGCAAACTGGCTAAGATCTAAACTCAATTCTACAGGATTTGTTTTTTTACCTGAACAAGAAAAAAGTAAACAACACAATAAAGAAATATATAAAGTTTTCATAAGAATATTATCGGCTAAATCTTCATCTTCATTAAACCTTATTAGAATACAATAGCTTAGTTTTTATATCAGACTCAAAACTGACAAATACTTGTGGCACCTATTTTTATAAAAGCTTTTAAAATTAATAACTTATACTTTTTTTTAGGGGAAAGTTTTTCCTATCTCTTATAATAACCTTATTACATCTTTTAAAAATAACGAAAAGATACTGATATGATACGACTATGGTTAGGTTTTACATTTATTTTTCTACTTAGTTCTTGTTTACAAGAACCACCTGTAGTCAACCCAGTTATATCTTCTGATTCTAACGAAACCAAAGATCCTACAGAGGTCACAGATATTGGTAGTCCAACAAACTACTTACAAGAGTCTGCTACGACGACGATATCTACTTTAAACCTTAAATATGATTTTAATGATAGTTTTATGATTAGAGGAAATGAAGTTCATAATTATCTTACGGCAAATCTCAACTCTTCTATCACTATTTGTGTTGTTGCTAGCTTTGTAGCCTCAAGCCCTCATAATGTTATGGCATTTGTAGCAAAAGTTAAAAATTATTATAATTATGCTCAAAATGTTAATGAGTTCTATTTACAAGTGGAACCTAATAATGAAGCCCAAAATCTTGCAAATTGTAGCAATATAGATATAACGAATAAAATAAGCTCTTTATATTCTTCAACACTAATTGCTTATAAGCTTGAAGCCCTTTGTCCAAGTTGTACATCTAATCAACTTTCTACTTCACTTAAACTTTTAGTAAATAATGGTATAGAAATACTTGACATCGATACAAGTGCACTAAAAATAAATATGACTTATTCTGATAATAGTTCTACGGGGCAAACAACAGGAAGCTCTTGTACTGAAGATACAAGCTGTATAACGTCAGGTTATAACTGCTGTTTAGCAGGACAATGTGTTACTCATGGAGCGACAAGAGCGAACGTCAACACAAGTGATACAAATTATATCGCGGCTTTAAATCAAGTTAATGCCAATGCACAAAGTGTAACAAACTATCCAAACTTTTTTTACATATGCCCCAATATGATAGATAATTCTTCCAATAGTGGTAGCGGATCAAATTCATCAGGCCAAGGAACAAGTGCTTCAGAAGAAGAACTGCTCAATTTAAAAGAACTCTATAATTGTATTAACCCAACCTTAGATGAATACTCTATTTGTAGTACAAAATATGAAAATGCATCCGTTACTTTAGCTGATAATTCTGGTTCATATACATTTAATGGCTCAGATTCAGATATTACTTTTAATAGTATTAATGCAAACTTAAATTTGAATAATATTTATAAAGTAACATGGGGAGAAGTTGTTCTCTATGAAGAAAATGAAGTTAATCTCGATCCTCTCATTGGAAGTTTCAGCCTACAGAATGATGATCTAACAAGTTCCCAAGATTTAAATATTATTGGAACGATACCATCTGGAGCGATTAACGATTCGCTAAAAATTCAATATAAAGTTGATGGTACCTGTGAGGCTCTAACAAACTCAATTGCAAAATGTAGTAAAACTTATATTCAAGGACAAACGACTACTCCTGCAAGAACGACAGATCATGCTAGTGGACAAGTTTTTTCAATTCCTTCTTATGTAGATCTTGCTTATAATATAAGCGTAAAAGTTAACGGCACCAATATAGCTCCAAGTTCGTCCACTTGGAATATATCTAGTAATGATGTTGTTTTTGTACCAGCTTATACTATATTTAACAATCAAACGGTAACAATTGATTATTTTGTAACAACAAATGTAAGCGCTCTAACAATGGCCAAACAACTTGCACAAAATCAAGTTAACACAATTTGTTCTTGTACAGGAGGGGTGAATTGTAACTTAGAGCCCGTTTATCAAATACAAGATGATACTTCATCTCCTATTATCAACTTTAGCTGTGTTACTCCAAGCCAGTCGAATAATAATGGACCTCTACAAGAAACTTTTTATATCTCTAGCAAGACAGTTGCTCATAAATTTTATGATGCCACAGGTGTTTATTACAAGTATGATAATCTTGCAGGAAAGCAACAAGAATGTGCAAGGTCATCTTTAGATGAAACTGGATGTACATCATTTTCTTATGACAATAATAACAAAAATAAACCTAATAATGAGTCTACATATATTGGATTTAACGAAATAACAGGAACATTTAATCAAGGAGTTTCTCCCGCAATTCCTGCTTATGAACTAGATGTTGTCAAAGGTACAAGTTATGACATTTTTACAGATGAAGGACTATTTTCTACCTGTATCAACTGTGGAGATGACTATCATAATTCTTTAGCAGCGATCTTCCCAAATAGCTTTGTACACAAAGGAGGAGGATATCTTCCAGATATGGTTGAATCGAGAAGATTAAGTTCAACTTCAAGATTTAATGCTGATGATAAAAAATTTGGAAGAGCATGTTTTGTTCCTCCAACAATGATTCCATGGTCACATGTTCCTAATAACGATGTCACAACTCAACGTCGAAATAGACTGCAAACGCAACACTTTATGTTTGCAAATGGATACAATAAAGATTGGTATGGTTTTGATTATGGTTCAGTAATAGGATCCTTTGATGGTGTGACATGGTTTTCAATTGGAAATCAAAGAAATATTACAGCAAAATCAAACAAACTTTATATTGCTATAAATGCATATTATGGAGATGAAACTTTAAATAACTCCTTTAGAATTACAGTTAGTGAAATATCTTCTATTATTGGCTCTGGATCAAGTGTTACTCATGATACTTTAAGTGATGGTGCTCAATGCCAACTTGCGCATTTTTGTGAAACAGACAATGACTGTATTGCAAAACTAGGACATGAATATGCTTGTGAGAATGTCTCTCAAATGAGAACTCCATGGCCAAAATTTGATGACAATGCAAATGAAATATCAGGAAAGTTAGATCTATCTCTTGCCAGCCTTGTTGGAGGAATAAATTCTAATCCAAAAAGATGTGTTTATAGATCAAGAGGAGCTCTTTGTTCTCCAAGTGCAAGTACAGTAACTCAGGCGACATCCTATCTAGACTCAACAAATAAAGCATATCATATGTGTTCGGCTAATACATTTTGCTCTTCTTTTGCAAGTGCTAACTTTAATAATAAAATTTCAAGGTATGCTAGCTCACCTATTAATCAAAATGTTCAATCATTTATACCTACTCTTTCAGATACAATTGGTTTAAAAGCTAGATTTATGGGTAGACCTTATAAGTTTTTTGGAGATGAAGTTCCTCAGACAACAGCTCTAGCAAATCTTACAAACAATAAAGCACAAGGAATGTGTGTTCCCGGAAAATTAAAAACTACTTCCATAACAATTGATAACCTTAATAGCTTCGATTCAATATCTAACAATGCTGATACAAATTTTAACTTAGGTGTTACAAACATAGGCTTCATGCAAGATTCGACCTATTATGCTGCCTGCACAACAACAGATAGTGCTGGAAATTTCACTTATAAAAATCAAAGTACCGATATCAACTTAGCCGATCCAAATCATCATATTTTTTCTACAACACAAAATATGTCTACTAACGCTCTTGATCTCAATGCTCTTTTTTCATCCAATATATTCAATGATGGGCAAAGTCCTAAAATATCTATCGGATATGAAAAGAATAGATGTCTTAGAGCTCCAGGAGCTAGTTGTTATACAGATATGGAATGTGCTAATAACACATGGATAGCACAAAAGTTTCAAGCTGCAAGTAATCTTAACACTGAGCTCAATCAAGCAGAAATTGATTTTTGGAAAGAAGAACTCATATGTGGGACTAAAGAAAATAAATATCCTTCAGGCTCTATCTATCCCAATATAAACTATAAAGCTTCAGAGCAAAGATGTTGTAGAGAAACAGAAAAAACAATTTCTTTTTATTCCAAGCAAGCTTCTGATAATTCATTTGATATAGCAAATGCTCCAGGAGCTGACATTGCTCTTAATAATATAACAAGGTACTCAAGAATACATACTATTTATGATTTACTTACTAATAACCCTTCAGAATACCCTTCTTTAGCGGTTGAAGACTATAATGCAAATAGCACAGCTCTTCTTACTATCTCTAGCAATATTGGAGATAATGCTTACACAAAACAATATAAAACCTTGCATGCTCACAACTCAAAAGTTTGCTGTAGTGAAAACTGGATTAGAGAATTTGCAACAGGAGGACATACACACTCCAGTACAACAGGACAAGTTTATAACGGAGGAACTGGTGGAACTCTTCCATTTAAATTTTTAAATTGGCTTCCTAAAACATCAGGTGTTACGACAATATTTGCCTGTGATAATCTTAATGTAGATACTCCTGATTGTGGTATGAGGTATATTAGTGAAGGTTCAAGTTTTGAAAAAAAATGGCTAGATTTTTTTAGCAGACTTGAACTTAGTGGTATTCCACAAATATATATACCAAGTCCCGAAAACTCTGCCTATGAAAACGACATGGTTAACATTGCACAAGATCCTATTGCCGGAGATAATCCATTTAGATCTACAACCCTCGGAACGACACCATTATTTTTAACCGGAGCTGCAAATGATCCTGATATAACAGATGGAACTACTGACTATTATAGTGCTGCCTCTAACAATAAATTTAACATGAATAAACCAAAAATATTTTCTGAAAATAAATTTGCATGTTGTATACAAGCTGGTCCTGTTGATGATTCAGTAACAAATAATCAGTGCTGCAGTGGTCTTGTTGCAGGAGCAGCATCAGAGCGTCGTTGCTGCTTACCTGACTTCACAGACCTTAGTGTTTATACCAATAGATATGTCTCTAGCGAAGGCGCAAAACTCAATGGACTAGAAATAACAGATGTTGATCCACAAACAGGTTATATAAAAAAAGAAATTGTCATGCAAATGGCACAAACGATGTGTTGCTCTGGACAAGCAAGTTATGGTGTCGCAATTAGTGAACTTTTTACTCCTCTAGGAACAAGTGGACAAATTGATCAAGATAAAACGAAAAGAAGGTTTGTACAAGGATACAGCTCAGATGCTGCAACAGAAACAGGCGATATTCTAAGTAAATTTCAAGCCGGTGTTAAATGGAATAATCACGTTTATTGTGTTCCAGATGGCTTCAATGACTAAAAAATAGTACTAATACACCAATAATTATTCTATATATCGTAAATGGCAACAAGCCTATTTTGGCAATTGCTTTTAAGAAGAAATGAATCGTAATTAAACCAAAAAAAAATGAGCTTAAAACACCAATAAAAATAAGTCCCATAGAAACATGTGTTTCTTCACCATCAATAATTCCCGGAAGTTTATAAGCAACACTTGCCAAAATAATGGGAAGAGACATTAAAAAAGAAAATCTTGAAGCCTCTACTCTTGTTATTTTCAAAAACCTTGAACTTGTTAAAGTGATACCTGAACGACTTACACCAGGAAATACAGCTAATGCTTGAGTTAGTCCAATAATAATTGCCTTTACAATATGAGAATTGTTCATTGATATGCTTTTATCAAAACGACATCTATCACTAAAATACATCACGATTCCAAAAAATATCAAATTAAAAGCAATAATATTAGGGTTTCTTCCAACACTTTTTCCATAATCTTTCAAAATCAGAATAAGAAGGACGCTCGCAGCTGTTGCCATAACAAAATTCATTAAAAAATTTGCATGCTTAAAGGACCTTGTTTTTAAAACTTCTAGAAACTCAAGAACTAGTTTTTTCACTTCATTTTTAAAGTATAAAATAATAGCAAAAGCTGTTCCTAAATGCATAACAAGATCAAAAATAACACCAGGGTCTTTAATTTTCACTAAATGAGGAAGTAAAGCAAGATGACCGCTAGAACTAACAGGTAAGAACTCAGATACCCCCTGTATAAAACCATATAAAATTGCTATCCATTCATTCATATTCTTCACTTTTTGTTATAAATGTATCTTCTATTCCAAAAAACTCTTTATCCATATCGATTAGAGCTCTTTTAACATCTAACATATTTTGATTAAACTTATTATACAAATCTTTTTCTTTTAATCTCTTTAGCTTCAAATATGTTAGCAAAGAGTCAAAGTTCTTTAATACTAGTTTCTGACTATATTTTTTACTCGCTAGAGTCTGCTTAGCTACTTCAAAATTAATATCCATCATTTGTTGAAAATCTGGGGCAGAAATTTTTTCCTTCGAAGCAATATCTAAAACGCTAAGAAGATTTTTTTGTAAAGAGATCTTCTTAGCAATAAAATCAATATCACCCAGAAACTCAGAAACATTTTTTCCACTAACAGCAAAAACTCTGCTTTTTTGAAAGTTGACTTCTAATAACTTTAGCAAGTTTCCTGTTTTAAACTTTAAAAAAGTCCTATCATTAATCATTCCAACTTCAACTTTACTAAAAGGATCTTCCACAATCGCTTCTATATTTTTTCTATAACTAATATAATTTTTAAAAAATGGACCTATTTTAAATAGATATTCAAAAGATTTTTCTAAATTTAAATCAAAAGCAATTTTAGATACTTCATACAACTCTGTTACAAGTTTCTTTTGTTCCACTTTTGTTACAACTCTAGATGCCACGACACTATCTTTCAATAAAGGGTACTTATATGAAAAATAGTTTTTAGAAATAAGAGGTCTAATTGTTTGCTGAAATCTTAGATTTTTTTCCAAACGAAGTGTTATTTTTTTATCATTTTTTAATATAATAAACTCTGGAATGAGAGAGATTTTTGTTTTTTTTCTTCTTACTTTATAAAGAGGATAAACATCTAGTTCTTTTGAAAAGTTTACTCCTAATAGCAAAGAACTATTATTAAACTTATCATATTCTTTTGAGTTAATAGACTTAGATTTATGAACTCTTATATCTAAATCCTCTAACGTATTTATAAATGGTAAATAAACCCAAACAATGAAAAGAAAAGAAAAACTTAATAAAGTTAAAATAGCACCTTTTAAAAATCCACTTGTTTTAACTTCTGATTGTGTTAGAAGTTCTTTAAAGGTTCTTTTTCCAAACAAACATGCTATATCAAAAATAATAAAGGGTCCTGTTACAATTCCAATCAACTCTCTAAAAAAACCTTTTATTCTCTTCATAAGAACTGTGCCTTCAACACTGGCCCCAATAAAAAACTGTCCTAAACTTCTTCCCAGTAATAAAGAACTTAATACTCTTAAGAAAATAAAAGCTAGAATATAGCTCATAAAGTCAATAATTAGTTTTTCATTTAACTCTATGCTCAAGATAGTCACATCAAATTTTAACATAGATATAAAGTCACTATAAATAAGTGGGTCAATTGAAGTATAATCATGACAAATGATAATAATAAAAACTTCTAGAATTAAAGCTAATATTCTTAAAAGTGGTGAAGCCAAGTTTTTATGACTATTCTTTGTAGCTTTCATTGTATTAAAAGACAAAGGCTTTGCTACCGTTTTTTTGCTCCTTTGCTCTTTTGCTTGATCAACTTGTATCTCGTCTTCCTTTGCAGAATGATCATCAATAGAAAGTTTTTTTAGAGCATCAACTTTCATTTCTAAAGTTATATCAGGAGGAGATTCTTTCAACTCATTTTCAACTTCAGAAGATTCATTTTGATCGAATTCAGAGTGAATATAAGATTCTTCATGTAAAGATTTTTTACTTTCTACAAAACGTTGTTCAATTTTTAACTTAAGTTTATTAATATATATAGTATCATCAAGAGAAATTATATACATTCTACCAATTTCAAGTTTTTTATTATTAAGTTTGAGCTCTTTTTTAGGCACTATTGAAATAACTTGCTCGTTAATTAAAATTGTAAAATCACAATCATGACCAGAAACTATTTTTAAATTATTAGCAGCAATAATATTAGATACGCTCGATAATGCTAATTCTTGATTATCTGCAATTAAGAAAAACTCATTTTTGCCATCATTATCTGGCATCTTGCTACCCATAAACTTGTCCTAAATAGTCCTATTCAAATAAAAAAAACCTTTTAATTACACATATTTAGTTTACCCGGCGTATTTTAGAATGAAAAGCTTTAACATTTTTATACCCGCCCAAACAAGTCCGCTTTTATAATAAGTTTAGGTTATGAAATTTCTTAATATATAAATTTAAAAAACCGATAAGTAATTGAATTGATGCAAAAAAGGTAAAAAATGAAAACAAACAAACTCTTGAAATTTATTATTTTAACAATAAATGCTCAATTGCTTTTATCTCCTCTATCAATTGCTTATGCAGAAAATTCAAAAAACTGGAATACTGCTTCTAATATTGCCAATGGCGTTCTTAATGGCGTATCTCAAGGTTTTCAAGCCTATAATCAAATGAAAACAGGCCAAATAAATCAAAGATTCTCTGTAGCACCTATTAATCCAAATCAATTACCTCCAGCACTTCAAGCTGCAGGTTGTATGGTTTTCGATGCTAAAACAGAAATGCCATCTCAAGCTGTTTGTGACCCTGCTAATATTGGGTTAGATCCAAATGCTGCCAATGTTGCAAAATCAATTGAAGCGACAGCCGAAAATAATATTAATGAATTAGACCTTTTTTTAAGATCAGGAAATGAAAAATATACTTCTCAAGGAATTGCATGCTATGAAAAAGCAAGAAAGCAATTGCTTGGACAACTCAGCAAAAGAATTGAAGAATTTAGAAAGTTTGAAAGAGAGACTTTAAAATTTATTAAGAGACAAGAAAAAATAGCAACAAAAATTAAAGATAAAATTGCTCAAGGAGAAGCTCTGCTAAAAGGAAAAACGGAGGATGGGCAAACAAACTCACTAGAAAACTATGACTTTGGCAAAAAGTTTAAAAATAAAGCTTGTTCTTCTTTCATGCAATCAGGTAATTTCACAAAAACAGGTGAACAAGCTGGATTGATGGGAATAGAGAATATTTTAAGGCAATCATTCGAAGATTCAGACAAAGGATATTCTGCAAGTCAATTTATAAGTGAGAATGATAATGCCCCAACTGGACTTCAACAAGGGATTGAACAAGATATTAATAAGCTTGCGCAAAGTTATGCAAAAAAAATTAAAAGCGCTGCATTCTTACCTATGGGTACACAAAATGTTGTTACAAGCATAGAGACATCAAACTTCACAAATAAATCAAGTGCTCTTAATAATGTTATTTCTGAACAATTGGAAAGCTTAAATCAAGAACTAGATCAAAAAAGAAGAAAACTTCAAATCGAAGATGAAGATATGAAGAACCTTGAGTCCGGAAAATATACGGCTAATAGTATTGCAGACGAATTTAGAAGAAAATCTCTAAATGAATGTTTAAGATCAACAATTGGAGATCCCGTAGCATTTGCTAAAAGTTTAGTAAATCCAAATATTAGTAAAGCTGCGAACAAATCAAAAGACGGACGTTTTGAGCAAAATATTGCAAATGCTCTTTCTGATAAATCTTTAAGTGTTGAGCAAATTCTAAATGAAATCAAAAATGACTACTCTAGCGGAAAAAAGTTTAAAATAAAAAAATCAGAAAGTATTAGAATCAACAATCAAAAGAAGAACTTATATTCAGGAAGTTATATTAATCCAGATCAATATGTAGAACTTAAAATCCAACAGTGTAAGTCCAATTATGGATTAAATAGCCCAACTAGCTTAGCTAATAATAAAGCTTCTATTGAAAATCAAATTAGAAGTTTCGGAACCTATGTGGAACAAAGAAAAGTACAGTTTGCTGATCAATTGGTAGCAAAAATGAAAACACAACTGATTTCTTGTCCAACAAATAATACAACGGGAAAAACTGCCAATAGTTGTTCAAGTGCTTTTGATACTACGAATGCTAATTTTTGTTTAAAAACTGCAAAAATATGTGCTGGAAATATGAGAACATGTTTAGATCAAGCTAAAACAATGGTTGAAACAACAAAACTAGAGCAACAAGAACATGCTAAAGCTCATAAAAATGTTATGAAAGAGCTAAAAGTTAAATTTGCTGCTTTTGTTGGAACATATTCTAAAAAGATAGAAACAGAATCCAGATCCCTTGAAGGTATGTACTTTACAGGCTCTACATATAAATCAAATATTAATCCAAAAGCTGATGATCCAAAAAATAATTTTGATGAAAAATTTAAGCACTTAGAAATTGAAAATTTTGATAAATATAAAGAACAATTATTAGCTGATTTAAAAGCAGAAAAACAGGCGCTTATAGATAATAGTAATGATATTTATGGAGAAGATGCTTTTAGTCACTATCTTGCTGAAGATGGACAAAAGAAAACTCAAAAAAAGGATACAATTAATTATACTGCTGATGATTATGCAGGAAAGAAAAATGGATTTCTTGGAGAACTTGGTAAACACGTAAAAAATGCAAAACAATTAAAGAGTGATTGGGAAAAAATGATGGCAAGATGTACCGCAGCTGTCAACGGTTACAATCAAGCTGCTAATAAAGCAAATCAAGAAAATGCTAAAAAAAATGAAGAGGCAATGAAAGCATATAATAAAAATCTTGCTTACTGTAAGCAATTACAAGCATTCAGTAAAAATGGTTGTGAAGCTAGCACAGAAGCTAGTTTATATAGTGATGTTATGATTGCTGCAGAAGCGACTGATCCGCGTAGTAATAGAATTCAAAGTTACTGTGAACAAGTCGATAAAAAAGAAAATGAACTTATATCAGGTGACAATATGGCCCTAAAAGCTCAAGCAATAATACAATACTGTCAACAAAACAATTGTAATAAAAATGTCTGCAAGCATGACGATTACAAAAAGTACGCAAAAGGATATGCTGGAATATCAGTTAAAAGTAATGGAGATGTACTTAAACGAAATGAAGATGGGACAGAAAGTTCTTTAACAGAGACAGAACTTAGTAAGTTAAGAAAAGAATGTATTTTTCCAAATGAACATCCTAATAAAAATGATGCTTATACCGCTTTTTATCGCAGTAAAGGATCTAACCTTGGAGAAAAAGGACAAAGCCTAGGTCAATGTGACGCCATCCTAGCTGGAAGACACGGAGTTAAAACAAATGATCCTACACAGGGAAATACAGTAATGAATATTTTTCAAGGGGTTTTATCTAACTTGAATCAATAAAATAGGATTTAATGAAAGAAGGAATTTTAAAAAACATATTTATAATGATTTTAATGACACTATTATTTAGTTCATGTGAATCGTTATTTAAAGCTGAATCTGGATTAAGAAAGGATGACCCTACTGCCTATTATGGAACGGGTAAAGGATTAATAATTACTAAAAATCCTATTGCTGCAGGTGTTGGCTCTTTAGATTTTGATAACCTTACCTATCCTAGAAAAGTAACTGAAAATAATACACTATCTGATTTATGTTATTTTACTCAAACAAATATTGCGCTGACAACATCTACGACTCAAAATTGCATTAGTATATATAATGATGATAAAGCGGGAACAACACCTCTTACAAATAATACGGGAAGTTGGGTATATGGTTTTGGTACAGATGAGTTTTATCAAGTTAATACTTATTATCATGTAAATGAAATAAGCAAGAAATTCTTAAATAATCTTGGTTCTGCTCACAATTTATTATTTTCAAAATTGTTATGGACAAACCCAGTTGCGACAAAATTTGATTTGGTCTCCACAAAAGGTTTTTGGGTTCATTCCAATGGGTACAATAATACACTAAAAGTTATGAGTAAAATTGAATATTCTGGAGAGCATTTAAATGCCTCATATAATCCAGCAGAAAAGTCCGTCGAATTTGGCTACAACCCTGCTCTTGGGGTTAGGATGGTAGAAGATCCAACAATTATTTATCACGAAATGGGACATGTTTTTGTAGATATTCTTTTGAATCAAAGAAATATCTGGATGAATGGTGTTGTAACGAACTCATCACCATATTCCGCTCGATTTGGAAGAGGTGGAGGATATGATGAAGCCAATGCAATTGGAGAAGGTCTTGCCGATTTCTTCACCTACTATATGACCAAGAGAACAAGAATGGGTGAATGGGGACTAGGATTGCTATTTAATGCTGCAAGACCACTGAGTGAAGATGATTCTCTTCACCATGCCTTATTTACTTCTACAGAAAAGCTATCTTATCCAAAACATAATCACTACGATCCAAATAATAGAACAGCAAAAACGGAAAGTATCTACAATACAGCTTTAACGACATCTCACTACTTGACAGCTCTGCATAAAAACCTACAAACATATTGTTCATTTCCTAGCAATACAACAGGACTAAGTACAAGTGATTACAAGCATCAAAAAGCCAATGAATATATGATACTTCTTCTTAGTGAAACATTAGCTGAGCTAGGTGATCTAAGAGCAAAAGGTTCCGACTTTTTTGATGGAAACAACGCAAACTTTAGCGCAATAAGTGAATCCTCATCATTTGAAGACCTTTATAATGAAAACCCCATTAACTATAGAAGTTTCTATAAAACATTTGCAAAAAATATCCACCATAATATAACTGGTTATTTATGCCCAAGTTTTTCTAAGTCTCATAATGAAGGCTTATTAGATCAATATGGACTTCTTTTATTTAATGATTATGGTGATGCTGGCGATGGAATTGAAACAGTATCTCATACAAATATAGATTATGATGATATCACGATATCACCATTAACAGGAATGTCTGTAAACCTAAGTTCTCCAGCAACATCACAAACAGTAGATGAGATTCATCGTATAAACTCTATTCGAATTTCAAAAGAGCTAATATCTCTTCCAGCTTTAAACTCAGGACTGGCCCAAGCTTATCTATTTGATGATCCAAGTGAAATCGCAAGTTATTTATCACTACTTAATTTTAAAGGAGCTAATGTTAATACTTCGACAGGATTAGCAGGGACACAATATAACTATAAAAATAATAATATTGGACCTGGTGAAATTATAGGTCTAGGTATAAATCTTATTAATAATTCAAACTCTCCTATGTCCGGTGTTCAAATTATAGGAACTGATTGGGATCATTTAAAACTAGATGATAATTCAAAAAGATATGTTAATAGATTTTTTAACCAAAACACAACTGGCCCAGATTCAAATATTGCAACTTTTAAGCCCTGTCAGTTTGATGGATTTCCTTTATTGAGTGAAGGTGCTGTTACAGACTCAACAACTAATCAAGGTGACTGCGAATTTAATACAAAAACAAAAGAAAAAATAGAACTAGATGGTAATGGAAACCAAATGTACCCACTAGATGCTCCTCAGCCGATCTGTCTTGTAAAATACTCTGATGACAATGAGCAAACATGGGTCACTCAAGATTTTTTTAGAAAAAATCAACTCAATCTAGATGATAATAACTGTCTTGATAACGCGACAAGTGGAGATAGCTTTAATCCAAATCACTGCCTTGCTAGAGTTCTACCAGGAGCAAGTACAGCAACTTATGGAAAAATAGACCCATCTCAAACTTGGGCCCAAACTGTTAATCTTGGAACTAGTGACCAAAATTCTTATGGCCTTGGAAATATCATTATGATGGAAATTAACAAAGAAACACCTCCTGGAACGGTTTTTTCTTGTCGCTTTAGAGTAAGAATGAGTAATTGTTCTGACTGTTATACCGATTCAAACGGAAACGAATATAAAAAATCTGACTTTAGCTCTTATAAACCATTTAAAATCATCAACTTTGAATTTACAGTTAGAGAATAATGAAGAAGATTTCTATATTTATTCCTATCGTTCTCATTTCTTTATATTTTATGAAAAAGACTAAAAAAGAAATTGAAACACCTCCTCCACTTCAAAACAAAACTGTTATCTTAGATAAAGATTCAAAAAACATACCTAAAAAAAGAGTGCTAAAAGAAAAAAAACAACCAAAACAAATTTCAAAAATAATTTATAATATTAAAAGAAATCTTCATCAAAACCTAGAAAGCGATATTAAATCCTTTGTAAAAATACAGGAATCAAAACTTCTTAAATATGCAGGAAAAAAAAGAAATGTTCTACAGGTTCTTATAAAACTTACTGATAAAAATAATCAAAGATCATCTTATAATGCTTATATAGATCCATCTACTGGAAAAGTAATAAAAACCTGGAATCATACTATTAGTGAACATTCTGAAAGTTTTAAGTTCGATATCACTGATGCAAAGCTTAATCAATAGTATAAAACTCTCAAACAATTAAAACAGCTCTACTTTAATTCATTTGATAATTCTACGATTCTATCATTATCAACTTTCTTAACTAGCCCTTTAGGCTTTTTAACTAAGTTAACACTATCTTGATAGTAATCTTTTAAAGCATCAATATTTCCTTGATAGATTTGTCTTTTTATAGATTCATCCATATCAGGAAAGTAAGCTTGAATCTTTGAAGCAAGATTAGGTAAAAATGGTTCAAATAAAATACCTAGAACAAGAGCATAAATACTAGAATGAGCAATAACTTCACTACAAGCATCCATATCTGTTTTAATTAATGCCCACGGCTCTCCATCAGAAAAGAATGTATTAGCTTTTTGACCTAAGGCCATTAAAGACTCTAGTGACCTTTTTATTTGTACTTCTTCCATTAAAGAATAGTAGCTTTTTATATGCTCTTTCATATCTTTAGCTAAGTCCGTATCAAAAAACGTTAAGAACTTATCTTTAGAAATCCCTGTTTCTTTCCAGTTTTTAAAAAAGAAAGTTAGAGATCTATTAATAAAGTTTCCGATATTATTAGCAAGTTCATTATTTATCTTTGCTTCAAAGCCAGCCCACGTAAAACTTGAATCATTACTTTCAGGAATTAAAGTTGTTAAATAATATCTTAAGTTATCTGATCCAAATTCATGAATAGCCTTAAAAGCATCTACATAATGACCTTTAGATTTTGAAAACTGCTTTCCTTCAAGATTAACATATTGATTAGCAGGAAGAGATTTAACAGCATTAGCTTTTCCACTAGCTAAACACATCATTGGAAAGATAATGGAATGGAAAATAATATTGTCTTTACCAATAAAGTTCGTGATAACGGCTTCATCATTTTGCCACCAATCTTTTAAGTAATCTTCATCTGAATCTTTAAAAAGCTCTTTTGTATTACTTACATAACCAATAGGAGCATCAAACCATACATATAGTTTTTTTCCTACCGCTTCAGTTAAAGGAACATCTATTCCCCAGTCTAAATCTCTTGTAATTGCTCTATCCACCATATTCTCTTTTGATAGAGAATCAACAAAGGCATAAACACTTTTTTTCCACTGACCTTCATTAGTTTTAAACCAATCTCTAAATTCTTTATGAAACTTAGATAAAACTAAATACCACTGATCAACACTTTTAACTTCAATATTTTTTGAATTACAGAATTTACAAACTGGATCTTTTAACTTAACAGCATCGATCCAAGTTCCACAATTAGGACACTCATCCCCTCTTGCTTCTTCATAACCACATTCATAACAAGTTCCTTCTACAAATCTATCAGGAAGATAATTATGACAATCTTGGCATTGGAGCTGATCATTTGCTCTTTTTTCTATATATTCTTTTTCATGTAAAACTTTAAACCACTCAATTACTTCTTCTTTGTGATATTCAGTAGAAGTCTGTCCAAAAAAATCAAAATGGATATTATACAAATCAAATAAATCTTTATGCTCTTTATGCCACTTATCTACATACGGCTTGTACTCTTTTTTAGCTTTTTTAGCATTTTGCATAATAGCGACACCATGCTCATCAGAACCACTTATATGAATTGCCTTTTGCCCTGATAGTTTTTTATGCTTCGTGTAAATATCTGCAGGAAGGTAAACTCCTGCAATATGGCCAAAGTGAATAGGTCCATTAGCATATGGAAGTGCCGATGTAATTAGGTGTCTCATATAATTAAGCCTTTATGTAATTCTAGTAGCAACAATTATACTCAAATGTTATAAGTATGTGAATATGTTTGATATAAATGGCCTCAATCCTGAGCAAAAAAAAGCAGCTATGACCATAAATGGTCCACTTCTCATCCTAGCAGGTGCCGGATCTGGTAAAACTCGTACTGTTACGTTCAGAATTGCTCATATGATTTTAAATGTTGGTATTAGCCCTAAAGATATTTTAGCAGTTAGTTTTACTAATAAAGCAGCTACTGAAATGCACGAAAGGGTCTCAAAACTTCTTGGATCTAGGAAAAAAAGAGGTATTACTCTTTGTACATTTCACTCACTTGCCATAAGAATTCTTCGAGAGGATATTCACCACCTTGGTTACTCTAAATCTTTTGCTATTTATGATTCAGCTGACCAATTATCCATTGTTCGAGAAGCTTTAAAAAACTTTAAGATGGAAAAGGTAAAATTTGATAAGAAACAGATTTTATCTAAGATTGGTCTTTTAAAAAATAATGGTATAAGCGCTGATGAATTTAAAGATACTGAGTTCTATGATGAAGAAAATGATTATGATCTAGCAACAGAATATGTATATCATTACTATCAAGAAAAGCTTCAATTTTATAACGCTGTAGATTTTGACGATATTTTATTTTTAGCAGTTAAGCTCTTTAATGAGTTCCCGCAAGTTGCACAGAAGTACTCTGAAAAATATAAATACATTATGATTGATGAATATCAAGATACAAATGGTCTTCAATTTGAGTTTGTAAGAGGACTAACTTCAACCCATTCAAACATATGTGTCGTTGGTGATGATGATCAGTCTATTTATGCTTTTAGAGGGGCTGATATTACAAATATTCTAAACTTTGAAAAACAGTATGAAAGTACGACTGTTATAAAGTTAGAACAAAACTACAGATCTACTTCTAAGATTTTATCTTTAGCAAATGTTGTTATTAAAGAAAATAAAAATAGAAAAGATAAAACCATGAGATCTGATAATCATACAGGGTCCCTACCTCAAATTTGGGGATGTGCTGATACAGATCATGAGGCCCAAATAGTTATTGATGAAATTTTAAGAATACAAAAAAAAGGATTGTTTTTAGGAGAAGTAGCCATTCTTTACAGAAGTAATACTCAAGTTCCGCCTTTTGAAGACCAGCTAAGACTTGCTCAAATCCCTTATACTATTATTGGGGGACAAAAGTTTTATGAAAAAAAAGAAATCAAAGACCTTATCGCTTATTTAAGTGTTATTCATAACCCTAAAGATGAATTATCTTTAAGAAGAATTTTAAATGTTCCAAATAGAAGAATTGGTACTGCTACACTTAAAAAGTTATTAGAATATGGACAAGAACATAACCTAACATTATTTGAAGCTATAAGAAAAAACCCACTAGAAGGAACTAAACAAGGCGATTCTCTTAGAGAGTTTGTCATAACAATAGATCGTTATAAAGATCTTTTTAAGACGATGACACTTGTACAAGCCCTAGCTAGCCTTATCGATGAGATTGAATACTTTGCTTTTATTGAAAAAAGCTATGATTCACCAAAGATAGCTTCTCGCAAAAAGGATGATGTTAAAAACTTTATGCTTTCTACTGAAAGATTTAGCGATCGTTTTAAAGAAGATGCTACTCTTCAAACATATCTTGAAAGATTATTACTTGCTGATCAAACTGATAATAATGAAGATGATGGAATACTTAAAAATGAAGTTCAGCTTATGACTCTTCATGCTTCTAAAGGATTAGAATTTGATATAGTCTTCATGGTTGGCTGTGAAGAAGAGCTACTTCCTCACAAGAATACCATTAGAGATGGTATGGACATTGATGAAGAAAGAAGGCTTTTTTATGTTGGAGTTACAAGAGCTAAAAAAGAACTCTATCTAACTCATGCTTATGATAGAAGAATATATGGAAAAGATCTTAAAAGATATCCATCAAGATTTGTTATAAATGTTGAGGATAACTACCTTATTCCAAAAGATAGAACAGGCTTTGCCTATATGAGTGAAGAAGAAGAAAAAGAATTTAAATCAGACTTTTTTAATGATTTACTTAGCTCTCTTGATGACTAACTTAAAGACCACGACACCAATCAATCTCTTCCTTTGTTCCTCCGTAATACTCATAAGCAAGTTTATTTTTCAAAAGATAATCTTTTAGAGATTTTCCATCAATAATAACATCTGCAACAATTCTAAAATACTTACCTCTTTGAATATTCAAAAGATCTATTCTTTTCGCATTTTTTAAAAGGTTTTTTACCAGTTTTTTAGCTGTTCTTCCTTTAGCTTTTTCACAAGAATCTAGAGTAGCAACTTCTGGAGTATCAACACCATTAACTCTAACACTTACATTTTTACCAATAAAATCGTGAACTTTTGGAATATTAACTGTAATAGTATCTGCATCATAATTATCAACATACTTTACGCATCTAAAAGTATTTTTATTATGAACACAGCG
Organism: Bacteriovoracaceae bacterium; assembly: GCA_025210745.1. Lineage (GTDB taxonomy): Bacteria > Bdellovibrionota > Bacteriovoracia > Bacteriovoracales > Bacteriovoracaceae > CAKZJW01. Next base: position 42,132 of record JAOARC010000005.1, read on the forward strand.
TCCCTGATAATAACCATTTCCACTTACGACATTTCTATTAGATTGAGCTAAGCAAAGCCCAGATAGCAATAACACAATTAAGATTTTCATAAACCCTATTTTACTACTTTAAACCCCTTATGTAAGCCATATTGTCATAATTACAAGCCCCTAAGTCACTATAATCACAAAAATTACCCTTAAATATTTTTATGGTAAGAAATTGAATTGGCTCTAGAAGGAATCGCCTGAATGAGTGAGACGTACATAAGTACGTCGCAACGAAAGAAGAAGATGATGACAACGAAATAATCAATTTATCGCCTTTTAAGTTTTTTGAATTAGAATTGCTAAGATACTAGGAATGCAAAGAGATGAGATGAAAGCGTATATCATTAAAAAAATAAAAAAGGGCCTTCCTTGGCCCTGTTTAACACTTAATAAGTGAATCCATCCTTGGACATAACTCAATCTACTTTAGCTTTTAGGATCAATGTTTGTGGTGTGTATACCCCTAAACTCAAAAGTGTCCAAATTACGTCCTGAGTTTCTCTCTCGTATTGAACCGAAAACGATTCAATTTTTTTATATCCTTTTTTCTGAAAAAATTGTCCAACGTTAACTTCTTGTCTAGCTGGAAAACTTCCCCATAAAAAATAATCTTGCTTTATAGAGTAAGTAACTTGCGTTTTCTCACTCTCACTACTGTCTTGAATAAAAGAAATTTTTGTTGATGCACACGAAGTTAAAACTAAAAGCATCAATAAAATTTTTCTTAAAATCATTCAAAAACTTTTCCATTTTTTTATGTTTTGGATATATAAATATTTTGGGTGATCGAGTTTTATCTGTCAAAAAAAAATACGCAAAAAAGTCATTTTACTATTAATATTATTTATTTTTAAAATTAGTTTGACTTTTATTTAAAAGAGCATCAACCGCACTAAAATGATCAGAAGTTCTTTGACTAATTCCCTGATAAGCGGCTAATAAGTCCAATGTAGAGTTTAGGTCAGCTCTGTAAGCATGGTTGATTGACCTCTTTGCCATACTAGTAGCAATAGGTGCATTCTTACAAATTCTATCAACTATATTAGTTGTCTTTTCTAACAAATACTCACTTGTTGTAACTGTACTTACAAGGCCCATATTTAAGGCCTGCGTACTATCATAAATATCTGCTGTTAAAGTCATTTCCATAGCTTTAGAAAGGCCTACAACACGTTGTAAGAAGTATGTACCACCATCTCCTGGAATAAGACCAAGCTTTGTAAAAGTCTCTCCAAATTTTGCTTTATCTGAACATATTCTAATATCACACATACAAGCTAAATCTAGTCCAGCTCCAATAGCAGCACCATTAATCATAGCAACAACAGGTGTAGCTAATCTTTCAAAACAAAGTGGGATTTGTTGGATACCAAACTTATACCTATTTCTAAGTTCATTTGGTTCCCCTGCAAACATCCCTTGCTTTTGCTTCATTTGTTTTACATCACCACCAGCGCAAAAATGTTTTCCTTCTCCAGTGATAACAATGCATCTAATATTTGGATCCTCATCTGCTTTAAACAAAGTACTAACTAAGTTCTTAATCATATCATCAGTAAAAGCATTACTGGCACTTGGCCTATTTAAAGTAATCCATAAACTATGATCTTTTAGTTCTAAATTTAAATCTGTTAAGTTTTCATATGACATAATTAATATCCTGAATTGATATAAGCATTAAAAAATTTTGAAGGACTCTTTTTTCCTAATTTATCTAAAATATATTTTGAGGCTGCTACAACTTTATCTAGGTCTACATTCGTTTTAATTCCAAGACCATCCATAAGATATAGCACATCTTCAGTAGCAACATTTCCAGAAGCTCCTTTAGCATAAGGACATCCACCAAGTCCCCCAACTGAAGAATCAAATACTTTTATTCCAAACTCCATACTTACTAAAATATTAGTAAGAGCAAGTCCTCTTGTATCATGAAAGTGCATAGCAATTTTACTCATATCAATATGTTGACTTAAGTATTCTAAGTACTCATGTACTTGAGACGGCGCCGCGACTCCAATAGTATCTCCAATGGAAACTTCATATACACCAAGATCTAAAAATCTTTGAACTACTTTTAATAAAGATTCTTTATCCATTAGTCCAGCATAAGGACAACCAAAAGCAGTTGATACATATCCTCTCATCTTTATATTTTTAAGTTTGGCCTCTTTAGCCACCTCACTCATTCGATCAAAGCTTTCATCAACTGTGCAATTGATATTCTTTTTAGTAAATTCATCACTAGTAGCACTAAATAGAGCAATTTCTTTGACTCCACAGCTCATAGCATTTTCAAAGCCTCTAAGGTTTGGAACAAGACAAGGAAGATCAATATCATTAATATTTAATGAACTATACAAACTAGCAGAGTCTGCCATTTGAGGTATGGCCTTTGGGCTAACAAAACTAGTTACTTCAATAGTTTTAAGACCTGTTTTAGAAAGTAAGTTTATAAACTCTTTTTTATCTTCAAGCTCTAAAACCTTCTTTTCATTTTGAAGTCCATCTCTTGGACCTACTTCAACGATCTTAATTTCATGTGGAAAATTTTCTTTATTCAATTTCACAAAGACTTATTCCCCCATCAACTTGATCTCCTTCATTAAAGAAGATTTTAGAAACTTTTCCATCTTTATCTGCTTTTATCGCATGTTCCATTTTCATAGCTTCCATTATTAAAACAATATCACCTTTAGAAACATTTGATCCTTCTGGATTTACAACTTTAAAGATCTTTCCAGGCATTGGACTTACTAATGAGCCTTCAGCGCCGCCTTCAGAACCAGCTCCTTTTGCTTTTGGTAAAACTTTTGCAGCAACTTCTACATCATCAAAAATAATTTGCTTATCACCAGTTTTTCCAAGATCAGCACTTGTGTAGTTAAGTTCATCATTATGAAAAGTATAGACTTGTCCATTGTATTCAACTGTAATTTCACTATCAGTTTTACTTACAATATTTACATTATATTCATTTGCATCAATTAAAATATTCATTATACGTTCCTAAAGTTATAAAGATTATCCCAAGATGTTTTAACCTTTGGCCCATTCATATGAACTAAAATGGCAGCAGCTTTAGCGATATCAACATCTCTTAAAGCTTCCTTTTCAAATTCATCAGCATTTTTTTCTAAAGTGTTTGTATAAAGATCAGCTGTAATAAAACGTCTATGGTTTAAAATTCTTTTTAAATAATCTCTATTTGTTTTGATCCCACTAAATGTAACTTCATTTAAAGCCTTGCTTAATGAGTTTCTTGCAGCATCACGATTATTTTCATGAACAATTAATTTAGCAAGCATTGGATCAAAACTAGTCGACACAATATTTCCATCTCTAAAACCACAATCTAATCTTGCATGAGCACAGCTTCCAATTTTTTCAATTGTACCAATTGTAGGTAAGAAATTATTATCTGGATCTTCAGCATAAATTCTAACTTCTATAGAGTGTCCCGTTTGAGGAATATCAGCTTGAGAAAAATCAAACGCTAATCCCATAGCAGCTTTTATTTGAAGTTCAACTAAATCAAAACCTGTGACCATTTCAGTTACAGGATGCTCAACTTGAAGTCTTGTATTCATCTCAAGAAAATAATAATTATTATCCGGAGCTAAGATATACTCAATAGTTCCAGCTCCTACATAATTAATTCCAGCAGCTATTTTTACAGCTGTCTCACAGATCTTTTCACGAAGATCCTGATCTAAAGATGGACTTGGAGTTTCTTCTACAACCTTTTGATATCTTCTTTGAGCAGAACATTCTCTTTCCCAAAAATGAAAATGATTGTCTTTACCATCACTAACAAGTTGTACTTCAATATGTTTTGGATTTTCGATATATTTTTCTAATAGAACATTATCATTTGAAAAAGATTTTAATCCTTCTCTTTTTGCACTTGCTAGAGCTTCTTTAAAATCTTCTTTAGCTTTTACAATCTTCATTCCTTTTCCACCACCTCCGGCAGAAGCTTTAATTAAAACAGGAAATCCAATCTCTAAAGCTTTATCATATAAAAAACCTTCTTCTTGATTATCACCATGGTAACCAGGAATAAGAGGTATTCCTATTTTTTCCATAGCTACTTTAGATGTAGTCTTATCCCCCATAAGCTCAATTGCTGAAACACTTGGCCCAATAAAGATAATCCCATTTTTATCTAATGCTCTTGCAAAGTTTGTGTTTTCAGATAAGAACCCATACCCAGGGTGAATAGCATCTGCACCACAGTCTTTAGCTATTTGTATAATCTTATCAATATTTAAATAAGTTTCACTAAGAGCACCTTCTCCTAAATAAAAAGATTCATCGGCTTTATACCTATGAGGAGAATTCATATCTTCTTTTGAGTAGATACAAACAGTTTTAATTCCCATTTTTTTACAAGTCTTAATAACTCTAAGAGCTATCTCTGCCCTATTGGCAATTAATACTTTTTTAATTTCTTTACTCATTTATCCAACTCGCTTTTCTCTTTTCTAAAAGAGCATTCATTCCTTCTTGGCCTTCACTTGATATTCTAAGCTTAGCTATGGCCTTTGTTGTATAGTCTGTTTTATCTTCAAGATTACTTATTTCAAAAACTAATTTTTTAGCTTCCACCATAGCATTTGGTCCCGCTTGCATAAAACTAGCTATAACTTCATTTGATTTTTCTTCAAAGTCTTCCACACTTGTTACTTCATGAACAAGATTCATAGCTAATGCTTTATGAGCATCAAACCTTTGTCCACTTATAAACCAAGCTCTTGCATTTGAATGACCAATTTTCTTTATACAATATGGTGATATAACGGCTGGAATTAAACCTAACCTCGTTTCTGTAAAACCAAACTTTGATTTATCATGAGTGATCACATAATCACACACACATACAAGTCCAACGCCGCCTCCTAAAGCTGCTCCATTTATCTTACCTATAACAGGTTTAGCACAAGAGTTAATCGTTTGAAATAAAGCGGCTAACCTTTTTGAGTCAGCAACATTTTCTTCCATAGAAAAATTCACCATAGAAGACATCCAGTTTAAATCAGCTCCAGCACAAAATGATCTTCCATTACCTGTTAAAACAATAACTCGGCAATCATTATCATTCTGAGCGTTTGTAAAACTTGTAATAAGCTCTTCAATCAACTCATCATTAAACGCATTATGTATTTGAGGGCGATTTAAAGTAATCGTACATACACCTGAATCTATTTTATATTCATGAAACTTCATCATTACATCCTAAAGATACCAAAGTTACTATCTTCATACTCTTTGTTATGAGAAGTTGATAAAGCAAGACCTAGCACATCTCTTGTTTGGTGAGGAAAGATAATTCCATCATCCCAAAGTCTAGCAGAACTATAATAAGCACTTCCTTCCTTTTCATATTTATTTAAAATAGGCTCTTGAAACTTAGCTACTTCATCATCACCCATTTGATCTTTACCTTTATACTTTAAGCCATCTTGTTTTACTGTTGTTAAAACTCCAGCAGCTTGTTCCCCTCCCATTACTGAGATTTTAGAGTTTGGCCACATCCATAAGAACCTTGGATCAAATGCTCTACCACACATACCGTAATTACCAGCACCAAATGATCCACCAATAATTACCGTATACTTTGGAACTCCAACCGTTGATACAGCTGTAACTAACTTTGCTCCATGTTTAGCAATCCCCTCTGATTCATATTTTTTACCAACCATAAAGCCAGTAATATTTTGTAAAAACACTAGAGGTATTTTTCTTTGTCCGCAAAGCTCAATAAAGTGAGCTCCCTTAAGAGAACTCTCAGAAAATAAAATTCCATTATTAGCAACGATGCCTACTTTATACCCATGAATCTTTGCAAACCCACAAACTAAAGTTGAACCATAGTTCTTCTTAAACTCATGAAACTGAGATCCATCTACAACTCTTGCAATAATCTCTCTAATATCAAAAGGCTTTCTTGTATCCTTAGATAAAACCCCATAGATTTCATCAGAAGAATATAAAGGAGCTTTAACTTGCTTCATTAAATTTTTAGCTGAGTCATTAACAGACATATTTAAGTTTTCAATAATATTTCTAGTGATATGAAGAGCATCCTCTTCATCTTCAGCAAAATGATCAGCTACACCAGATACACTTGTATGAACATTTGCTCCACCAAGATCTTCAGCGCTAACTTCTTCACCTGTTGCTGCTTTTACTAAAGGAGGTCCGCCTAAAAAGATCGTTCCATTTCCCTTAACAATTACTGTCTCATCACTCATAGCTGGAACATAAGCTCCTCCAGCCGTACATGAACCTAGAACTACTGCAATTTGTGGAATTCCTTTTGAACTCATTTGTGCTTGATTAAAAAAGATTCTTCCAAAATGATTCTTATCTGGAAAAACTTCATCTTGCATTGGTAAAAAAGCTCCACCAGAATCTACAAGATAAATACATGGAAGATGATTTTTTAAAGCAATTTCCTGAGCACGAAGATGTTTTTTTACTGTTAATGGAAAGTAAGTTCCTCCTTTAACAGTTGCATCGTTTGCAACAAACATACACTCAACACCATGAACTCTACCGATTCCTGTAACAACTCCAGCACTTGGAACTTCAGTATCATAAACTTCATGTCCAGCTAAAGCACTTAACTCTAAAAAGCTTGAACCTTCATCAATGATTTTTTCAATTCTAACTCGCGGTAAATACTTTCCACGCTTTTCATGTTTAGATCTAGCTACTTCACCACCACCAAGTTTTACATGATCTAGCCTTTTTCTAAGTTCACTAGCTAAAGATAAATTGAATTCCTTATTTTCTACAAATTGGCTATCAGATGTACTGATATTCGACTTTAAAACATCCATTGTATATGCCCTATTCTTTAATGATTATACAGGCTTATAGTATCTTTTTGGATGTTCAATGACAATAATTACTAGGCGCATTACTCATACAAGTTATTTCTAATCAAGCCATTTACCCCATATTGAATATAGGCCCTTTTCAGCTCATTATTTTGTGGTGCAAATATAAACCCAGATGCTGTTTTATTAAGCATAACCCCTCTATTATTGCTAAAAACAGAGTTTCCAAATAGAAGTTTGGTTTTATGCTCTACGTCTAAATAATCTAAAACAGAAGGTAATATATCTACGTGAGATACATTTCGATCCTTTTTGTATTGAAATAATGAATGAGAAGGGTCATAAAAAACAATGGGAACTCGATACCTTCCAAGGGTCGAATTGTATTCTTTTGTTTCTAGTTTAGAAGTATGATCCGCTGTTATGACAAATAATGTGTTTTTAAACCAAGGTTTTGTTCTAGCTTTTTCAAAAAATAATCTTAAAGCCTCATCAACATAACCAACTGATTCATGAATTTCTAAGCTTCCTTTTTTAAATTTATTTTTAAACTCATTAGGAATTGTGTACGGCTGATGAGAACTTAATCCAAATACTGAAGATATAAATGGTTCTTTTTTCTTCGATAATTCATCTACAAAATAACTAAAATACTTATCATCGAAAATCCCCCAATTACCATCAAAATGATCTTGGTTTGGATATTCATTTTTTCCCATATAGCTTTTAAATCCAATTGATTTTGCAAATGAATCAAAAGACATGGTTCCATTTTTTCCACCATGATAAAAACTAGAATCATATTCATCTAACATCATGGGAAGAGAATAAAATGTATTAGCTTGATAAGATGATTGTGAAATTGGTACTGATACAATTGATGGAAGGCCTAAGAAAATAGATGGCATAATCTCAATAGATCTTCTTCCATTTGCAAAACCTTCATAAAATAAGCTCTTATTCTTTAACGAACTTAAAAAAGGCGTATAACCAGCTTTAACATATTCATAAGAAAAGCTTTCTAAAATTAAAATAACAACATTTCTTTTATTGGTTCTTTTAAAGTCTGTTGTATGAAAACTTTGATTTTTTAAAATAATCTCTTTTACTTTTTCTTCACTAAAGTATTTAACAAGAGAATCTCTTTTTTTACCAGCAGTTCTTAAGATTGTATATATAGGGTTTAGAGCAATATTTCCTAATGATTTATTTTCAAATATAAAAGCATCTTTAGCTCCCATACTTCTCATTTGAAATCCTCCCCTAATTCCAATAAAACTTACAGCTAGAATTAAGAATGAATATACAAATCTTCTTTTTAATGAAATTTTTGGTTCTCTATATTCTTTTGGAGAAAACTTAACAAAACCTATAATCATAAATAGGCCAATTAAGAAATACTTCCAATAATAAAAAATAAGCTGAAAACTTTGATTTTTTATATCTTGAGTTAAAAAGAAAACATCGAATGTAATTTTCTTTCCAATAAATTGAAAAAACTCTATATCCACAGTAATTAAAACAAAAGCAGCGATATTAATTATATAATAAAGAGCGTGTTTAATTTTCTTGTAAAAAGATGCTTGTATAGGAACTAACGAAAATAGTATGAATAAAATATTACTTAAAACAATGGCAGAGATATCAAATCTTAAGCCATAAACAAGAGAAGCTATTGTACTAAAGAAGCTAGCTCCTTCAATTAAGGATGTATTAAATAGCAAAAAGAATATTCTAAATAGAAAGTAGAATGGTACTAAAAATAGTATTCTTTTTATTAACAAGTTCACTTAACTACTCGAGCTCTATTCCAAGTAAGTTCATACATTCCTCGCTTAATATTATAATGATATGAAATTTCTTTGTTATTACAGTCAGCACTTTCAATCAGTTTATAATTCTGCCCATCAAACGTTTTATATTCTTTTTTTATATTCAACTCACAATCTAAGAAAGAACGAGCTTCACCAATACTCTTTTTATCAATATAATAAACAGCCTTTATAATACTTTTATTTTTATAAGTTAAAGAAATATCTGGATAAGTAGGATTAAACATCACCCATATAAAATCATCGCCTTCTTCAAACTTTGCATCGAACATAGACTTCGTTTTATCGCGACTATATTGATTAGAATATATTTCATCGATTTTTTCGATATTAGTTTGAGTTGAATTCTTTATACTAGAGCAACTTATAGCTAAGAAAATAGATAAGATTAATATCTTCATTTTGGGAACCTTTTTAATAGGAAGTTATGAACCTTTATATTAAAGTTTTTCGTCTTTTTAGGTTTAGCAATATAATATTCAAAATAATTAGCAAAGTCTTCTTCTTCACTTACACTTGAATCTTCTTTTATTTTATTTAGTGGAGCAACAAATACATCATTATTTTTAATACGAAATACCTGCCAACCTGATAGTTTCGCGAATTCTCGTTTTTCTAAACTAGATAGTTTATTATCATAACCAATATGAGCAGCTTCATGTGCCAGAACTTGTATTTGATTGGATTCTTTAAAAAATTGATCATAAATAACAATATCTCCTGTTTCAGAAATACTTGAAGCTGGATTATTAGATATCTTAGAGTTCTTTGCTCTCAAAATTTGTTTTATAGGAAAGCTATTTATAATAGGTATTTTTCCTAACAGCTTAAGTAATTCTATTTTTTCCTGGATTGACCATTTTTTAAAAACTTCACTTTTATTTGGCCAGTAATCAGGTTTTTTATTATTAAACAACATTATCCAATGTTCTGCATTTTCCCACTTATTTCTACAGTGAGAAGTTCGATTCGCTTTTTGTACAATATTTCCTTTTTTATTTGTATAAGACTTTAGGGGATGGCTACGTATTTTTATTTGCCAAAAGTCACACTTTACCTCAATAGCAAAAGAATTTCCCCCAAGTAAAAATATGATCACCAAAGCTCTTAACATTTTTTTATATTACCAATTTGTGATTTATCTATCAATTTTTATAATTTTTCTTCTATTCTTAATAAACCCTCTCTTCTACAAAGATTTTAGAGAGTTACATTCATTCTTTTAAATTGTTTCTTATTATAATCTCTGATAGAATAAATTTAGTAATTAGGTGGCAGATATGCGTCAATATATCTACCTAAAGTTTACATCTCAAACAATTTTAGTATTATAGATACAAGTTGTAACACTAAAATGATTAAGCGAAGCACCCTAATGACGTCTTCCGTAACAAAACCTTTTTGCCAAAGGCGCTCTTCATTGAGCGTCACGGAAGATCTTCTTTATATCATTCTATGTTTTTTAATATTTGAAAAATACCCTGTATCCCAGTTTCCGATATCTGTTTTTAGCTTATAAATATCATAGTTAATAACCTCGTTACTCATTGACCTTGTTTTAGCCCCCATCATACATATTTCATTTGCACCATCCATAAGTTTTTCCCATTTATATAATGTTTCTTTACACTCAAAATCAAAGTCAATTGGTAAAGAGTAAGTATGATCAACTCCTTCTTTTCTTGTAAATACTGTTGCTATAAAACCATTTTTATTTTTATCAACAATAAACTCTAAACATCCTAACTCTACATCTCTTGCGTCAAAGCAATACCAATACATATAAGCTTCAAACTTATCTGGATCATTTCCTGGAGATGTATGTACTGGCCCAGTAGAGTTTATTTCCTGGACTTTACTAATATCTTCTTCATCTAATAGTGAGAAATGATAGTGAGAAAAAAATTGAAATGAATAATAATACTTTTTTTATGGTATACTCCTTTTTATTAGTTTTCATATCATTCGAAATACAAAGGAATGTATTACTTCGTAAATTTTAAAGTATTAATTTTATTAGTTTATAACTTGGTGCTTAAATACTCTTATAAGTATCTTTTCTATGCCCAAGCTTAATAACAACGATAATTAACCTTTGATCAAAAACTTCATAAACAATACGATAATCATTAACTCGAATTCGATAAAGGTCTTTATGTCCCTTTAACTTTTTAATTTGCAGAAATTGTGTTCTTGGCTCTTGGGAAAGTAAAAGCATAAGTTCTTTCACCTTATCTTTCATCATTCCTGGAAGTTTTTTAAATTCTTTTGATGCTGACTTTCTTATCTTCTAATTGCTCTACAATAGTTTTTTTCTACAAATGAACAATTCAAAGCAATAAACCTTACTAACTGTTTAAGGGTAATTTTTTCAAAATATCACTACATTTTACTCTGTGATAAGATTAATAAAGACAACCCAAGAATGGGTTTAAAACTTGGAGTTAATAGATAATGAAAAAGAATAAAAAGCTCTCTAGAAGATTAGTGATGAAGCTTGCTGGACTAACAGGTTTATCAGTTTTAGTTGGTAGAAATTTTATTGACTTTCATGCTTCAAGAAAAATTGCATCATCTATTCCGACTTTCTTTAAAGGTGAAAAATTTAGCTTTGCTTCTCTTGCAAAAATTAAAGAATATAAAATTAGCGCTAGAATTGTAACTAAGCTTGCAAATTTAAAAAGTAAAATCAAATATGATAAAGGCCATAATACAAGAATGTATTCTGCCTTAGAAGAATATGTTCCAATTGGAAAAACAAGTACATCTGATTGGCTTATTGATAACAATATCCCTAATATATTAAATGAAAATACTGAGAACTTTTATATTAGAACTGAAAAGCCAAATCAGCTTAACCATTCAATTGATGAAATTGTCCTTGAAGGAACAACTCAAAGTTCAAAGCTATTAATAAGCTCAATAATAGATAAACAAAAGCCTATCGGCTCAGTTATGATGGAATGTGCTGGAAATGACAGATACGCTGGTTTTCGTTTAATGTCTGTTGCAAACTGGGATGGAGTAACAGTAGAAGAATTATTTAGAGAAGATAAAGAAGGAAACTCTTTTTTTGGACTAGCAAAGATTCATCCAAATGCAACTCACGTTGTAATTGAAGGGTTTGATGAAAGTACGAATACTAAATGGAATAGATTATTTGGTGTAGAATCAACTCCTGGTGCAAGCTGGATTTTTTCTATTGAAGAACTTAAAAAACAAAAAGCTTTTTTTGCAACGAAAATGAATTCACAAGAACTTACTGAAGATCATGGATATCCAGTAAGATTAGTGGTTCCTGGATACTATGGATGTGCTTCGATAAAATGGGTTAATAGAATAAAGTTTTTTAAACCTCATACTAACCTAGCTACAGAAGATCAGATGCAAGAATTTTCTGATAGAACTGGACAAGATGGCGTACCTAAACTTTTTAAAGATCATAAACCACCACATATTCACCTATCTTCAACATTAGTAGCTGCTGAAAAGTGGCAATCAGATAGTGGCAAAGTGAGATATAAGCTAAATGGACTTATCTGGGGTGGAATCCATCATGAAAATCCAAGACTAAAAATAACTTTAAGAAAACGTGGAAGTAAAAGAATTGTTTTATCTAAAGAAGTTACTCTTGGTCCTAGAAATCCCCTATCATTTCAACACTGGGAAGTTTGGTGGGACGAGCCACTAAGAGGAAATTTTCTTGTAGATATTGAATGCCTTGATGAAGATATCTTTACACCAAGGCTTGATGCTCATCACTATAGAAGGATTGTTAAGATTTCTTAGACCGTATCTATTTTAACGTTACAAGATCTCCCCACATGGCTATTTCTTGTATTTGATTATTTGCTATTTCTAACCTACCACCAATAATTTTATTATTAGTTACTTCAAATCTAACAAATATGGCATAAGTGTACTCTCTAGAGATCTCAGAATCTCCCCAAGGATTAATTAATAAATCATTTTGTGAAGTTAAGTTGCTAACATTATCTTCAAAAGTAATAGTTTTTTCTCCAAGATTGCCTTCATAATATATTTCTTCATCAGACTCTATAAAAGAACTTGTTCCAGCAATATTAAATAAAACTTTTCCATCTCTTGAATCATATATCTTAAACTTCTTGATAACCGTATTCTCTTCATTTGTTTCTAAAACAAGTATGTGTGGCTGATCGTATTCTTTTATTTGAAAAGTATACGTCCCTGCAAATGATGAAAAACTAGATAATATAACTAAAAGTAATAATAACTTCACTATTGTGTCTCCTTATTTATGTGTAGATACTATATAAGGTTTGAATGATTAAATGTAAAAGGATGGTTTATATCTAATAATTAGAACATTACTGAAATATTGTTATTCTATAAAAGGCTGTCCTAAATATAAAAATGGAAATAGATATTTAGTACAAGACTCATCGATACATATTTTACTACCTGTAACTAAAATTCTATTTATATCTTCAATTGAATCTACAGTTAACTTCAGTTCATTTACATAATTTATAGTATTATCAGAGTTTACAGACTTCAGAGTTATATTGAACTTTTTATTCTTTTGAACAACATTTACTTTCGTAACTATATCTAAGTCATATTGATATTGATTTAGTACAAGAGTCCCCTTTCCATTCAATAATACAATACTTACATTTGGTTCATAATTTAACTGTTTAGAACATATTTCATTATAGTTTGTTCCTTCATGCTTTTGGCAAACCCTCACTCCTGTAAAAGCGGCAAACTTTAAAGTTAATGCAAAAGAATTACTAATAAGAAATAATATAAAGATAATTATTTTCATTTAAACCCGACCTTTATTAAATTATAAAAAATTTTATCAAAGTCTTATTTATTAGAGAATATATTACTTATATGTAATGGTTATAAAAAAGGACAAAAAAAAGCCAATCACAAGGATTGGCTTTTTTATATTTAAAAGGGTGCATATGAGTTTATATTTGCACTCTGTACGAAGTATTGTGTCTGTTGCTCCTATTCGTCGCAACTTCATTTTTATAAGTGAAGAGTAATATGTGCTATCTATCGAAGTAATATGAAGTCAACTTCTCACACTGTCGTGATCGAGGTTAATA
>JAOARC010000006.1 GCA_025210745.1 Bacteriovoracaceae bacterium
AATTAGAAAGACTTGGTGTACAACTAAAGACCCTTCTATGTTGCAAAAGCATATTGATATCTTTATTTATTATTTTAATCAGATTTATCTTAAAGATGTAAGAACATAAGTTTAGTCGGTCAGTTAAAAATGAACTCTTATCTCTTTTATCATTCGATTTTTTTTGATATAATAAGATTTCAATTTTTGTGGGCCTGCACTGGTTTCGACAGGGGCTACGGAAGGATTGAGTGCGTGTCAAGGTTGGTCGGCAGGCCTTGTAAAAAGCCGTCCGAACTTAGTTGGAAACAACGAATTTGCAATGGCTGCCTAATCTTATAGATTACTGCGGTCGCTGAGGGGCTTACACCAATAACAAAAAGTAAGTGGAAAGCTTAAACTGAAAGCTTAGAAATATAAATTAGTAGAGAAGCCGCCGGAAAAATCTCTTTAAAAAAGCCACCGGGTTTTGTGAGTTTGATAAAACTTTCACAGCCGTCACTTGCTCTAATGTGACTACACACGTAGTACTCTCTACTAGAAGGGTTCTTGGACGTCGGTTCGATTCCGACCAGGTCCACCAAACTTCGCAAGGGGTTTGGTGGAAAAGCTCTCAAAGTTTTTTAACTATTCAAAATTATTCAAATTAGGTTTCAATAAGTTATCTCGCTATCATTATGGCCATATTACTCGAAATGTCTTGATATGACTTTCGTTGGCTGGCTTTTTATGTTTGCTCTGTTCTTTTGTTTTTGATTATCAGTGATCTTGCTGATCAGACTCCGTATTATAAAACCACCTGTGAAGTCTTCTAAATCCAAACTGTACATCGGCATATGTTTCCTTGCCAGGAGATAGGTTAAAGTTAGAAAGTGTTGATATAAAGGAAATAAGTTTTAATTTCAACAAGGATATTTCCGAGCTTGGAGATTGCCATAATTGGCCTTTAAGTAGAGTTGAAGTCTTGTTTTCAAATAGAGTGAAAAATGGACTTATTTTTCCTTATGCTCCTGTAAAGCTTTCATATCTAAATGAGTCTCATCCTGATATTTTTTTAAAGTTTTTGAGTTATTACTCTAAAGTATTTACGCAGATGCATATATTTAGTGATGATAAATATGGCTTTCGTAGTTATGTGAAAAAATCACTTTTTGTTGTTGATAGTATTGGGCAACGTTATATTATTGCGCAGACATTTGGAGCAGACTCGCATACTTCACATGTTTTTTTAGTTGAAAAGGGTCATTTGTTTAAAGATCTTGGAAGAACTCAATTCTTACCATGTGGCTCTTGATCACTTCCAAGTGTTTCTTTATACTATCAAGTTTGAGTTCTAAAGTGTTGCATTTAATTGGTTTGTCTAAGAAAAACTCCTGTAATTTTTTTTTGAAAAATACCGGAGTTTTTTTGATTATAGTTTAAATTTAATTTTCTTTAATTTTTTAAAAAAATTATCTTTTTTCTTTTTCTTCTTTTTTGCTCTTTTGATAGATAGTTTTGCGAATTTTTTCTTGTAAGCTTCTTCAGCCTCAATTTCTTTGCTAAGTTGTTTATGTAGATCTTGCTTGTTTTTAAGATTCATCTTAATTGCTTTTAATCTTTTGTTTTTTTCTGATTTAGATATACCTTTTTTGTACTTTGATAACATTTTTTTGTGACCTTGAGTTATGGTTCTTAGCTCTTTTTTAAAGCAATAATCTCTGTCTAATGAGTCGTTTATTTTAGTACAGTTTGATGCAAATGCATGCGGTATCGATATTATTAATAGTAGCAAAATTTTCATACTCTCTCCTTGTTTGTTCATATATAAATTGTACATAAGGTCGGTTGTATGTAAAGTATTTCTCTCTCTCTCTTTTTAATCATAGTTGTATTGAAAGAGCATTTTTCTTTGTTGATGCTGAGAGTTATATGCTAATTCCAATATCATAACTAAGGTGAGGTGAGTTTATTGATATTTCTTTATTGTATAATTTTAGAGCCTCCTTGATTATAGAAAAATCTTGCCCAAATGCTTCTTTTAATTCTTCTAAATATAGAAATTTTGCTTGTTTGATTAATATTTGACTCCTTTTCCATTTTTGTTTTGCTTCTTTTTGCTCTTGGTTAGTAATATTTTGTTGCTCTGATAAGTTTAAATATAAAGAAGCTACATTGTTATTTTTCTGATATATCCTTCTTCTTTGATTTAGATTTTCGTGTTTCTTTTTAATCTGTAGGTAAAGCTTAACTTTTCTAGTTGCAATTTTTTTATTGTAATGGCTTTCAAGAATTTCTTTGAGTCTGTGAATCCACTCTTTATTGTATCTCTCCCAGTCTATTCCATCGTCTAAAATTGACTGCTTATTTGAACTCATGTTTGAAGTAAAGTTTACTCGTTCTTTGTTTTGGAGAAGATTTTTTTTTGTATCTTTTTTGATTCTATGAGCAATGTTTTTCAGGCTTTTTATGTTTGCTCTGTTCTTTTGTTTTTGATTATCAGTGATCTTGCTGAGAAAAAAACAACTGATGAATAGAGTTGTTGTGAAAAAAAATATGTTTTTCGTTGTAATCTTTTTCATGGGGCTTGTTGTCGAGTTGAATATTATTCTTTTGTTACAATATTGTTAAATGTTGACTAGTCTTAATTTAAATTTCAGTGTAGTTAGTCTCAATAATTACTTTAAAGTTAACTTTCTTCCAATTTTTTTCTGTCGTTTCTTCACTTGTTAAAGATATTGTAAATGGATTAATGTATTGAGGGTCATTATAGATTCCTTTACCTAAGTAACTTTTGGGTAACCCATTACTATCTTTAGCTCTTGGTCCCCAGCCACAGCAAGTAAATACTAATTCTTCCATTCTAAATTTTATTCTTAGATAAGTTTCAATATCTTTGGCATTATTTCCTGCAACATCATAAGTTGCAATGACTTTTGGTTGAATCTTGCTCCTTGGTTCTGTAATGCAATTTTGATACTTTATTTTTGGATGATCTAGTCCCCACTTTGCTAAGAAGTTGGTACATTTATTTACTTCTGTGTCGAATTTATTCTGATTAGTGCATGAGAATAGAGTAATAGAAAAGGCAAAGGTTATAATTTTAAACATATTATATTATTCTTACATCGATAGATTAAGTCAATGAAAAGTCTCTATTAAGATGTGAGCTTTCTGTTGGTTCGTTTATTAAGGTGTTACAATTCTGTCGCCTCGTCAGGAACTGTAGGTAGAAGTAAGACTTATAAAAAAATAAGATTTTCTAAACTAATAAATGACTTATTTGTATTTGTAGATTAGGATTATTGTAAAAAAGGATTTTTTTATGTTTAAAGCATTATTAATTACATTTTTTGTTTTTCCTAGTTTGCTATTTTCCGCAGTTGAAAGGGAGATTGGTGGAATTAAGTATCATATTTATGATGAATTTGATAGTGCCGATGGTGAATGTGTTTTAAGGGGATATGAGTACGCAACGTCATTTTATTCAACTGAGGAAGTTTCAAAACTTCCAATTTTAGTTCTTAATAGCGATGGTTCTGTTAAGTCAGTGTTGGATGTGAATAACTCTGACTATCCTTTTATACAAGAAATAGATTGTTCTAATTAGTGGGAGGTTGTTTGTGAGAAATGTTACTTTAATATTGTTACTTGTAGTTCTGTGTTTTTCTGCTTTGGGAGATGGTTGTTTGGATTATAGTGGGCGTTATAGAACCTCTGAGGTTGATGAGGTTATGCTAACAATTAATCAAGAAAAATGTGATCATATTGATATTCGCTTTTTTAGGCAAGATGGCTATATGGACAAAAGAATTCCAGCTCGAATTGGAGGAGATGCTCAAAAGGTGTGTACATACCCTCAGCCTGGTTGTTCTGGGGAGTGGTGTATGCCCCTTTGCAGTTCTAATAGTGTACAGAAAGTTTATTTTTTGGGGGAGAAGCTTAGAGTGTCTGAGTCATCGAATCCTTACATTTTCGGATTTGATATTTACTTATTCTATTTCCAAAATGGAGTAAAAGATAAGTTGCGCTTAGAGTTTAAGGATAGTTATGATAATTCTGTAACTAATAGTATTTATATTAAAATTTAATTTAATTTAATTTAAGGATTTGCAGTAATGGTAAAACAGTTAATTTTTATAATAAGTTCAATATGTGTTTTTAGCACTTTTGCATATAGTCAAGAAAGTTCAAATATTTTTCACTCAAAAAGACACTGTCTTGCAATTACTATGGATAGGCCGTCTTATGCATGTGGTGACTTTGCTCAAGAGTACAGTCAGGACTGCAGAGCAATTATAACGGAGCTAGTATCTTGGGATTGCTTAACAAGTGATTGCTATGGGTTTTATATTAAGGAGGAGTGGCCTTGTAAATCTAATGATTGTATTGCTTATGTAAGGTCAGATGTTTCAATGTGTGAGACAGAAAATTGTAAGGCTTTTATTTATGATGACCCTTCATTTTGTGAGTCAACTTCAAAGTAATATATGTAACTATTCAGCGTAAATTTGCTTTTCTGACATCATTTAGAAGGTTCAAAAATAACTTAAAGCTAGCAAGGATGTCTCTCCAGTTTTAGTATTTTCAATCGAACTGTTAATCATTGTCATCTAAATGCTAGTTGGAGTCAGTATTATGACCTACTTGCTCTATTTATGAAGGCTGTCGCTTTCCAAATTATATGAACTGTCACAGCTCAGACACAATTAAAAGATGGGATTATAAAATATTTAAAACTCTAATAAATATTTGAGCAAAGTACAAAGTTTACTTTAACTCATCACTGGATCTGATGAAGAATATTGTTGAAAAAAGTATTTCCTTCCATCCAATATCATATCATGATGATACATTTGAACTAGTAAAGTTTTTAATAAAAAAGGGTTGAAGCCTTCAACTCAAAATGGTTTTTGTGATGTTAAGGAGGTGCCACTGATTGTTTAACTATATTACCATCTCAGTCAGATGTGATGGACAATGTAGTTGCTCTTTTTAAGCATTAATTTTTAGGGTGGAGCTGAAAACTCCACTCTTGAATATAGGCAACGTATATTAAAAATGTTATAGTTTAAATAGCTTGAAAAACGAGCTTTTAAACGTGAAATTAGGTAGATAGAGATGTTTTTTTTAAGTTATTCTATACTTAGAAAAAGATCTATTTAAGGAGTTTATAATGTCTACTAGAAAAAAAATATCAGAAATAGCAGATGAAATGTTTGAAATTATTAACCAAAAGCCAACGATACAAGAAATTGATGAACTAGCGGAAATATTAAATGAAAATATTGATGCAGAAGATATTGTTATTGATAAGGTTGCGGTGTCTCATAGAAATGAAGGAATTATAGATGGCCACGAAGCGAGTAGGGTTTAGAAAATTTCTTAAAAATATATCTAAAAAACATGTAACCACTTTAAATTACAACGTTTTTAAATAGTTTTATTGATCTATGATATTTAATGGTATATACTATTAAATGTCATACATTTGGAGCCGATAAGTATGATAAGAAAGTTTGTTGAGACTGATAATTTTCAATCCTTGTTAAAGAGTTTTAATATTGAAGGATTAGAAAGAGATATTAAGAATACTATCTTATCAAATCCACAAATAGGTGACTTAATCAAAGGAACTGGGGGATTAAGAAAGTTTAGATTTGCTGATAGCAAAAACAATAGAGGAAAAAGTGGATCATTTAGAGTTCTATTTCTAGATCTTCCTAAATATAAAGTAACTTACTTGATATTTATTTTTCCTAAAAGCTTTGCTGGAAATATAACACCAGCATTAAAACAAAGCCTAAAGATAAAGGTTCAGGAGATTAAAGATGCCTACAGTAAGAAAAAGTAAAGTTGAGTTAACTGAAGATAATTTTTCAGAATTACTGCTTGCGAGTATGGATCAAGCTGTAGATCATGCAAAAGAAAAGTTAACTCTTAAGACAGAAACTCTTGAACTTCCATCTGAGCCTCCAAAGTATTCAAAATCAAAAATAAAAAAAATTAGAGAAGAAATACTTAAGGTTAGTCAGCCAGTATTTGCAAGTATATTAGCTTGTTCTCCTAGTGCAATAAAGTCATGGGAAAGAGGTGATAATAAGCCAAATGGTGCGGCTAGAAGATTACTTCAGTTAATAGAATCTAACCCAACTCAGTTTATAGAAAGTATTTCTAGTTAAAGAAATTCTCTTCAATATTTTGCTAATAAATATTATAATTGTTATCTAATATGAATTTTGGCTTATCGTGGCTTCTAGCTACTATAAGCAGTGGAAATTATTATTTATGAGAAGTTTCCACCAAATTGAATACGGGACGAACACCCGCTCACAAGGCTTCCATCTTGTGAGGGGTTGTTAGACCCCAAAACTTTTAGGTTCCCAGCCCCATAAATTTTAATACTGATTTCGTCTTGGTAAACGACAATCTCCTTGATGATGTCTTCTAGCACTTGTGCTTGAACTGCAGGAGATTGGGAGTGGTGCAGGTGATCATTCGCTGGTCTGGTGCCCCACTGTTACAAGTAGTTGAACCACAATCTTTAACAAAAAAACAATATAAAGGACTATTTGTGGAATGTAAGTCATTGAACTTACAGAAAAAGTATAACGTTCGATGGTTTCGAGCTAAAACGGATCTATCTTTGTTGGCAATTGAAAGATGGGTAAATGAAACTTCCATAGAAAAAATGGAAGAAATTTTTGGATTATCTCATATTACTATTTCTCAGCATCTGAGAAATATTAAAAGAGATAATAAACTAACAACTTTAAGTTTGACTGAAAGCCAAAGAGCTAAAATTCAGTCTAATTGGAAAAAGGAAGGTTAAACATGAGTAATATTATATCTGCAATTTATGAATTTGCTTTTGTTATCACCTTAGGAAGTGGTATTACATTGATAGCAGCCGATTTTAAACTTGCTGCTACAAAGCAAGCGGCTAAAGGATCAGCAAGGCTAACAACATTCAGTCAAAAAATGACTGGTGAATCTTTGGATTTAAGCGATGAAAGAGTTTATGGTAAAAAACTTAAGCCCAAACAAGGAGCTACTTATAAGTAATTATCTAAGTGGAGACTATCATAATGATAAAAGAGAAGTTTTCATTTATTTGAGAGTTTCAACGCAACAGCAATCTGTGGATTCACAAAGTGCTGCAATTCAAGTTTATTGCAAGCAAAAAGGAATAGAAAAATATAAAATATTTCAAGATGAAGGTATCTCTGGAGCAAAGGTCTCTAGGCCAGCATTAGACGAAATGATGAACCAAATTAAAGATGGTAAGGCTAAACATTTGATCGTGTTTTCTTTCAGTAGATTCTCGAGATCATGTAGCCACCTTCTTAAAAGTTTAGAGTTCCTAGATCAAAATAAATGTTTATTCACAAGTGTGAGTGAGCAAATTGAAACGTCTACTATCATGGGCCGTACATTAGTCGCAGTGCTAGGGGCCTTGGCCCAAATGGAGAGAGAACTTGTGGTGCAGCGTGTAAAAGCAGGTCTAAATCGAGCACGTCTTGCTGGCAAGCACATTGGGAGGCGCAAAACAAGACCATCAGAAATGATAAGAAAATTGTTAATTAGAGGTACAACTTATAAAGAAGCATCTCACTTTTGCAAAACCTCTCAAGGCTCAATTTGTTTAGAAGCTAAGGCGATGAGAAAAGAGTTTGAAGAAGGTCGACTTCCAGATTTTTTAACTTTAGATGATCTTCGCCAAAGCAAGTTTTTTTCAAATTACTCTAGAGAAGATATTGAAAGAGTAATCGCTTCAACTCTAGAATTAAGATCAAGAGATGTACCGCCACCTTTACCAAGTGTAGAACCTATAGCCAAAGTATCAACAGTTACATTTAAGCAAGCGGCATAAAATAAATTTCAAAGATCAATAATTTAAAAAGCCTCTCTTTGTAAAAAAAGAGAGGCGATAATTTTTTAATTTTATCTGTATTTTAAAAATCTAAATTTTTTAGATACTAGAGCTTAATACATATTTTCTAGAGCTTTAATTACTGTATCTACGGCTTTAAGCTGATATTTAGTACCAACATTTCTGTTATCTTTGTCTAAAGTTCTTTCTAATAATGAATATTGATAGATCGTGCCAAAAGAGTGTTGCTCCTGCTGAGTATCACTTCCACCATTATAGTACGCATTTTTGATATTTTTTATAACTTGTTCAGGAAGTCTGTTCTCAGATTCAAGAATTTCAAAAGCTGAACCGACAATCCCATAGACACATTGGCTGTCCATAACCACAGCGTAACCATCTCTAGCAACGACTTGACAATTATGTGCTTGAGCGATTGTTTTTCTAACTTTCTTTAATGTGTCTTTTACATCATCATTTGCAACAGCATAAGAAGATAAGCAGCTAATTGCTAATAATCCGATTAATAACTTTTTCATTTTTGTTCTCCTGGTTTGTTCATTTTAGTAATGTTATTTTCATAACCGTTATTTTTTAATTCTTTGTCTTTTCATTTTTTCAATAAAGACTGCTTTTTAAACCTAGCTTCATTGAATATTTTCTTACTCATTTTAAAAGTCTGAGCCTTGTAGAACTCAGACTTTTTATTTAATTAGCTATTTTTGAACACAATTAGGTATTTTCTCTAAAGACCAATCAACAGCCTTTGCTCTAAGTTTGTCATGATCCTTACTCATAAGTACTTGAAAACCTATTCTCTCTTTTAAAAATAAAACTTCAGTA
>JAOARC010000007.1 GCA_025210745.1 Bacteriovoracaceae bacterium
GCAAATATTAATAGGCTAATAAGAAAGACATGGTGTACAACTAAAGATCCGAAAAGATTAACAGATCATTTAGAAATATTTATTTATTATTACAATCAGGTTTATCTCAAGAGGTTAGCCCCACGCTAGTAGGGCAGTTTATTTGTTCTTCAACATTTGAGCAATAATACTAATTGAAATTTCAGCAGGACTATTCCCCCCAATATCCTCACCAATAGGACAAATAAAGCTACCGAACTTTGACTCATGAATCTGTCTTTGTCTTAACTCTTTTTCAATATTATTTCTTTTAGACTTAGAGCCAATCATTCCTAAATAATTATATTCAGTTTCTTTATTAGTTTTTAAAATTTCATGTAAAATTGGAAGATCTGTCCCCGAGCCCATCGTCATTAAGATAACATATGACTTTTTTGGAATATCTTTTACAAATATTAGTGGCTCATCAACTAATTTTACTTTTAGCTTTTCATGAACAGGCAACTTTTCTATCCACTCCTGTCTTGAATCGACAACTGTTATCCTACAGTTTTGTCTTAATAAATTCCTGGTAAGCTCTTGAGAAACATGGCCAGCTCCAAAAATAACAATATTCCAATCAGTTGTTGTTTGAAATTTTTCAAATAACAACGAAACTTTTCCACCACATGTCATTCCAATATCTTTTTGAAGATTCCATGTTCGAGAGTCTTTGTTTAAGGAGTTTTCATCTTCAAGCATTTTCCTAGCATGTTCAATAGCAGCATTTTCAATTTTACCACCACCAATAGTGCCAAACTCAATTTTATCTTTAGATACAATAATTCTTGCTCCTAAATCTTGAGGAGCACTTCCAATAATATCAGTTAAAGTAATCGTTACAAAAGACTTATCTTGATCTAATAAGCTTTGAAACTCTTTTGTAAAATTTAAAAATTGATAAGACATCTATAATCTCTTAGTCATGCTCATTAAAATTTCATTATTAGTTGCAGGTGAATCTAATTCAACTAAAGAATCATCTCCTGTATTGCTAATAGCATTTTTAATGGCAGCCCAAACATTAAGACCTAATATAAATGGAGGTTCTCCTACTGCCTTAGACTTATAAACATTACAATCATTCGTATTGTTTTCAATAAAATCGACATTAAACACTCTTGGAGTATCTTGAACATTTGGAATTTTATAAGTTGTTGGAGAATGTGAAACTAAAAAGCGCTTATCATTATAATAAAGATTTTCAGTCGTTACCCATCCCATACCTTGAATAAAAGCTCCTGTTACCTGTCCTTTATCAATTCCAGGATTAATAGGACGACCTAAATCCATTAAAATATCAGTTCGAAGAACTTTTGACTCTCCTGTATAAGTGTCAACACTTACTTCACTTGCAACTGCTCCTTGAGTAAAGTAATTAAATGCCTTACCAACACCTTTTCCTTTATCAAAACCAAGTCCAGGTGTTTTAAAGTGAGCATAATCCCCAAGAGAGACTCTATTAAAATAGGCCATTGTAACAAGCTCTTTAAATGAGATCTCTTTTTTCATTTTTAAGCTCTTAACGATTCCATCTTCAAATACAATATCTGAATCAAGCTCTTCTTTTAAAATTAAATCGTTAATTTCATCAAGCTCTTCATTATTAAAAGAAGCCCTAGCAAGTCCAGTTAATCTCTTTTTAATTTTATGGCATGCTTTTAAAGCTGCTGCTCCATTAATATCAGATCCACTTGAAGCTGCTGTTGGAGATGTATTATGATTTTTTTCAGTAGATGTACTCATCACTTGAATATCAGTCATAGGAATTCCAAAAGCATGGGATACAATTTGAGCAATTTTTGTATTTACCCCTTGTCCCATCTCTGTTGCTCCAGTTGAAACTTGAGCCGTTCCATCAAGATGAACATTCACTAAAGCATTTCCTTGATTTAAGAATTTAGCTGTAAAAGCAATTCCAAATTTTGTGGCAGTTAAAGAAATCCCCTTAACTATTCCATTAGATTTCTTATTAAACTCATCAATTTGTTTTTTTCTATTTTTATAATCACACTTTTGAACAAGCTCATCAAAGATTTGAGGCAAAAAGTTATTTTCAATAACTTGGCCATAAGGTGTTGTATTATTATCACCTTGATAACAATTTAACCTTCTAATATCATAAGAGTCCATATTTAGTTTAGCTGCCATATCTTCGATAATACTTTCAATTGTCATATTACCTTGTGGTCCACCAAACCCTCTAAATGCTGTATTAGAATGGTTATTTGTTCTATAAGCAGTTCCTTCAATATAAACATTTTCTACATAATATGCTCCATCTGCATGAAACATAGCTCGTTCTAATATAGAAGATGAAAGATCAGCATATGCTCCAGCATCAGATTTTATATCCATGCTCATAGCTGTTATTTTTCCATCATTATTAAAGGCAACCTTGTAACCATTTTCAAATGGATGCCTTTTACCAGTAATAACCATATCTTCATCTTTAGTAAGAATGATTCTTGCTGGACGATTTAAGTCTTTAGCAACAATAGCTGCATATGCTGCAATTGGAGCTGCTTGGCTTTCTTTTCCACCAAAGCCTCCGCCCATTCTTTTTACAATTGAAACCACATGATGAAATGGAATTCCTAAAGCTTCAGCAACTACTCTTTGCGATTCAGATGGATGTTGACTTGAAGAATGTACTTCAAATTGATTATTTTCTGTTGGATAAACAATAGCTGCTTGGCTTTCAAGATAAAAATGTTCTTGTCCACCACATTTAAAAGTTCCTTCTAAAATATGATCTGCATTTTGAAAAGCCGTATTAACATCACCTCGCTTAAAAGGAGTAGCACTATAAATAATATAATCTTTACCAGCAGCTTTAGCATCTTCTATGGTAAAGATTCCTTTTTGTTCTGTAATATCAAGTTCTACTAAATTTCTTATGGCCTCTAAGCTTAACCTATTTGAGCTTGCTATAATACAAACGGGCTCAGACATATATTCAATTTTATCACTTGCTAAAAATTGCTGATCATGGGCAATGGGTCCCCACTTTTTAGCCGCAAAATCTTTAGCTGTATAAACGCCAAGACAATCTTCATGTTCTAATGCTTTAGAAAAATCAATTTTATTAATTTTTCCACAAGCAACAGGACTTAAGACAAGTCCGACATGAACTTCATTGTTTAAAGAAGGTCTATCATCAATAAAAACACTTTGACCTGTTACATGACCAAATGATGAGTCATGTCTAACATTCTTACCTACACTCATCAGATACCTCATTATAAAACTTCATCATTAAGTTATGACATAGTCTTTTTCTAAATTCATCACTTCCTCTTACATCTGTAAATGGAGAAACAAGTCCTATTACTTTAGTTGCAGCCTTTTGAAAGTTCTCTTTTGAAAACTCACTTCCTTTTAAATCACTTTCAAGTTCATCCATTCTCAGAACAATTGGACCAACACCACCAAAAGCAAGGGCTATATTATCAATCTTATTTTCCTTAATACTTACTTTCCCAGCAAAAGTTACTGCTGAAATATCAAGATCTTTTCTTGCTGATACTTTATATAGTTTTAAAACATCACTACTTTTAGGAATAATAACTTTAGTTATGATTTCATTATCCTTAATATCCATCTTTTTATAATCTAGATAAAAGTCATTAATATCAATTTGTCTTTTTCCATTTACTGACTCAAGCTCTAACTTTGCATGAACAACTTTTAAAAACGGAATTGTATCCCCAATAGGAGAACCATTTGCAAGGTTTCCAACTAGTGTTCCAGAATTTTTAATTTGAGGTGAAGCAAATACGTGTAATAGCCTTGAAAACTCTGGATAGTCATTTTCTAAAGCTCTTTCAACTTCATGTAAGGTAACAGATGCCCCTATTTCAATAGCATCATCACTTATATTAATTTTCTTAAAATTCATTTTAGATAAGCTAATAACTGTTTGCATTTTCCATTTGAATTTATTACTTAAAACACCTAAGTCAGTTCCACCAATAATAAACTTTGCATCAGTATTTTTATCTTTAAACTCTAAAAGCTCTTTTAGATTTGTTGGAACAAAAAGCTTTACCCCACTATCTTCAATTAAAATTGATTCATTAAATTTATCATTTTTTTCTAGCGGATACCTTTTAGATAACTCAATAGCATTTTTTGTATCGATATTTTTTCCAGCCTCAATGATTGGCCCATAACCAGTACAACGACATAAGTTTCCCGTTAAAGCATTTTTTACACTTTTTTCGTTAAGCTCTTTTTTGCCCTTAACTTTTTGATCACAAAGCTGCGCTAGTGAACAAACAATACCTGGAGTACAATAACCACACTGAGCTCCATGATGTTTTGCCATGGCATCTTGAACGGGATGAAGTGTTTCATCATCCTTAAGTCCTTCAACGGTTACAATATTTTTTCCATCGTATTGGTAAACAAATCCAATACATGAATTTACTGATTTAAAATCATCACTACCAGCATCTGCAACCAAAAGCGTACAAGCCCCACAGTCACCTTCAGCACATACGACTTTCGTACCAGTTAGTCCTTTTTCATAGCGAAGAAAGTCCGCTAAAGGAAGTAATGAGTTAGCACTTTTTACGGTATAACTCTTACCGTTTATTTGTAAGTTAATTTCATTTTTCATAGATAGATATTGTGCCTCTTTAAAGGATTTTAGTAAAGAAAATGCACACAAAACAAGAAAAGCTGCAATGCAACACTTAAAATTTTTAATTGTTTTTATTTTCTATGGCCTCTACAATAACAAAAATCTATAGCTTGATTTTATTTTAACAAAGAGAGTTTCATAAATGGAAACAAAGTTTATTGTTTTAACTGGTGGCCCAGGAGCAGGAAAAACTGCTATCTTAGAGCTTATTAAACATTTACTTAGCAAAGATATCTGCGTCTTAGCCGAATCAGCAGGAATTTTGTTTGATGGTGGGTTTCCACGACTTTCTAATAATAAAGCAATGCTAGCAACGCAAAAAGCAATATTTTCAATTCAAGAACAAATGGAAGAAGCTATCAGTGGTGAAAAATCTTGGAAATATGCTCTGTGTGATAGAGGAACTCTAGATGGTCTTGCTTATTGGATTGAGGATGAAGCTAGTTTCTATCGAAATTTTAATACCAACCCAAAAGAACAATTTCAAAGATATCTTGCTGTAATACATTTAAGAACTCCGACTTTAGAACAAGGCTATAATAACTCCAATCCCAATCGAATTGAAACTGTACAGCAAGCTCTAGCTATCGATGAAAAAATAAAAAAAATTTGGAGTCCACACGCAAGTTATTATGAAATTCCTAGTGGTATAGACTTTTCTGAAAAAGTAAAAAAAACTCTCTCAATTATAAATGGGTTAGTTTTTTCTTAAATATAAAAATATCTTTTTATAAGGAGTACTTTGCCTATATATCCAGAATACCTTATTTTTACATTTGCATTCGTAGCTCTTTTCTATAGCTTAGTTGGATTTGGAGGTGGTAGCTCCTACATTGCTTTAATGCTCTTATCTGGAGTAAGCTATAAGTACATTCCAATTATTGCACTAACTTGTAATTTAATTGTCGTATGCTCTAGTGCTTTTCACTACATTAAAAATAAGCAGGTACAATGGAACTTTGTCATCCCTTTTATTTTATCGTCTATTCCAATGTCACTTCTAGGAGGTAGTATAAAAATTGAGCAACAAACTTTTAAATTAATTTTATCCATAACACTCCTTATTGCATCTATAAAAATGATGAGTTTTAAAAATAAAACCTATAATACATTTAGACTTCCATCAAAACCTATCTCTATTTTTCTTGGAGGATTTATTGGTTTTATATCCGGACTTATTGGTATTGGAGGTGGTATATTTTTATCTCCTATACTTTATACTTTAAAATGGGCACATCCAAAAACGATAGCCTCAAGCTGCTCTATTTTTATACTTTTTAACTCGCTATTTGGAATCTTTGGACAACTATCTAAAACAAGTCATTTTATAAACTTAATCAATATACTCCCACTCTTAACTGCTGTTCTAGTTGGAGGACAAATAGGAAGCTATCTCGGATCCAATAAACTAAAGCCTAGAAACGTTGAACGCATAACAGGTATTCTTATCTTTATTATCTCTGTTAGAATTTTATTAATTCAACAATAAATGACAATTTAAATTGTCACCCATTGATGAATTAATCAAACAAAAAACAGTCTAAAGATCTGAAATTACACAGAAAAAGCATTCTAAGTAAAGAAAACTTAACTCAAAATAGGTTTATACCGTAAACTAAGATAACAAAGTAAAAAGGAAAAAACTTATGAAAAGTGCATTACTACTATCAACATTAATTGCCTTTACCCTTTCAACAAATATTTTTGCTGCATCAAGTTGTTCAAGAGGTATATGTAAAAAGAGTTATAAAAAATCTACATATAGACCTTATAGAGTTGGAGGAAATGTTACAAGAACCGAAGCTGCTAAAATACAATCAAGGTCTTATAATTCAAAAAGAAAAGCGAGCTCAAAAAGAAGATATTCAAAGTAAGATTTATACATATTTATTTTTTGCCATGATATTACCTTTTTTATAATTACTATAGTATTATGTTAATTCTGATCGACTTAATTAATTACAATGGTACGTAAATGATATCAGCTCAAGAAGCGATTAATCTTATTTTAAAAACAACATCTTTGGCTGGGAAATTAAACAAACCTATAGAGCAATGTTATGGCAAAATACTAGCTCAGAATATTTATGCTTTTCGCGCGCATCCTGCTTTTGATAGAGTCATGATGGATGGGATTGCAATTTCAAATAAAACTCAAAATAGATTTTTTAAGATAGAAGATGTACAAAGAGCTGGAAGTGCTAAATTAACTTTAAAAGATCATAATTCTTGTATAGAAGTTATGACCGGATCAAGCCTACCTTGTGGATGTGATATAGTTATTCCTTATGAAGAAATTAAAATTAAAGATGGAATTGCCACTATTAAAGATCAAGGTTACCAATACAAAGACTTTATTCACAAAAAAGAAAGTGATTATAAAAAAGATCAAGTTTTAGTTCCAAAGGGAACAAGAATCACTTCAACAGTTTTAGGAATTATTGCCTCACAAGGAATAAGCGAAGTAGAGGTTTTTAGTTTGCCAAAAATATCTATCATAAGCTCTGGAAATGAGCTAAAAGAGCTTAATGAGGATATACAAGAGCATCAAATATATAAATCAAATCCTTATGCTATTGAATCAGAATTAAAAAACTTTAATGATTTTGAAATCCAAAAATTTCATATCCAAGACGATTTAGATGAAACCATAGAAGTAATTCAAAAAGCACTAAATTCAAGTGATATAATCATTTTAAGTGGTGGTGTATCTAAAGGTAAATTTGACTTTATACCGACGGCACTTGAAAAACTTAAAGTAGAAAAAATTTTTCATCGTGTATCTCAAAGACCAGGAAAACCCCTTTATTATGGAAAAAAAGATAATAAACAAATATTTGCTCTTCCAGGAAACCCAGTATCATCTCTTGTGTGTTTAAGAGTCTACGTTTTATCTTCTCTAGAGAAAAGACTTGGGTTTAACTTCAAAAAGAAGATTGGTATCTTAACTAAAGAAATTACTTTTAAAAATGATCTAACCTATTTTGTAAGTGTTAAAGAGTCTTTTAGTGAAGATGGGAAACTACTTCTAGAACCTATTTTAACTAATACATCAGGAGATTTTAACTCTCTTTGTCACTCAACGGGGTTAATTGAGCTTCCAAAAGATAGACAGGTGTTTAGTCCTGGTGAGTCATTTACCTATTATCCTTGGAATTAGACCTAAAAAGTGCCAAAATACCTTCCATAAATGGAAGCCTTAAATGCAAGATAGATACGGTAGAAAATTTACTAAATTAAGACTTAATTTATTAGATGCATGTAATATGCGTTGTCTTTACTGTATGCCTGAAAATCAGACCTTTAGTAATCTTGAAAATTCTTTAAGTGTAGATGAAATAAAATCTATCACACAAAGTTTATCTTTAAGCGGAATTGAAGAAATCAGAATTACTGGCGGAGAACCTTTATTACATCCAAAGTTTAAACAAATTGTGAATGAACTAAGTAAGCTTTCTTTAAAAAAACTAGGTCTTACAACAAATGCTATTTTATTAGATAAGTATATTCCCTTTTTAAAAGAATCAAATATCACTCATATTAATATTTCTCTTGATAGTTTAAAAGAAGCTTCTTTTAAGTTCATCACAAAAAGAGATTGCTTTCATAAAGTGTTAGATAATATCCTTTTAGCAAAAGCAAATGGGTTTATTGTGAAAATTAATATGGTGATGATGAAAAACTTAAACTTTGAAGAAATTGAAGATTTCTTAAAGTTTTCAAGTGATAATGATATTGAAGTTCGTTTTTTAGAAATGATGAAAGTAGGACATGGAATACCCCACTTTGATAGACATTTTGTATCAGCAGATGATGCCATAAAGAAAATTAAAAAAGGCTGGAATCTAAAAAAAATGCAAATGCCAAAAGATTCTACTTCATTTAATTATATGGCAGGTAAAGAAAACATGAAGGCTAATATTGGTTTTATAGCATCTGAAACAAAACCATTTTGCTCAGATTGCTCAAGACTGCGTTTAACAAACAAAGGGGTACTTAGACCTTGTATGATGGTAAATGAAGGTGTCAGTGTAAATAATAAAAGCGATGAAGATTTAAAACTTACATTACAAGAACTTATTTATAAAAAACCTAACTATAGAATTGAACAAAACCCCCTTACTATGAATGAGATTGGAGGATAAATAATGTTGTCCCATATTGATAAAAATAATAACCCAACTATGGTTAATGTATCAGATAAAAACATAACTAAAAGATCTGCTACAGCAAGAGTGTCTATTATCTTACCTAAAAATATTATGACTCTTTTAGATGAAAATAATGAGCTTAACCTTAAAAAAGGTCCCGTTTTTCAAACAGCTATCATTGCTGGAACAATGGGAGTAAAAAAGACTTCAGATATTATTCCTTTTTGTCATCCTTTAAACTTAGAAGGAATTAAGTTTAAAGTTGATAAGTCTTCAGATAAAAGAATAAATATTTTTTGTACTGTTAATCTTACAGGAAAAACAGGCGTTGAAATGGAAGCTCTTACAGGGTGTATGAGTGCGGCCTTAACTGTATACGATATGTGTAAAGCGATGGGCCATGATATAAAAATAACTGATTGTGAGCTTGTTGAAAAAACTGGTGGAAAATCAGATATTAAGAGGCCTGAATCTCAAAGGGCAGATCAATGCAATTAAAAGCACTTATCCTTTGCGGAGGAAAAAGCCTTCGTATGATGGAAGATAAAAGTCTTATTAACTATCATGGAAAAGCTCAAAAAGATTATATTTATGATCTTCTTGATGGGCTTTGTGATGAAGTTTATTTTTCTTATAAAAATCAACAAAGTGCTGATAATATTATTAATGATAAATACGATTATAATAGTCCTACTTCAGGAATATTAAGCGCCTTTGATAAAGATAAAAATACTGGATGGCTAGTGGTTGCTTGTGATCTTCCTTTTTTAGATAAAGAAACGATAAAAGATCTTATTGAAGGTAGAGATCAAACAAAAGATGCAACTGCTTATAAAAGTATGCATAATCAATTTGTTGAGCCATTATGTGCTATTTATGAGCCAAAAATTTTAAAAAACTTTGAAAAGTATTTAGAACTTGGAAAAACATGTCCAAGAAAAGTTCTTATCAATTCTAATGTAAAACTTTTAGAATTAAAAAATAAAAAAGCTCTAGATAATGCTAATACTCCTGAAGATAAGAATATTGCTTTAGGCTTTTTTCAAAAGGAACAATATGCAAATTAATATAAAATATTTTGCTGCCTTAAAAGATGATACTGGCATAAGACAAGAAACTGTTGAAACAAACGCAAGTACCATTGAAGAGCTTTTTAATGAACTTAATGACAAGCATCAGTTTTCAATTGCTAAAAAGAATCTAAGAGCTGCAAAAAATGAAGAATATACTGATTTTTCTAGTACTCTTACAGAAAATGATACTATCGCCTTTATTCCCCCAGTGGCAGGTGGATAATGTTTGAAATAACAGATAAAAATATTAATAATTTAAATGAAATAAGTACTTCAATTATCAACAATCAAAGTGTTGGTGGAATTGTCTATTTTCAAGGTGTGGTAAGAAATCATAATGATGGAAAAGATGTTACTTCCCTAGAATACGAAGCATATGATTCAATGGGAATTAAAATTGGAAAAAATATAGTCGCTGATGCCATTAAAAAATTTGGAATTGAAGATGCATATTGTATTCATCGAACTGGACATCTAAAATTAAATGATACCGCTGTTTGGGTCATAACAACAAGTCATCATAGAAAAGAAGCCTATGATGCCAATCAATATATAATTGATAGAATTAAGAGTGAAGTTCCAATCTGGAAAAAAGAACACTATGTAAATGAAGAGCCAGTTTGGGTAGCATGCCATAGATGTATGAAACATGGACATCATCATCATGGATAAATACTATCAAAGACAAATTAATCTAAATGAAATTGGGTCCACAGGACAACAAGAGCTTAACAATACTCATGTACTTGTCATAGGAGCTGGTGGGCTTGGATCAAGTGCCCTTATATATCTTGCAAGTGCCGGTATTGGAAAAATCAGTATTTATGATCATGATCTAGTAGATGAAACCAATTTACATAGGCAGATTATTTATACATATGATGATATTGGAAAATCGAAAACATCTACAGCGAAACTATTCTTAGAAAAAAGAAACCCTCATATAGAAATTAAAGCATATGATACTGAATTTAATGACTCTTGCGATATTTCACATATTGATATCGTAATTGAATGCAGCGATAGTTTAAAAACAAAGTTTATTGCTAATGATTTATGTAAAAAATATAAAAAAGCATTATGTATTGGATCAATTCATAAATTTGAAGGCCAACTCAACTTTTTTGACTTTAAAAATAATTCTCAATGTTTAAGGTCTTTATGGCCAAGTGAACCAGAACATGGCTGTGTTAGTACATGCAGTGATAATGGTATCATTGGCGCTAGCGTTGGAACGATAGGTACTATGCAATCCTTGGAGGTAATAAAATATATTCTCAATCTTAACTATATAAAAAATAATGAAACTTTATTTGTCGATCTTGAGTCTATGCAAATGATGTTTTTTAAATCCAACGAAGCGATGAAAGGACATATTAAGAAACAAGATGATATTGAAATAAATTTTGATATAAATATATTTAATCACTATTTTTCAATCAATTTATCTACAAGAGAACATCCTTTATTCGATCTTCATACCTCTTTAGATGATCTTCCTAATAAGTTAGTAGATTTAAAAAAGCTGCAACCAATTGCTATTGCTTGTAATAAAGGACACACTTCACTTAAGGCATGCTCCCTATTAAAAGAGCTTGGGTATAAAAATGTATATTCTATTAAAGGTGGTATCCAAAGCATTAGTACCTGAGCAAAGAGCTTATAAAGTGGCTATTTTTTCTTTATCTTGAGAGATTTTTGATATCCTATATAGTTGAAATACTAGAGGTTTAAATGAAAAATCATATAAAAAAAGTGATACTTAGTATGCTAGTGCTTATACCAGCAATACTTACCATAAGACTATATATGCTTGGCAAAAAAAGCCAAAATATGGATGTATCTAGAACATTATTAAAACAAAATATACTTCAAAAATGTCCTTCTACACCAAACTGCGTTAGCTCTTTTGAAGACCCTAGCAATTCTCAACACTATATCTCCGCTATAAATTACAATAAAGAAAATATAGATTTTATAAATATAAAAGAATGTAAAAATATAATAAGAAATCAAAGGTACCACTACTATCAATGTGATACATTGTTATTTGGTTTTATAGATGACCTTGAAATCCTTTATCTAAAATCAAAAAATAAGATTTATTTTAGATCTGCTTCGCGTGTTGGATACTCAGACCTTGGAAAAAATCGCAAAAGAGTTCAATCTATTATAGAAGGAATAAAACAATGAAGTATTTAACTTTTATACTAACTTTAAGTACAGCCTTTTCAGCAACATTATTTAAAAAAGTTTCTCATAATCAAGCCATATTTATTAGCTCGAATGCAAATATCTATATAAAGCACCCTACACAAAAAATTAAAAATGCAAAAGCGATTGCTACACTATACGCGAATTCTAACTTTAAAGAAAAGCCTACTCAATATTATTATAAGAAGCTAAATGAAAACTATCTTATTAAAGCTCAATCAAAAAATGATTACAGCTCTGTATTTTTACTTGATATAAATAATAAAAAAATAAAACATCTTTTTAATACTACAGGATCTCAAGACATCCTTGTTTATACCAAGAACAAACTCATTCAACTTAACAAAGATGATTGTAAACATAAAATTTCTAAATACCAGGTTTATAACTTTGAAGACAAAAAGGTTAAATATGTATTAGATCACTGTGAGCGATATATGAAGGATTCTCAGCTAATTTTTTCTAGTTTTAAAATATTATAAGCTACTTGTTACTTGATATTTTTCATGAATAGTTTCGACTATTTTTTCTGACGTTTTTATATTTTGCTTAAAATCAATTTGTTCGATACCAAGTTTTTTACAAATACTATTATAATAATCACTTTTTAAAGGATGATTCTGATTAACGGCATGAATAAGCCTTATATTTTCTTCATCTAAAGCCTGCTTTATTATGTAAATCAGGTCACTTCTTTCTATAAGATTAACATTTCCATTTTCAACCTGTTTTTTTCCACTTAGTATCTTTGCAGGATTTCTTCCCTCACCAATCAGACCAGCTGCTCTAATTATAATATTATTTTCAATAATTGAAGTCACCACATCCTCCAATTCTTTTATTCTACATGCTCTTTTACCAATAGGATTTAAGACTGTTTGCTCATTAAAAACTCCTTTATTTTCACAAATCGCTATTGAAGAAATAAAAATTATTTTCTTATCTTTTATTTTTTTTAAAAAATTAAGAAAATTAACAGGACTAGAAATCTTGGAAGGAGGTAAATTAATAATTATAATATTAGAATCAAGTACCTGACGGGGAACGTATGTTTTGTTTACATCAAAGAAAAACTCTTTTTTAATATTTTTTTTTGTAAAATGATAAGATCCTCTAACATCATAAAAGTCTTTAAGTTCCTCATATAAAGCTAAACCAAGCCATCCTAATGAAATTATTGAAATAATCATATTAATTCTTATAACACAATCAACTAATTATGCACATATATGATAAAAAAGCTCCACCTTTATTCTAAACAAGTCAAGATATCTAACCAAAACAGTCCTTTTTTTCTAGATAAGGTCACATTTTCCCCATAAAAAATTTAGAAAACTAAACATATAATTTTAAATAGCTATTTAAAAAGGATTAGTATGAATATTTACTCCATTATTGGCTTACTCTCGGCAGGAGCTGTTTTATTTTTTGGATTCTATATGGCATCAAACAATATGCTTATGTTCCTAGACTATCCATCTCTATTTATTGTTATCGGAGGAACAATTGCAGCAACGGCTATTTCTTTTCAAATGGATCGAATTATAATGCTTGTTAAAATATTTTTCCAAAGGATTATAAAAGGTAAAAAGTATGACTATGCTAAAGTTATTCAAGAAGTTATGAGTGCAGCTGAAAGCTAT
The DNA here is from genome assembly GCA_025210745.1 of Bacteriovoracaceae bacterium. Lineage (GTDB taxonomy): Bacteria > Bdellovibrionota > Bacteriovoracia > Bacteriovoracales > Bacteriovoracaceae > CAKZJW01. The sequence goes on from JAOARC010000007.1 coordinate 13,748, forward strand.
AGAAAAGGCGAAGCAATTGAAAATATTGCTAGTAAAGCTCAAGATCCTTTTTTAAAAGAAGGTCTTGAATTATTATCAGATGGAATTTTAGATCGAGATCATATGATGTCTATACTAGAAAAGAGAGCTCAAAATATTTTTGTAAGATATAATGATGATGCAAAAAAAATTCAAACTATAGGAAAGTTTCCTCCTGCATTTGGAATGATGGGAACCACAATAGGAATGATCGTTTTACTTGCAAATCTAAATGGTGCTGATGCTATAAAAATGATTGGGCCAGCTATGGGAGTCTGTCTTATAACAACTCTCTATGGTGTTGTTATTGCAAATCTTGCAATTGTGCCAGTATCTGAAAATCTTTTTGACTCAGCAAAAGAGGTTTATTTAAAAAATCAAATTATCGTTGAAGGTATTGAACTCATTATAGAAAAAACTAACCCTATCATCGTTGCAGAAGAACTTAATTCCTATCTACAGCCTAGTGAAAGACTAGATTGGAAAGGTGCATAAGTGGCCAAGAAAAAAAATAAAATTTTAGATCTTGGAGGAGATAACGATGGAGGAAGTGAGCTTTGGCTTGTTTCCTACGCGGATCTTATGACCCTTATTGCCTGTTTTTTCATTATGATGATGGTCTTTGCAAATTTTGAAGAAGCCGGAGTTGTTAGAAAGGTAAAACAAATTTCAGAACATTTTAAAAGAGATACTGTTGATCAAGAAAGAACAAAAGTAGAAGACTTAGAAATTGAAATAAAAAAAATGGTAACAACAGATCAAAAAATACAAGAGTCAACTGGTGTTGAAATGAAAAAAGATTTCCTTCAAATTTCTTTTAAAGGAAATCTCCTCTTTGAAAGTGGAAGAGTTACCCTTAAAAAAGAAGCTCTTGTTCTTGTTGATAGCATAATTGCAATGATAAAAAGAAAAGATCCTAGATTTAGAATTATTGTTGAAGGACACACTGATAATTCAAAAGTAACAAAAAAGTCTAAATATAGATCAAACTGGGAACTCAGTAGTGCTAGAGCTGCTACTGTTATTCATCGTTTTGAAAAGATGAATTTTAATAATAAAAATCTTGTTTCAATTGGATATGCCGATACTAGACCAGTTGTTCCTAATCAAGATAATAATTTAAAAAATATAAAAGAAAACCAAGATATTAATAGAAGAGTTGTTATTAAAGTTCTTGAACCAATCAATATTGAAAAACGTTTTAAATTAGGTTTTGGACTTATTTATAAAGAAAAAGCCGATAACTTCAACCGCTTAAATATTGATGAAAAAGCTATACTAGAGTCTGGTGGGAAATAAAGTCTCTCTAGATTTAAGTATATTAAAATTGTAACCTATTATAGGACGAATAATATGAGGAAACTATTTTTTATTTTGTACATGCCTATCTTTTGCACATATGCACAAGATTTAGTTGTATCAAGTACTCCAAAAGACTCTGAAGTTTTTATAAAGCCTCTATCTGGTGGTGACTATATAAAAATTGGTAAAACACCGTTTAATATCAAAATTAAAGAACTTGTTAATAGATATGCTAAGAGTTCTCATTTTATTGTTAAAATATCAAAAGAAAACTTTAAAACAAAGGAGTTTGTTATGAATAATCTTGCTGACTCCGATATAAAAATGGACATCAATTTAGAAATAAAAGATGATTTAAAACAAATGAAAAAGTTTGATATTGTCATCAATGATTTATTTGAAGCACAAAGATTAGCTAGATCTAAAGATTATGATGATTCAATTACAAAACTAGAAAAGGCTTCAAAGGACTTTCCATTTTTATCTGTAACTCAAGAGCTTTTAGGTTCTGTATACTACCTTAAAAAAGATTTTAGAAAGTCTCTGGCCTATTACTCCAAAGCACTTGAACTAAACAATGAGAATGTTCATGCTTATAAAATGAAAACTCTCATTCAAAAATCTCTAGGTATCAAGGAGACTGCAAATGAAAAATAAAATAATTCTTATATTCATTTTACTAAGCTCTTTTGCTTTCACACAAGTTCATCAATTTACAATAAATAATAATGAATCAATTCTGTGGCAGAAAATTAATCTTCAAGACAGAATTGATATGAAAGTATCTAGTGCTTTAGAAACTATTTTAAACAAAAATGACTTTATTGTAGATGTAGATGTTAGAATTAATGAAGAAAATAAGCCTACCCCATCAGGAGCAGGAGGGTCTAAAACAAATAAAGTTAGACTTTCAGATATCTCTGATGCAAAAGCAAAAGATGACTATGTTCTTTTTTCTAAGCTTGGAATTATTGCTCCTTACGTGGATGAAGCTCTTGATGATAAAAAACAAAATCAAAAAGCACAAGAAAACTTAAAAAAGCTCATGGAGTCATTTGATTTATTTAACAAGCTTGAATCTATAGTAATAAAAGTTATTATTGATGAAAAAGCGCATAAAGGTACAAAAGAAAATGTCACTAACCTTATTAAAAGGCTTAATTTTAATCTAAAAGGCATAGAGCCTGAATTTAATATTGAATATGCACCTCTTAGAAAAACAGATATTTCTTCTTGGAGTTTCTTTTCATGGCTAAGAGATAATCGACATGGAATTGCCTTAGTTCTATCCATGTTAACTTTAGGTATTTTTCTATGGCTTGCAGCCAAGAAGTTATCACAAATACTAGGTGGATCTGCTGCTGAAGATTCAAATACCCAAATAGATATTTCTATGAAAAGTGATGAAGATGAAGATAAATCAGCTCTAAATCCTTTTGGTTCTTCGGAATCATCAGATACAGAGAAAGCTCATCTTATTGGAATTGAAAGACTTATTTCATTTATGGAACAATCTCCTAAAGATGCCCTCATTTTAATTAAAGAATGGATTGCTTCAGACAAAAATGAAGCAAAAAAAGCATTAAAAGCAATTGTACATCAATTTGATACTGATAGGCTTATGAGTATATTTAAACTTCTAAGTGATGATGAAAAAACAAATTGGAAAGAAAAACTTGATTCTGTACCAACACTAGATGAAGTAAAAATAGCGAACAAGTTTATTAATAAACAAGTAGTAGAAAATATCATGAGTCCTAAAGCCATTGATGATCCTGAAATTGTACAAATGATAACAAGTGCTTCTGCTAAACAATGTGCTCGCTTCATTAATGATAATCTAGATTTATCTAGTGTTCTTACTTCTACAATGAATAGTGCTCATTTAGCCAAAATATTTACTCACCTAGATAAAGATATCTATGAAAAAACAATTGAAGAAGGAATTTCATTTAAAGATGAACAATTAAAAAATCTTCTTCCCAAATTCAAAGAGGTTTTTCCGAAATATCTAGAAGAAGTACAAGTTTCTCCATTTTTACAAAAAATGCTAGATCTTATTCCTACTGCAAAAACGGCTCAAGAGCAAATGCTTTATACCTTATACCTCAAACAAGGACCTAAAGAACAGGCATTAAAAGTTGCAAAAGAAAATTTTCCTAGTTTCTTGATACAAGAATTAGAGGATAAAACTCTAAAAGCAATAATCCAATCATTTCCAATAGAAAAAAGGTTTTCTCTTTTATTTGGACTAGAACTTAGTTTAAAAGAAGCTTTTACAAAAGCTTTTGCACCTCAAGGAACAAAAGCATTTGAGATGATGCAGCTTGAATTTGAAAAAATTGAGTCAGATGAAGAGTTAAAAGAAAAAGTTTTATTAGCAAAAGAAAATCTTTGGTTTAACTTTGTCGAGCATACAAGAAACTTCTTTTACAAAGATAAGAGCTATCAATCACAGATAAATTCTATGTTAAAAACATGGTTTAAAGAAGATACTCAACAAGATAAAACTCATGTCGCTTAATTTAAATTATCGTAATAAGGAATAGATACGGAACACCTTCCCCCAATCCTTTGTCCAGGAGCTGCCCATACTTTTGTAAGTCTAGAAGAGTTTTCCCGACTATCACTTAGATGAGATCCTCCTACCATAAGAGCACTCGCTCCAGCTCCAGGAGAAGTAAAATATGCATGAGAAACTAAATTTGTATTTAAAGAAGAGCTCAATAAATCTCCTAAATTACAGTTTCCAGTTCCATCATCTTCAACTGGCATTTGTAATAGTTTTGAAAAGCATGTAAAGCTATCAATAGAATCTTCATCACCATTAAAACTTACGTAACTAATACTATCTAAATGGTTATCTGTACTTACTAATTTTCCTGAGCCTATATTGCCATCAGCTAAGAACATTCTATCTCTTGTCCACTCGGGAGCATTTCCAACTAAGTCATATATTCCAAATCTAGACTTACAAGATGTATTTACACCTGTATTTTCTACTACACTTCCATTATTACAATTTGTGCCTGTAGATGTAGAGTTTTCTGTATTATTAATATCCGTTTGAGAAAAAGCAGATGGCCAAGCCGATGCAATATTATATTCTATAACACTCATAACTTCAGAACTTATATTATTAATGACTTCAGTTTGTCCATCATTAGAAGAAGTTAAAGAAATACTTTGACCATTACAAAGATCCCATAAATCTTGCTGACCAAGATTACTATTAGGTAATTGACCTGGTGAGTTTGTATAATCAGCTCCAACTTCATAGCTATCAACATGAAGATCTTTTCCAAAATCATACACAGAATCTTCTAATCCAGAACCTATTAAACCAGAACATCTATAATGATTATTTTTATCAAATCCTTTAGAAAAAATCTCAAAGCAAACATATTGATTGACAGTCCATCGATGTAAAAGAGACATATTATTTCCCGGAGCTGCAACTCTTAGCTCCGTAATATTAAGCCCCGTCGTCTTACTAGGATAATCAATTCTAGAAGGACCTGAACCACTCCAAAAACCAGTAATAACTGGCTTTACATAGTAATAATAGTCTTGAAGACCTATAGCCGTTTTATCTATAAGAGTTCTTGAGTCGACATCAATAATGATTGAAGCTGCATCATATTGAATTGGATCAATAGAGTTTGAATCCGTTATAATATATGTTCCAACCTGTTGATTTAAAGATGTACTAAAATCATAATCTTCATGAGCTTTTCTTCGATAAACATGATAAGTATCAATCGTATAACCGCCAGATCCATCCATATCATCCCAAGAAAACTTAACCTCTAATGGATTTCCTCCATGAGCTCCCACGGCATAAATATTACTCCAGCCCTTATGTGGTATATAAGGAGGATCAGCTGTTCCTTTAAGATCTAAAGTTAAATTTTGTGTCGTGATTCCATCAAAATAACTTATTGTCATTGTAGAAGTAGATTCTCCTCCTAAATTTATGGCTGTTGGTGAAAAAGAAACATTAATATTTAACTGTTCTCCACCAGGAATTGTTACACTAGATGAAGAAAAACCTGGGTCTCCAGCAAAAGAAAAAGTCAACGTCGCAGGGTAAGTTCCTCCATTTTTTAAAATAAAGTCATCACTTTTTGTTGTATCAACAATAACTTCACCAAGATCTAGCTCTAAAATAGTATTTTTAAAAGTAACAAGACTTGGTGTATACCCAGTCGCTTCTACTTCTAGGCCTAATATTTGATAATCATAATTATCATTACTTGTATCTCCATCAAGGTCATTAAATACAACTCCATTCCTATAGGAAACTCCAAAGTACTCACTAACATCCTCAAAGCCAGAACCTCCCCAAAAGTTACTGACTCCAGTACTAGAAAAACCTAATGGTCCAGATGTATTTGGAGAAAAAGTAAGACTTATATAGCACTTTAGTCCAATTCCAAGAGTTGAGATATCTTTACAACGAGTTCCAGGAACTGTTGCTGTATCAAAGCTATAATGTCTAGAGGCAAGTTCTCCAAAGTCAACATTTAAAGCTGTAGCATTTGCAGAACCATTATTTGTAATTTCATATACGACATCAACAGTTGCTCCTCCTTTTACAGCACTAATAGAGTAAAAGTCAGTCGTTGCTTCTAAATAAGCATAATTACCTGCAATAACTTCTAAATTAGTACTATTAGTTTGAGTACTTCCCGTTCCATCATCATATACAATGTCCACATTCATAATATGGCTTCCAGACACTGTCGGATTTACAGAAAAAGTTAAAACACAAAATGAACTAGAATTAGCTTTTGACAATGTAAAAGGTAAAGAAGGACTACACTCATCTTGTCCACCTCCTACATAAGTAAAAGGGTTATTCGTTGTAGGGTAATTTAAATTTAAAGCTGATATAGTAGCATCCATTGTTCCTGTTTTATGACTTACACGAAATACTACTTTTCTAGTCTCACCTATAGCTAGATGTCCTATTAGTCCAGAAAAATCAGTATGAATTGAACTACCAGGAGATAATGCCACTACAGCAGGATAATCATGAATGACTTTTAGTCTTTTGTCTTTTGTTGTCCTAGTCCCATTTCCATCAAAGTATGTATATTCTAAATCAAAAATTTCACCACTTCCATGAGTCGCACTTGAAGCAAGAACAATAGTACAACTAGACCCTGCTGCAAGAGTACCACTAGGATTACAAGTTCCACCATCTCCTGGATACGTTCCAGGACTAAGAGCTGAAGAAGATTTATAATAAAATGATGTATCTGGCATAGACGAAAAATTATCAACAAGCGACGATGCCGCTCCAGAACCTACATTTTCAATTGTTATAGTTTGAGGCAATGATTCACTAGTATGTAAAACTGTTCCAAAATCAATATCTGCTGATGAGGCAAAGTTTAAAATTGCTAAGTTTTGAGCATCTCCCATTAACGTCATTGTCGCAGACTGATTAGATGCTCCATCAAAATATTCAAAATTAATATTCTGAGAAGTTACTCCTGCAACTGTAGGTCTATAAGATATGAGAATAGAACAATAAGATAAATTAGGCATATAAAAAGGACTCTGACAGTTTGTATTTTCAATATAAAAAGGTGGCTCAATCATACTTGCAATACTATCAACTTGCGTTGCATAACTTTCACCAATATTGGAAAGATATAAAGTTGTAGTTTTAATATCATTTACCCCTAGAACTCCAAAGTCGTAACTTGAAGAAGAAAACTCTAAAATAGCTGGATTATGAGATGATCCTTCTAAAAATGGCTCTGTTACAGAAAAATAAACTTTATGATCTAAGATTTTAGGACCTTTTCCACTTTCATAAATAATATTAAAGTCAGAAGAAAAGTCACCTAAGCTTGTTGGATTAAAATCAACCAAAAGATCGCAAGTGCTTTGAGGGGCTAAAGGAGCGCTTAAACAAGAACTTGCAGAGTTTGCTGAATAGGATCCATCTGAAAAATTAATGCTTGTAAAGCTTGCATTAGCATATCCATTATTTTTAATTGTTATAGATCGACTTGAAGTACTATTATTCGTTATAGAACCATAAATATATTTTTTACTGTTTGATTCAAAAACAAGATTAGCTTCAATACTTGTAGTAAAGCCAGATAAAGCAAGAGCTTCATTTAAAGTCGTACTCACATTATTATAAGAATAATTAAATGTATCACTAAAAAGATTTGAAGCTGCAGAAGAAAAAGAAACATCAATATAACAAGACTTTCCTGCTCTTATAGTAGATGAACATGTATTTGCAACTAACTGAAACTCATTTGCAGTAGCAAGAGAACTTGAAAATGAACTTGCAGTTAATCCTCCCGTATTAGAAATAACCGCTCTTAAAACTTTAGGTGTATTTAGTTCATTAGTACCAAAGTTTAATGAAGGATAATCAATTTCTAATTTAGCAACTGTTCCTGCATATCCAAAGATATTAATCGATTTTTCAACAATTTCTATTCCATTTGCAAAGTTATAATTAAATTTATAAGAAAAGCTACCCGGTGTTTTTGGAGTAAAAGAAAAGTTTATATAGCACTTATCTCCACCGGCAAGAGGAAGCTCACAAGACCCACCTGTTCCGGGAAAATCACCTCCAGCATAGTCTATTTCCGAAGCCGTTTTAAAACTTGTAAAGTCAGCGCTTAAAACTTCATTTTTTCCCGTATTAACAAGAATAACCTGAAAATCTATTCTTTCATTTAATACGATTTCTCCCATAGATAGAGGAACAGTGGAAGAATCTAGTTCTAAATCAGCAAGGGCTACGCCTTTATAAGTAACCACCTCTTTTTTTTGTAAAGCATCCATACACCCAAAAAGAGTGATGATAAATAGGAAGTAAATATATTTAACAGCTAAACGTACCACTATACTTTTTTATCCCCTAAGGAGTAAAACCTCCTGAAGCATTTTCATAAATTTTTGTCGCACATCTTCCCCCTACACTTCTTTCTAACATATCTTCATGTAATAAAGATGCACTATACCTTCCAGCATTACGATCATACTTATTTGCAGAATTAGAGTCTCCATAAGGACCTCCAACCCAAGTTCTACTATTATGAAAAACTGGACCGTCTGTAGATAAAACAATATACTCAGCCGAAAAGTTTCTTTTAGCATATCCTACAGAATAGGATAGTCTATTAGCTCCATAATTAAATGAAGAAATAGGATTTGTTGTTGCAAATGGATCAGGATGAGATGATTTTGGAGATGCCAATTTATCATCTGAAGCACATCCTGCACCAGAAGTACATATTAAAGGAAATCCTGTGATTACTGATATATAATCAGCATTAGTATCCTCAAGCTTATTATTAGCAACTCCATAAGTAGCTGATCTATTCCCATATGTTGCATTATTGATAGGATAAATATAAGCCGTATAATTTAAAGGTAGTCCTATAGACTCTTGACCACTTCTATCATCCATATCTAAAACACTATTATTACTATTTGTATAAATTTCCTCTCTTAAATTATTATCTTCAGTCGTATTAACAGGATCACATGAATCAATGGAAGTACACCAAAACTTATCCGACATAAACTCCCCTGCATTTCCAGAAAGGTCTTGAATTCCATATGAGTGAGTACAAAGTTCAGTAGACTGAGCCCCTCCAGATGATCCAGTTGCAATAAGAGGTAAATAACCAGATTCATTCGCACTACCAGAAATATGATAACCAGGAGCTACAACATATTTATAAGATGAATAATCTAGCTCATCTTTTTTCTGCCCATAATCTCCCAATGACCACTTAAAACCAAAGTTTCCATAAGAGCTTGCTGTAGGGTTTGCACCTGTACTACCTAAGCCAACTCTATTACAAGCTTTATTAACATTACCATCTTGAATATCAACATAATCTCCTTGCTCAAAAGGAGTATCTTTAATAGCTACATATTCATCTTTTCTAGGCAGTCTATTACTATAAGACTTTATTAAAGAATTTGAAGCATCATTATCTTGCAACTTCACTGATCTTTGAGCACAAGCAATAGATAGTTCATCTTGACCAACCATTTGAAGAGGTGGAAGATTTGATTCATTAGACATTGCCGCGGCAACTTGAATTCCGCTCATATTTTCAGTTGTAATAAAACTATTTCCAACAGCAAGACGACAAAATGGTCTTTTATGTGTAACAAAACCATTATCAAGAGCTGCTTGATGCCCCCTAGATGTTTCTCTTGAATAATGAACTGCTCCATCTAATGAACCTCCAGATGGAAGAGTATCTGTTGGTATATCAAATCCAATACAATCTCCAGGAGTTCCACCAATTTCAGTATTATTACACTTATTACGGCTAAAATTACATCCAAGTTCAAATCTATCTACTAATAAATGTCCTGAATAGTCATAGTACCAAAGACCAGAAGAAGCCGGAATTTCCCTTGCTCCAAGTCCATTATAATCACATCTATATTGATTATTTCTATCAGAAGCTCTTTGCATTCTTTGACATGTCTCTTTATTAATCATCCATCTATGAACTGAAGCCATATTTTTTGGAGGAATAATAACTTTAATAACATAGTCTTTATAAGATACATCAGGAGTATTTGACTCTAAAGCAACTTGAGAACCGTAACTAAAAGGCACAACTTTATAAAAAACAGTTCTTGCTTCATCTGAAGTTGCACTTCCAAAGTCTGATTCTAAAAGAGTGTAGTCAACAAATTCAGCAAATCTATAAGTATCGGCATTAACATATAATGTCTTTGCCTGTATTATAGATCCACCTGCAAGCTCCTGCCAATTAGGA
>JAOARC010000008.1 GCA_025210745.1 Bacteriovoracaceae bacterium
GTGATAATAAGTCTAAAGATGAAGTTCAAGAAAATTTACAAGCAGCTATAAGTGCAGAAGTAAATAATGTTAAAGGCCAAAAAGATATTATGCTTTTTCTTATTGAAAACGCTCCTATTTATGAGTGGCAAGCTGATATTATAGGTTGTCTAAGGGAAGAAGCTTATTACTTTTTACCTCAAAGAATGACTAAGATTATGAATGAGGGATGGGCAAGTTATTGGCACTCTAAAATTCTAACTGAGCGAGCAATGGATGGGTCTGAATTTATAGATTTTGCTGACAAGCACGCTGGTGTTATGGCCATGAGTAAGAAGAATATTAATCCTTATAAGATTGGTATCGAGCTTATGCGTGATATTGAATATAGATGGAATACAGGAAAATTTGGAAAAGATTATAATGATTGCACAAATATGTATGACAAAGAAAATTGGAATACAAATGCCATGCAAGGAAGAGATAAAATCTTTAGTGTTAGAAAAACTCATAATGATATAACATTTTTAGAAGAATTTTTAACTCCGCAGTTTTGTAATAGACAACAAATCTTTACGTACAAATTCAATCCAAAATCACAAAGAATGGAAATTGATACAAGAGACTTTCTGGCTATTAAGCAAAAGCTTCTAACTCAATTAACAAACTTTGGTTCTCCTGTAATTCAGGTTGAAGATGCAAACTATAAGAATGCAAAAGAACTTCTTTTAAAGCATGTTCATGGGGGGGTAGATCTTGATGGACAGTTTGCCGAGCAAACAATGAAGAATATCCATGCTATTTGGAAAAGGCCTGTGAATCTTTCTACAGTGTATGAAGATAAAGAGGTTATCTTTCGTTTTGATGGAAAGAATTTTACTGCAAATGGCTAGGAGCCTATGACTAGTCTAGCCAAATAGAGCATAAAAAAAGTTATAATCTATATATTGAATATTAGGGTGATAGATGTTAGCCTTGTATATACAAAATAGTATATTAATATAAGCACATTAAGTTAGGGTACATCTATTATGGCAAAAGAAGTCAAAAAACAAATTTTTCTTTTACGATTATTTTTTCTTTCTTTTATGACATTTTTTTTAAACTCTTGTAATGAAGATATCGATATTGCGCAAAACGAGGCAAGTGGGCAAACAGGAGGCTCAGGTTCAGGCTCTTCTTCTTGTAGTACTAGTGACCATTGTAAGATTTTTGTGACAAATTCTACGTATTCAGGCAACTTAGGCGGTACTGCTGGTGCCGATACAAAGTGTCAGACTGATGTAAACAAACCTGCCGGTTCAAGTACCTATAAAGCTTTAATTTCAAGCTCAACAAGAAGTGCAAAGCCAGTTGCTTCGGATTGGGTTTTATATGCTTCTACTGAATATAGAAGGCCTGATGGCACTGTAATTGGAACAACTCAAGCGGATAGAACTTTTAGCTCTCCGATGACTAACTCTTGGAATGGATCAGGTGTTACAATATGGTCCGGAATTTCTCTGGCTTGGGCAACAAACCCTCAAACTTGTAGTAACTGGACTGATGGTAGCGGTGTTGCTTATGGAACTACTGGCCGTGGAGATTATTCTGATCATCAAGCATGGGATTATGGAGCTTCTTATTTTTGCAACTATAACCACTATATTGTATGTGTTGAACAATGACAGATAAGAACTATATTTTTATCTCAGGTTTACCTAGATCAGGCTCGACATTACTTGCAAATATTTTGGATCAGAATCCAAATTTCAGATCGGATGCTATTACATCAGGTCTTTCTAGTTTATTGGGAGTAGTAAAAGAAAATTGGGAAAAAATAGAGTCTTTTAGATCTTGGAAAGATATTAGTGTTAGAAAAAATGTGTTAAGTGGTATTTTTCACTCTTATTATAATGGTACTCAAGAAAATAATATTGTAGATAAAAGTAGAATGTGGCCATCTCATATTGAGACATTAGAAATGGTATTGGGTAAAAAACCTAAGATTATTATGTGTGTTAGGGATATGAGAGCAATAATGGCATCATGGGAAAAGATGTGGAGGGCAAATAAGGATCTTTTTTCTCTTAATATACCTATTGAAGCTAGACATACTATTGAGTCAAGAGTTGCATACTGGGGCTCCTCAAAAGATCATACGGGAAAAGCTTATCTAATTATGCAAGATGCTATAAGTAGAGGTCATAGTGATTGCATGTTATTTGTAGACTTTGAAAAGTTAACAAGTGAACCGGTTAAGCAGTTAGAGAGAATTTATCGTTTCCTAGAAATAGATTCCTTTTCTCACGATTTTAATAATATAAAGCAAGTTAATATAGAGGATGATCCTGTTTCTTGGATGAAGGATTTACATACTATAAGGTCAAAAGTAGAGCCATTTAATTCTAATTGGGAGCAGATTCTTGGTCCGCAAGCTCGTGGGCTTGCAGATAGTAATACTTTATGGGTGGATAGAGTTTAATATCGATATAAAGTGTTTTTTATATGCTTTTCTACTAATGAATTGTAAGAATTTCTAATATTAAGAGTCGTATTATTTGTATAAAAATAATCCTTGTTGTCGATATGAATTTTAGATACAGGCATAACTCCTCTTGTTGAGGATGTGATAAAAACTTCTTGAGCTTCTTTAAGATCCTGTACACTCATATTGTCTTGAATAATTTGATATTGATCTTTTAGGCCAATAATTTTATCTCTTGTAATACCGGCTAAAATACCATTACCAATTTTAGGTGTTTTAATACATCCATTTTTAATAGACCATATATTAAAAGTAGTTCCTTCTGTGACAAGCCCTTCTTTATTGAGCATTATAGCATCGCTAAAGCCCTTTTTTGATGCTTCATCTATGGCCATGATATTGTTTAAATAATTTCCCGATTTCGCATTTGGGTTGATGGAGTTAATATCATTTCTAATCACGGAGCTTAATAAAAGATCTATTCCTTTTTGATAGAGTTCTTTTTTGTGAGTTGGTTTGGGTTTTACAATAATGATAAAATTATTTTGAGTTGCACTTTTAGGATTTAAAGAGATCTCACTTTCACCACGGGTAATTATAAGTCTAAAATAGGCATCATCTATATTACTTACTTTAAGAGTTTGAAGTATATTTTGCGTAATTTGCTCCTTAGAAAACTGCAGTTGCATATTAAGCAATTTGGCTGAGTTTTCTAGTCTTGCATAATGTTCGTCATAAAAAAGAATGGATCTATTTTGAGTATATGATACCTCATAAATTGAGTCTCCAAACAAAAAGCCTCTATCAAAAACAGATATCATCGCATTTTGTTTCTCTACTATCTGACCATTAATATTTATACAAACTTTACTCATGAGTTATTTATACCAAAAAAAGTTTCTTTAAAAAGATTCTTTAAGGTCGAGTTTTTCAATATGCTTTTGTTCAATATAGCTGTGTTCGTCTAATTTATCATTATTTAGGCCAGCAATGTATCTTTTATATAAATTAGACCTTATAATAGACTGATCCGATTTTGTTGTTTGTTGAGCAAAATTATCCCAGGAAGAAAAGTGAAATTGGAACATACAGCTCATTCCATCGGATAGTTCACATGATCTAGATATATATTTAGCAGCTTTTTTATTATCTTTGAGTTTTAAATAGTTGTAGCTTATTATTGTATTGATTTGTTTTGAGACAGTATTATTTTTTTTACGCATAATATATCTTAAAATTTTATTTGATTTTTCATAGTCTTCTTTTTGGCTAAGATAAGCCGCCTGAAGGTGCTTGTATTTTAGGTTTTCTCTTTTGTCATGTTGTAATGTATATTTAAGTCCTTCATTCCATTGCCTCAGTTTCCAGGATAAAGGAATGAGGTTCGTTAGGGCCAGTTTTGAATCATCTTTTGATTTTAGAGCAACTTTATATGCTGCATATGCAAGTTCATACTTTTTATCTGCTTGATAAAAGCTAGCTTTGATATTATTGATATTGGGAGTTTCAAGATTTGCAAAATATTGCATAGCTTTAGAAAAATTTGAAGCACGGTAAAACATAATACCTATAAGTTCTCTAATTTGAGGATCTTCTAAGGCAAGATAGTCTAAAGTTTCTATCTTCTTTAATACATAATTGTACTCATCTAAGTAAAGAGCTAATTTAAGATAAAGTTTTAAATTGTCTAAACTAGATGCTCTGATACTTTTGTTTTTGAAAAAATTTATTTTATCTTTAGTAAAATAATTTCCAGTAAGAGCAACTAAAGTATGCATCCAGCTTTGGTTATTTTCACTATCATGATATGTTAATGATTCACATCTTCTCCAGTTGTTTTTCGCTTCATTCTTATTATCTATCATAACAAAGTTTAAAGTTTGTAGAAGACAGACTTTCTTAAAATATTTTGGAGATTGAAAAATATTATTGCTAAGAATTTCACTGCTTTTTTTATATTTCCCATTTAAGAACTCAATAATGGCCAAATATCTAAGTTGGATAGGTTTTGAAAAGCCACTTTCATACTTAGCTTGAATAAGTTTAAGTTTTGCTTGTCCAAGATCACCTTGAAGAATATAGTACTTTATTTCGTCAAGAATTCTTAATGCTTTGTGATCATTGTAGGCTTTAAAATTGGTAGTTTTACTTAAAAGCATACTTTCACTTTTTGGATACTTAAATTTTGTCTGGCAAAGCAGACTAAAAGAAGCGGTTATTAGTATGAATACAAATGTTAGTTTCATGTAAAATTTATCGTCAAAAGATCCGAAAAGTTAAGTAATGAAAAAATATATGAAGATATTATTATTGACTCTTTTTATCTTAGAGGTAAAGGCAAGTCCTAGCATCGATAACTATATTTCGTATTATAAAAGTGGCCAAGAACTTGATTTTTCTTGCCAGCATTTTAATTATAAGCCTAAATATTCTTCTATTTACGACTTGGAAGTAGCAAAAAGGTCTATTATTTCTACTTTACAGTATATTGGGCTAGAAAAACTTATGAGAGCTTTGGGTGCTTATGCAAATCTTTTAGAGCTAAATAAGCAAGAGTTTGAAAACTTAGCTGTAAATTTGATTGAGAATGATTGCAGTTCAAATCTTACCCTCTTTAGTAAAAAGAAAATTAAAGAATTATTGGTAAGTAGCTTTAAGTATCCGGATATGAAAATAATACCTTCTATTGAAAATCAAAAGAGCTTTGATTCTGGCATGGCTAGTTTGTTGTCGAGTAAAAGTGCTAAACATAATGAATTTTTAGGGACAATAGAGAATTTTAGGTCATTTTGTTCTTGGGATGGTGATACTTCCGACTATCGTTTACTATCGCCTTTTGTCGCAAATAAATTTTTGATGGCAAGAGTTTTATCTAATTTAGAAAAAAGGTCGAGATTTTGGAATAAGAATAAACAAGAACTAGAGTGGAAAAATAAAAAAAATGTAACAAGAGTAAGTTGTAAAAATCTTGTGTGTAGAAAGTCTGATGATATAGCCTTTGAAAAAAACTTTCCTCGTATGTTAGGAGCGTCTAAAATCTCAGATGACTTTAAAGCTCTTTATTGTTCTCATTTCAGACATTTAAGTTTAACACAATCTAAGAATCAAAAAATTAATAAAATTATAAAAAGCAAAAGTTCAATAAATTCAAATCTTGAGGTAATGAACTTTATAGCACTAGATACAGGAATCCCGGATATATTTAATGCTGTTGAAAGCTTAGGAGCAGTTTCTCAAGTTTTAAGAGATAATATCGTTTCTTATTGGGATCAGTGGTCTGATAGACAAATTGCAGCAAGCTTATTTAAACATAATTTTGAGGAGAGTCTTTCTGTAGATCTTGTAAGTGATGTAGAAAATACAAGAGTTGCTTCAGGCAAATTTTCTGTTACTTTTCGCTTTAGTTTAGGAGAGTTTGATCGAGTGGTGAAGTCTATTGATAAATTAAAGGCAAAGTTTAACTTAATTTTCCCGACAAAATATTTATCTTGGTACAGAAGACAATATATATCTTATATAAACAGAAGTGATTATCATAACTTGGAAAACTTAAAACAAGACTTTATAAAAAGAATAAATTTACAGTTAGATAAGAAAAAAAGATATTTTAATACTCAATTGTGGAATGAAAAGATGGCACTCTTTATATCACAAGAGCTAACTTCTCAATTGCTTTATTATAGAGGAAAAAAAATAAACGTAGATTCATCAGCTTTTGAAAAAATACCATTAAAACTAGAGTTTGGTTTGTTTGCTCTAAAGTTTATTAGAGATAAATATAAGGTTGATTTATCTCAAAAATCAATTATATCTAAAAACTAAATGTTTAAAATGAATTTTTTGTGATATATACAGTGGTATATGAGCGATAAAAAAAGTGATATAGTTCCTATTAATAATCAACTTGATATTATTAAACAAGTGCAGTCTAAAGATCTTGTGGCTTCATCTGATGTACTAGTAAGTGTCGATCCATTAAAACAATATTTAAAAGATATATCCAAATACAAGCTTTTATCTGTAGAGGAAGAAAAAGAGCTAGTGGATCAATTAGTTGAGACAGGTGATATTGAAGTAGCAAAAAAACTTGTTTATGCTAATTTAAGGTTAGTCGTAAAAATAGCTCTTCAGTACAAAACGGCTTATAAGAATGTGATGGATTTGATCCAAGAAGGCAATATGGGGCTTATGAAAGCTGTTTCTAACTATGATCCTTCTAAAGGTGCAAAGCTTTCTTACTATGCTTCATGGTGGATAAAGTCCTATATTTTAAAGTTTATCTTAGATAATTTTAGATTAATTAAGATAGGAACAACTAGTGATCAAAAGAAACTTTTTTATAATCTTATGAAAGAAAAAGAAAAACTTATGGGCCAAGGTATTGAGCCGACACCTAAGTTAATATCTGAAAACTTAGGTGTTAGTGAAAAATCAGTTATTGAAATGGACCATAGATTAAGCTCATCTGGGGCAGAGTTTAGTATTGATACTCCTATAAATGGAGAGTCCGATCAAACTTTTGCTGGAACCATTGAGGATGGCGCAGATAGTCTAGATGACCAGTTAAGTAGTTTGATGGATACCGAGCTTTTAAAAGAAAACTTAGAAGTTTTTTTAAGTGAACTAAAAGACAGAGATAGAGAAATTTTTAAAGAAAGACTTCTTAGCGAGGTTCCACCAAGTTTACAAAAGATCGCAGAAAGATACGGTGTGTCAAGAGAGAGAATTAGACAAATAGAAGAGCGTTTAATGAATAAATTAAAGGTTTACATGTCCGATATTATTCGTTAAATAGTTATATTCAAATTTTTGACTCGGATATGAAAATAACTTTATTTCTGGGCTTAAATGGTTTTATGGAGAAATATTATGATTACAAAAGAAGAAAAGGCACAATTAGTTACTAAATTTGGTGGAAAAGAAGGAAACACTGGTCTTCCAGAAGTTCAAGTAGCTATCTTAACAGCAAGAATTTCAAACTTAACTACTCACTTTGCTGATCACAAATTAGATCACCACTCAAAAAGAGGTCTAATGAAGTTAATTGGTAAAAGAAGAAGATTATTAAAGTATATCAATGGTAAAGATGAGAATAGATATAAGACTTTAATTAAAGAACTAGGTTTAAGAAAGTAATAAAATTACTATTTTTAGATATAAAGAAGCCTTCGATTATTCGAAGGCTTTTTTTTATTTTAAGGTTTCAAAACAGTCTTTTTTTATCTACAATAAGAGCCAATTATTAACAACTTACTAACCTTTAATGGACAAGAGTTATTTTTAGGATATACATCGATTTAAAAAGCTTTATCTCGTTCTATATCTTTCAAATGACTACTCCATTAAAGCAGTAATTTTTATGGAGAAACGTTATGTTAAATAACAAAAAAGAATTTACGTTTAATTATGGTCAAAGCGTTGTCACTATCGAAACAGGAAGACTTGCAAAGCAAGCAGATGGTGCAGTTTTAGTTACAAGTGGTGAAACTCAAGTTTTAGTTACTGTATGTAGTGCAACTGATGTAAAAGATGGGCAAGATTTCTTTCCACTAATGGTTGATTACAAAGAAAAATTTTCTGCAGCAGGAAAATTTCTTGGTGGATTTATGAAAAGAGAAGGTCGTCCTTCGAATGCAGAAATCCTTTTAATGAGAATGATCGACAGACCTCTAAGGCCTCTATTTCCAGAAGGGTATATGGCCGAAACAATTATCATGGCACAGGTTTTATCTTTTGATGGAACAACTGACCCTGAAGTTTTAGCTGGTCTTGGAACAGCAGCTTCTTTAGCTGTATCTGATATTCCATTTGCTGGACCTGTTGGTTTTTGTAAGGTTGGAAAAATTGATGGAAAGTTAGTTTTAAATCCTACTGTTGGTTCATGGGAAAACTCTGATATCGAATTAGTATTAGCAGCTTCTAAAGACGCTATCTTAATGGTTGAAGGTGAAGCAAATGAAGTTTCTGAAGAAGATATGATGGAAGCTTTAATGTTTGGTCACAATTCAATTAAAGAATTCTGTGAAGTTTTAGACAAGATGAAAGCTGAGTGTGGAAAAGAAACTCGTCCTTGGGAAACTCTAGTCGCTAACGAGACGTTATTAAATAAAATGAATGACTATTCAAGTGATGCTAGAGAAATCTTAGGAATCAATGATAAGCAAAAAAGATCAAAAGCAATCAAGACTTTTACAAAAAAAGTTAAAGCAGATATCGTAGAAAACTTTGCTGCTTTTGGATTAGAAAATGCTGATAACGCTTCAGCTGAAGCATATAAAGGTGTTGATGAGCTTCTTTATAATATGATGAGAGGAGATATCTTAAATGAAGGAAAAAGAATCGCTGGTAGAGGTCTTACTGAAGTTAGAGAAATTGAAACAGAAGTATCTGTTTTAAAAAGACCACATGGATCTTCATTATTTACTAGAGGTGAAACTCAAGTTCTTGCCACTGCTACATTAGGTGGAAAAGAAGGTGAGCAAATGGCAGATAGTATTCACGGTGTAAGCTATGATAACTTCTACCTACACTATACTTTTGCACCATATTCAGTTGGTGAAGCAAGAGGATATAGAGGAGTTGGAAGAAGAGAAGTTGGACACGGAAACCTTGCTGAAAGAGCAATTAGAAAAATGATGCCTAAAGAGGACTTCCCATACACAGTAAGAGTTACTTGTGAAGTAACTGAATCAAACGGTTCAAGTTCAATGGGATCTGTATGTTCTGGATCTATGGCATTAATGGATGCAGGTGTTCCTCTTAAAAAGCCAGTAGCAGGTGTTGCTATGGGACTTATTAAAGAAGGTGAAAAGTTTACAATCTTAACAGATATCTTAGGTGATGAAGATCATTTAGGTGATATGGACTTTAAAGTAGCTGGTACAACGGAAGGTATTACAGCTATTCAAATGGATATTAAAATCACTGGTATTACTGAAGAGATTTTTTCTAAAGCAATGGCACAAGCTAAAGAAGGAAGACTTCATATCTTAGGTGAGATGGCTAAAACAATCTCAACTGCTAGAGCAAACTTTAA
Source organism: Bacteriovoracaceae bacterium (assembly GCA_025210745.1). Classification (GTDB taxonomy): domain Bacteria; phylum Bdellovibrionota; class Bacteriovoracia; order Bacteriovoracales; family Bacteriovoracaceae; genus CAKZJW01. The sequence goes on from JAOARC010000008.1 coordinate 9,483, forward strand.
AGATGGTGTTCCTCAGATTAAAACGACGACAATTCCAAAAGATAAAATTGGAGCTTTAATTGGACCTGGTGGAAAAAATATTAAGGCTATTCAAGAAGAGCATGAAGTTAATATTGAAATTACTGATGATGGTGAAGTTAAAATTTTAGGAACTGATATTGCTAAGTTAGATGAAGTTGTAAATCTTGTTGATATGCAAATCAATGGACCAAAGATTGATTCTATCTATGAAGCAAAAGTTGTTACAATTAAAGAATACGGAGCATTCGTTGATATTGCAGCTGGTGTATCAGGGTTAGTTCACGTATCAGAAATCGCAGAAGAAAGAGTTAAAGAAGTTAACGATTATCTTTCTGAAGGTGATGTAATTAAGGTTAAGGTTTTAGAAATCGATAGATTTGGAAAAATCAAATTATCTGCTAAAGCTGCGAGCCCAATTGCTAAGAAAAATGCATAAAAATATAGTATATACTTGCCGGCACTTTTGTGCCGGCATTTTTCTTTCTTAAGGACAAAATAATGGCCTATATTAAAATTAAAAAATTAGAGCACTTTGATGAAAACTTAGCCATTCCTGCTTATGAAACAAAAGATGCAGCAGGTGCTGATATTAGAGCTTGTTTTGAAAATAAAGACACATTCATCATTAATCCTGGAAAAAGAGTATTAATCCCTACAGGTCTTTCTTTTGAAATTGAACCAGGTTATGAAGTTCAAGTTAGGCCTAGAAGTGGTCTTTCATTAAAAACAAATCTTTTAGTTGTTAATTCACCCGGAACAATTGATGCTGATTATAGAGGTGAAGTAAAGATTATTATGGGTAATTTTGGTGACGATGATATTGTGATAAATCATGGTGATAGAATTGCTCAAATTGTTTTAGCTCCAATAGTACAAGCTAATTTTGAATTAACAGATAATCTAAGTTCAACTCAGCGAGGTGAAGGTGGATTTGGATCTACAGGAGTATCATAAATGAAATTTGAAGTACCATACGCAAATATTACAAGTAGAGATCAGGCATACAGTACTGTAAAAGAAAATATCACAGAAGAGACGATTGCAAGGTTTAAAGTGAAAGCTGATATTACTTATCAAGATGACTCTAAGGTTATTGGAGCTAAAGGTAAAGGATTTGAGCTTAAGGTTGAATTTACTGATGATAAAGCAATCGCAAATTTAGATTTATCTTTTTTATTAAAACCAATCAAAGGAAAAATTGTAGAAGGTTTAACAAAACAACTTTCTAGAGTTTTATAATATATGGCCAATTTAAAAATATTACCTATTGATAAAACAATTGAAGTCAATGAAGATACAGATCTTTTAACGGCATTAAAGGAAAACGATATTGCTATTAAAAATTCATGTGGTGGATGTGCAAGTTGTTCTCACTGTGTCGTTGTTGTTAAAGAAGGACTTGATAATATTAATGAAATTAGTTTTGAAGAAAAACAAGTTCTTGGAAATGTGTTTCATATCACAAGCGAAAGACTATCTTGTCAGACTAAAATTACTGGAGATGTAACTATCGATATTTCTAGTCATGGATACTCGCAAGCGACAAAACAAACAGTTTTAAAAAGAACAAAAGAAGATGTGCAAAAAATGAGAGAGCAAAGATTTGCAGATCGAAAAGAAAAAACAAAAAAACTGGGTGGAGGCAAGAAGCCTAAAGCTTTTAGTTTTAATAACACATATAATAAAGAGAGCAAAGGAGAGTAAATGAGCATCGGACAAAAATATCCTGGTGGTATTAAGTATATCGTTTGGAATGAAGCAGCTGAAAGGTATAGTTATTATGGGATGAGATCTATTCTCGTTATCTTTTTAACTCAGTATTTAATGATTGAAAAGAATACGGCTCTTGCCGACTATCATATGTTTGCAGGTCTTTGTTATTTTTTTCCCGTAATTGGAGCTTATATTTCTGATAGATTTTGGGGAAAGTATAAAACAATTCTTTGGTTATCAATTGTTTACTGTATAGGACATTTATTTTTAGCTATTTTTGAACATAGTTATACTGGTTTTTATGCAGGCTTAATGCTTATTGCTGTTGGATCGGGAGGGATAAAGCCTTGTGTATCTGCTCATGTTGGTGATCAATTTAAACCAGAACAAAAAGAATTACTTAAAAAGGTTTTTGATCTTTTTTATTTTATGATTAACTTTGGTTCTTTCTTTTCGACAATGATAACTCCATGGACTTTAAAGGCATATGGACCAGGAGTTGCTTTTGGAGTTCCTGGGATTTTAATGGCCATCGCGACTTTTATCTTTTGGCTTGGAAGAAATGATTTTGTTCATATCCCTCCTACTGGAAAAGTACCTCATGGTACGGGAGCTGTTCTTCTATCAGCTATTAAAAATTTTTCTAAAAGAGGTGATAATGGAATCTTAGGAGGTGCTTTGGTAGATCATCCTCAAGGATCTGTAGATGATGTAAAGGCGGCTTTTGGTGTAATTAAGATTTTTGCAGGAGTTTCAGTATTTTGGGCTTTATTTGATCAACACGGATCTAGCTGGGTATTGCAGGCAAAAGAAATGAATTTAGATGTAAATATTTTTGGGGCACAGATGTCTTTATTACCATCACAAATTCCAAGCTTAAATCCTATTATGGTTATGATTTTAATCCCTATCTTTACATTTGGAGTATACCCATTTTTTGAAAATAAATTGAAAATCGAAATGACACCTCTTCGAAAGATGGGAGCTGGGATGTTTGTTGCGGCTTTAAGTTTTGTTATTGTTGCTATTTTTCAATATACCTTAGATGGCGGAACGCAGTTATCAGTGTTGTGGCAAGTTATTCCATTTCTAATTATTACTATGGCCGAGGTGATGGTATCAATTACTGGGCTTGAATTCGCTTATACACAGGCACCAAGATCGATGAAGTCAACAATTATGAGTATGTGGCTTCTAACTGTTTTCTTTGGAAATATGATTACTGCTTATATTTCTAAAATTAATGTGTTTGATGGTGGAAATTTCTTTATGTTCTTTGCGGCTTTAATGGCGGTATTTGCATTGTTTTTTGCTTATGTGGCAAAAAGCTATCAAATGAAGAACTATATGGAAAAGTAGTACTATAAAATTTTGTGATTAAGGTTAAAAAGCACCCATTAGTGGGTGCTTTTTTTATTCACATTGTGGCATTAGTGCACTAGTTGATATAAGAGAAAAATCAATATTATTAATATTCTTTCCATCAGTTATAAGTCCAGCAAGATCAAAGTTTGCAGGTAATTTTACTCCTTGTATGTTTGATGCTTGATTAAGGTGATCGGGAGTAAGACCTATAACTTGTGATAGATCTATATTGGATATATCTTTTCCAGTAGTGTCGACATGAGAAAAATCAAAATGGTTAGGGAGTTTCACTCCAGCATAAGAGGAGGCTTCATTAAGATGTGTTGCTGTTAATCCGGTAGTTGAAGATAAGTCCATATTATTAAGTACTTTTCCACTAGCATTAAATCCAGTTAAATCAAAATTATTAGGTAGCTTCAATTGATTTATATAATTCATATTACTTAATTGTGAAGCGCTAAAGTTAATTGTTTGGGATATATCAACTTGTGATAGCTCGTTACCAGGGGTTACAAAAGTGGACATATCAAGCCCATTAGGAATCTTTACTCTGTCTGTTTGCCATGCAGATGATAGGTGAGCACCTGTAAGGTTTGTTACCATCGTATAGTCTGTATCAGCGATACTTCTTCCACTAAAGTTAATACCTGTCATATCAAAGCCAGTAGGAAGTATAATTCCTTGGATTCTATAAGGATCAGAGCTCATTGGTGGTGGGGAAACAGAGTTTAGTATGGTTGTTGTAAGCCCCGTTGTATTTGAAAAATCGATACCTCGAAAACTTCTAAAAGTAGTTGTTATTGTTGATACATCAAAACCAGTTGGAAATTTAATTCTTTCAATTCTACTGGCGTTATTAATGTGGGTAATTGTTAATCCTGTTGTATTAGAAAAGTCAGTTTCGAATAAATCTCTTGAGGTTGTTATTAGTCCTGTTACATTAAAACCGGCAGGGAAGATAACACCATAGTATTGCATAGAATTATTTAGTATTGCATTTGTTAGTCCTGTGACCATTGATAGGTCTGTTTGTGAGAAATTTACAAAGGTTGAGTCAATACTTGATATATCAAATCCATTAGGTAGAGTTGTTCCACTCAGAACTCTTTTTTGTTCTAGATGTGAGACTGTTAAATTTGTTGTTTGCGAAAGATCAATTGAGCCCCATTGTCCGGTAAGGTCAACTCCCGTCATATCAAAACTTGTTGGTAGTTTTAGCAATGTTAAAGAGCTCGTATTATTTAAATGAGTGGCAGTAAGGTTAGTAACTTGAGATAGGTCCGTCTTGGCAAGACTTTTTCCCGTAGTATCAACACCGCTCATATTAAATCCCGTTGGAAGGATAATTTCATTATATGCACTAGCATTGTTTAGATGAGAAGCAACTAAATTAGTAGCTTGGGAGAGATCTGTTTTAGTAAGACTTTTTCCCGTAGTGTCGACACCAGTCATATCAAAACCATTTGGTAATTTAATTCCATTTATTGCAGCGGCATTAGAAATTTGAGCTGCTGTTAGGTTTATAGTTTGAGATAGATCTGTGCTAGCAAGAGTTTTACCTGTGGTATCAACACCACTCATATTAAAGCCATTTGGTAATTTTATTCCATTTATTGCAGTGGCATTAGAGATTTGAGCTGGCGCTAGATTTATAGTTTGGGATAGGTCTGTGTTTGCAAGGCTTTTTCCCGTAGTGTCGACACCAGCCATATCAAATCCATTTGGCAATTTGATTCCATTTATTGCTGAGGCATTGGAAAGATGTTCACTTGTAAGATTAGTTACCGAAGAAAAATCCATATTGGATAGATCCTTACCGGTAGTATCAAAACCTTGTAAGCTTACTCCTATAGGAAATATTGTAGAACTTATTGATGTAGCTTGATTAAGTTGAGTAATGAGAGGGCTTTGTTTGTTGCACGAATTTGAAGTATTATCTTCAATTGCTTTTAAATTAATATTGTCACATGCGGTTAATGTAAAACAAGTTATTATTAAAAATGAAACTTTTTGTTGCAACTTCATTGCCTTACTCCATAATTACAAAAATAGTAGTATTATTATATACCTGTTTTTTCTTGTCGGGTATTTGTGTTTAAAATTTAACATATTTTAGATTTCTAATCTTAATAGTGGCGATTTTTATTGGCACTTTGATTTATTTCTTTTTGAGTTTTTTATATCTTTTTTAAAGTACTAAATTTCTTGAATCCTATTGTCGATTAGAAATAGTGAGATAAGGGATTTTTATGAAAAACTTAATTTTTACTTTTATGATTTTAGCAATGTTTTCTTGTACTGAAGAAGTCGCTCAAAACTTAGGTAGTGCTTCTGGACAAAGTGGAACAGGTAGCACAAATCAAACGACTACTTCTTTAGCGATGAGGCTTGTGAATAAAAAGGTTAGCGATGATTATTCTTATATAATGCATAAAGAAGGTTCATTGGATGAAGCTTGTGAACTTGTTGCTCCTAGTGGAGGGTGGCAGGCTTCAACTTACACAAAGGATGACTCAAATACAGCAGTTTTAAATTGTGTATTAGATGCCCAAGAACTTGATATTTATTTTCATGGTGCTCACTTTGAGCTTCAGGTTGATAATAAAGCATGTGAGTATATTGAATATAGACCCTATAAGTTTTATCAGTATCAACCGGGAACATCTAGTAAGGAAATATATAAGGTTAAGTGCGATGCATATTGTGCTGCAGCTGATAGTCATAATGGTTATTCTCTATGTGGAAATACTTATGAAACTCATGATGGACTTGCAGCATTTAGTGCAACAAGTTTTCAAAATCAAATAGAAGAAAAAGCTTATTGTAATTTTGATTATTCTGAAAACGGAGAATTTTCACAAAAGCCTAATTGTGATTCAGGACAGACAACAGTGAAATCATATAACTTAACAGGTTTTGCCTTAGGTAGTTGTAATTACGCAACTAGATTAAACCAAGATGATTGTGTGGCTGTAGGTAGTTGGGATGGAGCTGCTTGTAATGATTTACCTGTGGGGGCAGCTGCTAGATCAACAATGGAAGATTGCACTACAGCTGGTACGTGGACGGAAGTTCCACAATGTAATTATGGAGACGGTGCAATTGCTGAAGATCCTGATGCTGAAAGTGAACTTAGCTGCGGTGGAGACGATTTTGCTTGTTTAGCTGGGCCAGGAAGTGAAATCGGTGATACGAAAGATATAAATCATGTTATAACTTCTATTGAGTCTAGTGATTATTCTAAGGAATATGAAATAGCTTCTCCTTTTTCAAAAAACTATTATTCGAATATGTATGTCGCAAACTTTTCAAGAATATGTGCTGACCCTGGTGTTGATAAATCAAGTGATGCTGTTTTTAATCCAACAGGAATAGCTTCTGTCATAAATATAGATGGAAAGGGTGTTGAAGAAATAGCGCCATTTTCTTTTACAGATTGGGATGGAGTGGCTAATAATAGTATTGATGTTGATGCATCAGTAAATGGTAATACTGATTATACTATAAGGGCTTATCATCCATTTTTGGGAGATGCAGACTCGAAGTTTTATAAAAATGTAAGATATACGACTAAACCTTATTATGGTTTTTATTGTCTTGATGAAGCAAGAGATATAAAAGCACAAATTAGACTTTATATTAGGGAGTGGGATAAAACTTTTAGTGCATCTGATTTTGCTTTGACTCAAGTAAGTGATTTCTATTTAAGTGGAGCTAATACTTCTAATATGGATAACGCTAATACTCAAGATGGAGACTCTCCTTGGAATGATTTTAGAGATTGGGATGATTTTTATACAAATAACTCCGTTTATACAAATAATGAGTGTTCTGTATCAGATCTGGCCAATGACCCAACATCGGGAGTTCTTGTGGATCAGCAAAATAGTAAGAATAATTTTCCAGGAATCGGACTTTAAAATCTAGCAAACTAGAGTTAGAATAAATATATGAAGATATTTATTCTCTTATTAGGCTTACTTTATGGCATTCAAGGTTTTTGCATATCTTGGGCAACAGTGACATCTAAAAAAGCAATTATTTTTTCTGATATATATATGACATCTAAAATAGGTTTTATTAGAGGAGGAAAAAAGATTAGGATTTCTGATACTCCTCGAAATGAAGGAAGAGTTTTTCCTTTTGTTTACAAAAACAAAGTTGTCTATATTGCTAGAGAAGATATTCAAACCTCTAAAGAACTTTTAGAATTAAGTTCTGCTGTCGAAAGAGTAAAAAAGGATAAGATTTTTAGTAATTTAGTAGGCGTGGGTTTTAATAGTGAGTTTCAATCAATTGAATCAAAAGAGAGTTACTTAAATACCAATACAGAAAAACTTAACTTTATAGGATTTGGGCTAAGTGGCCATGTTTTAAAAATGTCTAAGTCTTATTCTTATAGAGGAGTTTTAAACTATCAAAAGGCGTCGAGTTTAAAAGAAGATTATAAACTTTTAAATTTTGATTTTTTTTATCATAAGCAGGTTCATGCAAATATGCGTTCTAAATTTGATTTTTATTCGGGCTTATTATTAAGTCCTTTATTTACTTATAAGTACGCTGATGATTTCTCAAAAAATGGTTTAGGTTATGGAATTGGAGCGGGGTTGTATTACCTTTATCATTTTTCGAATAATAGAAGTATAGATTTTGATTTAGGGGTAAGGTACAGAAAATTATCCGTGAAATTACCTTCAAGTGTCAATCCAAATAAGTATGAAGCAACTTTGTTAGGAGCTTCTGTAAGCATGAATTATCTTTTTCGTTATGAATAAATATATATAATATCTAATATTTCAATTCTTGGATAAATAAGCTTTTTGAGCATTTTTAAGGAAAAAGGTTTAAGTTTTTTCTCTTTATTTAAAATTTCAATTAAATTTGGGTTTTTTAAATAAGACTCGTCGCTTTCATCTATCGTTTCACCAAGAATCTTTTTTATTCTAAAAATAAAGAGATAGCAATGATCTTTAAGATATGGAGGAAGATCATTAAATATCTGTCGAAAGTTTTTTAGTAGGTAGTACAGCTCTTTATTATCTGATGTATTAATATATTCAAGTACATAAAAATAGAAGCGAGCAATTATTTGTTCATAGGATCCTTCTAAGTACTCAATAGCAAATTGTATATGATAATAAGCTTTAACTGTATTGCTCTGATCAATGGAGAGTTGAGCTTTTGATAAATGTCTATAGCCTTTTTGAAAATTATTTTCTTCGGTGTGACCTTGAATAACCTCATATTTGTTTTTAAAAACATTTTTGAATTTTAAGATATTTTGAGTGTTAAACTTAGGACTTTGTCCTGTAATATAGTAAGATTCCATCGTTTTATTGTTATAGCTTAAGGCTTGAATTGCACATATACCTAAAGGGCTTTGGTTCCAAGAAAAAGAGTTTTGTTTGGTAGAAGTAAGTAGTTTCAGAGCGTCTAGAGAGCAGCTCGGGTAGTTATTAGCAATTGAGTTCGTAATAAATTCAGACTTCATTAAGCAGTGGTCTCTATTTCCAAATGGCTGCATTTTAAATGTCTTCTCATTTTGATATTGAAGTCTATTGTTGAAATATAAAAAATTCTTTTTATGTAATTCTAAAAGTTCAAAATGTGTCTGTTCACCTCTAATATCAATACTTGCAATTTTAGAGTTTTTATCGCTTAAGTAAATTCCCCAATGAGATATACTCTTGTGTCTTTTTAGTCTTTTTTTTGCTTGGATAACATCTGAACAGTGAAGTAAAATATCAAAACATATTTCAAAAATAGATGAACCTTCAATATTAAAGTAGTCTCCATGCTTATAGTGAAGGGCAAGAGTTAGCCCTTCTTCATTCATAGAGCTTATAACAGGTAATGGTAAAGAAGTTGTCGTATAGCCAAATATATCAAAATACTTTTTAGACTTTATTCTAATTGCTTTTTCATTTTCATTAAAGCTCACTCCTGCCGGATAATCAAGAATTCGAGAGTGGATAATAGCTTCGCTTGATTCACACTTTGTGAATAAACTAGAGCATCCTGGAATGAAGCCTAAGAGATTTGGCATCCACTTATTAAAGCTTGATACAAACTCTGGCAGTAAAAGAGTAAAGTAGAGTTCATCTGTGCTGACTTTTAAGCCTTTAGAGTAGACTCTCATAACTTCATGAAATAAACTGTCTTTTGTTGTATTTTTGGATTGCCAAGTTGTAGCCATTTTGACAATTTTTTCAAAGATAGAGTTTTTTAATGCAAGATTACATACACTTTTATGTAAGTTTTTATAGCTATTGGTGTCTATGGATCCTAGTCCATAAAAATCAGCTAGATTTTCTAAATCAATTTCTAAAAATTTTATTTCTTCTATGTTCATATCTTTTGTTTATAGTATACCGTCTGATTATATTTTGGTAAAATTAAATTCATGAAATATATAGCAATCTTTTTTATGTTATCAGCACAGCTTTATGCTGAGCAAATCACAGCAAAATGGACGGGTATTACGGGTTTGCATCTTTCTGACGCAAAAAATTCAATATATTTTGACCCTGTTATAACAAGACCATCTATTTGGGATATTATCTTCTTTAAAAATATATCTTCAAATAAAAAGTTAGTTGATAGGTGGTTAGCAAGCTTTAATATTGATAAGACGGATGCAATTTTTGTTTCTCATTCTCATGCAGATCATTCTTTAGATACAGCAAGTGTTGCAAATAAGTTTAATGCTAAGGTGTATGGAACTTTGTCTACTCATAATATTGCTATTGGTGGTGGAATGAAGAATAAGAAAAACCTCGTACTTATTGAACATGGCCAAAAGCATAGGATTGGAGATTTTGTAGTAGAAGTTATTAAATTAGAGCATAATCCAATCATCGCAAATTTTCAGATATTTTCGGGAGAAAATAATGAAGTTTTGAAGCAACCAGCTTCTTATGCTAGCTTTAAGATGGGTGGAGCTTATGTCTTTTATATAATGCATAAGAAGAAGAGAATTTTTTATCATCCTGGAGCTTTGACTGTTTATGATAAATCATTTTATCGAAGTAGAAGGAGTGATCATATGTTCTTGGGGATTGCAAGTCGTAAAAGTGATACAGACTTAATTGAAAATATTATTCTTCCTAGTGGGGCCAAGAAAGTGTATCCGATGCATCATGATAATTTTTTTAAGCCTCTTGCTAGAAAGGTAGATGACTTGTGGGGTGTTAATCTCGAACAATTTATTGTCTCATCAGGTTCGCGTTTTAATATTATTGTTCCTCAGGTAGGAGAGGCAATCCTTTTGTAGTTTAGGCAATATAAAAGTTTATTAAATTTAGATTTTTATCAATGTAGTCTATGTCATAACGTTTATTTTTAGTTGCTTCTAATATACTTTTTGTGCATCTTATATGAATCGAAAAATCTATTTGTGGTTTTCGTTTGGCTTCTTCGCTAATTTGATAGAGCTTTGAGAGGAATAAAGTATGTTGTTTATTTGTAAGTTGAAAGACTTTATTGTGCTTAATCTTATTCCAAATAAGCCAGGGATCTTCTTTATCTTTTATGATGCTATAAAGGGTAAGGTAGATTAGCGAGTCCGCTTCAAAGCCATCACCAAGCAGCATTAGTTTGTCGGGAATGCCTGTGAGAGATATAATTTTTACAATTTGGCTTAATTTGTAAAAGCCTTGTTTTTTTACATCCTTAAAAGTCAGTAAAGACGGTGATAAACTTAAAAAGTCTCTGTAGTCTTTTAAAAATATATTTGATGTATAGAGTTTATTTTTATAAAGCCAGTTTGATATGGCCTTTTCATAAAAATGAGGAGAAGCAGATAGGATAAAAGGGGTATATCCATCTTTTACAGCATTATTAACTAGTTCGATGCTTTTGTGAATAATAGGAAATTTATCTAATGGAGTTCTAAGAGAATTATATATTTCTGTTAGGCTAGAGAACTTTGTATCGCAAAGAGTTTTGTCGAAGTCACTAATAACGAGTTTTTTTGGTTCCTTTAGATGGGTAACAAAGTAAGTTCCAAGAATATGACCAACACCTGGGTTAGATGCAACTTCGTAAACTTGAAAATATTCTATATTCTCATACCCTGGCCTTGTAGTTATTTTAATTTCAAGTATTCCGTAGCTATCAGTATAGTAGTCTTTTTGAAAAATAATATTATGGTCTTTATCTAGTCCACTAATTTTAAGCTTAAATACATTTTTACGTATGAGTCCAATATTTTTAATCGGAGCACGAAGAGTTTTGTCTTGACCAATATATCTAGACTTTGAAACAAATGCTTTAAGGCTAATTTGTTCTTTTGATTTAAAGGCATTAAAATTTATAAGATTAGGTCTTTTCATATTACAATAAACATTCTACTCTAAATCAAAATCAATTCAAGGTTATTAATATGTTGGAGATGACATTAATTATTCATGGTCAGGTACAGGGTGTCGGATTTCGGTATTCAATAGTAGATGCTGTAGAGTCTGAGCAATTAATGGTTAAGGGATCTATACAAAACTTGCCCAATGGAACTGTTGAGATAAAAGCGCAAGGAACGATTGAACAGCTAAAGGATTTACGAAGAATTGTTGTTAGTGAAAAATATGCTCCCAGTATTCGTGATATAGAAGAAAGTATTATGCCTATTAATAACTATACGATGGAAGCATTTGGTATAAAGTATTAGAAACTGACCGACTAAACTAATGTTGCAAATATCAAAGACCTACTAAAATAGAGACAAAATACCTTTAAAGTATATTTTAACTTCAATATTTATAAGTACTTAGTTCATTTGTCCTTAAACA
>JAOARC010000009.1 GCA_025210745.1 Bacteriovoracaceae bacterium
ACTAAGTACTTATAAATATTGAAGTTAAAATATACTTTAAAGGTATTTTGGCTCTATTTTAGTAGGTCTTTGATATTTGCAACATTAGTTTAGTCCGTCAGTTTCTAATACTTAAAGCCAATAACAGCTCTTGCACCAAAGTTAGTTAATGTTCTTATATTATTATTAGATAAAATTTTAAATGATCCTTCCGCTCGTAGAAAGTATCTAGACCCAAAATGCCAATCAGCTCCAGCATTAAAATCAAATCCCTGAAACCTCAAGTTCACAGTTGCAAATTGATAATCTCTTGTTACAAGATCAACTCCAATATAATAAGCCAGTTGCGGCCCAGCATTTAGAGAGCTTCCAGCAAATTCAACTTCTTTACTAGCTCCATCGCTAAAATAATATTTTCCACCAACACTAAAACCTTGCACCTCAGCATCAATATCTAAAACTAAAGCAAAGTAATATTTAAAATTAAAAGATATTTTACTTGTAAAGAAATAGTCTGCTGTTAAATAACTTCCTAGTATTCCAAAAGTGCTACTTTTAACCTCAGATGTATTAGAATCATCTGTCTCTAAAGAATTAAACTCATATCCAAACGAGGATGAAAGCAATAGTTTATTTCTTTCCTTAAAATGAACAAAACCTTCATTTTTTGCAAATACACTAAAGCTAAATATAAGAACAAATAACTTTACCATTAAATTGAAGCTCCAACCTGTTTAATCTCGATAGTTAAAAACTGACTTAATCTCGACTTATAAACTAAAGAGTCTTTACTTAAAGTATAAGTTTCTTTTAATAATCTTTCTGCCAAAATATCTGGCATTTCTGATATAAAGCTATCTCTTAAACTCTCGCTAAAGTTTGATAAAGTTAATACCATCTGTTCATATTCTAGTTCTTTTAAATAACTTGCTACTTTTTGGATATTATTTGAAACAATAAAATTAAATGAGTGCTCTTTTGGTAAATTAAGTTTACTTAATACAACTTCTTCCATCTCACTTGTTAAATAAGGTAGGATTGCTTCCCTTGGATCATCTGTTAATGATGAATCATTTTCTACTACAAGCTTAGAGATTTTATCTACACATAGTCTTATGTCATCTTCACTTAAAGCTTTATAATCTGCTGATAGTTTCATTGAATCGAATCCACTTGAAGCCATAGCAAAAGACAAAGATGCCTTATCCACAAATTCAATAAAGAACATAAATTCATTAATGGTAAGTTTATTAATCACCATTGCAATTTGAGCTGTTGTTAAAGCTCCACAAATTTGTTTTAAGTAATATGAATAGAAATTTTCAGGATTGATCGCTGATAATGAAATCATCTTAGTAATATGTTTTGCCGACAAAAGTAAAGACTCTCCACTATCATAAAGATCATCTCCATTATATACTAAAAAGTCTTTGAATTTTTTTACATTTTTATCTGACACTTTTTGATATACTAAATCTCTTTTATCAGAAGGAATCGCCTCCATTAAAACCATCACTTTTTCATACTCTTCTAAATGAAAATTAAATGTGATCATTTGAGATACTACTTCGTAATTTGAGCTAAGGACTAATTTAATTTTTTCCACGAGTTGATAATACTTATCAATTGCATCTGGTCCATTACTTCTTTTAGCTAGCGCTTTAGATTTTTGTTCTTCTTTTGGAGCAAGACTATCAGCTTTAATACTTAAATTCCCAGAAAAATCCTTTGATGCAATAACTCCATTAAGTGCATCCATAGATCCTTTTAAACCTCTTAAGATATGTAAAAACAACATAACAATTGCGAATAAAAATACTCCTGCTGCAATAATATAAGGTAGCGCATTTTTAATTTTATAAGTAAAAGATTTATTATCACTTGTTATAAGAGGTTCCTTATAATCTACAGTAACATCTAATTGGATCGCTTCAATTCTCGAATAATTAGCTGCTATAATTTCTCTAACAAGCTCTCTAACCTGACTATTATCAATACCATCATAAGTTAAGTTTATAGAAACACTCATATCTGTTATATTTGCTAAAATATTTTCTTCATTAATTCCGCGAACTTCCTTTAATGGCTCTTGAGTTCCTGACTCTAAAAATAGCCCCGGCAATTGCATTGTTTTAACTTGATCCCACTTATCATCAAGGCCACCAACTTCATCAAAGATTTTTTTCTCATCAACCTTAATCTCTACAGAAACCATTATTCCTTCTTGAGATAACATCATAGATAAATCATTTGATATTTGCTTTTTTAAAAACAACTGAGTCTTATAAATTTTTTTATCTAGCTCTTTTTTTTGCCCCGGAGTAAACTGACAAATAGCTAAGGTGGGCAATAAAAATAATACTAAACTAATAATTTTTTTCATAATCTTTTGGCTCTATTCTAACGGTTATTCTTCTTTGGTTTTGTTCTGATTCTCCTTCTAAAGGTCTATGATCAGAAAAACCTGTTATACTTAAATTTTCTTTTTTAATCCCAAGTTCAATGAAAGTATTATAAACTTCTAATGATCTTTGAACAGATAGTTGCATATTATCATTCCACCATCTTCTCTTAGACTGTTTAACTGGAGTCGGATCTGAATATCCTTGTATTTGAATATAAAATCTATTTCCAATTGCTCCTAAAGAAGGAGATACTTCTTTTAAGTACTTCATTCCCATCTCAGATATCTTCGTTTTTCCCTTATTAAAAAAGGACGCTGGAGGAAAATGAATTTCTAAAAAAGCATCCGTATTGACAAGTTTTACATCTGGCAAAGATCGTACCGTTTCAACAAGAGTTTTAACTTCCTGTGTTGTTGCTTTTCCCTGATAAGCTTGAACTGTCCCACTTAAATTTCCAAAACCTCTTGTTTTACGAAGCTGTTTTTCCATAATGTAAAAAACAATAAAAAAACAAAGAAGAACTGTTACAACATCAGCAAAACTTGTTACCCAAGCATCTTCACCATTAGAAGTTGATTTTTCATCTTCTTCTAACTCCAGTTCATCTTCAAAATGATATTTATATTCACTCATCTTTATTTCACACCTAATTCACTTGCAAGAGCTTCTCTTTCCAAAGGTAACAAATATCCCATGAGAACTTCTCTTACAAAAACGGGGTTTTCTTTCTTATTTAAAAGTAAAATCCCTTCTGATATAATTCTTCTTATTTTTAAATCTCTTTTTGAACCAGAATTTAAGTTATCTCCAATAGGAGAAATAATATAATTTGCAATAAAAATTCCGTATAAAGTCGTGATAAGAGCGACTGCCATAGAAGGTCCGACAGCATCTAAACCTGCATCAGCACTCATGTTCTTCATTACTGCAATTAGACCAATAATCGTTCCCATCATTCCAAATGCAGGAGGATATTTTGCTAGAACTTCAAGCTGACTAATTGTATCTTTATAATGCATTTGTCTTTCTTTAAGCATTGTTTTAGAAATTTTTACAATTTTATCATCTGAAAGTTTATTAGAAATAAGTCTTAATCCATCTCTTGTATAAGGATGACAACTATCTTGCTTTAAAATGCTATCTATTTCTTTTCCCTGACTTAAGTCTTCACTTATTCTTACAAGCTCTTTAACAATTTTTACATTATCATATTTATGTGTTTTAAAAGCTTTAAAGAACATTAGAAAAATACGAATTATCTTTCTAAATCCATGTGTAATTATTGCCGCAGAAACAGTTCCACCAAAAACGATCAATATAGAAACGAAATTGATATACTCCAATATGTCATCTGTCGTTCTGCTAACAGCATAAGAAACAATAATAATACCTGCAATAAGACCTAAGATAGAAGATTTCATTTTATCTTGCCTCCAATACTTGTACTAATTTTTCAGTTTCAGGATTTTCAGCATTTAACGAAAGAGATTTTTTCAAACTTGCAATCGCTTGTTTTTTTTGTCCCTTTAAAAGATAAATACTCCCTTTTATATCATAAAATGTA
The DNA here is from genome assembly GCA_025210745.1 of Bacteriovoracaceae bacterium. Lineage (GTDB taxonomy): Bacteria > Bdellovibrionota > Bacteriovoracia > Bacteriovoracales > Bacteriovoracaceae > CAKZJW01. The sequence goes on from JAOARC010000009.1 coordinate 3,949, forward strand.
TGTGCCTTTGGATATTGCTCAACGAGCTTTTGAGTCAGCTTTAAGGCTTGGTCAAACTTCTTTTTCAAAACCATAATATTAATTTTTTGAACTTTTTTAGCAATAGCCCCTGCAAGTTTACTTGAAACTTCTGCATCAACATCAGACCACGTCTCTACTGGCTTTAGCAAAACAAGATAATTTAGATCTGTTTTCGTCTTCTTATCATAAATAAGATGTTCTGGTACAAAACCTTTTTTCTCTATTTTATATGCACTAAAATTTTTTAATTTATCAAACTCTTTTCCCTTAATCTCTAATGGTGTTTGTCCAAGCTTAATAAAAGACTTACTCTTTTCTTGATACTTATACACTATTGCTTTTTGTGGTTTTGAATTAATCGTAAACCTTTTATTATCATTTAAGCCAAAGTTCTCTAGCATTGAGCACGAACTTAATAGTACTAAAAATAAAACATATTTAATCATAAAATTTATCCTTTGCTCTCTTTACGGTGGAGAAACTTACTTTTCTAAATTATGTTAAAAGAAAGCTAACTACTGGAAAATTCTTCCTATCATTAAGCACTTTTTAACATTTTCTATAAAGTTCCCCGATATGTAGATAGGAAAAATTGTATAAATTTAAGGCAATAATAATTGGCGCCTTACAAAGTATGAAGATTATCTAGGTTACTGAAATTGTATAGTTTTTAAATGTAACTTAAACTGAATTTATAACAAACTTAAATGGTTAGGTAAAATGAAACAATTAAAACTTTTAAGACTATTAATTGGAATTGTACTTATAACTTTAAGCTCTTGTGTTGGTGATCAATCCGCCCAAGAAGCTTTTGGTGTAAAGACATCTCCAGATGTGAATATAAACCTTATGGCGGTTAACCCATCCAATAAGTTCTTATTCACTGGAGAATCGGTACAGTTTAATGCAACAGGAGGCACACCTGTTTATACATACTCTATGGAATCTGGAGTTGGTTCTGTAACACCAACAGGTTTTTATACAGCACCATTTTTTGCGGGGACAGCCGTTATAAAAGCAACTGATGCTAAAGGCGAAAGTGCATTTGCAACAGTTACAGTCTCAACACCTTTAGCGATATCACCTGTAAGCTCTACAATTGGTGAAGGTGATACAATAAATTATTCTGCGGCGGGAGGAATTCCTCCATTTGAATATAGTATAGTTGCTGGATCTGGTTCTATTGGAACGTCTGATGGTGTTTTTGATGCTACAGGCGTATCTAACGGATCAAGTGTTGTTCAAGTAAGAGACTCATCGGGAAGTACTGCATATGCATCTGTTACAGTAAACCCAGCTCTTTCAATAAATCCTGCGATCCAAACAATTGGATACTCAGAACAAATTACATTCTCAACAACAGGGGGAAATGCACCCTATACATATGCCATTTTAGCTGGAGATGGAACGATTGATACAAACTCCGGTTTATTTACAGGGCCTGCAAGTATCGGCTCAACAATAGTTAGAGTTACCGATTCTTCTTCTAATACTAAAGATGCAATTATAACAATAGTTGATAAGCCTCAATTTAATAGCGCTCCAACAACAATTGCAACAAACTCAAGTGTTACATTTTCTGCAACAAATGGTGCTCCCCCATATAACTTTAGTATATCTAGTGGTGGTGGGTCCATTAATCCTACAACAGGGGTGTTTAGTGCTCCATCTTCAGTTCAAAGTGTAACAATCGTTGTAACAGATGTTAACTCTAACACAGATACTGTGACTGTTTCTATTTATCAACCTCATGTAATTGCTCCTGGTATAAGACATACATGTGTTATTGACTTTACTGATGTAACGAATTCAATTGGAAGATGCTGGGGTACAAAAGGTAACGATACAAATGCAAGAAGCTTAACTGGCGAGAATAAAAATTACTTAATTGGAGATAAAAGCGATGAAATACAAGACTATGCATCAAGTAATATTGATCTTGGTACAGGAGTACTCGCTAAATCAGTAGTAAATGGTTATAGAAATTCATGTGCAATAACAACAACTAACCAATTAAAATGCTGGGGTTACAATAACTACGGACAACTTGGGCAAGGAAGTACATTATACAGAGGTCAATATGCAGGACAAATGGGAGATGACCTTCCTTTTATTAACTTAGGTACGGGAAGAACGGTATCATCTAGTTTAGAACCTCATCATGCCCTTAGCTTAAGAAACTATACGACATGCGTTGTTCTAGATGATGGTACAGCAAAATGTTATGGTAATGCAGACCATAGAAAAAATGGACAAAATAATACAACAAGATATGGAGATAATCCGAGCGAAGTTGGTGATGGTACTCCAGCAATAAGCTTTGGAGCAAATACGATTACAAGTATTGCTATTGGATATCAACATGGATGTGCAAGTTTAAGCAATGGTGACTTAAAATGTTGGGGAAGAGGACATGTTGGACAGCTAGGAACTGACTCTACTGCATCATCAGTTGCATTACCGAATTCAATATCAGCAGTTAACCTTGGAGCTGGAAGAACTGCTAGTCAAGTTTGTACGGGCTCATACCATACATGTGCACTCTTAGATGATGGAAATGTAAAGTGCTTTGGATATAACAACTATGGACAATTAGGACAGGAACACACATCAAATCTTGGTGATGGAGCTGGTGAAATGGCAGCTTTAACAAATATAGACCTTGGAACTGGTTACACTGCAACACAAATAGCATGTGCTAATGAAAGTGCATGTGCCATTCTAAATGATGGAAAAGTAAAGTGCTGGGGAAGAAATGATAACGGACAGCTTGGAATTGGAGATACAACTCACAGAGGAAATAGTATTGGTGATATGGGCGATACACTGCCAACACTAACACTCGGTGTTTCAAGAACTGCAGTATCTATTTCAGCAGGAGAACAACAATACTGTGTAAAACTAGATAATGGAGACTTTAAATGTTGGGGTGATAATCCCTATGCATCTCTAGGACAAGGACATAACTACGACATTGGTAGAAGTTTACTATCTATGGGAGATAACTTAGACCCACTCGCCCCTTCAAGCTCACAAGCACTTACTCATGCAAGTGCAAATATTTATAATGGCTGTGGAGTACTCGCAGATGGAAAACTTAAATGCTGGGGAATAAATATTTATGGCTCCAGAGGAACTGCAGATAAAATTATAGGTGATGAAATATCAGAGATGGGATCAAACCTTCCCATATTAAATATGGGATCAAGTCCAAAACTTAAAATGATGAAGTCTTGGTACTACACAACTTGTGCCCAAGATGACTCAAATCAACTCTTTTGTTTTGGTGAAGGTTACGAAGGAGCAACTGCAACAGGGTCTAATGCGGCATCGGGTGGAGAGGCATCTGACTGGGCAGACAATATTCCATACATAGACTTTGGAGCAGTTGATACAATTAAAGATTTTGATGTTGGCTACAGAGGTGGTTGTGCCCTATTAACAGATGACTCTATTAAATGTTGGGGTGAAAATAACTATGGACAACTTGGTCTTGGACACAGAGCTGACAGAGGAAATAATGCCTCTCACCTAGGAAACTTTGTTGCTGCTGATATGGGAACAACAGGTACACCTGTTCAAGTTGCAGCTGGACACATACATAGATGTGCAAGATTTGATAATGGAAAAGTAAAATGCTGGGGACATAATGCCTACGGACAACTTGGTATCGGCTCTACAACAACTAAAGGCGATGGTGGTGGAGAGATGGGTAA
>JAOARC010000010.1 GCA_025210745.1 Bacteriovoracaceae bacterium
CAAAGTCTTCACCAATATTACCATCAAAGTTTAAATCATTTACTGAAACATTAAAGCTTTCAATAACAGATCCATCATTTTCACCTGATTCATTAATAATTGCTTTATCATAAGATAGAGCGTAGGGATCTCTAAAGTTAACAGCTAATAAAGATTGTTTTCCAGCAATATTATCTGCTAGGTTAAATGCATTATCTGCAAAGTCAAAAGTTACATTAGATACATCATCAATATTTGCATGTGCGGCAGCTGTTCCAGAAACTGTTAGGGACAGTTCCTTCTTATTTAAATATTGAGCTGATATCGATAAACCTGGAGGCATATTTGTGACAATAAGCTTTGAACCAACAAATTCTTCGCCAGCAGCTCCTTCAAATTTTCTTCCTTCAATTCTAGCTGTTATAACTGTATCGATTGTTCCATCATTTGCAATTGCCTCTCTAAATTCTGCAGCTGAAAAACTAATTGCACCACTATCAGATTCATCTTCTCCACCAATATTAAAGAAGTCATCAATAGCAGATTGGTTTCCACCACTACATGCTGTTAAAAAAACAAATACAAAAGTAAATAAAAGTTTTAAATTTAAAATTTTCATCAAAATTCCCTACAATTTTAATGTACCTAACACCTTAAAATTATATAACGATTTAACAAACGAAATTAGTGGGAAAAATTACCTATATAGCTGATATTAATATGAAAGAAAGAGAGAACATGAACCTAAAAAGTATAAAGCAAGAAAATAAATTTCATTTACAAAAGAAAAAAATTAGCTAAAATTTAAGGCAAAATTAAAATAATATACCAAAATTGACAGTCATTGGTGTAATACTAACTTCATTATTAAAAAGCTGATCCATTCTTATTCCAGCAACAGCATTTAAACCTAATGATTCAAAAAAGTAATCATAGTATAGCATAACACCAAGACCAGCATAAGGTATTGTATTGGCTGAAGCATTAAAATAATACTGAGATAAAAGAGCTTGTACTCTAAGTCCTTGAGCAATACTATTGCTTGCCTTTAAGACTTCACGACCATTTAAAGAATAAGTTGACCTAGATGAATTTAAATTTCCAGTTAATGCCCAAGTAAAAGCCCAATTAAGAACTGTTAGTGCTCCAGCTCCTGAGCCACTCATTGCAGTACCCGCTCCACCACCAACTCCAAGCTTTTTATTTAACGCATATATCGCCTGAAAACTAGCACCAAAACCTGATAAGTCTGTTCCCACTTCATCATTAGACATTTGAAAATAAGAGCCGACAAACATAAGTTTAAAACGATCTTTTGTATGGCTTTCAGTAATATTATCAGATAAAGATAAGTCTTGATAAGTAAGACTTTGAGTAAAAGTGCTAAAACTTATCAAAGATAAAATTAAAATTAAATGTTTATGCACTCTGCTTCTCTGCATTCTCATCACTTTTGCCAACTGTTGCTTCTAGTTCTAAATATACACGCGAAACAATCGATTTGAAAACATTATTCTTAACAGCTTTAGTTTTTTGAGCATAAGAATCAATTAACTCTCTTCTTTTTTCAGGCATCTTAGATAAGATTTTTTCTTTAGTTGAATCACTCACAAATAAAGCTGTTGCTAATTCTTTAGCCTGATAAGATGAAAGAATTTCAATAATTTTTTCATCATCAAGTTTTAAAATCCAACCTAAACTTGGAAATTTTTTCATTATACTAAACTCAACATCCATACCAAGTAATTGATCTTCCTCTTCAAAACTTCCAAAGTCAAACTCACCAATAGTATCAAAATATCTTCTTTGAGATTCACCTTGATTTTCAATTTTTGATAAAAATAACTCTTCTTTCATTGCATTTGTTGAAGCTTGTGCAATACATTCTAATTTTTCTTCAAGTGTTAGCTCTATTTTAGTTAACCTCATAGGTGAAATATAGCTAAAAAGTCTTTTATCTTCAGAAACTAACTTACCTAAATCTTCATTTGACATTTTTTCATATGGCCAAGGATTTAAATAGTAAGGGTTTTGTCCAAAACCTTTATCTTGTGGTGCTATTTTTGAAATATGCCTTGTATATTCTTCATCTATAACACTGTCATCAAGCAAATATCTTTTCATCTCGACAGGAACTTTTGACCAAACAAAAGAAGCATAAGCATCTTCTTCACACCAATAACAATCACTTAAAAGCCCAATATAAAATTCTTTATTCATAGCTTCCCACATAGATTGTTCTAATATTGTGGAACCTCCATCTGATCCATTTGAGCCACTTGAAGTACCTTCAACATTTAAAGCCTCCATTGATGTTCCAATACCCTGCTCTTGTAATGCTGCCGTCAAGCCCTGTAATTGATTGCTCATAGCTGTAGTAGAACTTTTAAGCTGAGATCTAAAAAATAAAGCAATAAGTAAAATAGTAACAGGTATTGCAATTAAAACATAAATTAAATTTTTGTCTCCACCTGTTTTTGCGCTGATCTTTTCAATCCCACTTGCTATCGTTTGCTCAAATCCATTAACTCTTTTTTCAAGTTGTACAAATTTTATTTTTGGATTAGTTGCAATTTTTTTCGTTTTATCGGTAATATAATCTTTAAATTCTTTTGGAAGTTCTTTTAACTCACTAAAGACATTAACTGTTAATGACTTAACATTCTTTTTATCAAGATTGCCAATGATATTAGAACTTACTATAAAGTTAGTTCCCGGAAGCTCTAACCTTTTATTTTTCATTTCTAAATCAACTCTAACAACTCCTCTTTCATCATAGCTTTTTAAAACATCTGTTAAGTGATTGGACAAAAACGTTTCTTGTTCAACAACACTTGCTATTGCAAATGTACTTAATACCAGAGATAAAAGTAATAGAAGTAAATTCATCTTTTTCATAAAACTACCTTTCAAAGATTCTCAAGCTTAATGACCTTGAGGCCCTATTTTCAACACTCACTGCTTGACCAGCAACAAAATTTCTATCATATCCTTTTTTTATTAAATATTCCACGGCTTTAGAAGATCTTAAACTAGATAAAATAAAGTTAGATTGAATAACTTTTTTTCCAGCCTTCATTGGAACTGCATCAGCATGACCGATAACAACAATCGTAATTTTTTCTCTATATTTTGTTATCCCTTCTAAAATTTGGTCTAAAGTTACTTTAATTTCTTTATTTAATTTATATGCACCAAGACTAAAAATATCATCAGGAAGCTTTATTTCTAATCCTCGAACCTTTTTTACTTTACTTACTTTTTTCTTATCAAATAAAGAACTTATTCCTTCTTCTTTTTTATCCTTAATAATTACACCATCCGCTCCAATTGCAGCAACTTTTATATCTGAATTAGCAAGAAACTTTTTCAGTTCATTAAGGTTATTGATCTTTCCTTTATTATCTTTTGGACCATCTCCAATTTTATTCTTTTTTCCACCAGAAGTATCCTTTGTAAAAGAAGTCGAAATTATTTCAACAAGACTTTCTTCTTTTCCATTTCCCTTACCCGACTCTAAATTAAAAAAGACAATGAAAAATGACATCAGAACCATTAGAAGATCCGCATAAGATACGGCCCATGATTCTTCATGTGCATGCATATGTCTTTTTTTCTTATTTCTTTTCATCTATTCCTTATGCAATTTTTTCTTGTATTAATGTAATATTTGCATCTTTTATAATTGATACAGGCTCATCACTATTAATTAAAACTAAATTCTTACAAATAATATCTAATAACTCTTGATGTCTAATCTTTTGATTATTTAATCGATCCGACATCGGTGAAATAACAAGGTTTGCTAAAATTAATCCATAAAAAGTAGCTGTCATGGCAAGAGCAAGATCGGCACCAATATTACCTTTATTTTCAGCACTAAGACCGGCAAAAAGCTGAACCATTCCCATGGCTGTTCCCATCATTCCAAGAGCTGGCGGATATTTTGCTAAACTATTAAAGATACTAACAGGCTCATCTAATTGAGAATTTAATTCGTCAAACTTTGTGTAAATTAAATTTTCAGCTAAGCTTTTATCAACCCCTTGCTCCCAAAGACCTTTTGCATAATCAACAAGGTCATGCTTAAAACCAATTTGAGCTCCTTTATTTTCAGCAAGTTTATGTAACTCTAAAACAACAAACTCTCTTTTTGGTTCATTTCTAAATAAATATATTATCGATTTAGCCAAGTTCTTCAATCCCTTCCAAGGAGCAATTAATACTAACGAAGCCACAGTACCAACTCCAACGATTACAAAGGAGTGCTCATTAACAAAAATATCAGGATTGGATCCATGGAATGAATACCATAAAACTCCTGCAACAATTAAAAATCCAAAAGGTAAAGTAAACACTTAGTTATCTCCTATATTTCCTTGATGAATGCTTTAATTTTTTCTGAAGCATTCCCTTTATCAATTACAATCTGTAATATTTGTTTTGCTCTTGGGGCATCACCCTTCAAATAATAAACACTCGCTTTCATATAAGAAAGAAATGGTAATGCTCCATATTTACTTTCAGCGGAGCCTATTAAATTAAGAGCTCTATCAAATTGTTTTTTAAAAATTTCATTTTGAATTTCATGTACTTCAAATAGTGAATCAGATAAGGATGATTGAACTGAACTTTGAAATGTTTGAGAAAGTTCACTTGCTTCAAATTCAGATAAATTAACTTTTGCTTCTCTAAAGGTTGAATTTAATGGAATAACATAAACAGGTATATGTCCAGGAGAGCGCACTAGAAAAGACTCTGTTGGAAGATCAACAGCTTCATCTTTTTTAACTTCTTCTTTTGTTGAAGGCAAATGTAAGGTTGCATCTTTATTTACAATAAGGGATGCTCCCTTTCTTTTTCCATCACCAAATAAACCACATGACGTGACAGCAAAAGCTGAAATTAATAATAAAATTTTCCCCAATTTCATAACCTATTTCCCCTAATATTCATTAACCTATCGGAAAATGTTAATTAAATTATAGTACTTTTAGATAGTTAAATTTAAGTAGGCATATAGTTCCTGATAAGCTATTGATTTATCGAAAAAAATAGACTTCTTTGGTCTGGCATCAAGCTGTAGTAACCTTACTTTCTTTCTATTAACCTACTATAAGAGACAAGTAAAAAAAGCGAAATTAATTGCTATTCCCATTCAATAGTACCAGGAGGTTTTGAAGTTATATCATAAACGACTCTAGTAATCCCTTTAACTTCATTTGTTATTCGTCTAGAAACGCTAGATAAAAATCCATGACTCATTGGTGTCCATGTTGCTGTCATACCATCTGTTGAATTAACAATTCGAAGACATATAACCTCTTCATATGCACGAGCATCACCTTTTACTCCAACAGTCTTTACAGGTAATAAAACAGTAAATGCCTGCCAAGCACTATCATATAAGTTTTGTTCCACTAATTCTTCGAACAGAATTTGATCACTTTGCTGCACTTTTCTTATATTATCTTCTGTTAATTCGCCTAAAACTCTAACTCCAATACCTGGACCAGGAAAAGGATGACGATGAACCCAAGCTGTATTTAAATCTAACTTCATTCCCATCTGTCTTACTTCATCTTTAAATAAGAACTTCAAAGGTTCTAACAACTTAAGGTTCATCCTATCAGGAAGTCCTCCAACATTATGATGAGATTTTATGGTAACAGATTTCCCTCCCTTTTTATGAGGGCTTACAGATTCTATAACATCTGGATATAAAGTTCCCTGAAGAAGGTAAGTAAATGTTATTGCATGATTTTTTTCAAATTCTTTAACCTTTTTTTCAAAGATATCAATAAATGTCGTTCCTATTATTTTTCTTTTTTTCTCTGGCTCAGTATACCCAGCAAGGTTTGATAAAAATTCATCTTTAGCATTAATAATTTCTATATTTAAACTTGTTTCTTTCTTTAGCAAATTAATATGATCATAGTCTTGAGGTCTTAGCAATCCATTATCAACAAAAAAACAATATAATTTATCACCTAAAACTCTTTGACTAAGAGTTGCTGCGACTAAAGAATCAACCCCTCCAGAAAAAGCACAAAGCACATATTCATCCCCAATAGCTTCAACTTCTTTAGTGCAATTATCTAACATGATATTATCATCCCAATCTTGACTAAGATTAGCTACATCCGTAAAAAAGTGATTCAAAAGCTCTTTTCCAAACTCTGTATGATTCACTTCTGGATGAAATTGATAAGCAAGAATTGATTTTTTTAAATTTTCAATTCCAGCAATAAGTCCATTCTCGCTTTTTATAATTGTAGTAAAATCACAAGGGACTTTTTTGACATGATCAAAGTGGCTCATCCATACATTACTAGAAGCAGGCACTTGATTTATATTAAAATTATTTTGAAAATGTATTTTTGCTTTGCCATACTCACCTTGAGTACCTCTTTTAACAACTCCTCCGAAATATTGACTAATAATTTGCATCCCATAACAAACACCAAGAGTTGGAACTTCTAAATCAAAAATAGGTTTATAATCAGTAGTGTCTTCAAAAACGGACTGAGGTCCTCCTGATAAAATAATTGCATTTGGTTTTTGCCCATTTTTTATTTTTTCTATTGTTTTTTCAACAGTAAAAATAGAGCATGAATATCCTAATTCTCTGCTTCTTCTAGTAATTAACTGTGTATACTGTGATCCAAAATCAATAATCCAAATAGATCCTTTGCCTAATTCCATTTTTAACCTCTATAATTTGGAGCTTCTTTAGTAACTAAAACATCATGAGGATGACTTTCTTTTAATCCAGCACCTGATATCCTTACAAATCTTGCTTTTTTCATTAACTCATTTAAATTTTTTGACCCCGTATATCCAAGACCTGCTCTAATGCCTCCAACAAGCTGATGGATATTTTCAGATAATGATCCCCTATAAGCAATTTGTCCCTCTATCCCCTCTGGTACTAACTTTTTGTTATCTTGAATAGAGCCTTGACCATATCTATCTTTTGACCCAAGCTCCATAGCTCCTAAAGATCCCATTCCTCTATAAACCTTATAAGCTCTTCCCTGGTAAATGACTCTTTGCCCTGGAGCTTCATCAGTTCCGGCGAATAAGGAACCAATCATAACAGATGAGGCCCCTACAGCTAAGGCTTTTACAATATCTCCTGATAGCTTTATTCCACCATCAGCAATAAATGGAATATTCTTTTTCAAACATACTTCTTTACAGTCTACGAGAGCTTGAAACTGAGGAACTCCAATTCCAGCAACAACTCTTGTCGTACATATTGATCCTGGGCCTATTCCTATTTTGATTCCATCAGCACCTGCATTAATTAAGTCCTCACAGGCTTCTTTTGTCGCAACATTACCTGCAATCACATCAATATCTTCGCTTAAATTTTTAACCTTTTTAATCATCTCAATAACACCTTTTGAATGTCCATGAGCTGTATCAATAACAATTGCATCAACATCTTCTTCGATAAGACTTTTAGCTCGATCAAACTCCTTGTCCCCAACTCCAATAGCCGCTGCAACTCTAAGTCTTCCATGTTTATCAACATTGGCATGAGGATACTTTATCGATTTATCGATATCTTTAATTGTTATCAGACCTGCTAATTGCTCTCCATCAACAAGAGGTAGTTTTTCTACTTTATTTTCTTTTAAGATCTCTTTTGCTTGCTCAATACTTATTCCTTTGTTTGCAGTAATAAGCTTTTCTTTTGAGGTCATTAACTCTTTAGCTAGCTTTGTGATATCCGTTTCATAGCGTAAGTCACGATTGGTGATAATACCAACAAGCTTTTTATTTTCCAAAACAGGAAAACCGCAAAATGTATATTTTTGTGTTAACTGAATGATTTGTTCATATGTTGTATCAACATCAATGCAAATAGGATCATCTATAACCCCAGCAACGTACTTTTTTACCCTGGTTACTTCCTTAACTTGATCTTTTATTGAAAGGTTTTTGTGAATAACACCAATTCCCCCATTTTGGGCCATAACAATTGCTGTCTTTGATTCTGTAACAGTATCCATTGCCGATGAAACCAGAGGAATATTTAAATAAATATTTTTTGAAAACCTCGTTTTTAAACAAGTTTCATGTGGTAAAACTTCAGAATAATTTGGTGAAATTAGAACATCATCATACGCAAGTGAAATTTCTTTTTCTGATAACATAAAAGAGCCTCGTTAAGTTACTTAAATTACATAACATTTTAACAAGGTTCTTAGTATTTAAATATTAGGTAAAAAAATTCTAGTAATCTTTTACAAAATCATCCTGATAACTTTTGAGCTCATCAATAAGTGAGTTTATTTCTGGTTTATATTTTGGGTTTGAGTCAATTTGTGTTCTCAAACTTTTTTCAAAAAGGCTCACACTTGATAAATCTTGAATAATCTGCTTTTTTTCTACTGCTGCAGGTTTTCTCCTAGTTCTCTTGTCAACTTTTAAGACTGGAATTATCTTCGTCTTTACTATTTTTTGAGTATATCGCTTTTTCTTCTTTAATCTAAAAAGCCTTACCTTTGCTGTATTTTCCTTGTTTACAACCTTTCTTTTAACTGAAGCTATTGATCTAGACTTTTTAATAATTTTCAAGCTAGTTTTTTTCGACTTATTCTCTTTTTTGTAAGAATACTTTACAAAGCGAATCTTACTTTTTGTTTTTACTGATGCAATCGCTCTTTTTGGTAAAGAAGGAGTAAACATATTATCAAACTTTACTTTCTTTAAGTCATCAAAATCAGAAAAAATACTTCTTAGAGCTGTATACGATTTCTGGCCAACTCTTGTCGCCTTTCGTGGAACTCCATTTTCATATTTTTTTGATACAAAAGAAAAAGAACCAGCTGGAATACTATATTTCAGTTCCTCTTCTTGTCTATTAGAGAACTTTACATTACCAGTTAAAACAAGGAGCTCACTCTTTGAGTCAATAGGATCAAAAGAAAAAATAAATTGTCCTGTTTTGTGATACACTTTAGAGTTCGCAGATTGGACAACTTCCATAATAGATTCTTTAGGTCTATTTACCCAAACTTTTCCAGACTTTAGTTCAATTCCATTACTATATAATTTAGCAGTAGAGCCAGCACTTAAATAATAATAAGTACCATCATCAGTTTTTAAAGTTAAAGCTCCATTATCATCAACGATAACATCGGTTCCAGTAGACAATTTTGTTCCATAGACTAAATGTTTTAACTGTCCAGCTTTATTATAAAATAAAGCTGCACCTTTATGATCTGTTACCCTTGCAACTGTTTTAGCTAAAACAGTTGTATTAATAATAAGTGATATAATAACTAAAACTTTTTTCATGATTCCTACTTCTTATATTTATTTGCTATATCTTCATAGTAACGACTTAATACTTTCCACTCATTTGTATTACGATACTTCAATCTAAATTCTTCAACTGAATCAATAAATTTATCGTTCATTCCACTTTTTTGATAAGTAAGAGCAAGCCATAATTTTGCACCTCTTTGTAACTTTGAACCCGGATACTGTTTTATAACCTGTGAAAAGTACTCCATGGCCCAGTCATAATGGTTTTTTGATTCAAATGAAGCAACTCCGGCATTAAATAAAACTTGAGCTGTAATATTCTTATCCTCTTTATAATGATGAATTAAAGCATTATAAAATTGAGCTGATTTTTCATATTTCTTGTACTTATAACTTTGTTCACCAATATCTAGTAACTTAGATGGACTCCATTTATAAAGATCAAATTGAACTAAATTATTAGAATCAATACTATGAATAGAAGCAATACTTCTCATTCTTTTTAATTTTTGTGAATTAGACATCGCTAAATGTTCATTCTTTGCATTTAGTTCAGTATATTTATTCTTTAAAGTTAAATGTTTATTTTTTAAAATATGATGTTCTTTAACTAATGCTAAATACTTATACTCATATTTATGAACACTTTGTGCAACACTTTCAACTTGTTCCCAAATTCCCATATATGAGGTTGTAATACTAAAACATACTCCAAAAATAATAAATAAACCTAAATCTCTCATAAACATTCCTTGAAAAACTAGATATTACATCTAAGCCTTTTATTGCCTGTCGGTAATTTTTAACCCAAACTTTAAGTTTCTTAAACTCCTACTAAAGTAGCCTAAAATTTTGCCGATAAAGATGTTTGAAAGATATCGATTTTGAAGATATTTGGAGATATAAAGTTATGGAATTATTAAATAAATTTTACATTTTTGCACTTACAACACCCATTTTAGCACTAGCAAGAAAGCCTGCTGTTGAAGACTTTGTGGGAGTTGAGTCTATAGACTATAGACCATCTTCTGGAGCAACTGATGTACTATTTAACTTCAGTGATCAAATTCCAGAGCATGCATCAAATGGGAACTCAGAAATACTAACTGTATTCACTTTAATTGCATTTATAGCGCTTCCTTTCTTAATGTGGACAGCAATGACCAAAACAAAAAAAGCAAAGAAGTCTAAGCCCGTAGTTAGAGTAACCAAAATGAGTTCTCCTCAAACAATACAAACAGATACTCCAAATAATATCGAATATTTAAAAGATCATAAAAAGAAAACTAAAAAACAAGATCAAATTAAAAAGGCTTCTTAAAAACGAAGCCAACTTCCTTCTCCCTTATAGGAAAAGACTCTATTTGTTGATAAGTATTTTATGCTAATTTCTTTTTGTCCGTCATTATTATAATCAAAAGTTGTAACACTATAACGTCTATTTATATAACTATTCCAATTTGACTCTTGCTCTATAAAAATATGAGGTCCTTTGTAAGCATATATTTTTTGAATACTCTTGTTTTCAATTGTAAAAAAGTAAACACGAGCAAACTTAGAAAATTTTTCGGCTTGTGTATAACCTTCGTCAAAATAGAGAATAATAACATTTGTATTTTCATTAAGTTTTTTTAGTTGAAGCTTGAATGCACTTGAGTTTTCTCCCATAGTTTCTAGTCTATAACTCAATACTGTATTATTATAATGATCCTTTATAATAAAAAAGTCGACACCATCTTTTTTAGACAAAACGACTTTTTCTGGATGCCCATCAGAGTTAATATCTAACAAGTAGTCCCGTGTTTTTACTTCTAGCTTTGGTGTTACCTGTTTTATTATTTGAACTTTATCTTTAAAAATTTGTTGCAAATAAGCCTCATCTTGGGCATAAACACACAGCGTAAATATCAAACTCAAAAAAGCTAACATAAGACTATTGTAACTTAAATTTTCGTTTGTTAAAATAATTAAAACACAACACACAAGAGAATGAGAGAATAAATGAAATTTGCCTTTTTAAAATCACAAAAACAAGCTGTAATCTATGAACTTGATTATAAAAATCAATCACAAAGTTCAATTGTTGTTGATATTGAAGAAATTGAAAAAATGGATTTAAATCTTTTTGTTATTACAGATAACGACGAAGATACAGCGAATCATCTAAAAATGATTGAAAAAGAAGCTAAGTTTTATCCTGTAATTACGGCTGGAGCTCTTGGACTTGATAGTGATATGATAAATGACTTAAGTTTTAATGATTTAAAAGATATTTATTCAAAAGTTGCCTCTAGCTGGATGCTAAATAATAATATTGGACTAATTGAAAATATGTATTCAATTACAACTCACCTAAGAAACTTATGGGTTCAAGATAGAAATGCTTTTTTTGAAGAGCTTTGGTTTAAACTAAAGCAAAATTTAGCGACAACTGATCTTTCAGTTATCTTTAATGATCTTAAAGAAGAAAAGAAAAAAGAAGATGAAGTAAAAAGATCGCTGTTTCACGCAGTTGTTAAAGGAAAAAAAACAGGACAAATTTTTGAAGCAAAAGACTATGAATCTAAGCTGATGGAAGAATACAAAAATGATTTTACAAATACTCTTTCTATAACAGAATACTCTCCAGAAAAAGGAGAACTTGTTATGACTGTAAAAATTAACCTAAGCCCCATTTTAATTATGGCAAAAGTAAGTGGATTTAATCAAATACAACAATCTGTTCTAAAAGGTCTTTTTGAAGGACTTTGCAAAGAATAGCTAAGCTCCAAAAGATTTTAATTGCTCTCCAGCCAAAAGATGAAAATGTGTATGAAATACGGTTTGAGCGCCTTCTTGCCCACAATTATTAACGATTCTAAAACCTTTTGTTAGCTTAGGGTTTTTATCTACATATTCTTTAATAGCACTAAATACTTCGCCTATAGAGTTTAAGTCCATTTGTGTTATATCAGTAGAGTGGTTCTTGTGAATAAATAAAATATGTATCTTGGCCTGTGGATATATATCTTTAAATGCTAAAACATTTTCATTTTCAAAAACTTTTTCACAAGGAATTTTGCCTTCAACAATACTACAGAATAAACAATCACTCATACAGAAACTCTCTTTATAGTAGATCCAAGTCCATTAAACTTCTCTTCAATATTTTCATACCCACGGTCTAAATGATAAACCCTTGCCACATGTGTGTCTTTTTCACATGTAAGGCCGGCTAAAATTAAAGCTGCACTTGCTCTAAGGTCTGTACACATAACAGGTGCTGCTGTTGCTTTTTTAACTCCATTAATAGTTGCTTTTGCTCCATTAATGCTTATATCGTATCCCATTCTTGATAATTCAGGTACATGCATAAATCTATTTTCAAAGATAGTCTCTTCTACAGAAGACTCTCCTTCAACTAATCCTAAAAGCGCCATCATCTGTGCTTGTACATCAGTAGGAAAACCAGGATGAATATCTGTTTTTATATGAATTGGTTTTAGTTTTTCATACTTTTTAACTAAAACTCCATTTTCTTTTACTTCTAATAAGGCGCCCATCTTTTTTAAAGCGATTAAAACAGCATCAATATGTAGAGGATTAAACCCAGTAACTTCTACTTCACCTTTTGTTATTAATGCCGCAATAATAAATGTAGCTGCTTCAATCCTATCTCCAATAATAGAATAGCTAACTTCAGTTAAATTTTGTCCTACTTCTATTCCTTCTATAACTACACATTCATCACTATAGGTAACCTTTGCTCCATTAGTATTTAAAAAATCTATAAGATCGATTACTTCTGGCTCTTTAGCATAGTTAAAAATTCTTGTTGTTCCTTTAGCATAAACTGCTGCCATTAGGATATTTTCAGTAGCTCCAACAGATGCAAATTTTAAGTAAATATCACTTCCTATAAGTTCATCACAGCTAGCATGTATATATCCATTTTTAATTTCAATATTAGCGCCCAAAGCTTTCATTCCTTCAATATGTAAATCAACTGGTCTAGAGCCAATAGCACATCCTCCTGGTAATGAAACAGTCGCTTTTTTAAATCTTGATAATAATGGACCTAGAACTAAAACAGAAGCTCTCATTTTTCTAACTAAATCATAATCAGCAGTTGTTTTATCTACGCTAGAACAGTCAGCACTATCTTTATCAACAACCCCACCTAATTCAGTTAAAATCTTTTTAAAGTAATTAACATCGCTCAAGCCCGGTAAATTTTGAAGATTAACTTTTCTTGGAAATAAAAGACATGCTGCCATAATTGGCAAGGATGCATTTTTAGCACCACTTACCTTTACAGACCCATTTAATATTGCTTTTCCCTCTACAATTAATTTATCCATATTAATCCTTATAGGCGTATAAAAACCTTAATCTTTGGGTATAATCTTTCTTTAATTCTACCTTTGAAAAATACTTATTAGCAATTTTTCCTAGATCTCTTAAACTATCTTCATGGCCTTCCATAAAAAAAGCTCCACTAGGCTTTAAACTTACAAAAACATCACAAAATAACTTTTTAAACCAGCTATCGAACTCATCATCTTTTAAAAATAAAGCTTTATGTGGTTCATGCTTAAGAGTTTGAACATGAACACCATCACGGTTCATGTGTTCTTTAATATATGGTGGATTAGATACAATAAAATCGTATTTATTCTCTATAGGATTAATCCGATCTTGCTTAATAAATAACACTTTATGCTTAGATAATTCATTTTTAAACTTAGATAAATTTAAGTTTGCAACCTTAAGAGCATCATCACATATATCTGAACCTGTTATTCTTAAACCTCTGTCTACATCAAGGCCAATGGATAAACTTATACATCCACTTCCAAGACCAATTTCATAAATGTCGGAACAATTATTCTTATTAATAAAATTAATACTATCTTCTACAAGGATTTCTGTTTCAGATCTAGGAATAAGAACCCTATTATCAACGTAAAAAGCTTCTTTATAAAAATAAGAAATATTAGAAATATATTCTAAGGGAATTCCTTCTAGTAAGTTCTTTTTAAAACTTTCTATATCACTAATCTCATCCAGTTCTTGATAAAGTCTAATGAGTTTTAAACCTGGGTAATTTTTTTGTAAAAGATCTTTATTTTCTTCAAAGAAGAGATCTAACTTTGCTTTTGATTTGTGAGATAAATTATTCATATACTAGGCAAACGAAGCGAGCAGATGAAAGCGTACATAGTGTACGCTGGAATTGATGAGACTGAAGTTTAACGATGTAGATGGATGATTTAGCTCACAAATCATTAGTCTTCTTGACCTTTTAATAGGATAGCTTGGTTGTGAGCTACGAGCGCACTTGTTACAGGCTCAAGGTCCCCTTCAATAATTTTATCTAATGAATATAGAGTAAGACCTATTCTGTGATCAGTAAGTCTTCCTTGAGGATAGTTATATGTTCTAATTCGTTCAGATCTATCACCTTTACCAACAAGTTCCCTTCTTGCTCCAGCTTCTTCTTCATGAGCTTCCAATACCATCGCATCATAGATTCTAGACTTTAGAATCTTTAAGGCTTTTTCTTTATTTTTAAGTTGAGACTTTTCATCTTGAATAGCAACAACTGTATTTGTTGGAAGATGGGTAACCCTAACAGCTGAATCAGTTGTGTTAACTGACTGACCACCTTTACCACCAGAACGATAAACATCGATTCTAACATCATTCATATCAAGGTTAAATTCAACTTCATCAGCTTCTGGCATAACTGCAACAGTGATTGTAGATGTATGTACACGCCCTTGAGATTCAGTTTCAGGAACTCTTTGAACTCTATGAACACCTGATTCATACTTCATCGTTGAATATACTTTATCACCTGTTACTGAAAGAATAACTTCTTTTACACCCTTATCACTTTCAGAGATTGAAATCATTTCGGCTTTAAATCCTAAAGCTTGCCAATAGTTCTTATACATTCTCCAAACATCTTGAACAAAGATACTTGCTTCATCCCCACCAGCTCCAGCTCTAATTTCAACCATACAGTTTTTATTATCAAGAGGATCTTTTGGTAGTAATAACACCTTTAATCTTTCTTCGTATTCAGGAATTTGAGATTCGTATTCAGAGATTTCTTCTTTTGCCATCTCTCTCATATCTTCATCAGATTCAGTCTCTAAAATTTCTTTAGCACCTTCAAGGTCGCCCTTAATCTTCTTGTACTCTTTGTAGCAAGTAACAAGGTCTTCAATATTGGCTCTTTCTTCTGAAGTCGCTTTAAACTCAGCTTGTCTATCATAAAGAGTTGGATCAGCCATCTTTTCTGTTAGCTCTTCAAACCTTTTAACAACTGAATCTAATTTAGCAAACATTGACATGTTCTTACTCCAAAAAGTCTTTTAATGATGAATTTGAGTTTTCAATATCTGACAACTTTTCAATATCAACTTCTTCTAAAGTTAAAACTTTTTTAGAAGCTTCTTTTAAATTATATTTTTCTTCCAATGAAAGTACTGCTTTAATACTAGCTAAAGCTACTTCTAGTTGCTGATCATCCGGCTCTTTTGTTGTCAGTTTCTGTAGCATCATTCCAGGAAAGCTAAGTCCCTTACAAACAACATTATTAGAATGCTTTCCAGCAAACTTAATAACTTCATAAGAGATACCAGCTACAGGAAACATACATACAATTTTAAATAAAATTGCACTTAAGTGCTTAAGAATAACAGGCAATCCTTGTCCAATAGGTACAATAGTAAAAATTACTGAAAATAAAATAATCGAAATAAATAATAAAAAGAAAATAAAACTTGTTCCGCATCTTGGGTGTAGAGTTGTATATTTCTTTGCATTTTCAACAATAAGATCTTCACCTGCTTCAAATGTAGAAATCGATTTATGTTCAGCTCCGTGATATTGAAAAACTCTTCTAATATCAGGGATAAACCCAATAATCCAAATATAAAGAATAAAAATACAAGCCTTAATGATTCCATCAACAAAATGAAAATTAAATCCATCAAGGTCCCAGTTTAAATTAAAAGCAGAATCAAGACCCGCTGTTGCTGCATGTGGAACAAAAACAAATAGTCCCATCCCAAATAAAAATGAAGTTCCAATAGTTAAAAATGTTTGGATATCAATTTTTTCTTTTTTCTTTTTAGCTGCTTCATACTCTTCTAAAGTTTTACCTTTTTTAAGAGCTTTTTCTTTTTCTTCTTCATCCATTGCGATATTAGCTGAATAATTTAAAGAAACAACTCCATTGGCCATAGCTTCAACAAGAGTAACAATACCTCTAAAAAAAGGTTTTCTTAAAAAGTTTAATTTTTGAGAAAGACCAAACCACTGATCACGTCTAAGTCTGATACTTCCATCCGGTTTTCTAACCGCTACAACGAAAGCATTAGGGGATCTCATCATAACTCCCTCAATAACCGCTTGACCACCAATACTTGTGTATTGTTTCCCTAAAAATAAATGCATTTTTTTAAGAATCTTTTTTATCATTTTTTATCCGTTCATTGAATCCATGAAAGCTGAGTTTGTTTTAGAGTTTTTAATTTTATCTAAAACAAATTCCATAGAGTCGATTGTATTCATTGGGTGAAGAACCCTTCTAAGTACAAATGTCTTTTGAAGATCTGCTGCTTCCATTAGTAAGTCTTCTTTTCTTGTTGCTGACTTATTAATATCTAAACAAGGGAAAATTCTTTTTTCCATTAGTTTTCTATCTAATTGAATTTCAGAGTTACCAGTACCTTTGAATTCCTCAAAGATAACTTCATCCATTCTTGAACCAGTATCAATTAGAGCTGTAGCAATAATTGTTAAAGATCCACCCTTTTCAATATTTCTTGCAGCACCAAAAAATCTTTTTGGTTTATGAAGAGCATTTGAGTCAACACCCCCTGATAGGATTTTACCACTTGGCGGGATAACTGTATTATATGCTCTTGCTAGTCTTGTAATTGAATCTAGTAAAATAACAACATCTTGACCCGCTTCTACTAATCTTTTTGCTTTATTGATTACCATCTCAGCAACTTGAACGTGTCTAGAAGCTGGCTCATCAAAAGTTGAAGATACAACTTCTGCATCAACGCTTCTTCTCATATCTGTTACTTCTTCTGGTCTTTCATCAATTAAAAGAACAATTAATTTTGCATCTTTATGATTGTCTGAAATTGCATTTGCTATATCTTGAAGTAAAACAGTTTTACCAGCTTTTGGTGGAGCAACGATTAAACATCTTTGACCAAAACCTTGAGGAACAAACATATCGATAATTCTTGTAGAGTAACCTGTTGGCTTAGCTTCTAGGTTAATTTTCTTATTTGGATATAATGGCGTTAAGTTATCAAAAAGAACTGTTTGTTTATGCTTTTCTGGAGTTTGCATATTAATCTTTTCGATTTTAATTAATGCAAAATATCTTTCACCATCTTTTGGAGTTCTAATTTCACCAACAATAGTATCCCCTGTTCTTAAACCAAATTTTCTAATTTGAGATGGAGAAACATAGATATCATCGGCACCAGGTAAGTAGTTATATCCAGGAGATCTTAAAAATCCAAATCCATCTGGTAATATTTCTAAAACACCTTCTCCAAAGATGGCTTCATCTTTAGCAGCAGTTGCTTTTAAAAGAGCAAAAATAAGCTCATGTTTTTTCATTCCACCGGCATTATCTACACCTGCCTTAGTGGCCATTTTAGTTAATTCTTTGATTTCTTTTTCTCTTAAATCATTTAAATGCATGGGGTTCTTCTCCAAAGATTTCCAAGTTTAAGTTAGTGATTATTCAGGTATTTGAATAGCTTCAAAACGAAGGTTTTGAATTAATGTCTTGAACATGGATAATAATAACTGATCCACTATTTATGTCAAGTTTTTAAAGCTTTACACCCCACAAAAATCATTCTAATTTTGAAGTCAATGCAAGATAGTAATTTAAACATTTCAGACATTACTGATAAGCATCTTATGTGCTTTGACTATGGGCGAAAAATCACAGGAATATCATCCTACAAATATGGAAGTGATCCTTTTGTCCTTGGATTTGGTCGGATTGAATACAAAGATGACGAAACTTTAATCCAGCAAATACTTAAGATATGTGATGATGAGTTTGTTGATATCATTGTCATTGGTGTTCCCTATTTTACAGATGGAACTCCATCTAAGCTCACTTTAGAAATTCAAAATTTTATAAAAAAACTTCAATCAAAAACAAACTTAAATGTCTTTGAGCAAGATGAAACACTAAGTAGCTTTGAAGCAAAAAAGAGGATGCAAAGTGATCCCAAATTTAACTTTAAAATAGACCCTAAGAAAATAGATGAAGTAGCCGCTTGTATTATTCTAGAAGAGTTTATAAAGGATATAGAAAACAAAGAGTCTTTATGAAAAAATTTATTCTTATCAGTATTGTAATTCTTTTATCCTGCCTAGCAGGTGGGGTAACTTATGTTTATCAAAACCTTGATTACAAAACCTCTAAAAACCATCCTATAGAAATAAAACAAGGGATGGCATTTTATAAAATAAATACTCTTTTAAAACAAAAAAAAATTATTAAAGATAGCAGGTTTTTTCATCATTACTGTAAGTATAAAAAACAAGTTAATAACTTTAAATCAGGGTCGTATATTATTCCAGCTGGATCAAATCTGGAAAAAGTTCTACATATTCTAACGACAGGAAAATCAGTTCAAAACAAAGTTACTATTTCGGAAGGAAAAAACATATATGAAGTAGCTAATATCTTAGAACAAAATAATCTTGTGGATGCAAAAACCTTTATTGCCCTTTGTAAAAGCAAGAGTTTTTTAAGTGAATTGAATATTCCTTCAAATGTTTCTTTTGAAGGATATCTTTTTCCTGAAACTTACTTTTTTCCTAAAGGTTATACGGAAAAACAAATTATTCGCACTATGGTAAAACAATTTAAACAGCAGATTTCGAGTTTGGATTTTTCTCAAACACACCTTAGCCAAGCACAAGTTATCAATTTAGCTTCGATTGTAGAAAAGGAAACTGGTGCTGCCTGGGAAAGACCAATTATTGCTGGTGTTTATCTTAATAGGTTGAAAAAAAATATGCGTCTTCAAGCAGATCCGACAACGATTTATGGTATTTGGGAAAGCTACAAAGGAAACCTACGCAAAAGACATCTATTAGAAAAAACCCCCTATAACACTTATAAGATATCAGGACTTCCCTTAGGTCCCATTGCCAATCCATCACTTGCTGCCATTAAAGCTGTTTTAGTACCCAAAAAACATAACTACCTTTACTTTGTTTCAAAAAATGATGGTACTCATATATTTACCCCTACATATAAAGAGCATCTTAAAGCTGTTAGACAATGGCAATTAAATAAAAAGAATAGAGAAGGAAAAAGCTGGAGAGATTTGAAAAAAAAGTTTTAACAACCGGATATGTCTTTAAATAAGATAGAGTATGTATAATCATCCGTAAACTTCTTTAGCTTTACATCCGTAATATTTCTAAAGTAAGCATTACTTGGACTAAATTTAACTTTAAAATCTTTAACACCATCCTCCAAAATAACTGATACAGGATACAAAAACTTATTAAATTTTGTAACGAGATGATAGTTTTTTCTTTTAACAGAAATATGAGCAGTAGACAGTATTTTACGACCTTTTTTAAACTCTTGAATCCAACTTTTTATAGAAAAAAAACATTTTGGCTTTTTCATATACAGTTTATAACCATAACGACCATAAGATTTCTTAAAATCAAAATTCCAATAAAAGTACTTTTCAGATTTATTTAATTCTTCCATAAGCTTTTTTATATTTTCTTTGTGAGGTTTTCTCATTGAACGAACTTCTTTTCTCTTACGATCTAACTCATAAATTGTTTTCAATTGCTCGCACTGCTCACTTTCAATAAAACCTTTTTTAAAAATACTTGGTATACAAGCAATATTTGATATATAGGACAAAGTATATGGCTTTATTTCTTCCGTTAAAAGTCCCTTGCTTTTTAAGTTATTTACTAAGAATCTTCTTACTTGAATACTCTCAACAGCAACTAAACTGTAGCGTCCGCCAAGTATGACACTTCCTTTTTGCCCCACCTCATCATCATGACAATCTCCCATTAACAAAAATGATCTCTTACCACTATCTGCAAAAGGGTTAACATAAGTATTATATAAAATATCACAACTTGATCGTACAAACTTATTATCTTTTAAATACCACTTACTCACTTGCTTTAAGTTTTGCGTTCCCAAAGAATTTAAATAAACAGTTCGACGATAAGATTTTTGTCTTAGTTTTATAATAGCAAAATCATTTTTCCACAAAGAAGGATCAATATATCGACTATAGGATAGTGATTCTATTTTTAAAGCTTCAATATTATAACTTTTTTTGTAATTAACAAAAGAAACAAAAGCCTTTTTCATTAATCCCATATTACTAACTCTTAAGTGTTTAGGAATACAACTTGCAGAAGTTAACACTCGATCAGATGAAATAAGAACAGAGGGACATTCTAGTTTTTTCTTACCATCAAAAATAATAAACTTTGCCAAATAGCCAGGACAATACAAGCCACCTTTACAGAAAACAGTTTCATTATTAAAAGCTCTTTCAAAGTTTACATCAATAGTCTCTTCAGGAATTGAAGGTCGAACATCATTCTTAGCTTGAGAGTCCTCAATCTTCTTACCGCAAGAGCAAAACACTCCAGTAATTAGCACAGCTAAAAATATTCTTAAAGATAACATAGATTAAATAATATTAAGTACTTAGAGCAATTGTCAAACAAACCTCTTCAATTCAAACAAATACTTACAATAGGGGCAAAAATAGGCTTTATATTGATTTTAGCATAACACTTAGGATAAAATTTATGGGCCAGTTAATGCGTATTGTAATTAGAGGATTCAAGGAGGAGCTTTAATGAACGATAAGGATTTAGAATTTTTCAGAAAGAAACTAACTGAACACAGACAGAAAATACTTCAAGGTCAAACATTAAATAACCTAGAAGACTTACAAATAAAATCAGAAGATTTAGCAGAAGAAGGTGATCTTGCAACAAATGCAATTAATCAACAAATCACTTTCTCTCTTAGAAATAAAGAGATGGCCAAGCTTAGAAGAATTGAAGCTGCCCTAGCAAGAATAGAAGATGGTACATATGGTGAGTGTCTTGAATCAGGAGAGGAAATCTCTAGAAAAAGATTAGAAACTCAACCATGGGCTGAATTTTGTCTTGAAGTTGCTGAAGAAAAAGAAAGAGAGCAAAGACAAAGAAGAGCATAAAAAATTATTATTATCCTTGAATATGGCCCAAGCTTTTTAGCTTGGGCTTTTTTTATGACTTAGAAAAAAACTTTTACAACATTCTTTTTATTTGAGCATCAGTATAATCGATATGGTGCTCATTTTCTTCGTGTTCATGAAACTCAACATAATTTGATTTTCCATTGCCACCTAAAACATAAGTTGAAAAATCAGCTCTTAGATTTAAACCTGTTAATTGTTCAAAATGATTAATCATATGATTTGTCGTTACCATTTGATACTTATGTTTTTGAAAATAATCTTTTAGCGCATACTTTAAATTAAACTTTGAATTTAAGTATGCAAAGAATGCTCTTCCTACTTTATATGAATTCTTATCTGTATTTCTTTTATAAACAGAGTGTCCACCAAGATTAAATGAATCATAACCAGGGTGAGTTAAAGTTTTATATCCCCTATCTCTCCAACTTGCCAGACCTTCATCCATCCAGCCAGAATTTCCATCAGCAGGAACTACACCTTTAGCAAAATATGTATGAAACATTTCATGCCCTAAAGACCTAAGAGAAGTTGCTGTTGCTCCAGGATATTCCATCCCACCTTTAAGAGCCATACCGTAAACAATATAAAAGTCCTGTGGCCATGGACCATAATCAGCTTCTAATTCGTTAAATATTCCTCTAGCTTTTGCTAAGAATTTTTCAGGTTTTAAAAACCACTTTGTATAAATAGTAAATGGAATATCTCTTCCATCAATAGATCTAAAAGTATCTGTTACCCACTTATATTTTCCTTGTTTAAATACGTGAAAATAGACACTTGATGATCCATAGTGAGCTGGATAATGAATTGTAAAATGATTCTTTTTATGCACTTTTACATTACCATTGGCCACGACTTTATGAGCTTTTCTTGCTTTCACTCTTACATTAAAAGTCATTGGGTATTGATCATACTCTAAGTTTGCTGGAACAAACTTTTCTAAGAACTTCTTTTCTTTTAAGTCTTTAATAAAAAAACCACTATTAACTGTTCCTAATCCATACCAAGCTAATCTTTTAACTTTTGTATAAAGAACAAGTGTATATGTTCCTGGCTTTAATTTCTTTTTAACAACCCTATAACTTGTTACTTTTCCAGGAGACTTTACCCTTCTTATAGGTACTCTTTTACCATTTAGCTTCCCTCTGATTCCCATGGGTACAAAGTCAAATAAAGGATATCCCTCTTCTTTTAACTCAAAAGTGAAAGTTGTCTTAACTCTTGATGTGAAAAAATAAGGATAGTATTTGATATCATATGTCGCTTCTTTTATATCCATGAAAACAGCTTTTCCATCTCTATAATCAAAACTTGGCGGCGCTAAATGCAGATTTGCAAAGGCGCTTAGACTTAATAATAAAAATAATAAATATTTCATAACCATTTCCTTTGTTTAAATCTCATTATCTCTTAGAATCTTGTATGACTCTACAGGGTAAAGTATTTCAAAGACCAATTTAATCAGTCTTAAGTAAAAAGACGATATGCCTAATATAACGACAATTAATACTAGAAAATCGTCTTATTTTTAGACATATGTACTCAAGAAGAACAACAAAGCTATCGCTAACCTATTGTTTTCACACTATTTTTTTTGGCAAAGTCTTTGCTAAATAATAGCTAGAAATGTAACGAAAGGTTAATGATGGTTAAGTTAAAATTCTCAATTAAAAGCTTTGTTTTAGTAGCACTTGTTGTATGCTCATCTTTTGGATCAAATGGATATTATCCAGATAACTTTCTAAATAATAGATATACAAGTTGGGGAGTTGACCCTAGCTTAAAAAGTTCTATTAATTTAAAAAACTCTTGGAAGACATTTCAAAAGAAAAAAGACATTACAGTTGCAGTAATCGATACAGGAATTGATGTTCACCATCCATTCTTAAAAAACAATATAGTTGGAACATCAGGAAAAGCAAGCTCTCATAACTTTGGACTAGACTTTTCAGGTAAAAGGATTACAAAAACACCTTATGACACTCACGGACATGGAACTCATGTTTCGGGGATTGTGAAAAGCATATTTCCAGAAGTTAAAATTTTAGCTTTAAAGTACTACAATCCTCAAGCTAGCGGTCAAGCAAACTTGGAAGCAACTATTAGAGCTCTAAAATACGCTGTAGATCAAAATGTTGATATAATAAACTACTCAGGTGGAGGACCAGAATCAAGTCACGAAGAATTAAAGATCTTAAAAGAAGCAAAAAGAAAAGGGATTCTTGTAATAGCAGCAGCAGGAAATGAAAGATCGAATATCGATGCTAAGAAAAATGCATACTATCCAGCAAGTTATGGATTATCAAATATTATTACTGTTGGTGCTCATGATAAAATAAACAAGTTAATTAGTGCATCTAACTGGGGAAAAAACTCTGTTGATATTGCAGCTCCTGGATTAAGAATAAGGTCTGCAATTCCTGGTGGTGCAGCAGGATACATGACAGGAACAAGTCAAGCGACAGCCTTTGTTACAGGTGTTGCAGCCCTTATAAAGTCAAACTATCCACAGTTTAATACAAATCAAGTTAAAAATATTATCATCAGCTCATCTGAAAAAGTAAGTCCTTTAAAAGGAAAAATTCTAGGAGCTGGAAAACTAGACGCTGCCAAAGCTCTTGTTACAGCTAAAAGAGTTTTTGCTAAACTTTTTAAAGGCAAAAGAACGATTGCAAAACAAAAATAAAAAACAGCTTTATTTACAAGCTGTTTTTTATCTATTAAATCCTAATCTTTTCATTTAACATATATACAAATGAAAAAATTAATCTACATAATAGCAGGCTCGATTTACGCTCTTGGATTTCCAAGTGTTTTTGGTGAATCCTTACTTATTACTCCGATAATAGGACTTGTTATTTTATTTAACGGATTAATAAAAAAAACAACATTAAAACAAGATTTTTTAACTGTTCTTTTATTCTGTTTGGGTTTTAACTTAACTGGTTATTACTGGATTGCAGATACTCTTACTGAATTTGGAAACCTTCCCTATTTTCTAGCTCTAGTACTTAATAGTTTATTTGCCTTTATTGTTGCTCCATATCTATGGGCATTTATTATTTTAAAGAAATATATTTTAAAAAATGCTAAGTTAAACAACTCATTACATATTGTTTGCCTTGCTATTATTGTAACGACATTTGAATTTATCACACCTCAACAGTTTGATTCTTTTTTAGGAAGCCCTTGGATATATTTTAGTAAACATCTAGGATTTGCAAGTATTGCAGGTGTAAGCGTTTATTCATTCTTTAGTTTTATTCTTGTATTTGAGGTTATTAGATTTTTAAAAACAAACACCTTTGGTATTGCTAATCTTTTAATGATTTTTTTCTTTATTATTCTTAATCCTCTTATTGTAAAAGAACCAAATACAAATCAATCAAAGAACTTAAATATCAGAATGGTTCAAGCTAATATTAGTAATTATCTAAAAGTTGACTCCGAAAAAGGAACATATGCTTCATCTAAACAAGTTATTGAAAAATATAAAAACTTAAGCCTTAAGGAACATAACTTTAAAGAGAATATAGATCTTATCATTTGGCCAGAAACAGCATACCCTTACTCTATCTATACAAACCTTAGTGACTTAAAAGAAACACTTATTCCAACGGTCTTTGTTGAGATTATAAATAAAATGAACTCTCAACTTTTTATTGGTGGGTATGATAGTCAAAGTTCTAAAGCTTTTTATCAAAGTGATTACAATACTGCCTTTCATATTTCAAAGGAAGGAAGGCTTATTGATACTTATCATAAAAGAATCCTAATTCCATTTGGAGAAACTCTACCTTTTGGCCCATTAAATGAAAAATTAAGCAAGCTCTTTACTAATATTGCTTTTTTTGCGACCGGAAAAAAGAGTACATTATTTAAATTTAATAATGGAGTAAAGTCTATAGCTTCTATTTGTTATGAAGGGCTAAAGCCCTTTTATATTAGAGATTATTTAAATAATGCAAAAGATGCTGATTTGATGATCAACCTGACAAATGACTCATGGTATGGAAAAACGATGGAGCCTTTTCAGCACTTGTTTTTAACTAAATGGAGAGCTTTAGAGTTTAATCTTCCTATTTTAAGATCTACAAATACTGGAATCACATCTTTTATAAAAAGTGATGGTACTGAATCAAAAAGAACCGAACTTTTTAAAGGTGAAAACTTAGATTTACGTCTAAGCATACCAAAAAGGTCTCCTACTATTTTTCAAACATTTGGTTTCATAGCAATTTTTCCCTTTTGGATAATTTGTTTAATTTTTTCTCTATTAGAGGTAAAATTAAAGAATGAATAAATTACTTTTGCTTTCATTATTTTTAATTAGCTCATGTACATCATATGAACACTTTAAAAGAATTACTGAAGAGTTTGATGTTCCTGCCAAGGTATATAAAGCTGACTTTACACAAACTTGGCAAGCAGTTATTCAAGTAATGAAGAAGTTTGATATTTCATACCAAAATCAAGAAGCTGGAAAAATTAAAACAAGATGGATGGACAATACTCTTCAAGTAAACTTTACAGACTCTTTTGGAAGTAAAGATGCTGTAAAAGCTGCGGAAATGATGATGGTTATAAATGTAGCCCAAGGCTTTAGTTATGGAAGAAAAGTAACAAAAGTCACAATTTTTAAAAGACAAAGAATTGAGCATGATTTTTTGCAAGGATGGAAAGAAACACCAACAGATGGCATTCAAGAAAAAACACTTTTGTATAGAATTCAAAGAATCATTCAAAATGATAATGAGCTAAGAAAAATTGATAAAGCAAAAGAAAAAGAACAATTAGAGACGTTTTAATTTCTTTATAGAGTAATTTAGATCTTCTTTTATATCTGCGTATCTACTATTTTTAACCATCTTATAAATAGGTTTTAATGCTTTTTTATAATCTAAGTCAGCAACAACTCGAATGGCTTTATTAATAATTACAGATCTTTTCTTTATCCCGTTTTCTTTGTGATAGTTTTTCTTATCATAAAGCATTGACCAAACCTTTGGAGCAAGAGACTTTATTTTTAACTTTCTAATTGATTCTAGAACCTCATTTCTAATCAATAATGATTTATCAGTAATAAGTTTTCTGTAAAAGAACTCATCTTTATATTGCATATTAGTTAGGACTTTTAAACTTGCAAGTCTCATCATCCAATTAGGATGTTTATTAAACTTTGAAATAAAATGAGCACTTTTATCTCCCATAATTGTACCTAAAAGAAAAGTCGCTCTCCATCTATTTTGAATTGGAAACTTGTTATTTCTCATGACATACATTAAAGATTTAATACTAGAATAGCCTTGATCTTTTATCTTTTGTTTTAAGGCAATATAGCCAGACTGAGAAAGAGACTTAGACATTTTACTAGTAATGTAGCTATCATTGCTTGCAAAAGCTAATTGAACAAAAAACAATGAACACAAAATAAGTTTCATAATTTATCCTAACATTTTCTCAAATTCACTTAATAAGTCCTCTGCAGACTTATCTTCTTGCTCATCCTGAACATCTTCTTGTTCCTGTTCAGCAACAGCAACTTCTTCTTCCTGGTTCTGTTCAACTTCTTCTGTATCTGCTTTTTCTTCAGAGACAGACTCTTGTTCATTATCATCACTAGAATTTTCTTCTTCGCTTAAGATAGCTCCTTCAAAAGCTTTTTCAATCTCTTCATCTGAAACTTCTTCTTCAGTAGCTAAACTTTCCTCATTTTCAGATGATAATGTAGACCCATCAAGAGCTGCTCTAAGTTGAGCATTTTCTTCTTGAAGTCTTTTCATATTAGCAATATCACCAGATATTACTTCATATTCTTTTAGTTGCTCTTTAAGAGCTTCTATTTCTTTTTCTAAATCTGATATTTTATTTTCATATTCACTTGTATCAATATCCGCTTCTTGTGCTACAACTTCAGGCTCTCTTGCTTCTAATTCAGCAATTCTAGCTTCTAGCTCACTTATAAGATCATCTTTATTTCTTAACAATCCAGCATTTTCAGCATTAAGGTCTTCAAGCTGTTTAACAACTTCTTTTTTCTCGGCCAACAAAGATTCAAGACTTGCAATTTTTGCATTTAGAGTTGAAACCTCTACATCTGAAATCCCGACCTGACTTCCTCCTGGAAGATCAGCAAGAGGCATAACAGAAGGAACTGAAGATGTATCAACATCAAGTCCTCCTCCTCTAAACAAAGAGGATTTTAATGATGTTGAGTTTTGAATAATTGAATCTAAATAACTTTGAACAACATTGGCTGGAATTTGATGCTTTAGTAATTTATATTTCTTTCGATTATATAACCATAGCCATATAAACATAGAGATCACACAAATAATCATTCCAATTAAGAAAATATTTACTTGTGTAGAGTACTTATCAATATAATTTAAAATTGAGTTCAAAACGATCCCTCCGTGGATACAATATACCTATAATTATAAGCAGTTATAGAATTTCAGTCAATAATAGGTATATATTATTAGAGGCCTATACTTGATTAATCTTACCAAGAATTTTTTTATGAAGATTTTCACTTGCAGCAAGTACTGATTCTGAATAAATACAAAAAGTCTTACCATTAAAGTCTGTTAATTTTGCTCCCGCCTCTTTACATATAATCAAAGCAGCTGCCGTATCCCAAGGTTTTAGACCCTTTTCCCAGTAACCATCAAAATTTCCTTTGGCCACATAACAAAGCTCTATAGCGGCACTTCCTAATCTTCTTACAGCTCTTGCACCAATAATACTTTTTTTGAATGAATCAATCTGACTTTCAAATTTATTTTTCTTTTCATAATTTGGAGACGGAGAAAAAATACATTCATTCATTTCTTTATCTGAGCTACTTACTTTTAAAAGATATTTCTTTAATGGGTTTACTCTAAAATCAACAAAAAATGCTCCTAATTCTAGAGCTGCAAAAAAAGACTCTCCACTAAGGGGATTATATACAATTCCGCAAATGGGCTCACCTTTTTTTACTAGAGCAATTGAAATGGCATAAATAGGAATCCCATTTACAAAATTATTTGTTCCATCTAATGGATCAATAACCCAACAATACTCTTTTGATTTTAAAAACTTTTCCATCCCAGCAAAATCATCACATGACTCTTCTGCTAAAAAATCGGCTTTCTCAAAGCGGTTTTTTAAAGACGCAATAATAAAGTCTTCTGATTCGCTATCTGCTTTAGTTGCTATTCCCTGAGCTCCTTTATTATTAACAATAAGCTCATGTCTTTTCTTTTGATATTTTAGTAAGATCTCTCCAGCTTCAAATGCAATATCTTGAAGCCCCTGTATAACATCCTGCAAGTTTTCAAATTTATAAGTCATAATTAAGCTTTGCTATTTTTTCAGGGTCTTCAACATAAACAGTCCCATTAGTTCCTTCTACAGTATAAGTTTCTTCAAACCAGCGACCTAAATCAATCATTTTACATTTTTCACTACAAAATGGTCTCATCTGACTTGTGTAATATTTAAATGTTCTTTTACAAGTTGGGCAATCAACCTTTAATTCTTTATCCATATTTATAATATACTCTCTATATGCTCATTTTTAAATACAAAATTTTCTATCATAAATACACTAACAAGACCTTCAATGCTATTTATAAGATAACAATCTGTATACGAAGATAAGTCTCTTATATCAATATCCCCTTCTTTAATCTTTTGCTTATCAAGCATTTTCTTTATCGAAGAGCCAAAGTATATTTTCAGTTTAGGAGTTACAAAGGATCCATCATTTTTTCTAAAAATAAAATTACTTGTACTTGATTCCAGAATCTTTTCATTACTAGTATAGCAAATATCATCAAAGCCATCTTTTATAGCACATCTTTTAAGATAAAATGATTGAGCATAATTAGAAGTTTTAAAACTTTCCATCATACTATTTGTATTATATTCAAAAGTTTTAAGCTTTAATTCTTTTCTGATATGAGTTGGTAATTTTAAGCAAATAAATGAAAACTCTAAATCTGATTCATCATACTTACTAACGAAAACTTGCTCTCTATTTTTTGGAAAAATATTTACTCTTAAACGACAATCATTAGAAAGATCAAAAGAATTTATCTTTGCTAGAATTGATTTTTCTAGATTATTAATACTATTTAACATGAAGTATTCTTTTGCTGAACGAATAAACCTCTTAAAAATAAACTCAAAGTCTTCAAAAGAGCCATTTTTAACTTTAAAAGTAGAAAATATCACTTCGCCGTAAAGCATTGCAGTTTCGTTCATATAAACAATTTATATCATTGACATAAATAAGTACAAATTTATATAAATTATCTATGAACAATATTGCAATCATAGGCTTTGGAAGCCAAGCAAAAGCATGGGCCTTAAATTTAAGAGACTCAAATCAGGAATTCTCAATTGGTCTTAGATCAGAATCATCATCGTTTAAAAAAGCTAATGAATTAGGCTTTAAAACTTTTGATTATCAAAAAGCTAGTTGTAATTTTTCAACATTCGTCATCTTAACTCCCGATCATACTCACAATGACATTATAAAAGAAATTTTAAAACAAAATAAAGATGCTCATTTTATATTGGCCCATGGTTTTAGTTATAGTTTTGATGGTCTAAAAGAACTTGCGCCATCAGAACAATTTTCTCTATTAGCTCCAAAATCTATTGCTAGTGAATTAAGATATAATTATGAAACAAAAGCTGGGATAGCAGCTGTAATCCAATCAAAGGATATTAACTCTATTAAAGAGTTAGGCGAAAAAATAGGCGTAACGAGTTTTCATGAAAGCTCTTTTAAAGAAGAAACTATTGCAGATTTATTTTCAGAACAATCTTTACTTTGTTCCGTACTACCCTATGCCGCAAAATTATCATTTGAAAAATTAATAGAAAAAGGCATTAATGAACAAATTGCTTATCTTGAATGCTGGCATGAAATAAAGCTTATCGCCAATGCGATGGTTGAAAAGGGTCCTTATGAATTTTTCAATCTTATAAGTCCTAATGCGTTAATTGGTGGAATAAAAGGAAAAGAAATTCTGTTTAATCAAGTCTACCAAGATGGACTTGAAAAGATTTTTAACGAAGTTGACTCTCAAGAATTTATAAATACCTGTAATTTAAACAATTTTGTAAAGGTTAAAGAAAAAACTTTAAAAGAGTGGAAAAACCACCCTATTAACAGTATGCACAAAGCTGTAAAAAATAAATTATATTAACTTACAACTCATTGATTCTACTAGGAGCTCATGATACTAACGCTCTATGAAAAAACATACAACAAGATCTATTCGCGCCATAAAAGGTAAAGAGCAAAATCTTAATATGCTTACTTGTTATGATTACCAAACGGCAAAGTTACTAGATTCTACATCACTAGATATGATTCTTGTTGGAGATAGTGTTGGAAACGTTATTCTTGGTTATGAAACAACAGTTGAAGTAACTCTTAATGATATGATTACTTTTTCTAGTGCTGTTAAAAGAGGTGCTCAGAATAAATTTGTTATCGCAGATCTTCCTTTTGGAACATACGCAACTGTAGATAGTGGCCTAAAAAATGCGATTGAACTTTTTCAAAAATCAAAAGTTGAAGCGGTAAAACTCGAGGGTGCTTTTGATACAAATCTTGAACTTATAAAAAAACTTACTCAAACTGGAATTCCAGTCGTTGGACATATCGGTCTTACACCTCAATCAGTACATGAACAAGGTGGATACTACACTCATGGAAAAAATGAGCAAAGTGCAAAAAGACTTATTGATGAAGCTAAAGCTTTAGAAGAAGCAGGAGTTTTTTGTCTTGTCTTAGAATGCGTTACTCCAGCAGTCGCTACACTAATTACAGAGTCTATAAATATTCCAACGATAGGAATCGGATCAGGAATTCAAACGGATGGACAAGTTTTAGTAATCAATGATCTTTTAAAAATGGGATCAGACTACCCACCAAGCTTTTGTACACCAATTGCTGATCTATACGACTTAAAAAAATCACTCATCAGTGGATACCTAGATGGATCAGTCTCTCACTAATATTATTAGCATTGATATTGGAAATACTAATAAAAAGGCATATTTGTTTAAAAATGAACAAGAGCCTAAGGCTTTTAATCTAGATGAATTAAATTCTTTTGCTAAAAGTGAAGATCTAAATACAGAAAACACAAAAACGATTATTTCTAATGTGACTTTAAATAATCAAAAAGACTTAATTAATCCCTACGATATTTCAAAGTACTTAAAAGATAATAGTTTCTTTGACTTAAATCTATCTTATTCAAAGACTATTGGTATTGATAGAGTGCTCGCATCTTTTTTTGTGTCAAAAAAACAAGATAAAGCGATTGTTATTGATACTGGATCTTTTACAACTGTCGATATCATTGAAAATAATAATCTAAAAGCAGGACCAATATTGCCAGGACTAGAGCTTTTAACTCATACCTATAAGAAGTCACAAGTATTAGGTTCATATGAACTGGAAGCTAGTAATAACAAAATAAACGACTCTCAAAGCTCTCTTAATAAGGGCCTTTACTTAAGTTATATTGCTCCTATTTTAAAATATATTGAAAATTATAAACAATACCCTGTTTTTCTAACAGGTGGAGCAAGTGAGCTTCTTAAAGAGCTTTTATCAAAGGAAAGTGACTTTTGTATACAAAAAGAGCCTCTTTTGATACATAAATCACTAGAATTAATAGCTAGGAATTATCTGTAATGAATATCATACTTGGAGTTTGTGGATCTATAAGTGCTTATAAATCTTATGAGCTTCTTAGGCTTTATATTAAAAACGGACACGATGTAAAAGTCATCTTAACTAAAGGTGCTAATGAATTTGTTCATCTAAATGTTTTTAAATATCTTGGAGCAAAAAAAGTTTATAACTTTAATGATGATTTTAATCACCAAGAAGATTCAAGTGTACTTCATATTGATTTAAAGAACTGGGCTGATAAAATTGTCATCGCCCCTGCTTCAGCTAATACAATTGCAAAAATAGCAGCTGGAGTTAGTGATGATCTTTTAACAAGTGTCATTCTAGCAAATACTAATCCTATTTATTTATACCCTGCTATGAATACAAAGATGTTAGAGAACTCTCTTACAAAAAGAAATCTTGAACATATAAGTAATCAAGAAAATATAAATGTATTTGATACTCAAAGTGGAGTTTTAGCATGTGGTGATATTGGAGCTGGAAAGTTATTAGATATTGAAAATATCTTTTATAGCTCTATTTATACAAATCAAAATATAAGCCCTAAAAATATTTTAATCACAACGGGTGCAACAAGATCATATCTTGATCCAGTAAGATATCTTACCAATCCATCTAGTGGAAAAACAGGTATTGAACTAGCAAAATCATATCTATTAAAAGGACATAAAGTTACCCTTATATGTGGACATGAAATGTTTAAGCAAACTGAAAGTTTTTCTAAGATTAGAGGATTAAAAATCATTCATACTCAAACTAACGAGCAAATGTTTAATGCTGTTTCAATGAACTTTGATAATAGTGATATTTATATCTCTGCTGCAGCAATTGGAGATATAAAATTTAATTTAAATGATAATAAAATCAAAAAAGATGATTTTACTGGAAAGATTGAATTTTCTAAAGATACTGATATTTTAAAAACAATATCTAAGCAAAAGAAACATCAAAAAATAATTGGTTTTGCAGCAGAAACAAATATTGATGAAGATAAGCTTATTCAAAAGATGAAATCAAAGAACCTCGATTTATTAATTGGAAACCCTGTAAACTCAGGAGCAACTGATAAGCAAACAGGATTTGGACAAGATGAAAACACGTATTTTTTCATTGATAATAAATCAAAAGTTAATAGCTACAAACTACATAAATCGACATTAGCTGATATGATTAGAGATTGGAATTTTTAATGCTACAAGTTTTAGAAAATAATAAATCTCTTTTTTCTTTTTTAGAAGATCACAAAGATATTGGCTTTGTTCCTACTATGGGGAATCTTCACAGAGGACATCTTAATTTAGTAAAAGCTTCTTTAGAACAAAACGATACGACAATAGTATCAATATATGTAAACCCTACTCAATTTGCACAAGGTGAAGACCTTGAAAAATATCCAAGAACACTAGAACAAGATATTAGTCAGATTACAGAGCTTTTAAATACCTACCCAGATAAACATATTGGTATCTATACTCCATCAAAAAAGGATATATATCCATCAGATATTTCTATCTACAATAAAGTAACTAAATATGAAAAAGAACTAGAAGGAATGCTTAGACCTACACATTTTTCAGGAGTAGTTGGAGTCGTTCATAGATTATTTGATCTTATCAAACCTTCAAAAGCTTATTTTGGAAAAAAAGACTATCAACAAATTGTCGTTGTAAAAAATATGGTTAATGAGCTTAATCTTGGTATAAAAATAGTTCCTATTGATATCGCAAGAGAAGATAATGGTCTTGCTTTAAGTAGCAGAAATGGATATCTAACAGATGAACAAAAAAGTGATGCCTTAAAGCTTAGACATACTCTTTTATCAGTAAAAGAGATTTTATTAAGTGATGGATTTGATGCAATTGATTACGATAGCTATAGTTTTTTAAACTATTTATCTATAAGAGATGCTAATACTTTTGAATTAGCAAATAATAAAACTGAAAAAATTGTTATTCTTGGTAACTATACAATGAATGGCGTAAACTTACTTGATAATGTGGAAGTGGATATAAGATGAGTTTTGATGATTATAAAATTGAATTAAGTGAGCAGGCCACACTTGTAAGTATCGTCTGTGAAAAGTTTGAATCCCATAGTACAGAGAGCCTAACAAATGCTTCTTTAATAGAGCTTAGAGAACTTCTTAGAACTCTTGGTGTTGAAACTGCATCAGAGCATGTACAAAATAAAAAATCTCTTGATCCTGCGACAATGCTTGGAAGTGGAAAGCTAGAAGAAATTGCCATTGAAGCTAAAAATGAAGGTTCAAAAATCCTGGCATTTGATTTTGAGTTAACAGCAAGTCAGATAAGAAATATAAAGAAGATTACAGGGCTTGAAGTTATCGATAGAGTTATGATTATTCTAGAAATCTTTGCTCAGCATGCTAGAACAAGTGAAGCTAAAATTCAGGTAGAGATCTCAAGACTTCAATACATGCTTCCAAGACTTCAAACTCTATGGACTCACTTTTCTAAGCAAAAAGGTGGTATTGGTCTAAAAGGTGAAGGTGAACAACAGCTAGAGCTTGATAGAAGGATTATTAGAAGAAAAATTGAAAGCTATAAAGAACAGCTTAAAGATATTGAAAAGTCTAGGATTCAGCAAAGAAAGAAAAGACAAAATAAAGCTGTGACTGCGGCTCTTGTAGGTTATACAAACGCTGGTAAGTCATCTTTAATGAATAAACTTTGTAAAGTAAATGTACTTAGTGAAAATAAACTCTTTGCAACTTTAGATTCTACCTTTAGAACATTAAACCCAGATAGTAAGCCTCCAATGATTCTTATTGATACTGTTGGATTTATTCAAAACTTACCTAATACCCTAGTTGCTGGTTTTAAAACAACTCTTGAATCAGCTCTTGAAGCAGATCTTCTTATTACTGTTTGTGATATTTCAGATCCTAACTATAAAAAGCACCTAGAAGTAACAAAAGAAGTTATAGGTGAAATTGGAATTGAAAACAAGGACCAAATCGTAGTTTTTACTAAAAAAGATAAATTACAAAATGTTTTCTTACCAAAAATAGCAATGAGAAATCTTAAAGCAAGCTTTTTAGTTAGCACTTTAGAAGATCAGGACATGAGTGATCTTAGAGAATATATCATCAACTATTTCTTAGAAAAACAAGAACACTTTGATCTTTTTATTCCATATGAAAACGGTGATGATAGTGCAAAGGTATTAAAAAATGCTAACGTTCTTAATACTTCATTTCATGAAAATGGAACATTCTATAGAATAAGAATTCCAGATTTTATTTTTAATTCTTTGGGTCTAAAAAAATACGTTCTTGCTCCAGAAAAAAGAGATGAATTACTCAAAAAGTAATTTACAAAATTGTTTAAACCCTCTATATTAGCTTCTTTTGAGATTAAAGGGAGCATGGGTGAGTAAATATAATTCCCCAAAGAATATACACACGTTAAAGCAAAATATTAATACTAAGTTTAAGAAGATTCTTGAAAAAGAACTATCTAATCCAATGGTAAAGGCAACTCATAGTTGGAGTGTTGCAAGTGAAATGATTGAAGCCATGGTTGGAAAAGAAATCTTTAAGCAATGGTTTAAAGAAGTAAAGCCTCTGGTATTTAAAAATAATATTCTAATTCTTCAAACGCAAAATAAATTTGCTGCAAGTTGGATTAATACTCATTATCAAGATCTAGTTGAGAATATCTTAAAAGTTCAGAATCAAAAATATAGCTGTTTTTTTATTGCTCCGAAATAAGCTCTTTTAAAAAGCCCCACTTCGAAAATAAATAGTCAGACCAAAAATAATTAAGGTTAAAGACATTCCTAATGTGACAAATAATAGGTTCTTTTCCATACTACTTGATAAGGTCCTTTATTTTTGAACTTAAGTTCTCTAAATCAATTTGAAGTGGCCAATTATAATCAAAACCTTCTTTCTCATTTGATCCAATGAAAACTTTTTTTACATCTATTTCACTTGGTATATATGATAACACATCATGACATGACTCACAAAAATCTTCAGATATAAGAACAACTTTTGGACATAAATCCTTAAAAATATAGCTTGTCTCATTTTCATCATCCAAAAAATAATAACTTAGGTCATAATTTTTAAAATATTCTTTTAAAAGAGCCCCATTAAACTTATTTTTTGATACATAAATAACGTCTGTTCTTTTCACTTAAACCTTTACTAATATATTTGCGAATATACTAAATATAATGGATAATCCGTACATGGTAAAGAAAGTTAAAGTTATTGAAATTCATTCAAAAGAAGTTCTATTTGAAACGCAAATCGAAAATATAGAAAAGGCCTATACATTTGCTTCTGATATGGAAAAAATGGGGGTTGAGGTACAAATTGAAGCTCCAACAATTACTGAAACTTTAACTGACTCTCTAGGCTTAGGTCTTGATGATAAGTACATGTATGAACAAAGTGTGGAAGATGAAATTCACGATCACGATGGTTCATGTTGTGCAAAACCAAATGAACCTATTCATTAATAAGTATACATAAGCTTAGCTAAATAATTTCTTCCAAGTTCAACTTGATTTGTCGTAAGTTCATAGTCCTCATCAAAAATATTATTTATTAAGACTTCAATATTTAAGTTATCTCTAACTTTTTTAAAAATACCCAAATTTACGAGTGTATATGGATCTAACTTTCCAGAAAAATCTCTTCGATCAGATACATGAACAATTGAACTATTAATATCAAAAACATTTGCATGATAAGAATTTGTTAAAGAGTATTTATATCTATGAGGTCCCTGAAAATGACTGTCTTCTTTTGAATCAATTTTTGTAAAAGAAGAGCTTAATACAACTTCATAACGATTAGTTTTGTAAGAAGATGAAAGCTCTACTCCACTAATACTATAAGAGCTGGAGTTTTGATACTGACTCTTAGTAGGAGAAATTTTTCGATAAGCAATCTTATCTTCAAGTTCATTTTTAAATAAGCTTAACTTTGGATTAAACAGAACTTTAAATAAAGTTGATAAAGTATATGAATGAATAGTCTCACTTTTAAGAGTCTCATTACCAGCTGATTTATCATATAGTTCATACATACTTGGAGCTTTAAATCCTTTTTGCATAGATATCTCAAAGTCAACAAGATCAAACTTTCTTCCAAGCTCAAGTCCATAAGTTAAAAATGGTGAACGGTTTTTATAAACTTGATACCTAGATGATAATCCTAGTTCAAATGATGATAACTTTTTATTTATATACATATAGGGAGCATATGTATCTTCTTCAAAGTTTGCTGAATTAGTTATGGCCTTTGATCTATTTAACTGAACTCCAAATAAAGAGTTTTCTACTTTGTAATTAATATCAGCTTGATCTTCAGTAGAGTAAAAAGAGCTTTTTTGAAAGCCAAGAAACTTATATTTATTACTTCTATCATTTTGAAAATGACCTATCTTATAGGAAAGTTTATCTGTTTCTAAAGATAGATTATAATAAAAAGCTTTGTTTTTAGCATAGGTATCAGGATTATCTTCGTCCTGAGGGTCTGTCTGATTAAAATTATTATAATTACCAAAAACTAATGAATGATCTTTATAGTTAATTTTTGTTTTAATATCTCTTTTTATAAAAGTATCTTTTTCGCCATCATTAAAATAAACAGATCTAGAATTATCTTCTTCATAACTAGAAGATATATGATAAGAAAGATTTCCTTTTAAACTTGAAACAGATGCTCCATATATATCTTTAAAACCTTTTGATACATAGACTTTATTTTTATCATATGATTTTGTAATTATATTGATAACACTTCCAATAGCGTTGTTCCCATATACTGAAGACTTTAGTCCTCTTATGATCTCAATTCTTTCAATACTGTTTTTATTAATTAAAGAAAAATCAAAATTAGTTGAAATTCCAGTGTTATCATTGGCCCTAATACCATCAATTAAAACAAGATTATAACCTGCTCCAAGACCTCTTTGATAAATATAAGAAACTCCAGAGTTCTCATTAATATGAATATCAGAAAGTTTATTAAGAACTTCTTTAACAGAGCTTGCCTGTTCAATTTGCTTTGAATCTATAATCTGAGTATTAGTAAACAGTTCACTTTTTTTTCTTTTAAGCTTATCTGTGACGATAATATCTTCTAGTTTATAAGTTTTAGCAATAATAGATGTAGAGATAAGAAGTAGGATTATACCTTTCATGTTCTTTTCCTTGGGCAAAAATTTAATATAATACTCGTAGAGGTCTGACTTTACAGTTGCCCAGGCAGTGTTGGATTTTCACCATGCTTCAAATAGGAGTACCTACTTATATAATTTAATTTAGTAAATGACTAGCTAAGATTTTAGATCCATCTTTAAATTTACAAAAATAAGATTCATGATTTAAAGAGGATATACCTTTTTGAATTTCTCCACCAATAATTTTGCATTTTTTTGTTGCTGGATTTTTTCCCTTATCAGAGATCATCTTTATTTTTATAGAAGAATAATCTTTTAATGCTAAAGATTCATTTGTGGAACTAAGAGAGACGAGTTTATCCGAAGTAAATTTAAACTTTTCTTTTTTTTCATCAATTTTATAAATAAGGTCAGCAAATAGATTTAAAGAGAATATAAATATAAATAATATTTTCATTAAAAATGTACCGTTCTATATGTATTGGCCATAAGCCTATCTGAGTCAATCCAACACCCTACAGAGTTTAAATGCCTATCCTTTTTAGTACAAGGAACATACACGCCTTTTGTCTTCTCACAAAGACAATCATTCCAAGTTCCACTTTTCCAATTGCCCCAAGTGTTTCGAAGTAAAAACTGACATTTGTTATTTTTCTTTCTACTTCCAACAAGCATTGAGGCATGACCTCCACATTCTTTATTTAGCAAAGAGTTTCTTTTCGGTGCAAAAAAATAATAGTCTGAGCGGCTATTTAATCCACTATGCTTCTTATCATTTAATATTTTATAACAATAAGAAATACCAACAGGTTTTTTACGTTTTAACTGTTTTACAATATGATTTTCTAGTTCCTTATCAGAACATTTAGAACAAGATCCTACTTTAAGCTTATTTATGTCTACTAGCGGCTGATATTTCTTTTTTGGCACACAGTCTTTTAGAATAACTTGCATAACTAGTTTTGGTAAAATGTAGTTAGACGATATTTTAAACTGATCCTGAATATTAGTAAGAACACTATCTCCAGCTTTCGAATTAATAACATTTTTACAACTAGCATACTCTTTTTTTTCGCTTTCGCTAAGCCCCTCTTTTTTTTCTTTTTTACTTAAATTATAGTACTCATAACTACTTTCTAAAATATTCATAAACTCAGATTCAGAAAGGTTATTTTCTTTTCTATATTTTGATATTAAAGCCTCACCTTCCTTATAAGTACAAATTCCATATTTATAAATAGCCTTTATTGCATTACCGGCTCTTCCACCTTCTACTGACTGATCAAAAAAACCTGATTCTTGTGTTTTATAAGCAACAGCAGCCCAAATTGGATGAGATCTTTTAGTATAGGAAACTCCATTGTCAAAACGCTCTACATCTAAAATTTGAGAAGCTGTATAGGCATAACATGCTCCTACAGAGTCTTGATCTAAAATAGGTATACTTTGTAGGGACTTACTACTTTTATAAAGATTAGTAGATTCACAAGTAAAAGCGATTGAAATAAATATAAAATATAAAATAATTCCCTTCATCTAAAGTCATTATCTCAAAAATAAGAGTTAATTACACTGGTATGGAATCTTTTTCCCAAGATATTTTTTTGATGTCAGAGATTTCTCTAAAAAGCATTTTAAGTCTAACTTTTCATCTTTTGATAAGTTTAAAGGCCTTCTTAAAACGGGAGCAATATTTTCCTTTCTATAAAAATTTCTATATTGATTTTTCTCAACATATATTCTGGAATTATAATTAAAACTAAAAAGGTCTGGTATAATAGAAATACTATAGTTATCTAAAGACTTAAAAGGATTATCATAATGCTCAATAACATCATCTATAGTTGCAAATGCCCCATCATGCATAAAAGGAGCCGTTAATACAATATTTCTAAGTGGCTGAGTTAAAAAACCATATTTAAATCTCTCATCACCTGTAACTAAATATCTTCCTTCATCATTTTTATCGCTTGTTTTACCTGGGCCTAATTGTGGAGAAGCTACATTTTGAAAAGCTTTGTTAGTTAAAAGCTCTCCTTTATGACATCTTACACATCTAGCTTTTTCAACAAAAACAAGCATGCCTCTTTTTTCTTTATCGCTAAGAGCACTTATATTTCCATTTATGTAATCATCATATCTAGTATCATTAACCTGAAACTCTATTTTCTGAAAATAAGCTAAAGCATTTGCAATATCAGCGATATTAAAGCCATCATTAATATATTTTTTATATATAGCTTTTCGCTTAATCTTCTGTGCAACTTTTTTCCATACTTGTCTATTGGATAAGCTCTCGAATTTACGACCTCTCATCTCTAATGTATCAGCAATAGGAAATAATGCTTGCATGGCCATCACATTATCTATTTTAGATACAATATCAAAAAATAATGGACTTGATCCATTTAACCCTTCTTCAGGAGTTTCATAAAAATCTTCATTCGAATTATATAAAACTCTACCATCCCAAAACATCGTAACAAATGATTCATGTCCTTTATTAAATAAATGAGGAGAGCTTCTTGGAGTAATTCCAGCCTTAGCTTGGACTCTACGACTTCCAATACCAATACCGCCAGTA
This sequence comes from Bacteriovoracaceae bacterium, assembly GCA_025210745.1. Taxonomy (GTDB): domain Bacteria; phylum Bdellovibrionota; class Bacteriovoracia; order Bacteriovoracales; family Bacteriovoracaceae; genus CAKZJW01. The sequence continues at coordinate 41,017 of JAOARC010000010.1, forward strand.
CCAATTGAAAATGGAATACCATCAGATGTTCCAAATTGTGGATCATGACAAGTTTTACAGCTAATATTATCACTTAGTGAAAGAGCCGTATCTTCAAATAGACTTTTTCCAAATTCGTACTTAAGAGGCTCAATATTTTTATAGGTTTTTGGAGATTTTAAATTAAAAATTTCAATATACTTAGAAAGCTTATCATCAAGCTGCGTTGCAAATAAAGTTACAGGAATTAAAAATAATAATTTAAACATATACGTTTGGTATACCAAACAAAGTTTAATGATGTCAATTTAACTTTTGTATTACTGCCATAGTAAGAGTCGTACTTGAAGTTAAATCACCAGAATTATTAAAGGTTTCAATTTCCCATACATGAGTTTTTTTACCAAGATGCTTAGCTTGAGCAATTGCTTTTATAACTCCATTCCTTACGGCTTTTATGTGATTTGTAGTAATGCTTAATCCAACAGCATGTTCTTTTTTTGAATCTAAAACAAGGTTTGCAGCAAGACTACCCAAAGTTTCAGCGATAACACAATTTGCACCACCATGAACAATACCAAAAGGTTGTTTAACTTCATTTGAAACAGGCATTGAGCCAATAAGCGTATCTTTAGTTATCGCATCTATAGAAATCTTCATATGACTGACAAGAGTATTTTTACAATGCTCATTAATTTTACAAGCTGTTACTTTAGAATCATACCAGATAGTCATATTATTAAATCCTTTTCAAATCAAATTCAGCTACTGGTATATCGCACTTGGATCTAAGATCTCTTAAAGCTGTTCTTAAACCTTCTTCAATTACTGGATGGTAAAAAGGAAAAGATAAAACTTCATTAACGGTTTTATTCATTTCTATAACCCATGCTAATAAATGTGCAAGATGCTCACTATCAGGTCCAAATCCTTCTGCTCCAAGAATAAGCCCTGTTTTTTTATCACCGTATACTCTTAGCATCCCTATCTCTTTTAATTTTACAATGCTTCTTCCCTGCCCTTCAAAACTTACTTCTCCGATTTCAAAGGAAATATTGTTTTGATTTAAGGATTCATAGCTTTGACCCGCTTTAAAAATAGTCGGCTCACTAAAAGTGATCTCTAGTGGAACTCTTGTTTTAAAAGGTTTTAAATTGTCGAATACACTATTAATACCTGCAATATTACCTTCATCACTAGCTTCATGTAATATCGCTTTTTTTCCATTTACATCACCCGGAACATAAATATGTGGGTACTCCTTTAAACTAAAAGTTTTATTACAAAAGTCTAATTTTTTTAGATCAAGCTCTAGATTTTCAAGTTTTAACGATGAAAGATTTGGCCTTCTTCCAGTCGTAACTAAAATTTTTTCAACGAATATCTCTCTATCAATTAACGAAATCTTTAATTTTCCACTTTCTTCGCTAATACTTTTTATTCCATCAAAACTGATATTATAGTTTTGTTCATATTTAGAACATACATATTCATTAACTTGTGGATCGCTTATTCCTGCAATAATCCTTCTTCTTGCAATTAATGTTGTATCAATACCAAGGTCTGCTATAGCTTGACCAAGCTCAATACCAATGACTCCAAGTCCAACAACAGCAATACTACTTGGCAACTTATCAAGTTCAAAAAATTGATCCGTAGTTATAAGATAGTCCGAATATGGTTTTAATGAATCTGGTATAAAAGGAGTTGATCCCGTTGCAACTATAATTTTATTAGCTTGAATTTTCTCATCTCCAAGATCTAATGTATGGGCATCAACAAAAGAAGCTCTTTTTCTTATTAACTTTTCATCATTTATCCAATTACTCATTCCTCCCATAACAGCACGAACAAATCTATCTCTAAGCTTTCTAACATGCTCCATAACTTTTTTATGATCAATAGCAGGCTGTTCACTTAAAATTCCTTGCTCTAAATGCTTTGAAAATCTCTTATAGTCTGCTGCTACCTGAATAAGTACTTTTGATGGCATACATCCGACCCTCGCACAAGTAGTTCCTAAGATACCATCATCAATAACAACCCAATTATCAGTATGCTTTGCAATCTGTCTTCTAGCATTCAGCCCAGCTGATCCGGCTCCGATAATAACATAATCAAACTTTTTCATACATTTCCTAGTCTTTTTGCTCATATTTTTTTACATAGTGTTACAAAAAATCTAGAGTTTTTAAATAGATTTTTTAAGAGGATACCTATGAAAACACTATTTATTTTTCTATTCACACTTTTGTCATTTGCAAAAAGTCCAACTGATTTTATAACGAAATCCAAAAACTATAGATTTATCGATTTTACTAGAGCATTTTATGATATTACTTTTAATATCAAAAACAAAACAGTTAAAGTTAAAACTCAAATTTATTTTGATCAAGAACAAGATGGTTTTCCTATTTTTGATCTCATACCCGATGCCAAGTTAATTCAAATTAACGACAAAGAAACATCAATGGAAACAATAACCTCTCCAGATGGAGAAACAACGTACAGATCTATCACAACAAAAGTTAGCGCAGGATCTCATATATTGACAGTTGAAAACTCTTTTTCAAAAGGCTTAAAGTTTGAAAAGGATTCTGTTGCAAGTGCTTTTTGGATGAGTGACTTAAATGACAGACAATACTTAGAACAATATATACCTAGTAATATTGAATATGATCAATATCAGATGACTTTTAATATTTCAGTGACACAAACAGATAAAGAACACAAAGTTTATGCCAATGGTAAATTTTCAAACAAAGCAAAAAATAAATTTAAGATTGTATTTCCACAGTATTTTACGAGCTCTTCTTTATTCTTTCACATTGTAAAAAAAGATCGCTTTGATGAAACAAGCTTTGACTATATATCAAAAGCTGGAAAAGTTATTCCCGTAGTTATTTATAAAAAACCAAGTTGGTGGGGATCAAATGGATTAAAAAGTTTAAAACAAAATACAATCAAAATCCTAAAAGAGCTTGAAGAAAAGTTTGGTGCATGGCCACATCCTAGCCTCACAATATACAATGCTGGAATGGGAGGTATGGAATACTCTGGTGCAACGATGACTTCCTCAAGTGCTCTTGGACATGAGCTTACTCACAGTTATTTTGCAAGGGGTGTAATGCCTGTTGATGGAAATTCGGGATGGATTGATGAAGCAATTGCCAGTTGGAGAGATGATGGATACAAAAAGGTATCTGAACCAAATTTTTCATCTACTTCTATGGCATCACATTCTATTTATAGAAGATATACAGACAAAAGGGCCTACACACAAGGGGCAAACTTTATGGCCTATTTAAATGAAAAACTTAAACAGTTTGGAGGGCTAACATTCTTTTTAAAAGAACTTCATAGTCATTATACTCATCGAAATATAACAACAAAAATTTTTATAAAAGAGCTTAAAATATTTAGTGGGATTAACTTTCAAAAAGACTTTGATAAGTATATACTAGCGAATAAAAATCAGATAAAATCAATTGAATCTATCGACAATCCATACCATCCACAGTTAACTGAAAAAGAGCTTTTAAAGCTTTTATAAGCTAAAAGTTCCATATTTACGCTCAAAACAACTATAGTTGTTTTGAGCTCTTTTACAATAGAAATTTATATCGATTGGCTTATTAGAAATATTTTTATTATCTTTAAAATAAATGAATTTCTTATTTTCAACTAAAACAGTATCAATAAGCTTTAAATCTGCTTTAGAAGTAATATCTTTTATTATTTGTTTAATTTCTTTATAATAGACATGAGAACTAGGAATTTTAAACTGTTTTATTTTTATATAAGCTTCATGAGGCTTTATTTTATACATTTTATTAAAAGAGCTTTTATAAGTTGTTAACTTCATATCAGTTTTTTGAATAGCTTCAAAAAATGAATTAATCTTTTCCATTTTTTTTATTTGATCTCCAGAAAGTTTCAATTCAACTTTTCCTAATATTTTTTTCTTAAAGAATGAAAAAGTATCTGTATTTGTTATTATAGTATATGATTCTTTCTTTTTTAAAATAGCAAATTGGGCCACTCCATCATGATGATGACTTTGAAAAGCAAAACCAGTAAAGCTATAAGAAAAAGGTATAAAAAAAATAAATAGAATTACTGATCTAATAATAACCATTGTTTTTCATCCTTACAATAATCAGGTTGATCTTTACAATCTTTTGGCATTGATCCTAAATATGCATTTTGTGCACATCTAGAATACTTTTTGACCTTACTCTTACAATTTCCCCACTTAATTCGAGAAAAATGAGCTGGTAATAGTAAACTTGATCTGGTGGGTCTGCTAATAATCAAAAGTTTTTTATCTTCTAATTTGGCTCCACTAACTTGATTATCATCAACACTTTTTTCTCCGCTATACAACATACCTGAAGGACAGCTATTATAATTTTCAAAGCTACTTACTTTAAATCTAGCCTCTATTTTTTTGAGACCCTTTTTACAATCTTCTACCAATTGAGCTTTTCTATCATCTGAATAATAATTCAACTCATCAGCTTTTAACTTACATGAACAATTATATCTATTAGTAACAAGATAACTATTTCCATCAGCAAACTCTAAAGACTGAAAATCAAAACTTAATTTTTGACCTGTATCAAGTAAACTTCCTGGATTTTTTTTCAAATAATCAAAAGAAGTTACTTTTTCTTTTTTTAAACGTTTTGCACTACAAAAATCATACCTAAACGAATACTGTCCATCAGCAAAAGGAGTTTGTGTTAAATACTCTCTTGCCTTTTTATGCTTTATGGCTTTTGCACATCCTTGATTATCACACATACAGGAAATCTTTTTCTTCTGAGCTTCATCAAGAGCTTTCACATGATTAGACATAATTGAAGTTGTTTTCGATATCGATCGACAAGCATAAGAAGGATAGAATTTATACTTAGAAATATTTTTCGCATCAACTTTATCTTTTTCTACAAGTTTTTTAGAATCAAGATCGAGATACATTCCTTTTACTCTTTCTTTATATTCATCACACAACCCCATTAAATGAAGAACTTCGTGAGTAATAGCAGCACAGTTAATATTTGCAGCATACTTTCTTGAATGGCTCCTCATACCAACCTCGCCAATTTCAATATCGACAATCTCTGGCCTTTCATCTAAGGGCACTTCATTGGCTTCTTTAGTATTTAAAATATTAACAGTTATAGACTCTCCCGTTGGACTTTTAAAATAAGTACTCGTCTTTGCAAGACATTTTTTCACTCTTTTGTGCATATCAGAAGCTGTTACATCTGCTTGTGTTGAATCTTTAAAGTTAAGAATTAAAGTTGCTTTCATTTGTTTTGCAGAAATTCTCTCCAGACTATAATTCATCGGAATTCCCGTTACAGAAGGCGAAATATTAGCTGTATCAACAAGTTTTTTCTCGCCAATTTCCAACTTTCTACACTGATTAATTTGATCCATAGTTTTTAATAGTTCAGCAATATCGTGATACCCTTCTTTTTTTCTATTTTCTTCAAGGTTTTTACAATAATAATTTGCTCCCACTTTTCCAAACAAATCAGATAACACATCATCTATTAATGAGTTATAAGCTTGAAGATGTTTTTCTATAAAACTACAATCATACTTCAAGCAAACTTTTTTAGTTTTATAATCCTTCTTTTTGTGTGAAGTAGACATCAGTCTTCTTGCGAATGCTTCTTTGCAACTTCTAGACATCTTAGCTTTATTTTTTCTATAAAACTTAATTGATTCAAAAGGAAAAGAAACTAATTCGATTGTTCTCGACAGATTGTCTTTGCTTTTAATAGTAGATAAATTAGATAATGAACGAGGATAGAAGTCACAGTCTTCTATTTGCTTTTCAAAAAAACTTTCTACATCTCCTTCATAATCATCAATTTTTTTTAGACCTAAAGATTTAAACACACGACTCAATTCTTGGCTCACAATTTCTTGTCTACTATCAAGAAGATTTTCCTCAAGTTCCTCATAGCTTTTAACTGATTGTTTTATTCTTGAACATAAACTAGACTTAGAACATTTAACCTTCTCTTTTAACAAATTATTCCATGTCATTACTTTTTTTACGCAATCTAACTTTATATCAGAATAAATATCTTGATACTCAGCTTGAATATCTTTAATGAATCTATAACTAGAAGCTATTATTTTTTCTCTCGAACTTAATTGTCTATCCTCACATAGACTTTTAAGTGTCGAGTTATATTCACTTTTTGAAGGCTTAATATATCGATGATAAGGATAGTTTCTAGGAATAATCGCTTTACTATCTTTTTTAATAAAAAAGTCCTTATTCTTTAATGTGTTTTTCAAATAATATGTATATGTATTTCGCTTTGTCTGTTCAACTTCACTTCTAAAATCTTTTATAAAGTTATCCAAACACTCTTTATACTCTACAACATATTTAGACTCAGAACTTTGCTTAGACTTTTTAAAGAAAGATTGTGTCTTTTGAAGCATTGATTTTTGAAATATATCTGGAAAGAAGCGAACTTTAATATTTGAAGCCTTATTAGTTACAGTAACTTTGATCTGCGTACTACTAGGCAAAGCATATAAACTAGAATAAGGTAGATGATCACATGTCCAATTTACATGATAGGTTTTTTGGGTTTTATCTAAAGCAAAAGCCTTTAAAAACGAACATACAAAAATAATAGAAAATAAAATTACTTTGAACATCAACTAATGATATCGGACAATATAAGTAAAATGTACAAAGCAATAATTTCCCGACTAAAAAAGACGGTCTATACTTTGTGCCAAGATAAAATCTTTTTCCGTAAGAGTATTACCTTTATCATGAGTCGTTATATTGATAGTACAAGTATTAAATGTCACCTGCATATCAGGGTGATGCATTTGTCTATTAGCTTCCCAAGCAACTGCATTAACAAATGACATTGTCTTTAAGAATCCCTTAAACTCAAATTTTCTCGTAAGTTTTGATCCATCATTATTCCAATCAGAGTGTAATTCTAACATTTCATAGGTCCTTTATCATTATCTTGAGATGCTGGTGGATATTTAGGGGCAAAATCTCCCAATTCTTTTGATTTTTCAATAAGACCTAAAATATCATCATCTAGTATAGAAAATAAATCATTAAATTCATTGATTACAAAATATAGAGGTTGCATTATATCAATTCTATATGGTGTTCTAAGAACATTAAGAGTTGAAAACTCTTGTTTTTCACTTTCATTGGTTAAACAATACTTTGTTTCTCCAATTGAAGAAAGAATTCCTCCCCCATAAGCCTTTAAACCATGATCAGTCTTTAAAAGACCAAACTCAATAGTAAACCAAAACAGTCGAAACAACCTTCTTCTATCCTTAGGGTTTGCCTTTAAAGCTAAATTACCAAATTTCTCCATAAAGTCTCCATAAGCTTGATTAGTCAATAACGGAGTATGCCCATATATTTCATGAAAGATATCAGGTTCTTTAATATAATTTAGCTCCTTAGGGATTCTAATAAAGGTGGCTGCTGGAAACCTCTTTTTAGTCAAAAGAGTAAAAAACTCTGCCGGCTGAATAATAGCATCAACTGGCTCTACCCCCCATCCCGTACAATCATTCAAAATCTTATTTACATCTGGTAGTTGAGGCACTCTATCTTCTGAAAAATTAAGGATTTCTAGACCTTTTTTAAACTCATCACATGCTACAGACTCAATAACTTCAGATTGTCTTTGAATAAGTTTTGACCAAGTTTCGTTTTCTTCACTACTCCAATTTACAAATCCTTTTTCATCAACAGGATTAGAAATATACGTATGTCCCATATTATTTCCTTTTTTTGAAAGCTAGTTTACAATGACTTATGCCAAGTTTAAAGCTTAATAGAAAATTTACAACGCTAAGCAAGGAAAAGCGTCTATACAAATGTTCTAAACCAATAATAGGACTTACTGGTGGTATTGCAACAGGAAAGAGTACTGTAAGCTTAAAACTTAAACATCAAAACTTTGAAATTATTGATGCTGATAAACTTGTAAAAAATATCTACCAAAAAGAAGAAACGATAGAATTTATCAAAAAAAAAGCCAGCTCCTGTATCGAAAATCAAAGTGTTAACTTTGCAAAACTCAGGCAAATATTTTTTAATGATAAAGAACTAAAAAATCAGATTGAAAATTTTATTTATAATCGATTAGAAGGCGCATTTAATAATGAGCTTCAAAAAACATCAAATAGTTTTATTATTTATGACGCTGCATTACTCTTTGAAAAATATATTCATCATAAAGTAGACTTTACAGTATGTGTTTATTGCTCAAGACAAAAACAAATTGAAAGACTCCTTCAGAGAGATAAAATAGATCTTTCACTAGCAAACAAGATTCTTAAGCAGCAAATGGATATAGAAGAAAAAATCAAGCTTTGCGACTATAAAATAGATAATAGTGGTACTATCAACACCCTCGATGTGAAAATTCAGCAACTTATAGACTTTCTTACGCTATAATCTTTTCAAATTTAGTGCAGAAAACCCAATAAGTAGGTATAAAGTCCCATATTTTATTAACAGGGATTAATAATGAATTTTAATTATCTATATTTTTTACTCTTAATTATTAGTGGCCATTCGTTTGCCCTAGCACCTTTAGTTTTTAAGTCTCAAAAACAAACTTATTTAAATAAAACCTTTAAATTTAAGTCTACTCATTTTGAAGTTTTAGAAAATAGTTTTTTTAATGAAGCTGATAATTGGTATAATCAAGACCCACAAGGGCAAGAAAATATTCAAGGTGTTGCTGCGGATAAAGCTCATGCTTTATACACTAATAAAAACAGTATCATTGTAGCTGTAATAGATTCTGGTGTTGATGTAAATCATGAAGACTTACAAGGCTCAATTTGGGTTAATAAAAAAGAAATCCCTAATAATAATATTGATGATGATGGTAATGGATATATTGATGATGTAATGGGATGGAACTTTATAGGTGCAGCTGATGCAATGATTAGCTTTATTAAAGATGAAAGTTTACAAAATAAATACAGACTCATCAATAGAAAGGATGGACAAGTTGAGGCAGATACCCTTGAGATCACAAGAGAGTTTACTCGACTTAGTAAGCTTAAAAAAGCTTACAACGAATCTAACCGAGACTTTCCTAAAAAATGGAATGAACAGTTAGATCAATTCGGTAAGATAATTAAGAACATCAGAACTGTAGAGAAAGCTGAATATGATTACTACACAGAACAAATTAATATTATTTTAAATAATGAACAAGTTATTAAAGAAACTCTTAATGTTTCTAAGATTACAAAAGAATTTCTTTATAATATTACAAGAGAAGATCTTCAAGAAGCAAAAGAGAGCTTACTTGAGTTTTATGAAACTTATTTAAACCCTATAGAGTCTTTAAAATCGGAAAGACACTATAGTGAAATTGCATTGTTTTTTCACTATAATCCACAATATAATTCTAGAAAAGAAATAGTAAAAGATGATGAAGATAATCTTAATCAAAAATATTATGGTAATAATAATGTTATAGGTCCAAATGCATTTCATGGAACGCATGTCGCTGGTATTATAGCTGCCAAACGTAACAACAATATTGGAATAAATGGAGTTGCTTCACAAGTAAAAATAATGCCCATTAGAATTGTACCAAATGGAGATGAAAGAGATAAGGATGTTGCAAATGCAATTTATTACGCAGTAGATAATGGAGCACAAATCATTAATATGAGTTTTGGAAAGCCTTATAGTCCAAATAAAAATCTTGTAAAAAAAGCGATTGAATATGCGCAAAAAAGAAATGTTCTTCTTATTCATTCAGCGGGTAACGATAATACAAACAATGATAAAAGAAAAATGTATCCATCTGCCTCGTATCAACATTCTAATTGGATAGAAGTTGGAGCATCAGATAAATATAAGTCCAATATATTTGCTAATTTCTCAAATTATGGAAAAAGAACTGTTGATATTTTCGCACCGGGAGTGAATATTATTTCAACAATCCCTAATAATCAATATGCCAGTGCCAGTGGAACAAGTATGGCTGCCCCTGTTGTTAGTGGAGTAGCTGCAGCTCTTTTATCTTATGATAATAAATTAAAACCTCAAGAGATAAAAGACCTCATTATAACAACAGCAACAAGGTATCCTTTTCAATATGTTTTTAACTCTGATCTGGATGAACAAGTTTTATTTTCAACGCTAAGTAAAACAGCAGGCATTCCTAACCTTGCCCAAGCACTTCAGTTTTTAACAGAACTACAAGATGACAGTTTTTTTGATAGAATAAAACTAGGCTACTATAATCAAAGGTAATATTAAACTATGAAAGCAATAATATTTTTCTTCTTACTTTCTTTAAATGCTCTAGCAAACTATACTTTTACAAATATGGAGCTTATTGATAATTATTATGATCACCAACAAAAAGTTCAAGCTCACACAAAGTGGTCTTTATTGGTGTTTAATTCTTCTAGATGTAACAATCTACCAATGAGATGTTTTCCATTTGAAACAAAGCTCGATGTGTTTATTCCAAACTTTCAAGATAGAATACCAAGTTTGAAAGTATTTAATATTGATACTTTTTGGAGTGATATCAATATTGATTATGGTTTTGATGACTGTTTAACAGTTGCTCTTTTATATGACAATCAAATCATTGATTTTAACAAAGCAACTTACTGCTCAGACCAATGGACAAAAGAGGACCTCCCCTATTATCACTGGATAAATGATTTATTACAAAAAACAATAAATATGGTTAATAAAATTAATCAATAGAAATTTTCTCTAATTTTCCTTTATAACTTTGTTCTAAAATTGTTTTTCGATCAAACAAAACTTCTAAGTTTTCAAAACTTGTCTCTATTTTCTTTTCATTTTCTTTAATTTGCTTAGATGACTCCGTAATTTTATCTGCATCACTATTGTTTGAAGCTTCAAGTAATATATTTGTAAGCTCTTTATTTTTAGTTTCAAGTTTATCAATAAGGCCTTCAAGCTCTTCTATCTGCTTATTTAGAGGTTTAAGCTCTTTAGATCTTGCTCTAATAATCTCTTGTCTAAGAGTTTGATACTCTTTTTTAGATAGTTTCTTCTTTGTCCCCATCGAACTATCTTTTAGATCCCCCCATCCAACTTTTTCTAAAAACTCTGTATAGTTTCCTTCAAAAACTTGTACTCCACCATCTTTAAAGACAATAAGTTTATTTACAAGATTATTTAATATATACTCATTATGGGTAACAATAAGAACACTTCCAGCAAAGTCTTTTAACTTTTGAATTAGTATTTCAATAGATTCTTGATCTAAATGATTTGTTGGCTCATCTAAGGCAAGCAAGTTCGTTTCTTTTGCTAAAATTTTAGCAAGCAATACTCTTGCTTTTTCTCCTCCCGATAAAACTTTAATTTTCTTTTCCACATCATTATTACTAAACATCATCGATGCACAAATATTTCTGATTTGAGTATGTGAAAGTTCATCACTGACGCTTGATACCTCTTCTAAAATAGAGTTGCTATCAAATAAAGACTGAATATTCGTTTGAGCAAAATGGGATATTTTAAGATCTGGATGATTTTTTATCATACCGCTAGAGTTTAACTTTCCTAAAAGACAATTTAATAATGTGGATTTTCCTTTTCCATTTTTACCAACGATAGCTATTTTATCTCCCCTATTAATATAAAAAGATAGATTGTTTATTAAAGGATTATCATCAGTATATCCAAAACTTAAGTTTTCTATTTGTGAAAATGTTTTTGCTTTTAATTCACTATAATTAAATTGAAAGCTTATATTCTTTATATCTTCCAAAGCATTAAACTCTTCCATTTTATCAAGCATCTTCTGTCTTGATTGGGCCATAGAAGCTTGTCTTGCCTTAGCTCTAAATTTATTAATAAACTCTTCTAGTTCTTTTTTCTTCTTTTCTTGATTGAGTCTTGTATTTTCATATATTTTTTCATTTTCTAAAATTTTATTTCTATAAACGTTAGTATTTCCTTTTAGAAAAAGAAGTTTTTGTCTATGAATCCCCATAGTATGATCGCAGACTTCGTCCATAAAGTTTTTATTATGTGTAATAAGAATAATTTCTCCAGGATACTTTCTTAAAAAACTAGCAAACCAACGAAGAGACATAATATCTAAATAGTTTGTTGGCTCATCAAGTAAAAGCATATCAGGACTTTTTAATAATAATTTAGCTAAATTAATTCTAATTTGATATCCACCCGAAAAACTTTTTGGTGACTTAGAAAAATCTTCTTCTAAAAAACCAAGACCAGATAAAACTTTATGGGCCTTGAATGTATCAAAAGCTTCTTCTTTAGAAAGTACGCTCATACACTCACTTTCAACCGACTCGTGTGTAAACTTTAAATGTTGCTCCAAATAACCAATAGAATAATCCTTAGGAAAGACGATTTTTCCTTCATCACTACTTTCCATACCAAGAATTATCTTTAACAAAGTAGATTTTCCACATCCATTACGACCAACAAGACCAACCTTTTGTCCTTTAGAAATGTTAAATGAAAGGTCTCTAAACAAGAGTCTTCCTGCAAATTCTTTTGCTAAATTATTGACTTGAATCATAGAGTCTAATTTATAAATAAAATTACCATTTTACCAAAAGATTTTTGTATCTTAACGCTGCGCACACAAGGTATAATTTTTACTAAAATTTTTATTATAAAAACTTAAAAGGATATAGGTTTATGAACGACCAAAAAAAGAAACAAGCTCTTGATTATCATAGTACTGGAAGGCCAGGAAAAATAGAGGTTATCTCAACAAAACCATGTGTAACAGCAGATGAACTATCCCTTGCTTACTCACCTGGTGTAGCTGAACCATGCCTAGAGATCGCAAATAATCCAGAAGAAGCATATAAATATACTGCTAAAGGAAACCTCGTTGGTGTTATCTCAAATGGTTCTGCTGTTTTAGGACTAGGTAATATTGGAGCTTTAGCTGGTAAGCCAGTAATGGAAGGTAAAGGTGTTCTTTTTAAGAAGTTTGCTGATATTGATGTTTTTGATATTGAAATTAACTGTGACACTGTTGATGAAATGGTAACAACAATTTCTCACCTTGAACCAACATTTGGTGGGATTAATCTAGAAGATATTAAAGCACCAGAGTGTTTTGAAGTTGAAAAGAGATTACAAGAATTAAATATACCAGTATTTCATGATGATCAACACGGAACTGCTATTATTGCAACAGCTGGTTTCATGAATGCTCTTGAACTAACTAATAGAAAAATTGAAGATACAAAAGTCGTTTTTTCTGGAGCAGGAGCTGCTTCAATGGCAATTGCAAAACTATTTTTTAGATTAGGATTAAAACCTCAAAATCTTTTAATGTGTGATTCAAAAGGTGTTATCTACAAAGGTAGAAAAGAAGGAATGAATCCTTATAAAGAAGATTTTGCTGTTGATACTGATTGTAGAACAATTGCTGATGCTATGAAAGATGCTGATGCTTTTATGGGATGTTCTGCTCAAGGTGTTATTAATCAAGAGATGGTTAAGACAATGGCAAAAGATCCAATTATCTTTGCTATGGCAAACCCAAATCCAGAAATCCTTCCAGAGCAAGTAGCAGAAGTTAGAGATGATGCTATTATGGCCACAGGTAGAACAGACTACCCTAACCAAGTAAATAATGTATTAGGTTTCCCATTTATCTTTAGAGGAGCTTTAGATGTTAGAGCTAAAAAGATTAATGAGCAAATGAAAATTGCTGCTGTAATGGCACTAGCAAACCTTGCTAAAGAAGAAGTTCCTGATGAAGTAAAGAATGCTTATGATGGAGTTGATTTTAAATTTGGTAAAGATTATTTAATTCCAAAACCATTTGATAAAAGAGTTTTAACTCGTGTCGCTCCAGCTGTCGCTAAAGCTGCTATGGATACTGGTGTTTCTAGAATAGAAATTGAAGATTTTACTCAGTATGCTTTAGAGCTTGAAGCAAGAATGGGTCAGTCTGCTGCCTTTATGAGGTCAATCAGACAAAGAATCCCTTCAAAATCTAAAAAGAAAGTTGTTTTTGCAGAAGGAACAAATACAAGAGTACTTCAAGCAGTATCAACTCTTGTTGAAGAAAAGAAAATTGATCCAATTCTACTTGGAACTCCTGCACTAGTTATTGAAAAAATGGAAGAGCTTGGATTAACTCATCTAAAAGAAAAAGTTGAAATAATTAGACCTGTTAAATCTGAACACTTTAACGATTATGCCAATGCATACCACGAAGAAAGAAAAAGATTAGGAGCAACTCTTGCTTTTTCAATAGATAGACTAAAGTCGGCAAACTACTTTGGATCAATGATGGTTAAAAAGGGTCATGCTGATGCTATGATTACAGGAGCCTCAACAACATATCCAAATTGCTTTAAACCAATCATGCGCGTAGCTGGTGGACAGAAAAAAGCGGCTGGAGTTATGATTCTAGTTTATAAAGACAGGGTTTTATTTTTAGCAGACTGTACTTCCCAGAAAAACCCAAATGCTCACGATTTGTCAGAGATCGCAATTTCTACAACAGAGCTTTATAAAAAGCTTATGAAAAAAGATCCAGCGGTAGCCTTTTTAAGTTATTCAAACTTTGGATCTAACTTAAATAGTGAAACGAAGAAAATGAAAGAAGCGAGCGAGCTTACAAAAGAAAAAATGCCTAACCTTATGGTAGATGGTGAAATGCAAGCAGATGTTGCTGTTAATGATACGATCATTAAAAATATGTTTAAGTTTTCTGATCTTGATAGATCTGCTGATATTTTAATTTTCCCAGATCTTCAATCGGCAAATATCAGTTATAAGCTCTTATCACAACTAAGTGACTGTACAGCCATTGGACCAGTATTAGCGCCAATGGAACATCCAATTAATATCGTTCAAAGAACATCTACAGTTGAGCAAATTATTAACATGAGTCACCTTACGGCTCTACTAAGCCTGGAGAAATAAAATGAGTTTTGAAAAAAATATTATTAGTACAGATAAAGCACCAGCTGCTGTTGGAACATACTCTCAAGGTGTTGAACATAATGGTGTTTTTTATTTTTCAGGACAAATTGGAATTGATCCGGCTGATGGAATGTTAAAAGAAGGATTTGATGCTCAAATCGAACAGATCATGAAAAATATCGATGGATTATTAGAATCATGTGATATCACAAGATCCCATATTATTAAAACATCTATTTTTGTAACTGATTTAGGAAATTTTTCTAAAGTAAATGATCAGTATATAAGCTTTTTTGAACAGCCATACCCAGCAAGAAGTTGTGTTCAGGTTCCGGCTCTACCAAAAGGAGCTTTAGTAGAAATAGAGGTTATTGCAGCAAAATAATGTTTTCTAAAAAGTACGTATTTGAAACTAAATCAACAAGGACAAAAAGAATAATTTTGAATATTCTTCTTGTCCTTTCTTTTTTATGCTCAAGTTTTTTCTTTATGTGCTTATACCTTCCCTACTATAGTGAGGATCAAAATGAACTTACGCAAAAAGGTCTTTTTAATCGTGCTCCCGACCTTATAAGCGTCTACACTGGAGACCGTGGAAGACTAGACTATACTTTTAAAAAAATTAATAAATATCCATCGACTAAAGTTTTAATCTCTGGAGTTTATGCAAAAAATTCTTTAAAAACACTACTGCACAAACAAGGAAAAGATATATCTGTCAAAGACTACCTAGAAAAAGAAGCTCATCATATCGAGCTTGATTATATAGCAACTAATACAGTTGAAAATGTTTTAAGCACTCTTCGTTACTTGAAAACACTAGAAAATCCTAAAAAAATTCTTATTATATCAAGTGACTACCATATTTTTAGAATAAAGCTTCTGATTAAATATCTTAACCATAACGAAAACTATGTTTTTTATTTTCATGGAGTAGAATCAAATTATGGTGAATTTAGAAGCATAAAGCTGCTTATAAAAGAAGTTTATAAGCTTTTTAAAGCTATTATGTTCTTAATATTTTGGAGTTAATTTTTTAATTTATTAAAATAAAAACTTGTCACTGCTTTATCAGAACTAGATGATCTTACATATTTATAATCATCAGAGTTTGCTGTTAAAGGAACCGAGCCAGTGCCGATACTGCATGAACCAGAACACTCTGTTACAAATGAATAAGAATCAACAACATAATCATAATTACCAGCTGATTCACTTCCTTCACTTGTGGCCTTTACCTTATGAACATAACTAGCTAAAAAAACAGTTAAAAAAGCTGGTATTGTTTTATCTAATCTAAGCCTATCTTCTCTTTTTTCGTAAATAGTAGGAACAGTGGAGCTTGTAACATCAGTGCTATCTTTTATATAATATCTCGTTGCCGTTATTTCTAATGAGTTTTTATAACTTGATGGATCAATATTACCATATGACTTATTACAAATTCCAATGGCCAATAATTCAGCAATTTTATTATTTTCAGGTAAAGAAATAGTATACTTCTGATCCGCAATAACAGGAGGAGTTGCACTTGTAGAACCACTTATGACAGAAAAAGTTACAGAGGTATCAGTTATTGTTTCTAAGTGAATAATAACTTCTTTGGAAGAGCCACCATATGTTCCACTAATATTGATATAATTACCTTGTTCAAATTTTTCATTTAATTGAGCAGAGTTAAATGAAGATAATTTCATACTATTAAAAAGCTCTGTTGTAGTAGCACATTCCTTAGCTGCTGCATCTTTAATCGAATTATATAAAGGATCATTAGAATTATAAAGGTTTGTGACCTTAGAAACCTTACACGCTGATAGTAAAAGTAATAATGGTAAAAAATGCTTCATAAAAATCACCTAAAATAAATATCCAATACCCAAAGATGCTCCTAAAAAACTTAAACTATCTTTTGCAGTAGGATTCACAATAGACTCCGAAGAAGAAAATTCCGATGTTCTATCTGAAATACTTACATTATTTTGAGAAACCTTAAAATACGAACTAATATGATAATTTGAAATAAAATTTACACCTAAAGCAAGTCTAGTAAAAGTTCCTTTTTCTTCGACATCAGCATGGTAATTTTGAGCCGGAAGACTAGGAACTCCAGATGTAATACTTGTAATTCCCTTATCAATATAATGCTTTTGATAATTAGTGTTAATTGTTCCTGCCGTAAATTCAATAAAAGGTTGAATATGCACGCTTTTATTTTCAAATAAAAAATTAATAGCACCACTTACTTGGGTTCCATACATTTTATTTTTCTCTTTTGTTGTACTAATTATATAATCTATATCAGAAGCTCCATTTCCTAACTCTTCATCTTGTCCATCAGCGTAAAAGCCTCCACCCTTAACAGAAAAAGACCACCCTTTTCCAAGATAAAACTCACGACCAATACCTAAATGAATATTGTAAAAATTTAATTCTTCAGATGCTTCAAAGTTCTTATATTGACCTTTGAAAGCTGCAAGGCTAATAGGATAGTTAAGATAATCAACACCAAATTCTAGTACCCACTTACTACCTTTTGGATTAAAGTTTTTCCTATCTTCTAAAGTATCGATTTCCATAAATCCAATACAAAAAGCATTAAAACTCAATAATAATAATACAATTCTATACATAGTATCGATTATTTCATAAAAAATACTAAAAACATAAGTTTTTTTGCAATACGTAACTTTTTTATATAAATGCTAAGCTTTACACCCTAAACTCTAGGCTCTATTAGCGCTAATAACCTCTTCCATAGCTTCAATAATAGAAATAACCTTTAAAAACTCAGAGTAATCTTTTACCTCTACCTCAAATAAGAAACTTCCCTTAAGATCAGGCAAGCTTTTTGCAATAGCTCCTTTAATATTAACACCTTGAGCATTAATATTATTAGTAATTCGAGATAAAATTCCAGGCCTATCGTGAGTAATAACTCTTATAGCAACTGCATGCCTAAATGAATAAGCTGAATTCCAAGCCACATCAACTTTTCTAAGATCATCTGATTGTCTTACTCTTTCACATTTCATTGTATGAATAGTAATTCCTCTTCCTCGCGTTATAAAACCAGTAATAGGATCACCAGGAATAGGATTACAACATTTTCCCATTCTTACAACAATATCATCTAATCCATCAACAATAACTGCATTATCTTTATGTGCTGACTTTTTTGCCGCCCCAGCAACTTTATTAAATAATGTATCTATTTTCTTTTTAGATTCATCTTCCTCCACATAATCAATAGAAGGAAGAAGTTCAAGGACCTTTTTTATATTAACTCTTTTTGAACCAATTGATAAGCATAGCTCTTCTATGGTTTTTAAATTTAAAGAATCTAAAACTTTTTTAAATTCATTTTTCTTTTCTAATACTTTAAAAGAGCTATTATATTCTTTTAAAGACTTTTCTAAAATTTCAGTTCCTATTTCTAAGTTTTTCTCTCTATCCACTTTTAATAGATATTGCTTTATTTTTGTTCTTGCTTTAGAAGTTTTGACTAATTTCACCCAATCTTTATTAGGAGTTTGGGACTTGCTTGTTAAAATTTCAACAGTATCACCCGACTTTAACTTATGTTTTAGAGAAACCATTTTCCCATTAACTTTTGCTCCAACACATGTATGTCCAACCTGCGTATGAACAGCATAAGCAAAGTCTAATGGACCAGCTCCATAACGAAGCTCTCTTACATCCCCACTCGGCGTAAATACGAATATCCCTTCAGCATCTAAGTCATTTTTAACAACATCCATAAACTCAGAACTTTTTTGAATATCTCTATCATATTCCATTAGCTCTTCAACCCACTTGAGTTTATTAAGTTGCTTTGCTCCACTTGAGCCGCCACCTTCTTTATATTTCCAATGAGCAGCAACCCCTGTTTCAGCAACTTCATGCATTTCATAAGTTCTAATTTGAATTTCAATTCTTTCTGCTTTTGGGCCAATAACAGTTGTATGTAAACTTTGGTAACCATTTACTTTTGGAATGGCGATATAATCTTTAAACCTTCCAGGTATTGGTGTAAATGATGAGTGAATAATCCCAAGACACTTATAACACTCAGTAATATTGTCAACGATCACTCTAAAAGCCAACAAATCCTGGATTTGTTCAAAGTCTACTTCTCTATTATTCATTTTTTTATAAATAGAATAAAAATGCTTTGGCCTTCCGTATACATCTGCTTTTACAGCGTATTCTAAAAATTTATCTTTAACTAGAAGAACACAATCTTTTATATACTCTTCTCTTTCATGCTTTTTCATGGAAACTTTTTCAGCTAGACGGTAATAAGTTTCCGGATGTAAAAACCTTAGACATAAATCTTCTAACTCACTTTTTACAGAATTAATCCCTAGCCTACTTGCAAGAGGTACATAAATATCTAAAGTTTCCTGTGCTTTTTTAACTTGTTTTTCTTTTGAAACGTATTGAAGAGTAAGCATATTATGCATTCTATCTGCAAGCTTTACGATAATAACTCTGATGTCTTTTGCCATGGCAACAACCATCTTTCTAAAGTTTTCTGCTTGAGACTCTTCTTTTGTTTTAAACTTTATTTTTGAAATTTTAGTACATCCAATAACAATATCAGCAATACCTCTTCCAAACTTTTCTAGAATTTCATCTTCAGAAACATCACAGTCTTCTACAACATCATGTAAGAGTCCTCCGATAATACTTTCTAAATCCATCTGTAGCTTAATTAATGTTGCTGCAACATTTAATGGATGAATAATATAAGGCTCCCCAGAACTTCTTTTTTGTGGTCTATGATGAAGTTCAGCAAATTCATAAGCTCTTTTTAATAGATCAATATCAGCATCAGGGTGATTACTCTTAACCCTTCTTGCTAATTCATCAATAGTGATATCCTCATGGGAAAAATCAATTCTATGGTACAAACCTACTCCTGAATAATCTTCTCAACGACTTGCTTGAGATCTATATATGCCTTATCGAAATTATCGTTAGTTACCTTAAAGTCAAAATCATCAGATCGAAGAAGCTCAGACTCAGCGTTTTTAAGCCTCGTTTCAATAACATTCATGTCATCTGTCGCTCTTTTAAGCAGCCTTTCTCTAAGAGTTTCAATACTTGGTGGCTCAATAAAGATAACCTTTGCTTCATCCCCAAAGTGCGCTTTCATTTGATCGCAGCCTTGCACATCAAGATCAAATAATAAGTTTTTTCCATTATTTAATCCTTCTTCAACAAAGCTTTTACTCGTTCCATAATAGTTATTATGCACAACAGCCCATTCAATAAGGTCTTTATCTTCTATTTTTTGTTTAAACTCTTCTTCTTTTAAAAAGAAATAGTTCTTTCCATGAACTTCACCTTCTCTAATTGGTCTTGTAGTACATGATACAGACCAGTCAAGATTTGCAAGTTCATTCATTAACTTTTCAATTAAAGTTGATTTACCAGTTCCAGAAGGAGCAACAATAACAACTAACTTTCCTCTTTTCACCATTACTCCATATTAAGTGCTTGTTCTCTAATTTTTTCAAGCTGTACTTTCATTTGAACGACATTTTCACTAATCTGGCCAGATCCAGATTTACTTCCAATAGTATTTGTCTCTCTATTAAGTTCTTGCACAAGAAAATCTATCTGTCTTCCGATCTCACCTTTTGAACTAAGTATTGAATCTAATTTCTTTAAGTGAAGTTCAATACGATTTATCTCTTCATCGATATCAAGTTTTTCCATATAGTAAATTACTTCTTGAAGCATTCTTGTTTCTTCTATTTTGATTGAAGCAAGATCTTTTTCAAACTTTGAAATGAGCTTTTCTTTTACATTATCTTGATAAGAGTTTTTCAGCTCTTTCACATTTTTATAAAAAGATGCATATTGATCTTTATGATCTTTAAGTTTTTGGACTAATCCAGCTCCTTCTATTTGTCTTGATTCAGTTAACTTCTCTAAAGCTTCATCAAAAGCTTTAGGAAGTAACTCAATCAGCTCTATTTCTTTTGATTCATCTTCAAGAGCAAAATCTGATCTTAAAAAGTCAGTTGGTTTAATAGTTAAAGGAACTGCTGTATTTGTTGAAATTTCATTAAAGCTTTTAATAAAAGCTTCAATCTTTTTTGTATCAAGTTCTATTTCACTTTGAAGATTTTGGTTTTTCTTATAATTAATATGAATTTCAAAAGAACCTCTTTTAAAATTCTTTTCAATTTTTTTTCTTAACTTTATCTCTTCACTATTAAAAAGAGAACTCATCTTAAACCTAAAATCTTTGAAACGATTGTTAACAGTTTTTATCTCCACTCCAAGAGTGAACTTTTCTCCACTAGCTTCAGCTTTACCAAAACCAGTCATCGATTGAACTGACATATTAAACCTTTATTTTTTATCTGTTGAAATAGTTTGATTTCCCATTTGTCTAAACTTATCAAATCTATTTTCCATTAGTGTATTTGTTTTAAGTTTTAATAACTTCTTAAGATCTTTTGAAATAACTTCTTTAATATTTTCAGATGCCCTTGACGGATCCTTATGAGCTCCACCTGTTGGTTCTTTAATTATCCCATCAATAATTCCAAGCTCTTTTGCTTTTAAAGGCCCAAGTTTTAAAGAGTTTGCTGCATCCATGGCTTTTTTAGGATTAGACCATAAAATAGAAGCACATGATTCAGGAGAGATAACAGAGTAAACAGAATACTCCATCATATAAACTTTATCAGCAATCGCTATTCCTAAAGCTCCACCTGATCCACCTTCACCAATTACAATTGAAATAATAGGAACTTTTAAACCAAAAATTTCAGCTAAGTTTTCAGCAATAGCACTTGCTTGTCCACGCTCTTCTGCTCCAATACCTGGATAAGCACCAGGAGTATCAACAAAAGTAATAACTGGAACATTAAACCTAGCTGCTAATTCCATTATTCTTAGTGCTTTTCTATATCCTTCAGGGCTTGCCATCCCAAAGTTTCTTTGAATTTTATCTTGTGTTTTTCTTCCTTTTTCAATTCCGATAACACAAACTTTTTGACCTTCAAAAAAACCAAAACCACTAATCATTGATTTATCATCTAAAAACTTTCTATCGCCATGAACTTCATGAAAGTCATCTATCAATAAATTAATATAATCACTTGTGTGTGGCCTTTTAGGGTGTCTTGATAACTGAACTCTTTCCCACGGAGAAAGGTTTGTATAAATATCTTTTATCATTGAATCTACTTTTTTTTGTAAAGCAGAAATTTCTTTTGAGATATCAATGCCAGGATTATTAGCAGCTTCTTTAAGCTCCTTAATTTGATTCTCTAAATCCTGTACAGGTTTTTCAAAATCTAGCGTGTAGTCCATAATAAACTCTCATATAACTTCTTTTTTAAATATCCATAGAGTCTACTGTTTTTTACTTTATTTGATAAGCTTTATTCCCATCCACTAAGCGATCCATCCGTAAAATATACTCGCTGAGTCATAGAGTTTTTTGCATAAGACCAAACCTCTGTTCTATACAGCAAATCACCTCCTATTTCCGTAGAAACAGGACTTCCTAATTGCTGCATAACTTCTTCTTTACTCATACCTTGCCTAAGACTTGCTTCAAACCCAGTTGAAGCAATCGATCTGGAAGCTGCTGCATAATTAGGTCTGCTAGGGCTCCTATGTCCATGAAGCTCAAGATAAGATTTTTTTTCCGACTCTGTTAAACTTAAAAAGTAAATTCTATCTGAATTAGAACTAAAAGTATGATCTATATGCTTATAATATGCATACTCTTGGTCTGTTAAGCCTGATTCTAACTCCTTCAACTCTGATGTTATTGAGCTATGATAATCAATTCTTTCCTGCATCCTAGCAGTTGGAGGTGTTCTATTTATAACGGTATGATAATCTCTGCCTACGTAAGAACTATCTCCAGATGCTATTTCAAAGTCTTCTCCAGCTACAAACATTGGGTCATCAGACCTAAATTCATCCATTTCCTTATCAAAATCCCTATAATCTAATAAAGAACATGAACTAAAAATAAGTAAAAATGATATAAGTAACTGTAATTTCATATAAACTCCATTGCTTATCCTATAGAGCATATCGATCTCATATAAAACCAATATTAAAATTATTTGTTTTTTCAAGTATTTAGGAAAAATAGTTCAATATCATACCTTTTTACTAAAGTTTTACGGAATAATATCCGACAAAATAAGGGTGATATAATAAAGGCAAGTATGAATTTTATTTTAAAGATAGAAAAAATTTTAAACAAATTAATACTAAATGTATGGTTATATTTTTTAGATGCTTGCAAAAAAGTTATGCCGGTATTTATAACCCATTTTTTCGAGTCACTAGGTTACAAAACAAGAAAATCAAAACAATTATTCAGAATCAAGCTAAAGCTATTTGGCAAAAAACTTGTAAAAGGGATCAAAACATCTAATGAACTCTTATTTGACTCTATTAATACCCTTGCAAAGTATCCATATAAATCATTCTTACAAAATAAAAAAGAAACCTTAATTATTTACCTAAATGGAAAAACGAAAAAAGAAGTTTTTATTGATTTATATCTCATTAATAAAACAGCTTTTTTAAAGTATATAATTCATAATAAGTATGCAAAACAGGCAAAATTAATGTTACTTATTGCTTTTGTTATAGGTTTAACATTTCAAATATATAAATATCAAGCGAAGGAAAAAACAAGAAATATTGCAAGTGTTCAACAAACAATAAAAAGAGCAAGCTACAAACGTTTTATTGAAAAATCTCTTCTTGTAAAAAACTTAAATGTTCCGGTTGTTTTTAAAGATGTAACCAAAATTCATTCCGTTATTGTTGATATCTCACTAAGAACTAATACTGTTTTTTCAAAAGTGTATTTAGATAATAATCAATTTAGAATCAGAGATCGTTTTTTTGAAACGACCTCTGCTGTAATATCTGACTTTCCTTTAAAAGAAGAAGGTAAAAAAATTATTAAAGAAAAAATCATTCACGAAATAAATACCTTACTTAGGGCCAATAGAGTTGAAGGAAAGGTGATTGAAGTAAGTATCAATTCTCATATTTCAAATTAATCTCATCTAATACTCTTTTTAAAGACTTTGTACTTATTCTAAGCTTCTTAGATGCTAAAGACATATTTTTATCACATGTTAAATAAGCTTTATATATATAATTATTCTTAAACTCTTTTAAAGAAAGAATCTCTTTATTTTTAGATTCTATATAATGTTCTAATAAAGCTTCATCAACCTCATTATAGGATAATCGCATAGAACGACTAAGAGTTTTCTTTTTATTTAAATGTCCTAAAAATTGTCTTATATTGCCTGGCCAACTATAATTAAAATAGAAATCTTTTAACTTTTGATCAATAAAGACATTGTTTTTGCTTTCAAAAATATTCATTATTTCCTTTAACTTCGTTTTATCCTCACTTAAACACTTTAATTTTAAAGAAAAACCACTTGAGATTCTGTAAAAAAAGTCCATTCTCATACATTCTTCTTTTACCATCAAATTTAAATTTCTTCCTGATGCAAAAATAAGTCTTGTTTTCACTTTGTAAGAACACTGACTTCCAACAGGCCTTACAAGATAATCTTCAAGAAAAAGTAATAGTTTTGTTTGTAATGATTTATCTAAGGAGTCAATTTCATCTAAAAATAACGTTCCTCCATGAGATTGTCTTAAAGCTCCTCTCTTATCATTAACAGCACCTGTAAAAGCACCTTTTACATGTCCAAAAAGTTCACTCTCAATTAAGTTTCCTGCAAAAGCACATAAATTAACATGAACAAATTCTCCTTTAACTCCACTTAATTCATGAATTTTTTTAGCGAGATAAGTTTTTCCTGTTCCTGTTTTTCCTTCTAATAAAATAGGAATATTCGACTCTAACAGCTTTTTATCATTAAGCTTATCCGGAAAAAAATCTTCAGCCATAGCAATAAGACTTTTCTTTTCAAATTGAATTTTGTGATATCCAAATTCACAAATATCTCCATGCTCAACAAAAGACTCAAAAACAAAGCTATCATTTAGCTTAAACGGAATAGAACATAGGCTGGTTATCATATATCGCTTAAATAACTTGCCGTTTCTTCCCTTCGTCTCAACAAGTTCTAATCTAAAATAAAAATCCTCCTTTTGAATTTGATCTAAATATTTAAGACATGCCGTTGAATTCTGATCTTTTGTCTTAACAGTAAAATCTATCTGAGTTCGATTTAAGTCTACAAACTGACTTCTACCAAAAAATGGCTTAATTATAAGTCTATCACCAATACAAATCCCCTTTTCATCTAAAAGATCCGACATAAAACATAATTCTTTTTTCATAACACTCTCCATTAAATTTAGAGCACTATTTACAAATTACATGCCAACTCAATTGACACTAAGTTCATATAATGGGATAGCTGTAAGTTTAATTATTAAACTTAACTGGTATAAAATATTATGGAACAATCCTTAATTAAAAGAAAAAGTGCTACATTTCTTATGGCGATAGATGATCCAAAACAAATGAAGTCTTGGTTTGAAAATCATCAGGATGCAATTGGTGTTGCAATGGTAGGAAGAAGTAATGTTGGAAAATCAACCCTTATCAACTCTCTATTTGGAAATAAAACGGCTAAAACATCAAAGACACCTGGTAGAACACAAAAAGTTAATATATTTAAGTTCTGTCTAGAAGAGAATGAAGAAAAATGGTTTTATCTTTATGACCTGCCTGGCTATGGCTTTGCTCAAGTAAGTAAGTCAATGCAAAAGAACTGGAGAGATCTCATGGGTACATTTTTTACTCAAATGAGCCCAACGACTCTTCTTTTCAACTTACAAGATGCAAGAAACCCCAACCAAAGATCAGACCAAGAGTTCTATGAATATCTCACAGTTGAAAGATTAGAAGTATTCTTAATTTTTAATAAAATTGATAAACTAAAAAAACAAAAAGAAAAAGCGGCTTTAAATAAGCTAAAACCTAAAATTTTTGAAACATTTAAAAAAGTAAAACAAATTTTCTTCATTTCTGCAGAAAAAAAAGATGGCACTGCTCCACTTGAAGCTGCCCTTGTAAACTATTTACATAAAATGGATGCTGCTACAAGTTTTGAGGCTGATCCTTCTTAATTTCTTGAACTTCATTTTCAATTTGCTCTAGCTCACTTTTTAACTCATCTATTGAATTAATTAACTTTGTTACTTTATCATTCTCCCAAGACAGATCACTATTTTTGATTGCCTTATATAAAAGTCTTCCAAGGTCTTCATAACTCTCCGTCATTTTTGAGTTTGACTGAGAAGCACTTAGCATTTTTTTTCCAATATCAGCCGTTCTCTTTAACTCACTTTGACAGACATCCATCAATCCCTGAAACTTATTTTTCCAATCAGTCATATTTATTCCTTTTTTCCTCCTACCACTATATCTAAAAATAGCTTATAAATTAATATAGGAAAATTTTATGATAAACCATTTTAATCTGAAATTATCAGATGAAGATAAGCAAAAAAAAGACGAGCTTATTAATCAGCTAAGAGTTAAATATAAAGATTATAAAGACCCATGGGGATTTAATATTGAATCTATTTCAAAGGCTTTAGACTTTATACTTCCTCTATACAAGAATTATTTCCGAGTAAGAGTTTTTGGAAAAGAAAATGTTCAAAATGAGCCCTATATGTTGGTATCTAACCATACGGGACAAATACCAATTGATGGTGTTCTTATAACAACGGCATTTGCAATGGAGATAGAGCCTCCTCGTGTTGTACATTCAATGGTTGAAAGGTTTTTAGCTGGGCTTCCCTTTTTAGGAGATCTCACGGCTCAAACGGGCTCTATTTTAGGAGATAGGGAAAACTGTAAATGGCTACTTAAAAATAATGAATCAATCTTAGTTTTTCCAGAAGGAGTTAGAGGTATTTCAAAAGCATCTCCTGATTTTTATAAGCTTCAAAAATTTTCTCATGGTTTTTATAGAATTGCAGCTAGTACAAAGACAAAGATCTTACCTATAAGTGTTGTTGGAGCTGAAGAAATGTATCCGTTTGTCTTTCATCTAAAAAAGATTGGAAAGAAGTTTGGACTTCCTTCACTTCCACTAACTTTAAATCTTTTACCTCTTCCATCACCTATTGATATTTATATTGGAGAGCCAATTGATATATCTGGACAAATTCATCCTGAATCAACAGACGAAGAAATAAGAGAACATGTCTACAAGATTGAAAAGAAAATAAAACAAAATCTGTCTCATGGATTAAAAAATAGAAGACCTTTTTTTAATAAAATAAGAAAGCCTGTTCAAGATCTTATCTTTAGGATGAAGTCATGACCAATAAAAATAAAAAAATTCTCATTATAGGTATTGCTGGAGGCTTAGCAAAAATTCTCACTAAGCTTATTTGGCAAAACTTTCCCGAATATGAGGTTATTGGAATTGATTCGCGAAAAATTCCAAAGCTTGATCACATACAAAATTTACAAGCAATAAGAATGAAATACAAAAGAGGTAACTTTGAAAATCTCTTTCGAGAGCATAAGTTCGACTATGTCTTTCATCTTGCAAGAATAAGCCATAGTAAATCAAATAAATCGAATGATCTTGCCAAAAGACTAGAACTTAGTGTTATGGGCACAAATAGAATTCTAGATTTATGTTTAAAGTTTAATGTAAACAAGGTTATTATTTTAAGCACTTATCATGTTTACGGTGCCTTATATGATAATTCGATCTTTTTAAAAGAAGATGCTCCCCTAAAAGCAAGTATGAAGTACTCACAACTAAGAGATGTTGTTGAAATGGATCAAATTTGCGAAGGCTTTATGTGGAAAAACAAAGAAAAGATTGAAACTATATTATTAAGACCATGTAATATCATAGGAAATCAAGTTAATAACTCTATGACAAAGTTTTTAACAGGTAATTTATCTTTAAAGCCAATTGACTACAATCCTATTTTTCAATTTATACATGAATATGACATGGCAAAAGTTCTTATGAGAACAATTAATGATGTTCCTACTGGTATATATAATGTTACTCCAGATGACTTTATTAGTCTTAACGATGCTGTCGACATTTCATCAAAATCATCACTTCCATTTATGATGAGTGCTGCCGGTATCCTAAATAAAGTACTAAAAATAGCAAATCTAAATGTCCCTGAATATCTTATTGATTATTTAAAGTTTTCTTGTTTAATTGACAACAGTGAGATAAAGAAACATTTGGGAGAAAACTTTTATCGCTTTAAAGTTGAAGAATCCTTAAAACTTATAACTTAAATTAAATGGATAAAATCAAGGAAATTTTTAAACTTTTTTTTAGCTTAGGATTATTTGCTTTTGGTGGACCTGCTGCTCACATAGCAATGCTACATAAAGAAGTTGTAGATAAAAGAAAGTGGATGGATGAAAAACACTTTTTAGATCTTGTTGGAGCAACTTCTTTAATCCCTGGTCCAAATTCAACAGAAATGGTTATTCATAGTGGTTTCTACAGAGGAGGTATTCTAGGCTTGTTTACAGCTGGAATTTCTTTTATTTTACCAGCTTGTTTTATAACATATATCTTAGCTTATCTTTATCAATTATCTTTTCAGGTGCCAAATATTGATCAATATTTTATTGGAATTAAAGCCGCTGTACTTATTCTTATATGGAATGCTTTAAAGAAACTATGGAAAAAAGCAGCTAAAAGCTTTGAACTATCTATTGTCGCTTTTCTTGTCTTTACTATAAGTTTTTTAGGATACTCAGAAGCTTTATCACTTTTTTTTGGTACTCTGATTGGTTTTGCTATAATCAAATTAAAAGCTTATCGTTCTTTAACTTCAATCGAGCCTTTTTCTATTTTCACTATTTTTTTAAAGATTGGATCAATTCTTTTTGGTAGTGGTTATGTTCTTATAGCTTATCTTCAAGATGAATTAGTTGAAAATAAAATGTGGTTAACAAGTGCACAACTTGCTGATGCAATTGCTATTGGCCAATTTACTCCAGGACCAGTTTTATCAACATCAACATTTATTGGATATCTATTGGCCAATGAACTAGGAGCTATAATTGCCACTATTGGTATATTTTTACCATCATTTTTATTTGTTCTTATCTTAAACCCTCTAATTCCTAAGATGAGATCTTCTAAAAACTTTTCTATTTTATTAGATTCAGTTAATGCATCAGCAATAGGAATTATGGCTTATGCTTTAATTCCTATTTCTAAGGTAGCATTTATAAACTGGATAGGAATTACAATATTTATTTGTTGTACATTTATCATATGGAAATTCCCAAAACTTAATTCTATAACACTTGTTTTATTTGCAAGTACTATGAATATTATTTTAGTTTCCCTTTCTAATATAACTTAGTCTTCTAAAAACTAATGTTCTATTATTAGCTGGCATTTCATGATCAAAAACGAGTTCAAAACCATTCTTAGACATCTGATGAGATACATCTTCAAAATTTCTAATACCGGACTTTATATCTTTATCTTTTAACCACTGATCAAAAGTTTCATTTGATGGACTTGAAAACTCTCCATTATAATTAAAAGGACCATAGATAAATACTAAAGCCTCTTGTCTTAATCTTTTTCCTAAAAGCTTGAACATTGCCTTACATTCTTTCCACGACATTATATGTAGTGTATTTGCAGTAAAAACATAATCAAACTTTAATCGGGGAAAATCATCTTTTCCGACCCTAAAAGTATGAGGACCTAAAATATTACTTGAACCTTCTTTTTCTATTCGAGCTTTTATAAGTTTATGATTAATCTTAAGCTCTGAGGTATGCCATTTTAATAACTTAAAATGCTTAGACAACAAAACAGCATGCTCTGCCGTTCCACTACCTATTTCTAAAAGATTACCTTTGTTTATTTCATAACATTTTAAAATATCTAAAATTGAACTTGAATTTCTTAACACTGATGGTGATGATCTTAATTCCATAATAAATTATCCTTGATTGATTCTACAATATCAGGTTTAATAATTAAAGAGTTTGGCCCGGTGGTGGAATGGTAGACACGAATGATTCAAAATCATTTGCCTTAGGGTGTGCGAGTTCAAGTCTCGCCCGGGCCACCAACAATTTCTTGATAAAACTAAAGCCATTCCAAGATGGCTTTTTTTATTTCTAAATACTTATAAACATAGAACTAGAAGACCAAGGCATAACTTAAGTCATTTCTTTTAAATCTTTCTCTGTATTTCTATTTATTTCTCAAAGTTGGCTGTTTTTTGGCTGCCTCTGGCTAACGAAAGAAGAAAAGTTACTTTTCTAGTCGACTTCTCAATCTTTCAATAAGATCCTTATTAATCTCTTGAACGGTTAATTCTTTTTGTTTGTCCCATCTTTCGGACATAGCTTCTATACTTGAATCTAGAATACTACTTAATAATGCCTTCTTATCAGCTAAGCTCATACTTGATGGTGAGATCAGCTTACCAATGTAACTTCTAGTGGGAGCTAAAACATAATGAGTTATTTTATCTTCATTCCAAGTTTCAACATCATGATGTACAGTAAAGCTTCTTGAAAGACTATTTACAATATCTTCACTTTCAGACATTCCCTCAAATTCAAAATTATCTGACATTGAATCTAGATCATTTGTATAAAGTACAGCAACAGTATCAGCAAAAAGTTCATTATAAGGAGAACTAATGTTTTTTATTTTAACACCAAAAGCTGCACCCAAATAATCATCCTCTAACTTTTTTATTACCAATTCGGACTCTTCCACTTTTCGATTTAAATCTGTAACTTTATCCCCAACATTCTTAACACATTCAAGATCGCCTAGTTCCATACAAGATTGAGATCTAGCAAACAATTGCTTCAACTTTCTCCATCCAGTTACAACCAAATACCTAAAAAGAACATTGATAGATTAATAGAAGGAGTATTTGCTCAAAAAAAAGAGCACCTTTCGATGCTCCTAATATATATTAATTTATTCAATTATTATTACCACCAAGCTTGAGTAGGAAGTAAGTTTAGATCTTCTTGAGATAACTTGTTACATTCCATGTTCTCAAAATTTTCATCATCATATCCTGGGAACTCAAAGTTTGAAGACTTAATTTGTGTAACTCTTCTAGAAATCCCATTCCCTAAATCTAACTCAGTTACTTCAAGGTCAATCATATGTGAATCTACATTAGAGTTAATAGGCGTTACAAAAAACTGCATAGACGTCCCATAATCATCATTTAAAATAGCATCTACTAGATGTGTCCATGACATTGTATCCATTTCTACAACATGAGGTTGATGCAACATTGCTCCATTTAGCCTAGAAAATGTTATGAAGTGATCATTATTTCTTTTGTGAATGAAGAAAACTGATCCTAATCTTTTTGATCCTGGCTCTACTGCTGACAAAGATTCACATGCAATGTCACCTACCTTTAATGAACTAAAGTCAAAATTAGCGAATTGAAAGTCAGAAGCAAAATAACGAGCAACTGTTCTTCTAGTTCTCGAAGAAGTCTCTACTCCAGTAAACCTTTCGAAAAACCAAAGTAATTCATGAACTACTAGACCAGCTTTTGATGTCTCAGACATCTTATCCCAAAAGTCACCGACAATAAAAACTCGACTTATTCCTTGGAAATTAGCTAACTGCTCTATAGTACAATTACTTGGAAGGTTAAAGATTTCTCCAGAGTCCTCAACCTTCTGCAACCTAAAGCCAGGTGGTAGTATCTTAATGCCATTTTTTACTTTTGGAAGCCACTCCTTATTCAGATAGCTCAAATGAGGTCTATCAGTTGTCTTTTGAACAAACTCATTCTGAATAATCGTATGATAATCCCCTGTTCTTTCAGGTATTGTATATCCTTCGAGGTTTTTCCCTTCAAAGAAATCAAGCAATTCAACAGAAGCTATAGAGCCATCAGTGTTTTTACATACAACCCCACGGCCACCACCACCATCTGAAACCCCATCTATTTTAAAGATTTCAGCAGATACATTTAAACTAACTAAAGCAATTAAAGAAATTAAGATTTTCATACTTCTCCTTATATAAATTAAAAGTTACTTACGCAATGCCTTCATTGATTCGTAAAATATATCTTTAATTTACTTAATATTTTTGTTAAAAATAGATCTAAATTGTAAAAAAAAACTATTAATATTAACAAAAATGTTAAGCAAATGGTGTATATGTTTGATTTTACTAGTGATAACTATAAGGAATTACTAAGATATATTATTAGTAGTAAGCCTAAATCAGGCCGAGGGATTGCTAAGTCACTGGCTGAATATCTCCAATCTAGCAGTGTGGCAGTAAGCCAAATCCTTAAAGCTGAGCGAGACTTTTCTGATGAACAAGCCTACAAAGTATCACTTTATTTCGGCTTCACAGAGTTAGAAACAAAGTATTTCTTAAAACTAGTGACTTACAATAAATGTTCAAATTTCGAATATAAAAAATACCTTGAAGATGAACTCAGAAAAATTCGAGTTGAAGCAAAAAAAGTAAAATCTAGATACAAGAAATTCAAAGAACTGAAAGAAGTTGATAAGGCAATATTCTATTCAGATAAGTACTACAGCTCGGCTCGAATTTTGTCCTCACTTGATAAAATAAATACCTCTGAGGATTTGGCAAATTATCTTAATCTGCCACTAGAGAAAGTTGATATCATTCTAGATTTCTTACTAGAAAGCCACTTAGTTGAACAACCTAATAAAAATCAATTAGAGGTTGGGCCACAACATACTTTTATCCCAGCTGATTCTATTCATATCAAAAATCATCATCGTAATTGGAGACTTCATTCTCTAGAGAGGGTAAACAAACTAGATCCAGATAAGGAGCTTATGTATACAGCACCTATAGCCCTATCTAATGAAGACTATGAAAAGCTTAGAAATAATATATTAGCATTCATCAAAGAAACCTTAGAACTACTTGGTCCATCTAAAGAAGAAACTGTTGCTTGCTTTAATATAGATTTGGTAAAGTTCTAGTCAGTGTTAATCAGACAGTAGACTGACTCCATCTAGTATATTAATATAAATCATTAATAATTAAGGTGGTTTACCGGGCCACCAACAACAAATATTTGCTAAAAATAATATGATTATACAAAAAGAAATAATACTCAATAAAAAGCCTCGTGGCTTTCATCTTATCACAAATGAAATCTTAGCCTCTTTGTCTGAACTACCTCCTATTGGATTACTTCATCTTTTTATAAAACATTCTTCTGCTGGTATAACAATTAATGAAAACTGTGACCCTACGGTTCGATTAGACTTTGAAGCCTCTTTTAACAAAATTGTTCCTGAAAATGAACCTTATTATCAACATACTCATGAAGGGGCTGATGACATGCCTGCTCATATAAAAAGTACTCTAACTGGACATGAAATAACGATACCTATTTGCGACAATCAACTTGCATTAGGAACTTGGCAAGGCATATACCTCTGTGAATTTAGAAATAATGCCTCAAAAAGAAAAATTATGGCCACTATATATAATTAATAATGATATTGTTTAAAAATACATACTCCAAACTTCCCAAAAACTTTTTTCACAAAAATAATCCTAGTATTTTTCCTAGCCCAAAACTAGTTTGCATAAACAATGACTTAGCAAAAGAGCTCCAGATAGATATAGAAAACTATTCAAAGCAAGAACTCGCGCGTATTTTTTCAGGTCAAACGATATTACCAGGATCAGAACCTATTTCAACTGTATATGCTGGTTTTCAATTTGGACATCCAGTCGCACAACTTGGAGATGGAAGAGCTCACTTACTTGGAGAAATTAATGGTTTTGATATCCAACTTAAAGGAAGTGGAAAAAGTCTATATTCTAGGAAGGGCGATGGAAAAAGTACTCTTGGTTCAGTTATTAGAGAATATATTATTAGCGAAGCTATGCATGCACTTGGAATACCAACAACAAGAGCTCTATGTGCCGTAATAACAGGAGAAAATATCTATCGCCAAGAAGGCTTAGTTCCAGGCGGTGTACTAACAAGAGTCGCTAGCTCTCACCTAAGAGTAGGTCATTTCCAATTTTTTTCATTTAATAACGATCATGACTCTCTTAAAATCTTATTAGATTACACTTTAAAAAGACATTATCCTAAACTTTTAAGACATCAAACATACAGAGAAAAATCTATTGAGTTTTTAAAAGAAGTCATTAATAAGCAATCAGATTTAATTGCAAAGTGGAGTTCTATTGGCTTTATTCATGGAGTAATGAATACAGATAATTTTTCTGTCGCGGGAATTACAATTGATTATGGCCCTTGTGCTTTTATGGATGAATTCAAATTAAAAAAAGTCTTTAGTTCAATAGACCATCACGGAAGATATTCTTACTTCAATCAGGTTCCTATTGCAAAATGGAATATCCTAAGATTAGCTGAATGTTTAATCCCTCTTATTAGTGAATGCGAAGATACTGCTATTAAAATTATCCAAGAAGAAATTGTTACTTTATTAAATATGTTTGAAACAAAAAGAATGATGTTTTTTTCTAAAAAGCTTGGAATTATAAATTATAAAGACTCTGATAAAAAAATTATTTTAACCTTTTTAGAGTACCTAGAAGATGAATCTTTAGATTTTACACTTAGCTTTAGATACCTCGAAGACTTATTCAATAATCAAACGGACTTTTATCCTAAAACAGCTAAACTTGAAACGTTTTTAAAAGAATGGAAAACTAGAGTAAATTGCGTTAAAAAGCTAACAGATGTTAATCCTATATTTATCCCTAGAAATCATCTTATTCAAAAAGCAATCGATGAAGCAAATCAAGGTAATTATCAATACTTCTTAAAGCTTAATAAAGCTCTTTTGAGTCCATACAAATACAATAATGATTTTGAAGAATTCCTCTTACCGCCAACTTCTCAACAAAGAGTATATCAGACTTTTTGTGGTACATGACACAACGAAAAAGCTGTAGTTCTTTCACATATATCAATAAAAGAAACTAAAAACTTTGCACAATACTTCACATTAGCTATACATGTGAAATGACCAATAATGATATATTTAAAAAAATTCGCATAGCATTATCTCTTAAAGATTATGAGATCTTAGATATTCTAAAGCTAGAAGACTTTGAAATGTCTAAAGGTGAACTGAATGCTCTTTTTCAAAGAGAAGATCATCCTAATTATCAAGAATGTGGAGATCAAGTTTTAAGGAAGTTTCTTAATGGTCTTATAACAAAAATGCGTGGACCAAGGCCTAAAAAATGATCGAAGTTGGAAAGTTATATAAAGCAAAAGTTGTCGAAGCTAGTACCAATGGATTCTTTGTTCAAGAAGTAGAGACAAAAGAAAAAGTTTTCATGCCTAATAGAATGACTGATGGTGAATTTAATAAAGATGAGCTTATTGAAGTTTTTATCTATAAAGATACTAAAGGACAACTAACAGCTTCAGAAGATCTTCCTTTTGCTATTGTTGGTGAATACGCAAGAATGAGAGTAAAAGAAGTTCAAGACTTTGGAGCTTTTTTTCACTGGGGAATTGATAAAGACTTATTAGTTCCGGGAAATCAGCAAAAGATAAAAGTAAATCCAGGTGAATATCATCTCGTAAGAGTTTGTATAGAAGATAGAACAGATCGAATCTATGGAACAACAAAGCTAGGTAGATGGATTGAATCTTCAGAATTTGATATTGAAGAAAAAGATAAAGTCTATATAACTCCTGTTCAAGAAACTGATCTAGGATACAGAGTTATCATTAATAAAAAGTTTATTGGAATGATTTATCATTCTGAAATTTTTAAAACAATTATTCCAGGAAATGAATACGAGGCTGTTGTTAAGAAAATAAGAGAAGATGGGCTTGTAGATTGTGCTCTTCAAATTCAAGGAATTAAAAACTTAGATGCAGCAACTGTAACGATCATGCAAATGCTTAAAAAAAGAGGAGGTTTTTCTCCTCTTCATGATAAAAGCTCTCCAGAAGAGATTCAAAGATCTTTAGCTATGAGTAAGAAAACTTTTAAAAGTGCGATTGGAATGCTTTATAAAAGAAAAAAGATTATTATTAGTGAAGATGGAATAAAGCTTACTAAAAAATAGATCTTAGTTTATTAACTACTGATCTTCAACACTAAAAATAAATCTAGCTCCCTTTTTTCCTTTTTCATAAGTTAAGTCTCCTCCTAAAGCAATCGCTATTTTTTTAGATAAACTCAAACCAAGTCCAGTTCCCTTCCCTTCTTCTTTTGTTGTAAAATATGGAGAAAATATTTTTTCAGCATTATCTTCAGTTATACCTAGTCCTGAATCTTCAATAATAAAAGATATAATTTTATTATCTCTAAAAAGGGTTAAAATTATATTTTTTTCTTCAACTTCTTCTAATGCATGTATTGAATTTTTAATCAGATTAAATAAAACTTGAATAATTTGTCCCTTACTTGAACGAATTTTTAAATCAGACTCAATTGTAAATTGAAAAGAAATCAGATGTTTTTTTAAGGTTTCATTTAAAAGTCCCTCTAATTCATCTTTTATTTCCGATATATTAAAATTAGATATACTATTAATTCTTGAAAGTGAAGACATACTTCTACATAAATTTATAATTTTATTTGCTCCTAACTCAATTTTATCTGTAAAAGGTAGGATTTCTTTTAACTCTTTATTCTCTTTTCCTTTTCTAATAAGAATTTGATTTGTTCCATAAATAATAAATACAAAGTTATTTACCTCATGAATAATCTCTGATGTCATTTGCCCCACTTCCGCTAGTTGATAAATACGTTGCTGTTTTTCAACTAAACTCATGTGACGTTCAATATCAACAGATAATCTTCTATTAAAAGGAAAAATAATAAATTTTAATTCAAAAAACATTGCTATTACAATTAACAAAAAAAAGAAAAATTCTAAATGAGATAAAAATAAAGTTTCTCTTTGAGCATAATTAGACATATAATAAACAATTCGATTCATATCCTCTAGATAGTCTCTTGCGATAAAACTTATTTTCTCTAATTGTTCTTTGTCTTTGCGACAGAAATCTAATAAACAATTAGACATTTCAATGAGTTCATTTAATTTTTTTTCAAGTTTTTTTAACTCACTCTTTATAACTTGATTAAATGAAGCAGGGATTTTTCTTCTAGTATTTCCATATATTAAGTCGTTATGATTTTCTTCTATTTCGATTAAAGATTTAAGTAAACTATTTTTTATTTTTTTTGAATTAAAAAGCTGTAATTCTAAACTATAAGCTAAAATCTTTTGCGACAACATTCTTTGTCTACCTGCGATGTTTATAGCATGAGAGTTACTTTTATTTTGATGAATAAAATATTGTAATACAATTTGTGCTAATAAGGACAAAAAAAGTATTAAACCAAAAAATAGTATATAGGCTCTTTTCGTTCTTTTTAAGTAATTTCTAGAAAAAGTGCTGATTTTCATATATTCTCATTTTTTTATAAATTCCAATGAGAATATCTTATGTTTTAATCTAAATAAAGTCTAATTTCATTTAAAAACTCATCTCCATAACGCTCTAATTTACTTTGCCCTACTCCACTAACAAGTAAAAACTCAGATTTATCTCGAGGTAAGATTTGGCACATATCATGAAGCGTTTTATCTCCAAAGATAATATATGGCGGAACTTGATGCTCTTTGGCTATTTCCATTCTAAGAGTTCGAAGCTTTTCAAAAAGCTCACCATGCTCATGGCTCTCAGAGATATTCTTCATCGTTTTTTTAGGAACAACTACTTTTTGCTTTCTCATAAAGAAGTTATCTTGTTTAGTTAAAAGTATTTTACTTTTTTCATTAAGACCTAAGCTTCTATACTCCCAGTTATTAATTTGTACAAAAGACTCGCTTAAAAGCTGTCTTAAAAGACTACTCCAATACTTTTTATCCTTATCAGAACCAATTCCATAAACAGATAGTTTATCATGTCCCTTTTGAAGAACTTTATTATTCTTACTACCTCTTAGAACATCAATCACATGTCCAGCTCCAAAGCTTTGTCCTGTTCTAAAGATAGAAGATAAAAGCTTTTGAGCATCCACTGTGGCATCTACTTTTTCTACTGGATATAAGCATGTATCACAATTATTACAAGCTTCACTTTTTTGTTCAAAATAAGATAATAGATACTGTCTTCTACATGAACTTGTTTCACAAAGAGATAACATTGCATCTAATTTAAACTTGGCGATTTTTTTATACTCTTCACTTGCTTCTGATGATTCAATCATCATAGATAGTTTCATCGTATCTTGAAGGCCATAGACCATCCAAGCACTCGACTTTTCTCCATCCCTTCCTGCTCGGCCTGTTTCTTGATAATAGGCTTCTATACTTTTAGGTAGATCAAGATGAGCTACAAACCGAACATCAGGCCTATCAATACCCATACCAAATGCAATAGTTGCAACAACAATTACATTTTCATGCATATTAAATTTTTTCTGAGTCTTTTTCTTTTGAGCACTACTCATTCCTGCATGATAGGCATAAGCATCATGGCCTAATTTTTTAAGCTCATCCGTTATACGCTCAACCTTTTTACGAGAAAGACAATAAACAATTCCTGTATCATATTGATGCTTATCTTTTATAAAAGCATCTAATTGCTTTAATTCATCTTCTCTTTCATGAATCTCATAGGTAATATTAGGTCTATCAAATGAAGATACAAACATATTTTCATTTTGCATCTTAAGTTGCCTTGCTATATCAACTCTTGTTTTATGATCAGCTGTTGCTGTTAGAGCTAAAAAGCTAGCACTAGGAAAGGTTTCTTTTAACTCACCTAATCTTCGATAGTCATTTCTAAACTCATGTCCCCACTGAGAAACACAATGAGCTTCATCAATAGCAATTAAAGAAATATCTAATTCTTGTAAAAAACCTAAGCTTCCTGCGCTTAGAAGTCCTTCTGGAGAAATATAAACAATCTTAACTTCTCCAGATAAAAGCATTTGTTTTGCTTCTTGTTTTTGTTCATAACTTTGTTCAGAATTTAAATAACAAGAAGCTATTCCATTTTCAGATAAATTTCTAACCTGATCTTCCATTAAAGATATTAATGGAGAGACAACAATTGTCACTCCCTTAGAATATAGAGCTGGAACTTGGTAACAAACAGACTTTCCACCACCTGTTGGCATTATAGCGATGGTATCTTTTTTATCTAAAACACTTTCGATAATAGCAAGCTGATCAAAACGAAAATCGTCATGGCCATATACTTCTTTTAAGATTTTTTTTAGCTCTGTTTGTCTCATATCTTTTTATATCATAGCAAAGTCAGTAATGACTATATACATCTTAAGTGCTTTAAAATATAAAAAAAGGACGCCATGCGACGTCCTCAAATAGCTATAAATTTAAATTAAATTAGATTTTCTTATAATAATAAATCGGATAATCCCCAGCTTTATCACAAGAATACTTTGTAATAGTATTTGGATTAAAGATAACAAGTTTATTTCCATTTACCGTATAGTTAAACTCTCCATACTCTTCAACACCAAAAAGCTTTTTCTTTAAAATCTTTGTCCATCTAGCGTTATTACATTTTGTAGAAATATTTGGAAGCTCTCCTTCATACTTTCCTTCACTAGTATGAACATATTCACCTTCATTAATTTGTGTACAATCTAACTTAAACGGTGCCCATGAACCAGCTTTTGCTTTAGCTGTCATCTTCATTTTAGTATCAGAAACATTTAAATAAATTGTATAGATCATAAATTTTCCACCAAGCTTCATAACTTTTCCAGTTTTACACTGAATTTTTTCTACTTGATACTTTCCAGTAGGAATTGTTGCAAAGGCACTTACACTTAATAATAATGCTAATAATAATTTCATCATTGTCTCCTATAATGTGTTTATTTTATATTTTAAACTCAATCTAATATCTTGCGCCGACTCATAAAGATGAGAAGCATGTTTTCTATATTTTGTATTTCCTATATTGTTAATTCTTAAACCAAAATCAAAGTTCTTTGCAATTGTTTGATTATAAAAAGCATTGTGAACAAAGTATCCAGGTGTTGGATCTGTTCTTTGAAGAGTTTCAGGGTTTACTCTATTTTGAGCGTCCGTTCTTACACCAAGATATCCAAGATTCATTCCATACTTATCCAAGTAGACTTTAAATTGATACGAGCGTTCATCAGCAGGAAGATCTTCAAGATAATTATTCTCAGATAAGTTTTTTCCTCTAATGCGCGAATAGCAGTAAGAGAATTCATATTTATCAAAAAGATAAGAAATATTAAAGTTTGTTCCATTTAGATTTGCATTTTTAACATTAATAAACTGAGTAGTTCCGTCTTGATCAACATAATCTAATCTTTGAATTGTAATATAGTTTTTAAAGTCATTATTATAAAAAGATAAGTTCATAGTAAGTTTATCTTTATAAGAAAAGCTTTTATCAACTTTAAAACCAATCTCTCGGTTATAAGAAATTTCGTGCTTCAGACTTGTATTTGCGATAAAATAATTATCTAAAGCCCATTCACCATCCCCAGGAGAATGAAGCCCAGAAGGATAAACTTGTCTTACCGTTGGAGAATTAAATCCTTCTACATAAGAAGCATATAAAAAGCCATTAGATAAAAGCTCATAATCGGCATATAGTTTTTTGCTTACAATTGAAGCACTCTTTGATCTATCATCAGATGAACTAGTTTGCATTGTATACTGAGAAAATTTAAGTCCAGGGACAATAGAGATATCTCTTCTTCCGTGTTTCATCTTAAAAGTGTTTTGAGCATAAACAGATGTATTTAATGAGTTTGCCTTTGGATAATCAGATAATACATTTTCATTCTCACTAGAATCTAAACTATCGTAAAAAGCTTCAAGTCCATAATCAATATCTTGATATCTATTTTTTGCCGTCAAACCAGTTGTAACAATCGATCTTTGTTGTACGACTTCATTTTCTCTTTTAATTTTTTTGGTCTTATAATCATTTACATAAAAAGAGTATTGATCATCATATCCAATGCGATATGTATTCTTTATTAGTGTACTATTGGCCTGCAAGCTTAAAAGCTCAGGTCTATTTGGTGGATTTAAAGATGGATCTAACGGTGCTTTATCATCCCTTTGAAATCTTTCATAAGAAAACTTATACTTTTTATACTCAAGCTTAACTAATCCACTAAAATCCTTATAAGAAGAGTTATCTAGCTTTTCATCGTTATTTAACTCTAGATCCTTAGCTTCAGTAGTCGTAAAACTAAAAAGACCTGATAAGTAATCCTTTTTAAAAATTGTTTTCGCGTTAAACTTTTGTTCAGAAGCTGCGCTTGCATTTTGATATAAGAACTCACTACCTTGTTTTTTAGATGGAGCTAAATAATCTCTTGCATCTTTAGTTATAAAGTTAACTCCACCGCCAAGAGAGCTTCCGTTTAAAAAGCTAGATGATCCAGTATCAATTTTTACCATTTTTAAATTTTCTAAATCAACAGGCGTCATAGAGCTGTGGCCTTCACGATAGTTTTGTCTTACTCCATCAACTTTTACAAAAATTTTATCAGAATCTAATCCACGAACTTGAATTCCTTCACCAGAGCTTCTTGGACCTCTAGCGGTCGTTGCATTATTTGATACTCTTAAAATATCATCAATAGAAGTAGCTTTTGTATCTAGGATTTTTTCAGAATCAATTTCATCTTCAGATTCTATCTTGACTTCAGGTTTTTGATCCCCAGTATAGATAACCTTTTCTAACCTGTAGTTAGCACTTGCACAGAAGCTAAATAAAAGCATTAAAAGGCTTAATTTCATAGATAATCTATAACATACAAAACTTAAAAAAATGTCATAACTTTGTAGGATTATTGGTATTCAATTTCTATTTCGACAGACAGTGAAGCCACTATAATTTGATCTGGAATAGGAGGAAAGGATCCAATATTTTTTATTGTACCAAGTGCTGACTCATCTAGAGGCTCTTTACCAGAAGAGCTTACAACTTTTAGGTTTTCAAACTCACCACTTCGCATTACATCAAATAACAATCCAACCTTTCCAGTTAAATTCAACCTCGATGATAATCTATTTTTATACTTATTATCTACAATCATAGACCTAATTTTAGATAGATACTTCGATATCTTAGAGTTCTGACCACTAGATACTTTAGACTTTGATATATCACTCACATTATTTGATTTTTTGAGCAGTTTCTTTTTTAGATTTTTTTTCATCCCAGATTTTTGAGTATTTTCTTTAACTGAGACAATTCTTGCTTTAATTCTAGTAGCTCCAATATTACTAGAGTGCGAAGCATCATTTGGCTTATCACTAAAACTTAGTAACAATAGGCCATGTAAAAACAATGATATAATTAATGATGCAATGAATCTCATCCATTAACTTTATACTCAAAACTTTATATAATCAAACTATAGGAGCTATATAGTGGTCTTTACTAAATTATCAGAAAAAGAAATGAATCAGATTTCATCCATTCTAGATAGCGAAAATATTCCCTACCAAGTATTAATGGATGAACAAGAGCTTGAGCAAAATAAAGAAAAAGCCCAAAAGGTTTATAATAAAAGAAAATCTATAAACTATTCAAATACTATTTTATCCATACAAATGGACCAAAGCGATTTTGAAACTTTAAGTGATAATGCCAAAGAAAAGTTATTACCTCTTGGAATAACAACGCAAATTCCAGAAGGGTTATTTGAGGAATCTCAAAGTGAAAAGATAGTAAAAAAGGAAAACCTCTTTTTTGTAATTATAAAAAAGCTTTTTACAATTGGTTTTCTTCTTTTTGCTCTTTACGGAATTTTCTCTAGAGTTATGAATCCTTAAAGGTCTTTCGCTATATCTTTAGGTTTAACTGTGGGAGCGTATCTTTTTAAAACGTTTCCATTTTCATCAACTAAGAACTTTGTAAAATTCCATTTGATTTTCTTAGAACCTAATAAGCCAGGAGCTTGTTCTTTAAGATACTCATATAAAGGATGTGCCTTTTTACCATTTACTTCAACTTTTTCAAAAATTGGAAAAGTCGTATTAAAATTTAAAGAACAAAACTTTTCAATATCAGAAGAACTGCTTGGTTCTTGAGCTCCAAATTGATTACAGGGAAAAGCAAGTACTTCTAAGTTGTCTTTATATTCTTTATACAAAACCTCAAGACCTTCATACTGGGGAGTGAATCCACACTTTGAAGCAGTATTTACAATAAGAAGTTTTTTTCCTTTATACTTAGATATCGAAACATCTTCACCCTTAATATTTTTTACATTAAAATCATAAATATTCATTGATCATAACTCCTAGTATAATTCATTTTTGATCTTGAAATAATAAAGACAAACATCTTTCGAGGTAACTTTCCTAATAAATTTACAATTGATCCAAATAAGAAAGGAAAAATATAAAGAGATTTATTTTTATCTATGGCCTGTACAAAACGTTGAGCTGATGTATCAACATCTTGTAAAAATGGCATTGGATGTTTATTTGTACTTGTTAAAGGTGTTTTTATAAAACCCGGACATATACATGTAACGCTTATATTATATTTTTTTAAACTTATAGACATTGATTCACAATAAGTTCTTACTGCTGCTTTTGATGCACAGTAAGCTGGAGCTCCAGGTAGCCCATTAAATGCAGCTATTGAAGATATAGCAGCAACTTTTCCACCACCATTTTCTTTAAAGATATGAGTACAAGCTTCAAATGTATTTATAACTCCTTGAACATTTATATCAAAGATATTTCTGCATTCATCATAATTTGGGATTGAAGATTTTGATTTATAACCAATACCAGCACTAGCAATAACAATATCTAAGCCATTTTTTGAAAAGTCTTTTATAGCATCTTTAAGAGCCATTAGATCTGTTACTTCAACTTGATAAAAGTCTATACTTGTATCTTTAAAGTTAGATTCAAACTTTTTCTGATTTCTTCCACAAACAGCAACACGATATCCTTTTGAACTGTAAAGCTTTGCCATAGCCGCACCAATACCAGAAGTTCCACCTGTAATAAAAACACTCTTATCCACAACAACTCTTTTGCTTAACAAACCTAGGCTTAATATTTTCTACATATACTCCTTTTAAAAGAAGTATTATTAAAACGACAGCACAGATATTTTCAAACATGCTAAAACTTTCGTGCTGATGTGAAGCTTTTAAACTTTCCATAGAAAGAGTAAAATAATTTGCATAAAAAAAGTCGACAATATAAGAAAATACAACTCCAACAAATGCTATAGAAAAAATATTTATTAAAACACCCTTTTTACCAATGTATTTTTGTAGAACTGAAATATTTGAAATATTAGTAGCAGGACCTACAAGTAATAATAATAAAGCTGTTCCTGGGCTTAAGCCTTTTAACATCAATGAAACAGCAATTGGAGTTGAAGCTGTTGCACATATATAAAGAGGAATACCAACTAATAAAATAAGAAGCTTAGATCCATGCTCCCCTAGTGTTAAAAAGAATGATTCAGGAAAAAGAAAGCTTATTAGTGCTCCCAATATAATACCAATTGATAACCATCCAGCGATATCATTTAATAGTTTTCCAAATGCATATTTAAAAATGAGAGAAATGCTAAAGTTAATTTTATCTTTAGTTCCACAACAAGGCTCTGTCACAAATTCTTCAGCGACCTTTTCATCTTCACTATTAAACTTTAATTGTAATAACCCTGCAAAGAACGCTGAAGCAAAAGCTGCAATAGGCCTTATAATTGTCATAGGCAAATCAATCAATGCATAAGTAATCGAGATAGAATCAA
Source organism: Bacteriovoracaceae bacterium (assembly GCA_025210745.1). Taxonomy (GTDB): domain Bacteria; phylum Bdellovibrionota; class Bacteriovoracia; order Bacteriovoracales; family Bacteriovoracaceae; genus CAKZJW01. The sequence continues at coordinate 85,781 of JAOARC010000010.1, forward strand.
CACCTGATTCAGGGGTCGATATTAAAAAGGAGCTCGTTGCTGCATTAGATGCTCCAGATTTTTTCAAAGTAACAGCTGTAGGAATAACACTACAAGAACATAAAGGTAGTGGAACACCAATTAGTGAAGCTTTTATAACTCCAGAAAAACCTTTTTTTCCTAGCCACTTTTGAACCTTATGAGCCGGCATAAAGACGTAAATAACGCCAGACAGCAATAAACCTAAAATAAGATATGGTGCGGACATAACTAAATATTGCCACAAAGAATGTATGAATCCTTCCATAAGATCTCCTCACAAAAAGAATATCATTTATTCTATATAGAGCAAAAATATTTAGAGGAAGATTATTTTTTTTAACTTTTTTCTTGACCCAAGTAACCAAAATCAGTATATTCTTACTTACCGCGGGGGCGTAGTTAAGTTGGTTATAACGTCTGCCTGTCACGCAGAAGGCCGAGGGTTCGAGTCCCTTCGCTCCCGCCATTTATGAGCTTTATAGTAAGATTATAAATATAAAAAAAGCCCGACTTTATGTCGGGCTTTTTTTTTGCATAGAAAAACAAAAGTTCGTAAAGGAAGGTTTATGAAAAGCACCTACATTCAAAAGAAACAAACGGCATATGGAATCACGGTAAGAACAAAAAATGCAAATGAGATCAATCCAAAAACAGCACAGATCGGAAAATTATGGGAATCATTTTACAAAGATATCTTTGTAAATCTTAGTGCTGGCACATCAATAATTGGAGTTTATTCCAATTATGAATCCGACCAGAATGGAGCATTTGATGTTTCAGCATGCTCTGATCAAAAAATAAATGGTTTGAATAAGATAACCTTGAAAAGTGGAAACTATCTTGTTTTCACAGGAAAAGGTGAAATGCCCAATGCAGTTATTAACACCTGGAAAGAAATCTGGGACTACTTTAGTAATGATAATTGTATCGAAAAAAGAATTTTTCAAACAGACTATGAACTTTATAAAGGTCCTTCAGAAGTAGAAATCTATATAGGGATTAAATAATAGAATGTTAGAATAAAAAATATTTCATGCAGCAGATAACTGTCTTTCAACTACCTATTTAATGATACTTTAACTATAAAATATTGGAATCTTTAAATACGATACTCCATTATCCTCTAAAGCAGGTAATTCTCCTGCAGCAATGTTTGCCTGAATGCTTGGAAGTAATAACTTTGGTGCACTAAGTGTTTTATCTCTTGATTCTCGAAAAAAGATAAAATCTTCTTCCTGAGTATTCTCATTTAACTGAATATTATATTTTTTAGACTCACCGATTGAAAATTCAAACTTAAGCTCTCTACCACCTGGCTGATAGTCATGTCCTGTAAAAACCCTTGTTTCTACTGGTAAAGAGTAAAGCTTATTATAAATAGAGTTATATAGCTCCTTAGCACTTCCTAAAGGAAAATCACACCTTCCTGTTCCAAAATCAGGCATAAACAAAGCATCTCCTGTAAATAAAAGATTATCAATTAAAAATGAAGTGCATGCAGGCGTGTGCCCAGGTGTATGTATTGATTTTATATCAAATGAATCGAGCTTAATAATATCGCCATCTTTTAAAAGGCAGTCAAACTGTCTACCATCTGCAACAAATTCTTTTAAATTAAACATCATTTTAAATGTTTTTTGCACTTCAATTATTCTCTCACTTATCGCAATTTTTATTTTAGGATAAGTTTTCTTAAGATCAAAAGCAGCACTTAAATGATCTGCATGTGCATGAGTTTCTAAAATATACTTAGGGTCTAAATTATTTTCTTTTAAAAAGGCAATCACTTCTTTTATTGAACTATAGGTTATCTTAGACCCAGCTTGATCATAATTTAAAACGGGATCAACTATAATAGCTTCTTTTGTATTTTTCTCGAAGACTATGTAAGTTAATGTATATGTTGCTACATCATAAAAGTGTTTTATTTCTAATTTCATATATTCCTCTTTATTTTAATGTACTAATGTGAAAGATACCTCTTAATTCATTTACTTTATAACCTAATGCTCTATCTTTTGGATAAAGTTGTTTAATTTTTTCTAAAACATCCTTAGTAAGATCTTGCTTTCTATCTCCATGACACTTTAAACACTGATTATTAGTTACAATTGGAATATACATACTCGTTCCTTCTTTATTCATCATTGCACCGATAGTAACGTTATTTTTTAAACGAGCTTTAAATAATTTAATATACTTGAGTTCTTCACCTTTTGCTATATTTAAACTATTTCTTGCTTTATCTGACACTCGCTTTATTTTTACATTATACTTTTTAGCTAAGGAAGATGTTATACTCATTGCATTGATATTACAGTATTTTATAGCATGTAAATTACCACCCCTCATAAAAGCTTGCTTTAAGTTATAAGACAATTCTTTTTTTAATGAACGAGCAACTTTTTTTCCAAGAGACTTTATATCCTGGTAAACAACAAGAGGATAATCTTCCTTTATCCATCCAACAATACCATCTGCTACATCAAAAACATTAAAGTTCATCTGCTTCATTTTATAAGCTACTCTAGAGCTTCTTCCACCAGAATGACATATAACAAAATAAGTCTTCTTCCTATCTAGTTTTTCAACAAATAAAAAGAAATCTTTATCATAAGGGTTTTTCAAAACAGATTTTTTTATAATCCCTGTTTCTGCCCACTCCTGCTTAGAGCGAACATCTAAAACAATAATATTTTCTTGAGAGCTAAAAATAAGATCTTTCGCTTTTTTTAAATCAATTTTTAAAGATTCATCTTTACATGATGTAAGGATTATAAAAAGAAAAAGTATTTTATTCACCCTTTAACCTTAAAAACCTTTCTTAAAATTGTCATCATAGGACACCAATTCGTAAAAGAAGACTGTAATAAGTTCGCTCCTATAAAAATAATAAAATATATCCATTTTGTTGAGTGAGCAATTGTAAGTAGTGCTGCAATTATAATAAAACTACCAGCTATTCTTCTTAATAAAATTTCCAATGGTGTTGAGCTTACAGTACAATTTTTTTCATTATTCATTTTTATTCTCCTCATTAAAAGCTGTAATTTAATCTCGTATATAAATTATCATCATCACGCAACATTCCAAATTCCCTATTTTCATAATTATTTTTTCCTGAAAAGATATTAATTCCAGCAGTTAGCTTAAGGTTATTATTTATTTTTTTTGAGGCTTCAACCTTTGTAAAGCTATCTTTATCATCTGGCCTAATATAACTAAACAAAGACAATAAAAGAGTTTCTTGTTGTGCTTTATAAGTTAATCTTAATGTATAAGTTGATTGATTTTCTTTTTTTCTAAATTTATATCCTTGAAGATTATTCGATTTAAAAGACTTTTCATATTCTTCATAATGCATCATTTTTTCCTGATATAACTGAACTCCAAAAGAAAATTTATGACTTAAATCCTGTCTGTAACCAAATAAATATTTCAAAGAAGAATTTTCAATAAAAAAGTCATCTCCCTTAAGGTCCTCCAAGGATTCATAATAGCCTGTTTCAAAACTAAAAATACCAGAACTCATAGCTCCTTCAAAAGAAGCTCCATAAACAGCTAGCTCAGTATGAATTGGGCTTAATACTCCAGCGTTAAGTTCTATAGATCTTGGTGACTTAAAATATCCTTTATAAACATAAAGTCCATACTCATTTTCATCTATTGTAGATCTTAAATTAAAAGCAATCTCCGGTTTATCTAACCCCCTATCTCTTTGAGAAGGTCCAACCCTTGTGCATTCTTTTTTGTCTAAAACAGTTTTTCCTTGATTAGGGTCAAATACTGAAAAATGACATCCATTAGGAGTTAAATCGGATGTAAACTCTGGTTGATAAACAAAATCAAAAACTAACTCATTATAATAATGGGTTAATCTCAATGCATTGGAAGGATCTTTTAACATCTCATTTTCTCTTCCTTGAAAGTTAGCTACCCAATTTTTTGGAAAAAGATCATTAATAAATAACATATCAGCAACTCCCCAAGTACTTATCTGTCTACCAATACTAATGTCAGTATTTTCCATTATCTTGTAATTTACTCGTAACTCTCTTATATCAACATAATGGGTACTTTGTGGCATATCTTTAACAAAATCAGCCTTTCCATAAAAGCTGACTTTTCCTACACTTTTATCTGTCTTTAATCTAAAACGAGTATTTCCTAAAGTTTGATTATCAAAATTATTTTCTTTTACACCATATTCTATTTCGACATCTCCATTAATAATTAATACTGGTACATCTTCTTCTACTTCACTAAAATCATCAAACTCACTAGCAAATGTCACATTCATTATTAAAATTAAATAAAATAATACTTTCATAGCGATCTCCTATTTTAAATACTTCATTGAAGGGTTTTTTAAAGATCGTTGCGAAAAGTCACTTTCACGAAGGCCAATATTGTATTGTGTTTTTTTGGGATTAATCAACATTTCTGTATAACTACCTGTTAATGGTGACTCCATAAGTCTTTTTGTCGTAGTATGAAAACCATCAATAACTTGGCTTTTTAAAGCTTGATACCTTTTAAATACTTTTCCATCATGATTTGTATACTCAACTTTAAGAGGAGTAAAATCTTTTTTAGAAATCCATGCTTTAATACTTTTAATCTTTGTCTCTTTTATTTTGGGGATACTTTGTGTTATATAAACAGGTTTGCTATCAAGCTTTGATTCTTCAATTAAAGTATGATTATCTTTTAAATAGTGTCTTCCAGACACATCTTCATAAGAAAAATCACTTCCCATAAAAGGGTCTTGTTTTCTTGATCCCGCAATCGCAAGAACTTTATCAGAAGCAGGTATATATAATCTTCTAAAGTCATCAGCATCTATTTTTTTATGAACTAAGAAAGATGTTCTTTTTATATCAGATGGTCTAATAAAATATGTATAAAATAGCTGTTCCCCACCATCTTTCTTATCAAGTCGCAACATATAAAATAGTTTTTTGATTGGATTACTATCTTTTTTAGAATAAATCTTCATTAAAATTTGGGATCGTCCATCATTTCCTTGATAGTAAGAATTAAGATGTGCTCTTTTCATAATGTCATCAACCGTTATAGAAAATGAACTTGTTACAATTAATAAAGATAAAGCCATAATATTTTTTTTCATTTTTTCCTCTTTTGTTATTATTTTTTAAATCCAGGTAATAATTTTTCAAACTCTTTTATTAGTGAAGGTATTAATAAAAGCGTTGTCACTCCACTTACAAGCATAATTAAGAAGAAAAACATACCTACTGTAAAGTATGGTTGTAATGCAGCAAAAAACAATGGTGTAAATCCTATCGAGATAACCATTACATTTCTCCAAATAGCCTGTGCAGTTCCATCAAATAGTTTTTTAAATGTTTTAGAAAAACTTCCGTATTTTTCATTATATGTTTTTGCATGTTCGATAAAATGAATTGCAAAATCTACAGATAGTCCTAAAGTAAGACTTGAAAGCACTGCAATTGGCATATCATAAAATTTTCCTGCATATCCAATTAATCCGTATATAAACAAAATAGTTAAACTAAGAGGAAGCATTGCTATTGTAGCCCACTTTACACTTTTAAATAAGAAAGCCATCATGAGAAAAACAATAATAAATGAACCTATTAAGGCTTCAGCCATACCACTAACCATTTGTGCTTGCCACACACTATTAATTTTCATTAAACCTGCCCACTGAACATGAAGAACCTCGCCTTCAATAACAGGTGGTGGATTTTGAGACATAAATTGCTTCAACTGATCTTGAATATAATCCATATTTTGATTATCACCGGATTTAAAGTGAATCCACATTTGAGATTTTTTTGATTCTCCCGGTTTTATTAATTTCCACATGTCTCTTCCTTTCTTAATATCTCCCGATTCAAAAAGAAACATATATTGAGAAACCTCTTGCCTCGTTTTTGGAAGTTCATTCTTATTAAAAGCAACCTGTCCAACTTTTCTTAAAACATCAGTTATACTTGTTGTACCACCAATCATTTGTGTTCCATCTTGTTTCTTTACAGTCAATAAGAAAGAAGAAACTTTATCCATGTATTGAAGTACCTTTGGATCTTTGATTGTTTTTAAGTCAACAGTTTCCTCCATAGCAAAATCATCTTCTTCCTTAATGGATTCATCTGTCTGTGAGAAGCTAAAAACAAGATTTGTCATATAAGTTCCCGCTAAAGCTTTATTCATTTCTACATCTGCAACTCTTAAAGCATGTCCTTTTTTAAACCAACGAACAGGATTATCATTAATAATAATTTTTCTTACACCAAACCCAGATAGAATCATAACAACAACAGAAACTAAAATAATAATCTTCGATTTTTTCCAAGAAAGACGTTCAAATACTTTTGAGATTAGATTAATAGTACTTTTATTAGATGGGACATAACCAAACTTATCTAATGCCTTTTGATCAACAAGCATTGTATAAGCGGGAATAAAAATAATCGTTAGTAAAAAACTGATAGCAACACCAAAAGCGATTGTAATACCAAAAACAACAACTGGGGGAATTCCAGTTGTTGCAAGAGATGCAAAACCAACGACCGTTGTTAAAGAGGTATAAAACATTGGATTAAATAATTCTAAAATAACATCCTTAACTGCTTGCGTGCGACTATGTCCCTTTGAAATTTTCTCACTTAAAACACTTAAAATATGAACAGAATCAAGCACGGCAATAGGCATAATAAAAATAGGAATCATAGAACTCATGATATGAATAACATTTCCAGAATAAATCAAAGCCCCCATTGACCAAATAACCGCCATCATAGCAAGAATCATTGGGGCGATAACAACCTTTATACTTCTAAAAAAAATAAGTAGTAAAAGAAAAATAACTAACCCTGCCATAGGAGCATATACAGCCATCTGAATAAACATCTCATTACCAAAAGTAGACTCTGCAACTGGTAATCCAGCAAAATAATACTGCTCTTGATCTGTTAAATATTTATTTGTTATTTCTTTTATCTTTTGTGAAAGATAATAAGTACGATCTTTTTTTCCTTTATTAATAGGCATAAAAATACCGATAAGAGAGCCGTCTTTTGCTGCAAGTTTTCCAGCAAGCATTGGATTTTGATTAATTCGATCTAACAAACTATCTGCTTGTAATTGAGTTTTCGGAACTTCATTCATTAACTTTGTTACAAGTAATTCTCCTTTGTCATTTTTAATAATATCATCACTCGTTGATACAGACATAAGATCAATAACTTTAAAAATCTCAGTTCCATCTTCATCTTTAAGTTCAATTAAATCTTTTGTTATAAGATCAATTCTCTTAAGTATTTGTGGAGTAAATAGCGTTTTGCCTTCTTTATGTTGTATTCCCAGAGCAACAACATCTGCAATATTAAATTCTTCCTTAAGCTGGTTATGCAAAATAACAGCAGGATTATCACTTGGAAGCATGTGAACAGGGTCTGTATCCGTAACAATCTTTGGGAAAGCACCTAAAAAAATAATTGTGATTAGGGCTCCAATTAGAATAATTTTTTTGGGATGATTTGTTGAAAAGTTGATTAAAAATAATTGCATTTGCTTTAAAAATTTATCTAACATATTTATTCCTTAATTTTGACAATAAATTCTATCTAATTGTTTTATGATTTGTTTTATTCTTAAGTCAGAAATATAGTAAAAAACAAAGTTACTTTCTTTTCTTTTAGAAACAATTCCTTGTAATTCCATCGCTTTTAAAAATTGAGAAACTTGTGACTGGCTTATCTGACATGCTTTTTCTAGATCACCAACTGACTTTTCTTCATCTTTTAGTAAACATAGAAGTAATAATCTTTTAGGATGACCAAGTACTTTCAAAATCTGAGCAACATATTCACTATTTTTAATCATCTCTTCCATACTTTTTCCTTATATTTCTTTACTTAAAAAGTATATTACAATATTATAATACTGTAATCAACAAAAAAAAGAACAAATATGGAAATAATAAAAAAATACTACCCTTTTCTTATTATTAGCTTTTTTATTACTTATAAAATTTATAAAAATAGAAAAGCTAAAAATATGGCAAAAGAGCTTATACAGCAAAATGCTGTTCTCATAGATGTGCGAAACCCCGAAGAATTTGCTCAAAGTAATGTAAAAAACAGTATTAATATACCTCTTGCCAATATTTCTACTATTTTTAATCAATATCCTAAAAATCAAAAAATTGCCTTCTTTTGTGCAAGTGGACTAAGAAGTAAAATGGCAATAAGTATAATGAAAAATCAAGGTTTTACAGATGTTCATAATCTTATTTCATGGAAAAATATCAATAGTTAAATACGCTAGCACTTTTTTTTGATACAATAGGGATATGATAAAAATAATATTATTATTATTTGTGTTTATGGCCTACGCCCAAAACCCTATTAGTACAACTCAAAGAGCTATTATCTCTACAACATGGGGAAAAGAATATATGAAAAACATAGTTCGCGTTGTTGCAAATAATGAAGCCGGTGAATTGCTTATTGATGCTTCTCCTATACTTGGTCCTCTTATTACACAACAAATTAGAATATCTATAAAACAAAATGAATTTATCTATAATGCAAGAAAAAAAGAGGTTAAAGCACAATATACTTTTAAATTTTAATAACTGCCCTACAACTGTGGTGTTACAAAAGAAATAATATTGTCCCCAAAGTCTTTCTTTCTTATCTCAAAACTAAGTAATTACAAGTATATAGTTTATTTCATATATTTTCCTTTTTGAATAAAAAGACATATGAAACGTAACTGCCCAAATATTCATTGTCATTTAGCCCATATTATTAAAGATGGTTCCTACAAAAGAAAAAATGATTCCAGAGTAATTCAAAGATTTAAATGCACAAGCTGTGGTAAAAAGTTTAGTGCATCAACAGGAACTTTGGAGTATGGTCAAAAAAAAAGAAGAATTAATTATCCAGTATTTAAGCTTTTATCATCAGGTGTTTCTTTAAGAAAGTCAGCACTTATTCTTGGAGTTAATAAAGAGACAGTTAGAAGAAAACTTATCTATTTGGGTAAAAAATCAAAACTTAAGAATAAGAATTTTATAAAAAAGCTTCAAAAAAATAAATCCACCCACATTCAATTTGATGACCTTATAACAAAAGAGAACACAAAGCTAAAACCTCTTAGTATAAGCGTAGCTGTTGACTTTAACAGACGTTACATCTTGGGGGCAAAAGTTAGCCAGATAGCAGCTTTTGGTCATTTAGCAAAAATATCCAAAAGAAAATACGGTTATAGAAAATCTTATCATCAAGAAGGATTAGATAAGCTCTTTGAGTCTATTAAAAACTCTATTGATTCTAAAGCAAGAGTAGATTCAGATGAGCATAAAAACTATAAGAAAGTAGTTCGTAAACACTTAAAGGACTCTGATTATAGGCAGTTTAAGTCTGAGGTTGCAACAGTTGCAGGACAAGGTGAGCTTAAAAAAGTTCACTTTGACCCACTATTTAAAATAAATCATACGTTAGCGATGCTAAGAGCAAATATTAATAGGCTAATAAGAAAGACATGGTGTACAACTAAAGATCCGAAAAGATTAACAGATCATTTAGAAATATTTATTTATTATTACAATCAGGTTTATCTCAAGAGGTTAGCCCCACGCTAGTAGGGCAGTTTA
>JAOARC010000011.1 GCA_025210745.1 Bacteriovoracaceae bacterium
AAAGATAAAAGATAAAAGATAAAAGATAAAAGATAAAAGATAAAAGATAAAAGATAAAAGATAAAAGATAAAAGATAAAAGATAAAAGATAAAAAACTTAGAAAAAAATAAAAACATTTATTAAATGAACTATATATTTGGAGGATTATTATGAGAAAACTATTGATTGGATTATTGGCGTTAGGGAGTCTCTCTTCTTTTGCTGGCTCTATTTCGAACAAAAGAACAACTGAAACCATAACGAACGATGTGATCAGAGAAACCATTACTTTTGATGTTATTGCAGAAACACAAGAGCTTGAGATTAAAAGTAATACGCCAAAGCTTGATAGTGGATTTATTCGACTTGAGGCTTTGTCTGATAGACAATACTATGAGTCTTATCTTGCTGATTTTCAAGGGCGTGTTTATGATGAGATTTATTTTGACTACCAGACAGAATATCAAACAAGTGCTATCCTACTTGCTTATCTTACGCCGATTTATAACATTCCAATGATTGGTGCTTTAGCTGCTGATATCGTTGTGCTGCCATTTAAAGTATCCATTGGAGTTATCAAAACACTAAATTTTAAAAAGGATTATAAGATATTAAAGAAGGCTATTAACTCAGATGAAGATGTTGTTGTTGGAAACAAGCGATTTAAAAGGATAATCAAACTTCTCAAAAACAATATCTTATAAGACGAGATAAAACTTGAATCCTTATTTGAGAAAGCTAGGACTTAAAAAGAAAGATAAAACTCACTCTAAACCATTCGGTTTATTAGCGTAAAACAGGAGAATAGATGATGAAAAAATTGTTAATTGGATTGTTAGCGTTAGGAGCTATGTCATCCTTTGCAGGAATCAATGAGCTAGCTGTGAAAATCGAAGCTAAGAAATGTAAAAGACAGCTTTTGAATTATTACAGAGGCGCTGACTTCTATCCTGACATTAGAAATTTAGGACACATAGATACATATCCTTTAACGCATATATTCGCCGTTTATGAGCCTCAGAGAGCGGAACCAACTGAAGTTGTAAAAATGGTCAAACATAAGGGAAGTAAGTGTGCAAAAGATTAGTATTTAAAACTCTAGTTAGATAATAAGTCCTTGCTCGAAAGAGCTAGGACTTAAAAAAGAAGAACTGAATATTCAAGAAAGCTAGGTTTAAAAGCAGGCTTTTTTGAAAAGAATGAAAAGACAAAGAATTAAAAAATAACCGTTATGAAAATAACATTAGATTAAAGAGAACGCATAAGGAGAATTTATTATGAAAAAATTATTGATTGGATTAACATTAGTAAGCATATCGATGTCTAGTTTCGCTGATTGTGTAGACGTTATGAAATTTAAAGCAGCTGAGTCTGGTGGAGTATTTGCAGGATCTTCTATAATTAGCGTGCCAGCTGCAGCTGTTGCCCCTTTTACAGGAGGTATATCTCTTGTAATTCCAGGTCTTTTAGTTGGAGGAACAGGTATTAGGTATGGAATTAGGTCTAAAAGAGTAAAGAAATTAATTGAAGTTATAGAGCAATCAAAAAAGTGTTCAGGAAATGAGATTCATAAACTTTACAAAAAGTACCAAAAAAGTTCTGATGACAATATTTCAATGTCAGACTTTTGTTATAGGATAGAGAAAGCTAATGAGACAGGTGAACTCTGCAAAGGTTTAGAGTCTGTAAGATCAAAAGATATTATTAAATTTACTAATCTCTAATTAAATAAAAAGTCAGTGTTCACAATAGCACTGACTTTAGAAATAAGTAGAAAAACATTCAATAAAACTAGGTTTAAAAGTCAAGTTTTATTGTAAAGAATAAAAATATAAAGAAATAAAAAATAACGGTTATGAAAATAACATTAGTTTAATGAGTGTATACTCGAGGAGTTTAAATGAAGAAGTTAATTTTAGGAATGATAGTTTTAGGATGTTTTTCATCTTTTGCATCAAGTTGTTATTTAAAAGCTAAAGGTGGACTTTTAGGCCTTGAGACTCAGCACTATGTAGACTATCAAGTTATTGAAGATATCACATTAAATCAATGTCTTGATCAAGGTTTTAAAGTGAGAGATATAATTCAAGCAATGCATAACAATAATAAAAAAGTTATTGTGGAGTTTTGGGAAGGTGATCTATCTCCAAGTGAATCTGAACCAACAAGAACAGTAATTATAAAGAATTAGTTCTTCAGGTAACTTATTCTAAACCACTAGAGAAATAATCAGTTCTCGCTCAAAAGAGCTAGGACTTTAAAAAGAAGAGTTAAAAAAACAAGAAAGTCCATTTTTAAAGGTTAGCTTTCTTGAATAAATTTAAAATACAAAGAAATAAAATACAAACGGTTTTAAAGAACCATTAGGTTTATGAGTATAAATTCGGAGATAAAAATGAAGAAAATATTGATTTTAGTAATTTTAAGTATGCTTACATTCAGTCAGGCAAATGCAGCTCAATCTCATGGAGAAAAAATTAGGATTGCTATTAATCAAGATTTAATGGGCAAGAGTGTTGTATGTCCAAAAGGCGAAGGGCTTAGAGACAAACCTAATCTACTTGTTGCCTTAAACACTTCAGTAAAATCTGACGATATATTTGTTGATGATAGAGATAATTCACCAAAAGTTGGGATTTTTTTTGAAAGAGAAAAAGTAATCGGTGGTTTATGGAGTTTTCCTGAAACAAGGACAGTTATCACATATGTAAATTTTAACCTATCTGAGGATCTTAAAAATGTTGTTAGTATAAATGTAAAAGATGCAGATTATACCTCAAATACCCATAATACTGGCACCATTGCTAGACCTGAGTATGAACCTGAGATAATAGAACACGTCCTATCTGATTTCACTTGTGATGTTATCTAAAACTCTAATTAGATAATCAGTCCTTGCTCGAAAAAGTAAGGACTAAAAAATAAAATTCAATCTGATCAAGAAAGATCGCCTTTAAAATAATGGATTAATAGTTAAATTTATAAAAACAAAGAAACTACAAATAACAGTTATGAAAACAATATTCACTTTATAAACATAAAAACTGGAGAATAGGTTATGAAAAAACTATTAATGGGATTATTAGCTCTTGGAACATTATCTTCTTTTGCCGCACAAGAATGTAAACGAATAGAGCTTGATACAGTAGCAGAAATTCAATACCAACACAGAAAAGATTTAAAAAACATTTTTCAAAAAAAACAATTTATAAAAGAAAAAAGAGCTTTTGAAATTTGTGCTGATATCAGCATTAATAATAATGAAACTCATATTTCTAAATTAAATATTAACAACTCACTTATAAAAATTGCTGGTTACAAACCTGAAGAAACTGCTTCTAAAATTTGCTCCTTATTTTCAAATAACTCATTTACTCAACTAGAAATTACAACTCAAAACTCTAATGGAAAGGCATTACAAATAGTTGGTAAAAAAGCTGGACGTTTTTATGAAAGAAAAGAAAAGGGCTTTAATACTTATACTTCTATTATAAAACGTAAATTAAGGGTTATTAAAAATATCGTATGTAAACTGCCCTACTAGCGTGGGGCTAACCTCTTGAGATAAACCTGATTGTAATAATAAATAAATATTTCTAAATGATCTGTTAATCTTTTCGGATCTTTAGTTGTACACCATGTCTTTCTTATTAGCCTATTAATATTTGC
>JAOARC010000012.1 GCA_025210745.1 Bacteriovoracaceae bacterium
GAGCAAATATTAATCGATTGATGAGAAGGACTTGGTGTACAACTAAGGATCCAATAAGACTGAGTGATCATTTGGAGCTTTTTATTTATTATTATAATCAAATCTATCTTAAGAAATTAGCCCCACGTTAGTAGGGCAGTTTAAAAAATTAAAATAAAATAGAATCAGAAGTATTAATTAAACTAAAACTTAAAGAGGCAACCTTTTCATTATTTTGAAAAACCTTAGCCTTAAAACTGAAAATATCTTCGACTTGTTCTTTTAATTCAACTCTAGCTTCGATAGAAATATGAGGCTTAACAATTTTTGAATACTTTGCTTTTTCAACTCTTCTTAAAACACCAATAGCATGGCCTTTTGTTACTTCACTATCATAATTATCTACAGGGCAATGAAACTTTGTTAATAAGATACCTGCTGATTGAGTACACATTTCTTGTAACATTGCTCCAGGAACAATAGGAGCACCAGGAAAGTGTCCTTTAATATGAGCTTCATCATTCGTGTGAGTTTTAATTGTTTCTATTTTATTTTCACTACAACTTATGACTTTAGAAACCATAAGATATGGCTCTCTATGATGAAGTAACTTTTTAATTTGCTCTATATCCATAATCTAGCTCTAATATTTGATATCTTTCTTATTATCTATCCATTTAGACCAAGATTTACTATAAGTATGAATATTCTTGGTTTCACTACCTTTTGAGTATACTTTTTTGCCTTGATTATACCAAGAAAATATACCTCCGTATAAGTTATATCCAACAATACCATGCTCTTTCATATACTGTACGACTTTTCCACTTCTATATCCTACAGAACAATATACAATATACTTTTTATTTCTATTAAGCTTAAGAATTTCTTTTTTATAACTTGCATAAGGAATATTAATAGAACTTTTTATGTGAGATATATTAAACTCTTCTTTATTTCTAACATCAATTAAAACATACTTCTCAAAGTTAACATCCTTAACTGTCTTAAAGGGAGCATCAAACTTTGTTGCCATTTCCATTGCCATTTTATCAAAGTCACTTGCAAAGGAGTGTAAAGGAAATAAGCCTAACACCATAAAAATTCTAGCAACAACTTCTAAAAAAAATACATGAAAAAACATTTTCATATATACTAACTTAACTTTTCTAATTGTTTTATAACACTTTCAATTGTCTTCACACTAGCTGCTTTTTGAAAATGTGTATGAATACATCGACCTAAAATATTCATTCCAATATATGAAAGCTGACCTCTCATTGCTTCTAAAGCTCGAACTCCTCCACTTCCACTATGAGTTCCAATGGCCCCTACTTTTCCATTAAAAGCTTCTCGCCAGTTTTCTGCCGTTCTACTAATCCAAGCAATTGCATTATTCAAAGAAGGAGGGATTAAACCATTATATTCTGCCGCTAAGAAAATAACTGCATTAGCATTAATAATTTTATCTTTTAGCACAAAAGCATTTTGACTAATTCCTCTGCTTTCTTCTTGCTCTGAATAAAGAGGTAGGTTTAAAGAAACCAAATCTATAATTTCCACATGATGAGACATCTTTTTTGCAAGATCTCCTATTAAATTTGCTAAATCCAAGTTTTTTCCACTTGTTGCACTAATCACTAGTAACTTCATGCTATATCTCCACCGCTATAAAAAACTTATAACATAAAAATAGTTAAATCTGCTCTGGAATTTCACTAAACCTGTTAGGCAAAAGTTCGCCAAACGTTACAACTCTTTGAATTTCTTGTTGATTGGCAAAGTAAATCTTCATATCTGGCTTACAAAACTCGCTCATCACCTGAAGACATAAAGCACAAGGTCCAATAGCGGGATCTGTATCCGTGACAACCACGATAAAATCAATATCTTCTTTATTTCCACTAGCCACACTAGACATTATGGCAACTCTCTCCGCACAAACAGTAGCTCCAAAGCTCGCATTTTCAACATTACAACCGGTAAAACGCAATTGCTTTTGCTTAATTTTTAAAGCAGCTCCCACATGAAACTTGGAATATGGTGCATATGCATTTCTTTGAGCCTTTTTGGCTTGCTCATAAGTCTCTAGGACTTCCTTATCAACAATCATAGAACTATAGTACATCACGAAAAACAGTTACACAAACCACTAATTTATTGTTATTATTAGCCTGTTTTTAAAAGAAGGATTTAAGATGGGTAGAAAATCAGCAAAAATTGCTGCAAAAAAAGGTGCAGCAGATAGAGCAAGAGGACAAGTTTTTACTAAAGCACTTCACGATGTAGCAACAGCTGCTAAAAGTGGCGGTGGAGATCCAGCAACAAACTTTCTATTAAAGATTGCGCTAGATAGATGTAAAAAGTTTAACGTACCAAAAGATAATATTGATAGGGCCATTAAAAGAGGAATGGGTGGAGATAGCGAGGGCTATGAAGACATTACCTATGAAGGATATGGACCTAATGGTGTTGCAGTATTTATTGAAGCATCAACAAATAATGTAACAAGAACAGTAGCAAATGTTAGAAGTTATTTTAACAAGTGTAACGGTTCTTTAGGAAAAGATAATTGTCTTGAGTTTATCTTTGATAGAAAAGCAGTTTTTAGTGTTCCTAAAGAAGGACTTGATGAAGATGAGTTTACTTTAGAAATGATTGATGCTGGAGCTGAAGATATAGAGACTGAAGACAATATGTTTGAAGTTTATGGGCAGATGAATGCTTTTGGAACAATTCAAACAAAACTTCAAGAGCTTAATATAACTCCAGAAGAAGCTGGTCTGCAAAGAATCCCTACTACATTTAAAGCTATTGATGATGAAGAAGTTATGGGACAACTAGAAAAACTAATCGGTCTTTTAGAAGATGATGACGATGTAATTTGTGTTTATCACAATATAGAAGCAAAGGAAGAGTAATGAGTATTGAAAGTGTACCTTTTATAACACTAAATAGATTTGAAAATGGATTTAAAGAAAACTTCTTAACTGGAGTTGAAGGACTTTTTGATAAAACACAATTTGTTGGTGGACCTATCGTAAGCGAACTAGAAAAAAAGCTAAGCGAAAAGTCTGGAGCTAAATATGTTATTGGTTGTGCCAACGGAACAGATGCTATTCAACTTGCTCTAAGAGCTGTTGGAGTAGATAAGAATGATAGCGTACTCGTTCCTGATATGACATTTTGGGCAACATTTGAATCAGTTGTAAATGTAGGAGCTGATCCTATTACAGTTGATGTTAATAGAGACACTTGTCATTGGGATCTTGAAACTTTTAAAGAAGCTGTTGATAAATTTAAACCAAAAGCTGCCATTATGGTGCATCTATATGGTTGGGCAAGTCCAGATACAATGGCCATTAGAAGCTATGCAAAAGAAAATAATGTACTTTTGATTGAAGATGGAGCTCAGTGCTTTGGAACAACTGTTGATGGTGAGTCTATTTTAGGAACTGCTTTAATTTCAACAACAAGCTTTTATCCAGCGAAAGTTCTTGGAGCTTCAGGAGATGCAGGCGCTGTTTTTACTAATGATGAAGGGCTTGCTAATACTGTAAGAACTTTAGGAAACCACGGTAGAACAAGTCACTATGGACATGGTCTTGTTGGTTGGAATTCAAGAATTGGATCTTATGAATCTTTATTTTTAAGTCATTCTCTTGATCATATCGATGAAAGATTAAAATCTAGAAAAGCAGCGGTTAATTTTTATGCAGAAAATTTAAAAGATCTTCCGTTAAAAGTTGTAACAAGTTCTGATAATGTTGAAGAAAATGGATACTGTGCAGTTGCGATGATTGATCCTGACCTTAGAGATGCTTTAATGGAATCTCTTAAAAAAGCTAATATTGGTTTTGGAACAATCTATCCAGGAGCTATGAGCAAACAGCCTGCAGCAGATAAGTATCTTAAAAATAAAATTGATAATGGAAATGCTGATTACGTATCAAAAGCAGTCATCAATCTTCCATGCTTTGCTTATATTACAACAAGTGAATTAGAGTATGTTGTAACAAAAGTAAAAGAACACTTTAACGCTTAGTCGATTTCATTAAATAAAAGGTGCATGCTCCACCTATAAGGAACATGCACCCTACTATCATAAAAATTATTTTAAAAGCATTATCATAGTTATCTAAAACATATCCCATAGATGGAGAATAGAAAAAGTCTGGTAAAAATCCTATCAGGGATACAACACCAATAGATGTTCCAACAAAACTACTTTCAATTTTAAGTTCATCAAAGACTGAAAAATAAACAGCCCTACATATATAAATAAAACAAACACTAACAAGTATTAATCCTATGATCATTGTAGAGTTTGATTCAAAGCTTAGAAGAAAGTGTGAAATTGTTCCAATAACAAAAATAGTAAATATTGAAGTCAGTCTTCCAAAATTATATTTATTACATATAAAATCTATTACAAAAGCTCCTAAAAAAGCACTGATTGGCCTAAGCCATAGAACTAAAGTAGTAAACTTAGCTGAAGCTTGCTGGGTAAAGCCTAGTTTTTTAACCATGTATAGAGAGTAAAAATCTACGCTCTTATATCCGCAATAAGCACATAAAATAATGATCCCCAAAATAATAAGGTTTTTATTTTTAAGAACATCTATAATTTTTGAAAATTCGATTGTATTTAATTTTACATCATTAGCTTTACTTAAAAACTTATTAACAACAAGACCTAGAACAATCATACATACAATCGTTAGAATATAAATAGTATCTACGATTTTTGAACTAGAATAATTATTCTGCGTAAAATAAACAAATAAAAATGTTAAGAGTGTTGAAAAGGCAGCTGCGACAAGTCCTCTTCCGCTATCTAAAATCCCCATAGATAATGATGGCCCATATTTTTTTCCAATAAAATGAGTATAACGTATAGAAGCACTCCACATAAGTAAAATAGTTGTAACTCCAAACATTCCATACATAAGATATAAACTATAGCTAGATTTAAAACTTAAATGAATAAAACCGCTTAATGCTGTACTTATTAAGGATAAGCTTATCAAAACTTTAGGATGAAACTTATCTGCAAAAAAGCCTCCAAATAAATAAGAGATCATGGCACTAAGCCCGTAGATACTAAAAGCAAAGCCAAGCTGTGTATTAGATATATGCCAACCTTCAAGTAAAACAGGTCTAAAAACTCGTGGAATTACAAATGGTAATAAGAAAATAAGTTCAGTCGAGATAATCACTAAAATGAAGGATAATAACTTTTTATTAATAATAGACTCCTTAATTACATTATTGTCTATAAGTTTTAGTTAAAATGCAAAGCATTATTATCAATTTAACATATAACTTGTGTACAAGCTTTACCTTCTTGACAAAACTTTCCTAAACAGAGAATATATGAACAATAATTCATGTATTATAAATCAAACAAGGAGAAGATTTATGTCAAACTTAACACAAGAAAAAGTTATTGAAGCTCAAAACAAATGGGGTGCAGGAATTGTCAAAATTGGAGCTGCCTTTATGGAAAAAGCTGATTTCACAGCAGTAGCACAAGAGCATATCTCAACTCTTTATGCATATGAGCACTCAACAGTTCTTTTCAAGCCTACTAAGGCCGCTGCGGAACAATTTAGAGGTGATAACGCTGCTGCATTATCGTACTTTGTAGCAACGAATGGTGCTTGCTCTGAAGACAAAGGGTTTGCGATTCAACCATGGACAAAAGTAAGATTTGAAAACACTGGAATTATTATTCAAGGTGATACTGCTCTTGCTATGGGGAACTACTTTTTCACTGATACAGAAGGTAATGAAACAAAAGTTGAATATACTTTTGGATATATGACTGACAACGAGGGCAACCTGAGAATCAACCTTCACCACTCATCTGTACCTTTTCAAGCTTAATGAGTGAGTGGAATTTTTTTTCTAATCATGCTCATGTACTCTTTATGCTCTCAATTAATGAACATATTACCGTACGTGAGCTATCTTTAGAAGTGGGCATAACGGAACGTTTTGCCCATAAAATTATAAGTGAGTTAAGTGAAGGAGGATATATCTCAATAAAAAAAGATGGGCGCCAAAATCACTATAAAGTTAACTCTAAAAAAAAGTTAAGACATCCAATAGAATCACATATTAATATTGGTAAACTTATAAGTTTAATTTCAAATCAAAAATAATAACAGGGAAGAAATTAAATTCTTCCCTTTAAAAAAATAACAAAAGTCACAAGTCCCTAGTTAAATTGCAAAGATATATTTTTATTTTGATCATCCGCCCAACTAGAAATTTCATCTTTAGCGGTATCATCAAAATAGTTAGTTTTTGAAAAGTCAAATACAACATTATCTTTAAAATCTAGCGCAACTGTATCTAACTTTTTTTTCAAAAATGGTATATGCAAATAAGTTACTGCACCTAAAACACTTACCATAGAACTTGTACCTGAATTATCTAACTTGAACTCTACTTGCATTGCACTTGCAATCAATACAATTAATGAAATGACAAACCCTATAACAACACCTGTTAATAAGTCAAAACATACAATTGGTAAAAAAGTAGCTAAAAAAATTATAAAATCACTTTTACTCTTCTTATATAAAGCAATAACACCTTTAAAATCTAAAAGCTTTATTCCCGTCATTATAAGAATACCCGCTAGAGCACTTATAGAAACAACAGAAAGAGCATGAGGAAAAATTGCAATTAACAATAATAACCATATTCCATGCATAACTGCTGCCATTTTAGTCTTTCCACCTGATTCAATATTCGCACTTGATCTTACAATTACACCAGTTAAAGGAAGAACCCCAAAAATACCTGCAACAAAATTACCAAGACCTTGAGCCAT
The DNA here is from genome assembly GCA_025210745.1 of Bacteriovoracaceae bacterium. Taxonomy (GTDB): domain Bacteria; phylum Bdellovibrionota; class Bacteriovoracia; order Bacteriovoracales; family Bacteriovoracaceae; genus CAKZJW01. The sequence goes on from JAOARC010000012.1 coordinate 6,824, forward strand.
TGTTTCTTTGTTATAATCAGATTTCATATCAGCAAGCTTATCAACCGCGTTTACAGATAATAAACTCTCAACTGTTGCAACAAAAGCAATGGCCAAAGCTGCCATAATCATTGATATAGAAATACCTTGAATACTTTGCATATCAATAATATGTAAATTTGCCATAATATTATCTGGAAGATTTACATATTTTAAATCTAAAGCAAATGCAGTGCAAACAATAGCACTTATTATAATTGCTGTTAGAGCCCCAGGTACTTTCTTAGAAAACTTAGGAAGCAATTTTGCCTGAAAAAACATAATAGCCGTTACTAAAAGAGCAATCGCAAAACTTAACATTGCATTTTCAACATTTACTAAATTTGAAATAGCATTACCAAGATTCACAATATTTGAAAGTCCATTACTGGTTGGCTTAGAAAGCATTGCTATATGTAGTTGTCCAATTAGAATAATAGCCCCTATTCCTGCCAACATACCCTTAATAAGTGCTGGCGAAATAGCCCTAAAAAAGTCTGCTAACCTAAACTTATAAATTAATAATTGAAAGAGCCCTACGATAATTCCAAGAACAGCCAAAGATGGTATTCCAAATTTTTCAACAAAAGCAAATACCATAACAGCAAGTCCCGCAGCTGGACCACTTACCTGCAACTTACACCCTGCAAATGCCCCTACAACCAAACCACCAATTACTCCTGAGAGCAAACCAAAAACAGGATCTACTCCAGAAGCAACAGAAATCCCCATACATAAGGGTAAAGCCACCAAAAAAACAACTATTGATGATAAAAAATCTGCTTGAAAATTATTTTTAAAATAATCTTTCATAATTTCTCCAAATTTTAGTAAGTACAAAAATATTCTAAAAGCTTAAAGCTACTTATCATTTTTTTATATATATTAGTTCATAAAAAACAAACTATTGAGCACAAAAGCATTTAGTTTGATTTTTTAAAAGTAATACCTTGAAAAAATTAATGAATAAAAACTAATACCGCAAGTATTAGAAATACTAGGTACTAATCCCGTGTAATACTTAAATCAGGTTTATTAAAAAAAATATAAAGACATAGATTTAATCAGTCAGCTAAAGCTTTTTTCTAAAAAAACTAATAAAAGATGGTGTTAATGTTGTTATAAAAGTATAAGTTAGCAAAGCATATACTATAAAAGGTTTTATATTATCTCTTTCTAACAATGTTTGACATATAATAAGGCCAAAAACTAAAGTTGGTAGTAAAGCAACAGCAATTTGTTTTTTATTCTTTTCATCAGCAATATCAAATAACTTAAAGCCCAATGAAAGCATTTTCATACGAACAGGAACAAAAACTAAAGCCAAAACAAAAGCAACTAAAACTGACTGATAACTAAATAAACCTATATTTATAGATGACCCTGCTATTAAAAAGTAAAAAGGTAGAAACAAAGCGACTATGCTCCCCAAGCTTTTAAAAAAACTTTCATGTCCATCAACTGCAAGATCATTTAAAAAAAACACCCCTCCAAGGCCAGTAATAAAAGCTCCTGTAAGATAGTAGGCTCCAAAACTCTTAGATAAAACACCACAAACTAATGCTAACATGATTAAGAAAGGAACTTGAGAGTCCTTAGCATAAGGCATAATAAAACTTATATATATTTTATACATAAAGGGAACAAATAGTGCTAATAAGATAACATATATTGATGAACTAAAAAATAGACTTAAACTTTGAGACTGCATAACAATAAAAAAGATAATAATCCCAATGATTTCTTTTGTAATTGCTTTAGACTTTATCCAATACTCTGTTTTGTCATTCTCAACATCTATATTATCTAGAGAGTTTAAAATAAAACCTGCACTTGGGGTAAAAATACCAAGAGTAAAAAGTAAAGAGTCAAGATATACAGCTTCAAAGACATAAAAGAACACAAGAGAGAAAAATAAAAGAGTTAAAATATACTTAATTGAATATTTAAAAAAATAAACTTTATTCTTAATAATATCTTGTAGCTCAACCTCTAAGCCTGCGAACAAGAATAATGATGTGATTCCAACCTGAGCTAGAAAATTAAAAACAGGATCTTGCAAAAGATTAAAGCCATTTAAAGTAATCAAAACCCCTATAGCAAAAGAACTAACCCCCATAGGAATCTTAAATCTTAAGAAAAGTTTAGTAAGAATTAACACTCCAGCAAATATAAATATATGTAAATAATTAGACATAATAAAATTATTCCTTTTTTAATTTAAAACTTTTGTTGTAACAAAATCTCTAAAGCAGTATTTTCAATAATTCTTTTTGTATACACCATATAGTAATTCACAGTTATTTCTTCCAGTTCTCTAAGCTCATTAATTTTAAGAGCGTAATCCAATATAATACGACCAGCATCCGTTAATACTAAACGCCTTCCCTTTCTAACAAATAAATCAATACCCAAAAAGTTTTCAAATTGCTTTAGCTGGGAGCTTAAAGCTGGCTGTCCAACATTTAATAACTTTGAAGCGGCTGAAATACTTCCTTGAGTTGCTATTTCTTTAAAATAAATTAAATGATGATAATTTAGCCACTTCATTTTAATCCTTCGATAAAAGCAATACGAATATTTAATTTTATATATTTTTATAAAACTATATATTCCTACATAATAACTAAAAATTAATATGAAGCAAGTTCATAAAATGTTGTATGGAGAAAAAAAACAGATGTTAAGAATTGATGATAATAAACACTTTTCAAAGCCTATTATTTATTTTTTTTGGTTTCTCATGAGTTTTCAAGCTGGTTATGTAAACGTAGGTGGCTTTTTTACTTCAGGAAGTTTTGTATCTCACGTAACCGGAACTAGTTCACAAATAGGAATGGGAATTGCAAAGTTAGACTCAATTATTATCGTAACCTTTTTAACTGTTCTTCTTTCTTTTATTATTGGAGCTGCTTTTTCAGGACACTTTATTGGAAGAAGAATTATCGAAGAATTAAAACCTAAATATAAGCTTGTACTTTCGGTTAAAGCGACTTTTTTTGGACTTGTCTTATTTTTGTCTACCAATGAAGAATTGTCTTTTATAGTTAATGGACAGGATATCAAAAACTTACTCATTATCTTTTTTCTATCATTTTGTTGTGGAGTACAGAACTCAACATGTTCATTATCAACAAATGGTTTTTTAAAGCCAACTCATATGACAGGTCTTTCCACAGACATAGGAATACACCTCACTAAAATCTTTGCCTTTCAAAGCAAAAACAAAGACTTGTTCAATGAAGAATTCAAGAAAAATATATTAAGAATTACTATTCTAATATCTTTCATATTTGGAGGTGTGATATCGGCTATTACGTTTAACCATAATGGCCATTATGCTTTCTTATTTCCATTTATTTCTTCTCTATGCTTTCTAAGTATGAGCTTCATACAAGATATTAAAACTAACACAAAACAGAGTTTCATTTTTAAAATGGCAAAAAGCTCAGTTGTTATTACTTTTATATGTACTATCTTTTTTGCTGTAGAAGCATTTGTACTACTAAGCTAAGTATTTATTGTTAAATAAAAAGGAGTAAAACTTGAAGTTTATTGATAAAATTTTAAAACTATGGATAACAAGCTTTCTTTTAATTTCTTGCGCTCACAAAAATGAGAGTTTTGAAAAAAAACTTAATGAGTATGAATATAAAAATAACCAACAAATTACTCATTATATAAAAGAAACTATTGATAAAAACAATGAATTTGATACTAAAACAAAGAAAAAACTTAAAACGATTCTTCTTGAAAGTCTAAAAGTTAATATTGACCTTAAAAAAGTTGAGTCTAAATTAGCTCAAAAGCTTATTGACTATACTATAAACAAACGCTCTAGTTATAACGACATTGTTCTCATCAAAAAGAAGATGAAAGAAAATTACCTAAAAAAAGCTAACAATATAGCTAAAACGGCATCGCAACTAAAAGAAGTTCTTAAAATTTACCCGCAAAATCAAGATTTTGCACTTCAAGTAAGAACAATGATTCATCGCTAAGTCATTGTTTTTACTTATACTACCTACCTGGCAATAGGTTAGATATGGTTTGGTAATAGACAAAATAACAAATTATGTCTAACCTTTGCCCATGTCAAAAAATTATATAAAAGAAGATTTATTCGCATCGTTTGTTGTTTTCCTTATCGCACTTCCTCTTTGCTTAGGTGTTGCCATTGCATCAGGAGTTGATCCGATCAAAGGTATTTTCACAGGGCTGATTGGTGGAATTGTTGTTGGAGCTCTTAATGGATCTCCCTTACAAATATCTGGTCCATCACCAGGACTTGCTGTCATGGTGTTACAACTAGTAAGTGTTTATGGAGCTGACTCTCTTATTCCTCTTGGGATTATGGTTGGCGCCTTTCAAATTCTCACTTATATTTTTAAAGTAGCTCACTTTTTCCAAGCTACACCTCCTGCATTACTTAAAGCGATGCTATCTGGTATAGGAGCTTTAATTCTTTTATCTCAAATCTATATTATGTTTGAATTAAAAATGAGCTCAAAAGGACTTGAAAACCTAGGAGGACTCCCTAATATTTTTACAATGATTACAAGTGGTGCTCTTTCTGAGTCACAAAAGTTTTCTGGAATAATTGGTCTCGGAGTTATTGTTATTCTTTACTTATGGGGAAAAGGAAAGCATAAGTTTTTTGAATTAATACCTGGACCGTTAGTATCTATTATTTTAGCAGCCTTTAGCGTTCATCTATTTGGTTGGGAAATGAAAATGATAAACCTACCAGAGAACATTTTGGCAAATGCTTTTAATAATGACTACGCTAAAGCATTTGCAAATATTGATATGGGATTTATTCCCTATGCTTTAGGACTTGCTTTTATTGCAAGTGCAGAGTCTTTACTATGTGTAAGTGCAGTAGATAAAATGGCAAAAACATCTTCCAACTATAACAAAGTTATTTTAGCTCAAGGAATTGGTAACTTGCTTTTAGGCTTTATTGGTGCCATTCCAGTTGTTGGAGTTATTGTAAGATCTGCCGCAAATATTGAATTCGGAGCTAAAACAAAACTATCTTCAGTTATGCTCGGTGTTTGGATTGGACTTTTCTTAATTATCCCAAGCGTACTAAGTTATATACCGATTCCAGCTCTTGCAGGACTACTGATTTATACAGGTCTTAGACTATTAGATATCCCACATATTATCGATTATATAAAAAGTAGAAGTAAAACAAGTTTAATATTCTTTTCAACTTTTATCTTAACTATTTGTATTGATTTACTAACAGGAGTTATTGCTGGTTTTCTTGTATCAATGTTCATCTTAGTATTTGATGTTCTAAAGTTTGACTTAGATATTGAACAAAAAGGTGATAATAAAGTTCTAAAATTTAAAGGAAAACTATCATTTTTAGACCTTCCCGTTCTATCTAAAAAACTAGGAAGTGAAGATTTAGATGTTTCTAACCTTGAAATTTGTCTACAAGAAGTTGAATATCTAGACCCTGCAATAAGTGAACATCTTAATGACTTAAAAGATAAGCTTGAATCTCAAGGTAAAAAGATAGAGATTCATTATAACAAACTTAATATTCACTAATTTATAGGGGCTCAAAAAGCCCCTATAAATTTATCTATAAAGTACTTTGCTTATTTATACCTTCAAAACTATTTCTTTTTATATTCTCTACTTCTTTTGAAATTAGTCTTGTTACTGTATCCGAATAACAGCCCTTATCTAATTCAAAAATTAAATCTAGATACTCACTTTCTACCTTTGAGTAATTCACTAATTTTTTCATATTTTCAATAACTCTATAAGTAACTTTTCTTCTTCCCTTAATTATATTACTTACCTCTCCAGTATTGGATAACTCTAACTGTTCTGCTAATCTTGTAATCCTAAATCGTGTATTTTGCTCTTTTTGATCTTTAATAAATGCAATAAAATAGTCTGTACTATTATCAAAACCAAAAACAGAAACTCTACTTGTGTACTCCATACTATCTCCTTAAACTTTATATAAACAAGTCTAATAAAGATGAATCTTAAATTGGAAAAAAAAATGTAACCCTTAAATAAGCTAAGTCCCTAATTTTATGTTTAAGAAAATCTTAATAGTTCATCAAAGGATGTTAAATATCTAGGTGATTTTAAATTTTTCTTTATTTTTAAAACCTTGTTATCAAAACCACAACTGGCTGACCTTACGATATCTGATCCTATTTTCATATTAATAGCATCAACCGTTTTCATAAGTTTTTGATCTTCTACAGAATCTTGTTCTTCTAAGAAGTTGATTTGATACTCACTTTGACCAAAAAAATTACCAAGAACAGCACCTGCTTTTTTATACTCATAACCATCTTTAAACCCCCTATCAATTAGCTTCACCCCTTGTGAAATAAGTTTTCTTGTATCATTAGTTGGATTAACCAACTTAATTTGCTCATGCATATAATACTTAGGCTGATATATTTTATGAGCATTCGTTCTTGCAAATACACTTAAGCTTGTACATAAAGCCCCCTGTCTTCTTAACTTTAAGCTTGCATAGTTTATATAATTAGATATGGCCTGTTTTAAATCATCCTTATTTACTATTGAATCTTTAAAGGTACGAGAGCACATAATTGTCTTTTTAGCTGACTCTTTATCTGCAATATCAAAACACTCTATTCCCATAAGCTCATGCTTTATTTGAACCCCAACCTTTGAAAGCATTTTTTGAATAAGAGCTTCATTATCATAGACCTTAAAATCATAAGCTGTTTTAATACCTATTATCTCTAGTTTTTCACTACTTCTTTTACCTATTCCCCAGACTTTAGAAATAGGAACTCGCTTTAATGCAATATCTTCCAACTCCTCATTTGTAAGACAAACAACTCCTTTTGACTTAGAAGATTGCTTAGCTATATGATTTGCAAGCTTTGATAAAACTTTTGTTCTTGCTACACCAATGCCAACTGGAATTCCCGTATGCATAAGAACCTTTTGTTTAATCATCCTTACGTGTTTTTCAATATCACGAACTCCTTTTAGATCACAAAAAACTTCATCAATAGAATAAACTTGCGATCTTGGTGAATACTCTTTTATGGTATTCATAACTCGATCAGACATATTTCCATAGATTGAAAAGTTTGAAGAAAAAATCGCAGCTCTTTTAGCCTTGCATATTTTTTTAACTTTAAAATAAGGATCCCCTACTTTTATGCCTAGATCCTTTAATTCTTTTGTGGCAGAGACAACACATCCATCATTATTAGATAAAACAACAATTGGCCTGTTTTTTAGATCTGGCCTAAAAACTCTTTCACAGGAACAAAAAAAGCTATTACAATCCACTAAAGCATACATCAGTAAAAATCTCTTGCTATACCTATAACCACACCAAATATTTCTAGTTCATCAGTACCTGTTACCTCTATCTTTTTATAAGATTCATTAAAAGATGCTAAATAAGTGCGATCATCTTTTTTAATAAACTGCTTACACAAAGGGGAACCATTATAAAAAACCGCAACAATAGATCCACTAGCAGCTTTTAAAGATCTATCTACAACTAAGATATCTTCATCTTTTATTTCAGGTTCCATGGATTTTCCACTTGCCCTAACCAAGAATGTTGAGTGTTTATTTTTAAGAAATTTTTCGTCTAAAGACAGATAACTATCAGCGTGCTCTTCTGCTATTCCAAACAGCCCACAAGCTACTTTTCCTGCATATAAGGGAACCCAATGCTTCTTTATCTCTAGTATATTATCCATCTTTGCTAATATCTCCATATAGAAGATTATACCAAAGCGTAACTTTTCCGTAAATAGATATTTTTTGCTTTTTAGCAAATACCCATTATTTTCAAGGGTTTAATTAAGAACTCTCCAGACCTTCTTTTTAGATGAACCGCTTATAAGATCGCACTTAATTTCTTTATACTCACCATCTTTGATACAAGTTCCCGACTCTCTATATTGATGCTTAGTACATCTTTTAGCTTCATAAGTTTCACACTTAGGAAAAGTTGCAATCTGTGATCTAGAATCAACCGATGCCATAAGATCAGCATATTTAAACTTCTTAGATAGAGTATCCCACATACCAATACTTGTTGTTTGAGCTCCGCTAACTTTTATATAAAGATCTTTATTAAACTTCATAGAACTTAATCTATTATAAATATACTCTGGATCTTTTAAAGGAAAACAAGCCGTATTTTGAAGTTCTACTGAAACATTAAAATTATTAACGATACCAAGGGGCGTATCAGATAAAAAAGAAACTGTATCAAAGCTATCTTTCCAATGCCCTACAAAACCAAGTGTTACTAGCTTAGAATCCTTTAAGTTTTTCTTTAAAAAGTCATCTAATCGTATATTAATATTTTTAGTTACTTTTTTAGAACATTTTTGTTTTTTAAGCCATAAAGAACATCCCATTTTATAAAAAGGAATTTCTTTCTTTTTACCATATCCATATTTAGCATCTACACCAGGATATTGACATATACAAATATTAGCTAAAATTGACGAAGAAATAACCGACAAAAAAAGTATTCTAAACATAGTAATCCTTCACTATTAAAACTTTTATATACTCAAATGCTATTGTTTAAAATACAATTTTTATATGAAATACATCTTACTTTTTATTACACTCAGTGCAATATCAGCTCCTATAAAGTTGGTCACGACAACGGACATCTACCATAATCAATTTGAGCAATTCAAACATCATCCTTATATATTGGCCATGAATATACAAGAAAGACTAATAAAAAGTTTAAATAAACAACTAAATAAAGCTTTAAATAAAAAACTAAAGTTCAAAAGCTATATTGAAGTCATAACTCAAAAAGAATTTAAAAATACTTTAAGCTTAAAAATGTCTATGCAAGAAATTATAAAAATTGCGGAGCAATACGATATTCAAAATTCATATTTTTCTATTTTTGGAATAGGAAGCATTCAAGATAAAAAGCAAGAGGAATATTTTTTAATTATTGATAGTCCTAATCTTAGAAATATTAGAAAGCAAATTTATTATAAATTTATAAAAAAGGGTGGAGATAAAAAAGACTTTGATCCCACTTGGTTTTTTCCTCACTTAATAATAGGACAAAGTCAAATGATAAAAGCCAAAGATCGTATACGAAACCTCAAAAATACTTTAAACAAAAACTTTCTTTTAAGCTTTGACTACCTAGAAAATAAAACATTAAAGGAATAAGCAAAAGTGAAATATCAAGATATTTTAAATTTTTGGTTTCAAGATTTAACACCACAGCAATGGTTTACAAAAAACGCTACTCTTGATCAACTAATCATTAAAAAGTTTCAAAAAATACATAACAAAGCCATTAATGCAGAACTCTTTGAATGGAGAAAATCATCAAAAGGTAGACTCGCTGAAATTATTATTCTCGATCAGTTTTCAAGAAATATATATAGAGAAAAAAAAGAATCATTTTTATATGATTCAATGGCCTTAGCTCTTGCTCAAGAAGCTATTTTTCAACAAACTGATCAAGAACTTAACATTCAAGAAAAATCTTTTCTTTATATGCCGTATATGCACTCAGAGTCCATAGCTATACATAAAAAAGCTATAGAATTATTTTCTCAGCCAGGGCTAGAAAAAACTCTCGAGTTTGAATATAAGCATAAAACGATTATCGATCGCTTTGGAAGATATCCACACAGAAATAACGTATTACAACGAATATCCACTCAAGAAGAAATCAACTTTTTAAAAGAAGATGGATCATCTTTTTAAAAAGTCACACAGAGCGAAAAAATGCTTTTACTGTTGACATTAAAAGCTAAATATCTGATTATACTATTTGAATAATGGAGAGGTGCCCGAGTGGTCCAAGGGAACAGTTTGCAAAACTGTAAAGCCGTCGGTTCAAATCCGATCCTCTCCTCCACATTTTCACATACAACACAAAAAATATGGCAGTATCAACAAAAGAGTTCATTAAAGCGACAACAAGGTTAAAAGAAGCTTTGGACAGACCAAAAGATGAATTTATAAGAGATTCAGTAATTCAAAGGTTTGAGTTTTGTATTGAACTTGCATGGAAGACATCTAAAAAGCTAATGGGTACAACAACAACTGCTCCAAAACAAGTTATTAGAGAAATGGGACAAAACTCATATATAAGTGATGTTTCTTTATGGTTAAGAGCAGTTGATGAAAGAAATCTATCTTCTCATACTTATAATGAAGACCTTGCTGAGAAGGTTTACAACTTTATCAAAGATTTCTATCCTGAGATTGAAAAATTAGCTGACAAACTCTCTTGTGAATAAACAAATGAATATCCAATTAGATGAAAATCAAATTAAATTTTTAAAAGAAGCACTCATTAGACCCTTAACTTCTTTTGGATGCGATATTTATGTATTTGGATCAAGAGCAACATTTAAAGCAAATAAATTCTCAGATCTAGATATACTTATTAAAGCTGATCATTACGCTAGAAATCTTGAAGATAAAGTTTCACAAATTAAAGAAGACTTAGAAAATAGTTCTTTTGAATTAAAAGTTGATATCGTACTAGAAAGAGACTTAGCAAAAGAGTACAAAAAACAAGTTTTCGAGCAGATGGTAAAAGTTTTTCCCACTAAGCCTTAGTTGGTAATTACAGGCAATAAAATGGGACCTAGAAACTTGATAGTGGCTGGTTCTTCAAGAAGCCCAACAGATTCTTCTTCTTTCATAGTATCTTGCACTGCTTCCACTATATACCGAAAAGAGCCATTAATTAATGTTCTAACGACAAAAGCAATTATTTAAATCACTTTCATATTTATAGAAATATTCTTTTAATCTATTTTGAAGCCTTTTTATCATTTCTCTTCTAGATCTAAGATTTTCATTTAGTTTTTGTAAATTACCTTTTTCTTTTTTGAGAGCTGAAACATCAAAAAGCTGATTGTTTTCTCGGTCTAAATCAGTGAAGAAGTTATCAGACTCAGCCATTGTTTTAACCCCACATACTTCTGTATACTCATCTAAGATTCCCATCCAAATATAAAATGCACCAACTCTTGAGGGAGGAGTTAGTGCAATATTGCTTTTTATAAAGTTGTGTATATTATTATGATGTTCTTTAAATTCTTTTTTATTATTGAAAAAGGCTCTGAATATATCTAAGTAAAGAGTATATGGCCTGTATAGGTCATTACTATCAATTTCTTGGTAGCTAAGATCTGTATTTTCTTGCTCTTTATCAAAGTAATCTTGTGAGAAAATTTTAAAGCTACAATCTACTACTAAGCTTTTCTGTAGTAAATTAAAATCTACAACATTTATTTTTCCTGTGTCTTCAGATCTGCTAAAATGTTTAGATAACTGCTTAGAGCACTTTTTTATTCTTTTTTCATCAGTTAGCTTTAGATCTTGATACTTTTTATGAGAATAACTTCTTTTTATTAATTCATTTGCTACGGGGTTTTTCTTTGCTGACGTTAGAATTGTCTGAATATTTAAATCGACCTTATGCTCATCTTCATTGCTTTTCTTTATATTAACTTGCTCTTTATTATCATCATTTCGGTTTAAGTAGCTAATTATTATAACAGCTATTAGTATCAAAAAAATAGTAATGATATTTCTTTTATTCATTTAAAGCATTGAGCCAATTCTAAACAATGTTTCTCTATCTATAGAAGAGCTACTACCTAGTTCTTTTTGTCCAATACCTTTAGAATAAATAATTTCATCTTTATGAATGACTCCAACTATTGTTCCTAGTGCATGAACACTCTTGATATTATTGTTTACAAAGCTATCAGCTATCTTAATAAGGTCTGATTGAGCATATATATTTATTGATAAAATTAATAAAATGAAAAATATCGATCTACCCATAATTAACCTCAAATTAAAACTTTATTCTTTTATTAATACCTAAGTACTTGTAAATTTGTATAAACTTTTCTTCAGACTCTGAAAATAATATACCAATAGTCCATTTTTTATCCCAAACTAAAGGGGAATGAATGCCATGTGGAATATTGTATAGATCTAAAATATCCTTATTACTTTTGTAACAGTAACCCCAATTGCCTTTCCTTTCTTATTTAGAACCGCTCCACCAGAAAAGCCACCAACGGTAAAACTACTAGTATGAGAAAAAAACAGATTATCAAAGAAAGCCCAAGTAAAACTAAGTACTTTAAGCGACCTTAGTCGCTTATTTATTAAGATTTTCTATTACCCAATTGGATAACACTCAAAATTCAAATTTGCCAAAATATTTAAGCTTTCACTGAGTTACAACTACAACCTAACGAACTATATCATTCCACCAGTTGCACCCATAGCAAGTGCTGCTGCAGTTCCAGGAATAAATACTACGATTGAAGGAATTAATACAGTAAGGGCAGCTCCAGAAGCGATTGTTCCTATTAGCATGAGAATAAATGCTATAATAATACTAAACACTGATACAAAATATAAAACAAATAAAGTCATAAATAAAATATCATCCCAATCAATACTTGCAATTGTCCTACTTCTTTTACTGCGACTAAATTCTATTTTATCTATCTGCGCTTTTAAATATTGATAATAACTTCCATAATGTTCAATTTTTAGTAAAATCTTTTCTTTTATATCATTCATCTTTTCTGTTGACGAAGCAATCAATAACTCTCTTTTTAAATTTGCCCCCGTTCTCTTAAAAACTAAATCATTTATTCTTTTATTACGTCCAATCTTTTGAGATATTCTTTTTAACTTTATTGATTTCTTTTTAAAGTTTTTATGAAAAAACTCTAGCTGTTTATCCTTAGTCATTTTTCTTATTTTACGAATTTTCCTTTTTATTTTTCTTAGGCTACTTTTATCTAGTTTTTGTGAATGAACTTTTTCATTATCTGTTAAAGACATCACCGTTTTTTCTATCGTTTCAATCTCTTCAGCATCTTTAACACTTTGTATCGTTTGCGCAAAACATAATTGAATCAGAACAACAGTTATAGCCATAAGTTTCATAAGAAGTCCCCCTTTATCACTTTTTACCTTGATTACGATATATTTTTTTATTCCACAATATCTAAAAAATTATCTGATTCTTAACAGAACATCATATAGTTTTTACCCAAGAAAACCTTACATTTGTGTATACACAACCTATAAACTTAATTAATGACAAAAAATAAAAATATTGTTCATACTCCTCTGTATAAATGACGATAAGACTATTAATGAAGCTATCAATTTTCATTTATATATCTCTTTTTCTTAAAAGCATTCTTTTTGCTCAAATAAACTGCGGTAATTATTTTCTCGGTAAATTCTCTGTTGATGAGGCTAAAGATGCAAAGATAGCTTTTTCAAAAATAATACATACCAAAGATTCGAAATTACATACAAGTAAAAACATTGAAGCCAATCAGGCTCGCCAAAAAAGACTTGGACTTACAACAACTCAAAAGCCAAGTGAAAAAATAACAAGTTTTATCGACATTCTTGAAAAAATTCATTCTCGTGCCACTGTTAGTGAAATTGCAAAAAAGAGGTTACGTGCATACTATCACAATAAATATATAATAAAGGCAAAAGAAGTTCCTGATAGTTACTACGAATTTCAAAAGAAACTTGCAAGACAAAGAGGCCACGGTGATATTAATCTAACACCACAAATGAAATCAAAAATCGCGCAAGACTTAATCCAAGATCAAAAACAATCACTAGATAATTGGTTTAATTATTTTTTATCAGAAGATGCAAATGCTTATCCTTTTTATGCCAAAAAATGGAGTTTTGAATCAATGTTGAAACTCTCAAAGTTTGATCCTCAACTTGCAAGGTTTTCTAAAAGAAGTAAAACAACCGTATCTACTTTTCCAGAGCTTAATAGAGAAGCCCTTGCAAAAGTTGTTGATGATTTTGACAGCACACTTAAGGGGATTTCTATTCAAGGCCCTGATAAATATCTCAAACTCTTAAAAAATGCTGACTTTGGAAAAGCATATGGATTTCACTTAAAAGAAATACATGAACTTTCTTTAAGAAATACTAAAATACATGGTACTGTAAAAGGTAAATGGATTAAGTACAAACAAGGCTCTGACCATATGCCACTTGTTAAATCTCTTGAAGGTAAAAATACAGGTTGGTGTACGGCTGGTGAAGGTACAGCAAAATCTCAACTTCAGGATGGTGACTTTCATATTTTTTATAGCTTAGATGAAGCAAATAATCCTACAATACCAAGAATTGCAATCAGAATGAATCGTAACTCTATTGCTGAAATAAGAGGAGTTAGCGCCGGACAAAATTTAGATGAAGCAATTTCAGGATCAGATGTTTTAAAAAATAAACTCACAGAGTTTGGGCAGGAAGGTCAAAAATACTATAAAAAAGAAAGAGATATGCAAATACTCACATCTATTGAAAAAAAGTATAAAGATCAACAAACTCTAGATAAAGATGATTTGCGTTTTTTATACGAGATGGATACAGAAATTGAAGGGTTTGGATATCAAAGAGACCCTAGAATTAATGAAATACTTAAAGATAGAAATATAAAAGAAGATATAGCTTATGTTGTGAATGTAAGGCCAAGCCAAGTTAGTATAAATGAAAATGAAGCATTACAAGGAGGCATTTTATATCATCATGGAGAACTTTTCTTATATGGTATCAGCTCTTTAAATAACTCAAAACTTCCAAAGTCTATTGGTGGTACGCTTTATCTAGGAGGTATTAAGTCAGCAAATGAATTAAAAGATCTACCAAAATCAATTAATGGAAATCTTTATTTAGATGGTATCAAGTCTGCTAATGGATTAGAGTTTCCCGACTTTATAAAAGGAAATATCTCTCTAAATGGACTTGAATCAGCTAAAGGATTAAAACTTCCCCCCACTATCAACTCAAGTCTTTCTTTAAATGGAATTAAATCTTCTCAAGGCTTAAGCTTACCCGAATTTTTAAATGGAGATCTCTCTTTAGCAAAAATAGAATCTGCAATAGATCTTAAACTCCCAAACTCTATAAAAGGAAGCCTTAACTTAGAATCTATAAAATCAACAAAAGGACTCAAACTTCCAAACCTTATCGAAGGAACTCTATTTTTAAATAGTCTTAGCTCTGCAAATGGATTAAAACTACCCAACTCCTTAAAAGGACTTAACTTAAATGGCTTAAAAACAGCAGATGGCTTACAATTACCTGCATCTATGAAAGGAAACCTTAATTTAGATGGACTTGAATACGCTCATGGACTTAATCTTCCCGATTTTATTGGAGGAACCCTTTCTTTAGAACAACTCAAATCAATAGATGGTATAAAACTACCAAAATCTATTGAAGGTCACCTTAATTTAAACAAATTAAAATCAGCACAAGGAGCTAAACTTCCTGAATCTATCAAAGGACATCTCTTTCTAGAAGGGCTTGAATCGATACAGGGTCTCAAGCTTCCAAAAAAACTTAATGGGCATTTAGTCATTAGAGAATCTATACTTAAGGATATTCAAGATCTTATAAAAAAGGAAGGTTTAGATATTCAAGTAAAAACTTTTAATCGCTAAGAAGGAATAACAATACTCATATAAACAAGATCTTCTATACCAATATTACGATAGGAATGATTCACATCTCCTGGAAAAGCCAAAACTTCATCCTTAACAACTTTGTACCTCTGTCCAGAAATAACAACTTCAACCTCACCTTCAATAACAGTGAGATATTCTTTCGTTCCATTTAAATGAGGTTTTCCCCTAAAAACATCACCCGGCGTGATCTTCACCTTGTCAATTGAAACTTCTTTAAAGTTATCAACAAGAAGCTTAGTAATTTCAACACCAACTCCTCTTATTTCTTTAACTAGGTCCTTCTTTTTTAATAAAGTTGTTTGGGCCCTAGGCTTAGAAAGTAAAAGGTCTACAGTAACATCTAAAGCTTGTGCTATTTTTACTACATTAGACAAAGAAGGATTTGCTTCTCCCGATTCTATATTTGTATAAGTAGACCTTGCGATCCCAGCAATTGCTGCAAACTCTTGCTGAGTATGTCCTCTTTTAGTTCGAAAGTCTTTCACATTCTGTGCAAAGTAACTGTTTTTGTAAGGCATCATAAAAAACTCTATCTTAATAAGGTTTCTAATATATTGATATTATTGATCTATTCACCATATTATCAGCTTAATGTCAAAATATTAACATTGAGAACACAGCTAGTATCTTTTAGACTATCATTTTAACAAGTATAAACACTAAATTAATTAGGAGAAAATGATGACAATTAAATTACCAGAACTTCCATGGGAACAAAATGCTCTTGAGCCTCATATTTCAGCAGAAACAATCAGTTACCACTATGGTAAGCACCATAATGCTTATGCTACAAAACTAAATGCCGCAATTGAAGGCACTGATAATGCAAATAAATCTCTTGAAGAAATTATCATGAGTTCAGAAGGAGGACTATTTAACAACGCAGCACAGGTATGGAACCATACTTTCTACTGGAACTGCCTTGCTCCAAATGCAGGAGGACAAGCAACTGGTGCCATTGCTGATAAAATAAATGCAAAATGGGGTTCTTTTGATAAGTTTAAAGAAGAATTTACTCAAGCGGCAGCGACAAACTTTGGATCTGCTTGGACTTGGCTTGTAGATAACAATGGAGAGCTTGAAATTTTTAATACTTCAAATGCTGATACTCCAATGAGACATGGTAAAAAAGCTCTTATGACAATTGATGTATGGGAACATGCTTATTATGTAGATTATAGAAATGCAAGACCAAATTATATCAATGCTTTTTGGAACCTTGTAAACTGGGATTTTGTAAACTCAAACCTTTAAAAGAAATATGGCCTCTTAAATAATTTAAGGGGCTTTACTAACCTTCTAAAGTTTGTGATAAACTATTTTACAATGAAAAAAATTACATGCTTTAGTACTCACGAATTTGAACAAAAAAACTTAACTCTCATCGCCCAAAAACTTGGTCTTACAATTCAGTTTATCAAATATAAACTAGATAAACACACTGCCTCTTTTGCAAAAGAATCAGATGCTATTTTATGCTGGGCAAATGATGATCTTAGTAAAGAAACATTAGAAGTACTTTATCATAATGGCTTAAAATATATTTCATTAAGAACTGCTGGTTTTTCTAATTTAGATATAAAAACAGCACAAGACTTAAAACTAAAAGTATCGCGAGTTCCTTCCTACTCTCCTCAATCTATTGCTGAACATACTGCTGCTTTACTACTTAGCTTAAACAGAAAAATTATAAAAGCATCAAACAGAGTAAAAGATTTCAACTTTAGTCTGGAAGGGTTAGAAGGAATGCAAATTTTCGGAAAGACTGTTGGAATTATAGGGGCAGGACAAATAGGAAAAGCTTTTGCTAATATAATGCTAGGCTTTGGTTGCAAGGTTCTTATATATGATCAAAAAATTGATCCGGAACTGGAAAAAATGCAAAATATCACATATACAAATCTTTTAGATATTTTTAAAAATGTTGATATTTTAAGTCTCCACTGTCCCTTAAATGAACAAACAAAATATATTATAAATAAAGACTCATTAAATCGAATGAAAAAAATATCTTTATTATTAATACTGGAAGAGGTGGGCTAATTAACACAAAAGATCTCATCGCTCATATGAAATCAAATAAAAAGTGCTCCGTCGCTTTAGATGTTTACGAATTTGAAGAAGATATATTTTTTCATGACTTTTCTCAAATAGGTATTGAAGATGATGATCTCATAAGACTACTAAGCTTTCCCAATGTACTTGTTACATCTCACCAAGCATTTTTCACAAATGAAGCTTTAAAAAACATGGCACATACGAGCTTACAAAATATAGCTTGCTACCTTGATGGTAAATCTCCCAACAGTAGTAATATTATTGTCTAGGCCATTTCAATAATCGAATTTAAAGCATCTATTGATGTAAAAATACCATATAATTCATCATTAGATCCAACCACAAGAGCTGAGCCTATTTTTTTATTAGACATATAAAAAACAACATCCTTTAATAAAGCCGACTTTTGAACAGTAAAAGGATCTTCAGTCATAACATCACTGGCCTTTAGATTAGAGTCTTCTTGTACTTTTTCTAAATCTCTATGTGTAATAATTCCTACAACTTTATTACTTTTAACAATAGGAATATGTCTTATCTCATTTGTTTTCATTTTCATCTTTACCATAGAAATTGAATCTGTGTCATTTGCCGTAATAGGATCTACACTTGTAAACTCCTCTACCTTTAATGTTTGTATATCCATTTAAATTCTCCTTATAAATATAGATTATCCATCTATTAAATAAAAATATATGAGAAAAATCAGTATTTATTAATAAAGAAGTAAGTTATAATGTAATATATGTTTCAAAAGAAAAGAAAAAAAAGCTGGCAAGAGAAAGTAAAAGAAGTATTTAACTCATACTATAGATGTGAAATTGATGATGCATTTACAAGGCAGTTTTATAAGAACCTTTTTTTCTTAAATCCAAAAATAGAAAAATATTTTGATAAAACAGATTGGATATATCAAAGAAAAGCTTTAGTCCACGCATTGGATAATCTTTTTCATTTTTTAGATGATCCTGAAAATACTCATAAGAAAAACCAAATTATAAGAATTGCTAAAACTCATTCAAAAAAGAACCTTAATATACATCCTCATGATTATTACTATTGGATCGATGCTCTTATTCTTACAATAAAAAAATTTGATAACAAATGGTACAACTCCCTAGAATTTTATTTTAGGGAGTGTTTATTTTTTCCGATAAGCTTTATTATATCTTTATATCATAAAGAAAAAGACTAATAGGCTTCACTCAAATAATATTTTAATAAATCAGTTGATGTGATAATACCAACAAGGACATCATTTTTTTCAGTGACAGGGACAGCATGAAACTTTCCTTCTGCTAAAATACTTGTTACTTCCTTAACATTTGCACTCAAATCAACAGTTACCGGTTTTCTTGTCATTGCTTCTCTTACAGAAGATAAATTATCTAAAAGAACATCTGCTTGCTTTGGATCCTGATTATAAAGTTCACCTGAATCGATTCTCATTAAATCATTGTAACTTAAAATTCCTATTATCTGATCACCGCTCATTACAGGTAAATGATGAATACCATTATTAGAAAATAATTCCCTTGCCTCTGATAACTTTGTATTTAGTGTTATCTTGTGTACATTTTTAGTCATAACATTGTTTACTGATTCATTTCTTTTCATATCAATACTCCTTACTTTTTTCCAAATTAACATAGGCTTGAAATAAAAACATGACTATTGTCAGTAATATGAAATGATAGTAATTATATGATATATATTATATTGTAAAAGTAAGGTTTTATATGAAATTAACTTTTTTGGGAGCAGCACAAACAGTAACAGGCTCTAAGACATTATTGGAATATCAAGATTTCAAAATCTTAATTGACTGTGGAATGTATCAAGGACAAGAAGATAGTTTTAACCAAGAACAAGAATCTATTAATTATGCACAAATAGACTATATTTTTATAACACATGCTCACTATGACCACTGCGGTTATCTTCCTGTTGCCATAAAAAATGGTTTTAATGGTATTATTTATTGTAGTGCTATAACAAAAGATCTCATTAGCATTGTTCTCAATGATGCTTATAAAATTCAATTTAATACAGGACAAAAGGATGAATCTTTATATTATGATGAAATACATCTGCAACAAGCTCTTGCATGCATTATTACATTAGAAGATGAATTCCAACTAAGTTCTAATATTAGAGTAAAAGTTTATGATGCTGGTCATATTTTAGGAGCAAAAAGCTTTTTGTTTTCTATTGATAATAAAAAGATATGGTTCTCTGGTGATATAGGAAGAAAAGATAATACAATACATATAACGCCTAAAATACCTGAACAAGCAGATATTGCGATAATTGAATCTACCTATGGAGATAGAATTCATCCTTCTCTAGAGCAAACTCAAAATATTTTAGAACAAGCCATTTTTGATACAAAAGAAAATAATGGAGTTCTTCTTATTGCAGCTTTTGCAATTGCAAGAACACAAGAAATTATATACGAGCTCTATAAAATTTACGATAAAATACATCTACCTATATATATAGATAGTCCTATGGCCATAAATGCTACAAAAGTTTATGAACTCAATTCACATAAACTATCTATTACTAAAAACGAATTTGAAAAAGCGTTGTCAAAATGTAAGGTCATAGAATTTCCAAAAGATACTAAAAACTTACAAAAAAAATGCAAACCTTATATTCTTATTAGTTCAAGTGGTATGCTTGGTGGAGGAAAAATCCTATCTCACTTCGAAAAGATATATAATAATAAAAAGAATACGATTTTACTTACTGGATACCAAGCCCAAAACACACTTGGTTTTAAACTTGAAAATAATATCACTCCTATTATTTTCAAATCAAAGCAAATAAATGTTCAGGCACAAGTAAAAACAATTCACGGTTTATCAGCTCATGCTGATAAACTACAATTAGCTGATTATCTTTGCCAAATAAAGGGACTAAATAAAATAATTTTAAATCATGGGCAAAAAAACAGCACTCATCAGTTTCAAAGTTTTTTAGAAAAAAAGCTTAATATAAAAACAGATATTGCACTAAGGAATAACTCTTTTGAAATCTAATGAAATTGTTCCCATATTAATAAAAAAAAGGTCTCGTGCCTTTGAACAATTTGATTTAAATAAATTTAAAAAAAGTATCCTAAAATCTGGCCTCGAAAAAGAAAAACTCACTCAAGTTATTCATGAAATAGGTAATCCAAAAGACTATTTTTCGACAGCAGAACTTAGTTCTAAAACATATAAGCTTTTGTTGCGACACTCTAAAGCCTATGCCGCAAATTATAACCTTAAAAAAGCAATACAAAACCTTGGACCAACTGGATATCCTTTTGAAATTCTCTGTGGACAAATTCTTCAGGCTAAAGGATATAACACACAAATTTCAGTTATTGTAGAAGGGAAATATGTAAAACATGAAGTTGATGTTATTGCTAAAAGACAGGATAAAATATTATATTGTGAATGTAAGTTTCATTCCAAATATTCATTTAAAAATGATGTCAAAGTTCCTTTATATATTCACTCAAGATGGATAGATATACAGAATAATATGCCAAATAAAATATCCTATGCTCTAATATCTAATACTAGCTTCTCTAAAGATGCCATGGCTTATGCAAATGGTGTAGGACTTGAACTCTACTCTCTTTGTAATAAGCATACTAAAAGTATATTAGATCTTATAAAAAAATATAAAGTATATCCCATAACAAGCTTAAAATCTCTTCCATTAAAAAACAAAAAAAATCTTTTAAATAAAGGGATTGTTACGATTAAAGAACTTAATAATTCTATGTTAGAAAAAGAATTAATTGAACTAAAAAAAATAAAAAAGATTATGCAAGAAATTACAATCTTAACTAGACCAAATTAAAAATAAGGCCATCTTCACTTTTTAGAGACTTTTAAGATGCAGATGGCCTTTATTTAATACCTAAGCTTCTCTGATAACGTATTTATCTTTTCCTGCATCAACCATTTCCTTAAGTTCTTTACCAACTTTAAAGAATGGGACTTTTTTAGGATCGACTTTTACAACCTTACCTGTCTTAGGATTCCTTCCTTCATATGCTTTGTAATTTCGATTAGCGAATGAACCAAACCCTCTAATTTCAATTCTCTCATCATCAAATAAAGCCTGAATCATTGTATCAAACGTGATATTAACAATTTTATCTGCTTGCTCCGATGTTAGATTTGCCTGTTTTTCAATTACAGAAATTAAATCCGCTTTTGTCATTTTATTTTCTCCTTAAATAAAGAAATAAATAATTTTCAATGCTTATAATATATTATCGGTCTAACTGCCTAAAAACATAAGCCCCTGCAAAATTTTTATGGCGACTTAAGTTGTTAAAACTACATATAAATCCCCTAACTACTCGTATTTAAGGTGTAAAAGAGCTTAAAATAAAACCGCTATGCTAAGATATTACTAAGGAAATTTTTTCCTCTTTCCGATATGAAAAGTAGGATTAGGGAATTTAGAAAAATGAAAACAATTATCATATTACATTTATTAATTATAAATCTACTTGTTAGCTCATGTAATGAACCACCACAGATGCCTATTGTTGATCAAATTGTAGGAGAACGAACAAATGGTATTAGTGATGATGATGACAATGATGTAAAACAAAGGCCTGATGATGCTATTTTCATAAGTTCAGACTTTTGTGTTTGTACTCAGGGTAAAGGAAGAAATATTAGTGCTACCTGTGATACAACTTGTGCGGCAAAACAATCTTCAACAGTTACAACACCTCAATTTTTTATCAATGTTACAACTAGTGCAGAAGTTCAATCTTCAGACTTTCAGGATCTTCAAGGATGGTGTTCTCGAAACTTAACTGATCCTGATACAGGAGAGAGTCTTGAAGAAGATCAAGCATCTTGTTCTATTGTTTTTAAGGATAGACAAACAAATCAAGTCGTTCATGATATAGTTATCCAAGAAGCATCCATAACAGGAAATTCTCTTGTGGTAGATATTCCAAGTGTTACCCAAGATAAAAGCTTTTTCTTTGTTATTAGAGAAAATGCTTCTACAAAAGAAAGTGATGTTAAAGATATTAGAATACTAACAGAACTTACTGATACAATGTTAGATGCTCCCTTAATGGTACAAGGTTTAACTCAATACGCTTGTCTCAACTCAGAAGTTACAACAGATCCAAACAATCAAAATAATCTTTATTATGAAAACACACAAAAAGTTCACTTTTATTATGATGATGCCAATAGACCTGATCCCACGATATCTTCCACAATTGATGGAGTAAATTGTCATACAACAGCTAATCCAATTAATACAACTCCATTAATCGATCAAAGCCCAGGACAAATAAAAATTTGGCAAAAAACTGATCCAAGATTTGGATCCGCAAAAGATCCAATAACCAATACACCAACTGGATATATGCATATTGATGAAATAATTAGAGGTATTGCTGAAGAATATGGACAAATTTTTACAGCAACACCAACTTATTTTAAACAATTTGAATTCTTTGCTGACCCAATAGACGCATCAACCCAAGGTAGTGGGCAAAAGTTAATGGGATATTATATGAGTGCATGGGAAGATTCTCAAACTCAACTACACTTTTGTCCTACTCATACAAACTATATAAGTAATAATCCTATTTTTAAAGCAATTAGTGAGATCGTTGATATCGATACACAAGCTTTATATTTAGCAAAACAACAAGGTAAGGAAGATTATATTTTTGTCACAGAAGGACAAATCTATAATAAAAGATTTTATATTGAAAATGGACAAGAAATACCTCCAACAGACCAAACAATTAGAGGTAAGCAAATTCAGTTTTACTGGCCACTTAGTGAGGATACTCCTCTAGTAAAAAAACCTCATCAAGTTGTTTACACAATACAAGCTCCTGATGCTGATAATCCTGCAGATAATCCTCATGATAATAGAATTGGATGCGTCCCTAAATTATAATAAGTTCCAAGTCGGTTTTATATTTTCATAGAATATATAAACAAAGCAGGTCACATTAATACTAAAACAGCCAACACCAATAAGAATTTTATTAAAAATCCTTTTGAATAATCCTCCCTTAGAATTAATGAGATTTAATATAAAACCAATCACTAAAACAGCAATAACAATAATACCATAAACCTTTAAATCCTCGTCTCTATTGATGATCATTAAAAAAGATGGCATTGCTTTTTTGTCTCTTAACCATTTTATAAGAAAATTATATACTTTAGGATTATTACTTAAAAAACTACTCACTATCTTATTATGATTTGCTCCAGAATCAATTATGGCCCTTAACTGGCCTTCGCTCATAGAAGAAAAAGGATTATTTTTTATGTGCTTTATAAGATTTTGTTTAACTTCTTTTGAAATATAATCAGTGAAGATTGAATTTTTAATTTGCGTAAAAGCCAGAGGATCTGCTAAGTCTTTTATAGTTTTATCATACTTTTGTTCAAGATTCTCTTGCTGAGAAAACCCAGCAAGAGATATTAAAAATAATAAAAGTATTTTCAAAACTTAGTTTTTCTTGAACTTATCAAAGAAAAGAATTGTTGGAGCGGCAACATATAAAGATGAATAAGTTCCAATTAAAACCCCAAGACAAATAACAAAGAAAAAGTCATGAATAACTCCACCACCCATCATAAACATAATAAATGCAACGATAAATGTTGTAATTGATGTTAGTATTGTTCTTGTTAGTGTCTCATTTAGAGCTTTATTAATTTTGTCCTTAAGAGAACTTCCCGCAGATCTTTCCTCATGTTCACGTACTCTATCATAAACAACAACAGTATCGTTAACAGAATAACCAATAACAGCTAAAAGAGCTCCTACGATTTGTAGAGAAAACTCTTTATCTAATAGACAAAAAATACCTACAATAATAACAACATCATGAATTAAGGCTACAATCGCTCCAGGAGAATACTTATAATCAAACCTTAACGCTATATAAATCATAATCATAAGTAATGCCCAAATCATGGCCTGAAACCCAGAAATTCTTAATTGTTCACCTGCTTTTGGTCCAACGATATCTGTTTTTAAAATATCTGGATTTTGATTAGCAAAATCAGTTTTTAGCATTGTTGTAATTTTATCAGTAACTTTGTTTAAATCTTTTTCAGAAGCACTAACTTTTATTAGATATTCACTATTACTAGCTTCGCCAATTGACTGAACTTGTGATGATTTAAAGTTATGGCTTTTTAAAGAAGTTCGTAAATCATTAAGATTTACTGTTTTGCCAAATTTTACTTGGACTTCTGCTCCACCTTTAAAATCAACTCCATAGTTAAGCCCCTTAGAAGCAAAAAGGTAAATAGAAGCTAAAACAAATATTAGTGAAAAAATAGTTGTTATAGGAAATTTTCCAACAAAATTAAAATTATATTTACTCATTATATTTTCCTTTTAATTAAATACTTAAATTCTTACCATTTGTTTTTGATAGGTAGTATTCAAAAAATAATTTTCCTACAAAATATGCCGTATAAACAGTACAGATAATTCCAATTATTAGTGTAACAGCGAAACCTCTAATTGGACCTGTACCAAAGTTTAATAACATTAAACCTGCAACAGCTGTTGTTAAGTTGGCATCAAGAATTGTCCAAAACGCTCTAGCAAAACCAGTCTCTACTGCTTCTCTTATAGGTGTACCTTCTCTAAGCTCTTCTTTAATTCTTTCAAAGATAATAATATTTGCATCAACGGCCATACCAATTGTTAGAGCGATCCCAGCAATACCAGGTAGAGTTAATGTTGCTTCAAGACCAACTAAACAACCTAAGATAAATAGAATATTTAAAGCTAGTGTTTTCATAGCTAATACACCACTCATTTTGTAGTAAACCATGATAAATAAGAAAACTAATGCAGCCGCAATTAGTCCTGCTTTTTTACTTGTTGCAATTGAATCAGCTCCTAATGAAGGACCTACAATTCTTTGCTCTTGAAACTCAAGTTCAACAGGAAGCGCCCCCGCTCTTAAAACTAATGAAAGATCTGATGCTTCTTTCATAATTTGCTCTTTAGAACCTTGTCCTAAAGTAATTTGTGCTTGTCCACCTAAGATTGGCTCATTAATAACTGGAGCTGAGTAAACATTTCCATCTAATACAATGGCCATTCTTTTTTGAACGTTATCAGTAGTAAGTTTACCAAAAGCTTTTCCACCAGCAGGCTTAAAAATTAAGCTTACAAATGGTTGGTTATTTTGTGGATCAATTCTTGTAATCGCATCTTGAAGACCATCACCGGTTAAAATAGTTGATGATTCAATTACGTATGGAATTAAGTTCTCAACTTCATTTGTAACTTTATTTAAAACTTTTTCAAAAGCTAATTCATATCCGTTTGGAATTCCATCTTTAGCATACTTTGTAACAGACTTAATATAGTCAGAAAATCTTTGTCCTCTTTTATATTCAATTCCATCTTTTCTAGCAGCTTCAATCCACTCATTCATTACAGCAGGAGAAATATCATCATTAACGATTTTAAATTCTAACTTTGCTGTTTTACCAATAAGCTCTTTTGCTCTTTCAATATCCTTTACACCAGGAAGTTGAACAACGATTCTATCAGAACCTAATGAAACAATTTCTGGCTCAGTTACACCAAATTCATCAATTCTATTTCTGATAACTTCAATTGATTTTTTTACGGCTTTAGATTCAACATCAAGTCTAAACTCTTTTCCAAGTCCATACTCAAGCTCTCCACCATTAACACCTGTAACTCTTAAATAGTTAGTAAAGTATTCTCTTACCTTCGCTTTAGCATCATCAATCTTTGTTGGATCGTTTAAAATAACAGAGTGTCTTGGATCTGTTTCATCAGAAAGATTTAACTTACCAAAAGTATTCGTAATCCCTTCATCATTTAAAGTCGATTCTACTTTTCTTAAATAGTTTTGAATTTCGTCCTTATATACCTTGTTAAAGTCAATTCCTAAAACCATATAAAGTCCACCTTGAAGATCTAGACCTAAATTGATTTTTGACTTAACTGGAAAAGAACTGTCGTCTTTTAAACCAAAGAATGTTGGAATAACTGCCATCGTAGAGATAACAAATAAAAACAACATAAAAATGAGGCGATACCACCAACTGCGATTCATCTTGAAACCTTTTTTTAAAATTAATAATTTTGATAAAAATTTATCCGTTGAAAATTCTAAACTTTTTTATTGATTGTGAGAAGAAAAAAGAAACCGACTCTAAGAGTCGGCTTTTTGTGCACTTTCGTCTTTTTCTTCTATTATTTGATCTTTTGGAGGGTTTTTTATTTGATCACTAATCCCACCTAAAGCATTTTGAAACTCTCTAATACCTTTACCAAGGCCTTTAGCTAGTCCTGGTAATTTTTTAGGCCCTATAAATATCAGAGCAATTACCAAAATAGCGACAATTTCTGTAATTCCAAGACCAAACATTATTTTTTCTCAGTGTTTAAAATATTTTTTGAAGATCCAGCAATTTGGTTCTTTAACATCTTAAATTTAACTCCACCTTCAACTTCTAGAGTTACAAGTGTTTCTGTAACGCCTTGAACAACACCTAAAATTCCAGATTTAGTAAATACTTCATCACCTTTTTTAATAGCATTAACAAACTTTTTTTCTTCTTCCATTTTCTTTTTTTGCGGTCTAAGCATCAAAAAATAGAATACGAAAAATATTAAAATCATTGGAACAAAGCTCATGAATCCAGCTGCTGGTGCCCCTGTAGCTACTGCGTCTTGTGCGTGTGCGATACTAATCATTTATATCTCCTTAAATTATTTAGTCCAGATTTGCGATGTATAGTCGTTATAAAATTCTTTGTAATAATCGTCAAACCTATCTTCGATTATGGCCTGCCTAGCTTCACGCGTCATTTTTAGATAAAAGTGAAGATTATGATACGTAATTAACTGGCCAGCAAGGTACTCTCCTACCGTATATAAATGCCTTATATAAGATCTTGAATACTTCTGACATACCTTACAGTCACAACTAGGGTCTGGTGGAAGTGAATCATCTGCAAATCGTCTCTTTTTTATATTTAAAGGACCATGTTTAGTTAAAAATTGTCCATTTCTAGCATTTCTTGATGGGAGCACACAGTCAAACATATCAATACCCGCTTTAATTCCATTTAAAATATCAATAGGCTTTCCAACTCCCATTAAATATCTTGGTTTGTGCTCGGGCATTTTAGGGGTAAACGAATTTAAAAATGAAACCATCTCATCATTTTTTTCTCCAACACTAAGTCCTCCAAGAGCATATCCAGGAAAGTCCATCTCCATAAGTCTTTCCATGCACTCTTGTCTAAGATCTTCGTGTAGTCCACCTTGTATAATAGAAAATAGATTTTGATGCTCTTTAAGCTCTACATCCTTACATCTTTTGGCCCATCTTAAAGTAAGCTCCATAGACTCTCTAAGAGTTTCTTTAGTGGCTGGAAGTTTTGGACACTCATCAAAGATCATCACAATATCAGAGCCAAGAGCTCTTTGAATTTCCATAGATTTTTCAGGAGATAGCATATGTTTTGATCCATCAATATGAGATCTAAATTCAACACCTTCTTCTGAGACCTTATTAAGATCAGACAGTGAGAAAACTTGAAATCCACCAGAGTCAGTTAAGATAGGTCTATCCCAGCTCATAAACTTGTGTAGACCACCCATTTTCTCTACTAATTCGTGTCCTGGTCTTAAAAATAAATGATAAGTATTTCCAAGAATGATCTTAGCATCCATTTCAACGAGATCTTCTTGCCACATACTTTTTACTGTGGCCCTTGTTCCAACAGGCATAAATATAGGAGTAGGTATTTCACCATGAGCTGTATAAACCGTACCGGCTCTAGCTTCACCGCTTTTAGCTTCTAATTTGTACATGCGTGGCAATATAGCCTTAAATTTTAGATTCGTCTATCTAATGATGAGCATAGAATCCCCATATGAAAAGAATCTATAGTCGTTCTTTATAGCGATATCATAAAGCTCTAAGGTTTTTTCTCTACCAACTAATGAACTAACAAGCATTAAGAGTGTTGATTTAGGAAGATGAAAGTTTGTGATTAAACCATCGATAGAATAAACATCTTTTCCTGGGTATAGAAAAATATCTGTATCTTTTATATCCCCTTCAAAGTGAATATGAGAATCTTTATCAGTACATGATTCTAAAACTCTTAATGAAGTGGTTCCAACTGCAAATCTTTTTTTATTAGCATTTATCTTTTTTAAATTTTCATCTGTAATAAAAAAAGATTCACTATGCATACTATGATCTAAAATATTGTCCACAGATACAGGTTTAAAAGTTCCAGCTGAAACATGAAGAGTTACAAATGCTTTTTTGATTCCGTTACTTTCTAATTTTTCAAAAAGTTCATTAGTAAAATGAAGACCAGCAGTTGGAGCTGCAACAGATCCATTAGTTCCAGCATAAACAGTTTGATACCTTTCAATATCTTGTTCATCTGCAACTCCCCCTCTTATATAAGGAGGTATTGGAATATTTCCAATTTTTTCTAATTTATCTAATAGCTCATCAGAACTTACATTAAATTTAACTAAAAAAGATCCATCTTCATTTTTACCTGTAATAGTAGCAACAAGATCATCAAAAAAATATTCATCTGTCACATTTTTTTTACCACTTGTTTTGATCATTGCTGGATAAACTTCATCTTTATGTAAAAGAGATAATAAGAAAACTTCACACTTTGCCCCTGTCTTTTTATTTCCAATAAGACGACAAGGAAAAACTTTTGATTCATTTAAAACTAATAAACTATCTTTAGGTAAAAGATGTTCTATATCTGAAAACTTATGATGAGAAACAGTATCTGTACTTTTATTATAAACTAATAGCTTTGATTCAGATCTTATTTTGCAAGGCCTGTGAGCAATACGATCCTGCGGTAGATCAAAGTTATAATTTGATAATAATAAGTCCGGGTTTTCCATGTGCTAGTAAATAACATATATGCTCTAATTAGACTAGAGAGAACTTTTTAAAGAGTTCAAATCTTTGAATGAATGAGTTTAGAAGCTCTAGTACTAATTGAACTTGAGGGTATGTTTTAATATTACTTAACAATAACTGAATTAATCCTTGAAGTGTCTCAATATAAGAATTTAAATTTAACTTTTCAATCATATAAGAAAACACTGAAGTTACCTCTGTTACATAATCTTTTTTTACAATAATTTTCTTCATATAAATCTTATCGGTAGATTAATTAATTTCCTAAAATCACACTTACATTTCCATTGGAAGCACTTCCCATAATAACATCTAAAATACCGTCTTGATTAGCATCGATAAACCCAGCAACTCCACTTTGCCAAGAACCAGTCGTCGCACTTGAATGTATTTTTGCAGGACTTGTTACAAAAGTACCATCACCATTACCATTTACATACCAAGCCCCCATGCGATTTCCATAAGTATAATCCCTATTATGCATTGGAAAATAAGCATCTACATTTCCATCTCCATCAAGATCAGCACACCTCATAGAGTAAGCGGCTGGAGAACTATTAAAAGCTGATGAGCTTACTCGTTGATCCTCAGTTGATGTCTTATCTCCATTATTTGAACTTGTAGTAAATCCATCCCCAACATGATGTGATAGTATATCAACTAAACCATCGTGATTTGCATCTTTTAAACAAAGATAACCACCACCATATGCCGTACTAAATGTATGAGATGAATGATCACTAAATCCCCCTTGACCATCTCCATAAACAATATACCTTTGTCCATTAGAACTATTCCAATTTCCATCTTGAAGAACAAAATCTAAAATACCATCACCATTAAAATCACCTATATCAAGATGATTTCTCAACCTTAAAGCTCCACTAATAGTATAAGTTTGTACACTTGCTAAAGTACCTGATGCATCACTTAATATAAAATAAACCTCATTTCCATTTGCATTACCCGTTATAATAAAATCAGGATACTCATCATTATTTAGAAAACTTGTCCTTACCCTTAATAAATCCAAACTTCCAGAACTAGGAACAATAGATATATTGGTGCAAGTCTCACTAAAGTTCCCACTACCATCATTTATATATGTGCAAATTTGCTCAGAAGCACCACCACTTTTTAATCCTATAATATCCATATCTCCATCAGCACTTAAGTCTGCAGTGGAAAAGTTAGCATAATTAGATACCGCCACAGTATTTATAAGAGTATAGGACCCATCAAAAACTCCATTGTTATCATTATCTCCTTCATAAATTCTCACTCTATTATTAACAGCATCCGAAACCATAAGATCAATAGATCCATTTCCATTTACATCTCCAGACTCAATCCAATGAGCTCTTCCTGCATTAGAAAATGAAATTGTCCCGGCAAAAGGAAAACTAGATGCTCCCGAATTAACATTGAAATCAACCCAAACAACTTTTCCCTTAGCATCAGTAACCCTAGCTCTATATTCTCTTGATATGTTTGGCGAAGTGATTCCACTTGAAAGACTATTTATAAGATGAGAAGAAACTTTTAACAAAGATCTTTCTTCATAAACATCTACTTTAAAAGGAGGATTCCCTCCATCTATATTAAAGCTTAAATTAGTAGAAGGAGCGACAGTATAAAAAGCATCGTTTACAGCATACTCAACAGATGCTGTTTGAGTCTTCTCACTTTCTTTAAAATCTAAAGACTGCTCACAACTTACAAACAAAAAAAATACAAAATATATCGAGATTTTTAAATTCATATTCATATTATCGGACAACATACTTTTATAACCGACGTCAAAGGTCTGAAATAGTTGTTTATTATAAAAATATTAATAGTTTTAATAAGTTACACAGCTTAGTTTTCTGAATTAACATAGGAAAAACTTGCTACTAAAATGGTGAGTGCCAATAATTAGAGTATAATTTATTTAATATTATTATTTACTAGGAAATACTTAAGATGATGTCAACACTTAGAAAAAAAGCACTCTTTATTCTCATATTTTCATCTATCGCCTACGCAAATTATGGTGAAGTTTTAAAACTATTTAAACAAAATAAAATAAGCTCACAAGAAGCTGTTCAAAAAATAAAAGCACAAGGATTTCCTTACAATGTGACTGATCTTAAGATAGTAGATAATAAAGTTAAATGGATCATTGGAGATATTAATAGTACATCTCAATCTGATAACGAGAAAAAAAATAATAACTCATCAGCAGATCAAAATATAGCGATGGATAAAAAGGAAGTAGTCAAAGAAAAAATTTATATTATGCAAACTAAAAAAGTTCACAGTTTTTCAATTTCATCAGCGATTGGATCTTTAGCAATTGATCAAGATAACAACTCTACACTAGAGATGTATTATTTAAAGTTAGCTGGAACTTATAAATTTAAACTAAATGAAAACTATGATCTAAAATTTGGAGCTGGCTTCACTTATTTTACAAATGTAAGATTTAGTAATAGTGATGATGTTTTATACCCGACATCATTTTACTATGACTTAAAAACAAGTATTGTAAGAAAGTTTTCTAGGTCTTCAGTTTCATTAATTTATGATATCCAAAACTACTTTCTTCCTTCATCAAGTTCAGGAATTACAAGTTTTTCACCTGAAAAGATTCAAAAACTAACAATAAGCCCTTCCTATGCTTTTACTAATAAGGTTATTGGTTATTTAACAACTGGATATATAACAGGTTTAACAACACAAGGAGTTTCGGGCTTAGACTATAGTATTGGAGGAGTTTATATATTCAATAAAAAATTCAGCTCTGGTATAAATCTTTATCAAAATCAAGTTACAAGAGATGATCTAAAAGATAACGCTTCTGCCTACACTCTAAGTCTTAATTATTCTCTTTAAACCAATTGATATAAAAAAAGGAGCTAAAGCTCCTTTTTTATAAGTTATTTTTAGTTAAGGTCGATAAACACATCTAAAACCAATTTGTCCATTGGCATCTACATTAGATGCATT
The DNA here is from genome assembly GCA_025210745.1 of Bacteriovoracaceae bacterium. Taxonomy (GTDB): domain Bacteria; phylum Bdellovibrionota; class Bacteriovoracia; order Bacteriovoracales; family Bacteriovoracaceae; genus CAKZJW01. Next base: position 39,425 of record JAOARC010000012.1, read on the forward strand.
TAACCTAAACATATATAAACCTGCATTAACAGAATTGCTATAATGGCCTCCACGAAGAATCACTCCAAAACCTTTAGTCAGTAAAGTACCAACTCCATCAGTTGTTGTTAAAAGTCCATCTGCTGTATTGTAATCAGAATCTGCATATGATCCACATGTTACTGAAGGTAGCTGCTGAGGAGATCCAAAACACGACGGACCTGACTGAAAACCTGCTGTCAGAGGATCCCAATCCGTCCATTCTTCTAAGTTTCCAGACATATCAAAAATACTATCTCCAGTAGATAACTTAAAAGAAGATCTAGCATGTCTAGTTACTCCATAATCACCTGTTCCACCATTATAACCACAAGTTGTTTCTCCAGAGTTTCCTCTAAATAAACATCCTGACTTATATGTTCCTCCCGTCCAGTTTTCATCCTGAACTTCAGCATCACGAGCAATGGCCATCCATTCTTGATTGGAGATCACAGAAAACCCTGCTCCCAAGCTTTCACACTCAGCAGCTGCATTATCAGCATTGATTGACACCCAAGGTCTTCCATCTGGAGTACTAACAGGTTTATGTGTTAATAAGTTTGCTGCAAATGATGTAGCATATTCTCCAGAATCAATAGTATTATTTGTATTAGCATCATTCCACGCCTTTGCTTCATACTTCATAACCCAAAAAGCATCATTACCTAATCCCGAAATATCTGATGGAATATAAACCCAATCTTCAGACCCCTCTATTCCAGGAGGAGGATCAGGTAAAAAAGCTCCCTTTTGTCCAGGATCAGACAATTCATTATCAAGTCCATCTAGTTCTATTGATTCACATGAGCAAAGGAAAATACTTACTAATAAAGTTTGAATTATTATTTTAAATTTCAAGAATGCACTCCTTCATTTTAATTAACCTATGTTAATGGTATCGGAACACAAAACAAAAATATTTACATCCATGTAATTATTTTTTGAAATAAAATTTTTTATTAAGGACTTAGTGTCATCTGCTGAGCTTGCATTTGTTGCTGTGTAGCAGTTTGAGCATATGCCTGGATATAAGATAACTCCTGATTATTTAAAGTTGTCACTTGTGCTGTATCAGCATTCATAGGTTGTACAGCAAATGTTGATGTCGCAAACCCTTGAGAAATAGTAGGAGCAGAAGTATCTGCTGCCACACTCGCTTCAATATTTGCAACAGCAGTTGAAATTGTTCTTTCTTCTCTTGTTATATTTTTAATTCCCCCATTAGCGCTACAAAAAGTATAAGCTCTTCCTGCTGCTTCAGTAGGTAAAAGATCAACACTTGAACCATTATTACAATTTGCCACTCTAATTTTTACTTTTTGGTTTTGAGCATTAAAAGAGTTAAATCCCGCTAACATCTCTGTCATTGTTTGTGTTGTATCATCAGCTGCTGATACGGGCTCTACAGTATCAAACTGATAACTTAATCCACTTACCTGTACAGCATCTAAAGAATAAGTTTGAATTGCCGTGGATAGATCACTACTAAGCTGAAAAGTTGCTCCTGCCTGTAGTTGCTGAGAACTACTTTGTTGCATTTGTAATGCATCCTGCGCTAAAAGACTAAAAGTTGTAAATACCATAATTGTTAATAATTTATTCATCATACGCTCCTCATTAAATTATAATCCAAAAGTCGATGGTAGTGGACAATAAGCAGATTTCGCTTTATTCCTTCCCTTATCAGTACAATAATACTTATTTCCACCATTTGATTCATAGAAAACCTTATATCCAGAAGTTTGCGGTGAAACAGATCCAACACAGCCAAGTGGAGACTTTTGTACACATATTTTCTTATAAGCACATTTTGTCCTTACACCTTGCTTAAATCTATTTCCACAATATGCATCATGAGATCCTGTTGCATAATGCTCCCACGGTCCCCATTGAGCACAACCTGTACAACTCGGTGGAGGCGGACCACATCTTAGTTTTATTTTATTATTAATAACAGCTAAGCTCATTTCAGAACAAGAAGTTGGATCAATGGAGCCAGCATCAACAAAAGAAGAAATATCTAAGTGCTTACTTGGATATTCGCACTTAGGAGAACCATTAATAAAACCTACAATATAACCTCTTTCACCCGTCGTTGAATCAATACATTCATTAGTATCAAAAACGACAGTGCAGTTTGCTGTATACATATTGGAATTTTCATCATAAGTGATTTCTCTTATGGCCTGTCCTTGAGGGCAAGCTGGAACTTCACCTATAGAAGAAATGACACAAGACTTTGTAATATCATCATAAAAAGCACCTAAACCATTACATGCTTGGATAACTGATTGCTCAACAATTTCATTATCCATAGTATGACAAGATAAAACCTGTCCTGTTGCATCTAAGGCTCCTTGAACGACAATATTTTGAGTTATTGATTTAGAACTATAACCTTTTCCACTTCCATCTAAAGAAAATTGAAATCTAAAACTAGTAGCACTATAGGAACCTGCTGCTCCTATGGGATAAGCTCTCATAGAGTTTACAGTTAACTGTCCAACTTTTTGTCCCGCTGTAAAAACATCTTGATCCCTAGAGTCCTTAAGCACAGGTATAACAACCCCACTTGAATTATAAACATTGATTCCATTAAACGTATTTTCACATGCTCTAGAGTTTAAAAGTAAAACATGTAACCTTTTTAAAATAGAATTTCGATCTAAAGTTTCTCTCATTCCTTTATTAATTTTATTTCCCTGTCTACTGACATTCATAACTCCAAGAGTAATAACCCCAAGAAGGCCCATAGCAATCACGGTCGATACTAAACTTACCCCTTTTTCATTTTTAAGTATTACTCTCATTTTTCATCCACCTTATAAGAATTATTTTATGTGAAAAATAAACTTATCTTCATACAATTATTTAAAACTAAATTTTTTCAATCACTTAGCCCTATTATTACTTTATTCCTTATTATTTCCTTATGTGCCAATTGTGTCTTTTTATTGGCAATCTAAAAATCTATAATCTTAGCCGTAACAATATCATGAGCACTTGTAGAATTTATTTCAACAAAGTTACTTGTACTTCTTAAAGTTAAATATAAATTCCCATTAGCATACATAATAGAAGTTGGACTTTCATTCAAACTTAAGTCATTAAATAAAGTTTGATAACTTGTTCCGTACTGCCTCGACTTTAATATATTGCCATTTGTTTTTGACAAGCGCGCCAGAAAAAAGTCTTCTCCTCCTGCATTTATATCAAATAAATCAGCTCCACTTGTAAAACCAGTTATAATAGGGTTTTCATTTTGATCTAATGTTATATATAAACCTTGATCAAAAGCAGTATTTAAAACATCTGTGGTTACTTGTCCAAACTGCTTAACCCACAAAAGAGCTCCACTAGCATTTAATTTCCAAATAACAGTATCACTTGTTCCAGCAATAGATTCATTAAGTCCACTAGAAGTCGTATTACCAACACAGTATATGCTTCCATCGCTAGCAACAACTCCATCTGTACACCTATCCGATGCCGTATTAGCAAATCCATAATCACTAGTACCTATATGATTTAATAAAGTAACAGATCCACTTGAATTAAACTTTACAACAAAAGGGTCATACAGTGACGTTTTAGCTTCTTCCATATCACTTTGTGTATAACCAAAACAATAGACATTATCTGATGAGTCAAGAAAACCACCTGTACAAGCTTCATGAGAATTAAGGTTAAGAGAATTTGCCCCAGCATAGGAACTTCCAAGCTGAGTAGAACTTATATAGTTTCCATCGTTATCAAATTTAATATAAAATATATCTCTATTTAAAGCTGTATCGGCAAGATTTGAGTCCGTCTCCCCGATACAAATAATATTATTACTTGAATCAAGAGCAATAAAAGAACAAATATCTACTCCCGAGGTATCAACACCAGCTGCTGTAGCAGAAGTTGTTCCAAAGTTTTTTACCCATTGAATAACTCCATCTTTATTTAACTTGATCAACATAATATCAAAGTCACCATTTGGTTCACTTAGTGCTCCCCATGTTGAGCCGCCACAATAGATGTTTCCGCTCGAATCTGTCGCAACAGAATTACAAAACTCCATCCTTGTTATATCTGTCAAACCTAAAGATGTTGCACTTTCTTGTCCCAAATGAGTAAGCCATAATAATTTTCCTAAACTATTAAACTTTGCAATAAAAGCATCTTGCATTCCACCAAAAGTTTCTTTTAAATTTCCTGTTGTTGCTCCTACACAAATAATATTTCCTTCACTATCAATAGTTGATCCAATACATTGATCTGCTCCACTTGTTGATAAACTAAAGCTAGCTTCATGTTCACTTCCAATATGTGTAAACCAAGAAGACATATTTGATTTTGAATTTATTTTATTTTTTAATAAAATATCGTTACAAGAAACAAATAATATAAATGTGATTAATACAGTAATAAGTTTCAAATAATTCCTTTTTCAAACGACAATAACCAAGTAACTAACTACAGTATACGGCATTACCCACTTAACCTATGAAAAGAATTTAGAATTCTAAAAAATAGTACTTTTATCTTATAAAGTGCAAAAAAATTTTGGCACTAGAAAAAATATAAATCCTTAAAAGATCGAAAAATAGAAGACAAATAGGCTCTGCCTTTAACCTCATAGATAATAAAGAAATGTAAATTCTTAAAGATAGTGTCTAATAAACCGATATTTAAGATGGATAGGAAAAAATAGGAATTAAGGATGAAAGTTTTAACACCAAAAATTTTATTAATAGGACTGATATTTATTATTACGTCTTGTCTACCTACAGCAAAAGAAACAACCTGTGCGGCTAATGAAGCATTTGATCCTACAACAAGAGTCTGCGTTCCAACATTGGGTTCAGGTCCAACAACTGTTTTTATCCAATCTAAATCACCTGCTACTTCCTATTTACTAGATACAAACTCTGCGGCGGTTGGACACTCTATTTCTGTTAGTGACGTTTACAGCTATGGCTATACTACTAAATGGATTGTTCATAATGGTATTTCCTCTACAGTCATGGCAACAAATACTAGTACCTATGTATTTTCAACTCCATCTACTCCAGGAAACTATATTTTAGAAGCAATCGTTTACACATCAGATGGACTTACTCAACTTGATAACGAAGCTTGGAATATAACTGTTAGTGCAGCAGATGTTCCTCAAGTTACGAGTCCAACACCTGCAACTACAGCTTATTCTTACACAAATGATATCACCACAGCTCAAACACTTGGAGCAACAATTAATAATCCAAATGCAAATGGTTTTAACTATGAATTCAAATTAGATGGAGTTATATTAACAAATGGAACTTCCAGCGCTACAAGCCTTGGCGTTTCTACAACAATAACACCATCTACTGTACCTCTTGGTATCCATATTTTAGAGCTTAATGTTGTTGACTCTACAACACCAACAACAATTTATGATTCATACATATGGACAATAAATATTATAGCTCCTTCTTATCCACAAATAGTAAGTACTAATCCTAGTTATTATAATGCTATTAATATCATAGATGGGGAAACATTCGCCGCTGGTGGTTATAGAGATGTAACTAATACCGCTTTAACTCAAATATGTGTTGATGTTGATAATTATGATAAAGACTCAACTGCTGGCTCAGACATTGATATCATTTTTGAGATTAATGGAGCTCAACAAGGTGTAACAGGTACTTTTTCTAGTAATACTTATTGTCATAACACTTTTGACACCCAAAACTTATCCAATTCAGATCTTTCAGAGAGTAAAACTCTCACTGCAAAAATTGTAAAAGTTGGAACTACTGACATCATAGAGATCAGGCAATGGAATTTAAGTATTCGCCCTAGAAATATGAGACCACAAATTCAAATTGATAGTACAAATACTGCTGCAATTATGGCCTGTACTCAAGCTTCTTCCGTTTCTTATACGGGATGCTCCGTAACTCAATCTGTAGATGCTGATAATAATAATGATTATACTAACCACGCAGATGATACTGATAATTCTCAAGTATTTGCCATTGAATTAATAAGTGGTGCTGATCCAGATATTGATTCAGTAGATGATTATGAGGTCGTGTATAGTATTAAACAAACAGCGGATCCATCATTTCAAGAAATAGATGGTGCTAGTAATTTAACGGCAACTGATTGTAAATTCACAGCTAATGAAACGCAAACTGGATCTGGTGTTGGGACACAAAGCTTAACTCTCCCAAAACTACAATGTAATCTTCCTATCGATGCTTTTGGAAATGCAGGACATATTGCTCCTGGTAGCTATACTATTTCTGCTTATATTAGAGATACTGGCTCTACATGGGATGTCGTTCCAAAAGAGTCTAATACTGTAACTTGGCAAGTAAATGTTACTGAGATACAAAGTGCAAATTCGATTTCAATTGCAGCACAATCTGCAGCAAATCTTGTTGTAGGAATAGGTCCTACAGAATCTTGGATAGAAGATGCAAATAGTTCATGTGTAGGGCAAAACACAGTTGTTAATACAACCAATCAAATAAATGAAACTGAATATGTTATATTACATACTCTCGTAAGAGATATTGAAAGAGATGATTTTACATTATCTATCAAATTAGAAAATGGAATGTTACCCGGATTTACATCTATACTTCCTCAGCAAACTATTACAAGAACTGATGATAATGAATTCTATGAAGTTGAAAGTTGTTTTCAAATTCCTGAATGGGTTGTATTTAATAACTCACATAATGCTGCAACACAAATTAGTATAAGTGTAACTGATATTCCAGATGTAGAAACTCCTCAAACACCGGGTTCACCAACAACATTGTTAATGTATGTAAACAATAATAATCCAGCTCCTACAATAGCAGATAACTCTGCTGTTGATCTAAGCTCTCATTACGCTTTTGGAGGTATTCCTTATACTATCACAGCTCCAGCTTTAAATTCTCTACCTTTAGGCCATACATTAGATGGAATTAACCCACAGTTTTATTGGCAATTTTATAATGGTATAAGTTGGGAAAATATTCCAAATTCAAACAGCGTTGAGCAAAGCTCAAATGATTTAATATGGACTCCTCCTCTAGATTACTCTGGGACAATAACTCTTAGAGTATGTGTTGGTGATGATGGTTTTGGAAACGATGCTAGTGATATAACTATTGCTGGATATTGTGATTCGAACCCAAACTCAGTTAAAGAATATCAAAATATCAATATCACAAATGTACAAAAAGATGATGAAACTTTTGCTTCAACAACAGATGATAAGCAAAACCTTGCATCATGGTTTGATGAAACACAGTCTAATCTCTACACAGCTCACAGTGAAGGAACAAATATTGTCATTAATAAGTATGCAACTAATGTAAATAATATCTTAGAAAAAGTTCACACAATCACTATGATTTCTGATACTGCTACTGCTTCACAAGTGTCTCAGCTATCAATGACAGGTGTTGATTCAAATGATCTTTTTATAGCCTATACTATTTTAGATGGATCTAGTGTCCCAAGAATAAGGGTAAGAAGAATTAATATAGCAAATAACCATCTATCTTTTCGCTACCAAGGTTTTTTCACAGCAGAAGCTGATACAACTGATCAAGTTGATGGGATAAACTATAATACCCCTGGTTCACCGGGCTTTAGTCTTCTTTCATCTTCAAATGGTTCTGTAATGACTGTTACATTTAATACTGTTGATCCAGGTGATCGCTTCGATATTATTACAAGTACAGGTAATGAGAGCTTTATTGTGGGAACAGGACCGACTGATCTTTGCTCTGGCTCAATATGTCCTTCAACGACAAATTTAGCGGCACAATTAGAAAGTGCAATCAATAACCATATAAATCCTGAAATCTCTCAAGAGATTCATGCTTCTGCAGTTGGAAATGTTGTAACTATTACTGGGGCTCCTACTAATGATTATTATGATGAAGCAAGTGAAGTTACTTCTATTATAGGAAATATTGAAACGAATGGATCTAGATGGGTAATACCCTATGCTGATGCTACAAATAGCTTTAAGGTAGGTATTTTATGGAGTGATAATATTGGGCATATTAGTTCAGCAACCATTGGTAATCCTCTTTCTCCAGCTGCTTTATCTACTACATCTACGTTTACAAAAGAAATAAAAATAAAATATGATAGTTCTAGTTCAAGTTATATAATTGCAACAATCAATGGAAGTGATGATGTCGATACCTACTCATTTAATAATGCTTTTAGCTCTATCAACTATGACAGTAGAGCAACCTTTTTAAATGGTATGTATAACAATCCACTCTATAACTCATCAAATCTAGATTTAGCTCTTGATCCACAAGGAAATATTTTTATTGCTACTGTCAATCAATCAAGTGGAACAAATTATTTAGGAGCAATTTACTTAAGTAACGATTTTTCCACAATTTCTCCTCAAGTATCTTTCAGTATTATTAGCCCACTAACTAGTAACATAACAGATGTTGCAATTACAGCTGGAAATGTTGGAGATTTAAATGTTAATAGCAACGAAGCGACAGTTGCTATTTTTCATACAGATACAACCCCATCTAAGAACATATATCTTTCAAAACTTAAATATTCGGCAGGCCTTAGCTTTGAGGTATCATCAGATACGAGTTTTTCCGTTCCAAAACTTAATCTTAGTAACGAGCTAGAGTCTGACTCTAAAGTTATATTCACTCCAACCTTTGGAGATTTAACTAAAGGACATTCATCACCTTCATCTACAATACAAGATAATTTAAAGGATATAGCTTACCTTTTACATATAGAAGAAAATGGTGCCAACTCAGATATCAAAATGAGTATTATTAATACTAATGAAGAAAGTATTATGGGACTTTCAACAACAACTCATTCTTCTACTTCTTTACTTAAAAACTAAACTTCGTTCTTGTTATACTTAAATAATTTGTTAAAATTTAAGTATGACAAGGATTGTTATACTTCTATTCGGACTTATTAGCTCAGGTTTATGTTTTGAGCTTACTCTTATACATGATGTATCTAGATCAAAGCAAACATTTGTAACAAGAAATGGTAAAAATGAAGGTATCTTTGAGGGAAAAAGATCAACCTTTAGCGCTAATAACGTTAGTATTATAGCCAAAGCTATAACTGTGACCAGAAAATTTACTCAATGGGAAATAGAAAACGATTTTACAGATGTTCCATTTCAAAAAGGAGATACTGTAACCTTTTATGATACGACTGAATACCTTTGGGCACTTACTCCAGAGGTCATCAAGTCTAAATATATAAAAAGTAAACTTACCGCACCTAAAATATCAGTATCTATTACCTCATCTTTTGTAAAAGGAATAAGCGAATCTGTTTCGGGAGTAAGTGCAACAAGTGACTCTCGAGGAGGAATTCTTCTTGAAAGCTTACTAGAAAGAAAATTTAACACACACTACTCTCTTGCGGCAGGAATTAGATATGCAAGAGAGAGTATTCAAGTTAATGCTGCAACATTAACAACTCAGAGATTATTAGGACTATTAGAAGCAAAATATTACTTTCCAGCTATGGAAGAACTAGGTGGTGCAAAATTCTCTCTAGGCATAGGTATTGGATATGGCCAATCTGTAACCACAACAAGTGCAGCATCAAGTAGTGGTGATGCAACTATTGTTCCACTAACAAAGATAACTCTTAACTATCCAATGAATAAAAGAACCGACTTTCTAACTGAATTTGGGTATGAGTCTTTAAGTATTAGGGAAAATTTTAAAGGTGGTACAAAACAAGTTACCACCCTTGATAATCTTAGATTAGGTCTTGGAATTAAAAGATATTACTAGCTTTTTTTAAGGCCTATTTCAACAAGCCTTTTCATAAGTTCTTCATGAGCACTGATAGGCGGATACTTAGCCCCTTGGCCAATACAACTTGGAATACACTCTAATATTGCATCAGGATGTGGATGTACAAAAAATGGCATAGAATATCTAGCCGTTGTATGATCCTCAGGATTTATAACTCTATGAATTGTAGCAGGAATAATATCATTAGTAATTCTGCTCATCATATCTCCAGCATCGACAACTAACTGACCTTCTTTCGTTTCAACATCTAACCAAGTTCCATCTCTATCTAAAAGCTGAAGACCTGAAGCTGTTGCTCCCATTAAGATTGTAATTAAATTAATATCACCATGAGCTGCTGCTCTTACAGAACCGATCGGTGGAGCTTCCCCTACAGGAGGATAGTGAATTGCTCTTAAAATAGAGTTTCCTGTTTCTGTCATATTTGCAAAGTAATGCTCAGGAACATCTAAAGCCTTACCTAATGCTTCTAATAGATAATCTGATGTTTTATCTAGCTCATTATATAAATTATCTAATGATTCTTTAAACCCATCAATTTTGGGCCAAATATTTTCAGGATAATACTTATAAAACTTATGATCCTTAGCAACTTGTCTTCCAACATGAAAGAACTCTTTTAAATCTTTATATTTAGAGTCTTTAGCATGTTCAGTTCCAAATGGAGTATATCCTCTTTGCCCACCACCGCTTTTTGATATATAGCTATTTTTAAACTCTTCATCCATAGCGAAAAATTCTTTAACTGCTTTATATCCGTTATCGATTACTTCTTGACTTAAAGTGTGATCAGTTAAAATAATAAACCCGTAGTCTTTAATACCTGTAAATAGTTTATCAACAAAATCTGCTTGATCCGTCTCACTTCCATTTACGTATTGAAGTAAACTTAACTCAGGAACTTTTCTTAAAGTATCGCTCATATTTATCTCCTACCAAATATAGATGAACCTATTCTTACCCAATTACTGTCATATTCTAAAGCTATTTTGAAATCATTACTCATTCCCATCGAAAGCTGCGCGTTAACAGAACACTCTTGTTTTATTCTAACCAACTGTTCAAAGCTCCTTCTAGCTTCCACCTCAAAATTATCAGTTCTTATTTTTCCTATAGTCATAAACCCTTGAAAATAAAAGAACTCATGCTTATTTATCTTTTCAATCAGAAAGGTAAAATCCTCTTTAATATCAAAGCCTTCTTTTTGTTCCTCACCAGAAGTATTAATCTGAATGAAAAGCCCTATCTTTTTATCAATTTTTTTAGAAAGTAGCTTATTCAATAATTTGATACTACTTATTGAATGAATAGATATTAAATTCTTAACTCTAAGTAAACTATTAATCTTATTAGACTGAAGTGAACCTATAAAATGCCATTTTATATCTAAGTGAGATAAATTATTTGATTTATCTAAAAGCTCTTGAACTTTATTTTCACCAAAATGAACTTGACCATATTCAAAAGCCTTTTGAATATAACTTTGTGGCCAAGTTTTTGTCACGGCAATTAATTTTGCACGTTTATTAATTTGTTTTTGAATATTCTTTAAGTTTTTTTCTATGAATGTTAAATCACTCACTATCTTTTTCTTTTTTCTTAAAACTTAACTTTGCATTAACTTCCACATCATACTTTTCTAAAACACGATCAATCTCTTTAGATAGATCTATTTTATCAAGATAGCCCTTAAGCTCATTCTTAACGCCATTTATAAACTCATTTTTACTATTTTTAGCATTGCTTAAAAGACCTTGGGCCAACTCCTTAGGAAGAGGAAGCTCATTAATGATTCCCTTTATAGCATCTTCTGTCATAAATGCAGCACTAACTCCTGTTCCTATAACTTTTTTAAAAACATCAGTTAATTTCTTTTTTTCGTCTTTATTATCATCCATTTAAATACTCTTTGCTCTTTTTAAAACAGATTTCATCATAGAAGGAAGATTACTTGAAACTAATTTTTTAGAAATCATACCTGGAACCTTTACTTTAAAGTCGGCATCTAATGAATATGTTACTTCAGTTGTTCCATCTCCATTATCTTTTAAATCCCAAGATCCATTATTGGAGCTAAAAAGATCTCCAGAATCAAAAGTCCATGAAATTCTATTAACACCTTCATCTTTAATATTTAAAATATAATTAAATTTTTTGATAATACTAATTTTATACTCTACTTTTGAAATATCTCCATCAGTAGATAATATAGTTACAGCTGAGACTCCATCCATAAAGTCTGGATATGACTCATAATCTTTTAAAACCTGATGGATTTTATCTATACTTACGTCAAAATTCTCTGTTCTTGTTGCTCCTGCCATAATTTTTCCTTTTTGATTTTCTTAAATGAAGTCTTAGTATCTAGGTTTTTTATCAAAGTGATGATCAGCTTCAATATGCCTAATTGTTCCTGACTGACTTCTCATAACAATAGAGTGAGTTCTTGCCCCCCATGGCTTAAATTTAACCCCTTCAAGTAAAGATCCATCTGTGACACCGGTTGCAACAAACATCACATTACCCGAGGCTAAGTCATCTAGTTTTAATATTTTATTAATATCTTCAATCCCCATTTTCTTTGCACGCTCCACTTCTTCATCATTTCTAGGTTTAAAGATTCCTTGAAAATTTCCACCTAAACACTTTAGTGCCGCTGCAGCAATAACGCCTTCAGGTGCTCCTCCTGTACCAAATAAAATATCTATCCCCGATTCGGGCAATGCCGTAGCAATGGCTGCTGAAACATCTCCATCACCAATAAGATGAATACGACAACCTGTCTGTCTAAGCTCATCAATCAGCTGCTGATGTCTTGGTCTATCTAGAACCATTGCTGTTATTTCTTGAACTATCATCTTTTTTGCTTGGGCAACTCTCTTTACATTTTCAGTTGGAGTTAAAGTGATATCAATAACATCTTTAGCATCAGGGCCAACAGCAATTTTTTGCATATATGTATCCGGTGCATTTAAAAGACCACCTTTTTCACCAATGGCCATAACTGAGATTGAATTATATCCACCATTAGCGCAAATAGTTGTTCCTTCAAGAGGATCTACTGCAATCTCCAGTTCACTTCCATTTCCAGATCCAACTGATTCTCCAATATATAACATTGGAGCTTCATCTCTTTCGCCTTCTCCAATAACTATTTTTCCTTTACAGTCAACAGAGTCAAGCATAGAGCGCATAGCATCTACAGCTGCCTGATCTGCTGCTTTTTCATCTCCCTTTCCCATCATTCTTGCTGATGCAATTGAAGCCATCTCCGTTACTCTAACAAATTCTAGTGCTAGGTTTCTGTTCACAATTTAGTCCTTAATTTAAAAGTCGTTTATATCTTTAATTTATTTTAAAATTTCTAAGCTTAGATGCCAAGTTTAAGTTTAAGAAACTTGATCATATCTAAAGGCAACTTATCTTGAGTTATCAATGAACTTAAAGCCTTTGCTCTTGCCAGCTTAACATCATCAATATACTCATCGATTTGAAATACAAACTCATCAGTATTAACAAGTGGAGTATCTACATCTCTTTTGGAAATTACGCGGCCTGTTTGAATACCTTTTCCATCAACCCACTCTACAAACTGCTCCATAATTAAAAATTGAAAGCTTGAAATCTCTCCATCCGAGTGAGTCCAAATAAAAACTTCCACAGGACCATCTGATCTTAGCCAATATTTTAACTTTGGTGGTAATTCAACATCAAGATTTAGCTTGTGGATTGGCTTTAATGCCATACTAAAATCTTCAATTGTTAAAAAATTTTTTAAACTTTCTTTCAGTTCAGATGAAGATGAAAATGCAACTCCAACTCTATCTCCTCGAATCCACTGAACCTGACCATAACACTCAACAGTGTTACCAAGCCAGCTTAAATTACCTCCAATAGTATCTTGTCTACTATATAAGTGAGAGCCATTTTTCAAACATAACTGCATCCCTGTTTCAGATATGTCTTTTACCTCATAAACATTTTCATTAGCACTTGTTTCTTTAAATATAAGATAACAAAAAGGAAATCTTGGTAATCTTCTTTTTTCCATTTTCTCAAAATCGCTTTCCACTAACCTTAGATGTCTTTGCATAGTAATCCCTTCAATGATGTAAATAATTCTTATTATAAGAGTTCTTCATATATATATAAATAAGGTAAAAATTTTATGACATAAGACATCCCATTATGATAATTTATTAAACATGGAAAACAAAAACCAAAATGATCTAGAAATAGATAACCTACCAAATAGATTAACTATTTTTAGAGTTGTTCTTATCCCTATTATTATAGGTTCTTTATTTTTAATAGGACAAGATTTTGAATTCTTACAAAACCAAGAGTCAAATCTTGGATGGCTAGCTGCTTGGTTATTTACCCTTGCAAGTATCACTGATTTTTTTGATGGATATATTGCAAGAAGAAAAAATATTGTAACTGTTTTTGGATCATTCATAGATCCCATAGCCGATAAATTCTTAACTGTATCGTCATTAATTATGCTTATGTCTCTTGGAAGAATCCCTTCATTAATTGTTATAATTCTTGTTTTAAGAGAAATGTATATGACAAGCTTGAGACTACTTGCCACAAATGAAGGACTTACAATCCCTGTTAATAGCCTAGGTAAATGGAAAACTGCAATTCAAATGGTTGGAATACCCATGTTAATGTGTAATGAAGTATGGTGGCTTTTCAACTTTCCTCTCATCGGAATTATACTTATCTATATTGCCTCTATTTTATCACTATGGAGCGCTGGAACTTACTCTTTAGGTGTCATAAGAAGCCTAAAACTAAATAGACAAAAAAAACGAGCTCTTAAAAAAGAAAAAGGAATTTCTAATGAGTCACAACCTAACTCTAATAACAATTAGCGGAAAAGACTCTCCGGGTATAACAGCAAGTATAATGGATTGCATTCGCAATTCAAAAGCACAAATTCAAGATATGGGCCAATCCATTACTCATGGTCTTTTATCTTTAAGTATTCTCCTAAATATGAGTAAAGAAGATGAAAACTCAAATTTATTAAAGGAACTTCTCTTTAGTGCTAATGAACTAGGTATGAACTTTGAACATAGGAAAATTGAAAATGCTGAATATGTTTCAAACGATGGTGATAAATATATTTTAAGTTGTGTAGCAACGGATAAAATTACACCTAGCTTTGTATTTGATATTTCTAATACCCTCGCAAAGCATAATATGAATATCTTAAGAATTGAAAATATAACAAATGATGATTTTAAGTCTTTAGATATTGCAACTATTGCAAACGATAAAATGACAAATTGGAAGGATGTTAAAGCAGAACTTATTCAAGTTTCTAATGAACATTCTATTGATCTTGCTCTTTTAAAAGATAATGTTTGGAGAAGAAACAAAAGGCTTATCGTATTTGATATGGACTCAACTCTTATTCAATCTGAAGTTATTGTAGAAATGGCAAAGATTCATGGTGTAGGACAAAAGGTTCACGATATAACAGAAAGAGCTATGAATGGTGAATTTGATTTTGATGAATCTTTAATCCAAAGAGTTTCTTATCTTGAAGGACTAGAAGAAAGTAAGCTTATTGATTTAGCAAAAAAAATAAAACTTACAGACGGGGTTGCGGACTTTATCAAAACAGTAAAATCTCTTGGATATAAAGTTGCTATTATCTCTGGTGGGTTTCAATTTTTTGCTAATTACTTTAAAGAACAACTTGGTCTAGACTACGCCTTTGCAAATGATCTTGATATTCAAGATGGTCTTTTAACAGGTAAAGTTAACGGAACTATTGTAAATGCTGAAAAGAAAGCTCTTCTTGTTGATATGATCGCACAGCAAGAAAATATAAACCTTGAACAAGTTGTGGCCATTGGGGATGGGGCCAATGATCTAAAGATGTTATCTAAAGCGGGTCTTGGGATTGCATTTCATGCTAAAGATATAGTTAAGAAAAATGCAGGTCAACATATGAGTCATGGGCCAATGGATTCAATTCTTTACTTCCTAGGAATTCCTGGAGCTAAGGAGTACTAATCATGATGTATAAAAGTTTAAAAAAAGCGATGATGGATCCAAGTTCTGTAACAGCTTTAAAGATAAACTGTAAAGAACCTAGATTACCTGCAACTATTAATGATTTTAAAAACCTTAGTAGTCTTTATATTCAAAGCGATGAGCTTTATAAGTTTGATGATGCTTTTTTTAATTTAAAAGAATTAAGAGTTCTATATATTCAATCAAAAAAACTTGAAAAAATTGATGAACGTTTTTTTTCTTTTGAAAATCTAGAGTTTCTTAATCTTTCAAGATCAAATATAAATGAGATTCATGTGGGAATTCAAAATAATATAAAGTTAAAAGAGATTAATCTTTCAAAAAATAATATTAACGAGATTCCAAGAGGACTTGAAAACCTTGTAGGATTAAAGACCTTAAATTTAAGTTCAAATAAAATAGAAAGCATAAATGAAAGTGTATGTTTTAGTGATTCGCTTATAAGACTTAATTTAGATAATAATGAATTACAAACACTTCCTACTCATCTAAAAAAAGTGACAAATCTTGAAATCCTAAGTGTCGATAACAACAAATTCTCATCAGAGGAAAAAGAAAGAATAACAAAAGAGTTTAATATATGGTTTTAAAACTATCTTTATTACTTATATCTTTATCAACTATAGCTGCTCCAAAAAATATCATTTTTATTGTAACTGATGGAATGGGCATTGCTTCAGTTACGGGAGCTCGCGTTTACAAAGGTGGTGTTAAAGTAAAACTTAATCTAGAAAAGTTTAAAACCATAGGCCTATCTAAAACACACTCAAGTGATAATTATACAACTGACTCAGCAGCAGGTGCTACAGCATTTAGTTGCGGAGTAAAAACTTATAACGGATCCATAGCTATGAGTGATCCAAAAGTTGATAAGACTAGAAAATCACGTCCCTTACAAACGGTATTTGATGTTATAAAAAAGAAAAAGATGAGCACAGGTATTATAACAACAACTTCTGTAACTCATGCAACACCTGCTAGTTTCTATGCTCACGCTGTCAAAAGAAGCCAAGAAAAAAATATTGCAAAACAAGTACTAGGGTCAAACTTAAAATTTTTGCTAGGTGGTGGCCAAAAATTTTTTAAAAATCAATCAAAGAACTTTAAGCAACATGGCTGGGACTTTATTACAACAAAAAATGAATTTTCAAAGCTCAATCCAAAATCTAAAAAACCAATTCTTGGACTTTTTAATAAAAACCATTTGGCTTATCAAATAAACAATAAGGATCAGCCTTCTTTAACAGAGCTAGTAAAATTTGGGGTACAAAGCCTTAAAAAATATAAAAATGGATATTTCCTTGTTATAGAATCAGGAAGAATTGATCATGCGGGACATGCAAATAAAGCCAAAGAACATTTCACAGAAATATTAGAGATGGATAAAATGCTTGGGTATCTTTTAAAGAATGTAAACTTAAATGAAACTTTAATTGTTTTAACTTCTGATCATGAAACGGGGGGACTTGCTTTAAATGGTTATGGAGATATTAATAAAGTTCAAGGAAAAGAATTTATTGAGGGACAAACTCACAAATATGGAACACATAAATTCATTTCTTGGGCAACAGGGCCTGGAGCATCAAATGATTATAAACATAAAGCTGCCTACTCAGCTCCTATGGCTGCTCATACCACAGTAGATGTTCCTATATATGCTATTGGAAATGGACATCAAAAATTTGCTGGTTTTATGAATAATAATGAAATAATGCACAAGATATTAAAGCTTTTAGGACTTAAGTTTAACTCAAAAGTTAACCTAGATAACTTATAGTCATGGAAAACACTTTACTCATTGGACAAATATTAAGTACTACCTTTATGTGTGGACTTATATATCTTATACAATTTGTGCACTACCCTAGTTTTTCATATGTAGATAAAGTTCACTATAGATCATTTCAGCTTTTTCATATGAGAAGGATAACTCCTATTGTAATGAGTGCGATGGTCATAGAGCTAGTTAGTGCTATTTTTCTTTTCTATTTAAATAATAATCTTCATTATCTTTATCTTCTTATCTTAACAGGTCTTATCTGGCTTAATACATTTTTGTGGAATATTCCAATTCACAATAAGCTGACTAAACAATATGATCTAAAAAATATAAAAAAACTTATCATCTCAAATTACCCTCGTACCATTTTATGGAGTATGAAAATCTATATTATTATTGTTATACTTGAAAAAAAATTCATTAAAGGATAGAACATTGAAAATACTATTATTCGCTCTCTTATCACTAAATCTTCTTGCTTTGGAAAATCCAAGACAGACCATGAAGGTATTTTTAAAATCAATGGTCAATGTAAAAAAAGAAGTTGATGTATCTAAGTCATATCAAAAGGCATATACAACGATATCTCCAAAATTCACAGGTAATCTAACTCCCTCTCAAAAGAAAGTTCTTAACGAACTTATTCAAACCTTTGATAAAATAGAAAAAGTAAACTATGCCAATATCCCTGAAAAGCTAACAAGTGATAAGTGGATTTACGATAAAAGAAACTATGATGGAAAAAGCATTGAAATCTCACTTATTCGCAACAAAGACAATAAATGGATTTTCTCCAAAGAAACAATAGATTCTTTAAACTATTATCCTGACTACTTTATTAATAAAAAGTATGTTGAAGGAGTTGAAAAGCTAACAACTGTTTCAGATAAAATTAAAAGCCTATATCCGGCTTCTTTTCAAAAAGAATTTCTATTCTTATATATTTGGCAATGGTGCTCAATTTTCATTTATATTTTTATGGCCTATATCCTAGAGGTGGTATCAAAGATTGTTGTAAAGTTTATTCTAAATAGTAAGTTCAACTTCTTTAAGAATCACTCTAAGGATATTATGGAAGGCTTACTTACGCCGATAGGTAAATTGGCTTTTTTTAGTACTCTCATATTTGGATTAGGTTATCTTGATTTTAGAGTTGGAACATTTAACTTTTTTTCAAAAGCACTTTTAATTGTCACAACAATTTGTGTAATGTGGATTGCAAGAAAAGTGATAGGAGTTATTTCATTATCATTTTTAGAAAAATCTCAAGAAACAGAATCAAAGTTTGATGACATCCTAGTTCCTCTTATAGCAAAAACAGCTTATGTCCTTCTTTACTGCATTACAGGTTTAATTATTGCTAGCCATCTAGAAATTGATGTTAGAGGGATTGTAGCTGGTCTTGGTATCGGTGGTTTAGCCTTTGCTTTTGCCGCAAAAGATACACTTGCAAACTTCTTTGGTTCTATCATGCTTGTACTAGATAGACCATTTGATATTGGAGATGTTATCACTGCTGGTGATGTGGAAGGAGTTGTAATGGAAGTTGGCTTTAGATCAACTCGTATTAGAACTTTTTATGACTCTATTATTACTATTTCAAATGGAGCTCTTGTTGGAAGATCAATTGATAATAAAGGAAAAAGAAGATACAGAAGATTAACAACTACTCTTGGACTTGAATACTCTACTTCACCTAAAAGAGTCGAAGCATTCTGTGAGGGAATTAGACAACTTATCATTAACCATAAATGGACTAGAAAAGATAACTTTCATGTTTACTTCACAAACTTTGGTGCTAGCTCACTAGACATAAACCTTACGGTTTACTGGGAAACAAATGATTACTCTAGAGAGCAGATGGAAAAGCATAGGTTAATGATTGATATCTTAAGACTTGCTAATGAGATGAAAATAAATTTTGCTTTTCCAACTCAAACATTACATCTATTTAACGAAGATAGTACTGAGCAACCACAAGATAAGGATATGTATTTAGATGAAGGGATTGATACGGCTAAAAACCTTATAAAGCACTCGATTTCGTTAAAAAACCCTAGAAGTAATGCTAATGAAAAAGATCAATTTGGAAATAATGATATTGGAAATGGATAAAAAAGAAGGCCCAAAACTTGGGCCTTTGGAGAATTATAAACTAGTTTTTCAGAGCCTTATAAGCATCCGTAAAACCAGATAAACTATATTCACTTAACTGTTCACCAGGATTAACATGAGTCATAATTCTAGATTTTAGCTCCTTGTATGTTAGATTTGGTTCACTCGCAAGTAATAAACCAGCAATTCCAGAGATAAATGGACATGCCATAGATGTTCCTGACATTTTCTTATACTTATTTTCAATAACTGTTGAATAAATATCAACTCCAGGAGCAAATACATGAACTGTTTTCTTACCATAGTTTGAAAATGATGCTTTTTTTCCTTTACCATCCATTGCTCCTACAGAGATGACATTATCAAACTTAATATTTGCAGGAATTTTAGGCCTTAAATCATTATCATTTTTTTCATTTCCAGCAGCAGCAACAAATAAGATTCCTGCTTTCTGAGCTCTTTGCACTGCTTCAGTTAAAGCTACTGATTCACCTGCTCCACCCCAAGAGTTACTCATAATTTGAACTCCTCTTTGTATTGCATAATCAATAGACTTCACAGCCCCTTCTAAAGTTCCACGTCCACTTTTTGTTAAAAACTGAATGGGAAGAATTTTTACATTAGCCATTACACCTCTAATTCCTATTTTATTGTGAGAAGCTCCAATTACACCTGCACAATGCGTACCATGTCCATGCCCATCCATTGGGTCACTATCGTTGTTAGCAAAATCATAGCCGTAAACATCATCAATATAACCATTCCCATCATCATCAACGCCTTCAGTTCCATTAAGCTCTAATTTGTTGATAAGAATATTATTTTTTAAATCATCATGAGTATAATCGACACCTGTATCGATAACAGCGATTTTTACATCTTTAGATCCTGTTGTGATTTTCCATGCATTTTGTGCATTAATATCGGTATTTTTCTTACCAGGAAAAAAAATACTACCAGAATTTCTTCCAGTATTTTTTAATCCCCATTGCTTTTTATAATCAGTATCTTTAATATTTGAAATTGTATAAATATGATTTGGCTCTATATATTCTACTTCATCTAGTTTCTGTAAATTTTCAACTTTCTTTTCATCAGTATCAATAACAACAAACTGTCCATAAGACAGATCAAAGTTTGATGTGATAGCTACTGACTTATTAGAAAATGAATGCCCTTTTTTTAGTTTTACTAGATATTCAGCCGCGGTAGAGTGAGTACTTGTAGCAATCAAAGCTACCATAATTAACTTTTTCATATCTCCTCCTTGATATATAACTTTAACGTAGTTTTTAAAGTCTACTAATAATATAAGGCTACAAACGATATTGCAAGTAAGTTGCAATAAAAACATTATAATCAAATTAACCTAAAAAAGTTAAATATATATTATCCAAAAATACTTATAAGGAAGCATAAAAAAGTAGTACTTTATTTAGATTCTCAAAAATTAAAAGGAAAGTTTTACGAGCAAAAATTTGATTGTAAATTAAAACAACAAAGCCTTTAAGGGTTCATCACAATTCCAAAGCCATATGTTTCATGATTAATATTATATGATCTTAAAGAGTCTCCATAACCTTTTGTATATGTAAATCCCCAAAGAACGTGCTTATTAATTGGCCATAAAGATTTTATCTCAACAAATCCATTATCATCTGAAAAATTATACCTTCCATAACTTTTAAAAATAGTTCCAAAAGCATAAAATCCAATATCTATATCATAATTTCCATAAAAGTCTTGAATACTCCTAGTTCTTTCAGGATACTGTGGACCTATTAAGTCTTCATCAAAAATCACCCAATATTTAAACACCAGCTTAAAGACCGACGAAAATGTTCCCCAACGAATAAAAAACCTATCCCAACTTCTACTTGCAGGATCTTCTTGCCCATTTGATTCATGTTCATATCCAAAATCTAAACTGCTTTTAGAAAAGCGATATCTAATAAATCCTTCCGGATTATAATTTGTCTCTCTAAATGGTCTTGAGTTAGCACTATCATAAACCTGCCAAAAGGACTTTTGAGTATAGGCAATTGAAAACTCACCATTTCCAATTTTAAAAGGAGTATATTTTAGACTAAATTGATATTTAAATTCGGACTTATCTTGCGCTTCTCTAGGTAATGGAGATATTCTCATCAATGGAAACAGATAATTTTCTTTATGCATTTTAAAGTCAAAATTAGAGCTTTGACCAAGACTTTCTTCTTGAGAAAAAACCTGAGCAGAAAATATGAGTAATAAAACAAAAAGTTTCACCTATATATTTTCATATATTTAGGTCCTATTCTCAAGTGAGGTAAAATAGACTAGTTTTTAAGTTTTATACGTAATTTTTCTTGTTTAAGCTCTTTTACAGTATCATATTCAATAATATCTCCAGCAAGAACTTCATCTAAGGTCTTATAATCACTTTTGTCATAGTCACTTTTATGGTTTTGAACATTTTTAATTTGGTTATCTTCACAAATAAGCCAATCCTTAGAAAACTTTGTCTCACCAAAAACTCTTAAGTTTACTGCTTTTGATACAGGTTCTTTTTTAATAGAAAATAAAAATAAGCTTTGGGCCTGCCACTTTTTACTAACCTTAACTAGCTGACATACTCTTTGATAATCGAGATCATAAGATAACTTTAAATATTGATGACACCAATCATCCTTATCTTCTAAAGGACAATTTTCATTTGATGAACATGGATAAATGGTATTAAATTTTTTGATCGACAGCTTTGCTCTAAAATTAATTAGTCTTTTAAAAACTTCTTTTGTTCCTGGCTCGATAAAAAGAATATGATCAGCCATAGTTTTTCTAATAAGATCGTAAGCTTCATCTTCACTCATTTCATTAAAAGAATTGGTAAAAATAATAAGCCTATCCTTATCTTTTTTTGGTAATGAGTTAATTCCACTAATAAAATTAACATTTGAATCTTTAAAAAGACCATCTTTAATAACACTTGCTTGTTTTCTCATCAAAGCAGCTGGTTCGATAGCATAAAACGAGTTTTTACAATATGTCTCGATAGAAAAACTAAATGAGCCAGGGCCTGCGCCAATCTCTACAACATCACAAGATTCAAATAACTCTTCGAGTCCCAAGATTTTTTTATAAATATGATCAAACTTAAAATAATTAGAATAAAAATGAAAAGCTGTATAAGCACTTACAAAGGATTCATCTTTTAAATACTTATTTATATCTTCCCTATTTGCTGTAAAGTTATTAATAACCTTTTTAATATCCTTAACTAATTTTTCAGAAGAAGGTGGTGGTGCTATTAAATATTGTAATAAGTCTGTATAGTTCATAATAATTAAAATCGATATGATAAAACTTTAAATAAAAAAGCCTGAAGATTGACTTCAGGCTTTAGAAAATAAATAAATTATCTAATTAAAAAGTCTCAGAAGTTTTACCTTGATATACTTGTCTTGGTCTTGTAATTCTCATAGCAGGAGATTCAATCATCTCTTTCCACTGGGCCATCCAACCTGGTTGTCGACCTAAAGCAAACATTACTGTAAACATATTTGTTGGGATACCTAAAGCTTTATAGATAATTCCAGAGTAGAAATCTACATTTGGAAATAATTTTCTAGCTGCAAAGTACTCATCATTAAGAGCTGTTGTCTCTAAGCCTTTAGCAATATCTAAAAGTGGATCATTAACATTTAACTTCTCTAATACTTCATCGCAATATGATTTAATAACTTTAGCTCTTGGATCAAAGTTCTTATAAACTCTATGACCAAATCCCATAAGTCTAAACGGATCTTCTTTGTCTTTAGCTTTAGCAATAAATTTTTCATATCCACCACCATCATTTTGAATTGCAGCAAGCATTTCTAATACTGCTTGGTTCGCTCCACCGTGAAGCGGTCCCCATAGAGCATCAATACCAGCAGATAAAGATGCAAAAAGATTTGCTTTAGAAGATCCTACAACTCTTACAGTTGAAGCACTACAGTTTTGCTCATGATCTGCGTGAAGAATTAATAATACATCTAATGCTTTAGCAATATCTTCGTTTGGTTTTTCACCAGTCATCATATAAAGAAAATCAGCAGTATAATCTAAACTTGAATCTGAATCGATAAAATCCTTACCTTGTCCATGTCTATAAACTGCAGCACAGATAGTTTTTAATTGTCCCATTAATAATGGAATGATTTGAGTTTTTTGATCTGCGCTTAAGTCTTGATCTAAAAACTGAGGATAAAAACCTGATAAAGCAACCATTGCCGCTGAAGTAATTCCCATTGGATGAGCATCTTGTGGGAAAGACTTGATAATATTTTTAACACCTTCAGGGATCTTTGATCCTTCTTTAATAGCAGTTTTAAATCTATTTAACTGATCAGCGTTTGGAAGCTCACCATTAACAACTAAAAAAGATGTTTCTAAAAATGAAGAGTTTTTACAAAGATCTTCAATTAAATAACCTCTATGTTTTAAAATTCCTTTTTCACCACTAATAAAAGTAATATCTGAAAGACAAGCACCTGTATTTCCAAGACCATTATCATAAGTAATAAATCCCGTTGTTCCTCTTAATTTTGAAATATCAATTGCTTTTTCGCCTTCTGTTCCCTCAATGATTGGAAGTTCAATTTGATTTTCACCTAAATCTAATTTTGCTGTTTTAGACATACTTGTTTCCTTTTTATCCGTTTATATAGTTACATTTTGGCCATATTATAAAAATTTTAGAATGCTAAAGTGACACTAGTGCCAATTTGATCTTTGAAAAAGAGCGAAAAAAAGACATTCCGTGTCATAACCTATTAAAAACCTTTTATAATAGGTACTTAGGTTATTATATTCCCTTCTAAAAATCAATTCTAAAGCTGCCAAAAAAAACTTGGCATAAATTTTGCCTAAATTAAACTATCGCAACATAGAACAATGAATGTTCTCGAGCAAAGGGGAAAAAATGAAACTATCACTTTCTAACGTCAATCTATTAACTCTAGCAGCACTAACTGCACTACCTTTCGTCAGTGCAAATGCCCAATATTACCCAGGACAAGGTGAGAAAAAAATTGTGCACAGAGTAAATAGACAAATGGCTCACAATACAAGAATAGATCTTCAAAGAGCTTTAGCGAATAAATTAAGAGCAGGAGAAAAAATTAAATCGATCAGGATTGTTGGACAATCAAGTGCTCATAATTCAAAAGTGATTTTAAAGTCATACGGACAGACGATTGGACAGGTTTCATTAGATTATTATGGCGGCCCAAAACTCATCCCGGTTCCACTACATGTAGCACCATCAAGTTTAAAATTAGTTGTTAAAGGTGGAGCTTATTTACAAAGAATTGTAGCTGGAGTTGTAAAAGATTGGGGATCGGGACCAATGCCAGGGCAAGGTCAAGTTGTTAAAGCACTATTAGATCAACATACATATAGCACGACAATAATTCCTGTAAGACAGGTAATCAAGCAACAAACAGGAGTACAACTTAGAGGACTTAAAGCAAAAAAAATTATCTTAAAAGCAAAAGCTAAAGGGCACTACTCAAATACAACGGCGCAGGTTTTAATTAATGGAAGCCCAGTTGGAATGCCAATTTATCTTTCTACACAAATGGAAAGAAGATCAATTCAATTACCTGCTTATCAAAGAAATATCATCGGTGATGATATAAAATCAATCAAGATCAAAGTACAAGGTCAAGCTTTAGTTAAAATGGTTGGAATCAAGGTTAAAGACATGTATTCAGGTGGTGGATATGGTAATGGACAAAGCTCTTCAACAATGGGAAGTGGACAAGTTGTTGTGCATACTCAACAAGCTTTATATGGACGTCAAACAATTAGTTTAGCTCAACTTGTGGGTCATGACTATACTGTAGATATGCAAAGACCAATCAAAAAAATTGTTTTAACAGTACAAGGTTCAGGAACAATTAAACTTAGCTCAGCGGGATACTCAAACACAGTAGCACAAAGAGCTAATAGAAATGGTAAAATTGTATTTAATATTAACAATTCAATGGCTTCTGTAAGATCCTTAGCATTGATAACAAGAGGTAACTTAACTCTAGAAAAAGTAAAAATAGTTTATAGCTACTAATACTTGAAAAACAAGTAGAAGTTGTTCAATCTCCCCCAAAGGTCGCCAATAATGGCGGCCTTTTTATTTCATGACTCTACTTAACTTTGGCTTTCAAGAAATATCTGTTGTAAATAAAATTATCCGTATTATCAAGGTAACATCCTTCTTCATGATCTCGACCCTGCGCAATTGATACATTTACAGATCCATCACTTTGAATGTAACCGCAAAATACATCATAAAAATAAACAGCTCCATCTTTTACTTTAAGCTTTCTATGAGTTTTTCCTTCTGTACGTTTTCCCTCAGTCATCAAACATTCTTTAAAAATACTAAGATAAGCTTTGTTATTAACAACATTCATTCTTAGATCAATTCCAGCACAACCAACACCAGTTCGAGCAAAAGTAAATTTTTTTATACTTGCCGCGTAGACAGATCCTCCTATCGCGAATAAAACAATTAACAATATCTTCATAATTAATTTTCCATATTTTTTTATTTTCTCGTAAGATTTCCAAACGTAAATACCATTCCAATTCGAAATTGATTTAAACTTACTTCTTTCTTAAGATTAATATCGACTAAATCTGATGAACTAAGAGCACTAGAATAATCTTTATCATTTATTAATTGCCCTTTTAATCTATCCTTCACAAAAAACCTTGCTTGAGCAAAAACATGAAGACGACTATTATTTTTTAATATGTGTGTATATTCAATTTTCGGATTTAATGAAAATACTTTTCTTTTAAGTTTTTGCATATAGTTTCTATAATGCTCTTTGTGATAAAGCTCTTGGGGCTTTTTATCTACGCCACTCATCTCTAGATATCTTTGATAAGGGACACTGCTAGCATAACCATTTGCAATTTCCCATTGATACTTCTCATCTTCCCAAGCTTGTCTATCTTTATTCCTTTGATTTATTTGTGCTGTCTCTAAATCGTAACGTTGCTGGAACAATAATTTATCTTGTGTTCTTGTATAGTAATCAAAATTTACTTGACGATGATTTGCACGAAGTCCCAATTCAAGGCTAGATTTTTTACTTAAGTTTATTCCATATTTAAGACCATATGATAATCTAAGATTTGCCGTATTTGAGTACTGATCTTCTGTAAAAGCATATTGTCCCCAAGAAAAGTTCTTTCCTAAACTTCCAAAGGATGCATCCATATTAGCTTCTAGATAGTACTTTTTATTTTTATCAAGACTAAGCCTATACTTACCAGCAACATCAATCATATTAATCATAAATTCTTTTTGAATATCAAAATCATAATCTTTTCTATACTCAATACTTACAAATTCTCCACTAAAACAAGCAAACTTATTTCTAAACTCGATTGTAGCTGGAGCAAGATCTATAAAAATCCTATTATCGTTTGAATGCCTAAGACTATACTTTACAAGACCAACAGTTCCCCGTACTGACTTAATATCTAAAATAGAGCCATCTGCCCCAATAAATGCACTATTTAATTGCTTACTACTACTAGTCGTTGAGTTGTATTGTCTCATTTCTAAAGAAACTTGCTCCAATATCACCCCTAATGAGCCCTTTAACTCCTTTTTAGCAACATCACAATCAACTGAAAAAGCAGAAAAGCTATTAAGTATTACAACACTAAAGAGGAATTTTCTTAATAAACATGGTATCATTTTCATTTTTTTACTCCTTAAAATCAGTATTTTACTTTTTAAAAAATAATAATGCGGCGCAAGTTAAAATAGTAAGAAAAATAGGATCATTTCAAAAAAACTAATTTTAAACAGGATACTCAGTCAGTAAATATTACCACTAGAGGCGTCATTTCAATGATTTACCTTTATTTTATGCTATAAGTCCAAGATGTTTAAACATATAATTTTAACCTTTATATTCTCACTAGTAAGCTCTCTTGCCGCTAGCATTACAATCCCCATTGAAGATAAAAAACTTCTAAGCATGCCAGCTAATGATCTTGTTTATAATGACCAGCGCATTGATTCATCTGAGGCTTTAGATCTTAAAAGAGCCGGAATTGATATTTCGCAATTAAACCCTTTTATTAGCCATCTTTTTAAAAATGAAAAATTAGATACTCTTACAAAAAAAAATTACAATAATTCAGATTTTATCTATCTTGAAAATAAATCTTCACCAACTGAAATCTTTAGGTCTTATATTGCAGATAAAAACGCAAATCGTTTTATTATAACAGCAAGCCTTGATAATCATACAAATATTATAAGAGCTGTTTTATTAAGAAAGCTTGGATTTGATATTGATCTTCCTGTTCTTAAAGAAAAATTAACTGTAAACTTTAGAAATGTAGATCAAAAGAAAGACTTTATTGCAAATCTTTCAGAGCAAACGTTAACTAGCTCTAAAAGATGGATCATTCATGAAAATGAAAAAAGTGTCACTCTAAGACATATTATCCTAGGACCAGCTAAACTAAATAACGTAAATCTATATCTTCCAGTTATGAGTAAGGATAGACAAAGAACAAGAAGAGTCTTTAGATCTATGCTTGCTTTATATGCATTAACTGATTTCCCAGAAAGTATTAATAAGATCTCTTGGAAGATTGGAAATGTCTTTAATAAAAACATTTCCTTAATTCACCCTTACGCAAAATCATTTTCAAATACAACAAGCGATGATTTAAAATGGATCGTAAGAAAACTTAATAATTTATCCGAGCAAGATCTATTGGATGCCATCCAACAGGCAAAGTATCCAGTGGAATTGAATATTTTATTACTAGAAAAGCTTAAATCAAGGATTAACTCTTTAAGTAAAAAGTTACTTAGAAAAAAAGCTTTTAATATCGATCTAAAAGTATCCAACGATATTATTAAACGTGGTAAGCTAATTAAAACTGAATTTGAAAATACAGCTATAAACTATGGAGCAAAAGATGAAGTTTCTCCATATCGTTTCTCTCAAATATTTAGACTTTTTTCGACTCAATCAATATATAATACACTAAGTAACCTTCTTAATAATACTCTACAAAGATTTCTTCCTGGTATCTATAATAATGACGCCATTGAAACCTTGTCTCAAAAGATAGCAGATTTTAGAGCTGAAAATAAAAATGGTGGTGTTTTACCTGTTAAGCTTTTTTCTACGCCAACTGTATTTGGAAGACTCTTTGCCACAAGAAATATCGTATTTGGACAATACTTAGGAACAAATGCCCCTATTCAACTTGTTGATTCAGTAGGAGCTGAAATAAATCTTGGGATGCAAGGGCAAATTACTGGCCTTCATCAAACGATTCTACCAGGAATAGGAGTAAACTCCGCAGTTTCTAGAACTTATTCTCATGTTAGGGCCATGCCTGATATAAAAACAGCTTCAAGACAAAAGATTAGTAAGATTCTTGTACCAGTTCTTATGAGAAAGCTTGGAAAAATCATTAAGAATGAATACTACTGTTCTATTTCTAAAAAGCCTTATACTGAAACTGCTGTAATTGATGATAAAGAATTTACTTATATAAAATACGATGGAGAAGACTTTAAACAAGAAGCCTTAGACCTAAGGCAAAAGCTTGTTAATGAAGGAACTCCTTCTAACTCCATTCTTTTAGTAAAAATAGATCGAACGACTCTTTGTACAAAAGAAGTTACCCAAGCAAGAGAAGAATCAATTAAAGGTTTTGTAAAAGAATTTGCTGTTGGAGAGACATTTATTATAAATGACTCTATCAAATTAGCTGCTCTTGCTAATGTGAATATCCCTCTATATCAAAACTTAACTTTTGGAGCTGGAGCTGATGCAACAAAAGTTCTTTTAAGATCTTTAACTTTAAGAAAAACTGAAACGGGAATGCATATAACGATACAAGAACAAGATGACTCTTTATTTAGTCTCTATGAAAATCTAAGCTTCTATATGCAAATCATAAGAAACTCAAATCAGTTAACTCTTGGTAAAGCTAAATCTAAAATCTTTAACGTTAAGCTAGAAGGAATTAGTGAGCCACAACAAAAAAAGGCCATAAAAGTTCTTAGACAAATTCTTACAAAGAACAAGAAAAAAGAGCTTTTTGCAAACTATAAGTCAAAAGATCTTGATCATAAAGTAAAAGCAAAACTACATACCTTTAATCTTTTATTCTTAAAGCTAGAAAAACTTAAAATGGGACAAAATCTTGAAGTTGTTATTCCAAATGCTAAAGGACAAGACTTTTCAAAAGAGCTTAGAACAAAGACATTTTATAACTATAGTGATTATAAAAGGACAGGACTTGATTTTCATGGGTTCTTTAACTCTATTTTATCTATATTTACTAAAAATGTAAGTACAGGTTCTAGTTCACAGGATCCTGGAAAAACTTTTGGAGGTTCTAGTAAAAAGCTTTTTGTCTCTACAGAAGTTGAAACAACAAAAGGATCTGAATCAAAACCTTTATCTCGAATAGAAATTATTAGAAGTGCTTGGTCAACAAAAAACAAAAGAGTTCAAAGAAGGTTCACTGATATTGACCAGATGTTTTCTCATATAGATGATTATAACCCTGTTGATGAGACAATCTTACACGGATCTACTAAACTTAGATCTTATGATATTAGAACTACGTTAATTATGTATCCAAATGCCATAGAAGAAATTCAAGATAAAATGGATAGCTTTAAAACCAAGAAACAAAAATTGAAATTTTTAAGATCAATAAAACAAAAAGCTAAAACGGGTGCAAAAAAAGTGTTACGTCAAATTAATAAGCTTAATAAAAGTTTTAAAAGTATAAAAGACAAAGTAAAAACAATTAATGATATTTACAAACTTCTTTTTGCACGTTTTAAGAAAAGTGAGATCCTAAAGCTTGTTGGTGAACATAACTTTTTTGCTTTAACAAGAGTAACTGGCTTTAGAGAAAAACACCATGAAGGCTATCTTGAATATAACTCAGACACAGTTGGATCTTATGACACAGAATATGGAACAGGGCCTATAGATAAAATTTCTAGCTATCTTGGACTATCTAGTTTTGAAATTAGGGCATTAAACTATACACCGGGAATGTAATGAGAACGTTATTATTTATAATGACATTCATTCAATCAGCAATAGCTTCAAGCTATATTGTATACCCGACTTCTATTACTCAGGAAAAAACACTAATAAAGAATTCGCACTTTAAGTATGTTTATTCAAAAAATGAAAGAAAGTTTCTTAGGATCTCTACAAAAAATGCTCTTATTTATTCAGGCAAACTAAGCAAGCTTAAAAAGTTATGCTTAGATTGTAAGATTGAGCATAGATCACAGTTTAATTTTTATAATGCCTATGAGAATTATCAATGGAGTTTAAGTAATCAAGGAAAAGATGAAGTTAGATGGATAAGTGATATCGAAACTTTTATCAAAAAAGGTGTTAAAGGCGAAGATATAGGCTTTATTGATATTAATGAATTAAACAAGGTGAAAGTTGCTATTATTGATAGCGGTATCGATCTAAAGCATCCTGATCTAATAGGACAAATAAAAAGTCATCCTAAAGAATGTAGCGATCTAAAAAAATATCAAGCATGTCTTAGGACTCAAAGTGATAGAGATCGTTGTCATAAAGAGTATGCAAAAGTTGATCATGACAAAAATGGTTATCCTCTTGATTGTAATGGCTGGAATGTCACTGGAACTGATAACCCATTTAGTGAAGTTAGTGGTTCAGCTAAAATCACAGATAAAAATGGACATGGAACTCATGTAGCGGGAATTGTTGGAGCTAAAGATAATAGATTTGGTATAAAAGGTATTATTCAAAATGTAGAGCTGATACCTGTACAAGTATCTATGAGCTCTAACTCTAGTGACAACGGAGAGCTTCCTACTGATAATATTGCTAAAGGAGTTCTTTATGCCATAAGAGCAGGAGCACAAGTCATTAACCTATCTTTAGGATGGAGAATCAATCAAGACTCATTACTTATGAGACAGATGGTGGAGCTTGCTATAGAAAATAATATTTTAGTAGTGGCTGCCGCTGGAAATGATGGACATGATGATGCTGTTTTTCCATGTTCATACAAAGGTGTTATTTGTGTTGGATCATATGATATTGATGGAAAGCTAAGTCGCTTCTCTAATTTTGGTCCTCATGTTGATATAATAGCTCCAGGAACAAATATTCTAAGTACGTGGCCTACAAATAAAAGGTCTAGGTCTTTTACAGAAGATCCTAATTATGAACTTTTATCAGGAACATCACAGGCCGCTCCACATATTACAGGAATACTTGCAAAGATCATATCTTCAGGAAGATCAGCAAAGAGTGCAAAAAGTCTTTTATTTAAAGGTGCTAGAGCTAAAAACAAATCCTCTAAATATATCAAGTACGGAAATGCTTCCCTAAAAGAGTCTTTATTAGTTAAAGACTCAAGCGATATTTTAGATTTCACATCTTTTGGACCATTTTTATTTAATATTAATGGATCAAAACAAATCAAATTAAAACTAAATAAAGCTGTATCAAAAAAGATAACTCTATTAGAAGCAAAAAATATTTCTTTTACATCCACGAATTGGATTTCTGATCAAGAAGGAAAGTTTTCTTTAACTGTAGATCAAATAGTAAAACCTCAAAAATCATTTTTTGCAAAGTTTAGAATAGGCATGCATGAGTCGTGGATACAGTTATCACCTATTACTATTGTTAATGATAAAGTTAAAGACTCTATCCTCTATAAACTTAATATGCCAAGTGGTATTAGCCTCGACTTATATCGTAAATTTGAAAACTTTAATGTGGAAGATACGAATGAATACCTCGGTATAAAAGATACAAAAGCTGGAAAGATGGTGGCCTTAGTTAAGTATGAAAATAATGAATATAAGCTAACAAGACCATTTAAAATTGATAATAAAGATGAACTTATTATAAAGCTTAGTAAGGTTGATATTGATCTTGACGCAAAACCTGAATACGTTATTACAACAGTTGATTTAAAACTAGATACAAAAACAGCAAAGTTTTATGTTTTTGATAATAACTTTATGCCATCAAAACTTAAGATAACAAAAGATAATACTTTTGATAATGTCGTTACGACTCTTCCAGGAAGCTTTTTATGGCTTAAAGATAATAATAAAATGATTCCAACTTGGATCGGATATGGAAAGTCCACTATTAATGAACAAGTTAGTCCTTGGCTCGTTCCACAAAACCTTACGCAAAACTATATCTATAAATTAACTTATGATGGTATAACGAATCTTAAAAACGAAAATGAGATTTTGCCTATTAGTTTTTTATATCAATCAAAAAAGAGTAAAAAAGCAGGAAGTGCTTATTATATAGAAGCATCAGGCTATGGTTTTTTCAAAACATATAGAGTAAAAAATACTTCTTCAGATACAAGTTATGACATTTCCTTAAATAACTATTTTAATTTTGCAGATACAAGAGCACTTCCTGTTAGCTCTACAGAAGATGACAATGCTTTTTATAGTATAGAGAGCTCAAATGGTAGTATTAATGTTATTGCATTAAATGTTTCTGATAAACTAGAAATAAAAAGAGAAAAAATCTCATTTGAAGGAAAATCGATTTTAAGAGTTTTAAGCTATGACTTAAACGGAAACTCTATTTCACAAAGCTTTAATAATTTAATTTTAAAAACAAAAGATCTATCTTTTTCAAAGAATGCATTTACTGATGGAAAAAGAATTAAGCACTATCTTCTAAAAACTAGGCCAGGAGTTGTTTTATCTAGCTCCCTTACACCTAACCTTGCCTCTCATGGAATCGCATTAAATGAAGGCTCTTTCATAGAAAGTTCTAATCTTCAAATCTATAACTCACCTGATTGCCAAGAAGTTGGAAATGAAGTTCAAAATAAACAAGATTTTTTAACTTTTATTTGTAAAAACTCTCAAATCATCAAGATCAAATTGTAATTACCTAGAGTCACAGTGGCACCCATTATACTTCTAACCATAAGGAGCTGTGCATCATTTGATAAGAAGAGCCTTTTTGACACCAATTTTTACAATAATTTCAAGTAATTTCAGTAAGTTTTTGTAAAACTATTTAAAATGCCAAACAAATTTAAATATATTAAAACTATATTATCTCAAGAACAATGAGAAACAAACAAGGGGTAAACAAAATGAAAAAAACACTTTTAGGTTTAATTGCATTAATTATTGCGTCAACATCATTAACATCTTGTCATACAACAACAACCGTAACTTATTATGAACCACAATGGTATTATAACTGTTATCCTGTTTATGACTACTGGGGATACTACCTATATGACGAGTGTTACTGGGAGTACTATAATCAAGATGGATCTGTTAGCAAAGAGCTAGACTTAGTAGCTGAAGTTGCTGACAAAGAAGCTTTAATCTTAGAAAAAACGGCTTCTGTATATGCTGAAAAATTCTCTTTATCAGCTGATAAAGCTATGAAAATAGCTAAAAATGTAAAAGACTTTTCTGCACTTAGTGATAGAACAGAATCTGATATTGCTGCATTTGCTCAGAAGCTTTATGGGGTTAACCCATCGCAAGTTGTATCAGCTGTAGCATCTGCTCAAATTGGAATGAATGCTGATTTAGAAGCAGTAATTGAAAAAGCTGCTGTTAACTTTGAAACTTCAAAAGATAATATGAAAGCTATCATTAAAGAATTACACTCTAAAGCATTAGAAGATAGCGGAATTAGTTTATAATTTAAAATCATAAGCACAAAAATTTGCCCTCAAAATTAATTGAGGGCTTTTTTGTACCCCCAAAATGACCTACTCGATCTAATAGATATTGAGTAGGTCATTTTTTTATAGTATTTTGTAGTAATGAAATTTAATAATACATATTTAGGTACTATTCAAAATAGATACAAAAGATTCTTAAGCGATATAACTCTAGATAACGGAGAGCAAACCAATGCTCACGTTCCAAATACAGGTTCAATGAAGACATGCTGGGGTGAGAACTGGAAAATACTTGTATCAAAATCAGATAATCCAAAAAGAAAACTAAAATACACTTTAGAGCTTACTCATAATGGCGATTCTTGGATAAGTGTTAATACTTCTGTCACAAATAAATTAGTACATGAAGCCCTACTTAATAATAAAATTAAAGAACTTAAAGAGTATTCAAATATAAAACCAGAACAAAAGATCTTAGATTCTAGAATTGATTTTTTGCTTACGGATGATAAGGAAAATGAATGCTGGGTTGAAGTTAAAAATGTTACCCTAAAAGGTGAAAATGGTATTGCCCTTTTTCCTGATAGTGTATCTACTCGTGGACAAAAGCATTTAAAAGATTTAACTCAAATTGTTAAAAGTGGAAAAAAAGCAGTTATGTTCTACGTTATTAATAGAACTGATGTTAAAAGTTTTTCACCGGCAATAGAAATAGACCCTACATATACACAGCTTTTAAAAGAAGCAAAAGAAGCTGGAGTAGAAGTTTTAGCCTACCAAACTTATATTGATGAAAATGAAATTTATATTGATAAGAAAATTAAAATAAATATATGAGCTTAATTGAATTTATAAAAAATATTAATCCTAAAGGAGAAATCCTCTACTTTGGTGGAAGTTTTAATCCTTGGCATGAAGGTCATAGTGAATGCATTAGAAAAGCTCCCAAAGATGCTACAATTATTGTAATTCCAGATCATAATCCACAAAAAGAAATTAATACAAAAGAATACAGCTTAAATGAAAGCTATATAAAATCTCTTCACAAAAATGTTTATATCTATAAAGGCTTTTTTTTAAAAAAGAAAAAAAATCCTACTTATAAATGGATAACTCAGGTAAAAAAAGAGTTTTCGAATTTAAAGCATAGTTTCTTAATGGGATATGACTCATATGAAAACTTAAAAAGCTGGATTCAATTTGAAACAATATTGAATAACCTTAACAAGCTTTATGTGTTAAATAGAGAAAATCAAATGTGTGAGAATTATTACAATATTAAAACGATCTTTTTAGGTCCACATGATTTTGAACAACTTGCTAGCTCTAAGCTCTAACTTAAGTTCAAACAACTAAACGCATCACAACATACTTCTTTAATTTAGAGAACTTACACAATGAGTCCTATTAGGTTTATTGCATAAAATATTTATCTAACACCATATTGTTGCATTTTTTTGCAACAATATGTATTATTAGAAGGTAGATAAGTGTGAGAGAAAAATACTATATAGATATGATTCTAATAAACAATAGAATTATTGATCAACCTATAATAGATCCTCACACAAAAAAACATAAAGATCATATTGATCATAGTTTAATAAAAGAAGTCGTGTTGAGCTTACATGGAGATCAATATATCCCAGTAGCTAGAAAAGATGATTTCTTATATTTTGCGACAAATATAAATTATAATAACTCTTTTTATAAGCTAGTATGGCTTCTTCAAGACTATGAAACTTATATTGGTGTCATTACTCTTTACAAAGACAGGAGAATAAATGAAATTTCCTAAAAACAAAGATATTCATAGTTTCTTAAACTCTCTTTGCGAAGATGACTTTTCAAACTCACTAAAAGCAAATGCAACACATGTTGAAAGGGTTAAATATGAACTATGCAAAAGGTTTGTTATATACTTAAGAGATGAAAATATGACTCAAAGTACTTTAGCAAAAAAACTTGATATAGATCGTTCTCGAATTAATTGGATTGTAAAATATAGAATTGAACACTTTACGATTGATAAGCTTTATTATCTATATAATAAGTTAGATCCAGATTTTGAATTAATATTAAGTAGGCCCTATAAAAAATAGGGCCTATCGAACATTAGATATTTGAATAATACTGATGTCTTGGTAGACGCTTTAATTGAGACTTATAGTAATCAACTAATTCATCTGTAATTGTTAGACCTTTAATATGTTCTAAAAGATCTATGTCTAAAGCAAACATTTCTTTAACAGCATCAGAAGCACCTTGCGGCGGAGTATTCATGATACCTTTTTTAAGTTCCATTAAAGAAATTAACTTTTCTTCACCCTTAGCAAATACTGATTCAATAATCATAACCATCATTGGGTTAAAGTTATCATTTAAGATTTGCTTTCTTTGCTCTTCACGAACTTGTGGGTTTGTTAAAAGCCCATATAGTGCTTCTTGTAATCCTATAGGAAAAGTAAAATAAATAGCTTCATCTTGCTCTAACCCTTCTGGTGCATCAGGCTCAGTTCTAAGTTTAATAACCTTTGCAATATCTTCTTTTGTATAAGTTTTAAGCTTATCTGAGTTCTTAATTACTTTTAATAAGATACTTCCTAATACATTTTCTTTTGTTGCACCATAAGAATACTCTCCATCAGTATAGTAAATTGTACTACCTGCTTCATCTAGCGGAGTATAGCTTGGAATTTTTTTTATACTAGCAAAGTTAATAGTAGCATATGCCTTATCTAAAATATCATCACCAACACTTAGTCCATCAGATATTGACTGTTTTAAAATAAGCTCATTTAAATTTGTTTTTCCACTTCTTGGCATGCCAAAAAAGCTTTTTACCCAGCCAAAGTGGCTTACTACTTGATCTACTTTATAATCATTTCCAAGAACATATGGTAACGAAAACTCCTGATATTTATTTGTAACAAACTTAACTGGGTTAGCTAATTTCTCTCCTAAAGTAATATGAGATAAATAATTTGCCATTTGAGATCCAATTGAATCGATATCAACTAAAGCTCCCTGGTTTTCATCATTAGCTCCTCTATTTGAAGTTCTTGTAAATAAGAATTTCATGGCCAAAGCTTTATCGATCCAGATACCTCTTACATCCCTATCAGAAGAGTACTTATTGACCGGGTCAATCCCCTTAATACCGTTTAAGTATTTTCCCGTTTCTCCAATAACGAATAGTCCTTTTTCTTTTAAAGCACTTTGTACTTTTGGATCATAACATCTTGTTGGAACAGTTTTCATCGAAAACTTAGCTTCATCAAAAATGTCAGCTAGTTTCATAATTTGCGTCACAATACCTGCTTTTGGCCCTACGGCACATAGATGATCAGGCGTCTTTAATAAGTCGATAAAGAAAGTACCTACTAAAGTTGCTGCATCAATTCTATCTTTGATCATTCCACAAATATCAGGGTTTCCTTCTGTTTGAGCGGGATTACATCCACCGGCCATAACTTGTTGTCCAAATATATCAACAAATCTTTCATAATCTTCATAGATATCTCTCATAGAGTAGAATTCTCTGTACCTAGAAATTAAGTAATCAACTAAACCAAATGTATTAAACTCATTTTTTCCATCTCTATAATTTCTATACTTATAATAAGCTTTATATTTATCAATTTTGTGCTGAGCAATTTCAGTTAATGTTGTACCTTCATCAAACCTGCTACAGTTTGTATTTAACCCTGCATTTCCATCTGTACAGAACTGGTATTCTTTTAAGTTTGGAATTGCCTGAGTCGCAGCATATAACGAATCACCTTTTTTAAGCTTAACAACCTTATTAGGATCATCTTTAACCTCTAATTCTCTAGCATAAGCAAATCTTAAAGCAGCAAGATCATACTTTCCAAATGCTGCTAGTTCATTAAAGTTAGAAAATGCATAATCCATAACAGATGAATAAGCAGGAGCTGATTTCATTCCAAAAGACTTTGCTTCTTTATCTGTATAGAAGTTTTTCTTATCAAATGATCCAGCAAAGTTATGTCTTAAACCTAAGTTATGCCCAAGTTCATGGATAAAAGTTGAAATATAAGATTCAACTAGAACAATATTTGTTACTGCTTTCTTTTGAGCTTTTGTTAACTTATTCCATCTTTTTAATGTTTTATCTGGATTTAAAATACCTTTAATATTAGTAATTGACTTAGGTATATTTTTAACAGTACCACCTACTTCAAAAAACTCTGGAGCATGATCACAATCTAAGTGATATCCTCTTTCATTCGCTTCTTTCATTGTAGCTTGCTTATGAAGTTCGTTCACTCCTTCAAAGTTAGAGTCTAATAGTACTTTGTACTCTAGTTTTCTATTGACCTTTTCTTTTAAAAGGCTTGATACATACTGTTTTTTATCAATTTTTTCTAAGTTAACATTTGTGGCCTTAGCAAAAGCTAAAATCTTTTCTACATCAGCTGGAGTAGCTGAAGGCTTTGACTCTTCCTTTTTTGGAAGATCTTTTATTCCATAAGATTCAACTATTGATTCTGGTAAGTTATCAAGAGCACTTTTATCAAATGCTACTTCTAGTTCAAGCTTTTTATCTTTAGCTAGCTCTTCTTTGATCTTATTAACTTTTCTTTTTTCAGAAAGATCAACCGCTGAGCTATAAACTCTTCTAACTGTTGAAGTTAAAACACCACCATACATATTAGTGTGGGCCTGAACAATTTCTCCTGTAAGTGGATTCGATACTGATGGGCCATAGCCTAGTAGACCATTTGCAAGAGGATCATCAATTAATACAACAGTATTGTATCTTAGATCTCCAGGAGATACCCCTTTACCTTTTCCTTTTTGCTGAACCATTTTAAGCTTAAAAGGAATATTTGCTTTTGCAAAACCTTTATTCATAATTTCAGTAGCTTTAAATGTTGCATCTAAAAGGTGTTTGTTTTTCTTTTTATTAAAAGACTTACTTAAATAATAAACAAGCTCTCCATTTTTTCTATTAGGAGCAAATCTATTTAAAAGGAATTTTCTTTCAGGTCTTTGAGAATCATAATGATCCTCTAAAACTGTTTCTTTATTTTTAAAGAATCCAAAGATATCTTGATCTTCTAATGGATAATCAACTGGCTCATATCCCTTTGTTGCTAGTTGGTCTAATTCAACAATTGAATAGAAAAACCTTACTTTAAAAGAGTTATAAGATAATTTATCATTATAATAATTAGAACTAATACACTCCCACGAGTTTTTAAGCTTATACGTCTTTTCTAATTCAACATTGATAACACCATTAGAAACCTCATAATCCACAAGCTTAACACCATCTTTAACTTTTGTAATACAATCATCACCTTCAACATTTGCAAGATCTAACATATTAACTTCTTCAACATTCATATTTGCAAAATCAGGTTTAAAGAAACCTTTTTGGTTCCATTCAAGATCCTTATTTTCCTCTTCTTTATTTGTACAATCTCCATACTCATCCTCAGTACATCTAAAGTCTTGAAACTCACCAGGAATTGTTAATACAGGAGTATCATTTAAGTCATTATCAGAGTATCTATCATCTTTTTCAACTTCTACAACTCTAAGACCATCTTTTGACCACTTAATATTAACTAGCTTTTCATCCCCTTGGTAAAAAGGATTTGCAGACTTAACCTGCATTGGAGTTCCAAGTGTCATTGGTACATAAAGATACTTAACAGGTTTTCCCTTAGCATCATGAGTTTTAAAAGCTTTAACGCTTTCAAGTTCTGGTACCTTGTAAACAGTATCAAACTCTTTTTTCTTGGCACAACTACTAAAAAATGTAGCTGCTGATAAAGTAATTAATAAGACCTTGCTTTTTTTCATAAATATTCCCTTTTAAAAAGTCCTTGAATATGTAAAGTAATATTGTGTCGTATTTTCATCAAACAA
Organism: Bacteriovoracaceae bacterium; assembly: GCA_025210745.1. GTDB lineage: Bacteria > Bdellovibrionota > Bacteriovoracia > Bacteriovoracales > Bacteriovoracaceae > CAKZJW01. The sequence goes on from JAOARC010000012.1 coordinate 79,847, forward strand.
CTTTAAGCTTGAATCTTTTCCTTGCTCATTATCTAAAAACTGGCCAGCACTTAAAGTTCCAAGCCTAATATTTGTTTTTCTATCAATTAGATATGTTGCTTCTATATTTGTGATATATGTATCAATAAGCTCTCTATTATTAAAGTTCCATCTTTTATTATAAATAACTGTTGGAGCAATACTAAATTTTTCAACTGGAGCATAGCTTAAGTTAAAGATTTGAGTTATACCGTGGCTCACGTTACTCACCCCAACTCTACTTACTTCATACTCATAAAAGCCTTTAAATACTCTTGGTACATATGTAAATGAAAGTGCTGGGTTTGCGATATAAACAAAAGCTGGGTTTAACTGCATCGTTGTATACATACTATTTATTTTTCTTGAACCTTCAGTAGATGGAATAATAAATGTCGTGTTTGGAGCTAACAGAATTTTTTGTGTTAACTTTATAGGTACTCTTCTAAAAGTTAACCTTGAATCATTGAAGTTTCCTTCTCTAGCTCCACTAAGAGATTTATTATGAGATAGAACAAGTGTTGAGTTATACTCCTTATTAAAAAAATAAGTTATGAATCCTTCTGCTGAAAGACCTTGATTTTTTTCGGTATCAGATGTTTCTTTAAAGTCAGAGTTGTATCCTAAATCTAATCTGATATTTAAGTCTTTAAACGTAGTCTGATTTGCATTTTCTAGTTCCATTAAAGTTGTATTCGCAAAAGCACTAGTTATTAATGTTATTAAAATTAAAATAATTCCCATAATCCTCCAACAAGTTTTGAGAATTGATTTAAACTTCCTGTTAAAATCTAAATGAATGAGGATATATAAGCACAGAACGTGCCAAAAACGAGAACCTAAGTATTAATTACATTATGCAAGGCAGTAAGAACTGAACATTATTGTCTTTATTCAACGAGTTAAATCATTTGTATATAAAAATTACAATGAAATCAAAGTGGTATTTAAAATGACACCAGTGTTATAAGGCACCATATATCTAGCTATTTGATACTACTAACGATTGCACCACTTGCCCTTATAACATCATTTTTAAAAGATACTGGTGTATGCCCAAACTTCCCTTGTTCTTCAATCACACAGCGATTACAAACAATAAGAGACTTATGATAAATGATAGAAAAAATAGATCTCATTGCCCACTGGCAATCTTCATTAGAAGCATTAGGACACTCTTTTTCAATATATTTCAACATAATCTCAGAACCAGGAGGTCCTTCACTCTTTAAGCATTCAACATTAAGCTCTGAATATATATCATTCATAGAAACAAAGAACTTAAAGCACGAAATAAAGTCACTAGCATTACTAGTAAAGTGATCAAAGACTGCTCCAACATAATCCTTTAACGTATTTACATTATCACCAGTAGATATTTCTTGGAGCTCATCCATCATTTTTTGAATACTCCAATTAATAATTTGAGAATATAAACCTAATTTATTTGTAAAATGATAATTAATAGATGAGAGATTAACTCCCGCCTCTTTAGAGATATCTCTTACACTAACAGCATCATAGCCTTTTTTAGCAAAAAGACTATGAGCTATTATCATGATATTTTCTTTTGTAGTTCTTTCTTTTGCATTCATAATTAATACAAACTCTTTTTATATCGAGAAATAAAATTTGTAAAATCTTCTAATATCGCATAAGCACAAGGCACCCATACCAAGGTTAAAACTGTTCCACTAGTTAACCCCCAGGCCATTGCAAGAGTCATGGGAACAAGCATAGCATCTGATCCTCCGATACCATAAGCCGTAGGTATTAAACCTGATATTGTTGTCAGACTTGTTACAAAGACTGCTCGAAGCCTCATCCCTGATGCTTTAACTAAAATAGTATGAAGATCATATTTTCCTTCTTCTCTAAGTTGATCGATAAATGAAATTAAAACAATACCAGAATTAACAATAATCCCACCAAGACCAATAACACCAATCATCGCCATAAAAGATACAGGTTTATCATGTAAGAAAAAAGCGATTGAAAAACCAACTAAACCTAATGGTATCGTTGTCATAATAATAAATGGTCTAAGATAAGATTTAAATAAGAAAACTAATAATCCAAAAATTCCCATTAATGAAAGTATTAGAGCTTGCCCTAAACTTTCCATCGACTCTTTTGTATTTTCTTCTTCTCCGCCAAATACAAGACTTACATCATTATACTTTGTAGTAATAGTATTTACAAAATAATTTCGAAGAGCTTGGTTTGCTTTTCCACTATTGATTATTTTACCATCAACCTGCCCAATTAAAGTTTTTGATCTTTTATAATCAAATCTTTTAATCTCATATTGCCCCTTATTTTCAACAATCTTAGCAACATTCATTAATGGAACAAGATTTCCTGATCTATCCATAACTTTAATATGCTCAATATCTTCAAGTTTCTTTCTAGATGAATCAGTATATCTCACATTAAGATCAATTTCTTTATTATCTAAAGTTACTTGAGAAACCATAGCTCCAGATAAAGCAACTCTTAAAGCATCTCCTATTGTTTTAACTGATAAACCTAAAGTATCTGCTTTTTCATAATCAACTAGAACTTTAATTTCTGGCTCCGCTAAAACATCAGTTACTTTAAGTTCACTAATTCCTTGAATTTTAGCTAAATAATCTTTTACTTCATTAATTGCAGCATTTAAATTCTCAGTATTATTTGATCTAAAAGTTGCATTAATAGGAGTTCCAACAGGTGGTCCGTTAATAACTTCTTTAAATGTTACATCTTTTGCCCTATCTGATTTTACATTCTTAAGCTTAGCTAAAAAGTCTTTATAGTGAACATTGTACTTTGCAAAATCAGAAGCATAAATTGTAATAAGACCATGGTTTTCCCCAGTTGCTCCTTCAGGATCTGTTGGTCCCATACTTGAAATACCAGCTCTACTAATAACATCTCTTTGATAATCCGCTAGCTCTACTTGTATTTGTTTACTCAAGTCATTTAAAACCTCAAGTGTTGTAAAGGTATCACTGCCCCTTGGCATCTCAACTCTTCCAATATAGATTTCAGTCTGCTCGGCTGGGAATAAAATAAACTTATTTGCTCCAAACATAAGAAAGAATGAACCAAACATTGTAATAAAGAATCCAATAAGAACGAAATATCTCATTTTTACAAGTTTATCCATCAGTTCTTCAAACTTATTAATAACTTTTGTAAACCAATCTGCTTGGACTTCATTAGTGACAGCATTCTTTTTAGGTTTTCCAGAAAAACTTAATCTCATCGGAAGCAAAAAGAAACTCTCAATTAAACTAAGTAATAACGAGATCGTTACAACGATAGGTATCCACTGGATAAACTTTCCCATAATTCCTTTTGTTACAAGCATTGGTAAAAATGCTGCAATTGTTGTAAAACCCGTTGTTGTAATAGGAAGCCACAATTGTTTAACTGATTTTAAAGCAGCATCAAAGTTTGAGATCTCTTCTTCATCTCTAATACGTGAAAAATTTTCAGAAATAACAACGGCATTATCAACTAACATCCCAAGAGCAATAACAAGAGCTAAAATCGTAATAGCATCAAGGTTCATTCCAAGAACAGGCATAAAACCAATTGTGGCCATAACCGCTAGTGGTAAGGATATACTTGCCATTAATCCGACTCTTCCTGGTAAGAATATAAATAAAAATACAACAACTAAAATTAAACCTGTAATGGCATTAGAGCTAAGAATCTCAAGCTTTTGCTTAACCTTATCCGCTTCATTATTATAGATCTTAATTTCAAATTGGCCTTCATACTGCTTTGAGAACCTCTCTAAAATAACGTTTACATCATCAACAAGTTCAATTGTGTCAGCTCCAGCTTTTTTATTAACAACTAAAAGAGTTGCTGGCCTTCCATTATAACTTGATAAAAACTTAGCATCTTCCGTACTATCTTCTACTGTTGCAATTTGATTTAAATATATTTTTTGACCTGAAAAGTTAGATCTAATTACAATATCCGATAATTCTTTAGCTGAACCAATTTTTCCTTCAACTCGAATAAGTTTTCTTCTACCTTCTGACTTTATTTCACCACCAGGTATGTCAACATTTCTCATTGAAATTTTTTGAACAACTTCTTCTAGACCAATATGATGTTCTTGCATTTTCTTGTAATCGATTCGAATATTAAATTGTCTTTTTAAAAAACCAGCAAAACGAACATTTTTAATTTTCTTATTATCCTCAAGTTCTTCTTTTAAAAGATCTGAGACAATATCTCTTGCTCTGTTTGTATTATCACCAATAATAGCAAGCTCAATTGCTGGAAATTCAGCTGAGTTAATCTCCGTATACTTGGGATCTTCACGAAGATCACTTGGAAGACCCGTTACAGACTCTACTGCCTTTTGAAGGTCATCCATAACAATATCTTCATCTTCATTATCCATATCTGCTCGAACTAAGATAGATGAGAAACCTGACTTTGATACACTTTGAACATCTTTTAAACCAGATACTTCTTTTATTGCATCTTCAATTTTTTTTGTAATTTTAGTCTCAACATCCTTTGCTGTTGCGCCATCATATCTTGTTTCAATTGTTGCCATCGCAAAATTAACAGATGGATAAGATTCTGACTTAAGACTTTTAACACCCATAAATCCAAAAGCTACCATCATAAAAGATAAAATAATTGTTAATTTATAATTATCTAAAAAAAATCGAACTAACTTATTCATTATATTTCCTTATTAAAGCTACATGGCATTTTATTAAATACAACAAAATAATCTAAGACTGTATTTAAAATTGTTAACTGGGTATCAATGATCGATAAGTCATTGTCTAACAGAGCATCTTCATCTTGAATAAGCGCATATAATGGAATTCTTGCTTGAGAATACTTTTTCCTCATATCTTTTACTCTACGACTTAAGCTCTTTGCATTTTTCTTTTGAGCAAGCATTACTTTCGTTAAGATATTAATCGAGTTTGAAATTTGTCTATGGGTATTTTCGATATTCGCATCAACTTGCTTAATATTTGCTTTTTGTTTTAACTGGTTAATTTTTTGTCTTACAATTTTAAGACTTTTTGTATCTTCTCCAAAAGGAATACTGAAACTTAATCCTGCTTCAAAACCTTGCCTGTCATTTTCATTCATATCATCTAATGAGTCTTGAAAAGATCCCGTATATCCACCAGCGCCATCAGAATTAGATGATACACCTACATTTTGAAGCCTAGTAATAAGTTTTAAATCAACACCTGTTGTATTATCAATAACTTCTTGGTTCTTTTGAACATTAGTTAGAAGTTCAACAATCTTTAAATAGTCTGTATGCTTTGTCGGAGCTTTATTATTAGCGCTAATTTTATTAGTACAAGCTAGAACTTCATAAACTGACTTTTGTATATTATACTTACCAAGTATAATGGTTGAATCTCTTAAAGATGGTAGAAGATCCCTTAGACTTTTTAACATATTCTGTTTTTCAAAATTTAAGTATAAAATTTGTCCTTCTCTAGCAGCAACTAAAGATTCATACCTAGCAACCTCTGAATCATCAGCAACAGAATTTCTTTGTCTTCTCTTCGCTTCTTTTAATTGTCTTTTAGACATATTAAATAACTTTTTTGTAAGCTTTGTTTTTTCATTATTTGCTACAATGGACCAATAAAGCTTTCTCGCGTTTAAACTATAAACCTTTTTATCGATACTCTCTTTTAAGTTTTGATACTCTACAGACATATTAGCATTTTCAATTTGTCTTCTTGTTACCCTTCCTAAAAAGTTTTCCCATAAATCAAAACCTAGCTCTAAAGCATATTTACTCGTATGAACTCCGTGTAAATTTGAATCGCTCGCTGATCTTGTATCAATGCCTGCTTCAATTTTTGCGCTCATTCCGTATTTAAAGTCTTTTTTAATACCCAGCTGGTATTGATTAACTGGAGAAAATACTGGCATAAAAGGCATAATTGGCTTTTCCTTAGTTGTTGTATGGTTATATCCTCCATAAAATTTAAAGCCTAAATTATTTCCAATAGTAAGGCTTGCCTTTTTAGCCTCCAAAGAACTTGCTCTAATTAAATCTAAGTTGGGACTTCCCTCTTTAGCTAGCTTTAAAAGTGAACCTTCACTTAATACAAAGTTACTAAAAACCGAAGATGACATTAATAATAATGCTAATAACATGTACTTCATTTTTACCTCATTCAAACGTTCGTTCTAACTTATAGCTATAGTTGTGAAAAATCAAACGTTTGTTTTAATTAAGAGCCAAAAAATGTGATTACAGTTACTTAGGTTATTAATAAAGAGACTTTATGGTATCTAAAACAGCTCTTCCCTGCTGCTTTAAGCTTTCAACTGTACGGGCCTTTGAATTACTCTTTTTAATATTTTTAATAGTTTCATGGGTTAAGGCATTTTGCTCATAGTGATTAATCATTACGATTCTTGCCATACCTGGATGCCCATTAGATTCAATATACTTTCCTCTTTGCCATGTATCATACTTAGCAAGCTCATCTATAAATTTTTGCTGATGATTAAAAAATGCTCTTCCCTTAAAAGATCTATCTACTCTATAAATAAAGTCTTCCCTAATTGATCCATGCATATCAAGAACAATTGGTATTTGTTTTTTTAACTTTGTTAAATATCCATAAAGATCAGTATGAATAATTTTAATCTCATCTAAATTCTTATTATAATTAGTTACATTCCAACTTCGATTTAAATCTAGGCCATTAGCATTGTATCTTGTCTTAGCTTGTGCACCATCAGGGTTAATCATCGGATAAAGAATTAATTGAAAGTTTTTATGAAAAATTACATCTTGAATATACTTGTTTAAGAAACCTTCTATAAGCCAGTTTGCAGTACCTTCATCACCATGATGTCTTCCAAACATCAAAATTGTTTTTTTATTTTCTATCTTTTTAGGAACTATTTTATATAGGTTTCTTCCCTTAATACTTTTTCCAATTAAAATTTTTTTATATCCTATCTTATCTAATGAATGACTAATTGAATCTAAATATAAATCTAATCTTTTAGGTGTATAGTATTCTAGAAATCTATTTTTGATTTTATGAACATGTTTTTTATTTGAGTACTGAATAAAATATGTTCTATCTTCTTCTAGTTTAGATAAATGTAGTTTTTTAAATTTTATTCCATCATCTGAAATGAAAATGTTATGCCCTATTTTTTTCAGAGCTTCAATTTCAAATTTAGTAGCATGCTTTTCACGAACACAAATGGCAAAGCTATTAATAGCGAATAATAGGAGTAATAAGTAATTCATAACTATTGAAATTAAGAACAAAAAAGGGAAGCTTTCGCTTCCCTATCTTTTTATCTTTTTATCTTTTGATTATTGCACTAACTTTTTTTGTTGTGTCTTTTTTTTCGATGATCATTGAATGATCATGGCTATGCCCGTGGTTATGTCCATCATGCATATGATCATGTCCACCGTGGTGAGACTTAACTGCAATATGTGGTGCAATTACTAATGATACAATTGAAGTTAACTTAATTAAAATATTCATAGAAGGCCCTGAAGTATCTTTGAATGGATCCCCTACTGTATCTCCAGTTACTGAAGCTTTATGTGGCTCAGATCCTTTGTACTCCATCTTTCCATTGATCATAACACCTTTTTCAAAAGACTTCTTAGCATTATCCCAAGCTCCACCAGCGTTGTTTTGGAAAATTCCCATTAAAACACCTGAAACTGTGATACCTGCAAGCATACCACCAAGAACTTCTGGTCCAAAAGTGAAACCAACAAATACAGGTGCGATTAAAGCGATTGCTCCAGGAAGCATCATTTCTTTAATTGAAGCGTTAGTTGAGATCTCAACACACTTATCATACTCAGGAGTTGCTTTATATTCCATAATTCCTGGAATCTCTTTAAATTGTCTTCTTACTTCTTTAACCATTTCCATTGCTGCTCTACCAACTGCAGCAATAGCAAGTGCAGAGAAGATAAATGGGATCATCCCACCAATGAATAAACCAGCTAAAACATCTGCTTTATAAATATCGATTGAATCAATTCCAGCAAGACCAACAAATGCAGCAAATAAAGCTAGAGCTGTTAATGCCGCAGAAGCGATTGCAAAACCTTTACCTGTAGCAGCTGTAGTGTTTCCAACAGCATCTAAGATATCTGTTCTTTGCCTAACTTCTTCAGGAAGTCCACTCATCTCAGCAATACCACCAGCGTTATCAGCAATTGGTCCAAAAGCATCAATTGCAAGTTGCATAGCTGTTGTTGCCATCATCCCAGAAGCTGCAATTGCAACCCCATAAAGACCTGCAAAATAGAAAGAACCATAGATCCCAGCAGCTAATACGATAATTGGTAAAACAGTTGATTCCATACCGATAGATAAACCACCAA
>JAOARC010000013.1 GCA_025210745.1 Bacteriovoracaceae bacterium
CCTGAATTTTATTGTGATTGGCCAGTGATTTTTAGTAGTTAGAGTTTCTAAAGTGCGTATATTTGGGGTTTTTGGGGTTTTGAGGTATAATAGTTAAGAGAAACCTTAACAAGGAGATGTTGTGGGAAGGAATGTATTGTTATTAGACTCGTCCTTTTACCCCATTAGGATCATTGATTGGAGGCGGGCGATGACGCTATTCTTTGGGGGGCGAGCACAAATCATCGAAGAGCATGCCACTGTCAAAATAAAATCTCCTTCTAAAAGTTATCCTCTACCTAAAGTCATTCGTCTTATCAATAATTTCAAGCAACTCAATTACGTTAAGTTCACCCGAGAAAATGTTTTTTATCGTGATAATTTTACTTGTGCTTACTGTGGACAAAAGTTTGTAAAGTCGGAACTTACTATGGATCATATTGTCCCTAAAAGTAGAGGTGGGGCAACTGATTGGTTGAATATTATTTCAAGCTGCGCTCCTTGTAATAATAAGAAGGCAGATAGAACACCTATTGAGGCAGCTATGCCAATGCTTTTTAAGGCGTACGAGCCAAGTGCTATTTCAATGATGATAAAAAAATTCTCAAAAAAATCTCAGCAAGCTGGTTTTTCTCATTGGTTTTTTGAGGTTGGGTAGCTTTTATCTAAAAGGCATATAAAAGACATCTCTAATTGTTAGTGGCTTATTATATTCTTTAATCCCAAAAGAAGAAACTTTATTAGTAGTATATGTCCTAAATAGCTTATCCCAAGTTGAAAAAATGTTACCATAGTTTGAATTCATGTTTTTATGTTCAGTATCGTGGTGAGGAAAATGAAAGCTTGGTGTAACAAGGAATATTTTGAGTAGCTTGTCCAGCTTAGAGTTTATTCTGATGTTCGAATGGTTAAATAATGCAAACGAGCTAAGCGTGATTTCATAAATAATGTAACCTTCAACACTAGGCCTAAAAATAAAAATGAGCGCAACTTTGTAAAAACCTGACATGATTATTTCAATTGGGTGGAAGCGAAAGCCGCTTGTTGTTCCCATCTCTCTGTCGCTGTGGTGAACTTTGTGAAATCTCCATAGAAAGTTAATTTTATGACTAAGAACGTGTTGTAGGTAGATAAAAAAGTCAAAAATAATAATTGTTGCTATAACTGATATTGGAGAGTAGGCAGATCCAAGGTTTATAAGTGTTATTTTTTTTGCATTAAATATTTCAATAGTTTGAGCTATGCCCAAAGGAAAAAAGATTTTGAGGGATAAAAAAGATAGAATGAAAAGATACCAATTGTGGTAAAGCCTTTTATGGTCTTTGTTTTTAAAGTAAGGAAAAATTCTTTGCAATATATAGAAAAGGGCAAAGGTTGTAATAAAAGCACTGATTCTTATTTCATTCATAACGATTATTTAGTCCCGTATTTTTTTCGTATTCTTTGTTCATTTTTGTATGGTTTGCATTTAAGTAGTACATCCACTTCATTTTTTGATTTAAAAAAGCCTGTTTGTATACCCCATTTGTTATGAACCTAATCGCACTGGTTAAACTAATTGATGTTAGTCGACAAGATTTAAACTTTTTAGCTCTTTTACAAATGAGAGTATCTTCAAAAATTTCAACTTGATCAATAGGGAAAACGTCATTTATAATTTGTTTTCTAAAAAATAGGCAATGATCTAAGTAGTAAGTTTTAAAAATATCACCTCTTATATGGTTAGAGTAGAATGAAGTGAAACGAAGTAATAAGTGTTTAGTGTCAAATTTGTGAGTAAAAGCCCCCCACATAATATCTTTTTCTAGCTTATTAATTTGGACAAAAAAGTCTTTAGATAAAATACTTCTTGGGTGATGTAGAATGACGATGTCTGCTTTTGAAACTTTAATTCCTTCATTGATTCTTTGAGCTCTTGAATTTGCATTTGTGTTGACTATATGACAATTATATTTTTTAAGGATTTTTAGAGTTTTATCATTTCCATGTGTGTTTACAGCAATAATGTTAATTTGCTTAAATGAGTTTAGATTTTGTAACAGCTTTTCTAAAAGCCCTGTTTTAGTTTCATTAAATGTTGGAAGAATAATATCAATCATACTTTTAAATATTAGCGAGATTTTCTTATTAAGTCATTAATATTACTGGACAACAATAGTATAGATCTTTAAAATAACTTTGTGAAAAAGAAGGGACTAAAATTTATTGATCTATTTTGTGGATGTGGAGGGTTTTCTACTGGAATGGAGTTAGCTGGGCACGAATGCATCTTGGGTGTTGATTTTGATCAGGCAGCAGTAGATAGCTTCACGAAGAATCATAAAAGTGCTGAGTCAGTATGTATTGATATAAATAAATTGACTAAAAAAAAGCTAGAAAGTCTTATTGATATAAATCAAGTTGATATGGTTATTGGCGGACCTCCATGTCAGGGTTTTTCAACCGTTGGCAAAGGGCACGCCAATGATAAAAGAAATGATCTTTTTAAGCAGTTTGTTCGAATTGTAAAATTGACGAAGCCAAAAGTTGTTATTTTTGAAAATGTAACGGGAATTCTAGCAAAAAAAAATGAAAAAACACTTAACGCTATCTTTAGATCTTTTGAAAGACTTGGATATATTATGGATGCAAGAGTTTTAAGTGCTGAAGAATATGGAGTGCCATCCAAAAGAAGAAGAACAATAATTATGGGAACTTTAGGTTCTATACCATCTTTTCCTAAGATCACTTATGGAGATAGAGCAAGGCGAAAACTTGTCAATGTTCAGGATGTTATTTCAAAAATATCGTATCGATCTAAAATTTTTAATCACGAACTAGATAAAGCTGTGATTAAAAACAAGTTGGATGTAAAGAGATTAAAGCATATTCCTGCTGGGCGAGGAATAAGATATGAGCGTGATGAAAAAGAATTACTTCCAAAGTCTTTAAGATATGATGTAGATTGGCAGAATATTAATGAAAAAAGGTTTCGACAAACAAGACTTCAAAGAATACCTCTTGTTGGTCCAGCTCCGACTATTTTGACTTCGCGAACGATGTATTATCATCCAACTCAGTGTCGCTATTTAACTGTACGTGAAGCTGCTAGATTGCAAAGCTTTCCAAACTCATTTGTTTTTATGGGTTCAACAAGTGCCCAATTTAGACAAATTGGAAATGCAGTACCTCCTTTATTAGCAAAAGAAATTGGTAAAGAGCTGTTTCATTTAACTTTCTCAAAAAAGACAATAAAGAAATCCATCGATAAAAACTTTTCCAAAAAAGCTTTTAGTTATAATAAAAATACTTATCTTTAAGTATCATTTTGCCATCTTTGTGTAAGAATTTATTCATGTACAAAGAGAATTGCTCCCTTTAACCTATAAAAATAGGAGAATTTTATGAGTGAAACTAAAATGAGTTTTAAAGAGGCCATATTTAACAAAAAGATGCTTATATGCATTTTTAATGGTTTTACTTCAGGATTACCTATATATTTTTTAGTTCAACTTATTCCTGCATGGCTAAGATCTGAATCCATAGACTTAAAAACAATTGGATTTTTTGGCTTAGTTCTTCTTCCATATTCTTTTAAATACTTATGGGCACCTTTGTTAGATCGATACACGCTACCATTTTTAGGTAGAAGAAGAGGGTGGATGTTTATATCTCAGATTGGGGCTCTAATATGTATGCTATTATTAGCTTTTATGAGCCCTAAGGATCATATGGATTTTATTCTCTATTTAGGATTAGCCGTTGGAATTTTTGGAGCTACTCAAGATATAGTCTTAGATGCTTATAGAAGGGAACTTTTAGACGATAATGAGCTAGGCCTTGGAAATTCATTTTATGCAAATGCCTATCGGATTGCAGGTTTTATTCCAGGAGGGTTAGGTCTGTTTAATTTTAGCTGATTTTATGAGCTGGTCCATGGTATTTTTAATTGTTTCTTTATTTATGCTGGTGGGGATTATTCACACATTTGTAATAAAAGAAATAGATGAAGATATTGTGGCCCCTAAGAATTTAAAAGAAGCCGTTATAAGTCCTTTTTTTGAATTTTTTAAAAGAGATGGATTTAAGTCTGGACTTTTGATTTTATTATTTATTTTCTTTTATAAGTTTGGAGACACAGTGGCAACGGCTTTGATAACGCCTTTTTATATAGATGTTGGCTTTTCTAAGTCAATTATTGGTACAGTTGCTAAAGTTGTTGGTCTTTGGTCTATGATTATAGGAGGTTTTTTGGGAGGAATCTTGATGCTGAAAACAGGTATCAATAAGTCTCTATGGATTTTTGGTGTGATTCAAATGTTATCAATTTTAGGTTTTGCTGTACTCAATGAAGTAGGACCAGTTGTATGGGTATTAGGTTTAGTTGTAGCATTTGAATATTTAGGAGTTGGACTTGGTTCAGCTGCTCTTATGGCTTTTATCGCAAAGTGTACAAATAAGAACTTTACGGGAACTCAACTTGCTTTATTAACATCATTGTTTGCTATACCTAAATCGTTTTCAGGTGTTTTAGCAGGTCATTTAGTAGAGGGCTCTAGTTATTTTAATGGTGTTGGATATACAAACTTTTTCTATATTTGTACATTCTTAGCATTGCCAGGAATGTTTCTTCTGTTTTGGGTAGCACCTTGGTCCAAAGAAGATTAACAGCCTAGGTATCGTTTTATAACCTTAATTTTAGACTTTTCATTTCTGTTAAGAGCATTTTTATTTTTTTTGAGATAGCGACAGGAGTTAAAAGTTCTTCTGCCATTTTGAGGATAGACTTTAGCGCCTTTATCTATGAGAAAATAAATCGTTTTTAAATTCAAATTTTCAATAGCATAAGATAAAGCATTTCTATATTCATTATCAAAAGAATCAGTATTGATTTTTTTGTAAGATGCATAAAGAACTCTTAGTTGTTCATATCTTCCTTTTTTTACTGTTTCAATCATAAACCAGTTAAGATCTTCACTGGAAAATACAACTCTTTTATTCATAAATTTTAAGAATTTTATGGCCTGATACTCATTGACATTCAATAGTGCTTCTAGGATTTCTTTATCAAAAGAAAATTGCTTTTGAGCTTTGATCCTTTTTTCTAAATGAGAAAGAGTTTTAAGATCTCCTGTATTAATAAGATTTAATAAAGCATTTTGCTCCTCTTGATTGTTCTCTAGTGCAACAATAGCGTGAATTAATGTATTCATTCTCGAATCGCTTAAAGAAATTGATAAATCTAAAATAGTGTTTTCAAAGTAATCTGTATGAATAACCGAAGCCCCACTATCTATAAGAAGATATGTAATGCTATCTTCTTTTAGCTCTATTGATTTCATTAATGCTGTTTGCCCTTTAATATTAAGGCTTTCAGTATTTAATTTAGGTGATGAGAGCAAAGATTTTACTAAAGCTCGGTTTGCACTTTTTACACTTAAATGAATTGGCAATTCATTAAACCCATTTTCTTTATTAACGTCAGAACCAGCTCTTATAAGTTCATTAACTATAAGCGGATGATTTTCCTTAATGGCATATGTTAGTGCTGTTTCTTTTTGAGAATTAAGAATATTTGGGTTTGCTCCACTGCTAAGAGCTTCTTGTACTAAGTCTAAAGCTCCAGTTTTAATGGCCTCTTCAAGAAGGCGAACTTTTTTTGTCTCTTGTGTTTTTTCATAACCTTGAGTGACAGGATAATTGAGCTCATCAACTTTTGTTGAGTTTTCTATTTTTTTTGCACAGCTAGCAGCTATAAATATAGTTATAATTAAGTGTAGAGTTTTCACTTTAATCAATACCCTTTATCACGAAAGTAAATAATAATTTAATACAGCCACAAGAATATAGCTTTTTTTTATTTTTAAATAGTATGATGAAAAGGTTACACAGATAAAAAATGTCTAAGTTGTTGAAAGTACGAATTAGTTTAAGAAATGTTAACTATGGTAGAGAATAAATTATTTATTTAAGTAATTTGTCGATTTTACCGCAAATATATTACCTTATGACACATATCAATGTGATTTTTGATAAATTAGTGTAATTATATAAGTGTTACTAATACTTTGGAGATTTTTATGAAATTTGTACTAATGTTTACTTTTATTCTATCTAGCTCTTTTGCTTTTGATGGAGCTAAGCACTTTAAACAAAACTGTGCTTCTTGTCACACTATAGGTGGTGGTGATAAGACGGGACCTGATCTTGCAGGTCTTAGCAAGAGAAGAAAGATTGATTGGATTGTTAAGTTTGTTAATTACCCAGAAGGGATGATTAGTGGAGATGAAGAAGAAGAAGGTTATGAAAAGGCAGATGAAGTTGCCAAGAAGGTTTATGCTCTTTATAAGCCTACGATGATGCCAGAGCAAGAGCTTGATAAAAAACAAATAAAAGCTATTTTAAAGTATATCGACTCTCTTAAAAAAGAGCCTAAAGGGAAAATTGCGACTTTAGCACAAACTAAAAAAGCAGTTAGAAAAGAACTTAGAAAAGAAAGAAAAGAAGCAAAAAAACTTAATAAGGCGCAGAAAAAACAAAAGTAATGAAATATGATAAGGCTGTAGTTACTTGGTTGTATCTAGTCTGTTTTCTGGTGTTTTCCATGGTTTTTATTGGTGGAATTACAAGGCTAACAGACTCTGGTCTATCTATGGTAGATTGGAAACCTCTAATGGGTGCAATACCTCCTCTTAATGAGGTTCAGTGGAATACTGTATTCGATAAGTATAAGCAGTTTCCGGAATATAACCAAGTCAACTACAGTATGACATTATCTCAGTTTAAATTTATATTCTTTTGGGAGTATTTTCATAGGTTGATGGGAAGACTCGTTGGAGTAGTTTTCTTTTTTCCTTTCGTTTATTTTTGGTTTAAAGGTAAAATCAATGGACATAAAGGAAAGCTTTTTGTTGCATTCTTGCTAGGGGGCTCGCAAGGACTTCTAGGTTGGTATATGGTAAAAAGTGGGCTTGTTGATAGGCCAGATGTAAGTCATTTTAGATTAGCGGCTCATTTATTTTTAGCATTTATAATTATTGGCTTTATTTTTTGGATTACTTTTGAAATGAAGCTTAAACATATTTTAAAACCAGTATTGAATAAAAAGCTTTTAAAGATACTGTCTGTTTTTTTCTTTTTGCTTTGTTTTCAGATCATTTATGGAGCTTTCGTTGCTGGGCTTGATGCAGGTATAGGTTTTAATACATGGCCTCTAATGGCAGGTAGTTTTATTTCAAAGTCGGCTTACTCTGCTGGTAGTCTTTGGGTTAATATATTTTATAATCCAGTAATGATTCAGTTTATTCATAGAACAATAGCAATTTTGTTGTTAATTATTGGTTTCTTACTTTATTTCAATGTAAGAGGGCTTGAAAATAGCGTTCAAAAAAAGTCAATTATATATTGTTTAGTAATATTATTTCTACAGTTTGTGCTAGGTGTAAGTACACTTGTATTGGAAGTTCCCATTTGGGCGGCAAGCATACATCAAGTTGTGGCTTGTATTCTCTTTGTTCTCACTTTGAGATCTATCTATATTTTTTCAAGAAAATCAGTTATTTAACTTGTCTATTTATGTATAACCAACCATAATGTTAGACAATGTTACAAGTTTAATTTTGGAGGATGTTTGAAAGCATTTATGTTTTCATTTATTTTTTTGTTTAGCTCTTTGGCTTTTTCAATTGGTGGAGTTGGTCCACTAGAAGGCAGTGCAAAGTCTGGTCTTAGAAATGAGAAGCCTCCTTATATGGATAAAATTGGTATTGATGAAAAACTTGGTGAGTCAGTTGATTTAGGATTAAAGTTTAAAAATGAAAATAATGAACTTGTAAGTTTGGCAGGTATTGCTAAGGAAAAGCCAATCTTTTTAATGCTTGTTTATTATGAGTGTCCAACTCTTTGTAGTACTCATTTAAATTCAATCTTTCCGACAATAACAAATCTTGATTTATCTGCGGGTAAGGATTACGAGTTTGTTGCTATTTCTATTGACCCGAATGAGAATGCAAAGCTTGCCTTAGATAAAAAAGAAGCTTTTAAAAAGCAATATGGAATTTCAAACAATTTTCATTTTTTAACAGGAAGTGAGAAGAACATAAAAAAAATAGCTCATCAGGTTGGTTTTAAATATGCTTGGGATGCAAATATGAATCAATGGGCACACTCTGCGGCAGCATATGTTATAACACCTAAAGGAAAGATATCCTATTATCATTATGGCTTACAGGTTTTGCCTAAGGTTTTAAGGTTGTCTTTAGTTGAAGCTTCGAATAATAAAATTGGTAACATTGTAGATAGGATTGTTCTTTTTTGTCTTCAGTACGACCCAAGTAAAAAGACATATAGTTTTTATGCATATAATATAATGAAAGTTGCTGCTGCCCTAACAGTTTTAATTCTTGGCTTTTTCATGTTTAAGTTTTGGAGTGGGCAAAGGCGAAATATTTAAAGGGAATGTTTATGATGAATGTAAGTGAGATTTTGCACAAAATTCTTGGTTTTATGATGCCAGATCGTGCCGCAGTAAATGCACATTTGGTCGATGATCTTTATTACTTTGTTTTTATCTTGAGTATTGTAGGTTTAGTAGGACTTATGGGAGTTATGGTTTTCTTTATTGTAAGATACCATAGATCACAAAATGATAAGTCTGCTTATATACCTCATAATGCTTTGGCCGAAACAATTTGGACAGTTGTTCCTACAATCATTTTTGTTGGTATAGCAGTTTGGGGATTAATTGCTTTTTATGAGGCTGAGAAGAAAGATCCGAATGCATTAGAGATTAAGGTGACTGGAAAGCAGTGGATGTGGGAGTTCGGTTATAAGAAGGGAAATCTTGAGGCTAATATTACAGATGTTATGTATGTTCCTATTAATACTCCTGTTCATTTAGATATGACAAGTACAGATGTATTGCATTCATTTTTCGTGCCTAGTTTTAGAATAAAAAGAGATACGGTTCCTGGTATGAGAACAAAACTAAATTTTACAGCGACAAAGCTTGGTGACTTTCAGATATTCTGTGCTGAGTTCTGTGGAACAGCTCATTCTAAAATGAGAGGAATAGTAAGAGTTGTTTCTAAGAAGAGATTTCAAAGATGGCTTAATAGAGAGATTAAAGAAGCTAACATTTCTGATCCAGTTGAACTTGGCTCAAGGCTTTTTGCTCGAAAAGGATGTACAAGCTGCCATTCTGTTGAGAGTAATACAATTATTGGCCCTGGGTTAAAAGGACTTTGGGGTGCTAAAAGAGAATTTGCTGATGGATCTAGTATTACAGCAGCTGATGCTGAGTATATTAGAGAGTCAATACTTATGCCAAATGCAAAGGTTGTTAAGGGTTATCCGGCTAAGATGAATTCATTTGCAGGGCAGTTAACAGAAAAAGAAATCGATTATCTAATCGAATATATTAAAACGTTAAAATAGGTTAGGAGAATATATATGGGCGATACAACGCACGGACATGGTGGAAACTACATCAATTGCGAAAAAGGTCTTTGGTCGTGGTTAACAACGATTGATCATAAAAGAATTGCATTGATGTATTTTATTACAATTATGGCCTTCTTTTTGATGGGAGGATTATTTGCTATTTTACTTAGGTTAGAATTACTAACTCCAGAAAAGTTATTTTTATCGGCAGATATGTATAACAGAGCAATGACGCTCCATGGATCTTTGA
This sequence comes from Bacteriovoracaceae bacterium, assembly GCA_025210745.1. Lineage (GTDB taxonomy): Bacteria > Bdellovibrionota > Bacteriovoracia > Bacteriovoracales > Bacteriovoracaceae > CAKZJW01. The sequence goes on from JAOARC010000013.1 coordinate 9,650, forward strand.
TGGTTTTCATGGTTATTGTTCCTGGGGTTCCTGCACTACTTGGTAATTTTTGTTTACCTCTTATGATTGGAGCAAAAGATGTTGCTTTTCCTAAGCTAAATCTTGCTTCTTGGTACTGTTTAATCATTGGTGCTTTTATAGCACTTCTTTCTTTGTTTTGGGGGGGAGTTGATACAGGATGGACGTTTTACACACCTTATTCGGCAAGATCAGCTGATGCTGTAACCTTTGTTGTTTTAGGTGCTTTTGTTATGGGCTTTTCTTCAATCTTAACAGGTCTTAACTTTATCGTTACAATTCATAAGCTTAGAGCTCCAGGAATGACGATGATGAGAATGCCATTATTCATTTGGTCTCTATATGCGACGGCGATTATTCAGGTTATTGCTTCTCCTGTTTTGGGGATTACGCTTTTAATGCTTGCTGTTGAAAGATGGTTCGGAATAGGTATTTTTGATGCTTCTATGGGAGGAGATCCTGTATTATTTCAACATTTTTTCTGGTTCTATTCTCACCCGGCTGTTTATATTATGATTATCCCAGCAATGGGTGTTATTTCTGAGGTTATTTCAACGTTTTCTCAGAAGACAATTTTCGGTTATAAGGCAATTGCTTTGTCTTCGCTAGCAATTTCAGCTATTTCATTCTTGGTTTGGGGGCATCATATGTTTGTATCTGGTCAGTCTGATTTAGCAGCAGCAATTTTTTCTATCCTAACAATGCTTGTAGGAGTTCCAACTGCTATTAAACTATTTAATTGGGTTGCAACAATGTATAAAGGACAAGTTAAGCTGGATACTCCAATGCTTTGGGCGATTTCATTTTTAGCTCTGTTTACAATCGGAGGACTTACTGGTCTTCCTCTTGCTGCTTTTGCGACAGATGTACATTTACACGATACTTATTTTGTAGTTGCTCACTTTCATTATACAATGTTGGGTGGAGCCTTAGTTGGTTTTTTTGCGGGACTATTTTATTGGTTCCCAAAAATAAGTGGAAAAATGTACAATGAGTTTCAAGGAAGAGTGTCTGCAGTAATGGTATTCATTGGTTTTAATATGACTTTTATCCCGCAATTTATTATGGGATCTCAAGGAATGCCAAGAAGATACCATACTTATGCCGGAGAGTTTTCTCCTTATCATGTAGCAAGTACTTTTGGATCTTGGGTTTTAGCCGCTGGATTTATTTTTGCTATTTATATTTTAACAAGAGACTTTTTTAAGGGTGAAAAGTGTGAAAGTGATAATCCATGGAATTCAACGACTTTAGAGTGGCAAGCTGGAACACCACCAATTCACGAAAACTTTGTAGAAATTCCTACAGTAACAGGGAGGCCATATGAGTACCGTTAAGGTTGACAGGAGAGTAGATCATTCTCACCACTTTAATTCAATGGATCAGGAGCATGAAGCTGGTAAGCAAGGTACGTGGTTATTTATGGCCACAGAGCTTATGATGTTTGGAGCTCTATTTGTTGGATATTTTATTTATAGAGGAAAATTTTATGATGCTTATGTTCAAGGTGGAGACCTTCTTTCTTGGAAAATAGGTGGTTTTAATACACTTGTTCTTCTTTTGAGTTCTTTTACAATGGCATTAGCTGTTAAAGATACTATGGAAGGAAATAATAAAAAAGCTTTTACTAAGGTATTGATTACAACTTTGTGTGCAGTAACTTTCTTAGTAGTAAAGTTTTTCGAATATAAAGGCAAAGTTAGCACAGGTCTATTTCCAGGTTTTGGAATGTGGAATCCAGATCCAAGTTTAAATGCTTTACCTGAGTTAAAGTTATTCTTTACAATATATTTTATTATGACAGGTCTGCATGGGTTTCATATCCTGGTTGGTATTGGGCTTATGATTTGGCTTATGAAGAGATTAAAAAATGATGAGTTTTCTCCGAACTATTATACGGCGGTTGAGGGAGTAGGTCTTTACTGGCATATTGTTGATGTGATTTGGATTTACTTATTTCCGTTACTTTATTTAATTTAAGGATTTATTATGGCTGGACATCACGTAGTACCATTTAAAACAAATTTAATGACATTCATCGCATTGGTTGCGTTAACTATAATAACAGTTTTAACTGCTAAGTTTGTTAATCTTGGAGATTGGAACTTAGCTCTTGCTATGGTTATAGCGACGATTAAGGTTATTTGTGTTTTATTATGGTTTATGCATTTAAAATATGATGGGATGGTGAATAGAGTTATTTTTATTTCTTCCTTCTTTTTTCTTGCTTTGTTTTTTACAATGAGTTTTTTCGATCTTTACTACAGATAGAAGATGATAAAAGTCTTAAGCACTTTTTTTAAAATGAGTATCGTGCGATTTGTTGTGATTAGTGCAATCGCAGGATACTTTATTGGTTTTGAGGTAGAAGATATATTTTCTTGGACACACTTTCTGATGATGACATTAGGGGTTTTTTTTATTTCAAGTGGATCTTTGTCTTTAAATCAAATTCAAGAAATTGAAGCAGATTCAAAAATGCCTAGAACGCAAAATAGGCCAGTTGCCAATGGTCAGCTTTCTTATAAGTTAGGCTTGAGTATTAGTTTATTTAATATCTTTTTTGGGGCAATCATTTTATATTTTGTCAGTCCACTTTCAATGATAATAGGTTTGATTATTATCTTTTTGTATAATGTTCTATATACTATGTACTGGAAAAAGAAATGGGCTTTTGCTGCTGTACCAGGAGCAATACCAGGAGCTCTTCCTTGTACAATTGGATTTGCGGCTATCAATAATGATATTTTTAGCTCTCAAAGTATCTATCTTTTTTTAATTATGTTTTTGTGGCAAATGCCTCATTTTTGGACTTTGGCAATTAAGCTAAAAGAGGATTATGCTAAAGGGGGCTTTCCCGTTCTTCCTGTTGTGATGGGTAAGAGTCGAACTTTATATCATATTACATATTATGTTGCGGCATATGTATTATTGGCAGTACTGAGCCCCGCCTTTATTGATTATCACTATTTTTATTATTTTATAGTGTTGCCTTTTGCTATTTTAGTTGTGGGTTCATTTATCTTTTTTCTTAGATCAAGTAGTGACAAGGCGTGGCTTCCATTTTTTATCATAGTTAACTTTAGCATGTTAGCATTTATTTTCGTGCCAGTTTTAGATAAGTGGTACCCAGTTTTTTTTAACATATAAATTATAGGAACTTTTTATGAAGGTTACAAAGCTTGAGGACTATAAAGTTCTTGCTTATTTTATTAGAGAAACGGTTTTAGAGTTTGATATACGCTCAACAAAAGTATTTGTTAAGGCAAAGTTGGCTTTTGAGAAGAATTTAGAGTCTAATTCTGACTTAATCGTATTAAACGGTGTAGATTTAAAATTACATGAAATTGAATATAACGGGCAAAAGTTTTGTGATTATGAGTTAAAAGATGACAAGTTAGTCTTTAGATCTAAAGATGAATGTTTTGAATTGATGACTAAGGTTGAAATAGATCCTTATTCAAATTATTCTTGTGAAGGTTTATATAAGTCTGGTGATATTTTATGTACTCAGAATGAAGCTGAGGGATTCAGAAAAATAACTTATTATTATGATCGTCCAGATTGTATGTCAAAATTTACAACAACGATTATTGCTGATGCTCAAAGGTTTCCCTATTTACTTGCAAATGGAAATGTAAGCAATAGTGAAGTGATAGATGGAAAAAAGAAAATAACATGGGTTGATCCTTATGCAAAGCCTGCTTATCTATTTGCTCTTGTTGCAGGTGACTTATGCCAAGTAAGTGATAAGTTTACGACAAAGTCTGGAAGAGTTGTTGATCTTGAAATTTTTGTTGATCATGGTAATGAAGATAAGTGCGATCATGCTATGCAGTCTTTAAAAGACTCTATGAGGTGGGATGAAGATGTTTATGGGCTCGAATACGATCTTGATATCTATATGATTGTTGCAGTTGACTCTTTTAATATGGGAGCAATGGAAAATAAAGGCCTTAATATTTTTAATAGCGCTTATGTTTTGGCCAAGCAGCAAACAGCTACAGATGAAAATTTTCAAGCAGTACAAGCAGTTATAGGACATGAGTACTTTCACAATTGGACAGGAAATAGAGTCACGTGTAGAGATTGGTTTCAATTAACTTTAAAAGAGGGATTAACTGTATTTAGAGATCAGGAGTTTTCTGCTGATATGTTATCTAGGCCAGTTAAGAGAATTGAAGATGTTAAAACTCTTAGAGCCCATCAATTTCCTGAAGATGATTCAAGTTTGGCACACCCAATAAAGCCTAAAGAGTATGCTCAGATGAATAATTTTTATACTGCGACTGTTTATGAAAAGGGAGCGGAAGTTATTCGAATGATTCATACTATCATTGGAAAGGAAAACTTCAAAAAAGCAATGGATTTGTATTTCAAACGACATGATGGCCATGCAGTGACAACTGAGGATTTTGTCGCAGCAATGAGTGATGCCTCGGGGTATGATCTTGAACAATTTAAGGTTTGGTATGATCAAAGTGGAACTCCAAAAGTAAAAGTTAGAACTGCTTTGAAGGACAATGAGTTTATTTTGAATTTAGAGCAAAATGCAAAGTTAAATAATAATAACTATGATGCTTTACATATTCCTTTAAAGGTAGCTCTTTTTGATAGAGCTACTGGTAAGATAATTGAAAACTCACAAAAATTGATTGAACTTAAAAAGAAAAAAGAGATTTTTTCTTGGAAGCAGATCGCTTGTAAGGATGTAGTACTTTCATTTAATCGCGACTTTTCGGCACCAATAAAGGTTGATCTTGATCAGTCAGTAGAAGAGCTTATATTTCTGGCAAAATATGATGATGATGACTTCAATAGATATGAATCAATGTTTAAGTTATATGCTCTTGCGATTAATGGTTATCTTAATGACTCTATTGATAACAGTTTTTTAGATCAAGTTTTGGATGTATATAAAGAAGTTTTAGTAAGTGATTTAGATGAAGCTTATAAAGCTTATCTTTTAAAAGTTCCTAGCTATTTAGATATTCTAAAAATGCAAGACCAGTATAAAGTTCAAAAAACTTATGAAGCGGTTGAGAAATTTTTAGGTTTTTTAGTTGAAAATTTAAATGAACAAATCAAAAAAGCTTATGAGGATATAACTTTTAGTGAATTTGATTTAAGTGCAAAGCAAATGGGACAAAGAGCTTTAAAAAACCTTTTGCTTGGCCATCTCGCTTATAATAAAGATAATTATAATATTGTAAAATCTCATTATACTAGAGCGACTAATATGACAGATGAAATTGCCTCTCTTAAGCACTTGTATCTTAAGTATGATGATTTTGAAGCGATGAAGGATTTTGCCAGTAGATGGAAGGATCAGACTTTAGTTATGCAAAAATGGTTTGGGCTGAGTGTACAAAGTAAAGACTGTGATGCAAAAAAGTTAGAGCAGCTTTGTCATTTAGACTCATTTGATATTAAAGTTCCTAACTTAGCAAGATCATTATTTTCAGTTTATGTAACGACGAACTTAGTTAAGGTTTTAGAAGAAGATAACTTTGATTATGTTTTAGAAAAGATTTTTGAGATTGATAAATTTAACGCTCAAGTTTCAGCTAGGGTGGCAAGAGGTTTTAGTTATATAAATAAACTAGATAGCGGGTATAAAGAACTACTTGTAAGTAAAATTAAGCAAAAGCTTGAAAAAAATAAGCCTTCTAGTGATCTTTATGAAATTTTAACTAACCTTGTTAGTTAAACTATTTTTTAACTTTTAAAGCTGCTAGTTTTCTTTGTTTTTTTATAGAGAAAACAGCATACGTTGATAAAAATAGTACGGTACATATTAGAGTTGTCATCAAAGCTCCTTTGTTAATAAGCTTTTCGGTTGTTTTTATTATAACATAAGAATCTTTTTAGTTAGACGATAAAATTGCTATTTACAGTGATTATAGATACTTGCATAATGAATATAATAGAAAATATTGGAGAATTTAATGAGTATTTTAAATAGTGTTCAAAAAGCATTAAAAATTAATTTGGATGCACATATATACGGCACTTTTGCGGAAATTGGAGCTGGGCAAGAAGTTGCAAATAATTTTTTTAAAGCAGGAGCTGCTAGTGGAACAATAGCGAAGACTATCTGTGCTTATGATATGATATTTAGTGACTCTATCTATGGAAAGGAGGAGTCTGGACGTTACGTATGTAAGTCAAGAGTACAAAAAATGCTGGATTACGAATATGATTTAGTTGTTCAAAGATTAGGAAAAAATAGACCGGATTCAAAGTTTTTTTGTTTTGCTGACACCGTTTCTGCAAGAAATTATAAAGGTACTAATGAGCAACACGGATGGTTGGGCTTAAAATTTCAAAGTAAAAAGTCACAGCAACCGTCACAGATTATTGTACATACGAGGATGCATGATAATACTAATCTATTGCAGCAAAAGGCTTTAGGGACCCTGGGTACTAATATTGTTTATTCTTCTTTTTACAATACGGATAAAGGCGTAAAAGAATTTGTAAATTCTTTAATGGAAAATCTATCGACAGATAGAATTGAGATAGATTTAATTTCTTGTAGTGGTCCTGCATTTGAGAGTTTAGATGAAAGGTTGTTAAATCTGCAACTAGTTGAGTCTCAGATAACTGATGCAGTTGTATTTGATACTTGTGGCAAAATTACCTTGGCATCAGATGAGCTTTATAAAAAAAATATACTTATTGCAAGAGGTAGCTATAGGCCACCAACTTTAGTTAATATGGATATTCTTTCAAGTGGATTAGCAAACTTTAGTAAGGATATTGAATCTAAAAAAATTGTTTCTTTGGCTGAAATTACAATTAGCCAGCTTCAGCATGAAGGGAAAATACCCCATGATGACTTTTTAGCAAGAGTAGATCTTCTGGCTTCTTTGGGGCAGATGGTAATGATATCAAGTTTTAAGCAGTATTATAAATTATCAAACTTTTTATATCGCTTTAAACCAGTTAATGTTGCATTAGTTCTCGGTACATATAATTTTATGCAGATTTTTGATCGCGAGTATAATCAAGATATAGGAAAAACTCTTGAAGCAATAGGTATGCTGCTGAGAGATAATACAAAAGTCTATTTATATCCTTATGTCGAAAATGAGGGAGACGATAAGATTATCAGCTTAGACAATATTAGCGTTAGCAAAAAAAATGGTCCTCTACTAGAATATATAAGAAACTCTGGGCATGTAAAAAACTTAGGTGATATTGATGAAAGTATTTTACATATATATTCACGTAAAGTTCTTCAAATGATTTTAGATGAAACGCAAGGCTGGGAGAAACTTGTTCCTCTTAAGGTGGCTCAGACTATTAAAGATAAATGTTTATTTGGAATAAACTGTAGTAACTAATTTTAGCTGTTTAATTAATTCTTGTCTGATTAAGTTTTTAGTAAATATATACTCATACCCATTAAAGTGGGCCTGTTTGGATATTTGATTGAGCAAGTCTATACTGACCTTCGTGTCTTTAGAGTGCATACATTTTTTGAAATTATGTAAAGAGTTCTTTTTGCAATAATTTTTTCTTTTAAGAGAATAGTTTTCAATTTCTTTTGAAAGAAAACTTGTAAGTGCTAGAGATTTTATTTCAAGCTCATGCTGTACTTCTAAGTATTCTGTTTTTATATTATGTTGATGAGATAAATTTTGGTAGCAAGCCTTTGTATTAATTGTTGAAACTTTGCAATAAATCATCACTTGGAGAGGATCAATTAATTTTTTATTTTTGCTACTTGCAATATCTCTGCTTATTTTATTAGAGTAAAAACCAGAGTTTTGAATGGAGTGTTTTTGACAACTTACAAGAAGATTTGAAGTTATCATAATAACTAAAGCATTGAGTGTTGCAAAAATAATAAAGCGTTCATATTTCATACTGTTATTGTCGGTCAACTACCTTGTAAGCTTTAGTGTTAAACTCAGTTTTATTGTGATTTTAATATGTTATAATTAATAGTATGTTTAAAAAAACTAATATCTACTTTTCTCAGAGTCGTGATCCTTATAAAAATTTGGCAATTGAAAACTATCTTTTAAATAAGGTTTCTGCTAAGGAAGAACAACTTTATATTTTAATTTGGGTCAATGATCCGTGTATTGTGATGGGCAGATTTCAAAATCCAATAATTGAATGTGACCCTAAGTTAATGCTACAAAATAAAACTAAGTTAGTGAGAAGACAAAGTGGAGGGGGTTGTGTTTATCATGATCACAATAATCTCAATTTTTCTTTTATTATCGGTTCTAAAAACCATCCAGGAAAAATAGGGCAAAGAATGATTATTGATTCTTTAGAAAACTTAGGTTTAAGTCCAATTACCAATAAAAGAGGAGATATTTTATTAAAGGACATTGATGATATAATAAAAAAGTTTTCGGGTAGTGCTTATAAACAAAAAAAAGATAGTTCTTTTTATCATGGAACGATACTGGTAGATACAGACCTTATTGCGTTAAATAAATATCTTATTCCTAAAAACTTAGATATTAAGAGCAAGTCGATTGATTCTGTAAGAAGTAAGGTCATTAACTTAAAAAAATTACAAAAAGATATATCTATTGATAAAATAGTTTCGTCGTTAACAAAAGTAGCTGAAAATTATAGCGATAGTGTTTACGTGATGAGCGATTGTATTCATGATCAAGAGTATTATGAGTGGTTGAAAAATATAGAGTGGATTTATTTTGAAACACCAAAGTTTATTTTTCCTATTGAAAGTACTTCGGGAATAATAAATTTCACAATAAATAAGATGAAAATTGTTGACGTTGAAGGTGCTATCGAGAACTTAGATCAAAAGGATTTTTTAGATCAAAGAGTAGATACAAACTTTGTTCAAAAAATTTATGAAAAATATCCAAATATAGCAAAAGTTTTTTCTGATAAATTTGTCGCTTTTGAGAAACTAGTGGGCCACGCAGCTACTACATCCTGACGAGCTTTTATTAACAGTTAGGTTGGTAAAAGACCATTTATTTTCATATTTTTGATTTATATAGTTTATTGAATCAGCAAGTGAATCGAATTTTTTTTGAAATTTAAGGTCTTGGTTATTTTTTAATACTGTGCAGTAATAGTCCATATTTTCAATGCTTTCAGGCGACATTCCAAAGGTTATAAGGGCCTTTAGCTCATCGTTAGTATAGCAGCAGTATGTCCAGTTGTTTGTATTAATCATAATATTATTGCAGTGCTTTTTTTCTTGTCAAAACTATCACAAAAGGTGTAAGTTACCAAGCCTAAGTTATTAATTTAGTTTATTTTATATATTATTTTGGAGGATATCATGGCAAAAGGGCCTAGAGTTATTATTACACTTGAGTGTACTGAAGCAAGAAAAATTGGGAAAACTCCTTCTCGTTATTCAACAACTAAGAATAAGAAGACACACCCTGAAAGATTAGAGCTTAAGAAGTACAACCCATTTTTAAGAAAACATACTTTACACAAAGAAATCAAATAGTCTTACCTTATTTTAGGTTGTTATAATTAGCACTGTTTTTATAACAGTGCTTTTTTTGTTGGAATCATATGAAAAACTATCCTTTGTCATTTGAGATGTTACACAAGTTTTCTAAGTCCGCTCCATACACGAGCTTTTCAGATGAAGAAAAAAGACTTTTTGATAGAATGATCTCTTTGCAGGCAAGCTTGAATTTTCCTGCAGTTCATGAAGATGTAGGGTCTTTTTTAAGCTTCTTTTCAAAGATGGTAAAAGCAAAAACTATATTTGAATTTGGCTCTGGTTATGGAGGAAGTGCTTTTTGGTTTCTATTTAGAAATACTAGGGTTGATAAAATTTATTTGACTGAAAAACGTGAGGATCTTTTTAGTTTTTTTGAAAGTTTACCGTGGAAGGATTCAGATCTCAAAAGAATAGACTACTTTCAAGGTGATGCATTTGAAAAGCTTGAAGGATTAAGTGAAAAGATAGATATTGTTTTGATTGATGGAACTAAAGCTGACTATTTGAGTTTTTTAAAAAAGGTAAGAGGTAACTTACATCAAGACTCTTGTGTTATTATAGATAATTCATATTGGAGAGGAAGCTTTTTAGATTCTAATTTCAATGAAACTAATAAATCTGCTATTAATATAAAGCAACTGCATGACTTCTTATATGATACGACTTTGTGGGATTCTGTCTTTATACCGTATGTGGATGGTGTTACCTTAGTTCGTCCTCTTTTTTAATTTCGTATAATTTATATTAAATTTGTTGAGATTTTCTTTTTTTATAAACATTATTTCATCCCTTGCTGAATCTTTAATTATGAAACCATTTTTATTTTTGATAGCAAGAGATTCGTTCTTTTTCATAAGATTACTAATAATATAAGTTTTTGTTTTGTTTGGCATGTAGAGCTTTAGCTTGTAGCGCGGGTTTTTAAGGTAGAGCATTAAGAGAGGGTTATTTATTTCTTTTTCTTTATTAAAGAGCTTGTGAACCTTTATAGACATAAGAGTTTGTATTTCTTTTTGAGCAGATAAACTGTCTATGACTTTGTATTTGTTTGATTTCCAAGTATTATTCTTTTTTATTAAGGTGTGAGTTGTATTGGTGTAGCCATTAAAGATATCAACTCTGTGAATTTTGTTTACTGATAATTGAAAAGATCTATTATCTACGAGATTCTTTATATTAATCTTAGATATAATATTGTTTATAAGGTGAGTTTCGTAGATAACATTTTGTTTTGAAATAGAAATAAATGAACTTTGAGTTAAGGGGTTTGAAAGCCCAAAAATAATAGAATTTGTTTTTCCATCATTTGTCGTTATATCGACTCTGTTTTTACTTTCTTCTATATTGAAGTTTTGGATATTAAGTCTGTCTTTAGCATGTACAGTTTTGAGTTGTATATTATTGATTGAGGCGATGAGTAATTTTATCTGAGAAGTTTTCGCATTAATTTTTATAGGCTCTGTAATACTCCAAGACTCATCATTGTTATGAATCATTTTGATACTTCCAAACTGGTTTTTAAGTGTAATTTTCTCTATTGTTGAGATTTTTAAAGAGTTAAAAAGTTTTGTTTTAAGATCAACGTTATGAAGATTAGTTTTTTTTTGCGCTCTAAGAAACTCTGTATAAAAAGCAGCAAGAGTAAGAAGTAGAGTAAAAACAATGAAGGAAGCTTTTGTTATTTTGTGATAAGGGTCGGTAGTCATTTAAAGTCCTAAGTCTTCAAAATCTTCTTCATCATCTTCTTGTTCTGAACTTTTTGTCGACTTCATTTGTTTTGGATCTGGAGGAATGACTGGGTCAATTGATCTTAAGAAAGAAATAAGATCCTCTTTTTCGCCTTCACATAAAAAAGAAAATTCACACGAAATTCTGTAATCAAATTTTTTTGCTTGAATAATTTTAGAGTTTCTTCCTGCATGATGTACATTCTTAACTTCAGCTGATAGAACAAAAGGTTCTTTTACTTGAAACTTAATAACGATATTTTGTCCTGGAAGATATCTTTTTTCACTAAATAAAAGAGTACCTTTACTGGATATATCAGCTAAAAACAATCTTCCATCATAAGTATTTTCTTTGGAGGCAGATCGTTGTATTTGTTGTATTGTATCTTTGTTTTCTTCAGCATCTGAATTTTTAGACTCTTGCTCTTCGCTATTGTCAGAGGATTGAGTTTGCTCTTCTTTTTTTATTGCACTGTAATACTCTTTTAGATCATCAATATTTGGATTTTCTTGCTGAATATATCTTTGCGAGATTGCAAATTCAATCTCATCTCTGACAGTCCATATTTGCACTGGTATTTTTTTGATTAAAACGGGGTGATTACTTTTGTTTATAATTGATGACATATATATATATTAATGTATTTTCAGGAATTTAAAACAAAAAAAAAGCCCCGCTTAAGTAGCGGGGCTTTTTAGTATGCTTTAGTTTGTTTTTACATATATTTATGAGCATATTTTCTTAAGAACTTAGATAAAGATCCAACTTTATCAAGAGTTCTAATAGCAGAAGCAGATAATCTTAACTTAACAGTTTGACCAGTTTCTGGATCGAAAACTCTTTTTGTGTGTAAGTTTACTTGTTGCTTCATTTTAGTTTTAATATTTGAGTGAGAAACTTTGTTTCCTACTAATCTTCTTTTTCCTGTTAAATCACATGTGCGTGCCATAGTTAATCCTTTATATAAAATACAAATTTTTAAAATTAAGTCACAATACATTACTTACAAAGTTTGAATAATGCAAGGGATAATTTAAAATAAATTTCATTGCTACTTAAGAGCTATTTTCATAGAATATGACAAATTTTTTATATGGAGAAAATAATGCCTTTAAGCTTTTTAAATCTTAAAAATGAACTTGCTGATGCTTCGCACAATATCACAGGTGAAATGACTAAAATTGATATTGACGGTTTACAAATAAACCTTCCATGTCCTATGGCCACAAGAACTAGATTGGCTTTGATGAATCTAAGTGCTGTAAATGGAGGAGCTGCGTGTCATTGGGGAGGACCTTCAGCATTGGTCGAAATGATGACAGTTGTTCATAATGAGATGTTTAAAAATAAAGATTGGTATAATAAATATAATTTCGTTAATGATGTAGGGCACGGGGAAAATGGCATCTATGCCTTAAGATCTATGTATGATTTTGACAATTGTGAGTTACAAGACTTACTTGGTTTTAGAAGTATTGAGTCTAAGTTAACTGGCCATGGAGAGAGTCATTTAAATCCTCAAGGCGTTCTTTTAAGTAATGGTCCTTTAGGTTCATCTTTAGGCCAAGCCCAAGGTCTTGCTATGGCAGATAAAGCTGTCTCTAATGACAGAACAACAATTTGTGTTGTTAGTGATGGTGCTTCTATGGAAGGAGAAGCTAAAGAGGCTTTTGCTGCAATTGGTGGCTTTGGTAAAAAAGATAAAATTAATCCATTTATAATGATTTTATCAGATAATAATACAAAGTTATCGGGAAGGATATCCGATGATTCTTTTGAGATGTCTTCAACCTATGCAAATTTTGAAAATTTAGGGTGGAATATTATAAAGGTTGAAAATGGTCATGGACTTGAAGATTGCTATAAGGCATTTAATCAAGCATTAAATTTATCAAAGACTAAGCCAACTCTTATATGGTTAAAAACAATTAAGGGATATCCTGTTAAGTCTGCAATGGAGTCAGCTTCTGGAGCTCACGGTTTTCCAATTAAAAGCTATAGTGAAGATATTCTAAGTTTTATTGATGAAATAAATAAAGGAAATACTCCTTCTCACTATATTGATGTTGCTAAGAGTTTACTAAATAAACCAGATTCTGACTCATCTTCTATTAAAAAGGAAAAAATGCAAGCTGGATTTGCAATAGCGGCTATTGAAATGAAAAATGCGGGCTTTCCAGTTGTGAGTGTTTCATCTGATCTACAGGGATCTACGGGAATGGCGCCATTTCATAAAGAATGCAGTGATGCAGCTTTTGATGTTGGGATCGCCGAATCAAATATGGTTTCAGTGGCGGCAGGAATGAGTAAGGCAGGTCTTATTCCTATTGTTGATACATTTGCAGCTTTTGGTGTAACTAAAGGAAATTTACCTCATATAATGGCATCCTTATCTGACTGCCCAATGATAGCAATTTACTCTCATACTGGTTTTCAAGATGCAGCAGATGGAGCAAGCCACCAGTCAACGACTTATATTAGCGCTATGAGCTCTATTCCACATACAAAAGTGATTGTTGTATCAAGTAAAATGGAGAGCTATGAGTTGCTTAAAGAGGCGATTAAAGACATCGCGGATAAAAGGCAAGCGGGTAAAAAAGCTAATTCATATATTTTCTTTGTTGGAAGGGAAAGCTTTATTCCACAAATTAAGGAAGGTTTAGATTATAAGTTAGGGATACCTCAGCTTTTAAAAAGTGGATCAAAAGCTCTTGTAGTTAGTTGTGGTGCACTAGTTCACAATTGCCTTGATGCTGCAAGTAAGCTTTCGGATGAATCGATAGATGTAAGTGTTATTAATCTTTCTAGTATTAATTTTGGAGATCTTGATCTTGTGAAGAACGAGCTTTTAAAATCAAAAACACTTATTACTGTTGAAGATCATCAACTTATAGGGGGAATGGGAGCTCAGTTAGTTCATAGACTTAAGCAAGATGGTGTGGAATTTAATTTAAAATCAATTGCTATAAATGGTCAATTTGGAAGGTCTGCCTATAATGCAAATCAGCTTTATGATTATTATTCAATTGGAACTAAAAATATTATTGATGCAGTAAAGCAGATATAGAATATGTCTTAGTTACTTTTAGAAAAAATGAGTTCATTTTGTAGCTAATATTACATATACTTTTTTATAAAGGAAAAAGACTATGATTTTAAATAAAATTACTGATATAGAAGGACTTATGTACTTTTTCAGAGTGGATAACCTATATTTAGCGGGACAACCATCTGTTGAAAGTCTAGAACAGTTAAAGGATTTTAACTTTACTAAGTTTATTAATCTAAGATCCTCAGATGAGGGAGACTTTTCTTTTGAAGAAGAGTTTTGTAAGAGTCATAATATTGAGTATTATCATTTTCCAATAATGGTTGATGGAGTTTTAGATAAAGAAGCCTGTAAAAAACTTTCTGAACTTGTTGATTCAGATAAAAATTACTTTATTCATTGTGCTTCGGCCAATAGAGTCGGCGGGTGGTTGATAACTTATTTAGTTCAGTATAAAAATATGGATTTTGAGCAAGCTATGCAAATTGCAATGCAAAGTGGTTTAACAAACCCTGGTCTAATTCAAGCAGCTCAGATGGTCTTAGATTAATGAAAGTTACAGTTGATGATTCGACTTTAAATCAAAGTTATATATTAGATGATGCATTTAAGTCTAAAGGGGTTTTAAAATCAATACCTAAAGGACTTAATATTTACACCAAGGGTAAAGATAGCGAAGGCTTTTATTATATTATTTCAGGACTGATAGGCCTAGTAGATATTGCTCCAAATGGAGTTGAGTCTTTACTTAGAGTCCATTCAAGTGGGACTTTTACAGGTTATAGAAGTTTTCTTTCTGGCGATAAGTGTAATGCTACAAGTGTGGCTTTAACAGATGTAACTTATTTGTATTTTGAGTTTGCTGATGCATCATTGCTGCTAAAGGATTTTCCAAGTATTTATAAGTATCTTATTAAGGTACTTTGCCATGACTTAAAAATAGCAGAGCAAAGATTAAATGATCTTTCTGGAAAAAGAGTTATGAATAGAATTATTGAATCTTTGGTCTTTTTAAAGCAAAAAGATCCTGAGTATCCTTGGACAAGGCGTGAAATTGGAGAGTTTTGTAGCGCAACTACGGAGACGGTAACAAGAACTTTGAGTAAGCTTGAAAAAGTAGGACTGATTGAAAAGTCAGGAAGAGATATTGTTGTTAGCTGTATCGATAGTTTATTAGATTTTTCAAGGCAACAAGAAGCTAATTATTAGCTGCACCAACCGGCTATAACGATTCTTTTTCCCTTTGTTACGGCATTAATTTTGTGTTCAAAGTTATGATATCCGGTCTTAAATATAATAATTTGACCAAAATCAAAGGGGGAGATTTTTTCACTTTCTTTTTTTCCTTTTTGCCGAATTTCTAAGATGCCTCCTTGTATTGGATCACTTTTGTAAATGGACAGTGAAAAAGCAAGTTTTCTAGAGCCATCATCATGCCATATTCCATCTTCTTCCCATTCATTTTTTGCATTTCTTATACTTATAATGAATTCAATATTTTCAAAAGGTAAAAAATTTAACAAGTAGTTTCTTAGATTTCCTTTTGGAGAAAACTGTTGTTGAAAGTAAGAATCGACTTTTTCAAATTGCTGAGCCTTAATATAGTTAATCAATATGGTGTCAATATGCACTTGATCTTTAAAATATGCTTTTTTTGTATTTACAAACTCTTGATATTTATTCATTTTGAAAAACTTTTCTAGTGTCAGATTATCCTTTGTAAAAATGCTATAATAAAATTGTGAAAGAGTCGAATGAAAGCCCCGTAAAAAAAATTCAAGTTAAAAGAAAAGAAAAACTTTTCGTCAGCAGTTGCGTTTTTATTGAAAAAAACATTGCTATTACAGCAGCTCATAGTGTTTTTGGTGCATGTGAAGTGAAGATTGGTTCTTGTTGTGCTTCTAAAATTATTATTCATCCAGGTTATAATCCTAAAAAGTCTAACTATCTTAATGACATTGCTATTATTGTTTTTGAGCAACAGGATTTTTCCTACGCCTCCATAAATACAGTATGTGATGATGAGCTTTATATTAGATCAGGTTTTGGAAGCCGAAAAAACAAAAATGAAAAGAAAGATTTTTGGATTAGATTAAAAAGAGGTTATGAAAGATATATCGAGTTTTTTGATACTTCTTCTCGCATGGGAGATTCTGGTGGAGGAATTTTTAATTTTAATGGGGAGCTAATTGCGATCCATTCGACAAAAGAAGGCTCAAGAATTTATACCGTAAATTTATCTTATTATAAAGAGTGGATTACTCCATACATAAATAAATAACCTCGTTACGAGCACCTTTATCGATTAGTAGTTGCCTTATTTTATTCATAATCCAGTTTCGCATAGGTCTATTATATCTTATTTTTCCGTCAAAGCTCTTTACGTATGGGCCAATAGATATTTGAGATTTGGGATAGTTTTGCTGAACCTCTTTGTAAACATCCTGAGTGTATCTTACAACACCAATAGAGAAGTATTGAATCTTATTTAGTTCTATTTGATTACTTAATTCACTTATAACTTCCTTGTATTCTTGTTCAAAGTTATCACTATATACGATAGGGTCAAAATGTATTCCAATATTGTAACCAAGTTTAAAGAGCTTGCTAAGAGACTTAATTCTAGCCTTAATTGAAGGGCACTTATTATCATATAGTTTTGCTCCTTGGTGTGAGGAAAGAGAAAAACTGACATAGATGTTTTTTAATGGTTTTAAAGTTTCAAGTAATTTTGTATTAACGGACTTTGTTCGCAGTTCTAATTTTGCTTGAGTGTTTTTTTTAAAGAATTCAAAATAGGCTTCAAGTTCATTTGTGTAGTGACTAAGAGCTAAAGAATCAGAGTATTCTCCAGCGTGAAACCAAGCCGTTTTATAGATATCAACTTTTTGTTGCATTTGTTTTATTATCTCGTCATGGTTTACATAAAGAACAATATCTGGAGTATTAAAATATCCTTGCAGGTAACAATATTGACATTCATAAATGCAGTTATAAGCATGTACATAGTAAAAATGTTTCTCATTGCCTAGTCCATAGGCATCAGGAGCTTCTTTTACAAGCATGCCATTTTTTTTACCTATAAATAAGTTTAAGCTTTGTCTTTTTTGCAAATAAGGTTTTTTTGCTCTACCCCATATATCATCAATACTATCTATAAAGCAGATTTTCTTTGTTTTTACTTTCTTTAAAATATTTAAGGTGTATTGGCTATCCTTTACTTTATGTTCAATAAAAACTTTTTCAAACATCTAAGTCTCCATTTAGAAAGTTATCAAATGTTTGAAATTTAAAATTTTGTAGAGTTATAATAAGGTCATCAATATTTTTTTGGTCATTAATATACGTTGTTATTTTAAACTGCTTTTTTTCTAGATTTTTATCTAGCTCTATATTGATATTGCCCTTGTTAAAATCTTTAAAAATTTTCTGTGTTGTATTTTGAATTTTCTTTTCAATGGGGCTAAGGTAATTAGTTAAGTAGTTAATAGATATTTTTGCTTTTTGTTTATCATTTTTATTATCTTGATTTTCTAAAGCTTTCTTAAAAAGCTCTTCAATTTGAATAGATGGATCTTTTAGAAGTAGTTTTTCAATAAGTTTATGAATAAGTTTTTGATTGTAAAAACTTACATGAAACGGAATTTGAAAAGTATGCTTAGGTTGTTCAATAATAGTATTTAAATCTAAAAAGTAAGTTAGTAGTTTTATACTATATTCAGAAGATTTATTTTTTATATCAAGACAGTGGGTATTGTTTCCCGCTTCATCAGAAATAAGCTTATAGCTTGAAAAGCAAAGACCTCTATCTTTAGCTACCATTGCACAGGCCCAGCTTTCCATGTCGACAATATGTGCAAAATGAGATAGTTTTTTAGCATAGGCATTATCAAGAACTCTTTTATTTGTACTTATGCAATCAATATGAGAATCGCTATTTGTAGAATAAGATTTGAAATTAATTTTTTCATCAAAATAATAGCATGTTCTTACCGGATAAATTGAGCCAATACTAAGGTTATCTAAGCTTCCTGCAATCCCTAAGTTAACGATAGATGTGATTTCAAACTTTCCGCATATATAAGCTAGTTTTGTGCATGTATTAAAAACACCTTCCTTTGAAATACAAATAACCATACTTTTAGTTAAGTATATTCCTGTGTCTTGAGTGCTTTTAGCATTAAAAAATTTTAAAAACTCTGATGCTTCACCAGGATGTGCAAAGTGAATTAATTTCATAGGTGCTTTTTAACCGTGAATAGATAATATGTAAATCTTGTGCTAAACATTATTTTATGAAATATATTGAATTTAATGGATTTTCTCTTTCTAGAATTGTTTTTGGTGGTGCTAGTATATCTTCAGATGGGGCAGGGTATGGTTTTGGCTTAATTAGTGAAAATGACGCACTAGAACTAATAAAATATGCTATATCTAAAGGGATTAATAACTTTGATACGGCTCCAATTTATGGATATGGCAAATCTGAGCAAACTTTAGGGGTCGCATTAAAGCAGATTAGGGAAAAAGTTTTTATCACAAGTAAAGCTGGAGTAGATTGGCACGAATCTAAACGTGTTAATATGACAAATGAGCCAAAAATTATCAGCCGGATGTTTGATGAGTCAAGAAAAAGACTTCAAACAGATTATATCGACTTATATATGATTCATTGGCCAGATAAAAATACCGATATTAGATATGCTTTGGAACCACTTTATAAGCTAAAAGAAAAAGGATATATAAAACACCTTGGTCTTTGTAATACCAATACTCATGACTTAGCTTTAGCACAGCAGATAGAGTTTATTCAATCTCAATTTAATTATTTTCATAATGGGTTTGAGAATATAGAACGTAAAAAATATTTTACTATGGGCTGGGGGACTTTTGATAAGGGAATTTTAGCTGGTTCAGTAAGTCAGCAAAGAAAGTTTGATTCTTTTGATTGTAGATCATGGGCCGCTTGGTGGAAAAAAAGTGATTGGAAAGATCGTGTTTTAAAGGCAGATGATTTAGCTAATAAGATAGCTCCTATGTCCTTATCGCATTTTAGTTTAGATTATGCCTTAAAAAGTATTGATTTTCCTATTATTGGAGCTAAATCGAAAAAGCATATTGATGATATATGTGAGTTTTTTAAGTGAATCCTTTTTTTAGTATTATAATTCCAACTTATAATAGAAGAGAATCTTTAATTCGTGCAATAGAAAGTGTGCAAAAACAAAGTTTTCAAGATTTTGAGCTCATCGTTGTTGATGATTGTTCACAAGATGATACAAAAGATATTTTGAAAAAGTATCCTAAAATTAAGACATACTTTAATACGAAAAACTTAGGAGTAAGCGCCTCTAGAAATAAAGGAATCAAAAATGCTTTAGGGCAGTGGATATGTTTTTTAGATTCAGATGATGAATGGTTGAGTCAGAAGTTGAAAATGCAGTTTGAGTTGATTCAGAGTCATAAAGAATGTGTTTTAGTACATACACAGGAAATCTGGATAAGAAATGGCGTAAGAGTGAATCAGATGAAAAAACATAAAAAGGCTGGAGGGGATCAGTTTACTAGATCTCTTGAGCTTTGTGTTATCTCTCCTAGTTCTGTGGCAATAAAGAAAGATGTTTTAGTAGAAGTTGGATTATTTAATGAGAATTATCCTTGCTGTGAAGATTATGATTTATGGCTTAGAATCACATCTAAGTACTTGGTACATTATCTAGAAACACCTCTAGTAAAAAAATATGGAGGACATGAGGATCAATTATCGAGAAAATATATTGCCATGGATTATTATAGAGTATGTTCTATGGATGAATTAAATAGAAATTTCAGTTTATCACCTTACCAGTTGGAAAAACTTAAAATAGTACTAGTAAAAAAGTGTGAGATTCTACTTAAAGGTTATAAAAAACATAATAACTTGAGCAATTTAAAACAAATAGAAGCTATTTTAGCTAATTACAAATAGATGAATTGTAGTCATTAGACAAAGCACATAAATTTGTAACTTGTGTCCCATTGAGATCATTTTGAATGATAAAGGTTGAGCCAATCATACCTTGAACATTATAAGTGGCGGTTCCAACATTTATATTACCAGCAAGGGCCATAGGTCTTGTATAGTTGGAGTGAGTTCCAGAAGGTGTTGTATCTGTCGCTACTAAAGTTCCATTAATATAAAGCTTTAAAACTAAGCTTTCTTTTACTAAAGTTATAAAGTTCCAATTTGTATCAATTGCTGTTGGTGAGCCGGCACTCATATAGGTTGCAAAGGCATCACTTCTCCATATTCTTCCAAAAATTTTATTTGTATTGTTCTGAATAATATCAACTTGATAATAAGGAGATACGTGAGATGTAAATGGCTTCATAAATATCCAGCGCCAAGCAGCAGGAGTCCCTCCCGTATTTTTATACCACAGAGCTATAGACCAAGTTTGTCCTATATCAAAGGTTGAGTTTATTGAAGCATCATAACCCATATTAATAATTTCACCACCCGCGAAATTTACATGATAAGGATTTGCATCAGTTCCACTTCCTTGCCACCCATAGGTTGCACAGCTTGAAAAGTTAGTCAAAATGGCATTTATAGAAGGCCTTGCTAAATTAACATAATTTGTGTCTGTACAGCCTGATGAATAGTTTGTCGAACCATCGGCTCTTTTAGGATTAAGATAGTAGACTGTATCATAGCTTGCAAATTTAAGAGGATAAGAAAGAGTGCTGAAGCTCTTAGAGACAGTCCCATTATCACTAGTTATTTGTCCCGTTGTTATATTTATTTTCATTGGACTTATAGTTATGCCATCATAATCATTGTCTGCATTTGTAATTGTATAGATAAATCTCATTGAGTTACTAGTAGGTTGGACAGTAAAATTAGCACTTCTTGTTACACCTCCAATATCTAGGTCGATAGTCGCACTACCACTAAAAGAAATATCAGAGTTAAAAGTTAAGTCAATTTGGTAAGTATCATTTTGTGTAAGGAAGTTATTTGCAGTTATTACAATTTGTGATGCTGTTACCAATCCATTAGAGTCTTGGCTTAAAAGATAGTTTTGATCAATATTTGTAGATCCATTACAGCCAATAATTAACAATAAAAGAACAAGTTTAGAAAAAGTCATAGCTTCTACCTATTTTTATTCCAAATTCTCTAAGAACATCATCGCTATTATTTCGACTCAGATCATTGTATTTATAGAATAAAGAAGTTGTTATGTTAAAATTAGAAAGTCGAATAGTTTGACCAAAGTTAAGATCTGCTCCATGGCCATTTTCGTATTTTGTTCCAATGGTATCTTTACCTAGAATATATGAAATATTGGTCTGGATGAAAAATTCTTGAGAAGAGGTTTTTAAGATACTTAAGTAGATGCTAGGACCTATTTTGTGTAATAGAGTATTTTTGAAAATAGCATTTTCAGTATTAGTTGATTGGATATAATAGGTATTTTGAGACATATAATGCAAGCCAAAATCTAGAGTAGAAATCTTTTTTAAAAAAGCTATACCAAAAGATATATTTTGAAATTTATTTTGAGAAAGGTTTGAATTTCCATTATCAAAATTAGTAAAAGACATATCTATGAAAGTATCAAAATAATATTTTTTATGCCAGAATGTTCTTAAATTAAAATGTAAACCATGATTATAATTTGTTTCAACAGTTGCATCTAAATTATTTTCATCTGTTGCATTAAGAGAAAGAGAGCTAAAATAATAAGAAGCAGTAAAGATAGGTTTTTCTTTAATTTCTATCTTTGTATAAGGTTCTTTTTTATTATTTATTTTTGTTAAAGTTGTAAGCTTAATTTTTTGTCCAGGAAAAATTAGATTCGGATTTTTTATTGATGGATTAAGTAAAAGTAATTTGTTTAAAGATCCTGTATGGCCATATATTTTTTGTTGGGCAAAAGTGATGGCAGCAATAGATGAAAGTGTATCGTTTTTCTTTACAATATAGTTGTTTGCATGCAAAGCAAAGACGGCAAGTATTGTAATGTATAGAAAAAGCTTTTTTAAAAAGATGATCATGATAGCTATTCTTTGGTGAAAAGGGGTCATCAAATCTCGTGAGCTAGTTTTCTTTTGCTTGGACGAAAGTACATTCTTGGAGAATGATCGTAAAAGTCAGCAATATTGTTCATGTAAATGCATGCATACTTTTCTATCTGGTGAGCATAGACACTTGGTTCAGCTCCAGCTCGCATGACCTCACCCCATTTTTCATTAAAGTGAGATTCGTATTCTTTAATATGTTTTGCCAATTCTTTATCGATTGCAACGACTTCATCAAACTTTTTATTTACAATAGTTTTATCTATTTGTTCGTTAAGTTCATGTTCTTTTGCATAAAGATCATCAAGTTCAGCTTCAAGAGCAGTCTTTTTTTCCATTAGTTTATCAATTTCGATACTAATATATTTTGTATCCTTGTAGGCTTTTACTTCACTATCAAGTTCTTCTATTACAAGGGCTGTTCTCCAGTCACAAGTTTTTTTAAGCTTAAGTATATCTCCATAAATATGATCTCCTAAGTAGAGAATCTCACTGCCTAGATATCCCATATCTTTTTGAAGTTTAGGGGCGTAGCCACCTTGGTAGATACCAGGAATAACTTTTTTATCATAATTTTCTAACATACCAGTTTTTTCATCTACTTTTAAAAAAGAGAGCTTGTCCGAAAAAAATCTTGGTTTTGCTGCAAGTGTTACTGTGACTTCAAAAAGTTCAGTCCAGTCTTGATGTTCTTTTAAAAATGGATTTATTGTGTAATCAAGTAAAGCTTTTGTGTAAGCATAGCCACTGTTGGTTACAATCCAAAGTTTCTTTCCATATTTTTTAAAGCGCTCAAGGGCTTTTACAATTTTTTCATCCTTGATAATATACTTTTCAAGATTTGCTTTTACTTCTTCTTTTAATGATCCATCTCTGTGGGCGATGTCAACAGCATATAAAGCATGATCTGCAAGTTCTGCGTAACTAGGTAGTTCTAGTTGAGGCTTTTTATCTTTAAGATCTACAAGTTGAGAGAAGATGATAGTAAAAGCGATAGAAAAGTTTGTATCAACGCTTAGATATCTAGGATCTCCAAGGTCTATGCTAGAGCCTAAATAAGTTTTTTGTTGCTCTTTATAGTTTAATTTTTTACTACCATGATAGGAGTTCTTTATTTTATTGTATAAGCTTACTTTAAGTATATTCCCATTTTCTTTATCAACAACGAGACCTCTTATGGCATCTTTAAAATTAAAAGAAAAGTGATCTATGTCTACAGGGTAGTCTAAGTCGTTTTTTAACTTTTTAATTGCTTCGTTAAAGGTAAGCTCTTCAAAAGTATCACTGTGATATCTAACTAATGTGTGGTCCATATCAAAGCCGATAACTTTTATTTGTTTCATATTTAAAACTCTATTTACATAAATTGCCATATTATCCTTTTTTGTGACTATTATATTTGGCTATAAATATTTTATATTTAAATTAAAAGATTCTTAAGTCAATTCTAACCTATTAGAAACAGGTAGTAAAAACTCTATGTATTATAATTTCAGCTAGTTAGAACGTCAAATATGTTAAACTTTTTCTTATGATTATCCGACAAGTTTTATGTTTTAAAAGAATTGGGAGCTAGGGCCATAAAGTTGCGAAATTTTCTTATATTTTTACTTGTAATGCTATTGGTATCTTGTGTTGGGAGCAATGATGGCTCTACTGTGACACAGGGCTCTTATGAGGTTACAATTACTCAACCTTCTTTGAATGGAGCTCCATTAGGTGCAAGTGCAATTGTGGCTGGGGATTGTGGAATTGCAAATTATCCCATCAGTATTACTGGTGATGTTACCTTATATTCAGTGTGCCAAGCTGATAAGACATGGGCTGCACCAATTCCGTCTGAGGGCTTTTCGCCAGGGCAAACTATAGCAGTAAATGTTCAACTGACTAGTCCAGATGGGGGAACAACTTCTCCTGTTGTAACGAGAACTTTTGTAAAATCAAATGTTACATGTGATTCTTTAGATAACCTTACTAAGCTATTTGCAAATATTGATGAAGGACCTGATGGAAATACAACTCCATATATTATTTGTTCTCCATCTCAGTTAGCAAATATTGCTTTGTATCCAGACAAGAAGTTTAAGCTCGGTCAAGATATTGATTTTAACTACGCTAGCTTTGAGCCAATTGCGATTCCATTTTCTGGAGAACTTGATGGAGATGGTTTTAGATTAGACAATCTTGTAGTTAATAAAGCATCTGATACTGCAGTAGGTATTTTTAAAACAATCATTAGCGGAGCTACAGTAAAAAATATTAAAATTAAAAATGCCGTTGTTACTGGTAATGAAAGAGTTGGTATTATTACAGGTGACTGGAGAGGTATTGGTCTAGTTGATAATGTAACAGTTACTGGTACTGTTAATGCTGTTCAGATGGCCGGAGGTTTAATTGGTCTTGGTAATACTGATTCGCAGCTTACGATAACAAATTCAAAAGTAGATGTTGATGTTGCTGCAAATGATTTTGCTGGTGGATTAATTTCATATGTATTTTCATCTAATAAAGCAATGCTTTTAAATAATAACGAAGTTTATGCCACTGTATCTGGTAACGATTATGTTGGTGGTGTGATTGGTAGACTTTGGGATTCAAATGCACAGATTAATAATACAAAACATAAAGGGGATATCACTGCATTAGGAAGATATGTTGGTGGTGTTGTTGGAGAGTCTTATCATGCTGTAAGTATGGATGGAGCATCTCATATTGGTTCTATTAGTGTTATAAGAAATGCAACAAACGGCGATATGAACGTTGGTGGTTTAATTGGTGTAACAAGAGCTAATACAACAATTGCAAATTCACATGTTGTATCAAATATCACAATGGGTGGAGATTATGCTGGTGGTTTAGTAGGAAGATTTTTTGGTGGATCAATTTCAAACTCATATGTAAGAGGAACACTTACAGTTAACGATGATTATTATAATGCTGTAACAAGATTCGTTGGTGGTCTTGCGGGTAATTTAAATAATAATACA
>JAOARC010000014.1 GCA_025210745.1 Bacteriovoracaceae bacterium
CGAAGAAGGTTGCTAAGAAAAAAGTAGCGAAGAAGGTTGCTAAGAAAAAAGTGGCGAAGAAGGTTGCTAAGAAAAAAGTGGCGAAGAAGGTTGCTAAGAAAAAAGTAGCGAAGAAGGTTGCTAAGAAAAAAGTAGCTAAAAAGGTTGCTAAGAAAGTAACTAAAAAAGCTACAAAAAAAGTTGCTAAAAAAGAAACTAAAAAAGCAGCGGCAAAAAAAGAGCCAAAGAAAAAAGAAGCTAAGAGCAAAAAAATAACAAAAGAAGATGTTAAAATAACACCGGAAACGATTGAAGCTTTAGATAAGGTAAATGATCAAATTAGTGAATTAAGTGAAGATTTTTCTTGGGATGAAATTGCTGATTCAATAGCATCATTAGATTTTTTTGTTGATAATAAGTCTGATGAGTGCATGGAAAAGGGTTGTGAAAACTTAAGAACAACTCAAATGTATTGTAGACTTCATTACATTGCAAACTGGCATGAGATTAAAAAGAAAAGAGAAATCTTAAAAGAAGGAAAACTCCAAGTTTATATTGAAGATTTAATCTCTAAATATCCGCCAAAGTATATTGAAGCAATTGTATCTGATCTTGAAGATGAAAAAGACTTTTATAAAGCTCTTCATGCATTAAATATTGCTACTGATGTAGATGGAGATGATATTGACTATGATAATCTTGGTGGAGATGATGAGGGAGACGATATTGAAACTGATACTCGTGGTTATGGAGCTCAGCCTCAACGTTTTGAAGACGAATAATTAATTACAAAAATAAATTTATGAAATAAAGAAGCCGGGATTATCCCGGCTTTTTTATTGTTTTAAAAGTTCTTCAGCTTGAATTGTTAGGGATATGTTTTCTCTAGTGATTTTGTAAAAAAATTGATTTTTTTCAAAGTCATTTTGAGTCCAGTTAAGAACGTATTCATTCCAGTCTTCATTGGAAAAAATATCATCAAAAATAAGGCCAGTTAAATCGATGGCACTATCAATAGCTTCTTTGAATTTTTTAGAAGTATCTAGATTATCATGAGAGATAAAAAGAGTAATAGGAGACTTTGAATAATCCGTTTTATGGATATAAGAGATAATTAAAATAAATTCTTCTTCAAAGGTTTTACCATAAACATCAAAAAAGCATTCATCGCTAGCTGCTTTTGCTTCATATGTATCATTGAGAGTTTTAATTAAAAGTTCAGTCCATTCATTTGGAATATGCTTTCCTTCGGATAGTGAACTTGTCGGGTATCTACCTATATTCATCTTAGTTCCTTTATTTTAGAGCCTGAACATAGCAGATTCATTCTATTTTTGACAATATTTTATAGTAAAAATGCCCACAAAGGACTAAAATATACGGGATAATTTATTAAAAGGATGAGTATATGAGCATTTATATTTTAGGAGGAGCTAGAACTCCTCAAGGTTCATTTTTAGGTACACTATCAAGTGTTCCTGCACCAAAGCTTGGAGCAAGTGCAATTGAAGGAGCTTTAACAAAAGCAAATATCAATAAAGATCAAGTTGGTGAAGTTTTTATGGGAAATGTTGTAAGTGCTGGTGTTGGTCAAGCACCTGCTAGACAAGCAACATTATTTGCAGGCCTTCCTCAAAGTGTTCCGGCTACAACAGTTAATAAAGTATGTGGCTCTGGGCTTCAAACAGTTATTCTTGGAGCTAGAACAATTCTGACAGGTGAAAATGATATTGTTGTATCAGGTGGCATGGAAAATATGTCATTAGCTCCACACCTTTTACCAAACTCTAGAAATGGATTTAAGTTTGGTGAAACACAAATGAAAGATGCTATGCAATGGGATGGTCTATGGGATGTTTATTCTGATAGAGCTATGGGAAATTGTGCTGAAGAGTGTACTAAAAAATATGATCTAACAAGACAAGCTCAAGATGAATATTCAATAGAGTCATTTAATAGAGCACAAAAAGCACAAGCTGATGGAATATTTGCTTCGGAAATTAATCCTGTTGTTATTAAAACAAGAAAGGGTGAAGTAACAGTTGATGCTGATGAAGGTCCAGGAAAAGTTAGGTTTGATAAAATTCCAACTTTAAGACCAGCTTTTGAAAAAGATGGAACAATTACAGCGGCTAATGCTTCTACCATTAATGATGGAGCAGCAGCTTTAGTTTTAGGATCTGAAAAATATAAAGATCAAGCAAAGTTTAAAATTAGATCATGGGCAAGTCATGCTCAGGATCCAACATGGTTTACAACAGCTCCTGTTGAAGCTGTTAAGAAAAACCTTGAAAAAGAAGGTTTATCTGTAGGTGATATAGATCTTTGGGAAATTAATGAAGCATTTGCAGCTGTTGCAATGGTAGCTATGAATGAACTTGAAATTGATCATAATAAAGTAAATATTTATGGTGGTGGAGTAAGTCTTGGACATCCAATTGGTACAAGTGGAACAAGAATTCTTCTTACACTAATGAATGCTCTTGAAAGAGAAAATAAAAAACTTGGTGTTGCCGCAATTTGTATTGGTGGTGGTGAAGCTTTATCAATGGTTATTGAAAGGATATAAATTATGGCCGGATCTCAAAATGTAAAAAAACTACCAAAGGGTGAGGTTCTCTTTCATGAAGGAGATGCGGCTAAGGTTTTATATATTATTCAAAAAGGTCAACTAAGACTTTATAGACCTAAGGGAAAAGGACATGTTGAAATTGCTGTTCTTAGAACAGGTGAAGTGATTGGTGAAATGGCTTATTTTGATAAAAACCCAACTAAAAGAAGTTGTAGCGCAAGTGCTATGATTGATACTGAAATTATTGAAATACCTTTTGAAGTTTTTAATAAAATGATGGCATCAATCAACCCTTGGATAAAAACAATTCTCTATACTCTTGTTGATAGGTTAAAAACGGCAAATGGAAGAATCAAAGCGCTAGATAGTAGTTCTGCTAAAATTGATTATTCTACGGGAAAGCAAGTTGGTGCTGAGTTCATCAAACCAACTCAAGCGGCTCAAATAATATCTACAATATATCTTAGTATTAAATCCCATGGAAAGGATGTTGATGGTAAACTTGCCCTTAGTAAGAAAACATTGCAATTATACGCATGTGATATTTTTAATTTACATGAAGCTAAAATGGAGCATGTCTTACTTCTTTTTGAAGAGCTTTCTCTTTTAGAAATAATAAGAGATAGAGAAGATGACCTTATTGTTTTAAATGATGCAGATGCAGTTAAAACTTTACTTGTTTTCTATAATGCTGAAAGACATTTACCTGATGATAAAAAAATGAAGGTTTCAAAAAGATGTTTTGCTATATTGGAAAAAGTTCTAGAGAAGATTAAAGAAAAAAAATTAACAGATAAAACAGTTCATATAGAATTGAACGAAATTTTTACTTTCTTTTTAAATCAAGGAAAGAAAATGACGATTGTAGATCTTGAAGATGCAAATGATAATGATTTTACCCAAAGTGTTATTATAGATGGAGATGTTATGACTCTTCCAGTTAATAGACAGAGGCTTGAAAAATATCTTCCTTTATTAAAGTTTATGCATTTACTTGAACAAAGAAATGAGCAATAAAACTATATAGAGTCTGGGCTATAAAAGACTTGAACTGTATCTCCATTAGTAAGGTATTTTGAAGAACTTAATCTTAAAAAATATCCAGATTTGTATACTTCTGGAGTACTAGATGTTCCTTGGTGAGCAACTTTGACATTTATACTGTCGCAAAAACCATCGCTTGTACAACCATCATAAGCATTTGCCATAACCCATCCATCAGTAGAGCTTTGAGCTATTGTTATCCCATTTACTTTTACAATGATACTACTTACAACAGGTTTTCTTGGTATAACAATATATTTATAGTGCTCTAGTGGAGACTTTGTCTTGGCAATAATACAGTCTGGATATTCCACTCTTGCTGTTCCGTTTAATTTTACAACAAGTCCAGATACAGGAGCTCCTGCTGTTGGATAATATCTTGTATTTATAGCAGATTGATTTCCTAAATATTGAAAACCATTACTTGAGCTTTCCGGAATATTAACTGTAGAGCCATTTGCCATTACTTTTGTAAGGGTAATATCATTTGCTTGAATGGAGGATGCACTTGCTGTACTAATAAGCCAGTGATCATATTTATGACCAGTCACTACTGCAGCAACTGAACTATTTACAGCAGAAAAAATATTTGAAAAATTACCTGAACATAAATTCCTTGTATCTTTCATTGAATCATCCGTATATCCCATATAATCGTAAATATCTTCAGACATAGAGATGTAGTTAGAACCTCTTATTTGTCCATTGCAGTTAGAATGAGCAACTAAGGATACAAAGCGTAATGATTCAGCATTCATAGGATTAGAAACTGAATTAGTCATCGAGTATTTTTTAGTTAGCTTTTTAAAATTTGTAAGGTGATTATTATAGACGGCAGGATCATTTACCTTGTTTCCACCAATTGTTACAGTAGATGAAGTATCATCTCCGTTAGAAACCATGACAATAATTGTGTTTGCATTATTTCTAAAAATTCCATTACTCCTATTGTTTTGAATTAAGTCATGAGCTCTTTGAAATCCATTTTCGGAATTATTTCCAGTCGCTCCACTAAAAAAATCAGATGTTAAATCATCAATAGATTTTATGTTTAATCCAACAGTACTAGATAGAGATCCAGTATCACTTACAATTAGAGGGTAGCTAGTAGCAGAACTTCCAGAAGGTGGATTTAAGGGGGCAACATAAATATGATAATCAAATTGAGAATTAATAGTTGTAATTGTATTAGCGATCTGTGATTTGATTGATTGAAAACTAGAAAGTAGAGAACTTCCTGAGTTATCTACCACATAAAGTATATCAACTGGAGGTTTATCTAGTTGCATTGCTGAGCATGCTTGTAGATTACTTACTTGTTGGCCAGCGATATTTGTTTGTGAAAATTGGGGGGCATTTGTTAATACTTCTTCTGAGCATGATATTAAGCTTAAAGTAATTAAAATTCCTATAAATAATGTTTTCATAATTTGATCCAAATTTTTATTCTTCTTCATTTTATTTATCGGACTAATTTACTAATATCTTTAGAAAGTATTGTTTTACAGTTTTAAATATAAATTCATAAATTAAAATTCACTGGGCATTTAGTAATGAGACTTTTTTCTTTTAAGGTATTTATCAAGATGAATATCTAATTTATTGAAATTATTAAAAAAGTTGCAGAAAAGAAGCAGTATTCTAATTGTAAATATTTCAAAAAGATAGTGCTTTGCGTTATGGTGGGCTGTTTTGTGCTATATGTTAGCAAATATTTCTGACTTTTAAGTGATTATTAATAAAGTAGTTTTAGGATAATACTAGCTAAGGAGATTAAAATGAAAAAGATATTGCTTTTACTTACAGTTTGTTTTTGTTCGATTGCTCAGGCACAAGTGGGCATAAATATCTCGGGAGGTCTTCCTAATGGGGTTGAGCTTGGAGTTGACTATAAACCAGTAAAGCTTGTTCGAATTGGAGGAAATTTTGGCTCTACAAAATATACTAATAACTTAAACTTAAAAGTATCAGTCGGTTTACCATTTATATATGCTTATGGAGCCATTAACAGGTTAAGTATGACATCAATTAGTAAAAATGCTTTAAGTGATATGGTAAATGAAACATTTGAAGCTCAATTAGATATGAGTGATGCCACTCAAAAACATCTTTATGATAATGCTTTAAAAACAAATTCAAGTGATTTTCATATAGTTGATATTGGATTAAGTGGTGGTCTTGGCTTTAAGGCTGGTTGGTTTTTTCTTGAGGGAGGATTAAGAACTACAAAGCTAAAGACTATAATGCATAATAAGACAGATTTGTTTTTAGATAGAGTTAACACATATATCAGTGATAATTATAATACTTCTGATCCGCAATACTATGCTTTAAAAGATGAGGTTGCAAATGTAAGGTCTGAGGTTCATACTTCTATAAATGAGGGAGCAGCACAGTTACCTGGCCAACTGAAATATTTACCTGAACTTAAAATAGGAGTAAGGATTCCTATTGGAAAAAAATAAAAATCATATATTTATAGCTCTTGATTTTATTCAAGAGCCCTTCTTTACTAAGTTTAAAATTCTGTTTATTTAAAAAAGAAAAATTAAAAATGTGCTAGCAAAATTGAAATATTTTCTTTTAATTATAATGAGATTCGAAATATCCTAGGTATTTAAGAGAGGTAAAAAATACCCTTTTGTCTTTAATTTTAACAACTTAGGTTAGAATTAAAGATAAATTTAAACAATGAAATCACTTTCAAAGGGAATTTTATGTCAGATAGTTGGTATTATGTTTTAGAAGGAGAAAGACAAGGGCCAGTAGAGCAAGCGAAACTTTTATCTTTAGTTGAAAATAGAGTTCTGGGCTCACAAGACTATGTTTGGAAAAAAGGTTTTGAAAATTGGACTAAAATTCAAGATGTAAACGAGTTAAATCAACAAGAACTATCTCATAAAATGACAGAAGATGAATTGCCAAATGTTATAAATGCTTCATTAGATTTAAATGCGATTGATAAAAATGAGAAATGTTTATTTATAAAGGTTGGTGCTGATAGGGGTGCTGATGAAGTTGAATATGGACCTTTTAATTTAAATTTAATGAAAAAGCTTTTTGATGAAAATAGAATAAATGGAAAAACTTTTATATTTCATAGTTCAATAAATACATGGATTCCATTGGCCCAAGTTGAAGGCTTTGAACAAATTTTTAATGAACTACCACCAATTCTTGAAGAAAAGGATAAAAGAGCATTTAAAAGAAAGCCTCTTATTGCTAGAATGTTTATCCAAAATAATAATGCTGTTTTTGAAGGCATTTGTAGAGATCTCTCAATTGGAGGAATGCAAGTCTTAGTAGATAACTTTCCTGGGTCTGTAGGAGAGAAGATTTCAATTAATGTTCATCCAGATAATTCTGAACATCATTTTGTAGCATCTGGTATTATTGTAAGAGCCTTAGAAGGCGGGCATGGTTTTTCATTTCGGTTCGTTGATTTAGATTCGCAAGCCATTAATTCAATTAATTCTTATATTGGCTAAATACTATTGGAAGATCTTAAGAAACATCATATTGTCAAAACACTAAGCTTTGATTCTGCTCAAAATGGAGCCAAATGTTCTGTTTACCATCTATATCCAAAAGAAGATCTTCATCATAAAGTTTTTAGAATATATTTTCTGCATGGAGCAGTTGAACATGCTCAGCGACACGTACCATTTTTTAATTACTTAAGATCCTATTTTGGTAATCGTATTATTATTTCATGTATGGATTTAGTAGGACATGGAAATAGCTCGGGAAGTAGAGCATATATAGATGATTTTGATTTTTATATACAAGATTATCTTAATTTTCTAAGATCAGATTTAGACTTTTATCATGCAAAAGAAAAAGATATTGAGAATATTTTAATTGCTCATAGTTTAGGAGGTATGATAACTCTAAATATGGTGAGCGAATACCAAATAAAACTTCCATTTAATATCTCTGCCATTATCATGACAAATCCATGTATAAAGCCAAAGTTAAAAATTCCATTGTTGGTAAAAAAAATAGCTCTTAGTCTTAATGATTATTTTAAAAAAGTTCGTATTGATAATATGTATAAAGGGATCGATTTAACTTCTGATCCTGTAAGAGCTTTAAGTTTTAATGAAGACCATCTTATATCTAAATTCGTGACTTTTTCTATGGGACTTGAAATATTAAAAAAATCAGAAAAAATGATTAATACATCTTATTATATAAGACATCCTCTTTTCGTTTTATTGAGTGCAGATGATAGAGTTGTTAGTACTGAAGCAACAAAGCTTTACTTAGGTGCTGTAGATAAAAGTTTAGTGAAAACCTCTATTTACCCCCAAGCCAGACATGACTTGCTTAATGAAAAGTGCCGACTAGATGTTTTTAATGAAATATGTGAATATATAGAAAATAGAACTTGGGAGAAAGAATGTATAGACTAGCTTTGTTGAGTATTTTACTTTTTAGTTGTTCTTCAATGAAAGACCTAAATCAAGTAAGAGAAAGTGAACTTGTATTTAAAGGTTCTAATTATGGGCAGCAGGGCTGGGATGAGTCCTTAATTTATAAAAGATATTCTTGGTATAATGGAGTCACTCTAGACTATGAAGTTTTAATTTCACCTTTAAATAAAGATTCTAAATTTTATAGTTGGTTAAATTCAGGAGAAAAGAAATTAGCTAATCGATGTGAAAAGTTTTATACAGCTTTATTATTAGGTAGATTTAATGCTGGAGTAAATAAGGCGTATATTATTAATGAGTTTGAAAAGAATGGTCTAAAATATGTGAGTTTAGCGGGCTTTGGATCTCAAGTGAAGTCTTATTATATATATAATCAATTAAACTTAATAAATCATAAGGTCATGGGGTTTTGCTCAAATAAAGAATTAAAGTCTATCAAAATATCTCTTCCAGGATACAGAACACAAGTAATAGATTTATAAAAAATCACTTAAGTGAGCTTATATTTATACCGATAAATATATGAGGTATAAGCTATGAGTGATAAATTTCAAAGATTTGGAAAATATTTAATTCTAGATCATCTAGTTGATGGTGGTATGGCAAAAATATGTCGAGCTAGATTTTTAGGTGAGCAAGCAAATAAATTACTTGCTATAAAAATGGTACAACCACAATTTTCTAAAGATCCAGCTTTTGTCCAAATGTTTGAAGATGAATTAAAAGTAACTTTTGGTCTTCAGCATCCGAATATCGTACAATTAACTGATTATGGTCTAGTTGATGGACAATTATATTCTGCGATGGAGTATGTTGATGGAGCAAATTTAAAAGAATTTCTCGATCGACTTAAAGAGAAAAATTTTGTTTTTCCTGTTGAAATTTCAACTTATATTATTTCTCAAGTTTGCCAAGCATTACATTATGCTCATACATTTACAGATAAGTTAACGGGAACACCATTTAATATAATTCATAGAGATATTTCTCCGCATAATATTATGTTAACTTATGATGGTGCTGTAAAAGTCATTGATTTTGGAATTGCTAAAGCTGATTCTAACAGTGAAGCAACTCAAGCAGGGACTATAAAAGGAAAATTATCTTATTTAGCTCCTGAGTATTTAGATGGTTTAGAATTAGACCCAAGGTATGATTTATTTGCTGTTGGAATAACTCTTTGGGAGCTTTTATGTAGCAGAAAACTATTTAAGGCAGCAAATGATTTAGCTGTTTTAAAAGAAATTCAAGCGTGTAAGATTCCAAGGCCTTCATCAATTAATCCTAATGTACCTAAAGAGTTAGATGAAATCGTATTAAAGGCATTGGCCAAAGATAGAAATGATAGATATGACAATATGGATCAGTTCAATAGGGCTTTAGTTAAGTTTTTGTATTCAACTTATCCTGACTTTAATGCAACAGATCTTGGTTATTTTGCAAAACAGTTATTTAAGCCAGAAATTGAAGCTGATAAAAAGAAGTTTGTTGAGTATGGAAAAATTGATATTACTCCTTATATTCGAGATCTTCAAAATCACGCAAATTCATCTAGTCCTTCAAAACAAGAAGAACCAAAACTTTCTCATGCTCCAAAATTAGAGTTGGACTTTAATTTTGATGAGAACTCTACACATGATATAAAAATTGAAAAAAATCAAGGAGCAGTGAAATCACCTTTTTCTTCATCTAAGGGAACTAAGGTTGTCGCTGCTAACAGAAAAATACAAACATCTAAGACAAAAATTAATGCAAACTTAAAGTCGAAGCAATCGCAAAAAACATCTTGGCCCTTTAGAGTTGCTTTTGTGGCAGCTGTTTTTGCCTTATCGATATTTAAGTCTGATGTACTCTTTAAATATACAGGTGTGGACCTTAGACAAATTGTTGGGTTGAAAGGTGAGATCTCTGCAAAGTCAAAAAGAAAACTTGCGGCAACTAATAGTGAGTTTAAAAAAGGTACATTAACTCTTGTTAACTATGATGCAACAATGAAAGTCTTTCTAAATGGTAGTGAGGTTAAAGTTAATGGTATTGACTTAGAAGTAAATCTTAATGAAGATTTACAGGTCACTGTTTTTAAAA
This sequence comes from Bacteriovoracaceae bacterium, assembly GCA_025210745.1. GTDB lineage: Bacteria > Bdellovibrionota > Bacteriovoracia > Bacteriovoracales > Bacteriovoracaceae > CAKZJW01. The sequence goes on from JAOARC010000014.1 coordinate 10,117, forward strand.
GAGGTTATAAGAGATTTGTTGCAAATATTGTTCGATTAGATACGAAAAACCTATATGGACAAGTAATTATACCTGAATTAGAGCAAGAAAAAGTTGGTCTTTTATCAACATCTTTAAACTTTACTTCAGGGTCGAAACTTATTTTAACTATAAATGGTGAACAAGTAGAAAAAGATCTTCCTTTCGAGAATTATACGATTCCTGTTGGGAGGTATCCTGCAACAATATTTAATCCTCTTTTAGGTTCTAAGCGAAAAGTAAATATTGAAATTACTGAAAATAGAAAGCATATTTTAGAATAACGTTATTATATTTATTTTTTAAATCGATTGTCTTGTTTAAATCGATTCACTTTTCTCATATTTAATAGTTTTATAATTTCCGCAGCAGTTTCCTCTAGAGCTTTACCTGTTACATTGAATACAGGCCATCTTTTGTTTTGGTTAAATAAATTATTGGCCCATTCTACTTCTTGAGTTACTTTTTGAATATCAGCATATTCACCTTCTTCATTCATACCTAATCTAGTTAGACGATTTCTTCTGATTTCATGTAGAGCAGATGGATCAATAGTTAGACCAAAAATTTTTCTTTGATCAACTTTGAAGAGTTTTTCAGGAATTTCTGATCCTTTGACAATAGGAATATTAACAACTTTGATACCTTCTAAAGATAAGTATATAGATAAGGGAGTTTTTGATGTTCTTGAAATACCAACAAGAATGACATCAGCTTCTTCTAAAGTCGTAAGGTTTCTTCCATCGTCATGATTGAGTGTGAATTCTACTGCTGCAACTTTTTTAAAATATTCATCATTTACTTGGTGAAGAAGACCTGGCTGATAATCAGGCTCTGTTTCAAATATATTTGAAAATGAATTGAGAAGAGGTCCTAGTAGATCTACACTTCGCACTTTTTGGGTACGACTAAGTTCTTGTACATAAGTTCTCAATTCAATACTTACTATAGTGTAAACCACAATATCATGATGTATAGAAGCTTCTTGAAAAATTGCTTGCACTCTTTGTTTTGTTCTTACATTTTTATACCTTGTAAAAAAAACTTCTTTATTTTTAAATTGGGTAATAGCCGCTCTTGCCATCTCTGTTGCCGTTTCTCCTGTTCCATCTGAGATAACGATAACTTTAAGGTTCTTTTTTTCTTCAATCTTCATAGAGGCTCTTTTTTCAAAAAAATTCTTACTTGTTCTTTTATCAGATCTTTATCATCAATAGGATGAAAAGATGTTTTTTCAACTTTATTAAACCAAGTTCTTTGGGATTTAGCTAGTTGTCTTGTAGATATTGAGATTCTTTGCATATATTCTTTAATATTTGAAAACTTTCCATTGATATAGTCAACTGTTTCCTTGTAACCAATTGCTTGCAGAGGTTTTAAATGAGAAGAATACCCTGTTTCTAATAGACTTTTTACTTCTTCAATTAATCCATTTTCCACCATTTGAAGCGTTCTTTGAGCTATAATTTCAAAGTGATCTTCTTTTGGAATATCAAGGTAGCAATGAAATATATCCCAATTATTTTGAATAGTAGGAGATTCAAGCTCATATGTACCCATCTTTTCTCTTTGTTTTGAAAACATTGAGTTCGTTTGCCAAAAAAATTCAACAGCCCTTCTAATTCTATAATGGTCATTTTTATGATATCGCTCAAAACTTTTAGGATCATTTTCTTTTAAAAATTCTAAAAAAGGAGTTATTCCTTCTTTTGCATATAAAGAGTTTGATTTATTTAAAGTTTCTTTAGAAGTACTTCCTCCTTTGTACATACCTTTTAATAAAGTTTGTAGGTAAAAGCCACTTCCTCCAACTAAAATGACGTGCTTATTTCTAGAGTGGATTTCGTTGATAATCGGTATGGCTTTTTCTTGAAAGTCAGCTGCGTTTATTGCTGACTTGATGCTTTGAGTACCAACAAGATGATGGGCTATTCCTTGCATTTCTTTTTCTGTTGGTTTTGCAGTTCCAATAGATATTTCTTTGTAGAATACCAGTGAGTCAAAATTAACGATTTCTGCATTAAATAGTTTCGCTAGTTCGATACTCGTACTTGTTTTTCCACTAGCAGTGGGGCCAGAAATGACGATGATTTTTTTACTCATAGAAATTCTTTCATAATACTTTTTGTTGTAACGATACGAATAATGCCTAATTCAAGTAGCTTTGATTTTCCGTATTTTTTTAAAGTAGTATCTAAAATACTACTTGGTATCTTTGCTGGAGAAAAGTCTTTTTGAGAAAAATAAAATAAATCTTTTGATTTTTTTATATTTGCTATAAATAGCTTAAGTAGTTCCAGATAAGGAAGTTCTTTTAGACTTGCCGGATAGCTTCTAAGAGCAAGTGTCGACTCATCTAATCGGTCTAATTCAAATCCTAAATCGTCAATTGAATCTAGCAGATAATCATATTTTTTATTGAGTTCAATAGGCTCACTAATCAATAGAGGTGTTGTTTCTATATCTTTTTTCTTAAGTAACTCTTCTAAATGAAATAAATAAAGCTTTTTATTATTAATCAAAATCATAGAGTTTTTTTCATCTGCTCTTAAGATAGATAATATTTCATCGCTGTAGATATAATTAGTAGAGGGCTCTTTTATAATGACTTTATTATCTAAATTGTCAAAATAGCTTTGTAAGCTTGTCGTATTAAAGTCTTGCTCTTTATAAGAAACTTCAGATAAGTCTTTTTTTAAATCAAGAGATGAAAAGTCTTTTTGTTCTTGTGATTCGTCATTATGAGATCTTAGTTCTTTTGATTGAAATTGCTTTATGAGACTCGATATGAGTGAAAAAAGTTTCGGTGCTTGAAATATTTTGACTACTGTTTTATTTGGATGAACATTTACGTCGAGTTGATCGGTAGGAACATCTATAAAAATACAATAGCTGCCTGTTTGATTAAAATTCCATAGGCAAGTGGCACTATTGGTGATTATTTTATGTATCTGTATATCGTTGACAACACGATCATTAATAAAGACATAGCTGAATTTCCCCCGATTTCCTTTATAAGAGTTTCTAGTTAATAGCAATCTTGCTGTAAATCCATCATAATTTCCTTCAAGGTCAATAATATCTAATGGATCATTTCTTTTTTCAAAGATGTCTTTTATTCTTTTAGATAAATTTTGTGTCGTAGTTTTATGATATTTAACTTTCAGCTCATCAATAGTGACATTAAACTCTACATGTGGATGAGTTAGTACAAAGGCATTAATTATTTTATTTATTTGGTTTTTTTCACTTGTTTTAGATTGAATAAACTTCATTCGTACAGGTGTATTAAAAAAAAGATCTTTAATATGTATAATAGTTCCACTTTCTTTATAATCTTTTTCCTCTTTATGATGTGAAACCTCAAGACCACCTTCAATTTTATAAATCGACCTAGGTGCATTTTTAAGATTACTATAACAAGTGACCTTACTCACACTAGAAGCACTTGCTAGGGCTTCACCTCTAAAGCCATATGTTCTTAACTTATAAAGATCATTAAATTGTTCAAGTTTACTCGTTGCGTGTCTACAAAATGCTAAAGGAAGATCATCATGGGACATACCATGACCATTATCTTCAATGCTAATAACATCCATTCCTGAACCCAAAATTTCAATCTTAATTTTTGTAGCACCTGCATCTAGAGAGTTTTCAAGAAGCTCCTTGATAAGAGTTGCTGGTCTTTCGATAACTTCACCAGCTTTAATTTGGTCAATAATATGTTCTGGTAAAAGTTTAACTTGATTCATTATCCACGAAAAAAGCTTACTTGATTTCTTCCACCTTCTTTAGACTTATAAACAGCACTATCAGCTCTTTTAAATAGATCTGTTCCTGTTAAGACACCTTGTCTATAATCAGCAACACCAATAGAAGCTGTAACAGGTAGTCTTTGACCTTCATAAATAAATTCATGATCCTGAACTAATCTTCTTAATCTTTCAGCTATTTCAAATGCTTGTTTTAAGTTTGTATTAGGTAGAAGAACAACAAACTCTTCTCCTCCGTATCGAGCAAATATATCACCCTTTCTTACACCACCATCTCTTAGAACTTGTGCTTTTTCTTTTAGAACAAAGTCCCCAGCATCATGTCCATAGTTATCATTTAACTTTTTAAAGTGGTCTAAATCAAAGATGATTAATGATAAAGGAGTTCCTGTTGTTTTAGACTTTTTTACTTCTAAATCAAGAGCTCCATTAAAGTAAGTTTTGTTATAACAACCTGTAAGGCCATCCGTATTAGCTTCTTGATGAAGCTTATCATATGTAAGTCGTTCAGAGTCTCCTTGAGGAAGGTATTTTAAAGCGATTTTTCCAACTTTAATAATATCACCTTTTCTAAGAGAAAAAGAACCATTAACTTTTTCATTATTTACAAAGGTACCATTACTAGAACCTAAATCAACTAATGTTGCACTCATACCTTCTACAAGAACTTTAAAGTGTTTTCTTGATATACCAGTAAAATCTAATGGTATTGCATTATCGGGGCTTCTTCCAACAATATGTTCACCTTCACTTAAGTCAAACAAGGTTCCGTTGAGCTCTCCACCAACAGCAACAAGGCATGCTGGTTTGTCTCCGGTATCACCTTCTGAGCTCATTAAAGCTTGGTGGATATCAGTAATAACAACCGTTGAATTTTCATCACTCATGAAAGACTCCAAATTTTAAACATTTTTACCTTTATCGGCTGTTTTAGTAGTTGAATTTAGAAATTCAAAGGCATATTTTTTACCTAGTTCAACACCTGGTTGATTAAAAGGGTCTACTTTAAGCAAACTTCCCATTATAGCTGTTAATGCTTCAAAGTATAGAATAAGAGAGCCAAGATTAAAGGCATTATTCTCACTTATTTTAATACGAAATGTATGTCTTTTTTGGTCTTCTAGCGCCTGCAAATTTCCTTGTAGTTGAGCATTGATAAGCGAGTTAATATCAAAGCTAGCAAGTTTAGATGCTGACTCAAGATCAATATCACTTTTTAAATTAAAGTTTATTTTTCTATTTTCAACTTCTAATAAAAAAAGTGTTTTATCATTTGGCCCTTCCATAAAAAGCTGAACCTGCGAATGTTGATCAGTAGCTCCGTAAGCTGGAAGAGGAGTTAAACCAATGCCTTCTTTTCCTAAGCTTTCTGACCATAATTGTACAAACCAAAAAGATAAATCTTTTAGCTTCGAACTATAAGGCATAAGAACTGTTTGGTTTATATTATTATTTTTATATAAATCATAAAGTTTATGTGAAACTTCAAAGATTTGATGTGAATCTTTTTTATCTAAGATCTCATCAGCGATATGATTTGCTCCATTATATAGTGCATTGACATCGATTCCTGCAAATAAAGCAGGAAAAACTCCAACACTACTTAAAACTGAAAAACGTCCACCAATATCAGATGGGACTTCTAATGCATGAAAATTATTATCATTAACAAAAGCTCTAAGTTGACCCGAATTAGGATCAGTACAAAAAACAAAATAGTTTTTAAAGTCACTAATGCCTAAGTCTTTTAACTTATTATAACAAATTATAAAATTTGCAATGGTTTCAGCTGTTCCACCTGATTTGGAAACTACATAAAAGATACTTTCTTTTAGATCTATTTTAGATAGTTTTTCTTCAATATCTTCAGAGTCCGTATTATCTAAAAATGTAAAGTTTTGACCATTTTTTCCAAGGGCGCTAATAAGCATTTGAGGGCCTAGGGCACTTCCTCCAATACCAATTTGAACGAAATGTTTTTTGCCTTTAAATTTCTCAAACAAATCTTTAGATTTTTCAATATGAGATAAGTTTTTTGTTAAATGAAAAAAACCATATCTTTTATCATTGATGATATTTTCAAAGGAGTTGAAAGTATCTTGTTTATTAATATTCGTTTTTATATATTCTTGGCTATTTGTTGTTATTTTCATTAGGCGTGCTTTTTCTTTAATGCTCTTGCGATAACAATCTTTTGTACTTGATTGGTTCCTTCTACAATTTGAAGAACCTTTGCATCTCTCATATATCTTTCTACTGGATATTCAGCTGTGTAACCAACACCACCGTGAATTTGAACAGCATCAGTTGTAACTTTCATGGCTGTATCTGTCGCTTTCATTTTTGCCATCGATGCAAGCATTACATTTGGAGCTCCATTATCAAAGTCTTTAGCTGCTTGTTTAACTAGTAGTCTTGAAGCTTCAATCTCTGTGGCCATATCTGCCATCATCCATTGAAGACCTTGAAATTCAAAAATAGGTTTTTTAAATTGCTCTCTTGTAAGAGAGTATTTTATTGACTCATCTAAAGCTCTTTGAGAAAGACCAACTCCAACTGAGCCAATAGTGATTCTTCCTCTATCTAATGCACTCATGGCAATAGTAAAGCCTTGCCCTTCACCTGATAAAAGATCTTCGTCTTTTACAAAACAGTTTTCAAATACAAGTTCACGAGTAGGACTTACTTTCCATCCCATTTTCTTTTCTAGTTTTCCATATGAAAAACCTTCATCTCCATCTCTTACGATAAAAGCAGAGATTCCTTTTGCTCCTTGATCACCAGTTCTTGCCATGACGATATAAGTTTTGGCAATTCCACCAGATGTGATCCACATTTTTGATCCATTTAATATATAACCACCTTCTACTTTTTTAGCTGTCGTTTTTAATGAGGCAGCATCACTTCCAGAGTGAGATTCAGAAAGACAAAATGCTCCAATCTCAATACCTGAAGTTAAAGCTGGAAGATATTTTTTCTTTTGTTCATCATTTCCAAATTGATTTAAAATAGATTGAACCATTGTTGATACTGATACTGTAACTGAGTAAGATACAGAATATTTAGCAATTTCTTCTAATACAATACATAGATCTTCATAAGATAATCCAAGTCCACCATATTCTTCTGGTAGAGTAACTCCTGTTAATCCCATTTGGCCTAATTCATTGAAAATTTCCATTCTAAAATTACTATTTGCATCGTCGTGCTCCATGTGAGGCTCGATTTTGTCCATGCAAAATTTTGAAATAGAAGATACTAATTCTCTTTGAAATTCATTCATCTTTAAACCTTTGCTAAATTATGGAGAATTTATAACAAATTTAGCTCCTCGTGTAAAAGATGCGCGTTGCAGAAAATTAAAATGTATAGTTCATAGCAAGCCCTGCATATGTCTTGTTAGAGCTTGTTTTAAAGATCGCAGGGAAAAAGGATAGATTTTTTCTTTTGTCATAGTAAAAGCTTTCATATTTGCTTTTATAAAAATAAGAATAACCAATAACTATTAGGTTAATTCCACCTAGAAATTTATATATTTCTTTAAGATCCTTTTGGGTATCTCCTGATACTGAATTTATAAAGTACTGGGTAGCTAGAAATGTAGAACTCCATAATAATTGAAGCCTTTTAGCTCTTTCTTCTTTAGCAAAGATTTCAATTATATCAGTGGCCATCTTTTCTCGGTTCATAGATTTTTTATTTTTCTTTAATAAAAAATACAGCTCTTTATCTTGTATCGGTCTGTAATAATCATAAATGCCTTTTCCAATATTTAAGATACCTATTGTTTGCACCATACTATAGGATAACTTTAGCGTTTGACTGTCGGTAGAGTAGTAGCCAGCATTTCCAATTATAAATGCAGCCGAACCATTGATAATATTTTCATATTTATTATAAGTATAATTTTTATTACTTTTAAGAGCTTCTTTTTTCAGAAATTCAAAAGAACTCGCTTTTTTCTTTTTTGAATAGGCACTTATACTGAGTAAAGATAATAGTAGTATAATAAAGGTTTTCATAAGTAGACCTCAAATGTAAATCCAGCGGCTGATTCTTTTGTACTTGAAAAGTCTCCAAGAGCTTCAATTTGACTGTAATAGATTCCTATTGATGAAGAGTCGGACTCAAATTTAAAACCAAAATTAGAAATATATTTAGAGTATGAAGCGGTAGTACTAAAGTTTCCTAGAGAATAACTTAAAGCAAGAGCTGAATATTCATTATAAAAACTTTCAAAAACTTTATTAAAAGCAAATGATGTTTCTAGGTTGATAGATCCAAAGCTAAAATAGAAGTCATATCCAATATTTGCTTTGGAATACTGTTCATATATAAGAATTGGCTGAAGTTCATTTTCTGAAATAAGTTTATCTTCATCTAAAGAATAGTGAGAATTTAAGTTTTTCAAGATAAGACTAAAAGATGGAGCCCAAAGAAAATTATTTTCATAGTGTAACGCAAGATCAGCTGCAATGGATTGTTCTCTTTTAAATTTTATAATTTCATCCACATCTGTACTTGTGAGTTGTGCTAGAGAAAAAGTGTCGTTGTAAAATTTATGTTCATAATAAAATAAGGTTCCACCAATATTAAGAGTATGGTTCTTATTTGATAGAGAGTCTAACTTTATTCCTGATGTTATACTTAATCTTTTTACAGTATTTAAACTTAGCGAGATTTCTGGAAAAGCAGGATTAAAAACGAAAATATCGGCATTAACTTGAACAGGATCATAGCTTAAATAGAAATAGGGAGTATTAAACTCTAGAAAAGTTCCTCCACCCCAAGAGTTAAAGTTTTGTTTTGAAAAAAGCTCTTCTAAAAACTCTTTTGTAATAGACTCAAAAACTAACTTGTTTCCAGCATCTACTGATTCACCATCTGATTTTGATCCAAGAAAGAATGTTAATCCTTTTTTAATGTTTTTTGTAAAAAGAGCAGGGTTGCATCCTACTGAATCTCGTCTTTTTGTGAAAGTTGAACATGTGTCTTGTGATACGACTTGAGTAAAGTTTGTATGAGGCTTAAATAAGTGAAGAACAGGCATAGAATAAGCCATGAAAGAAAATAAAGTTATAATAAGCGCCATAATCATTGGTTAATTATGGCGTAGTAAATCTTCTTTTACAAGAGTGATGAAGCAGAACAGCTTTCTTTTTGATCTGAAATAATATGTTCGATAAAACCGTTCTTTTTATCATCAGATAGTGCATCTGGAAGATTTTTAAATTTTTCATAATTCTGCTCAAAGTTCTCTCGCTGATCTGCAGGTAAGAAACTATCTTTTCCATGTCTTAAAAGAACATCTATTCTTTTCTTTATGATGGAGTAGTTATTTGCAATTTTCTCTGGTTTAAACTGACAGTATAGATCTTGTGGAGAATTAACTTTAGAAAAGTCAAAGCTTGATGAGTAAATGCTTATAAGTGAAAAAATAGAAAGTTCATATAAAAAAGTACTGGCTTTTCCTTTCATTTTTGGATCTTTGGCTAAAAGAGCAAGTTCATCAATAGACTTTGTTATATATTTTTGATTTGAATCTGGAATTTGGGGTAAAGATTCTAGTAGTGGAATTGCTTCGTAAGTAGTCCATAAAATATTCATCATGATAAGAGGTATATCTTCTTCCTTTGCACCTGCAATTTTAGGTGGATGAATAAACTTAGACTTTTCTACCTCATATTCATATAGATATTCAGTGTATTTTTCAACATCATATTTAATATTAGCTAAGCGGTTGTAGCTCTCCCAATTTCCAGAAAAGTCAGCTCCGTAAAATTCGTAGCCTAATACATTATTAAATAATATATCTAACTTTTTATAATCATAGTGATCATAGGTTAATATGTTATGTTTTGCTTTTAGCTCAGTTATATATTCTTTTATTGAAGTAAGATAGACCTCACAAGTATCACTATCATCTTCGTAATGAGAACAATCTGGTTTGGGAACCTTTATATATTTTTCCATTAAAAATTTTTCTGAACTCATCCATCTTTGTTCTCTGTCTTCAGGAGTTTCATTTTCATTATTAGATCTCTTTTCTAGAATTTGAGTATATTTTTTATTAGTATCATTAGAGCTTCCCCAATTAATTGCTTTTTCATGAAAAAGTTTTACTTCAAGAAGGGGAAACATTGCATAGATATCAATTCCACCTTTACTTGCATAAGCTGAAGCTAATAAAAATTTATCTTGGTTATCATTTTGAGATCTATTTTCAAGATTGCTTATAACGGTATCATTGTCACCTTCATTTAAAGACTGTAAAAGCCCAGTTCTGTGATTGTCTTTGGCTTTAAATTCTTTCTTTTCACATGAATAAAGACAGAATAAAACTGTCAAGAATATAGACAATGTCCTAGTAGATATACAAATATTCATCACATTCCCTCTTAAATACTAAAATATATTGATTATTGAGCAATAATGATGCCAAGCTAATTGATTTCATAACCATTTAAAGGGATAATACCCTCGTTTCAAATTAATTCATACAAGGAGTCAGTATGTTATTCGATGGCAAAGCAATAAGCCTTACAAATCAAGATAATATTCTTCATATGACTTTTGACATCAAAGATGCAAGCGCTAATGTTATTGGTGCTACTATGATGGAAGATTTAAAGTCAGTACTTGAAGTAGTTAAGTCTCAAAAAGCAGATGGTCTTATCATGAAAAGTAATAAACCTCATTTTATTTTTGGAGCTGATATTACTGAGTTTTTACAACACTTTAAAAAGACAAATGAAGAGTTAGAAAACTGGTTATTAGAAATGAATACCATCTTAAATGGTTTTGAAGATCTTCCATTTCCAACAGTATCTTTAATTAATGGATTTGCTCTTGGTGGTGGATTAGAGGTTTGCCTTACAACTGATTATAGAATTTGTGAATCTAAAGCAAAGATTGGTCTTCCTGAAACTAAATTAGGAATTATGCCTGGATGGGGTGGAACAGTTAGACTTCCAAGAATCACTGGTGCTGATCATGCTATTGAATGGATTACTTCTGGTAAGCAATATAAAGCTGATGCAGCCTTAAAGATTGGAGCAATTGATGCAGTTGTTGAGATGGATGATCTATTAGAAGCTGGTATTTCAACAATTAAAAAATGTGCAAATGGTGAGCTTAACTTTCAAGCTAAAAGAGAAGTTAAAAATTCTCCATTAACTCTATCTCAAATTGAAGCTGCTATGACATTTGAAACAGCGAAAGGTTTTGTTGCTGGAGTTGCTGGACCAAATTATCCAGCTCCAGTAAGTGCAATTAAAGTTATGCAACAATCAGCTGGAATGAATAGAGATGAAGCACTAAAAGTTGAAGCTAAAACTTTTGCAAAACTTGCTAAAACTGAAGTTGCGCAAAATTTAGTTTCAGTTTTCTTATCAGATCAATACTTAAAGAAAGTATCTAAAAAATATGCAAAAGGAGCTGATAAGGTTCAGATGTCTGCTGTTTTAGGAGCTGGGATTATGGGAGGCGGAATTGCCTATCAAACAGCTTCTAAGGGAACTCCTATATTAATGAAAGATATTAATAATGAAGCATTAGAGCTTGGAATGACAGAAGCTTCAAAGTTATTAGGTAAGCTTGAAAAAAGAGGCAGAATAAACGCCGCTAAAATGGCAAAAACAATTTCAATGATTACTCCAACTTTATCTTATGGAGATTTTAATAACGTTGATATGGTCGTTGAAGCTGTTGTTGAAAATATTAAGATCAAAAAATCAGTTCTTGCTGAGCTTGAAGATAAAGTAAGCGAAGATACAATTATCGCATCTAACACTTCAACAATTGATATTTCAGATCTAGCTGCTGATCTTAAAAGACCAGAAAACTTTTGTGGTATGCACTTTTTTAATCCTGTTCACAGAATGCCTCTAGTTGAAATTATTAGAGGAAAAAATACAAGTGAAAAAGCTATTTCAAAAACAGTTCAATACGCTCTTCAAATGGGAAAAACTCCAATTGTAGTAAATGATTGTCCAGGGTTTTTAGTTAATAGAGTTTTATTTCCTTATTTTAATGGATTTAATTTATTAATTGAAGATGGTGTTGATTATAAAAGAATTGATAAAGTCATGGAAAAATTTGGATGGCCAATGGGACCAGCTTATTTAATGGATGTTGTTGGTATTGATACTGGAGAGCATGCAGCTACGATTATTGGAAATGCTTTTCCTGATAGAATGAAATTAGGCCGCGATACAATTGTTGAAGTTATGCATAAAGAAAATAGACTAGGTCAAAAAAATGGAATCGGTTTTTATAAGTATGAACTTGATAGAAAAGGAAAACTTAAAAAGACAATTAGTGAAGATGTTGATGCCATCATTTCTAAAGTTGTAAAAAGAAATATTGAGATCACTGATGAGCAAATTATTGAAAGAATGATGCTTCCGATGATCTTTGAATGTGCAAGATGTCTTGAAGAAAAAATCGTTGAAACTCCAATTGAAGTTGATATGGGATTATTACTTGGACTTGGATTTCCTCCATTTAGATCAGGAGCGCTAAAGTACGCTGATTCAGTCGGATTACAAAATATTGTAGATATATCAGCTAAATATAGTGAGCTTGGAGCAATGTATAGGCCAACTGAAAACTTTGTTCAAATGGCATCAAATAATGAAACTTTTCATAGGAGAGCATAATGGAAAAAGCAGTAATCGTAGATGCTGTTAGATCAGCAATGGGAAAATCTAAAAACGGATCTTTTAGAAATGTAAGAGCTGAAAACTTAAGTGCTAGCTTAATGCAAGCTGTGCTTGATAGAAATCCAAATGTAAAACCAGAATCTGTTGATGATATTATTTGGGGGTGTGTTCAGCAAACTTTAGAGCAAGGATATAATATAGCGAGAAACGCAGCACTTTTAACTACTATTCCAAAAACTGTTCCAGCTCAAACTGTAAATAGATTATGTGGAAGCTCAATGACAGCTCTTCATATGGCAGCTCAAGGTATTATGTCTGGAGCTGGTGAAGTTTATATCGTTGGTGGTGTTGAGCATATGGGACATGTTCCGATGACTCACGGAGTAGACTTTAATCCAAGTTATTCAAAGGTTGCAGCAAAAGCTTCTGGATCAATGGGACTAACTGCTGAGATGCTTGCGACTATGCATAATATTTCCAGAGAGGATCAAGATAAATTTGCTCTATCTTCTCATCAAAAAGCAGTCGCTGCCACTAAGAGTGGAAAGTTTGCTGATGAAATTGTTCCAATTGAAGGACACGACGAAAAAGGTTTTCCATATATGGTAACTAAAGATGAAGTTGCTAGGGAAGATGCTAATCTTGAATCTTTATTAAAGCTTAGACCTGTATTTAATCCTAGAGGTGGGTCAGTAACAGCAGGAAATTCATCTGCACTAAGTGATGGAGCAAGTTGTCTTTTAGTTATGAGTGAATCAAAAGCTAAAGAGCTTGGTCTTGAAATCATGGCATACGTAAAATCAATGGCAGTTGCTGGATGTGATCCTTCAATCATGGGTTATGGACCAGTTCCTGCAGTTAAAAAAGCTTTAAAGGCAGCTAATCTTAAAACGCAAGATATTGAGCTTTGGGAATTAAATGAAGCTTTTGCAGCTCAGTCTTTACCTGTATTAAAAGATCTAGGTCTTTTAGAAAAAGCAGATGAGAACGTAAATGTTAATGGGGGAGCAATTGCATTAGGTCACCCATTAGGATGTAGTGGAGCAAGAATTGTTGGAACTTTATTACATGAAATGAAAAGAAGGGACAATAAACTTGGCGTTGCTACAATGTGTATTGGTATAGGGCAGGGAATTGCTACTGTATTAGAAAGACCATGAATATAAAAAATGGCCAGTTTATCTGGCCATTTTTATTTTAAAAGTATTTGTACTTATAAAACTATTATCACTAAAAAAACAAAATGACTGAGAATGACCATTAAATAGTTTTCCTATTCTTACTTTACCTCCTACTTTCTTGCAGGCAATAGAATAAGGATTTATATATTTAATTTCATTGTAGTTTAGATTTACAACGTACTTTAGGTATTTAGAAGCTTGGCACTTATTACAATTAAAATTAATTAGAACTTGGTTAATTCTTGATAGTTTCTCTCTGTCATTTGCGAATTTTACCCAGTATTTTCCTGCATATAGGTGAGAAATGAAAAAAGAAAATATCAATAGAGCTTTCATACTTGCTATAATAGCGGGTCTAAAGAATCTATTTTAGTGGAAAATTCTTACCTCTATTTTATAAGTTCTTAATAAGAGATAATTTTAGTGTGAAAAAATTAATATTAGTTATATTATTTTCAATATCTTCTCTTCTTGCTTCTGAAAAAGATTCTTCAAGAGAATATACTCAAGAAGAAATAGAAAGTCTTAGTGGAGTAGGGAGTATTTCTCAGCAATGTTCAGGTACATCGATTAAGAGGTCATTATTTGATAAAGGGAACTCATTAGAAGGTGTAAAAGTTCAAGACCAAGATGGGCTACAAACTTGCTATGCTAATACAGCTTCATTAATAATTAAGTCTCATAACCCTAAGAAGCCAGTACCATCATACCTTGATCTTGCATCTTATAATAAATTTGATCCTAGTAAAAAGTATGATTTTGATAGAGGACTAACATGCGATTTAATTAATACTATTAAAGAACAAGATATTCCTTTGTGCTCTAATAGTATTTTGGAAAATAGACCAGTTCAAGTTCAAGATGAAATTTTATATAGTTTATATAATTTAATTAATGGAAAAGATAATAATGAAGAAAAAATAAATCAACAATCTAAAGACTCTCTTTTACAAAATATTTCGCAATTTGAATCATTTTTAGCGGATAATCCTATGCCTAAAAGAGAAAGTTGTGATGTCGCAGAAGGACTGAATTTTAAAAAATATATTTATAATCATTTAAGTGCTCTATTGTCTTCTTATGCTTATGAAAACGTAGAAGAACAAGTAGAGACACAGAGCTGTGCTTATATAGTACATAAAAGAATGAGGGAGCTTGGTATAGATCAATCTAAAAAAGAAATTTCAGATGATGATTATCAAGATTTTTCATTTAATCCTAATTTCATAAAAAATATAAATGAGGATATTTCCTCAAGACTAAAGTCTACGAGGATGCCTTCAGGAAAGACTTATTATAATACAATTGTTAGTATGCTTGATAGTGAAAAAACATCAAGTGGTATTCGTGGAAAGTTTATTGATTACGGACCCTCACAAGTAAAAGCTTATCATCGAATAGTTAACATTATTGGAAAAGAGGTTCAAGGATCTTTGAACTTAGCTTATAGTTCTTTAAAAAAAGAAGGTAGTCAAAAGTTGGTAAGTTGTTTAGATCAATACGAGAAAAGTGCAACATTTAATCCGGCAGCTTTTTTAAATAGTATTAATAGTAGTTGTCATTCTCAAATAAACTTATGGGAAAGATATCACCGACAATCTTATGCAAGTTGTTCAGATGAAGTAAAAAAAATGTTTTATACATTACGTTCTTTAACTCAATTAGGTGCTGATTTAAATAAGGTAAAGGATTTTTTGAGCAAAAAGGGTGATAAAAGACAGTTAAGATCCTTAATGGAGTCTCTTTGTGAAAAAAAGATTAAATATGATTTTCCTTCAAAAAAATGTGAATATTTTCAAGTTCTAGAGGGACTTTCTTTAGTTAAAGAGGCCCAGGACTTTATTCCTTATCAAAAATGGATGGAGATTTTAGATGATTATGTGAAAACTCATCCTGAATCAAAAATTGATTTTGAAAAACTCGTTGCATTTTTTAAGGAAAAAACATCTAGTAAAGATTTTTTTAATGGTATTTCTAAAACTCTATTTTATGATTTTGGAACTCAAGTTAATAAGTCATTAAGTGATGTTACTGATGACCTAGATATAAAAGGATTTAAATCTATTTTGAAAAAAACAGTTCAAAATTTAATAAAAAAGAAAAATAAAGGTGCCAATAAAATAGTGGATTCTATAAAAGCGGGACATGCTGTTGGAGTTTCTACCTGTGCAAGTATGTTCACAGGTTTAAAAAAGAAAAAATATACGAACTGCCAGAATCATGCTGTTACAGCAACAGGAGTTCAATGTGTAAATGGGAAATTAAAAGTTCAAATTACGAATTCCTGGGGAATAGGATGTGAAGATAATAAAGAGCAGCAGAGCCTTTTTAGCTGTGAAAAAGATGTAGATGGTTTAACTAATGGTAAAGCTTGGGTTGATTATGATTATTTAGCTGATCAGGGATTTAGACTACGCTCTTTTTAAAATATCTTATTAACTCTTTATATTCTTCAAATACAATATCTGCAGATTGTTTAAATTCATTATTATTTTTATTTAAAATAAGAGCACTTGTAGCTCCTGCATTTGCAGCTGTTTCTATATCAAACTTATAATCACCTATATAGAGAATATTTTTGGGATTTAAATTCCATTTTTTACAAATTTTAAATATTCCATCTGGGTGAGGTTTTGCTTTGGCACAATCTCTAGATAGTACTTGATCAAATTTTAACTGATGTTTTTTTATAGATATTATAGCGACTTCTAATGAGTTTCTGGTTAAAATTGCTGTCGGTATATTTTTATTTGTAAGTAAATCATAAAAAGATTTAAAGTCTCTAATTAAGGTAGAGTTTATAGCTCCTTTAAGTTCATGTTGATGAATAATTTCAAATGCATTTTTTATAAAGTTTTGATCTGTTTGTCTTGCAAGGTATTCAAGTATCGGTTTTTTATTGGGAATTCCAATCTCTTGTCTCATGAGATCAAAGTCTAGTTGTGAATCGACAATTGTTCCATCAAGATCAAAAATAACGCCTTGAAATCTCATAGTTGTGCCTTTATTAAAGAAATAATTTTTTGATCTAAAGGAGATGTTGCGCTAGAAAAACGACCTAGTAACTTACCATTTTTAGAGACAATAAACTTTTCAAAATTCCATTTAATTTCTTTATTATCATCTTGTTTGATGAGATTTTTGATAAGAGAAATTGCTTGCTCGCCTTTAACAATTGACTTCGGAAAGACTTGAAATGTTGTCTTGTAATTGAGTTCGCAAAAATCTTGTGTTTTTTTGGTGTTTTCTGGATTTTGCATTCCAAAATCATTTGATGGAATTGCTATTATTTTAAAATTTTTGGAAGAAATAGTTTCTTTTAGTTTTTCGATATCTTTTAATTGATGAGTATATCCACATTTTGTTGCTATATTTGTAATAAAAAAGACTTTTTTATCAAACTTATGCAAGTTAATTGCAAATAAGTTTAATGATAATAATGTAAGTATAATTTTCATTTGTAATCCTTGTTTTTATTTAAAGGAATTGTTCTCCGAGGATATATCCTTCTTTCATTTGTTTTGAATTTGGTATTTTGATTAAGTTTTTTTCCAAATGATAATACATGAAAAGGGCATTAAAGTAAGCATCTTTGTAGTCAGTATTGTTGATTTGATTAATATAGTCAATATTCTCTATATGATTAAAGTCTTGAATGATCTTTGTAAAGTTTGTTGCTGTTCTTGTTGTATTATTTAGAAACTTCCAGGCGTAACTTGGATAAGATTCAAAAATAACAATTTGTTCTTTTAAACATTTTGGATAGCACCAAATACCGAAATTTTCTATGTCCTGACTTATTTCTTTCCATATCCTAAATGTACCTGCTTGAATATTTTTTTGAAAAGGAATTTGTCTAAAGACGCTATTTGCATTTAAAGCTTTTTCTACATCTCGAAGAGGATATTTTTGATTAACTTCAAGCTCGTAGAGGTTATCAAAATACTCCATCGCGGCAAGAGTGCCATACTTATTACTAAAATTACTTTTTTTCAAAACCTCCAAGAAGTGATCAACACCTATTGATTCTAATACAAAAGATGGAAGACCAAGAACACAATCAATACTTAGGACTATTTTTTTGTTATCATCTAGCTTTAGTAATTTGAATATTTCATTTTTATTCATTTTATTTAATTTGTATTGATTCTTATGAACTAACCATTTTGTATCTTTTTTTTCAAAAATAATCGTAGGCAAAGGTTTAGCTGAAAGTTCATTGATCTTAGCACCTGTTTGATCGATCCCAATAATATAATCAATTTCATCTAGATAAAGCATAAAAGAGATCTTATAGGATTTCTTTTAAGATTGCCATAAGACATATTTTGTACAAAATATTAATTCCTTCTTTACTCATAAATATGTGACTTTATTTTGAAACTTACTGGCCATACTATAAATATGATTTTTTCTTTCAAGAGTTATTTTTTCTAAGAGTTTGACCATCATAGATAGTCTATGATTTTTTTTGAAAAAATCTTGATGCTTTTCTACAAATTTCCAGTAGAGACCATCGATAATATCGCACCAAGATCCTTTTTTATAATGACTCATCTTTATAAGATAGTTTGAGCCACATATATAAGGTTTAGTTGCAAAAATTCCACCGCTATTGAACTGAGTCATGGCATAGACATTGGCGGCCATTACCCAATCAGATGAATCACTATACATTTGCATAAACCATTTATAGACTTCTTTAGGATCAACTTCTAGTAGAAGCATTATATTTCCAAGAATCATAAGTCTTTCAATATGATGAGCATAGCTATACTTCAAAGTTTTTTTTATAGTATCATCTATAATCTTTATTTCAGTTGTACCGTCATACCAACAATGAGCTAACTTTCTGTGATGATTCCAAAAATTTGAGTTATTCATTTGTTCTTCATAGTTATGATAAATTCCACGAACAAATTCTCTCCATCCTAGAACTTGTCTTATAAATCCTTCGAGGTTATTAAGTTCTATATGATTTGAATTTTTTAGAACATAATCGATGATTTCTTTTGGTGTTATAAAGCCAATATTCATCATTGGGGAAATCACTGAGTGATAGAGAAAATCACTTCTTGAATCTATAGCATCTTGGTAAGAACCAAAGAATTTAAGCTTCTTTTCTACAAAAAGTTTAAACCACTTGATCGTATGCTTTCTATCATTTGGAATCCAGTAGTTTTCACTATTACCTGGATGATCATGAAAAAATGTATCTACGACTTTCTTAACTTCATTTGTAGTAGGGTCATTAATAGTTTTGATATCATCTTGAATAAGATCAAATTTTTTAGGTATTTTATTTCTGTTTTCTTTATCTAGACTCCAAGTGCCGCCAATAGGTTTATTATTTTTATCAATTAGAATATTAAACTTCTTCCTTTGATTTATGTAAAAGTTATTTAATAACGGCTTTTTGTATTGAGTTAAGAAACTTTTAAATTCTTTTCTACTTGTAAGAAACATTGGAGAGGTAATATACTCTATTTCGATATTCTCATTTAAACAAAACAGTTCTATTTCATTCCGAAAAAAACTATCTTCAACTTCATATACCTGCAGTTTGTTAATTTTCTTTTTATTAATAGTTTTTCTTAACTCTTTAAAAAATGATTTTCCTTTATGAAGTTTTATATAAGTAAGGTCTTTTCCTTTACTTTCAAGAAGCTGTGCGAATTTTCTCATAGAGGATAAAAAGAAAATAATTTTATGTTTATGATATTTAAAATGAGTACATAGGGCCATGTCTTCACACATAAAAATGTGATCACTTAATTTACTATAATACTTATAATCAAATAGTTGGTTTCCAAGAATTATGCATAGAGTATTCATTAATGGATACTAATAAATACTCTATTTGATTGTCCTAAGACATAATCTAGACAGGTCTTCTAAATTACTTACTGGCTTCTTTAAGAAGGTTCTTAGCTATAATCATGATCATAACTTCGTTTGTACCTGCACCTATTTCATTAAGTTTGTTATCTCTCATCATTCTTTCTAGAGGAAACTCTCTAGAATAACCATAACCACCATGTAATTGGATTGCATCTAAAGCAATTTTTGTGGCCATTTTAGGTAATTGCAACTTAACCATGGCAGCTCTTGTATTATCAACTTTACCTTCATCCCAAAGCTTGCATGAGTCATAAAGAAAAGTTCTCATCATTTCAACTTCAGTTGCCATCTCTGCAATCATTTTTTGAATAAGTTGAAAGTTTCCTAGAGTTTTTCCAAATTGTTCTCTTTCATTTGCATACTTAATACATTGGTCAACACAAGCCTGAGCTATACCTAAAGAGATTCCTGAAATAGTCAATCTTTCAATTTCAAGGTTTCTCATCATGTGGTGAACAGAGTCTCCTTCTTGCCCAACTCTATCTTCTTTTGGAACTTTACAGTTTTCAAAAGTAAGTTCTCCTGTTGGAGATGATCTCATTCCCATTTTGTGAATTTCTTTAGATACTGAGTAACCCTCAAGATTTTTTGTATCGACAATAAATGTCGTTAGATCTTTTTTATTATCTCCAGTTCTTGTATATAAATAAACCACATCAGCATATTGAGCGTTTGTGATCCACATCTTGTTTCCATTAATAGTATAAAAGTCACCATCAGCTTTAGCTCGACATTGCATTCCAACAGCATCTGAACCATAACCTGGCTCACTCATACCCATAGCTCCTATATGTTCGCCAGAAATGAGTTTTGGTAAGTATTTTTCCTTTTGTTCTTCAGAAGCATTTGTAGAAATATTGTTAACGCATAACATTGAGTGGGCCAAGTACGATAGAGTGGAACCAGCACAAACTTTACCAAATTCTTCCATTACAATAGTTGCTGCAGTTGCGCCAAGTCCGGAACCTCCAAATTTTGGATCAGCAGTAATTCCAAGTAGTCCTAATTCACCCATTTTTTTGAAAGCTGTCATATTAAATGTTTCTTCATGATCGTGCTTTTCAGCTAGGGGAGCAAGTTCATTATTAGCAAAATCTCTACAAACATCAGCTAATTGTCTTTCTTCTTCTGAAAAATACCACATAGTAAAATACCTCTTTCGTAATAGTTGAATATCAACATCATAGCCTATTTTCTCTTGTAAATAAAGTTCTTGGGCATTGCGAGAAAACTTTGTTAAGCTTAGTATAAGTTTATAGTTTAAGGAGAAAGAAAATTGTTAACAACACCCCAAATTAAAGGATTTGATATAGCATTGCCTGGGGAAAATTTTTTCTTTTATTGGAAAACATCCGCATCATTATGGGAATCAAAGCTATCTCAAAGCTTTATGGGAAAAGCTATATATATTCCTATTAATTGGGCATTACATTGTGAACATCCAGACCAATATGACTTTGGTTCTGTTAAACCTGAGGCTGATTTAAAGAGACTTATTCAGATTTGTCATTCTTTATCTATTAAAATGACTTTTTTGTTTTCCATTGGTCCTGCTCCATATTTGGTTAATGGAGGAATTCCTAACTTTTTGGCAAAAACCTTTAGTGAGGACAGTGAAGGTTTTCATATCGGTGTTATTGATCATAGTGGTATTGTTAATAAAATGTACTCTTTTTTTAATCCACGAGTTTTTCAGTATTTTTCTAAGTTTGCTAAGAAATTAGCTGAGTTTCTTGAAGCAGAAAATATTAATAACGAAATTGTTCTTCAGAAAAATTATTTTTATGACGGAGCAAAAGATATTTCTTTTTTTAAAGATAAGAGCTGTGATTTTCAAGCAGGTTTAGAGCGATATGTTAAGCAGCTTTCTAGCGAAAAACAAAGGCAATATGAATCCTTAAAAAGTAATCCAGACTTTAAAAATAAAATAGATAAAGAATATACACTTACGGTGGAGAATTTGTATGAGCAGTTTGCCGTTGAAGTTTTTTCAAAAAACTATGTTGGGACGGCTCGCTACTTATATTTAGGAGCTGATTTTTTATCTCAGTTTTCTAGATCATTTAAAAACTGGTCTTATCCAGATGATTTTTTTGAAGACTTCTTTTATGCTCTTGAAAATAGTTTTATTCCTTCTACAAGTTTGATGAGAAAATCTGAAAGAGAAGAGGTCTTATTAAAAGCAAGTTCGGATTTGTTAAACTCAAACTATATTGAAAGTATAGTTTATAAAAGTTTAGAGCAAAGCCATAGGTACGAATTATATAAGTTTATTCATGTGGTAGGATATGATCAAGAAAGTTTTGAAAAACTAGCTCTTAAAAATTATTTTAAAGATAATGATCAGTGGACTTATTGTTTTAGTTCTTTGAAAGAAGAAGGTTGCTTTGAAAATATTTTTATTTGTAATGGACAAATTTTAAAGGAAAAAGATATTGCAACAATATACAGAGTTCTAATGAACTCGGGATATATTTTTGTTGATAAGAATCAAATAGACCAACAAGTTCTTTTAAAAATAGAACTATTTATCCAAGAAAATAATCTAGATACACAAACAATTAAATTTGGTGCTAATATTTCTTGCTCTAAATTAGGAGAAGGAAAAATCTTTCTCTTTAATAGTAAGGAGTTGGATCTATTAGATTTGAAAGATAAGAATCTTTTTTGGAATAAGCTTTTTTCGTATATTGGTTATAAACATCACAGTATAAGTTGTGATGATGGAGTTTATTTTTATTGGAAAAGACGTTTTTCGACGAATCATCAACTAGACTTTGAGCAGGTTAGAAGGTTGAGCGTTTATAATCCATCATCTTATAAAAAGAAAATGAAAGTACATTCTCATAAGAACTTTTCTTTTTTAAAGAGTATTGATGAGCATAATGTAAATTTGAGTTCTAAGCAAGATGGAGTTAGCGTTGAATTAAAACCAGGTGGTTCTGTAAGTATCGAATATGGTTTTTTTGATTAGGAAGTTTTAAAATGAACAATGTTTTGAACGTGTTATTTAAAGAAGAAGAACAAATTGTTGGTAAAACATTTTGTATAATCGATATTTTTGATAATACGATGTTTGTTTCTCAAGAACTTTTAAGAGAAAGTTTTAATAGAGAAGAATATTCAGAATGTGAGAATTTTTTAGAGTTTAATTCTATAGAAAAGTTAGGACATTTTGCTTTAGAAGTTTGTAAGAAAATGCGCTTAAAAGAGTGTTACCTTTTATCTCGAAAAGAGTATAATAAAGCTTTTCAGTTTAATATAAACTCGGCTTCAGATTTAGATCATATTTTTGAAAAATTTGGAACGAAAGTAAGCTTAGCTAAAGAGTCTCAACCAAAATCAGTTTTTGAGAGGCTTTTTAAGTAGTTACTTTCTATTGTGCATCACAGTGAAGTGTGTAAGAAATTCTTAAAATCTTGCTAAAACCCCATAATAACTATAAAAGTCTTAAATAAACTTTAGGAATAAGATGAAAAATATATTTGACTTCACATTAGATGATTTAACTGTGTTTATGGTGGAGCATGGCTTTAGTCAGTTTAGTGCAAAACAAGTCTTTGATTGGGTTTATAAAAAAACGAATTTTAATATTGATGAATGGACAAATATTTCTAAAAAATGTCGTGAGTTTTTAAAAGAGAGTATTGAGTTTTATTTACCTAAAGTTATTTGGGATGCTCTTAGTAAAGATGGGACAAGAAAATTTTTAGTTCAAATGAAAGATAATCATACTGTAGAAACAGTTGTGATTGCTTCACGAGATAGATTAACTCAGTGTATTTCATCTCAAGTTGGTTGTGCAATAGGGTGCACTTTTTGTCATACGGGAACTCAAGGTTTTACAAGGCATTTAACTGCTGGAGAAATTGCGGGACAATATATGGCCATTACTTTATGGTTGCGCAACAATGTTCATCCTGATGAAAGAATGTCTAATATTGTTTTTATGGGCCAAGGAGAGCCTCTACATAATTATGAAAATGTAAAAAAAGCAACAACAAACTTTTTAAATGATAGAGCTTTTGGACTGTCTCAAAGAAAAGTAACATTATCTACTTCTGGGCTTGTTCCAAAAATAAAAATGCTTCATGATTTTCCGCCTGTAAACATAGCGATATCTTTGCATAGTGCTATAGATGATAATAGAACCGAGCTTATGCCTATTAACAAAGTTTATGACCTTAAAAGATTGTTTGAGGCAATTAAAGAAATACCTTTAAAAGCTCATAGAAGAATTACATATGAGTATCTTCTTATTGATAGCTTTAATGATAGAAAAGAAGATATTGAAGCTCTATCAAATTTATTAAAAATTAAAGAGTCGAAAATAAATCTTATTCCATTTAACGAATATCCTGGTAGTAAGTATAAAAAGCCTTCTGCTAAAAAAGTGCTATGGTTTATGGATCAAATGTGCCAAAGAGGCTATACATGTACGGTCAGAGCAACTAAAGGTGATGATATTTTAGCTGCCTGCGGTCAGCTAAAGACTCAGTATGAGCAATTAAATACCTGGGATAATCAAATTGAAGTTTCTAGAGTTTAGTACTTCCAGAATTTTATCCCTGATGAATTTGTGATATCACTGGCGGCTTCAGGGGAAGCGACTTTTCTCTTTTTCTTCGAGTTCTTTTTTGATTGAGATGTTTTAGATTTTCCAGCAATGGATCGACGTGCATCCTTTGGAGTATCGTCAATTTTAAACTCAGTTGCTTTGTCAATGGATGAATCAACATACATTGCATTTACATAAGTAAAAGCCAGTAGTGATAAAACTAAGTATTTCATAAATAACCCCTGTTTTTATGCTTCGCACATAAAATTGTTATGCTCGACTTTATTTATCGGTAAATAAAAAAAATACTTTAATTGTCCGTAAAATCAAATACTTATAGTTCTACTAAAATACCTGATTAGCATGACTTCCCATAATTTATAAGGCAAAATAATTATAAGTATAAGTTTATTTAACTTAATATTTACAATAGAGAACAAAAAGAGAGAACGGTGAAATTACTTTTAATTGTATTAGCATTATTAGTTGGAACAACTGCCTTTTGTGCAAACTATGAGATAGAAGCCTTTTTTAATCATAGTGAGCGTCATAGTTATAAAGATCCTTATAGAAATATAAGAAGGTCTGGTCAGAATTTAGAAAAGGTCGTAACAGATTTTATTGGTTCTGCAAAAAAATCTGTATATATTGCTGTGCAGGAAATTAGATTACCTTTAATAGCACAACAAATTATTAAAAAACATCAAGAAGGCCTAGATGTAAGAGTTATTATAGAGAATGATTATAATAATCATTATTACACGTATAGTGATCATGCTACGAGCATTATTAATGGCGATGTTTACGATAGAACTAGACATATTGAACTTAAAGCTCTTATTGATATCAATAAAGATGGGAAAGTTACTAAAGCTGAGATGAAAAAAAGAGATGCTATCTATATGCTTCAGCAAGCAGGTGTTAAGATGAAAGATGATACTGCTGATGGCTCTTTTGGCTCAGGTTTAATGCATCATAAGTTTGTTATAGTTGATGGTAAGAAAGTTATCGTAAGTAGTGCGAATTTTACGATGAGTGGAATACATGGAGATATGCTTGTTGAAGAATCTAGAGGAAATGCAAATTCTTTAATTAGGGCATCTTCACCTCAACTATCTTCTTATTTTGAAGAAGAATTTATGCAAATGTGGGGAGGAAAATCAGGAAGTAGAGTTCCAAGATTTGGTGTTGGAAAAATGTATAGAGGCTTCATGAGAACTTCAATTAGCAAAACACCTGTTTACGCACAATTTTCTCCAACACAAAGAGAATATGGATTTGAAAGGTCTGTGAATGGAACAATTGCTAAGGTTTTAAGATCGGCAAGCTCAAGTGTTCACATGGCTTTATTTGTTTTTTCTGACCAAAACCTATCAAATGCTCTTTTAGCTAATTCAAAGGAAAATAAATCTTTAAAAGTTGAGGCTTTAGTGGAACCAAAGTTTGCAACGAGATCTTATTCTGAAGTTTTAGATCTTTGGGGCTTAGAGATGTTTAATGAAAGTTGCAAAATAGAATATAAGAATAGGCCTTGGAAAAGAGCGGTTAAACTTGCTGGAGTACCTGCCTTGCCTAAGGGAGATATGCTTCACCATAAATTTGCTGTTGTTGATCAGAAAATTGTGATTATTGGTTCTCAAAATTGGTCAGAGGCAGCAAATCATGAAAATGATGAAAATATTTTAATTATTGAAGATGAGCATATTGCTTCTCAATATATTGAAGAGTTTGAAAGATTAAATCGTAGATCCAACCTTGGACCTTCGAAGCACTTACTTGATAAGATTGATCGTTTAAATGATCAATGTGCAAAGTACTAAAAACTTCTAAAATTTAGCTCTTTAGTCTATAATAATATCGTACATTTAAGTGAGGAGAGTTGTGTGAAATATGATCGCTCAAAAGGAATTGTTGGAATATTTGTTCTTGTAGGATTCCTTTTTGTAATATTTTTAATTTTTGCCGTTTATACGATCAATAGTTTGAAAAACAGTGGAAGTATTGCGGATGAAGTATCTGATGGAAAGAAGCCAATAGCTGTTGTTGAAGTTGACGGAGTTATAATGGACTCTAAAAAAACAATAAAAAAACTCCTTGCTGCAGAAAAAGATAAAAGTATTAAAGCTATTATAGTAAGAGTCAATTCCCCAGGTGGGGCTGTTGGTCCAACTCAAGAAATATATGAGGAAATGAGAAGAATTGATGTTGATAAGCCTGTTTATGCATCATTTGGAACAGTTGCAGCTAGTGGTGGTTATTACATAGGAGCGGCTGCAAGAAAAATATATAGTAATGCGGGAGCTTTAACTGGATCTATTGGAGTTATAATGAACTTTATGGATTTGTCGAAACTATATGAGTTCGCAAAAGTAAGACCAGAGTTAGTAAAAGCAGGTAAGTATAAAGATATAGGTTCTGCAGCTAGGCAAATGACTGAAGAAGAAAGGTCATTGCTTACTCAAATGACTATTAATGTTCATGAGCAATTTATCCAAGATATTTTTAAAGTGCGATCTAAAAAGATAAAAGGTGGTTTAGAAGGACTTAGGAAATATGCTCAGGGACAAATTTTTTCAGGACAAGGAGCACTAGAAAGAGGTCTTGTTGATGGTTTAGCAGGTCTTTATCAGGCGGGAAGAATTATTCATAAAGAATTAGGAATTAAAGAAAAGTTTGGATTAAAATATATAAAGCTAAAAAGAGATATTACTTTTAGTGAAATCATTAATGGAATAGAAGAGTCAGTAGAGGATATTACTTTTAATGTTAAGAATAATTATATTCCTTTATTAATGTATAAGCCTTAGGACATATTAGTTTGAGTACAATGCTATTTTTTAACTTTATCACAGAACATATACTTGCTGTTATTGCTGTTATCGTTACTGTTGTTTTTATTTATCATTATATTATAGAAAAAGAACATGGTGTTAAGTTAACTAAAAAGTATAGGAAGAATATTTTGGAAAGCCAGTCTAAAATATTCTTAAATGCTACGGGGCATTTAATTTCAGGTGATAAGAATATGGCCATAAAAGAGTTCTTGTCGGCAGTTGATTTAAATAGAGAAACAATCGATACTTATTTTGCTTTAGGAGAACTTTTTCGAAGTAATGGACAAATTGAAAAAGCGATTAATGTTCACAGGTCGCTTATTGCTAGAGAAAATATAAGTGAGTCCACTAGACTAAATGCTCTTAAAGAACTGGCCATAGACTTTGATAAGGGAGGCTTTATTAATAAAGCCATTGATACATATAAAGATGTTCTTAAGATTAATCGAGATCAACACGAAGTTATTCAATCATTATGCCGTATATATGAAGATATAGAAGATTGGGATATGGCATATAGTTACAGAATTATGCTATCTAAGATTGCCCATGAAAATCAGTCTGAAACGATTTCACATATACTAGTAGAAAAAGCTAAAAAGCATTTTGAAGCTGGTGATTACAAATCTTGTACAGAGGACTTAGATGATGCTTTTAGATTTGCTCCTTCTATATCAGCAAAAATTTTACAAATAAAATTATACCTTGTTAAAGAAAAGTTGGAAGATGCAAAGACTATTTTATTAGAGTTACTAAATGAAAATCCAATGTTTGCATCTTTTATTTTTGAATCTCTAGAAGATAATAAGATAAAAGATCCTGTGACAAGAGATAATTTTATAAAAAAGCTATCTTACTTAAAAGAAGTTTTTCTTGATATTGAAGATAAAGTTGTTATCTCTTCTCCTAGTTATGTATTATCGCAAGTTAGGTTGTTAAAGAAAAATGGACATATGGAACAGGCCTTTGAAGTTTTAAAAAGGTGGATGGATGAACATCCTTCTCAAAGAGATGTTTTAAAGGTGGAATATATTAAGCTTTTGATTGAAACAGGAAAAGAAAAACTTGCTTTAACAGAGACAACTTCATTTTTAGATAATTTGAATCGTTCTTTAACAAAACATTTTTGTTCTCAGTGTGGCTTTAATTCGGATGATATTTTTTGGAGATGTCCTCAATGCCATAGTTGGGAAACAATTCAATTTAGATGGAAGGTTTAATTGAGATTTATTTGTATTTTCATTATATTTTCTATAAATTGTGCATTTTCAAATAATGGATACTTGTATTTTAATAAGTTTTTAGGTGTTTTGCATAAGAAACCGTCGATTACAAGTTCTTCTTTAACGACGATTCAATGTGCTCATAAGATAAAGCTTTTAACTTCATCTAAGCAAATTGAAAACTGGTCTTATGTTCAAGTTGGCGAAGATAAAGGATTTGTTGAAAATAAGAAACTTTCGGACTTTAGACCAAATTGTTTTCAAAGTCAGTATCAACTTTATTATAATTCTTTAAATTTGGACGTATCCGATATGTATTATTTTAGTCGATTAGATGAACAAATGGTTATTGAAATTTCAAAGATGAAATGATGGAAAAAATATTAATACTACTATTTATAACAAGTATATCTTGTTTCGGGCAAGATAAAGAAGAAGTTATCGACTATACAAGTATAAGGTCTATTCTTAAGAAAGATGGATTAATTAAGCATAAAAAGAATAAAGAAACTGGGCAAAGAGAAGTTGTTAAAATTAAGAAAAAATTAACTGAAAATAGGTCTAAAATACCTGGTGATGATGCATTTTGGTCTTTTTTTTCGCAATATTGGCTAGTAAAAAATGCTTCAACTCTAAGATGGGATTTTAATAAACCAGATTATGGAATAGCGAGTCACTTTCAAAAATTATTAGAGAAAATAGGTTTAGTAAATAGAAAGCTACATATATTAGTAGTAAATACTCCGGAAATATCTCATATGGGATTACCAAGTAATACGGGAGAGTATGTTTTTATTTTATCGCTACCATTTATGAAAGCACTAGATTTAAGTAAGCAAGATATTTCTCTTTTACTTTTAGAAGATATGTTAAGAGTTGATGAAAAAATTTTTAGAAAGCACCTTACAGTTAAGTATCGTCAGTTTTTAGGAAAACAATTTCCTAATGACTATAAAAAAGTTTATGACTTTAACCAAGAGCTATTAAAAGACTATTCTAATATTATTTTTAATAATGGTTTTACTTTCTCTGATCAATATAAGGTTACAAAGATTATGGATCGTTATTTAAAGCCTGATGCACAATTGTGGAGTAGTTATATTAAATTATTAAATAAAATTAATAAGCTTGTGAAAACAAATAATCTTTATAAAAAATATACAAAGATATTTCCTAGTCCACAGCTTCAGCTAAAATGGCTATCTCCAAAGAAAAAAGTCTTATAAAAGATGATTAAAAATAAAAGGTTACTTTTACTTTATTTAAGTTATATCTTTCTATCATTTATTATCTGTATTGCAATGGCTTCTGTATTTTCATTTATGTTCTTACTTATAAACGATAATGTAGACATATTGGGATCATGGATGAATGAAAATGAAATTATTCTTGCTACGATATCAAAGATAATTTCTTTTTATATAATCTACCTCGTTATTAAAATTAACTTTAATTTAGAATTGGTTGAATTTATAAAAAAGAGAATTGGTCATTTTTCTATCTTTCATATATTTATTTTTTGTTTATGTTCAATTCTACTTGCTTTGATTTTACAATTTCAAAAAGGAATTAAGATTGATCTTAATATTTTTACTGTAGATATTAATTACTTAGATATATTTGCGATTATTTTCTTTTATATGATTGATATTATTTTAGCATCACTCATTTTGGAGAATATTAAAAGAAGTTATAAGCAAACCTTTTTTATTTTATGCTCTCTTATAATTATATTTAATGAGTTTTTTAATATACAGTTTTTTTTAGAACTCAATATTTTAAGTGGATTTAATATTTTTAACTACTTTTTGTTGTTAGTTATTCTAGCCACAAATAAGGATTATCTGATAAGTACATTACTTTATTGCTCAATTGTTATTTGCAGTACACATTATTTGATAAAAAACTCTAATTATATTTTAAGTAATGAATATCATATTTTTTCACTTGAGATAGGAATTCTTGTGGTACTTATGTCTTTAACTATTTTCTGTAGTAGTAGATTTTTAAAGTCAGGTTCTTGATACTTCAAATGAACTTCACTAGAATGTAGTATTACTTTTGGAGTTAATATATGGATAATCATATGGATATTTTTACAATTATTTTAAGTTCTGGCCCTGTTGTAAAGGGAGTCCTTATTTTATTAATCTTTGCTTCGATTATATCTTGGGCCATAATATTAAATCGTAAAAAAGTTTTAAGGAAGATTGCACGTGCAGATAAAAAGTTTTATCAATTTTTTAAAGAACACAAGTCTTTAAATCTTGTAAATGACTCAATTAACAACTATCAAGATTCATCATTAGCAGTTATGTTTCAAAATGGCTTTATTGAACTGACTAAAATAAAGAATCAATTGGAAAAAAGTCATAGCGATATTAAGCTCGTTGATTATATGAATTCAGCGGGAATAGAGTCTATTGAAAGATCTTTAAAAACTGGTGCGAATGCGGCAAATACAATTTTTGAAAAAAGATTATCATTTTTAGCAACGATAGGATCAGTTACTCCCTTTATAGGTCTATTTGGAACAGTATGGGGAATTATAAACTCTTTTTCTGGTTTAGCTTCTGGGGGAGGAAGTATTGAAGCTGTTGCTCCTGGTATTGCAGAGGCATTAGTTGCTACGGCAGTAGGACTATTTGCGGCGATACCTGCTGTATGGCTTTATAATATTTTTAATTCGAAAATTGTTGAATTAAACTCTCAAATGGATTCATTTGCACAGGATTTTTTAAATAGTGTACAAAGAGATGTTCTAACTGAGGAAAAATAATGGCTTTTAATCTCAATAAGAAAAAAGGACCTATTTCAGATATAAATGTCACACCTCTTGTTGATGTTATGTTAGTCCTTTTAGTTATTTTTATGATTAGCGCGCCATTAATGTTTAGTGGTGTGAAGCTAGACCTTCCTAAGACAAAAAAGGTTTCATCAATAAAACTTACGACAAAACAAATTATTCTTTCTATGAGTAAAGATGGAAAATACTTTATTGGCAAAGATGAATTTTCTTTAGAGGACGCTATTATAAAAGTTAAGAATGACTTTAAAGATGTAAAGTCGAAAGTTCTTTTTTTAAGAGCAGACTTTGCTCTTCCTTATGGAAATGTTGCAAAAGTTATGTCTCATTTAAAAACAAATGGAATTACTTCTATTTCTCTTGTTACTGAGATCGAGGATTAATGTTAGCAATTCAAGATAGTTATAATAAAAGTATATTTTTGGCCAGTGCTATTCATATAGTTGTATTTGCTATTGCTTTATTTGCTGACTCATTTAAATTCGCACAAACGAAACTACCGGAAGTGGATCTAATTAAAACATCTGTTCGAGTTGACCTTGTTGGGATGCCAAAGCTGACCGTGCAAGAATTAAAGAAGATTAAACTAGTTCCTTTAAGCGGCCAAGATAAGATTGAAAAACAAATCAAAGTAGAAAAAGAAAATATTCACAAAGCAAGAGTAGAGGATGCTGTAAAAAATGTTGATTTATCAAATCTACTAGGAAGTATTAGTAAGAAAAAAATAGTAAAGAAGCAAAAGACAAAAAAAATAAAATCAAAGCAACTTGATAAATATAAAAAAGATTTAAATAAAATTATATTAGAAGGAAATGTTGTAACTAAGGGAACAACAGCAACTGGTGATACTGATTATAGCCGTAATGAAAAGTTTGTATCTTATATACAGACATTACCAGCGCTAATTAGGCCAAACTGGAAATTACCGACCTACTTACTTGATCAAGATTTAAAGTGTCGTATACAAGTTTTTATTAGTAAGGATGGGAAGATAAATAACTTTAAAATTATTGAATCTAGTGGAGTAGATGAGTTTGATAAAAGGGCAATTTCTGCACTTAAACTCACAAATCAGTTTCCTGCACCTGAAAATGATATAATATTAAAAGTCTCAAGTGGACAAGTCGTATTAGGTTTTCCACTTTAAATTTTTTTAGGGAAGAAAAATGAAATGGATTTTAATATTACTTATATCTATTAATTTATATGCTCAAGATAAAATTTCAATTGTCGCAGTAGGTGATGCTACAAAAGATAAGGATCACTTACTTATAACTTCTAGTGCAGATAAAAATGAAGCCGCTGTAAATATGTTAACAAGTATAATTAGATCTGACTTTGGATTCTATAGACATCTTTTTGAACTTGATGCTACTTTGATAAAAGAAACTTTATATCATTTAACTTTATCTTTTAAGGCCAATAATCTTAATGTGAAGGTTAGCAATCTTAGATCAAAAAAAAATATTTTTAATAAATCCTACAAAGAAAACTTTAAAAATATTAGAACTTTTGCTCATACTATTGCTGATGAAGTATATAAGAGTATTACAGGTAATGAATCTATCTTCTTATCTAAAATACTTTTTATTTCAGATAGAGGAACTACAAGAGTAAAAGATATTAAAAATCTTTATCTTATGGACTTTGATGGAAAAAGAAAACAACGAATTACTTATGATAATGGAATGATTATATCTCCAAGCTTATCTAAAGATAATTCGAAGATTATTTATACTTCTATTGAAAGTCGTTGGAGAAAATCATCTAAGGGAAAAATACACAAAGTAAAAAACCCAAATCTTTATTTACTTGATTTAAAAACAAAAAAGAAAACTCTAATATCTGACAAGATGGGAATAAACTCTGGAGCAGTATTTGACTCTAGTGGAGAAAATATTTATCTAACTTTAAGTAATGCTAAGAATGCAGATATTTATAAAATGAATTTAAAAACAAGATCTTCTAAAAGGATTACAACACACTATAGTGATGACGTTGATCCAAATGTAAATGAAGATGGATCTTTGATGACATTCTTATCTGGAAGATCAGGAAGGGCCATGATTTATACGATGGACCCTAATGGGGTAGAGAAGAAAGTTAAAAGAATTAGTTATGTTGGAAAGTTTAACTCTGCTCCAAGGTTTTCTCCGGATGGAAAGCAAATTGTCTTTAGCTCTTGGGTCGACAATAGGTTTGATATCTATAAGATAAATTCAGATGGTTCTAATCTTGTAAGACTAACAAAAAACTTTGGATCTAATGAAGAGCCTTGGTTTTCACCAGATGGACAGTTTATTGTATTTACTTCACAGAGGGTTATATCTCGTAAAAAGGCCACACAGGACGTTTATATTATGAACCTTGAGGGTGAGATTATCTCTAAAGTAACTGGCCAATATGGCAAAATCTATACACCCAGATGGTCTAACTAGAACTTTATAAATAAATTGTATTTTATCTAATTTTTTGACAGTTACTATATAAGATACTGTAA
>JAOARC010000015.1 GCA_025210745.1 Bacteriovoracaceae bacterium
ATATGATCCAAGTAAAGGTTTATATTTAAGAGATCAAGATACTGGGGAGCCTATCTTTTTAAGAGATGTTCTTAAACTTGGAGAAGATGGAAAAGCTCCAATTATTAGAGACTATAAAGGTAATAAAGTTCCTCTTCAATCTGCTTATGCTATTCCAGGTGCTATTGAAGCAATTACAAGTGGAAAACTCTATATGGGTGGATTAAATAGAATTATGGATAATAAAATTATCCTAGCGACTTTAACTCACTATGCTCCAAAGTTTTTTGCAAAAGAAATTGAAAGCTATGGCCTTGATTCTAGTGGAACGAAAATTATGCCTCCACAAACTCTTCCTCCAACAAAAGAGTCAGCTGATATTATTGCTAACAATCCAGATGAATGGGTTGTAAAAGCTCCAAGTTTAGCTGGTGGACAAGGTGTTTATATTTTAAAAACATTAAACAAAGCTAGAAAACAAGAAATCATTGATATGATTCAAAAAAATCCAAAAGAATTTGCATATCAGCAACTAGTAAAAATTGCAAGAATCCCTGTAGCGGTTCAAAGAAAAGCTGAAGGATTTAAATTTGCAAACCTTGCTGCTGATATTAGAATGTGGGTTTTCTTTGGCGCAGGAAAAGGTAATAAACCAAGAATCTCTCACAATGCACTCGTTAGATATGCTCCACAAGAAAAAGGAGCCATGAGTTCTATCGTTAACACATCAGCTGGTGGTGGATATGCTCCATTTGTAATTATGGATGATACGAACGATAAAAATGCTGTGAGCGCAAAAGAGCTTGTAACTCCAAAAGTTCCAGTTCCACATACTTCAGCTCTGCCGATATTTGTATCTGCTAGTTTTGTACAGATTGCAAGAATGCTAAATGAAGCAAACAGAATGTTAGCAAAAGAAGTAACTACAGCTAATGAAGTTCTAGGATTAATTGTTGGGTTAAAGCTTCAACTAAAAGAAGTGTTATCATTTCTTCATCCAAGAGGAATTGAAAATATCTATAAAATAATTGATTTATTAGAATCTAAAATTGATAAAAGCAATGTAGCTTCTTACTACAGAACAATTGCACAAGGACAGTTAAAAGTTGTTGAACTTATAAAAGCTAATGAAAATAAGCTTTCTAAGAACTTTTTAGATATGCTAGAAAACATTAGAGCATTAAGCATAGATACAGTTAATGGTAATTATACTCATGCACAAAAAGCATTAGATAGTGTTCTTTTAGAAGAACTAAAAAGCTTAGATTCAAAAGAAAATGCAGCCGAATTACTTGAGGTTCTTGAATCAATGATTAATCTTGAATCAAGAAGATATATTCTTAAAGCTAGAACTAAAAATATTATTATTTCTCTATTAAATAATTTTTGTAAAAGTTCTATCGAAAGATTAAATGCATCTGATGCAACAAGAGAGTTCAGTGCCCTATTTTCTCTGAAAAATGAAGCGACAAGATTAAAGTTTGAAACATTATATCTTGGCGAAAAAGATGCAGATAAAGAAATAAAAATCGCAACACAGTTTGAAATGAGAAATGATGTCCTTCTTACAGAAAGTGCATACATTCCGACTCACCTTCAAACGGCAAGAAAAGAGTGGATTACGATTCTAAAAGAAGCTAAAAAGCTTAAAAAAGATGAGGGAGCAAAGTTTATCGCGAGAAAAAGAAAGGCCCACTTTAAAAAGCATCCATATCTTGCTAGATATCAATCAATCATTAATAATGAAAATGCTTCGATTGATGAATTAATAGAACTTCTTCCAACAGCTCCATATGCAAAGTTTAATATTGAAAACTTTGCTAAAGAACAAGGATTAACTGTTAAAGAAATATTTAGTTCTAATTTAAAGAAAAATAGAATCTCTGTTCTATCGGATAGGCAACTTGCTTTAAACAAACTAAGATCTAGAGAGTTTGCAGGTGAATGTTTTGCGAAGAAAAACAAATCTCATGGGCTTTACTCGGATAGTGATATTTTTATTTGGTTAAGATCAGGACTAAATCCTTTTATCAGTATTTATACAGCTGGACATGAAATCGTTCACTATCATCAAATTAAAAATAGCATGGCTGCTGAAAAAAGAGCTTTAAAAGATGGTGGTGTATCTATCGCTAAGTTTATTAACTACTACGGAAACTTCTTGGGAGCAAACCAAAGATCTGTAGATGCGATTAACTTTGATATGCAGCCAAAAAGAACTCCATTATATGGATATAGTGACAGAAATGTTATTGACTTTATGAATCCAATCATAAGTGAGTTAAGATCGGCTCTTAATAAAAATAACGAAGCTTGGGATAAAACTCTAGCAAATTATGGTTCATACTTTAGCTATATGATGCCAAATAATGCAGGAACACGAGTAAAAGCACTACAAGAAGTTATACCAGCTCTAGAGAACGCGAAGAATATTAGATTCGCTAAAGAACTTGGCCTTGAAATTAATATTTGTGAATATAAATCTGCACTGCCAATTGCAAATGATAGACAAGTTAAACAATACAAATCAGATATTGAATCTGCAATTAATTCAACTCAAAAAAATTGGGAAAGTTTAAGAGTTATTGCTAATCACCAATACTATGGAGTTAGTTTTTATCGAGCTGATAATGAAAAAGAAAACTTAACAGTTACTCCTATTGTGTCAACTGTTAATGTTGGAAGCTCATACAATCAAACTCAACAATAAGGATTTGTAAGGGGATATATGATTACACCAACATCTTATATATTCGTATCTGACCTTGTACTCAAGAATCACAATACACTTAGTGATTTTATAAAGTATATGACTCAAGTAGAAGGAGGATTTAAAACTCTTCCCGCTGGTCAGGTAGATATTTATGAAATTCATAACTACAATGGATTTAGTGGATATAACTATTGGATTGCAGGTAAAATGGTTGGACAACTCCACCTATCATCTTTATCAAATGGATGGTTCTGTCTCTTTAAATATATATACTTTGAAAATGAACTCATTCAAACTTACACATACTACAATGCTCAAGGAGATTTTTCTCATGAGTCTGCTCAATTCGATGGTGGATACGAAAATTATCATGGAATTCAAATGGACCCGACATCTCCACTTTTAAATCATATGTATAATATTCTTCAAACAGACTATGAAGCAACCTTAGAGGCCAATGGAAATTCAAAAAGAATTCAGCTGTTTGAAACTATTTTAAATATGTTACTAAAAGATCCTGAACTTAATATAAGTGCAAGAAAATATCGTTCAGACTCAGCTTATCATCTTATAAAAAAAGATATTCTAGAAACAGAAAATGATAAAGTTCTCAGATGGACAGAAAGACAAAAAATTTATAATACTCTTTTAGAAAAAAGACAAAAAATTATTGATACGAAGAAAAGAGCTCACAGCTTTATGAGTTTAACCTACTCTTTTCCCTTTATTTTAAGCAATATTTTACTAAAGCTACAACTTATCAAAAAAAGACCAACAAATAATTTAAAAGGTCTTTTCTATAAATATACTCTAGGGCAGATTATCTGGTTTGTAAAAACAGTAAAAGATAATTTGGGATACTCTATAGCTCTGGCCATCTATGGACCATTTACATACTACTTTATTACTCAACCAATGAATCCACATGCCATGAGTCTTGTTGGAGAGGTTAGAGAGGCTTATATTAGTATCTCAAACCAAGTTTCAGATCTTTTTGAAACAAGTGATGAAGTCATTCCAACAAATGAACAAAAAAGCGACTCCGTTTCAACAAAGTTAGCAGCAATTAAGAAAACTGACCTTACAAAACAAAACGCTGCATGGAAAGAGCGTATGAGCAATTTTAAAGCTATGCATATTGCTCATGAAAGTAACCTTCTTTTTGCTGAAAGAATGGGAAGACTAGAACAAATTGAAACTCAATTAAATTTCCCTCTAGCAGTTGAAGCTGCTTGGAATGAAGTTCAAAGATATGAAAGAGCTGTAACAGTAACTTTAAAGTATACTGCAAATTTAAAAAATGATTATAGACATTTTTTAAATAAAGAGCTTATTAGAGCAAAAGATGCAAGAGTATATCTTTGGGAAAGAATGGCCCAATTCTTTATTGACTACCCATATATCTTAGTTGATCAAGATATGGAACAAACTCAAAAGAATGTGTATACAGGTAGAGCTTTTGTTTTTATGCAAAAAATGACTGATACTCTAAGTAAAGATAAAACATTATCTATCCCGGCGACCCATAAGAAAATTAAGCAGCTAGCTGATTTTTATAAAAAATCTAAAATTAATGCAGAAACAACAATTGAAAGATTAGAAAAGAACTCTGCTCTATTTGCAAGTCGTGATTTATATAACTCTGATAAGTTTAGAAGCTATATGAAAAGACACTGGGAAATTCTTTTCTTACAACAAAATAAAAAGCAAGAAGCTGCTTCTTTTGGTATGCAGGCCTATAGTGCTTCAATTAAAAATGCTATTTGGACTATTCAAGCTCTTTATTCAGCAAAAAGAGATGACCATATGGTCTTATCTTATAAGTTTAATCTAGATAACCAAAATACTGAAAACTCAATACCATATCAAGAAACAAGCGAAGAGATTGAACATCTTCTTCATTTTATCGCTTTTGATTATGCAAGTATCAAAAAAGAATTTGCTAATAATATCAAAAATGACAAAGAAGCAATGCTTAGAGAAAGATTAATTGGAAATATAAAAGAATATGTAGCGCAAAGGGATATGCTGCTTCAAAGTACGAGGACTGTTCAAAAGCAAACACAATTAACTAAAACGGATACAAAGTAATGATTAGAAAAATTGTGACCTCTATTGTACTATCAAGTGCTGTTGCTAGTGGTTCGACTATTACGACAACTGTAAAACAAAACTCTATCAAAGAGGTATTAAAGCCTTTTAGCCTAGGTTATTCGGTAAAATTTCTTGGCCCTTCCTTATCAAAGGATTATAAATCAGGTGAGACTTATAATAGGTTTAAAGGTGGAACAGGTAACTTTGATGGAAAAGATCTTGATACAACAGGTGCATACCAAAGCTTTCATGCTTTTTCCCTAGGTTATAAGTTTAAAAATAACTGGAATTTATCTTACAATGTAACTTTACAAGATGAACACAAAGATAATGTTAAGTTCAATTGGTCTGATGGTTCTGAAGGCACAAGAGCAAATGGAAGATCATTTAACAATCACAGATTAACTTTATTTATACCATCTGTACTCAACCTTCCTTTTGGATGGGTCAGTACATCTATTTACTATGAAAAACCAACAGCAAGTAATATTATGAGCCATGGATATGGAATACAACCATCCCTTAGCTTCTATTCAAATATTAAGAATACTTACTATGGTATTGGCTCATCAATAGAAAGAGATATTATTCAAGATAAAACAAATCCTCAGCAAGCCTTAAGAGTTAGTATTGCTCCTTATATTTCATACAGTCTAAATGACTCTATGAGCTTAAGAAATAGTTTTAACTTTGATTGGGACCAATTAGACTCTCAGTTAGGTACTAATACTTATAGACAAAATCTTCATGACTTTGGCGATTTAAGGCTAAGCAAAACGTTTAACAAAAACTTTTCTGCAAATATTGGTCTTGAATACTCTCTATATAAAATGGAGCTTAAAAAGACTGCTATATATGGTGGTCTTGGAGTTAGAATCTAGAAATGCTTATATAAATAAGCCAGATTCCAACTGATAATAATAAAACTCCAGAAAATAAAGAAAAACGTTCTTTAAAAGGCCTTAAGATATTATTTATAATAGCAGGGGCAATACTTAATAATGGTAAAGTTCCAAGCCAAAAAGAAAACATAATGAGCATTGATAAAATAATAGAGTTGGTTGTCACAGCTCCAATAACGTAACCATATAACCACCCACATGGTAAAAAAATAGTTCCTATACCTATAAAAAAAGCTTTTTGCTTTTCATTTTTAAATTTTTGTAAGAAGAATGAATTTATTCTTGAAAAGCGCTCTAAAAAATGTATATGCAATTTTCTTTTAAGCAAGACTTGTATTGCAAGAAAAATAAATGTCGCCCCCATTACAAGAGGGCTTAATTTTATAATATTTGTCTGACTAAACCTTGCAAAAAAAGTTTGAC
Source organism: Bacteriovoracaceae bacterium (assembly GCA_025210745.1). Lineage (GTDB taxonomy): Bacteria > Bdellovibrionota > Bacteriovoracia > Bacteriovoracales > Bacteriovoracaceae > CAKZJW01. Next base: position 6,112 of record JAOARC010000015.1, read on the forward strand.
TAAAAAAGCCTGTTAGAAAACCTAAAAATAAATATGATATCAGTCTTCCACCATGATAAAAAAGAAGATTGTTTTTATTCTTTGAAAGAATAAGAACAATTGGACCACACATACCAATACAATGAAAGCTTCCAAAAAAACTTGATACAATAATTGGGATACATATAAGTAGGTACTCTTTCAAAAAGCCGACCTACTCTATTGGGCCCAGTAAAGTGACATCTTTAATAAGCCTGTCTTTGCGATCTTCTTTTATTACCATTTGAATAACTTTCTTTCCATTTTTTAAAATACTCTTAGGAAATTTTAAAAAGATATTTGAGTTTATATTCTCATTTTCAATTTCTAACGGAAATTCGGGCGCAATAAGCTCCACATTATCCGCCAATAAATGAAGTGAAAGTGTTTCTTTTTTTGGGTTCATATAGCGCATACGTAAACTAAAGCGATTTATAACCTTTTTTTCTGTAACCAAATACTGATAAGGAGATTTCCCTTCTCTAATCACTTGAACTTTAAGCTCTTGCCTCTTACTTAAAGAAAACATAAGAGTAAAGATTGTTGCTATAAATAGAGCTCCATATAAATATACCCTTGGGCTATACTTTTTCTTTTTGCCATCAATTTGAGTTTCCGTTGTATATCTTATAAGTCCAGTTGGTTTCTTAACCTTTTTCATAATGTCATCACAAGCATCAATACACATGGTACACGCAATACATTCCATTTGAAGGCCTTCTCTAATATCTATTCCCGTTGGACATACATTGACACATCTATTGCAATTAACACAGTCACCAAGATCATTTGGATCAATACCTTTTGTTCTTTTTCTAGGCTCCCCTCTTTTTTTATCATAAGAAATAATGAGAGAGTTTTCATCCATAACAAGACTTTGAAATCTTCCATAAGGACAAGCTATAATACAAAATTGCTCTCTAAACCAACCAAAATCAAACAAAATAATTGCTGTTATAGTTAACATTAGTACAAATAAATAAAGATTCGTTGTAGGTGACTGCATCGTTATATATAGTAACTTATGTGTGCCTACAAAATAACCAATTCCAGAATGAACAATATGCATAGAGACAATTGTGTATAGCAACCACTTGCTAAAACGCTTCACTATCTTTTCTAAATTCCAAGGAGCTCTTTCCAGTTTATCTCTTTTAGGACCGACACCTTCAATTTTCCTTTCAATAAAACGATAAATAGTATCAATAAATACGGTTTGAGGGCATGCAAAACCACACCAAACTCTTCCCCATACACTCGTCACAAAAGCGAAAAAAAATAAGAAACCAAGTAATAAGAAAATTAAAAATGGACCATCATGACCATAAAATGTCTTCCCAAAAATATAAAACTCTCTAGCCGGTAAATCAAGTAAGATCACTTGCTTTCCACCAATATAAATCCAAGGTAATACAAGGTATAATAATATGAGGAACCAATAGACTTTTGTTCTAAGGTTTTTCCACGGTCCCTTCACATCATGTGGATGTATATATACTCGATTTCCTTTTTCATCTGTTGTTTGAAGACGATCTTCAGGAAGACTATATTTTGACATTACTTATACTCTTTTCCCTGTGGCTCTTTTGCATTTTCTGGATTAGTCCCTTTAAATGCCATAACATACTTTAAAACAGCATAAGTTTTTTTCTTACCCAACTTAGCTCCCCAAGCAGGCATTCCCTTATCCACAACACCTTTATGAATTGTTTTATAAACTGTTGCGATAGAACCATCTCCATGTAACCAGAAATTATCAGTTAAGTTTGGTCCAACACCTCCCTCTCCATATTTTCCATGACATGCTTTACACTTTCTTTTATAAGTTTTTTTAGCAATTTTATCTATTTTTTCAGTAGCAAGGATCTTTCTATATTCTTGTTCATTAAATCCGCCCTCTTTTGCTTCATGCTCAGCTTGAGTTTTTATCGCTGTTTTTACATCACTTTTAAATTCCTCTTGAATACTTTGAGCTCCTCCAAAAGTGTGAGCTAAATAATAAGGAACTGAAAAAATGATTGTCACATAAAAAGTAATCAACCACCATTTTGGTAAAGGATGATCTAGTTCCCTGATACCATCATAATCATGATCTAAGAGAATTTGTTTTTCATCCTCAAAAATTTCAACTTCATTTTTATTTTGATCACTCATTTTTTTCTCCATCATTTAACGGTAAATTCTGAACCTCATTATATAGCTTTCCCGAGTTCTTTCTAAAAATATAAAAAAGCATTATTAAGAAGATTGATAAAAATAATAATAACGCTAAACTTGTTAACCATGTTTGGTTAAATCCAGCTAAAACGGCAGATTTCATTATTTACTCTCCTTTACATCCATTCCTAGTCTTTGTAGATAAGCAATTAAAGCAATAATTTGCTTATTTTGCATTTTCTCACTAACCCCAGCTGAGCTCATTTCTTGAGTAATTTTTAACGCTTGTGCTTTTGCATCTTCAATAGAATTATCAATCTGAGCTTGTGTATAAGGAACACCTACAGCTTTTAAAACCTTAAGCTTTTTAGGTAGTGCTTCATACTGAGTTTTCTTACCAAATAACCAAGTATATTCAGGCATTATTGATCCAGGAACAACTTGACGTGGATCCTTCATATGAAAATAATGCCAAGAATTTGGATACTTACCACCAATCCTAGCAAGATCAGGACCTGTTCTTTTTGATCCCCATTGGAATGGATGATCATATACAGTTTCAGCTGCCTGAGTTGCTTCTCCATATCTTAAATACTCAGAAACCATCGGTCTAATCATTTGAGAGTGACAATTATAACATCCTTCTCTTATGTATATATCACGACCAGCAACTTCTAAAGCTGTATATGGCTTTACCTTTTCATTCAGTTCTATAAAGTCTTTAGATAAGAATGCAGGAACAAACTCAATAATAGTCCCTACTAAAACTGCAACTGTCGCTAAGATAGTAAATACAGCAGTCATTCCCTCTAATTTTCTATGTCCTTTTTCATCTTTATATGCACTATGATCTAAAGCTTTAGCTTTAAATTTTTCCTCTTCTTTTGTAGCTGGTGCAGACTTTATAGTTTTAATAATATTATAAAGCATTATAAGCATACTTGAGAAAACTAAAATCCCACCTATTAATCTTACCCAGTACATTGGAACAATTTTATCTACTGTTTCAACAAAGTTTGGATAAACGAGCTGCCCTTTATCATCGACAGCTCTCCACATTAAACCTTGAGTAATACCAGCAACAACCATAGAAATATAGTACATGGATAGACCCAAAGTTGCCGTCCAAAATTGAGTCTTAGCTAATTTTTCACTAAAAATTTTAGTTTTCCATAGTTTTGGAACCATATAATAAAGCATTCCGGCAGCAAACATATAATTCCATCCAATACCACCAGCATGAACATGACCTACAATCCAATCAGTATAATGTCCAAGAGAACTTACAGACTTAATTGATAATAATGGACCTTCAAATGTAGACATTCCATAAAAAGTTAAAGCTGTTACAAAGAATTTTAATAATGACTCTTCTCTTACTCTATTCCATGCACCTCTTAACGTTAAAAGACCGTTGATCATCCCTCCCCAAGAAGGTGCCCATAGCATTAGCGAGAAAACCATACCAAGAGTTTGCGCCCACTCAGGTAATGCCGTATATAGTAAATGGTGTGGTCCAGCCCAAATATAAATAAAAATTAAAGACCAAAAGTGAACAATAGAAAGCCTATAACTATAAACAGGTCTATTAATTGCTTTTGGTACATAATAATACATTAAACCTAAAACTGGAGTTGTTAAAAAGAATGCAACTGCATTATGTCCATACCACCACTGAACAAGTGCATCTTGAACACCAGCATAAACAGGATAACTTTTCATAAAATCAACAGGAATACTAATAGAATTTACAATGTGTAAAAGAGCTACTGTAATAATAGTTGAAATATAAAACCAAATTGAAACATATATATGCTTTTCTCTTCTCTTTTTTAGAGTTCCAAAAAAGTTAACAGCAAAAACAACCCATATAATTGTTATTAAAATATCAATTGGCCACTCTAGCTCTGCATACTCTTTTGCCGCAGTTATCCCCAAAGGAAGAGTTATCGCTGCCGCAACTATAATAAGTTGCCATCCCCAAAAATGGATATTGCTTAAAGTATCACTAAACATTCTCGCTTTTAAAAGTCTTTGCGTTGAATGATAAATACCAGCAAAAATAGCATTTCCAACAAAAGCAAATATAATTGCATTTGTATGAAGAGGTCTTAACCTTCCAAAAGTAATCCACTCTAAGCCAAAATTAAATCTCCAGTCCGCAAGTTGTGCTGCCAAGAGAACACCTGCCAACATCCCAACAACTCCCCATACAACAGTAGCAATAGCAAACTTCTTTACTACACCATCATTGTACGAGAAAGTTTCTAAGTTCTTTTCACTCATTTTTCATCCTCGTTATAATTATCGTTAATTAAAATTCTGTGCGAAGGGGTATCTAGATCATCATACTGACCATTTTTTACAGCAAAGTAAAAGCCGATTAAAAATAGTAATGCTATTAATAGCGCCATTGGTATTATTAGATATAATACACTCACCTTATCCCACCTTAAAATATAGTAACATCAATAATATACTAGCAGCTTAACAATCTTTAAACTTTAAAAAACTGATTTTAATCATGATTAAAAACTTTATTCATAGATTTTATAGCAATCACTGTTGATAAAATAACAGTTACAGAACTTATGGGCATAAAGATAGCTGCAAAAATAGGAGTAACAAGACCACTTAAGGCACAAAATGCCCCGATTATATTATAAATGATCGATATTATTAAGTTTCTCTTAATAATATTATATATTTTATCTGTGCCCGTAAAAATGTCGCTTATTAGAACTTTTGAATTCTCTTCAATATATATATCACTAGCTCTTAAAGATGCACTCGTTGCTCCACTTACAGCAACCGATACAGAAGCTGCTTTCATAGCAACAACATCATTTACCCCATCTCCTACCATCATCCCATAACTTTTATGTTCAATGATCTTTTTTTTCTCAAATGGCAAAACACTATAGTAACAATTTTCTAAAACTATACCTAATTTGCTAGCAATATTATAAACCCTATTTTTAGAATCCCCTGAAACAATAAAAAGATTCAGTTTTTTTCTCTTTAATTTCTGTATATCAAAAATAGTATTTCGCTTAAGATTATCATCAACTTGAAAAGTAAATTTTAACTCATCATTTTCAAAAAAATCGACTTTATTAAAAACACCTTCTTCCTGTTGGCTTTTTACTATTCTATACTTATTATTCAAAATTTTTGCTTCAACCCCTGATCCAATAATTTCATTGAATTCTTTTACTTCTAATTTCTTTAAACCGAGAGTTGATAATTGTTTCGTAATTGATTTTCCTATAATATGGTTAGAAAAACTCTCAATAGCATACAATATATCTATATACTCTTTTGGTATTTCGTTTAAGTCTAATTGAAAATCACCATCAGTTAGAGTTCCCGTCTTATCAAAAAAAATATTTCTAATATCAAGAATTCTTTCAAAAACTTTTTCATCTTTAACAAAAACACCATGCTTGAAAAATGATGATAGGCCTAAAATAAAAGCCAAGGGAGTTGAAATTGCTAAAGCACACGGGCATGTAATAAGAATTAAACTAAAAGAACGATTTAAAGCAACTGAAAATGAATCAAAAAAAAGAAAATAAAAAAAAGAAATACAAGAACTTAATATGACAATAGTAACGAAAAACTGTGATATACGGTCAAGACGACTTTTAATATCAAGTGTATTCCAATTCCTTTCCAGTTCTCGAATAATTTTTCCCATTGTTGAGTTTTCACTTGTTTTTTCTGTATAAATGGTCAATGTTTCAGAGATATTCTGCGCCCCCATATACACCTTACTCTTAGCTCTTACTTCTACAGGACTTGACTCTCCTGTTACAACAGCATTATTGACATAGCTTTTTCCACTAATAACTCTTGCATCCACTGGAATTGTTTCATTTGGCTTAACAATTAAAGTATCTCCAACATTTACATACTTAGCTAATACTTCAACTTCTCTACCATTTTCTATTCTCGTAACAGGCCCATACATATAAGTATTCTGTATTTTTGCTAGTTTTGTTGCTCTTTTTTGAATAATTTTCAAAAGATATCTTGAGCATAAAAGTAAAAAAATCAATGTTGCAATTGTATCAAAGTAATAAAACTCATATTTTGTAAAAAAACTGATTATTCCCATAATAAAAGTCAATAAAACAGCAAATACAATTGGAACATCAATCGATACCCTCTTAAGCTTCAATGCCGTAAATGCATTTTTATAAAATGGTAATGAACAATAAAAAATAATTGGAATTGAACAAAAGAAAGAAAAAATATTAAAATATTTTGCAAAAGTAGCAGGAGCTCCTAAATATACAGCAAAACTATACAACATTATATTTCCCGCACAAGCAAACGATAAACCTATTCTAAAAATATCATTACGATTTTCTTTATACTCTAGGGCTTTTTTATCTTGTGAAGTTAAAATAGGATGAGGTTTATATCCAAAACGCTCAATTAAATATGCAATATCTGATAATTTATGATCTCTATGGTAACGAACTTCAAGAATACTAGAGTCCATATTAAGATATGATTCTAGTATTCCTTTATTAATTTCCCCTAACCTTTCTAAAAGCCACAAACAAGCCGCACAGTGGATACCTTCAATATAAAAACTAAATGTATTTATATTTTTTTCATCTGTTTTTACAAATTGTTTAAAAAAATCTTCATGATCCAGATAATTAAAACTATCATTAGTATATGAAACTTTATTTTTTGTTTTAAGATTATAAAAACTTTGCATAGAGTGTTCAGATAATAACTCATATACGCCTTTACATCCTAAGCAGCAAAAATCTTTGCCATCAAACTCAATAGCTTTAAAAGTAAAACTTTCTTTACAATGATAACAGGACTGACCCATCCTCTACTGCTTTATAGATAATAATGTTATTGGTAAGTTCATATTTTTTTCGCTCAAATTCTTAATAGTAAAAAAAGCTGTATCATAATTTACTTTTTTTAATATTAAGTGCGAAACGTCATTATCTGTCAAATATTGAGATAAAACGTTCACGGGGCTTCCTAAGGAAACCTTAATAGAAATATCATGAAATATATCTTTTAATCTGATATCATTTTTTATCTTGATTGCAACATCATTTAAATTGCTAAATAAAAGCTCTTTTTTACGATCATTTGCCTCAATAACAGTATCTTTACTGATGCCTTTTGGCATATAGCACCCTATCAAAGCTAATTCTATATTAGACTTTCCTTCTAACAGACAATTTAAATGATAGCTTAGCTCATACGAGTCTAAATGATTCGTTGTACATAAAATAATTTTTCCGCTCATCTGAGCTATCTTAAAATAATTAATATAAATATTTTATGACAATTATCATCTTTTTAGCTATTAGCTAAACTTTCTAGGCTTGGAATTAAAATTTTTCTACCTTTAATAATAATAAGCCCTTCGTCTTTTAAACTACTTAAACAACGAATAACGGTTTCTGTCGCAGTTCCAACCATATTAGCAAGATCATCTCTTGTGATTTTTATCTCAATATTTTCTTTCAATTGAGACTCTTTTTTCGCACAGCTTACTAAACAAATAGCTGTTCTCTTTTTTACACTATTATATGCCATAGACAAGAGCTGCTCTTCTTTGTCACGACAATTATTTGCTAAAATTGCCATAAGTGCTTTAGATACACTGGGATTTTTATATACAAGAACCAAAAAATCATGAAGTGGAATTTTTTTTATTTTACTGCTTTCCATAGCAATACAACTATCAAGATATGATCTGTCCAAAAGAATAGACTCTATACCAAAGTAGCTTCCTTCTAAGAAAATTTCATTTAAATACTCTTTACCATCTTCATGATACAGAACAGATTTTACCTTCCCCTGTTCTAAAAAATATAAATATTGCGGCCTTTGGCCTATATCATAAACAATACCTTTTTTCTTATACTCAAGAGTATGGTAATCTTTTGTTAACTCGGTTAAACCTGTTAAGTCTTCAGCTACATGTATAAACTCTTCAATATTCTTAGTACTTTTTAGAGCATTTTGCTCAATAATTTGTTTTTTATTCAGCCTGGCTTTTATAGCATTTACAAGATCATCTGCTTCAAAAGGCTTCGTAATATAATCATCAGCCCCCATTGCCATACCTTCTCTTACATCCCCCTTATCAGATTTTGCCGTCAAAAATATAAATGGTATAGAGTTGGTTTTATCACTAGCTGCAAGAGTATTAAATACTTCAAAGCCATTCATCTTTGGCATCATAATATCACATACAATAAGATCAGGAAGAAACTTTTGAACAAGTGAAACTCCCATAGCCCCATCTTGCGCAGTTTCAACTTTATATCCTGCAAGCTCTAAAATCTCGCAAGTATTTTGTCTCATGACCACATCATCTTCAATTAAAACAATTTTATTCATTATACTTAATTGGTAACTTTACACTAAAAGTTGATCCAACTCCTTGTTCACTTATAAAACTAATTTCGCCACCCATTAATGTACAGTAATGCTTGACTATATTTAAACCTAATCCTGTTCCATTATGTCCCATAACATTTTTAGCCCTAAAAAATCTATTAAATAAATATTCCTGATCTTCTTTTGGAATCCCTATTCCATTATCCTTAAAACTTATCTCAACAAACTTTTCACTTCTTTTGACGTTAATAACCAAAAGAACTCCTGTTTCTTTACAATATTTCAGACTATTATTAATTAAATTCAAACAAATATTCCTAATCATTTCCTTATCTTGATAAAGCTCTACCTTTTGTTCATGAAGGTTTAATGAGATTTTTTGATGAGGTAATGCTGTATCCTGGATATCTTCAACAATCTGCTGTAAAAGCTCGCTTAAATTAAAAGAACAAAGATGAGGTAAAACTCTTCCTTCTTCAAGTTTATCTAAGGATAAAAAGTCTTCTAAAATATTTGTTAAACCTTTAACTGAGCGCTTAATCGAATTTATATGACGATTTACTTTTTCTAAACTATCTATCTCGATATACTTATCAATAAGATTCACGGAACTTAAGATTCCTGCTAAAGGTGTTCTAAATTCATGAGAAGCCATAGATACAAATCTTGATTTCAACTCATTTGTTTTCTTTTCATTTTCTAGAGCTTGCTGAGCTTGTTGCTGGCTTTTCGTCAGTTTTTCATTAGTATGATTTAACTCCACTAAAGCTTCAGATAACTCATTTGTTCTTATTTCAACTTTTTGCTCAAGACTTTGCGCAAATTGTTCTAAACGTTGCTCAGATTCTTTTCTTAAAGTTATATCATTAATAAAACTAACATAAAACTTTTCACCTTTATCAACAAAAGTACATAAACTAACTTCTACCGGAAGCAATGATTTATCTTTTTTTTGAGCATATAAATCCCTACCTACTCCCATTAAACGAGGAGTCGGTTTTATTTTATATTCATCTCTATAAGTAATATGTTTTTTACGAATTTTTTGAGGTAATAAGTCCTCAATAGTTAAACTAATAAGTTCACTGTGCTCATATCCTAAAATACGAGAGATTGCAGGATTTACATCCTTAATAAATCCTTCAGAATCACTTATAATAATTCCAATATTAGAATACTTAAAAATGACATCTGTTTTTGAATGGAGCATGAAAAAACTATAACATATTTTTTATATTACTCAAATGAGTCGCTCGTTTATCATTATGCTTTTGTAATTGAGTTTCAATTTTAGAAATAACTTCATCTATGCTCTTATACATATCATTAGATAAAGCCTTAGCATAAAATGATCGATTTTCCATATGTACATCAGCTTCAACACAATGTGCCTTAGAATCGATGGAACAAACCCAGTTAACATGAGAATTCTTATTATGGTCATATTTAGCCAAATGCTTCATTTTCTTTTCTATTATTGATTTTATACCATCTGAGCCCTCAAGGTTTTTAAATGTTATTTTTGTTTGCATATAATCCTCCTCATACTAATATTTTTATAGAAAGAAAATAAAAATAGAATGACCTTAGTCATATATTTAAAACAAATATAAAAAAGGATCTTAAAATGAAAGCTTTACTTATAATACTTGTAACCAGCTCATCATTTTGCTTAGCAAAAAACCTCCAATCTCATATGCAAGACATTTATACCCATTACATAAAACTATATGAAGGACAATTAAATGAAAAACAAAGTGAATTTCACTTTAAAGAGTTAGAAAAACATATTTTAAGTAAAAAGCTTAATGATCTAAAAGAATCAGCAATACTAGCACCACTAAGAGAAGTCCTTATAAAGTCTTATCAAGAAATCAATACTGCTCATACCAAGAAAAACTATCAATATACGAAATACAGAGTAAAAAGTCTTTCATCAACATGTATTGCTTGCCATTCACATCTTCCAGCGGAGTTATTTCCTCCTGTAAAAAGAAAATTATCTCTAAAAAAATTATCTCTACAGGATAAAATCAATTTTTCTTTTCTTCTAAGAGACTATAAAAAGACTCTATCTTTACTAGAAAAAGATATTTTAGGTGAATTAAAATCGAAAAGATCTTTTCGAGCTCTAGAAGACTTACTTAATATTTATAGCCAAACATTTCTTAAATACAATGGGCCAACAGAAAACCTTTTGATCAAACTTAATGCATTTAAAAAATATGCTGTTAATAAAAATACTATTAATTCTTATATTCAAAAAATGAAATCACAGCTTAAATATACACAAGAAATAAACATCAACAAAGCAGATGAAAAATATATTAACTTTATTATCAACAAATATCTTGAGCCAAATAAAGAGCATTTGCTTAACTTATATTCATCCAGCAAAGATAAGCTTGTTTTAAAGACCTTAACCTCTACTCTTATATCTAAGTATATTATATTAAATTATAAAAGTAATATTACTCCTAAATTACTCTACTGGATGGGTGTAATAGAGAACTTTAATCACTCTTTAGATATATATTCTCTTGGAGAGCTATATTACAAAGAATGCATTATAAGGTTTCCAAAAAGCCAATATGCAAAAGATGCTTACAAAGCTTTAAAATCATCTATCACAGCAGGATATACTGGTAGCTCAGGAACTCATATTCCTAAAGCAGTTCAAAAAGAACTTAAATTTTACAAGTCAAAAATCAAATAATACTAGATACGGCTAAAGCCTTCAGGTGTATTTGCTCTATAACGATCAAATACACTTGCAATATTTCTTAAAAATGGTTTACCAGATTCTTTTACAATAAAATTATCCTCATCATTCTCAAGAATTTTGTCTGATATAAATTCATCAATCTTTTTATTATCATCTAAAGCGAGTGCTCTATTTTGCTTTACACTTAGATTACACATAAGATCATTAATAAAAAACTTTCTAGTAATATCATCCTCGCTCATTTCATGGTTCTTTACAAATAGACTCTCATGGTTATTAAGACGTTTATAATAACTATCTATATCCTTAGTGTTTTGAAAGTAGAAGTTCTTAGATTCACTTATTGAACTTACACCAATACCTACAAGAGTATCTGATTTTAAATGAGTATATCCCATAAAACTACGCTTTAATTGATTTGTTTTAAAAGCCTCATATAGCTTTGTTTCTTTTTTTACAAAGTGATCTAAGCCTATTTCCACGTAACCAATTTCTAAAAGTCTCTTTTTGGCCATATCATAAAGATGACGTTTATCCTTTCCAACTAACAGTTCCTGTTCATTTATAAGCTTTTGTGCACTAAATATTTTTGGCATATGGGCATAACTATAAAGGGCTATAGTATCAGGAGATAGCTCTTGAACTTTGTCCAAAGTATATTGAATCGATTCTAAATTCTGCTTTGGAAGTCCATAAACAAGATCAAAGTTTATATCACAATCTATTTTTTCTCGCACTTGATTATATATATTTTGAACTAACTCAAAAGGTTGATAACGATTGATTGCATTTTGAACATCGATATCAAAGTCTTGAATTCCAAATGACAGATGTTTTACATTATATAAACTATAAGCCTCAATTTTTTGTTCACTTATAACTCTAGGATCTATCTCAACAGAAATACTAAAGTCCTTTTTATTAAATGAATTTAATATATTATGGAAGTTTTGAACTGATAGTGCATTTGGAGTTCCTCCTCCAAAATGAATATTACCAATTTTGTGATCTTTAATACTATATTGGTCAATTTCCTTTAGAAGATAGGATGTATACTTATCAATCTTTTTTTGATCTTTTGTAACCTCTCTATTACAAGCACAATACCAACAAAGCTTATTACAAAATGGAATATGTATGTATAAATCAAGCTGCTCACTATCTTTAACGTGATTCATCCACTTTTGTTCATTCGCGCAGTTATTCCAATCTACAATCGTAGGATAACTTGTATATCTAGGTACATTTACATCATATTTTTTATATAAATCGCTCATATTATCTTTTAGCAAGATTTTAGATCTAAAAGTATGATAATTATCAGCTAAGAATACTACTTTTAAACTGCCCTAGCACCCTGGTGCTAGGATCTAAATTAGTCAAAGACAAAATGAATATCAAAGTCAGCTTGGTGTTAATAATTTTAGTAACTTAAATAC
>JAOARC010000016.1 GCA_025210745.1 Bacteriovoracaceae bacterium
ACACTAGAATTAAAGGAGATAACATTATATCATCCTGATAATTTACATCTCCCCCTGCTTCTACAATAGTTTTTACAACATCTAATTTATTATTTATTGCCGAAACTCTCAAAAGCATCTTATTTATAAAATTTGAAATCTCTTTGTTTCTCTCTTTCTGTTTAAGAATATATTTTATATCTTTAGCTTCTAGCGTTTTTATATAATCATGCACACGACCACTATATTTATCATTTTTAACAATATTCCATATATTTAGTTCTTCCGCTTTTAAGTTATTAGAGCAAAAAACAATAAGTAATAAGAATATAAAAAGCCTCATATTCTCCCCCTATTACGTAGTAATGCTACCTTATTAGCTAGCTTGGCATTTTTAGATTTTTGTTTTATCTTATAGTTAACAATTTTTTGTTTAGCCTCTATTTGTTTTTTATTCAAAATTTCTGTTTCATTACTCTTTTTAACTTTATCATCTATCAAATCTTCAATCATATCTTTTGGGCCGTTTTCATATAGTATTTGCATAAAATCCTTATCATATTTAGGAGGAAGTTTTTTCTTTTCTTCTTCTATAGATAATTTTTTTTCTGGGTGTAACTTAATATAATCCTCAATCTTCTTCACTAATTTATTATAAGTTTTTTCATCAACATTTTTGTTTTCGCTTTTATTCAAAAAATCTATCCCGATATGTTTTGTTACATATTTATCGTCATCGCTAGGTACTGTAAAACCTTCTAGCCATGCATCAAAACTCTGCGATGTTATATCAAAAGCCGGCTTACCAACATATTCAGATACTTTAATATCATTTGCAAAACTTAATGCATAATCATCTTTTAAGTCATGTGTTAATTTAGGAAGACCTACATATGAGTATAATTTAAACCACTCTTTAAATATAAAAGATGCTGCCTCTGATTCATTTTTTCCTTTTTCAAATTTTTGGATTAAATCTTCATTAAAGTTATCAATAGGGCTTAAGCTTTTATCGTCTTTTGCATATTCATAAGGTTCATTCCAACCATTATCTTCTTTAAAGCTATTCATTGCAAATATAGCCCCCACATTCGCATCAGCTTCTAAACATCTATTCATTATAAGTTTTTCTTGAATGCTATTACCGTCAACCATAAGTCCTTTTTGGTCTTGCCAAAAATGTCTCAACTCATGTGAAAAATCTAACAAATGAGAATATTTTTCTACTTTATCTTGATTGCTAGCTATCTCACCCATTTTAATGGTTATAGATTTGTTTTTAGGGTTTGGATCATAATATCCCCCCAGATTATTTAAGTCTTCGACCTTAAATTTAACCCCTGTTTTTATAGCATCTTCCAGCCATTTTCCAGAAACCTTATTGCTCAATGTTGGAATAGCCAAGCTTAAAAGATATTCTTTCTCATGGTCTTGTTTTACGTTTTTAATGATCTCTTTCAAAGGCTCTTTTTCTTCTAAACAGCTATAGATTTTGCTGATTTCAGCCATATATTCATCGCCCTTAAAATATTCTGTCATCGCTTCTTTTTTAGATAAAGTTATATTTTCACTAGATAACAGATTATATTTTGAAAACTCTTTTGCCATAGATGAAAGGCTTTCATCTACATTGTTTGAACCTTGACATAGATAGCTAAAATGATCCACCTTATCAAGCTTGCCATTTAATATCTTTGGGTTTTTATTAGAAACCTTTTCTTGCTCCCAACATATTTCAATAAGAGAACATTGCTTTTCTGCCGCATCAAAAGATTTAATCAAGTCCAAATCTCTCAAAGCATCTTTAGAAACACCATGATTGTTTTTATAGGCCTCAAGCTCTTTTAAGCCATAAACTAAATTCTTGCTCCTCTCATGCCTTTGTTTTGATAAAAAATCAGAAGATTTTTCTCCCTTTGAGACAAACAAAGAGTTCGATAAAAATAAAGTCGGCTCATTAGGGTTAGAGTAATCAACATAACTTAATGTATCTTTGTCAGAAATATTTTTTATATCATCTTTCATTGATTTAATTTTTATTTGTGCCTTGCTACCATCTTTTAACTCAAATGGATCAATAATATTTTTAATTAACTCACGAGCCTTTGGAGAATAAGACAAATCTACAAGAGCCAATGCCCCAGAACCAAACCTAGAAAGACTAGACATTAATTTTTGAGCTTGTTTTAAATTAGTTTGATAATCATATTTATCACCAGAAACAGATGTATGTTTCTCATCATTAGACGCTTTATCTTTACCTTTGTTCTCATTTTTATTAAAGGTCTTATCTTTTTTATTTTTATTTTTATTATCCTTAACTTCACCTAATTTATTGTCATTATCCTTTTTATTCTTTTCAATATTTTCAACTTTATCTTCTTGCTTATCTTCTTGTTTTTTTACTTCAGGAACTTTTGCAACTTGAATTTCATTTGAGTATCTTTTTAGATATTTGTCATAATGTTTTTCTATATTAGCTTCTAGTTTAGATAAATTTTGTGCTCTTTCCTTGTCAAAAAGCTTTTGAAGCTGTTTTTTTCTACTTTTTAGCTTAGAAGAAACTAACTTCAACCCTCTTTCCTTATCAAGCATATTTAACAAAGTATAGCAGTTCAATGATATTTGAGGCCTTTTATAAGAACCTGTTGCCTTTGCTAACTTATCTTCAAATAAAGCATATGAAAGTTTCTCATAATCCTTGCCTTTTTTGCCAACCAAAGGCTCATCTCCAAGCATCAAAATATGCTCCAAAGATATAGAAAAAGTCAAATCCTTCTTATCTTGATTTTTAATAAAATCTGAAATTCTTTTAATATTTTCTGCACGAACACTATCAACGGCAGCTTTTTGATAATCAACAGCATTTTGAGTATTCGGTTGTTGAATATTTAAGTCAGCTAGTTCAATATTATTTTTAAGATTAAGGTCGCTATTTTGAGTGTTTTCTGAGGCAGGATTAGCATCTTTAGGGCTTGCAAAACTCATTACAGCAATTGATGCCCCCATAGCCAAATAGCGTTTCCATGAGTTTCTGCGCTTAGACTTTTCTTTCTCTGGGAACTTGTTCTCTACAGCCTCTTGCCCACTCTCATAAAGCTTGACCTGTCCACCACCTGCAAAAAACTTGCCCAACCTACTCACCTTAACCCCCATACTGTTTTTTTATTAAAAACATACACAAAACAATATACAACAACCCAACACACTTGACAAACCAAATGTTTCTATTTCAAAAAAAATATGATAAAACCTTGCATGAAATAACTATGATATTTGCAGAGACTACACATGAAAAAGGCAATAATTTTATATTCGACAACAGATGAACATACTATAAAAATATCTAAAAAGATAAAATCAACAATGGAAAACAACCAGCACATCGTTAATCTATTGCCAATCACATGTGCTTATTCTACTAATCTAAATAATTATGATAAAATAATTATTGGCGCAAGTATCCGATATGGAAAACATCACAAAGAAATATTTGATTTCATTTCAAAAAATAAAAACATTCTAAACAACAAAATAAGTGCTTTTTTTTCAGTTAATCTCGTAGCAAGAAAGTTAAATAAAAACACTCCAGAAACAAATCCTTATATACAAAAGTTTCTTTCCAAAACATCTTGGAATCCAGACAAAATAGCTGTCTTTCCTGGAAAAATTGATTATCAAAAATATAATATTTTAAATCGTATAATAATTCGCTTTATTATGCTAATGACCAATGGTCCAACAGATCCTCATTCTATGGTTGAATTTACAAATTGGCACGATGTTGATG
>JAOARC010000017.1 GCA_025210745.1 Bacteriovoracaceae bacterium
AAGCTGGAGATTACAAATTGAGAATTAAAGACTCATTGGGTGGAATGACTTGGGTTGATATTGTGGCAAATAAAGGTGCTAGTTCTTTTACAACAGGTGCTGTTACAACAGGTGGGCGCAAAAGAATTATGAGCGTTGGTGACTACGATAATGATGGCAATCTTGATTTTACTGTAGCACATCTTGTTTCTGGTTCTTGGCGAGTTAGAGGATATAAAGGAGACGGAAACTCTGGCCATACTTATGACCAAGAATTTGGAAGTGGTTATATTTCACAACTTGTCGACTTACAAGCTGATGGCGACCTTGATATCGCCTACACAGATATCGTAGGAAATAGACTTTGTTATAGACTACAAAACCCGGATAAAACTTTTGCCACTGCTGTTTGCCAAAATATACCAGCCCCCTTTGCTGGAACATTATATCCTTATAATTTAAAAGCGATCTTTTTAAATGAAGATGATTTACCTGATTTTGTTTTTGGAGGATCTAATACAGATGGAGTCGCTTATCATGTTACATCTAATGCTGATGGAACGCTTAATACAATAAAAGTATACAATACTCCATCTGGGCAAGTTCATATGTCTCATCTAGGCTTAAGTGTCGGAGATATGAATAACGATGGATACGAAGATGCTGTTTTTGATGGAGCGATTGCTGGTGGAACAAAACAATTTGTAACTTATTTAAATGGTGGAGAATCAAATATCATGAGTCATTCATTATATTCATCTGCCTCTTACTCTGGAGGAAATGGAGGTTTAAATCCAGGCGTATGTATAGCTGATCTTAATAATGATGGGTTTAAAGATTTTATGACTAGAAATCAAAGCTCTCCATTTTATACTTACTTAAATGATGCAACTATGACCTATACTTTAAATGATTCATCATTTAGAACATACATGTCAGGAAATCCATCTTCCACATGGCACCATGATTGTACCGATTTTGATGGTGATGGACACATGGATATTATTGCTCCAATGGCAAATAGATACTATATGAATGGTGGTAATGAGCAAGCCTTTTTCTACGCAACAGGAGATGGATCAGGAGGATTAAATAATGCTCTATTTTTTGAATCAAGCTATCATCATGCTTGGTGGCAAAATGGAACAATGCAATTTGGTGACTTTAATAATGACGGTGTATTAGACTTTATAGCAGCTTCTGATGACAATGGAGCACTATATGTACAAGAAGGTGTAGAATAAGTTTTCTTAGGTTTTATTTAACAAAATAAATAAAATCTACTGACTTTAGTCCAAAAAATGCAATTCAACTGAATTTTCCTTTGCAAACTTTCGATATACTTCTTTGCGATTATAGATCAAAAAGGAGTATATAAATGATTAAGTACAGTTTTTTTACTATTGCTATATTTCTCACATTGTATTCAAAGGAAAGTATAGCTGTAACTTGTTTTGTCTTCCCAGGTTTTAATAAAATTCAATCAGCTATAAGTACTGGATGTACTAATCTCAATTTAGCAACTGGAACATATTATGAAAATGGTAACATTATTATACCGCCAGGTTTTGCCGTAAATATACATGGTAAAAACTCTATTATCTTTCCCTCTGCAACAAAAATAAAAAGAGGAATCTCAGGTACAACTCATCAACCAAGTATTTTTATCAATGAAGGATCATTAAATGTTTTTAACTTAACCTTTGATGATACTTATTACCATCCTACAACAGGAGTTATTACTCCTCCACCAGTCATTGCTCAAGATGGTGGTTTTATCAACAACTCCCTCTCATCATCTCAGCTTCTTCTTAATTCTGTTGAAGTTCTTAGATCATATGCTCAAAGAGGTGGAGCTATATTTAATAAAGGACAAGCAACTATTGTAAAGTCATCTTTAATAGAAAATGATGCTGATGTATCAGGAGGAGCTATATATAATGAAGGTGCTCTTTTAATAAAAGAAAACTTTTTTAAAGAAAATAAATCTTCTCAAGAAGGAGGTAGTATATTTAGCTCTCAGGACTTTATTTCACAAAAAAATGAATTTAATAATAATAAATCTGTAAAAGGTGGAGCTATTTATGCTCTTGAATATCTTAATAATGAAGTTAGTGAAGACTTATTTAAATCAAACTCGGCAAGTTATGGTGGCGCTATTTTTCTAGAGCCATCTTTAACTCATTGTAATTATCGAGACTTTTCTATACAAAAGTCTCATTTCGATAGTAACTCTGCATATCAAGGAGGCGCTATTTTTATCACAAATTGCCCAGATAATTCTAATATACCTAGTACCTCTCAAGCTGATTCACCTCACTACTTTATTCACGAAAGTATCTTTATAGAAAATGATGCTACCGGAAAGTTCTTTGTTACAAATATTGATGGTGAACCGCATACTATAAAAATTGATGCTCTAGGCGGTGCAATTATGGCCACAGGCGATTACGTCATAGAAAGCTCCTTAAATCAATATTTAGAAAATACGGCTCAAAATACAATGGTAGATAAGGTTGCAGGTGGGGCTATATATACTAATATGAATCAAACGAATTTTTTTCACCGTTATGAAAAATTATCTCATAATAATGATCTTTTTAAGAAGAATAAAACGATTACAACTAATTATAATTCTTCAAATGGAGGTGGTGCTATTTACGCTAGGACAGTGGAAACAATCATTCACTCGACTCAATTTGAAGAAAATTTTGCAAAAGGATTTGGAGGAGCTATCTACTCTCAAGGTTTAAGTAAAAGTTCTCCTGAAAATCCGTCTCCTATTATTTCTAATTTTCAACTCGTTGATTCTAGTTGTATCGAAAATAAAGCTCTGATCACATCAGGGGATGGTGAAGGCGGATGTCTTTATGCTCAAGGAAATGGCTTAACCGAGTCACCTTTACATATAATGATAACAAACTCTATTTTAGAAAAAAATGCAGCAGATACAAGTGGAGGTGGTATAAGTCTTAGACGAGCAGACCTGATCAATATAACAAATACAAATATCATCGATAATACAGCAGACATTCATGGTGGTGGAATATACTCCTACTCACATCCCTCATCTGTATACCTTACTGACTCAAAATTAGTAAAGAATCAGTCTCAGAATTATGGAGGGGCTGCTTATTTTAAAAATAATGATTTTTTAAAAATTGTGCATTCTAATATTGAAGATAATGAATCTGGCTTAGATTTATTTTCGTCTCAAAAATCAGGAGGAGGATTTAAAATAGAAGAAACACACTCTCTTATTGAAAAATCGTCTTTTATTAATAATAAATCTCACTTTTCAGGAGGTGCTATTGATCAAGAAGGAGACAACTATCTGATCATAGAAGACTCTAGCTTTCTAGATAATTTTGCTGATGACCATGGAGGTGCTCTTTATCTTAATGGTGCCGCAACTTTCTCAGGAGTAAGTTCTTCACTTAAAAATCTTACGTTTTACAACAATTCTACAGGTTCTAGTGCTCTATATCTTTCTGGAGCAAGTATAAGTACGATAGGAACAACGTCTATTTCTATGTATAACTCTATATTAGAAAGTTCAGGTTTAAAAGCGACCTGTGCTATATCTTCAGGGTCAACTTTAACAATAGATACAAATACAATAAACTTAGAATACCCAAATAATTGTATTGGAAGTACAACAATATCAAGTTCCGTTTTTTCAATAACAACAAAGCAAACAGATGGGATAACTTATTACATGGAATTTACTCCATCATCTTTTGCTGATAATGGAGGCGATAATTTAACTTGTACAATACAAGACCAAACTTTTAATTCTAGAGCTACTTATTGTGACCTAGGAGCTTGGGAAAACTAAATTTTTACTCAAAGATTAGTCGGTAGTATAACCGACTAATCTTTTAATTTTTTAATTTATCATTAATCAAAAAATAATGTACTTGTTGCATAACAGATGGACTATAATCCCATCGTATAATGACTTACTGGCATGGCAACAAAGTCTTTCATTCCATTAAATTTTATTAATCTACATGATGAAGAAACCATACAGCTGACCAACCAATTGCCGTCAAGGCTCCTGTTGCGATAACAAATGGAAGGGCTGAAACTCCTAAGGCTAACAATATTAAACCGATAGCTAAGAAGATTGGCGCAACTAAAGTAGAAATTAAAAGAAAAATCATTATAACATTTCCAGGATCAACATTTATAGATGCTGGTTTTCGATCTCTCTTTGTTTTATTGATTTGACCTATTTTATTAATTGTTAATTCTTCAATTCTATTTTTTAAATATTGCTCATATCCACCTTGAATTGCTATTTCACTTATAAACGAATTCCATAATTCATATTTAGATTTAACAACTATAATATTATTAAGACTATTTTTTACATCCATTTTCGTCAAATTAGACTTATAAGAGATTTTGGAAATTAATCTCTCATTTTTTAATATTTTTTTAATTATTTTCTTAGCTCTAACATAACCTTTTTCAAAGCGACTTTTTACTAGTTCTTTTTGCTCCACTTCAGTTAGCTTTTTTGCTCTTTTCAATTCTTTCTTAAGCTTCTTTAAAGTTTTTTTCTTTGAAAAAATAGAGCTTTTTATTTTTTCGAGACCCATTAAATTAACAATCGCTTCATCTTCTTGTGTTTCACTAACATATCCGTAAGCAAAAGCTTGATTACACGTAAATGTAAAAAGAATAAATAATAAGAATATTTGTTTCATCTACTTCTCCTTTAATTCATTTTGTTATAAGTAACCTAATACTTTTTATTGGTAGAAGTAAGGTTTTTAATTTAAAATGATGTTTTTTTTCACATCATGGAAAAACTTATATATAAATAAAATCTAGGATAATTGAACTAAAAAAGCCTCTTACATTAAGAGGCTTTTTTAGTTTTTATAAAACTTTTATTATCTAAAAATCCAATTTCCACTTGCCTTGGTCTTTACCTGATCTTCATTAATAACATCAGTTAAATCAACAAGATATTCAGAATTTATAATAATACGTTTTTTAAAGGGAATTGTTACTCCTAACTGATTAAGGTCAATAGTGACTTTAATATAGTTAACCTTATCCTCTAAAATCGCAATATCTTTTATATCATTATTGAATACTAAAACGTCTCTTCCAATTCTCTTATACCTAAATAGTTTTAAATTTAAAGAAAAGTCATTAAGATTAAATCCTTTTCCCATATTGAAACTTAATATCGAGTTTGAAATTTGAACTTTATTAATACCATTTCCAAGTGCCGATTTAGCAAGAGAAATATCTTCTAAAATAGCAGTATAAGAAATTGTTCTAAAAACTGTATCTCCACTATTTTCAGTTGTATCAATATCTTTATAGAGTTTTACTAAAAAGTTGCCTGAACTTTTTAATTTTAAATTATAATTTTTTCCTCTTTGTGTTAAAACAAAGTTTTCACTTGCTCTAGTAGTCGAATTATTTATGAAATTAAAGTCTACCGATGTTGACCTGTAATGATCAAATACCTGAACTGGCACTTGTCTATAAACCCAACATGTATAAGGTCTTTGAACCTGAACATTTCTACAAACTCGTCTTGTATTGCATACATTACGACATCTTCCATTTTGGCATACCTGTCTACAATTGTATCTTTCATTATAACATCTTCTTTGTAATTCCGTTCTATAACATGTCGACCTAACCCTCTGAGTTCTATATTCAGTTCTCGTAACTTCTGTATTTAATTCAATAGAACGATGATTATCTCCAGTGTATGTAAAACTTTTTGTGTCTGTTGTGTCCGCAAACAAATTAAAAGATAGTATTAATAAAAATGATAAAAACTTCATAAAGACTCCTTATTTATCTCTTCTTGTAATAATACTTGTGTAAAAATTATCTGTAAGGGGGCTATGCGTCAAGAATTAACTAGGAAGTATTTTCATAGTAGCGTCATAAAACTACACATTTATTTACCAAGCATATAAGCTCTGCTTCTTAGTATAATAAGGGGATTTTATGAAAAAGATTATAGGTCTTTATTTTATCAGTTCATTAACTTTTAGTGCTCTTGCATCTGAAATGAGAAGAAAACCATATCCAAAAATTTATCCATTCGTTCCACTCAAAACAAAAGACATTCATAACGATGTTAAAAGAATGTCTGAAGATAAAAATGCACTCATTAATATATTTGATATGTACAATGCTGGGTTACTTAAATCTAATGCAACTAAAGTAACACCTTGGGTTTCAACTTATTGGCCACTAAACAAAGGAGGGATTGCTGACCCTTATCATGGTGGAAAATCTGCTAGAAGTGATGTTATTAGGCCAAGAAAAACAATTAGCTGGAGACATAATTATAACAGACTAAAAAATCGATATAGAAAGGATATGGCAAATTGGTCTGAGGCGGCTTTATCAATGCTCTCCCCAAGTGAAAAATATGACCTACTCTTAGGAGATGAAAGCTTTGATCTGACAAATAAAGTTTTAGATTACATGTACAAATGGGGCTCTAAAAAAGAATATGGCTTCTTAAAGACTGGAAGTCTAAATCCTCTTGGCGGAAGCTCTTATGAATATGCCAAGTTTATGTTTGCTAATAAATATAAAGATAAAAATGGTGATGTTTATAGAAGTGTTAGGGCTGCTCTTAGTGATGCTGTCAAACTAAGAGGTGGTATTGTCGATCAAACAGCATTTAATATATACAAAAGAAGAGGTGGTAATTTTTTAAATATCCTCAACCAACAAATGCTAAAGGCAGCTAATAATAATGAAGCTTCAAACTATGTACTTAAAAAGAAAAATGACCTTATGGCCCTTTGGGAAGGTATATGTAATGGATGGTCAACAGCAGCAGGTATTGTACCAAGACCTTTAAATTCGTTTGAAATTGAACTTCATACTGGAAAGAAATTAAAATTTTATCCAGAAGATGTAAAAGCACTTATTTCTCTGTATTGGTTTAATTCATTTATTCAAAACTCTAAGTTTGACTTTGAAGACAAAAAAACAGGACAAATGAAGTTCACTGGTGGAACCTTAATGCAAGGAAAAAGGTGTAATGAAAAATCACCTAAAAAAGACGAATGGGGAAGATTTTATGATTCAAAGCCTGATGCCTTTGCAGGAACAGGAAAAATAGAAGCAAGATGTGTAGGAGTTCATCCAGCAATTTGGCATATGTCACTTGTAAATTTAATCGGTAAGCAAAAGCGTAGTTTTATTGTTGAAAGAAAAATCAAAGCTGCTGTTGATAACCACCCTATGAGTGACTACAGTATGACATTTTTTAATCCCTATACAGGAAATTTCACTCACATTACAGATGCCATAAAACCACTTAATAGTAACGATGTATTTAGAAAGTTTAGAAACAAAAATACAAAATATTTATTAGGTGTTAAAGCAAATATTGCATATATAGACTGGAAAAGGCCTGTTCGATACATAAGCGAAACAGAAAAGCTTGATATTGCGAATAAACATTATGTTGAAATGATGTATGACCTTGAATTGGACTCTCAGGGTAATATTATAGGAGGTCAATGGAGAGCAACAAAAAAGGGAAAAAGAGGATCAAGAAAAGGAAGAAAGCAGCCTGACTTCTTTTGGGTTGTGACAAAGGACTGGAAAAAGTCAGGTCTTTTTGAAGAAAAATCTTGGCTTGAAAAGTGGAAAGATACAAGGTTTGCTCCACCAAAGTCATGGTTAGTTGAAGCAAAAAAATCACATGCTCTTAAATTTGAAAAAACTCATAAGAATAACTGGAACGAAAAATGTGAAGTTATTGATCAAAGATCAGGCAAACTTTTTAAAGTGCCTTGTGAATTCGAAGAAGATAAGCCTCAACCTCTTTTAAATGTTATAAATAAACTGATCGAGTTATCTCGAAAATAATCATAAGCCCTTTTAAACAAGGGCTTATTACTAAAAGATTTTTTCACCTAAAACATGACAATTATAGCCAGTAGGGTTTTTAGTTAAGTAATCCTGATGATATTCGGATGCTTTATGATACTTTTCTTGAAGCTCTACCCTCGTTACTATTTTATCTTGAAAATATGCAAGCTTATCAATCTTATCGATAAGATCTTTTGCAGTCTTAACTTGTTCATCTTCTTTAACAAATATAATTGATCGATATTGAGTACCAATATCATTCTTTTGACGATTTAATGTTGTAGGATCATGTAACCTGAAAAAGAAATGTAATATATCTTCTAAAGAAATGATATTTTCATCAAACTCAACTTCAACGACTTCAGCATGTCCAGTGTGGCCTAACATGACCTCATTATATGAAGTGTAAGTATCATCTCCTCCCATAAAGCCAACGGATGTTGAAATAACTCCTTTAAGGCCTTTAAAGTAGAACTCTACTCCCCAATAACAGCCACCACCTAAATAAACTTTTGTCATAAATTTTACCTATTACATCATAAAAACTAATAATTTCTAATGATCACATATTTATATTATAACATAATCAAACAAACAAAGGAGATACAAATGTTTGAATTTAAAGCAATAGACCATATAAATATGTACGTTAATAATTTAGATGAAACAATTAAATTTTACAATGAAGTTTTTGGCTTTGAAGTATTAGAAGAAGGCAGAGGCTTTTCTTCAAATATACCATTTGCCATCATTGGAAAATCTAATAAAGGGATGCTCGCAATATATGAAGATCCTGATAAAGTAAAGTTAAACCAAGGCATTAATCATATTGGTTTTAACATTAAGTTTACTAACAATATTTTGCAAAAGATAAAAGAGTTTGGATTAAAGATTATCTACTATAACGAGTCAGGCCTTGTAGAATATAAAAACTCTCGATCTATCTACATCGAAGATAACACAGGATATAAAATCGAATTAAGTGATAAATTTGGTGGTGGACTCTAGACTAAGTAATATTATGGCCTTAACTTATATATAATGTATAAGTTAAGGCCATATCAACAAGAAGCTGTTGATAGAACAATAGAATATTTCAAAAAAAGTAATGATCCCGCTATTATCACTCTTCCAACTGGAGCTGGAAAAAGTATCGTTATTGCAAAGCTAGCTCAAGTATCAATTGGAAGAGTTCTTGTTATGGCCCATGTAAAAGAACTTGTTGAACAGAATCATGAAAAACTTATCTCATTAGATGTTGATGCTGGAATTTATTCTGCTTCATTGAATAAAAAGGATGCAAGTAATAAAGTTATCTTTGGATCTATTCAATCTATAGCAAATGCTCATGATAATTTTTTTAGTGACTTTTCTTTAGTTATTATAGATGAAGCTCACAGAGTATCCTTGCAAAAAGACTCCCAATATCAAAAAGTTTTATCAAAGCTTGCAAAAGAAAATAAGAAAATCAAAGTTCTTGGTCTCACGGCAACTCCCTATAGACTAGATCTTGGATGGTGCTATAATTATCACTATAAAGGATCTATAAAAACCAATGAAGATCGTTTTTTTAAGCATTGTATTTATGAGCTTCCTTTATCGTACTTGATAAAAAATAAATACTTAACAAACCCTATTATTATAGACTCTCCTGTTGCTTGTTATGACTTTTCAAAGCTCACAAGATCTAAAGCTAGTGGCTTATACTCACCTTCAGAAATTACAGATATATTAAAAAGCCAAGAACGTATAACTCCAAGTATTGTTAAAAACATTTTAGATAAATCAAAAGATAGAAATGGTGTTATGGTTTTTACTTCTACAATTGAGCACGCTAAAGAAATTTTATCTCATTTTCCAAATGAACTATCATGTTTAATAACTGGAGATACTCCTATAAAGGAGCGTGAAAGAATCATTAATGATTTTAAATCAAAAAAATTAAAATACCTTATTAATGTATCTGTTTTAACAACTGGTTTTGATGCTCCCCATGTTGATCTTATTGCCCTACTTCGTCCAACAGAATCAGTAAGTCTGTATCAACAAATTATAGGAAGAGGTCTTAGACTCTATGAAGGTAAAGAAGATTGTCTTGTATTAGACTATACAGGTCTTGGATATAATATCTATAGTCCAGAGATTGGAAATAAAAGGCCAGCCGAAGGAACTATGCCAGTCAAAGTAGAATGTCCAAAGTGTAATGAGTATAACGATTTTTGGGGCATCATGGATGAGAATGGATATGTTATAGAACATTTTGGAAGAAAATGTACAAGAGGAACAATTGATGAAAGAACCATCGAGTTTATTCCATGTGGATATCTTTATCGCTATAAGCTTTGTACTAGTTGTAGTACACCTAATGATATAAGCGCTAGAAAGTGTATTTCTTGTAATGAAAAACTTCAAGATCCTGATCAAAAGCTTAAAGAGGCCATGTCTTTAAAAGATGCTCACGTTTTAAGAGTCGATAGTATTGAATATAAAAAATCGTTAGATAAGAAAAAGAAAGAACGTCTTGAAATTAATTATTATGATTTTGATGCCAATAAACTTACAGAGTATTTTTATCTAGACTCAGATAATGATAAGAAAATATTTTATCATAACTTTGTAGTGAATCATTTAAAAAATGCTGGTAGTTACTATAAGATTGAATCTATTGATAAAATTATTCAAGGTCAGAAGCTATTTAGAATTCCCTCTTTTGTTATTGCAAGACAAGTTAAAAAGTTTTGGATTGTTCGAGAAAAGATCTTTAATTAGATTGCACAACTGAAATAATCTTATTTTTAAAACTCTCAATTATAGCAAGGTCATACATACCAAAGTAAAAGGTACAGATCTTCCGTGACGCCCAATGAAGGGCACCTTTTGAAACAAAGGTTTTATTATGGAAGATGTGATTAGGGTGATTACTTTAGTTAACTTAATACTTCAGATTATTATCTGATGTATTAAAGCTAAGTAAACTTTAAGGAGGTATGTTGACAGCATATCTCCTACCTAAGCACTTTTATAGCTTATCAAATATCCCTACGAGATTCAACCATATGTGATTTCAAGTGTTTATACAAAAAAAGCCCGCAAATTTATGCGGGCTTTTTTTATTTACCTAATCATTTAATCTCTTAAATGATTCTCCTTATAGAAGATCTCTTGGATCCATAGTCTCTAGAGTATTCTTAACATGCATTAAGAATTTAGATCCAACTTCTCCATCAATTAATCTATGATCATATGTGTGTGTTGCATACATGATGTCTCTTATGGCCATAGTATTATCTTCAGTTACAACTACTTGTTTCTTAATTGTTCCAACACAGAAAATCCCAACCTGTGGTTGAAGAATAACTGGTGTTGCAGCAACGACTCCAAATGATCCATTATTTGTGAAAGTATAAGTTCCACCACTTAGATCATCCATCGTAAGTTTCTTATTTCTAGCTTTAATAACTAGATCATTTAAGCTTCTTGCTAGACCTGTTAAGTTTAGGTTATCAGCACCCTTAATTACAGGAACAACAAGACCATTTCCAGGAACAGCAACAGCACAACCAATATTGATATCCTTTTTAAATACAATATTATCTCCATCAATTGATGCATTAACAGTTGGAAACTCTTTTAGCGCTTGAATAATTGCATACATTACAAAGTGAGAAAAAGTTAAACTCATTCCCTCTTCGCTTTTAAATTTATTTTTAATTTCATTTCTGATCTTAACTAAATTAGTCATATCAATATCAACGATTGAGTTTACATGAGGACTTGTAAGCTTAGAAGCTTGCATATTCTTAGCAATTGCTTTTCTCATATTATCCATTGGTACGATTTCAACTCTATCTTTAGATGAGTAAGCTGGTACCGTTGATAGTTGAATAGATGAACTAGATGAAGATGCTGCTTTTGGAGAAGAATCTCTATTTTGAAGGAAGTTTAAAAAATCTGCTTTATTAACTCTTCCACCAGCTCCCGATCCAGAGATATTTCTTAATTCATTTATATCAACACCATTATCAGCAGCTAACTTTCTTACTAACGGAGTGTAGAATCTTCGATCCCTACTAGTATCAGCAGAAGGTGTACTTGCTGCTTTAGCAGGTGCAGCAGCTGGTGCCTCGACTGACGCAGCAGGTGCTGCAGCAGATGAAGATGCACTTATATCAGCATCCATATCATCTTCGATAACTGCGATAACTTTTCCAACATCAATTGTTTCACCTTCAGGATACAAAAGCTCAGCAATTTTTCCTTCAACAGGAGAAGGAATTTCAGATTCAACTTTATCTGTAGAGATTTCTAAAAGGATCTCATCGATCTCAATTGTATCTCCAACATTTTTATTCCACTTAGTGATTGTTCCAGTAGTGATTGACTCACCCATCTGAGGCATAACAACTTCAACGCGTGCCATAGTATTCTCCTAATATATATTTATTTAATTATAATCTATTCTCTTTTTAAAATCTTAGAAATTAAGCGCTCTATCCTTACTTGCTAAAACCGCCTCAGCAAGCCACTCTCCAAGAGTTGGATGTGGATGGACTGTGGCAAAAATTTCCTCATCAATTCCTTCCATAGCTCTAAATAATGTGTACTCATGAATAAGCTCAGTTGCTTGAGTTCCAACAATATGAGCCCCTAGCATCTCACCATCTTCACCCATTAAAGTTTTTACAAAACCAACAGCTTCATTTGAAGCAATTGCTTTTCCGTTTGCACTAAAAGGAAGTTTTCCAACTTTATACTTTATTTTCTTTTCTTTAAGAGCTCTTTCAGTATAGCCAACACTAGCAACCTGAGGCTGACAATAAGTACAACCAGGAATATTCATATTATCTAGTGCATGTGGTTTAAGACCTGCAATATGTTCAGCAGCAATCACTCCTTCATGGCTAGCAGCATGAGCTAAAAGAGCTCCACCACAAACGTCACCAATTGCATAAATATGAGGAACATTTGTTTGTTGCATTCCATTTGTCGTAATAAAGCCTCTATCAGTTTTTACACCTATTTTATCAAGACCAAATCCATCTAAGTTTCCAGTCATACCAACAGCGATTAGAGCTTTATCAAATTTATATTCGATCTTTTTCCCCTTTTCTGTGGCTGTAATAGTAACGTTTTTACCATTGTCTTTAGCTTCAACTTTTTCAATTCCAAGACTCATTTTTACGCCATACTTTTTGTATGCTTTTTCAACTTCTTTAGAAGAGTCTTCATCTTCAATTGGAAGTAAATGTTTTTGTAATTCAAAAATATGTACATCTACACCAAAAGCATTCCAAAAATAGGCAAACTCAACACCAATAGCTCCAGCTCCGATGATACCTATACTCTTTGGAATATCTTCCATCTTAATTGCTTCCCAAGCTCCTATTAAGTTTTTTCCGTTATGCTCTAGACCTGGAAAAGATCTGTAGTTAGCACCTGTTGCAATAATACAGTTTTTAAATTCAATTGTATCTTTTCCAACTTTTATTTTAGTTTTAGAAGTAAACTCACCATGACCATTAAATACTTCAATTTTATTTTTTTTCATTAAATATCCAACACCTTTTGAGATACTATCAGAAATTTTCTTTGCTCTTTTAACAGCTTGTCCAGCATCTAAAGATTTTAAATCTACATTAATTCCTAAATCTTTAAAGTCTGAAATTTCGTGTACACTATGTGCTGATTTTAAAACTGCTTTAGTTGGAATACATCCTTTATTTAAACAAACTCCACCTAAATGTTCTTTTTCAACAATCGCAACTTTTTTTCCAAGTTGAGCAGCTCTAATAGCCGCAACATATCCACCAGGTCCTGCTCCAAGTACAACAACATCAAACTTTTTAGACATAAGCTTATCCTTTTAAATAATTCATAAAATTTTGGGTATTTTTTAGAATTTTTAATAGTTTATGTCAATTTTAACGCGCTACTCCTAACAAATAACTTCCAAGTTTGCTATCTACATTTCCTATGCAAAGAACTGATAACGTGGACATAAATCTTCATAGTGAAGATATAAAGATTCTTTTGGATTTTTTTCCAAATGGTGTAGTGGCCTTTGACCTTGAAATGACGGGCTTAAGTCCACTTTTTGATAAAGTAATTGAAATTGCAGCAATCAAGTTAAATCCAGATGGAAGCTGTGAATCTTTTCATGAATTAATCAATCCATTAATCACCATTCCGGAACATACAATTCAGTACCACGGTCTTACTAATGCAGATCTAAAAGATAGTCCTACTTTTAAACTACCTCTTAGACAGTTTAATCAATTTTTTGGTGATCTTCCTTTGATAGCTCATAATGCTCAATTCGATATTGGGTATATCATTCGTGGAAATCATGAATATAATTATAAGTTCAGTAAGTCTTCTGTTTTTGATTCTTGTAAATTTGCTCGAACTGTTTACAAGAAAATAAAGGATAGCAAGCCTGATAACTTTAAACTATCGACCTTAAGTGAATATTTTAATATTCCTCTAAATCATCACAGGGCCCTAGATGATGCTATTGCAAGCCTTAGGGTTTTTGCTAAATGCTTAAGAGTTTTTAGAACAAACTATGACTTATCTCATTTCAAAGATTTTGCTTATTTTTGTAAGTTATCCGGTTTTAAAAGACCGGAAGAATATATATTGCCCCGTAAGCTAGAGCCTCTTAGAATGGCCATAACTGATGGAAATGACGTTAAAATTGTCTATAAAGGTGGAACATCGGGAATGGAGCCAAGAAATATAAAACCTATATCTTTACTACCTATGCCTCAAGGACTTGTTTTATACGCCCTTTGTAGAAAGTCCGATCATAATAAGCATTTTCTTGTAAAAAAGATAAAGTCTGTAAGTAGTTAATTACAAATATTGTATTTTGATGTAAAAACGAAAAAACTTATAAGGAATATTTTGTTTAATAAAAGCATAATTGCCATTCACAAAAGCCATCCAATTTTCATAGTTCTACACTTTGTTCTATTGGTATGGGCAATATCTTTAATTGTCTTCACAAAGAAGCTTGGTCTTCCTTTATTGCTTATAAACTACTTTTGTCTTTTTTCTTATACTCTTTTCTTAATGAGATTTTCTCAAAAAGTTATTACAAATGAAATGGCAAAAGAAGATAAGTAGTTCTTATAGAACTTCAAAAGATATAAATTCATTTAACCTATTTCAAGTTTCAGATATTGATCACTATGCTATGAAAATACCAAAAGATTTTTATGAGCATCTATTAAAATCAAAAAGTTCAAAAAGAGTTTTGTATCAATTTTTACCAACGAAATTAGAAGAAGTTAATGAAGGCTTTAATGATCCTATAGGTGATGAGATAAATGCTAAGGGTCATGGCATTATTCATCGTTATGAAAATAGAGTTTTATTTTCTCCTACAGTGGTTTGCCCTATAAACTGTAGATACTGTTTTAGAAAAAATGAGCTACATGCTGATCTTGATTTTTTTAAATCTAGTACTCAAAAGCTCATTAAGTATTTAAAAGAACATCCTTTTGTAAATGAAGTTATTCTTACTGGAGGAGACCCTTTTAGTCTTTCTAATGAAAAAATCAAAAATCTTCTTAACGAAATTTCAAAAGTTTCTACTGTAGAGTTTTTAAGATTTCACACAAGGTTCCCTATCGTTCTACCTGATCGCTTTGAAGATGAACTCATTCATATACTAAGTTCTTTTCAAAAAAGATTCTTTTTAAAAGTTATGATTCATGTAAATCATATAGATGAGTTTTCAAAAAAAGCAATTCAAGTCATAGATACTTTAAAAGAAAACAAAATTGAGCTTTTATCTCAAAGTGTTCTTTTAAAAGGTGTAAATGATACGACTAAAGAGCTTTATGAGCTTTATATATTTTTAGCAAGAATTGAAGTTAAGGCCTACTACCTTCATCACCCCGATCAAGTTAAAGGTGCCATGCATTTTTACTTGAGTAAAGAAGATGGTCTATCTTTATTTGAACCTTTAAGAAAGAGATTATCGGGATGGATGCTTCCAACTTATATTTTTGATGCTCCCAGCGGCCGTGGTAAAAAAGTTTTAAGCAAATACTCCTAAGAATAAAACTACTTTAAAAAAAACCTAAATAACGTTAAAATCTATATTATGACTCAAACAGTATTAATAGAAAATAATGAAGAGCTTAATAAGGTTTATGCTCTAAATCTTGAAGCTTATACAAATACTAATATAATAAAAAGGCAAAATGCTGCTGATACAATAGAGTTACTTTCTATATTACCAAATATTGATCTCATTATTACTAACTCTACGATTGAAGAAGAGACTACAGCTCTTATGTTGGCTACTTATATTGAAAAAAATAAATTAGATATACCCATTATTATAACAGGACAATGCTCTGATCTAAAAGGAAAATACCCTATCTTACCAATAGGAGTTAAGTGGCAAGAATTAGCTCAAAATGTAGCGAAGGTCATGGGCATATCGTCGGAGCAATTAAAAGTAAAAATCATGCCAGAGTATTTTCCTATTAGTATTAAATATTTCTACGAAGTAAAGCTATCTCCATGTGATCTCTATATTAGAATAAAAAAAGCTGATCAATATAATTATATTAAAAGACTTCATATGAATGATCACTTCACCAAAGAAAATATACAAGAATATGAAAACAATGGGCTAAGACATTTTTATGTCGAGCAAAAAAATAAAGATGCATTCACCACTTTCATGACAAACAAGCTCATTGAAAAACTTGAAAATAAAAATCTTCCTATTGCTCAAAGATTACAATCAAATGCTGCCGCTTATGATCTTATAAAAGAAAAAATCAAAGTTGTTGGCCTAGATGAACAAACTATTGACCTTGCTAATGCTAGTATTGAATCAATGGTTATTGCTGTTAAACAAAGTCCTAAATTAGCAGAGCTTTTAAGAGATCTATTATCTAATAAAGTATCTTTTGCTTATCAAAAAGCACATTTCTTAACTGTTATTGGTGATTTTATTTTATCAAAGCAAAGCTGGTATCAACAAAAACACCTAGATCTTTTTACCTTCTGTGCTTTTTTTAGTGATATATCTCTAGATACAAAAGAACAAATGCTCATATCAACAACGGAGCAACTTAAAAACTCTAATCTATCAGAACAAGAAAAAAGTCAGGTTTGTAACCATGCCAAAGAAAGTGCGAAGATTTGTGCTGAGCATCCAGATTTTACGACGTATCTTAATATGATTATAACTCAACACCACGGAAATATGGAAGGTATTGGATTTGAGCTCGATCATGAAGATGAACTACATCCGATCTCAAAAGTTTTTATAATTGCTGATCAGTTCGTAACTCATATACTAAACCCTTCTTTACCTACAGATAAAAAAGTTATTATTAAAGAGCTTAGATCAATGTATCCACAAAGCTCATTTCAAAAGATTATTAGTCTGTTAGAAAAGAAAATGAACTAATATTGACAAAAAAGCTCTAAATACGTATTTTATAACAAATCAAATATAAGCGTGCGTAGCTCAGTTGGTAGAGCGTGTCGTTGCCATCGACAAGGTCGTCAGTTCGAACCTGATCGCACGCTCCATTTAACTTTTCAAGATTTTACAATTCAAAAAATACCTAATGTTTTTAACTATTTATAATCACAATCGAAGATTTAAGTCATCTTTCTAATATTTCTGTGTATTTCTACGCATTTCTCTAAGAGCTTGCCAAAGGCTTGCCACCCCTATTGTGCAGTAGCAGCGTCAAGCACGTAGTTGCCCACAGTAGCACAGTTTTATCCAACTAATTAAAATACTTAAACTTTTTTAGCAACGACATGCTCATTCATTGAGCTACTAACTTAAACATTAAAAAACATTTAGGAGAATAAATATGACTAATATAAATATAGAAAATAGTGATCACTTCATTTGCGATTACGCAGTCTTAATAAAAAAAATGAGATTACTTAGAAGACTAAATAGACAGCAAGCTGCACTATTATTCGATTTTTCATTTAAAAACATAGAAAAACTAGAAAACGGTAGAGGTACAATTACCCTTGAAAAATTCAAAGACTTTCAATCTAAATATAAGTTTTCTGATCAAGAAGTTGAAGACTTAAGGTCTGGGAAAACTCAGGCTCCTACTGATGCAAATATCATTCGTAAAAACTTAAATAGTGATGGCAAGAGACTGGGAAGAAGATTTAAGAGAAAACACGTAAGTAGAGAGTGCAAAGTCTTAAAAGAGCTTAGGCTTCAAATTGGCATAGATCAGTACTCTGCAAGTAGGAAATGCCGTTTTGGAATTAACACCATTGGTTGGATTGAAAATGGCCGGGTGGAGCTTACAAATAAGAAGATACAGCACATCGTTTTAACATATGGTTTCACCATGGAGTATTTCAATGGACTTTTAAAAATAAATCCTCTTCGTCATGAAATGATAGAACAGTCTAAAGTTATTATCGAAGAGCTAGATGAAAATAAACTAAGGGCAATTATGCCAATTCTTCAAAGCATGAAATAAAGGAGAAGCAATGATTTATTTAATTTTAGAATATAGTTGCAGATTTTTAGCGGCTCTTGTTATAAATATATTTATATTAAGATTGATTAAACCTGTCTTACTTTTATACTTATTTTGGATATTTTTAAGTCTAGCCTATTCCTACTTTTAGTTTTATACTACTAGGTGGGCTACTATCATCGAGCTAATACCTGATTAAATTTCATATTTCGCTATATTAAATAATTTTAAATTTTATTTCACGAAATCATCAAAAAGCGACTAAAGGCTCAACTCAATTTAGTACATTTTCAGAAAAACTTACTGAAGAAAGTTTAGATCAAAGCAACAAGCGGATCTACGGAAAGTCGTAGGTAGGGGAAAATCTCCCCCTACCTATCAAATACATGCACTCCTGCATTGCTAAAAACTCAAAGTATACAAATGTCAAATAAGCATACTAAGGCCAACTGCAAGCATCATTACATTCTCAATTAATGACACAGCTCCCAGAGGAACATTACTATCACCGCCAACACAAGCACATTTAATATCTCTCTTATCTACATATACTGCTTTTATAACTGATACAGATCCAACTAGTCCTATAAATATAGAAATAATAGCTACGGAGTTTGTCAGAAAACCTGCCAGCATTAATATGCCTGCAAAAAGCTCCGCAAAAGGATAAATATATGAGTATCCAATTATTTTTCTAGCTAAAATATCATAAGTAATAAATTGATTAGAAAAAGAATACAAATCTCTTAACTTTAAAATTGCTAATACACACATACTTATAGCGACAAAAGACTTTAGTACATCAGAATATACTAACACTCCATTTGAAGTCCATTGAAAAGCAATTGACATAAGAAATGTTGAAAAAAAGACTGCAATGATAGGTTGATAGGTTGTCCCCTCTTGCTTTAGTGTTTTTCGACCAAAATATTTTACTAGCTCCTCATAACCACCAATCCTCTTGCCATCAATAAAAATTTGAGGAGTTGTTTTCACATCGTACTTATTTTTAAAGGCATCTATTTCGTCTCGAGAGCTTAAATGTACATCTTCAAAATCTATTTTTTCTTTCTTAAGTAAATCAAGCGACTTTATCCCAAAAGGACAAATATGTTTATCAGTTACCATTCTAAAAACTTTTGCCTTCATAAAATCCTCTTTTTATCTTCTGTATCTTTCAAGCCAAACCTCATTTTTAAATTAATTGACTAATGTTTCGTATCTTGTGAGCCACAATGAGGCATTTTAGGTGCGTAAGGATTATGAACCCTTGCCATTTTACTGCTGTTTTGTACCCATTTCTTCTTAACCATTGGACAAGAATAGGCATTGTACTTTGAACCAACATCATATTTATTAACAATATGAATTAGTGCCATTGATACAAGGTGATAGTTCTTATTATTAGTTTCTCTATCATTTGAAGCTTTAATTTCAGAAAGCTTCGTCTTAGAGAAATTTAACAGCTTTGCTACCTCTTTATCTTCAATTGCATCTATAGCTTTTTTTAATTTCATAGCATTTGATTCAACAGCTTTTGCATCATACTTAAAAAATGAGCTATGAAGTGCTTCATTCGCCTCTAAAGCTGATACTACCGACTTCTTAGCTGCTTCTGACAAAGACTTCCTATCACCCTTTTTCATCTTTGAGTGATCCATCTTAGAATGATTCATTTTACTATGATCATGACTTCCGTGAGTACCCGATGCATAGCTTTCCATTCCAAATAATCCGAATGCAACCGCACTCAACACAAGAAATGATTTTTTTAATGATAATTTTTTTTCACAATTTGGACACATATATACCTCCATAGATTTGTTAGTTTCTTTTAGAAACAGTCACCAAATTTTGTCTTTCTATTTTTCTTTGTTCAAAGTATGAATAAACAACAGGAACTATGAATAAAGTTACTAATTCAACTAACATCCCACCAAGCGTTGGAATCGCCATAGGTTTCATAACTTCACTACCAGTACTTGTTGACCACATAATTGGAATCAAAGCGACAACTGTAGTTGTTGTTGTCATAACAAGAGGCCTAATTCTTCTTGAACCAGCCTCTAAAATACATTCTTTTATACCATTCCAGTCTTTTGGTTTATGCGTTTTAATTGCTTCTTGAAGATATGTCATCATCACAACACCATCATCAACAGCTATACCAAATAGAGCGATAAACCCTACCCAAACAGCAACTGAGGTATTAAATCCACCTATCCAAAGAAGAATTAAACCTCCAGCAAAAGCAACTGGAACAGCACTAAATATAATTGCAGCATTTCTTAAATTTTTGATACCTAAATAAATAAGAACAAGGTTTATCAATAATGCAAGAGGCACTAACATCATAAGTCTATTATTAGAGCGAACCTGGCTCTCATATTGCCCAGCCCAGACAACAGAATAACCTTTCGGAAGTTCAACATTCTTTTCAATATGCTCTTTAGCTTCCTCAACAAAGCCAATTAAGTCTCTGCCTTGAACATTTAAAAGAACAAGTGACCTAAGCATTCCGTTTTCAGACTGTATTGCAGCAGGCCCAGTAACAATTTGAATATCAGCTAGTTCAGAAAGAGGAATATGCTGCCCTAAAGGACTTGGCACTAAAACCTTTTTAAGCTCATCTATTCTGTCTCTAAGCTCTTTCTTATATCTAACTCGTATGGGATAACGTTCTCGCCCCTCATAGAATTGACCAATAGTCATTCCCCCAACTGCTGTCTGAAGTATCTTATTAATTGTTCCTGTATTAATCCCATATCTGCTTGCAGCAACTCGATCAATATCAAATTCTATATATGGCTTTCCTGTAATCTGTTCAGCATAAATGCCATATGCTCCTTTAACTTTCTCAACTTCCTTACCTATTTTTGAAGCAATACTTTCAAGAGTTTTTAGATCATCACCAAATATTTTAATACCAATTTGTGTTTTAATTCCAGTGGAGATCATGGCAATTCTATTTTCGATTGGAAATAACCATGCATTTACAAGGCCAGGCACTTGAAGCTCTCCATCAAGCTCACTCATAATGTCGTAAATAGATACACCATCGGGCCACTGATCTTCAGGAACAAGCTTGATTACTGTTTCAAACATAGCAACTGGAGCTGGGTCAATTGCTGTATTTGCTCTACCAAGCTTTCCTATGGCATCAGCAACAAGAGGATGCTCTTTCAGTTTTTTATCAGTATAGGCTAAAAGCTCTCTTGCCTTCGTCATACTCACATCGGGAGTTGTTACAGGCATATAAAGAATTTCTCCTTCATTTAGAGACGGCATAAACTCTTTACCTAATTTTGAATAAGCAAACATTCCAAGTATAAAAATGATTGTAGGAAAAATGATAAATATTTTTCTATTATCAAGCATCCAATTAAGTGCTGGTCTATACTTTTCAACTATAAATAGACTAACCTTATTTTTCTCGATTGGTTTTAGCTTTCCCTTTAATAAATATGCCGATAATGCAGGAACTAAAATGATTGCCACAACTACAGAGCCAAACATAGCAAGTGTTTTTGCCCAAGCAAGTGGCCCAAATAACTTACCTTCACTTCCTTCAAGTCCAAATACTGGCAAAAATGTAACAATCGTCGTTGCAACAGCCGTTAGAATTGCTGGCCCAACTTCACGAGCTGATTTGATGATGATTTCAATTCTATCTTTCTTGGAGGCATTAGGATTTTGGGCCAGATGAGAATATATATTCTCAGTCATAATAATACCCATATCAACCATTGAGCCAATGGCAATAACAAGCCCAGACAGGCTCATTACATTTGAGTCTATTCCTAAAAACTTCATTAAAATAAAACTAATACCCACACCAAAAGGGAGTGTAAGAGAAACTAAGATCGACGATTTAAAGTGAAGTAAGAATAAAAGAATGACAACAATGGTTATTATAATTTCTTGTCCAAGAGCTGTATAAACTGTTCCAATTGTTCGCTCGATTACTTCTGTTCGATCATAAAAAGGTACAAGCTTAACACCTTTTGGAAGTCCTTTTTCAACAATTGAGAGTCTTTCTTTTACATTATCAATAACTTCTTTTGGATTCTCACCAAATCGCATAGTAACAACGCCACCAACAGACTCAACACCATTTTTATCAAGTGCACCTCTTCTAAATCCTGGCCCAATGTTTACACTAGCTAAGTCTTTTACCCTTATAGGTGAATTATTTTTAACGGCAACTACAACATTCTCAATATCAGAAATACTTTTAAAAAAACCTTTTCCACGAACAACGAACTCTCTATCTCCATCCTCAACGACTTCTGCACCAACATCAATATTACTGTTTTGAATTGATTTAATTAATTTTGAAAAGTGAACGTCATAGGCAAATAATTTATTTGGATCAACATCTATTTGATATTCTTTTACAAATCCACCAATGCTAGCAACTTCACTTACTCCCTCTACTCCTTGAAGAAGATAGCGAACATAGAAATCCTGAATTGATCTAAGTTCTGCTAGTGACTTTGGCTTTACTGAATCTTTTTCATTTTCAAGAGTATACCAAAATATTTGTCCCAATCCCGTAGCATCCGGTCCCATATTAGGATTTACTCCAGACGGTAGTTCGGATGAAGCAGCAGATAGCTTCTCTAAAACTCGACTTCTACTCCAGTAAAAATCGACATCATCTTTAAAAATCACATAAATAATAGAAAAACCAAATGCTGAGGTCGCACGAATATTTTTTACCCCCGGAATCCCTTGCATCATTACACTTAAAGGATATGTAACTTGTTCTTCAATATCTTTAGGTGATCTTCCGGCCCATTCAGTAAAAACAATCTGTTGATTTTCACCAATATCAGGGATAGCATCAATTCTGGCCGTTTTTAGACTGAAAATTGACAGCAATGCTATAAAGACAAACCCTATAACAACAACTGCACGATTACGAATAGATAATTCTATTAAGTTCTGAATCATAGTTTTGCCCTTAGTGGTTGTGACCTGAAGTTTTAGGCTCTTTCATATCTTCGTAGCCACCAAAAAGTTGTGCTTGAGCATCAAGCAAGAAGTTTCCTTCAATCACGACTTCTTCGCCTTCCATTAATCCATGTTTAATTTCAACGTAACCTTCAGATTCATAACCTGCATGAACAGTTTTTGCCTGAAAGTTCTTTCCGGAAACCTTAACCCAGAC
Source organism: Bacteriovoracaceae bacterium (assembly GCA_025210745.1). GTDB lineage: Bacteria > Bdellovibrionota > Bacteriovoracia > Bacteriovoracales > Bacteriovoracaceae > CAKZJW01. The sequence goes on from JAOARC010000017.1 coordinate 23,530, forward strand.
GACTTTTCTTTTACCGGTATCAATCACTGCCGTTCTTGGTACAACAAGAGGCATTCCTTCTATATCAACATTTAGAACTGCATTTGCAATCATTCCGGGCTTTAACTTACCAGAAGCGTTTTCAATAGTAGCTCTAACCTTTAATGTTCTTGATTTTCGATCTAAGACAGGGTTTACAAAATCTATTTCACCGACAAGCTTCTCCCCCGGAATAGCTGTAAACTCTAAATCTACTTTTTGTCCGATTTTAATTAATGATGAATCATGTTCATACACATCCATCTCGACCCAAACATCTGAAAGATCTGTAAGTTCAAAGAAGTTTTGCCCCTCTTTAAAGTACTTACCAACAGTAGCATTTCTTGATCTAACTATACCTGTTGCGTTTGAATAAATTGTAATTTGTCTTGGAACCTTCCCCTTTTTATACCAATTTTCAAATTGGAACTTCTTAATACCCCAAAGTTTAAGCCTTTCAATACTCTGCTCTAACATATCTTTAAATTCACGAGTTTTGCTTTTTGCATAACTTTTTCGAGCTAGTAAATATTCTTCTCCGGCAGTAATTAGTTTAGGGCTATATAGATCAATCACAGGATCACCAACTTTAACCATACTACCTGTTGATTTAACATAAACCTTTTCAACTCTCCCTCCAATTCTTGCAGGGATATTACTTTCCTTTTCCTCTGACTGGAGAACAGAGCCAAGCAATCTAATTTTTTTAGTCATTTTCATCGTCGTTACTGGAAAAAAGTCTGGCTCAAAATGTTTCAACTGAGCTTTTCTTAGTTTCACCTTAGCAACAACCTTAGCGGCTTTATTATCCTTTGGCTTTTTAACCATGGGGCTACCGTCAATAGGACAAACATCTTCACTTTCACTTGTAACATCTGGAAAGTCTTTACATTGCCAAATAACTTTTTCAGAGACTACAATCGCCGCTTGAATATCATCTTCATCGTCAACTTCAATCTTTGTTAGATTCATATGACATATTGGACATTTCCCCATTTCTTTTTCTTTAATCTGTGGGTGCATAGAGCAAGTATAATATACCTTCGTCTTAGAATGTTCATGCCCTTCGTGAGTTTTGCTAGAATCACTAGAGCCTTCTTTTTGACATGAGACACCTAAGACAAGGAGAAATATTAAAAATATAACTCTGATTAACTTATTCATTTAAAGACTCTCCTTTAACATACTTTAATGTTGCTCTTTTAATATCTCTTTTTGCTTCGAGCATTACTTTGTGCATGAGAATTTTTTGTAATTTAAGTTCACTTTGAAGTAGTTCGACATAACTAGAGTTACCGAGGCCATAAGACTTAGCAGTTATTTCTCTTGAGTTACGAGCGAACTTAATGGTTTTCTCTTTTAAAATACTTAACTCTCCTAAAAGTTTATCAATCTCTTTACTCAACACAGATATATCTCTATTTTTTTGCCTCTTATAGTTTTCAAAGTTTTTAACGGCTATATACTTCTCTTGAACCGCTTGCCCATGTTTAGAATACTTTTCTCCAGAGAATGGTAGAGGAAAGCTAATTGCAGCTCCAACAAAGTCTTCGTTGCCATCAATGTTTGATCTTTTTGTGTACCCCAGAGATACTGTTAAATCTGGAACATAGTTTTGCTTAGAGGCAGTTAAAGCTAAATCTTTAGCCTTTAGTTTTTCTTTTAAGCTAAGCTCCTTATTATCTTTTAATTTATCTGAATTTGTTTTAAGAGACTTCCAAGGAATAGAAGCTTCTTCAACATCAGAAGTTCCTATTAAATAATTCAAACGATCCTCTATTTGAGATAATTCGTATTTCTTATTGTTTAATTCACTTTCAATTTCAGACTTTCTAATTTGAATATCAAGAAGTGCTTGTTGAGATGTTTTTCCTGTAGAGTACAACCTTTTACTAACTTTAAGGATTTTTGAAATCCATGTGTTGTTCTCTTTTAAAATCTCTAGCTCTCCAGATACTTTCCTTTTGATAATCAATATTTCCCAAAAAGCCTTAGCGAGAGCTTCTTTCTTATCATCTGCTTCAAATTGATATGCATTAGAAAGAGACTTAAATGCATCTTCAATATTTCCATACTTTGTCGTCAAAGCTATCTTCTGAGATATACCGAACTCAATTCCAGTCATAGGAGTTTGGTCATCTTTCAAACTATCCTTTGGAAAATTCTTCGCAGCAATTTTAAACTTTGGGTCTCCCCATGATCCTTTTAATTCAGCTTCTTCACTTAAAGCTTTTGATTTAAAGTTTACCGAGTCAACACTCTCGTGTTTACCCAGAACTGTTATAGCCTTCTGAAAAGTAATTGCATTTGTATTAAATGACAGAAAGAGAGTAAATAAGGATAATACTTTCAAAGGTCCCCCACTAAAATAGTCTTCACATCCTATTACGAGCGCTAATTCTTATTTGTGACAAAAAAACTTACCTTTTTAATAAAATTATTGTATTTTTAACTAGTTACCCTCCGAGGGGAACTTTTAAAAAGTTTTTGTCACAAAATAGACGCATTTGTCGTAATAAGAGGTAGAGGATGGGAAATCCATTTTCACATTTAGAAGATGAAAAGCTCATGGAGCTTTATAAGAATGGTGAAAATATGGCCTTTGAAGTTATTTATCTACGACATAAAGATCGCGTCTATAGCTACCTTAATAAAAGGTTGGTAGATAAAGATATTATCGAAGATGTATTTCAAAGTATTTTTGCTAAGTTTCATAATTCACGTCACCTTTATAATAACAAACACCCTCTTTTGAAGTGGATTTATACAATATGTAGGAGTGAGCTTCTTGATTCAATCAAGAAGAATAAAGCTAAGTTTGTCCAATTAAGTGAGGATCAATTGAGCGTAGAGCCAACTACGTTTAATGACAAGATTGATCTAGATTCAATTAAAACTCTTTCAGAAAAAGAAAAACAAGCTCTGAAGCTTCGTTATTATTCTGATGAAGACTTTATTGAAATTTCTAAGACTCTTAAAACATCTGAAGCAAATTCAAGAAAGCTGGTTTCAAGAGGCATCAAAAAGCTTAAAGTAAAACTACGAGGAGAAGCAACGTGATTGATCCCAATGAAAAAAATGACTTCCAAGACTTTGTTAATTCTATCGGAGTAAGTCCGTCAGAAAAGTTGAATAAAAAAATATTGCACTTTGTGAAAACAGATTTAGATCCATCTCACAAAGTAGTATTTGCAAAGCTACTTGGTATTCAAACATTTATCGGATTTTTAACTCTCACATTTTGTCCTCAATTTAAGATGAGTCTAACTAATGAGTACGATCTTTTCCATTACTTTCACCACAACTTTGGAGAAAGTATTTGTATGATAATATGTGGTTCAATTTTTATTGGAAGTGGGGCTTTGTTTGCTGCCTACTTACTAAATTCTAACGAGGTTAAAAAGATTAGAGAATCAAGAATTCTATACTACACCTCTATATCTATAATTTCTCTATCAGCTTTTTTCTTATTAGGATCAGATATATATCTAAAACTTACTATATTTTGGCTGATAGGTTCTACAGTTGGCGGTATAGTCATGTTTGAACTAAATAGATTTATCAGAAAAGCGGTTTTTAATTATTAATATTTATTATGTGATAAGGTTCTTTAGTCTCTTTAACTTAAAAATATAGCAAGAATCTCTTAATTAAGGCTAATATTGAACTTGAAGTTTTTAGTTACAGCTATTTGAACAACATGACTCTTTTACAGGCTTAGTCGTCTTAATTTTTGATAGCTTAATTATGCTAATACCACCTCTAATTACTATGATAGAAACAACCCCTCCAATAATAAGGTCAGGGGCATTACTTTTAAGAAAATAAACCAATACACCAGAAATAATCACTCCTGTGTTAACGATTACATCATTAGCAGAGAATATCCAACTGGCTTTCATGTGTACTTCACCATCTTTGTGCTTATGAATCAAAATAAGACATAATAAGTTTGCAATTAACGCTAATAAGGAGATTACAATCATATAGCTTGATAATGGCTCACTACCATAATAAAACTTTCGTCCAACTTCAATTAAACATAGTAAACCTAGTGTTATCTGCATGATACCACTAAAGTATGCAGCTTTATGCTTCATAGCTAATGATCTTCCTACAGCATACAAGCTTAGCCCATACACGAAAGAGTCTGCTAACATATCAAGGCCATCAGCGACTAAGCCAGTAGATTCTGCATATATGCCTATAATGATTTCAATAATGAACATCGTAAAGTTTATGATAAGTAAGTATTTTAAAGTTCTAGCCTCAACACTTGGTGCAATCTCAGGAACTTCATTTTCAGATACTTCCTCAAAGATAATAAGTTCGCCTGGTAAAGAAATTGATTTTAAAGCAGCAAGTATTCTCTGGTTATCTATATCATGATAAAAATGAACAATCCTAGAATCTAAATCAAACTCCATTTTAGCATTTCCATCTAAACCTTCCATAAGCCCTTCAATCATTTTTATCTCTGAGGGACAGTCCATTTTACTTATTTTAATTGTTGATTTATACATAATTACTCGCAAATAGACTCAAACTCTATTGTTGAATCTTCGACACCGTATTTCTTAAGAATTAACTTCATCTTAGCTCTTAATAAATCGACTTCTTTTATCATAGTATCACTTGGAACTTTAATATGAAAACTTAAATAGTAGGAAGTATCATCAATTGACAAGCCTTTAATAGCATGAATATCTTGTACTAAATCTAGTTCACTAACTTCATCCTTAAGCGAAGCCAACTTCAAATCATCAGGAAATTTTTGTAAAAATATTGCTCCAACCTTTTTTAAGTTTTTGTAAACCCCCCTTAAAATAACAAGTGAGATTAGAATAGATAATATAGAGTCTAGTTGATACCAAGGTTTAAAGAGTAAAATTATACTCACGATTAAAACTGCAACCCAGCCAAGTAAATCTTCAAAAAGATGATACATAACCATTTTGGAGTTCAATCCTTCATCTTTAGATAATCTATATGCAGCAAAAGAATTCACACAAATGCCAAGAATTGCGAGGAAAATCATTCCTTCTGGTTTTACGGCCTCAGGATTTAGAATTCGGCCTGTGGCTTCGTAGATGACATAAAGACTACCTAAAAATAATATTAGCCCGTTAATAAAAGCAGACAATATCGAAAATCGTCTATAACCAAAGGTATAATTTTCATTTGCTTCTTTTTGGCTAAGTTTTTCTGCAAAATATGAAAATAGTAGTGCAAGACTATCTCCGAAGTCATGTATTGCATCTGAAATAATTGCAACACTATTAGTATAATAGCCTCCGATAAGCTCAATTATAGCAAAAGTGAAATTTAGAAAGAAAGCAACTAAAATATTTTTACTTCCATGATGGTGATTATGGCCATGATGATTACCCACTAGTTTCCTCCATCACTTTGCTTAGCTCTTCTGGAATTTCCATTTTTTTAAGAGCACTCACATTACTTCCTCCTGTATTTCCAGTAGGAACAACTCCAACAAATGACCCCAAAATACCTAGAGGTAGTCTAATAAGCTGCCCGACGACTTCTTTTAAGTCTTTTTTGATGAATCCAACTTTCAACATATACCAATGTGATAGTGTATGTGGAACAACATAGTATTGACCAAGGACATGACTCCTTTCAAGGTGATAGAAAGCTTTATCAAGATCTTTGTTCTTAATAAGTGATTTAGAAAGGTTTAATTCTTTATAAAAAGCTTCTTTTAAACTTTTATGCATTCTCAACTCCTAAATTTGGCTGCATATACTTAAAAAATAATCTGTAAAGACTTGGTATTACTATTAAGGTTAAAAGTGTCGCTGTAAAGATGCCACCTACAACAACTGTGGCTAAGGGTTTTTGAACCTCTGCACCAAGCCCCGTTGAAAACATCATTGGCAGAAAACCAAAGATATCAGTCAAAGCAGTCATCAAAACTGGACGTAGTCTAGTCATTGCTCCTTCTTTAACAACATCATCAGGAGACTTTCCATCCCTAATTAATCTGTTAAAATAAGTAACAAGAACAACACCATTTAAAATACTAATACCAGAAAGTGCAATAAAGCCAACACCAGCAGAAATACTAAAAGGCATTCCAAAAATATTTAATGAAACGACTCCTCCAATTAATGCCATAGGTGCACAAGCAAAAATTAACAATACTTGAGAAAAGTTTCTAAAAGCAGCATACAGCATCCCAATAATAATCAACATGGCCAATGGAACTAAAATAGCAAGCCTTTGCTTAGCACTTTGTAGGTTTTTAAAACTTCCACCCCATTCTATATAGTAACCTTCTGGAAGTTTAACATTTTTTTCAACTTTAGACTTTGCCTCATTAACAAATGACTCAATATCTCTAGTTTCTGGGTTAATTAAAACAGCAACTCTACGCTGCGAATTTTCTCTAGCTACAGCTGTGAATGTTTCAACAAAGTTAATATCTGCAACCTGTTCAATTGGAACAGTATACCCATCAGAAATACCCACAGGAAGTTGGCTTATTGTAAATACATCTTTCCTTTCATCTTCAGATAACCTTGTGACAATTGGAAACTTCCTAACACCCTCATATACATGGCCAATTTCTTTTCCACCTATTGCTGTATTAATAACATCTAGGACTGGTCTTGCTGTAACACCTAGTTGTGCAAGTTCTTCCATCTTTGGAGTGTATTGAAGCATTGGAGACTTACCTTTTGACTCAGACTCTGCTTCTCCAGAGCCTTCTATTTGACTTACAATCTCAGCAACTTCTTTAGAGTAAGCTGTTATCTTATCTAAATCTTCTCCAAATATTTTAGCTGAAACATCCGCTCTAGTTCCCTCTAATAGTTCATTAAATCGAAGCTCAACTGGTTGGGACACCATTATCACTTGGCCAGGAATACTCAACTCGAGTTTTTCTTTAACGGCATTAATTAAGTCTTTTTTAGATTTAATTTTACTATCTTTTGGCCAACTATCACGAGGATAAAGCATTACATAAGAATCAGATATATTAACCCCCATCGGATCTGTTGCAACCTCTGCAGCACCAGTTCTAGCGAAAACGTTTTGAACTTGTGGGAATTTTTTTACAACTTTCTCTGAAAGCATCTGAAGTTTTACAGAGTTTTCAGTATTAATATTTGCAGGTCTAATAAACTGTAATGCAAAATCTCCTTCATCCAATTGTGGTATGAACTCTGACCCCATTTGAGAAAACATGGTAACACCAGCAAGAATGGATGTTACGCCAATCCCCAAAACAACTTTTTTAAATTTAAGAGCAATATTAAGTACAGGAGAAAACCCTTTTTCAGCTAAACTCATTAAGAAAGGTTTTTTATCTCTCGTTTTTCCACTTAAAAATGTAGCCGCAAGAGCAGGAACTAATGTAAATGATAAAAACAATGCTGAGCAAAGCGCCATAATAAATGTCTGTGCCATTGGCCCAAACATTTTCCCTTCGACACCTGTAAGTGCAAATAGTGGAACAAAAACGATTATAACAATTAACTCGCCGAACCCAGCTGCCGACCTTATTTCAATTGCAGCCTGAGTAACATATTCTTTTACTTCTTTTCTAGTAAGCTCTCTACCAAGTCTTTTCCCTTCCTTTTGTAATTTATGCACACAATTTTCAACGACAATTACTGCTCCATCAACAATAATACCAAAATCGAGTGCACCTAAACTCATCAAATTACCCGAGACATTTTGCCATTTCATCAAAATAAATGTCACTAATAATGAAATAGGTATAATAATAGATGTTATAATTGCTGCCCGAATATTACCAACTAACATTAGAAGAAAGAGGATTACAAGACCTGCTCCCATAAGTAAGTTATGCTCAACAGTCCCTAATGTTGCATCAACCATATTAGATCTATTATAAAGAACATCAATCTTTACCCATGAAGGAATATCCTTTTTAATTTGATTTAATTTTTTATTAACATCATCAGACACCGTTCGACTATTTTCACCTAAAAGCATGAAGGCAGTACCAATGATACTTTCTTCCCCATTTACAGTCGCTGCACCAGTTCTTATCTGTTTATCATATCTAACTTTTGCTATATCCTTGATCTTAATAACCTGATATGAAGAAAGCCTTTTAACTACAACATTTTCAATATCGGAGAATTTTTTTAAAAGTCCAACACCTCTAACTAATAACTGTTCTCCCGTTTGCTGAATGTACCCACCACCAACATTTAGGTTTGTTTCTTCTATTGCATTCTCAATATCCTCAAAATGAAGACCAAACTTAGACATTTTTTCAATATTGGGCTGTATGAAAAATTGTTTTTCATATCCTCCAATAGTATTAACCTCTGTTACTCCTTTAACTGTCAGTAGTCTTGGTTTTATAAACCAATCTTGTAGAGATCTTAATTCCATTAACTGTACAAGTCTTTTTTCAGGATCACTTTCAGGCTTTTTAGCTGCTACGGAGTAATGAAATATTTCCCCTAAGCCTGTGCTTATTGGCCCCATTTCAGGAACAACCCCATCAGGAAGTTCTAAATTTTGTAATTTCTCACTTACAAGTTGACGAGCAATTAAAATTTCAACATCTTCTTTAAAGATTACTGTAACCTGAGAAATTCCAAACCTAGAAATTGATCGTATTGTTTCAACACCAGGAATCCCGTTCATTGAATATTCAATTGGAAACGTAACCATCCTCTCAATTTCTTCAGGCACTAGACCTTTAACAGGGGTATTTATTTGAACTTGCGTATTAGTAATATCAGGTACAGCATCAATAGATAAAGTTTGAAAAGACCTATATCCAAAAACTAATAATAGTAATGTTCCCATAAATACAAACATTCTATTATTAACAGAAAACTGTATAATTTTGTTAATCATTCTAGCTCCTAGTGTGAGTGGCCATATTCAGACTTATCTGTCGAGTACACATCAGTCACTCTTAATAAACCAACCCCATTAGTTACGATTTGATCACCAAAATCAACTCCCTTAACCTTTACTAAATACTTACCTTTTATTTCTTTAACTAGCTTTACTTCAAGGAACTTAAAATATCCTCCTCTAAATCGGTACAGTCCTTTAATATTTTTAGATGTCACTAATGTTGGCTTTTCAATTTCAAATTCATCCCCATCTACAGTCTTTAATTTCAACTCTAGTGATTTAATTGCCTCTTTAGAAAGCTTAAAGCCTTTAACCTCATCTACAACCTCAATCGCCTTACCCTTTCCAAGAGCTTTTCCGTTACCATGTCCATGATCATCCTCACTACCATGTTTGTGACCTTTATGCTCGGAGTGGCTATCTTTTGAATGATTATGACCACTATGGTCATCGTGCCCCTTTTTATTTGAATGGTCATGCCCATCATCATCACTATGTTGAGACGTTTTGTCGTGTTTATGACCAAAGTGATCATTTCCTTTTTCTGCAAATGCTAAGTTTATTATTACCAAGAATCCAATTACAAATATATATTTTTTACTCATTGATAACTCCTAAATCTGATAATTTTGTTTTACATTGTTCATTTGAAACAATTTTCTCCAACTGAGACTTAGTTAGAGATTTCTTTAATCTATTTAGCATTGCTGAATATGACTTCAACTCTTCAGAACAAATATAAAATCCACTAACTGTACATTTTTTCATTATTTTCGAGTACTTCACTTCATCCAATAGTACTTCATCACATAGATTCTCATCAAAAAATCTCAAAAATTTTCTTTGTGTATAACGTTGCATTTTAGGATTATTTAAATAACTGTATGATATATCTTTAATTTTTGAAAAATACTCTTTTAGTTTTAATTGATTATCTTCCGTTAACTCTTGTGAAGAGACGACTTCAACTTTTTGTTTCAAACCTTTCAACGACTTTATTTGGTTAAAAGTATCTCCATACTTACAAGAGCTTAAAAATAGAACTGAAGATATTAGTATTATATTTTTCATTTTCCCCCCTCACTTAATACAGACTCAAGTTTTCCCTCTTTCTTTGAATAATCGCCGTTAAAGATAGATCTTTTAAGCTTTTCCATTGTATTAACAACTTCATACTTATAATTTGTTAAAGAGATAGATGCATCAAATAAGTTTTCAATGCTTGTTAAGATTTCTAATGGAGGAATATTCATTCCTAAAACTAATTGAGTTCTAACTGCATTATAATTGTCATTGGCCAATGCAAAACGCTCATTCTGATTATCAATGTTTTGAATGAAAGAATTAAAGTTATTAACAAGATTAAAAAGATTTTTTTTAATAACTTCTTTAGTTGCTTTTGAATTCAAATCAATTATATGTCCCTGAGACTTGGCTATTCTTAAGGAACTTCCTAAGCCAAAACCTAATCCATCTTGAAGTGGTAGATTATTAAATACTCCACCTCCTACACCTCTTGAAGTTGTTGATGCTCCCAGAAAGGAAAAATATGCTTCTTTTCTTAAAAACCTCAATGAAGCCTTAATATATTGATATTGGTTTATCTCAGGGGCATTATCTAAAGCTCTGAAAATAAATGTCTCAAATGATATAGTCTGTAGTTCTTCGACTTTAGGTAAGCTTATACTCTCCAATGCTATGTTTTCTTCTTGAGGAATTCCCATCAAATACCCAATAGCTCTTTTCTCCTCAGAAACTAGCATATTAAGCGAACGGATATCCTCAGTAAGCTCTAGTTCCCTGATTTGCAAAAAGCGCAAGACCTGTGCTGGTACTTCACCAAATACAGCTCTGGTTTTAACAATATCTATTAATTCAGCGACTTTATCCTTTTGGTCTTTTAACAAATTTAAGAAGTCTTGGTCTCTCAATGTATTTATATAAAGAAGTTTTGCAGTCATAACTTCATTGGCCCACAAAGCTCTATACTGTTCTTTTTGTGCAAGATAAAAAAGCTTACTTTGAGAAACTCTAAACCAGTTATTAGGCACTAAGAAAGGAGCAATATCTTGAACAATATCAATAGCAGATGTCCAATCAAATGGAAGCTTCAAAATATTCCAGAAATTTAGTCTTGGTAGCAAATTTCTCTTGCTAAAGGTAATTGTCTCTTTTGCCTGATATATTCTTTGAGCATTTTCAAGAACATTGAAATTTGATTCTTTTACTTTTGTAGCAACCTCATCAAGAGTAATAACTTTTTCCTCAGCATACAAATTACCAAAGCAACTTAATAAGGTTATAATTAATAAGTATTTCATAATTACTGCCTTTTCATTTTAAATTGATACTCTTTAGTACTAATACTTGATTCAAAGATACCGCTCAATATATCAATTTGAGTTATTTCATTGAGACTTGCACTTCTAGCCAAACTTCTCGCTCGACTTAGAATAGTATCTCTATCTACTAATGACAGATCATCTGAAACCATAAATTTAAAGATGTTTTTACAAGACTCCGAAATAATTTTTATTAATCCTTTTTCGATATCAGGCTTGTACCCTTCAATTGTACAACTTACGGCACTATTAGAAACTCGAGGATTTTCTAATTTTACATGTAAATTTATTGCTAAGTTCTCTAGCTCATAATTTATTTCATCTAAAGTTCTTGTTCTATCTGAAAAAGAAATAGGTATACTAGAGCTAATTTCAGCTTTAATAACAAAGTCTATCCCATCGACAGTTAAGTCTCCTAGATATGTACCTTCAATAGCTTCAATAAAGAACTTTCTTTTATTAAGATCTTTCTCCATTTTTTTAGCCCACTCTCTTTGATTTTGATTTTGAGCATTTAACTGCTCAGTAGATCTAATACTCTCTTGCTTCGCAAGCCTGTCATCGCCCCCCTTGCTACATGAAACAAAGATTAGAGCGATCGTTAATAACATAAACATATTTTTCATTTTCATTTCCTTTGTTAAAACAACTCTTCAAGAGCTAATGTATTTCCATCTATTAATATAATTTCACCATATGTGCTTAAAACATCATTTTCAGTCTCAAACTTAGACCTTATAAAGTCAATTTGCTGCCTATGAGATTCTATAGTCATAGGAATAGAGACGACTCCTCTTGCGAAAAGCCTATCGACTTTTTTATGTTTTTTTTCTAGATCCTTAAGTTTTGGCATTCGACTAAGTGTTTTTAATGATCGGTTGAATTTGGAAACTAGATTCTCTCTTTTAACTTTCAGCATACTTTTTTGATTTAGAGAAACAGACTTTTGAGCTGCCAATGATTTGATAGCCTTTATCTTTCCACCATCATTTGTCTGAAAAATTGGTATTGCAAAGGATACAGCGATACCAGCAGATAAAAATTCGTCATTCCCCTGCCCTTGATACTCAAAAGTTGGTCCAATGGATATATCTGAATATCCTAATGATTTCTGAACATCGACTTCACTCTTAGCTAACTCTACCTTGAAATCTTCTAATTTTAAAAGACCACTTTGTTCGTTACTTTGATTAGTTAGTTTAATTTTTTGATAGTCTAAATATTTATAAGTGGGCTTTATAGATTCACAGTTCGATAGAAATTTTAGCTTTCCTAGCAATAGAGTTTTTTCGTTCTCTAAATCATTTAATTGAGCTTTATAGTCATTAGACGCTAGCCTTAACGTAGAAAGAGAAACTCTTTCCTCTGGATTTAACCTCTTTCTAGATGATAGCTTTCTTACAATCTTATCAAATGTTTCAATCGCTTCGCTTACGGCTTCAACCGTTACGTTCAGTTGTGCAACTCTTTGATAACCAATAATAGCATGCAAATTAGAGTTAAATAAAGCTAAGTCTATTTCAGCTTTCTTAAGCCTTTTATAGCTTTTAGCCTTTTCTACTCTCTTACCTCTTTTTGAACCAAATTCAACTACATGCTTAGCTGATAGCGTAAAAGTATTGGTATCAAGTCCAAACTCATCTCCTTTCAAATACTCAAAGTCTAACTCAGGATTTGGTCTTTGTTTTGCAACATCTATAACACTAGAAGCCTCTTCAATCTTCTTTTTTGCCTCACTTAAAATTGGACCTCTGACTTTTACTTGCTGATAAAAGTCTCTAATATCTCTAATATTACATGTTGCATTGCTAGCTAATACGCCATTGCTAGCGAATAGTAATGCTACAAATACATATAAATACATAATTTTTCCTCAATTAATTAATCTAAACTAAAACTTAGTGATGATTAAGCAATTGGGGGACGAATGATATCAAGGAAATAGTTTTTGATGCTTCCCACTTTTAATAATGGGTACATAATCGAAATTTTTTGGAATTTTGGGTCAAACTCAATATTATTAGAACTTGTTATTAAATTATGTGAATGTCCAAGGTGACAGTGGTCATGATGATCCTCTGCCTCGTTATGATCGTTATCACTAGAAGAATGTAAATCAGCTTCAACACAACTAATCTGAGATTCACAGCTACTATTACTATCATTATGAAAAGAGGCTGACGTAAAATCAGCCAGAACTGTAAATATAATACATAAGATAGCTATATGCTTCATAACATTCACATATTATAATAGATTAAATGAGTTTACAATAGCACTAAATAAAACTACATACTAATAATTACAATGAACAAGAATTAAAGTATTATCCAAGGTACTTCTTTCTCTTAGATTTTTCTAACAATCCTTAAATCTAAATAGGCTTGTTGTTTTGTTTAGAAAGTCCTTTAGTAACTGCCAACGTAACATTTTAAAACACTAACTTATAAACTTTTTCCTAAGTCTATTCCATCTGATTCTCTATTTAAGTTATTGAAATTACAATATTAAAGTTATTGATTAAAGTCCCGAAAAGATATATACTAATAACTTATCTGGTATATATCAAGGAGAAAGCTATGTCAGTAATTAAAGAAACAACCCTATTTATGAATGGAAGAAGTCAAGCTGTTCGAGTTCCTGCCGACATGAGACTTTCTGGAGAGAAGGCCAATATATTAAAAATTGGAAATATGTTAATTATTACTGAGAATGAAAATGATAATCCATTCTTAGCACTAGATCTTGCTCAAAAACTTATGCCAGATGACTTCATGGAAGATGGCCGTGACCTTCGTGCGATTCAAAAAAGAGATGATGGGTAGTGGCCTATCTTATTGATACAAATGCATTAATAAGGATTGCACAAAAAAAAACAAATTTTGATGCAAATATAAGAACAAAAAATCCAGCTGAACTTTATATATGTGGCGTAACTATAGGTGAAATGGTCTTTGGAATTGAAAATAGTTCTTCATCACATAAAGCACAAAATAAAATGTTTCGAGAAGCAATTATGGCCATGTTTCAAGAGCTTTATACGGATAAATCTATTTCCTACGAATATGGAAAAATAAAGGCTGAGTTAAAAAGCTCTAATGCTTATAAGCCTAACAATGAAAATGATATTTGGATTGCTGCTCATGCTAGAGCCAAAAACATGATCTTAGTAACAGAAAATATAAAAGACTTTTCTTCTATCAGTGGTTTAAGTATTGAGTCGTGGTCTTCCGCTCCCCCTATAAAACTAATCACATAATAGAATATTTAATTTTCAATCCATGGAATTTCTTTTCCTTGAATTTTCTTAATAATTCCTAATTCCATAATAGCTTTTTTACTTTCTTTAGAAAAATCTTCAGCTGTTGCCAAGGTAATATTTTTAAATCCGAACTTAAAAAGTTTCTTTGCTAACTTTACTCCATCGGATTCTTCATCTAAGTTAAAATCAATATAAACATTTGCATCCTTATTCAAGGATTCTATATCACTTAAAATCTCAGAAGAAGAAGCATAGCTTATACATTTTATATCTCGAGATTCTGCTGCAATCTTCCAAGTCGTTCTTACCAAAGCATCGTCATCGATCAATATCACAGAATAAAGATTCTTTTCATCTTTATTACCCTCTGAATCTTTTAAAACTAATTTATCGACAGCCAAAGGTATCGACAATTTAAAAATCGTTCCAACGCCCAAGTCAGAAACAACATCAACCTCCCCTCCCATTAACTCAATCGCTTCTTTTATCTTTGATAAACCTAAACCTTGTCCTCCAGATTTTTCTTTAGTTGTAAAAAACCTTTCAAAGATATTTTCACAGGTTATATCATCCATCCCACTACCATTGTCTTCAAAGTAAACAGTAACAAAATTGTTTTCTACTTTTGAAGTTATTTCAATTGTAGAAGACTTTGCTTCAACAGCATTTTTTATTAAATTATTAAATATCTGATTAAACAAATTCTTGCTTTGATTAATCAAGCTAGGAACTAAGTCTATTTTAACTTCTATTCCAGAAGCTTTAAAATAGTCGATTCGAGCAGATTCATACAGACTTCCAAACTGTTTAAAATCAAAGACTTCCTTATTAGAAAAATTTTCATCATTACTTATTTTCTGTATAGACTGATAAAAGCTTCCGATATTAAATTTTACTAACTCTGCTTCTTTTGGCGATAGCTTTCTTTTTATGGTTTGAAACAAATTATTGAAACAATCAATGTCCACTTTCACATCATGTAGAAACTGTCTCGTCAACTTTCCTATAGTATAATCTTTTTCCTTCTTCTTTTCGAATTCAGCTTTTCGACTTAAAAGAACCCAAATCATTAGAATAACTGTTAATGGCAATAGATACTTTATTGTAAAGCCTAGATTCACTACTTGCCAAAAAGTTAGAGTGTCACCAATAATACAAAGAGAAAAAACCATAGATACACCTCTAACAATTCTTCTTTCTCTTTCATTAATGATATTTGAACTCATTATAAATAAATATATAAATGGACAAGATACTAGTGGGGCTGCAAACAAAATAATTCTTTTATAATAATTGAAATTATCAATTCCCAAAGATGAGCTTATTAAAATTGAGCCTATCACTGTAGCATAGATAAGACTAATTGTTGTATTAAGCTTAGAGTGCTTTTTTAAAGAGAAGACTTTCGCAACAACTAAGAACAATGTAAGTGCTTGTAAAAGTAATAAACTAAAATGAACTGGGCCTGATAAATAAAGAGGTTCAAAGATCTCTCTTGGAATCTCAGAAAAGCTAAATAAATAGAGTGATGCAGTTCCACTGAATATACATAGTAAAATTGACTTCGGGCCAGGAGATATAATTGAAGCAATCAACAATGCAATAAAACATATAAAAAGAGTTAGTGAACATATTAAAGTTATACCTGTCCTCTTCACCCAATCAATTATAGAAATTAATCTAGCACTTGAATAAGAATCAATAAATATTTTCTTTGACTTTAATCCGAATAGGTTTTGATTTTTATCTTCAACGATAACTTCTAGTGTATTATGTTTTTCAATCAGCCCATCTGGTATTTGAATAACTACTGATTGATGCCGAATGTATGAATTCTCATCATAAGAAGATATTTTCTTACCATTAAAAAATACTTTTGCAGTATCTGAAACCTCCCCCAGAAATAAAGAGCAAGATCTTTCGCTAACACATTTACCATTTAATTTAAATTTCGTCCTATAAGTTGCCTTATTATACTTATTACCAAACTTTTTAAATAAGTCTGTCCCTGTTTTTACTTCATGGCAATTATCTTGATTAAAACATACTTGCCAGTCAGATAGCTCAACATTTGCTGAAGCAATACCTGCTAGAAAAATAGTTAAAAATAAAAATTTTATCAAAAGCTTAACTCTGACTTTTCGAATAACACTGGGCATACAGGTGATTCAGATGCTCCAGCAAGAGGCAAAGGAAATCCCATAAATATATATTGTCCTTCCGGGACATTATTAAGATCTAAACATTCAAAAATGACAGCTTTTTGAAATATTGTATTATGAATTGGTCTATCTTTGGCTCCCGGTTTGAAATCGGTTGACTTCCATGAAGTACCATACATATTAAAATTCTCACCAGAAACAAGATAGTCTGCAACTTCTTGAGACATAGTTAATACATAATTAGGGTCATGAGTTCCATTTGAAATCACAGGCATATCATCAACTGTCAAAATCAACTTCTGAGGAACATTGTCATTTCCTTGAATATTGCTTAGCTCTTCTTTTAATTCTTCCAAAGAGACTTCCCAATGATAAATGCCTTCCATTCCTTCTACAGCTTGCCACTTCTTCCCCTTAAACTTTAAAACTGTAACTTCACCATAAAAATGGTTTAGCTTGTTACCACTATAGTAACTATCAACAGTAATCCCATCCTTTTGTGTATGTGCAGGTGCTTCCATATGAGTTAAGCTGTGAGGCTTTAATATATGTGCATCATAATTTACTGGTGGATGTTTTGGGTTATCCATAGAATATAAATTCTCTTTTGAATAAGCTGTCCCTTCAAACCACATTCCTGGCATTGATTCTGATATAACTGGACTTAAAACATATGGCATAAAAACTTCCTTAACTTGCTTCTGAAAACTGTTCTAATATTTGATACACATCAGAGTGAGAATCTCTCACTTTAGAAATATACTCTAATGCAGCTTTCAATAGATCAGCTCTATACTCCTCAGAAACATTCTCTTCTGAACATACGCCCAAAGCAACTTCTATTGCATTTAGTTTTCCATTTAATTCATGTCTAATACTTGAAATTTTCTCTTTAGTTAGTGACATCTTTGTTCCTCTAATATCTTCTTTCTATATTTATAAACAATACTTCTATTAACGTTGTATTTTTTAGCAGCTTCAAGATCAGTTTTAGAAGTTTCAATAATATACTTCATTGCATCCTCCCTAATCTTTTCAACAAAGGCCTTATATCCAAAAGTTTTTAAATATTCTTTTTGATCATCAGAAAAACCTTCTTCAATATCACTGTGAGAACGAGGATTTAATCCATCAATATCTAAATGATCAGCATTTAGTTTTTGAATACCTCTTTTAGACCAATTGATGACACTATTTTCTATTTGTCTTGTATTTCCTTCCCAATCCATCTGCTTTAAAGCAACTTTGGCATCATCTGATATCCTAAAAACCTTTCCTTTAGGATAATGTTCTTTTGCAAAGAGCTTTATAAATGGCAAGATATCACTTTTTCTAAATCTAAGTGGTAATGTATTGATTCTATTTCTTGATATTCTTTGATAAACGTCTAACCTAAAATCTCCTTCTTTTACAAATGTATCAATTTCATCAGTAGCACCAAAGATAATATTCACACTTGTATAGATCTTAGTATTTCCACCTACTCTATAAAAGAATCCTTCATCAATAATTGTTCGAAGGTTTTGTTGTCCTTTTATACTTAAGTTTTGAACATCATCTAAAAATAAGATTTTTCCCTTGGCTTTTTCAATAAAGCCTATTTTTTGATTGTCTGCACCTGTAAAAGCACCTTTTTCATGTCCAAATAAAGCACCATCGACTAATTCTTTAGAAAACGAACCACAATCTACTCTTATAACTTCTTTTGATGGGTCAATTAATTTTGAAATAACTTTATTAACAAGCCTTGTTTTTCCTGTTCCTGTTTCTCCTACTACCAAAGCATTTTCAGTTGTATCATCGATGACCTTTAAAGATTCTAAAAGACTCTTTCTATAAGTCATACTTGTAGTAAAAATATTAGAATCGAGAAGAACTTCAATGGATGAACCTCTTGATGTTTTCTCATACTCTTTGAACATGTTTTCTAGTTGTTCAGAAAGATCATTCTTAGATGAAGGCTTAATAAAGTAATTATCAGCCTTACACTCATCCAATAAAAGATTAATTGTTTCATCATCATCTCTAGAGCTTAGTACAATAGTATAAATATTAAGCTTCTTGGCCATAGATACAACATTTGCACCACCAAGCTTTGTTCCATCTTTTAACTCTAAGTCTGCAAATACTAGATCTATTTTATCTTTAGCTAATACTTGTTTAGCTGAATTTGAATTCGTTACGTGCATAACATTGCCGTACTTTTTCAAGTCATGCTTAATTATAGTTGCCCATAAAATGTCATCTTCCACTAAAAGAATATTACACATAATAATTCCTACTTATTTTATTTAGAAGCTTAGCATCATGTTGTTTTTAAACAACAGATTTGTTGTTTTTCGGAAACATTTACAAACTTGTTTTTTACTAAAAACAACATCATTTCATGTACTTTTAGATACTTACCCGTAATTCAATATTGGCATAACTCCTGCTTTATAGAGGGCAACGAAAGTGGAAATAGGAGAAACTAATGATCAAAAGAATATTAAAGCAACAAACAAAAGCACCAGAAAAAAACTACTTTAGAAAAATAAAACTATCTAAAGAACCCAAGGATGTTTTTAAACGATGTCCCTACTGTGACAACAAAGATCTATTAGAAATTGAAGACAACGTCTTTTGTACATCAGATTCATGTGGATGGAATAGCATTTCTGTATATCAGCAGGCCCAAGAGATTTATTTAAAAGCATTAATGATGAACGGAATTTATTAAGGAGAAAGGACTATGAATAAATATGAACTAGAACTAAATCGTTACTTTTTAAACTTAGAGCATAAGCCTCACCTACAAGATGAAAGATATTTAAAAGAAATCGAAGCAATTGAGAGAGAAAAACTAAGCTTTAGAAAGAAATTAAAATCATTACTTAAGTTTTATTAAGAAAGGGAGAAGAAAAATGATTAATCACAAAGAAGAATGCCCAAGATGCGGGATGAGAGAGTACCAAGAACTATCACTATATGGAATTTGTAACAATTGTTTCTATTTTGAAGAAAGCTTTGAAACAAGTTTTACAGAACCAGTAGATAGAAAAATGAAAAGATTATTTAACTTATAAACAACAAGGAGAAAACTAAACATGAAAAAACTAATCTTATTATCATTATTATTAACAACTGCTTCATGCTCATTTAAAAGCGAAAAAAGCAGCAAGAAGAAAACAGAAAAGCTAGAAGCAGCTCACATTAGAACTTTAGACTCTGATGGAGATGGAGTATCTGACTATGATGAGATGGAAAATGGCACAGATCCATATGTTGCTGATGTTCCTCAAGTAGAAGCTAAGTTTTTACAAAACTACAAAATCAAAATTGATTATGAAGATGATACTAGCTTTGAGATGGATACAACTATTAGAAGAGATGATCAGGACTTTAAATATCGTGTTGGAAGAGTATATTTAAGGGAAAACTCACATGATAAGGCAGCCCAAATTGGAAGAATAAATAGCGTATCTTGGGGAAACATCAAACAAGAAGATCTAAGCTGGGTTAAATATCCTGAGATTGATAAGGAGTTCTATTTTAATTCAAGCCGTGAGTATAGAACTCATGAAGATAAAGTTATTCGTGAATCTAGCATTAGCCTAGAAAACACACTCAAATTAGCTGAGTACCCAGTATTTGATACGATTGAAGATGTTGAGCTTAGTTTTTATTACTATAGTCATGAAAAAGAAAAACATATTCTTCTTCACACTGAAAAGATTGATCAAGTATTTCAATCAGGGACAAGAGAAACAGTTGATGTTGTTATTCACAATCCACCTAAAGAGCTTATTGAAGATACTTACTTTAGACATGGGGAATTTATCATCTCTGAGGTTAAGGACTTCTACATACCTAAGCTTAAACTAAAATACTCTGAATTACTTGCGAAAGTTAAAGCTAAATGTGTTTCGGTTTATGAGACAAATCCTGAAGAAAATCTTCTTAACTATATAGCTGTGGAATCTAAAGGAAATCGCTTCCTTCAAATACTAACTAAGCTATACAAGGATAGATATACATTTAATGATGGCAAGATCGTTCAGATTGATGAGATTTATAACAATCTTCCTGATTATACATATCTTGAAGAAGTTAAAAATGATGACAAGTTAGGTAGATGGTTTGTTATGACAAATAAGATTAGTAATCACTACCTTAAGCATAACTTTAATTCTGGAGATACGATTACATTATCTTACTTAACTGGAAGTGATCTTGCTAATAGAGAAAAAGAAAAGATCTATTCTTATTCTGAAGATGTTAGAAGCACAGATAATGGAAAACTCTATCCTCTTGGTAACATCACTAAAAATAGCGAAGTCGCAGTATCAATCTATCTGAATGAACTTGAAGGAGTAAAGCTTCATGCAGACAAAGGACATTTTAATTTTAGACCTAGAAGGTGTAGAAACTGTACTGGTACAAACTGGTCTGTATCATCTAAGTTTCAGGTAAACACATTTAAAGATTTTAAAAAGGATTGGGACCTTGTAGATGTGTCTGAAGCCAGCAAACACTTAAAAGTATTAATCAATAACACTGAACTAGATATGGATAAGCTTATTGAAGAAAATAGAGCTGTTGTTCATTGGGTAAATGATGAAAAAGGAAGATACATCCATATTGAGCTTAAAAATCTAAGTGAGGTTGAAGTTATAAAAGCTGGTCAAGAAAACATAGCCTATTTAAAGCTAGAGCCTCTTGAAGTCGGACATGATTCACAAGGTTTAAAACTTACCCACATCACTGGACATAATATTGATCTAAATGGAAATGCTTACGCTATTACATTGCAGCAAGCTGATAAAAGAAGAATACCTGTAGCGACTACAAGCTGGGGTTTTAAAAACTGGGAAGATCGTGTTTTTTGGGGAAAAAAGAGTCCATCAGGATATGTCCCATCAAAAGGTAAAACAGTTAAACACTGGACTGGATCGATTGTAGATATCGTATCAACAATTACTAATAACTATAACTAGGAGTGATTATGACAATATTAATAAGTTTATATCTATTACTTTCAGATAATGTGTATGCAAGAAGCTTAAAATCTACAGCAGATAAACTAGCTAAAGAAACAACACATATTGGAACTGGAGTTGCCCTATTTGGATTAGGCCTTGCTGCAATTTACTTTATGCTTGGAAAACAAGATGCATCTACAAAGATGACTCAGGCTATAGCAGGAACACTGATTCTTTTTATGGCCCCCAACATCATCAACTTTGTAAAAGGATTGGTTTAAGTGAAAAGGTTTCCAAAGTTTTTAAAATCCATTCCAAGCTTTTACGGACTAAGTTTTTATGAGATCGGAGCGCTGGTTGCTGGATTATATATTGCAATGATCCTTGAGCTAAACCCAGTATTTGCTTTGACTCTTTGTTTATTCTCCATAGGGGCAATGAAGTTTTTAAGACAAAACTTTGATTTTAAAGGCTTCATTGCTCCTAAATACAAGGAAATAAACCTAGATGAATTAGACGGAGATAAAAAATGATACCTTTATTTCAAGCAAATGGATCGACTCTTACTTCTCTGAATGGAAGAGTTAGTAAGTTCTACCAAATTGCCCCCTCAGATATTGAGGGGCATGAGGACAAAGTTAAAAAGTCTATCTTTAAAGAGTTAGAAAGATCTTTAATTAATACTGATGATGAGCTTAAGATTTATCATCTTGATGGAAAGCTTTATTTTAATACATTCAGTGAAATTGATCTAAACCATGCAAAGATAAGTGAGTGTAATGATTCAATTGAAGTATTTTGCGGTGGAGCTTATTCAAACGCAGTCTTTTATGAAAACTACTACACTCAAGGATCTAAGTTTAAAAGAATCCTATCTGTTAAAGAGTTTCCAGCTAAAATTGATATGCTTGATAGCTCCTATTGGGGAGACTTTGTTTTAAACATTAAAAAAGTAGATAAGCTTAAAGCTAAGAGCAAAGTTAATATGAAAAGAAAGATTCATTACTCAAATCTCTTTAAAGGGATTAGAGATATTGAATCAGAAAATGCCTACAATGAAGCAGAAGAGCTTTTAGATGGCTTATCAAGTGGTGAGATGTCTTTATTTGAAGCTGAAATGTTTTTAATAGTAACAGCTAGCACTAAAGATGAGCTTGATAATAAAACAGATGATCTCATTGAGGAATTTAAAGCAATTGATTCTAAGCTTTTAATTGAAGAAAAAGGTCTATCTTTTTTCTATAAAACAATTGTTCCTGGAGTTGAGCCTAGTTTTAAAAGAGCTGATCTTTGTCCGTCTGATTATCTGTCATATCTAGTGCCGTTTCATAGAGATATGGTGCACGACAAAGGTATTCTACTTAAATCAAGAGACTATAACGATATAAAGCTTAATATCTTTGATAGAGCCTCTTTAAACTTTAACGTTTTAATTACTGGATCATCTGGACAAGGAAAGTCTATGATGGCCAATAAGATCTTAGATTATGAGCTTAAAAATAAAACCAAAGGCATTGTACTAGATCTTGGAAATTCTTTTAAAAAGACAACTGACTTTTATAATGGAATTGTTTTATCAGATAAGTTTAATCCTCTTCAATTTAAAGATGCAAGGTATCTTAAAGAATTTGTTTTATCTGCTATTGATGAGAAGTTTTCTAAAAAAGATGAAGGAAGATTATTTGAAGCTATTACCAGTATTGTTGAAGATAGTTCTATCAATTCATTTGATAAGTTTATTCGTGTATTAGAAAAAGAATTTAATGGAATTAGTTATAATTTTAGTGAAATTAAAGAATATTTTACTGATGAAATAAATCCATTAAATGACTTAACTTATTGTGACTTTTCAAACTACCCCGAAGCTATGAAAGCTCCACTTATAATTTACTTAATTGAGTACTTTAAAAACTTAAGTGGAAAAAAGATCTTTATCTTTGATGAGTGCTGGCACTTATTAAATAAGAACGCTGACTATATTGCTGAGTGTTTTAGAACCTTTAGAAAGCATAATGCGAGTGCCATAGCTATTTCTCAAAACTTAGATGACTTTTCTATCACTCAGCTTGGAAGAGTAATTATTCAAAATACCTATTTAAAGCTTATGTTTAAGCAAAGTCTAAAGGCGTCTGAGTTTTTAAACCAACATACAGTAAAGATGATAAACTGCGCAACATCAAAAAAAGGAGAATACAGTGAATTTATCCTCGTTAGTGAAGAGCATAAAAAGCCCATACGTTTTTATTCTACTTATTTGGAGTACGAGCTTTATACCTCAGATAAAAATGACAATGCAAAAATTGATAATTACCTAGAGCAAACTGCTGGAGTTTTAGATTTTAAAGAAGCATTGATTAATTTTACTAAAATTAAGCATCCATATTGGGAGTATCAAGATGAAAACTAAATTAGTATCAATTATGACAGCACTATCTTTAGGACTTCCAGTAAATGCTTCTATGTTTGGAGAAGAAACCGCAGTTCTTATTGAAATCGCATCAACGACAGTAAGTCAGTTAAATGAGCTTGAACAGCTTGTTAGTAATACTCAAAAGTACACTAAAAAGATGCAGGAGTATAACGAGCTTATGATGGATCATTATTGGAGGGCAGAAAGAATCCTTTATATCGCTGAATCTCTAGCTGCTAAAAAAGAAGCTAAAAACCTTGGAGATCTTAATTGGGCCATAAGAGAGCTTAAGTATTCAATGAGTGAGCTTAAATCTCTTATGAATGAATATAAAGTGATTAAAAATGATGAAGATAGGACTAAGTATCAAGTCAAAAAGCAGCTTCAGATTAATACTAAAAAAGCAAAGCTTGCGGCTAATCAAGTTAAAAGTGCTAAAAATGCATCTGATACAGGAAGAGCAACTCAGGTTACAGCACAAAACACAGCTCTTTTATATGAGCAAAACGTTGAGATGCATAATACTCAACTTGAAATCTTAGAAAAACTATCAACTGCTAATAGATTAAATGCTGAACAGCTTGAACAAAAAAGATTTGAGCAAATACAAAAACAACAATTTTACTCTAATGGAAACAAGAAATGATAAATGTACTTAAAGATATGCTTTTAATAGAAGAGCATAATGTATTTAGATTATATAAAGAGCTTATGAGTATATGTCAGTACTTTATAGCTCCTGTATTTACTATAGCTCTTGTTCTTGAATACTTTAGTGAAATGAACTTTGGAGTGGTTATTAAAAAGCTTCTTTTGATAGTGATTTTTATGAGTAGTTTTTATAGTTTTCATACAAGTGCTACTAAACTAGCTTTAGATAGTGCATCTAAAACACTAAAAAGAGTAAGCCCATCAAATGTATTTGTTAAAAAGTGGTTTCAGGTAAAGATTAGAACTAAAAAGAAATCTGGTTGGAATAGATTAAAACAAGTTCTCATTCCAAATGTTAATGACTTTGTTGCTACTAGCTTTTTTGTTCTTGGAAAGATCTTTTTATGGCTTTTAAAGCTTATCTATTCAAGTGTATATCATCTAACCTATATCTTTGCTGGAGTAACTGCAATTTTATATTTTTTAGGTTGGACTAAAGATGCCCTTAAGGGAACAGTTCAAGCAAGTCTATGGTGTATGGTAATGCCATTTGTAATTGTTGCAATCCTTGCTCTTGTTGGAAACTCAATTGATAAAAGTGCTGCTAATGGAGAGCTTATTATAGCCAAGATAGATACTATTATCTGGTTATTTGGAGTAACACTTCTTTTACTTATATCTCCACTTATAAGCTATGGAATGATTAAGGGAGATGGGATTCATTCTTTTGGATCTAAAATGGGATCAATGGTTGTAAGCTCAGGACTAAAGGCCACGGCCATATATCCAATGATGTCTAAGATGATGAACTATGCTGCTGTTAAGTCTGGGTTTAAATCAAACAATAATTTTAGAAAATCCAATGTTAATAACTCTAAATCTAATGTGGACAAAAAGACCAACTCTAAAGCTCAGTCTAATAATAAAAAGAACGTAAATAAGCATGGAGACAAAAAAGCATTTAAAACGAATCTTTCTAAAAGTCTAAGAACTGACAATAAGGCAAATGTTAATAAATCATCGAATAAAGATGTAAGACAAAGTAATAAAGCTTCTTCTTTAAAGCCTTCGAGTAAAGCTAAACCTCAAAACAATATTATAAAGAGTAATAATATTAAAAGTGCCTCTAAGGATAAAGTAAGAATCATTAAAAACAAAGATAGCTTAAGAAATACAAGAACTACTCAGAACGAAGAAAATGTTAATAAACAAAGCAGTCATATTCCTAATAGAAAACCAAAGATAAGGAGAAAGAATGAGCGCCTATGATCAAGCTGAAACCGTATTTAAACAAGAAAATAAAAAGTTAAAACTAATTATAGCAATTACGTTACTTGTATCTACAGTGCTTACAATTAGTAACTTTATTGGAAGATCATACTTTATTTATAAGGGAAAAAGTATATTTGAAGAAAGGCTTTTATCTGTTGAGATTTGCAAGCTTGCAATTGAATCTATTGCAGCTGGAGATCCAAATCCTTATGTAGTAAGTGATGCTATTATTGATATTTTAGAAAAAGACCCCTTTGATGTACCAATTGATAAAATTTTAAAACTTGAATCTATAGAAAGGGATCATTGCAGAGTTATCTTAAAATCAGGACAAGAGCTTATCTCTTTTAAGATTGGATTAGAAGGGAGCCTTTTATACCCATTTAACTACAAATTAAAGCAACTTGATGAAACAAGAATACAGGAGAATATGTAATGACTTTTTATATATTAGCAAATCAGATTACTACATTATTTATAAGCTTAAATCTTCTAACCACTCTTAGCTTTGATAGTGAAATCATCTCCTATATGTATGGAGGAAGTAAAGAAGAGATCTTTTTTAAGGTAACAAATAATAATAGGACTCTAGCTTTAAAGCCTACTATGGACAGTGATTATTCAAACTTACTCGTTATTACTAAGGAGAGAAGATATTACTTTGATATCAAAAAGAATAAAGATAAGCCTCATCAGTTTATTGAAGTAAAAGATGGAATTAGAAGCCATGCACTTAAAAGCAAAGTTAATAATTCTAGCTATCAGATATTAGAAGGACAAAAAAGCATTTTATTTATTAATAAGAAAAGTAATCCAGTCATAGTTAATAATATAGAAGTTAAATCAAAAGAATACTTTTCAAAGGGAGTCCCCATAATCTTGGATGGCAAACGTATTTTAAACTAACTTAAACTTTAAGGCATTTATATGAAAATTTTAACGATTATTTTAGTCGTCTTGGGAAGCTTTAACCTTTTTTCCATGGAAGCAAGGATTTCAAGACTTAAAAAGAAAAAAGCTTACAAGACAAATATTAACCCTACAGCATCAAAAAGGAGGAAAAACAATGCGTTCAAACAACTTATTGAGAACAACAAAAAGCTCAATGCATTACTTAAAGCAAGGACTTCAGTTCCTGTTATTTGGGAAGGAAGAAAAAGAGTGCTCACAGGAAAAACATACCGTGGTACTCTTTTAAACTCTATCGTCTCAACAAATGTAGCTTCTCCAGTACTAGTAAAAGCTCATGGCGGACAAGGACTACCTTTTAATTCCAAGTTTTCTTGTAATGCAGTTACTGAAAATAAAAGAATTTATTGTGTATGTAATAAGCTAATTACTACAGATAAAGAAGTTCAGATTTCAGCACAACTATTAAATACTGACGGATCTAGCGGTCTTGAAGGCTTTTATGATGATGCAAAAGAAGATCTCATTGCTGGAGCGATTATTAGTGATTTTACAGCAGGAGTACTATCAGCAGCTCAAACCAGAATAGCAACTCCCATTGGAAGTATGAGAGATTCAACGACAAAGAATCAAATCTTACAAGGAGGGATTAATTCAGCAGGAAGAGTCTCAGAAATCCTACTAGATGAAATGAACAACAAAGTACCAGTTGTAACCATTGATGCTGGAAGTGAAGTTTTAATTTATTTTATGGAGGCAGCAAATGTTTATTAGATTAATTCCCATTATGCTTATTTTAGCTTCTTGTTCTACTTTAAAAAGATCTGTCACAAGTGGAGCATTAGTCGGCGGGCTTGTGGGAGGAAGCGGAGCCGCTATATTTTCTCCAGATGAAGAGTCTACTGATAAAAATGCTTATCTTGGATCTATCTTTGGAGCCCTAGCTGGAGCTGGAATAGCTTATTTGATGTATGACGATCCCAAAAAGAAACTTAAGCAATCTATGCTTATTGATAACCCAGTACAAAACCATAAGGAGGTTCCATTATTTGATTTTTCACCAGAATTAAAAAACATTAAACCAGAGGTCAACTTTAAACCAGTGAAGAAGTATGAAGTACCTCAAGAAAAGCTTCCTCGTGAATTAGAGGGAAAAGTAAAAAAACAATTTATTATCGAGTATGAGTCAAAGTCTCAAACAATTAACATCGGAAACAGAACTATTGAAATAAGTCCTTTTAAGGCATGGGAGCATGTATATGAGCAATAAAAATAAGAAGTCTAATAATGACTTAGACCTATTTACACCAATCTATGAAATCTTTCATGAGCTATGCGTATTATTAGCAGAATGCGTAAAAGAGATCTTTGTTTGGATCTTTAAAAAGATTATGAATAAAGCCCCTGAGCTTCAAAAGATTGACAGAAAAAGTGCCAAGGTCACAAAAACCACACACCTAGAAGATGCATTAGGCATTGATACTAAAACAAAAAAGGAGGTTGTATTAAACGACATTGATTTTAGAAGACATTCATTTATTGTTGGAGCATCTGGTTTTGGAAAAACCAACTTAATGAGCATCCTGCAAGAACATTCACTTAGAAAAGATAAGCCAATGATCTTTTTTGATCCTAAGGGTGATACAAAAGCACTTAATACCTTTAAAGATATTTGTGCTAAGTATAATAGACCTTGTTATATCTTTTCTGAACATTACCCACAGTCTATATCTTTGAACCCTGTACTTGAAGGATCAATCAACCAAGTTGTTGATAGAATCATGAGTGCCTTTGAATGGAGTGAGCCATTTTATAAAGACGCTTCAAGAAGGTCTTTATTACAAGTTCTTAAGATATTAAAGAGTAAAGATGAACCTTTTACACTTAAAGCAATCTTTGATGAGTTAGAACGTATTCAGTCAAAAGATAACCTAGGTCTTATTACTAAGATAGAAGCGATACTAGAATCTGATTTTGGAAAAATCTTAAATGCAGATAACGATGGACTAACTCTATCAAAGATTAGAGAGGAAAATGCTTGTTTGTATATAGGACTATCAACTCAAGGTTACCCTGAAACAGCTATGGCGGTAGGAAAACTATTTTTAGGAGAGCTTCTTTATAATTCTTATAAAAGCTTAAGTGATAATGAAGATCCTGAAGCAGGTCTAAAAAAGCCAATAAGTGTCTTTTTTGATGAGTTTGGTGCAATTGTAACTCCTGAATTTATAGAGCTTCAAAATAAGTGTAGAGGTGCAGGAATGGAGCTTACCATAGCAGTTCAATCTACATCTGATATAGATAAAATTGATACTACTCTTACTGAACAAATCGTTGAGAATGCAGGAAATATCTTTGTCCTTAAACAAAGACTTGCAAAGTCAGCTGGATTTTTTGCTGAATCAATTGGAACCATTTTAACTAAGAAGCAAACCCATAAAATTGAAAATGGACAGCAAATGGAAGCAGGAAGTGAAAGAGAAGTTCATGAGCTTATCGTACATTCAGATATCATTAAGAACCTAAGAATTGGCCAATGTATCTTACTTAGACAAGGGCCTACAAGAGTTAATTTAATTAATGTTCGTAATAGAGATATGGATAAGTTTAGAAAGGTTAATAGAATGAGAAGACAAAATCCTGAGCTCTTTGCTCATTTAGGAGTTTAGTTATGGCCTATATGGATCTAATTAACACTGCACATTTAAACTATCTTAGTCCCCTATCAAAGTGGCGAGTAATGGATTTAGAATCTTTAAGAAAGGAGGCACATGGCCCAAACTATAAAAGCTTTACACGAATTATTAGAAGATTGGAAAAAGCAAATATCCTACATGGCTACAGACACCCGTTTAATAAAAAGAAATATGTATACTACAGCTCAAAGGCGCAAAAAGAATTACAGGAAGAGAAAGGCTTTAAAACAATATCAAAGGACTCTTTAATCCATGATATAAAAGTTACAGAAATCTCTAAAAAATTTTTAGAACTAAGATGGATTGACCAAGTAATGCTTGAACATCAACTGTTAGGAATCGACTGTTTTAAATCTTTATACAAAATTATTCCAGATGCCATGTTTACATTAGCTAACGGTAAAAGGTCCTATAATTTGGCATTTGAATTAGAGCTAACACAAAAGTCAAAATCAAGAATAAAAGAAAAAGCAAAACAGTTTTTGATAAGCCCTAAATACGATTACATGCTCTTTTTCTTTTCTCAAAAATCTCTAATGGAAAGCTATATGAGAACTATAAAAGAAGAAGTTGGAAGTGATGGAATTGGAAAGTTTATCTTTATTCATGCTGAAGATCTTCGCATCAAAGAAGTAGAACTTGAAAAACTTAAGTGTAGCTACAAAGATAAGGAGTTTAAATTGGAAGAGTTATTTTCAACTTTAAGTAAGCTGTGACTGTGGTGGAACTGTAGTGTGAGTGTAGTAAGAATGACGGAGACTAACAATACAAACCTGCTCGCCAATTCGCTGAAATCATTATGAAAATCACGCTACCGAAACTGACCTCCCTCTCTCTACATGTATTCGAGAATGAGGTCAGTTTCTACGCGTGAATAATAATTTATAAGCGTTTGGCGAGCAGAGATATAAAAGGAAGGTATATGGATAATATAGAGATAGATATTGTAAAAAAAAGAGGAAGAAAACCAAAAAATCAAAAGAAGGAAGTTGTAATTAATAAAGATCAGACAAAGTTTTTTGTAGATCTAAGTAATGAGAAAGAGAGTCTTAGTTTGATTTTTAATTTTCTTCTTAAGTGTAATGAAAAAGACTATGGACGTCCTGTTTTATTTAAAGACTTATGCTTATATGCCATTAGTAAGCTAACCGTTAAAGACATAGAGAAGATTCAAGAAAAGTCGCTTAGCGAGATGGAAAAAGTCCATAGACAACTAGATGAATTTAACAAAAAGAACGGAACTAATTTAGATATGGGTGCATATTTAATTAAAAAGCTTGGAATCAATTAATTAAAAAGGAAGAAATTATGGAACAAATAAAAGAAGCATTTTTTGTAGGAAAACTAGGTAAAAACCCAGAACTTAAGTACACAAAAACTCAAAAAGCAGTTTGTTATTTATCTGTAGCAGTAAACGATAAAAAGACTAATCAAACACGATGGGAAAAAGTAAAGGTTTGGGAAAAACAAGCAGAGCTTGCCAACCTATATCTTAAAAAAGGTAGTGATGTTTTTGTGCAGGGCCGTATCAATAAAGTAAGTTTTGTTGGCACTGACGGAAAAACAAAGTCTTATAACGAAGTCAATGCAAGTTTGATTGGCTTTTCTAACTTAGAATAATTTAGGAGTGTGAATGTCTAATAAATATAATTACATTCAAAACAAATTAAGCTACAATGAAGTTCAGGGTGCACTTATGCATCCTGAAACGATCTTTAACATTGATATAAAGAATAAGATAGAAGACGAGAATGAGGCGTGGTTAAATACATCCGAAGCCTCTAACTTTTTAAGTATTACACCAAATGCCCTTAGAATTTTAGTTCATAGAGCAAAAGTTAGAGCATATAAAATCGGAAACAGACTTCGTTTTAAAAAGACTGACTTACTTCTTCTCCTACAACTTAAGGAGGATTAGTAATGCCAATTTACGAACAAAAAAAAGGTAAACAAACAACCTATATGGTTGTTGCTACTGCAAAAATAAATGGAAAACAATATTATAAGAAACGCAGAGGGATAAGTTCCATAGCAAAAGCAAAAAGAGTTGAAATCGAATTAAAGTTAATTCTAGAACAAATGAAACATAATCCTGTAAGGTATACGCTTAGAACATGGAGTTCTGAGTGTATCAAAAGAATGGAACTTCAATATAAGAAAAGTACTACAATGGGATATACTGGAAGCTTTAATAAATGGATTCTTCCCCTACTTGGTGATTACTACTTAAATGAAATCACAAGTACTATGGTTCACAGACTCATTTTTGAGCATATTCAAGGTATATCACTTCATGCAAAGCAAAGTATCTTAAAGCACTTAAAGAGAGTTTTTGAAATGGCGATTGATGAGGGACTTGTAACGAAGAACCCTGCAAAAGTCATAAAACTTAAAGTTCCTGAAGCGAATAATCTTGTTTTCAATAAAACTGAAATAGACAACTTACTATTTGAAGCAAAGAAGAGATCTCACCCTTATTACAATCATTGGGTTATGGCCCTAATGACTGGTATGAGAAACGGAGAACTTTATGCTTTAAACTGGACAGATATAGACTTTGAAAACAAAGTTATTTCAGTAACTAAAAGCTGGTCTCGTACAGATGGGCTTGGCCCTACAAAAAGTACCAGAAATCGTTATATCCCTATTTCTCAAGAACTAAACTTCTTTCTAAGAGATTTAAAGAGTAAAAACATTAATAACTCTGAAAATATTCTTGAAAAATTGCCTTCATGGACTAACGGTGAACAAGCAAAAGTTTTAAGAGATTTTTGTGATGAAATCGGAATTACATCAATTCGCTTTCATGACATTCGTGCAACGTTCATAACACAAATGCTTATAAAGGGTGTTGCCCTAGCAAAGGTTATGAAAATTGTAGGACACGCAAGTATCAAAACAACTATGAAGTATCTGCGATTAGTTGCTCAAGATACCCAAGGTGCAACAGAATCTCTTGGAATATCACTTCCCCAAGATTTTAATCACGACAACGTGGTTAATCTCTTCCAACATTAGGCTATGTCTTGCCAAATCTTGCCACTAAAAAATTAAATTAATTATATCGGTGGGTTACGGTTATACCGTCGCCCGCTCCATTTGATTTTACAATTCAAACTTTACCTAATGTTTTTAATCACAATCAAAAATTGAAGTCCCTGTTTTTATATAAAGCTATTCAAGTTATAGAATTTATTCAGCAAAGGAGATACCAACTTAAAGATGTTGAAATCTGAAAAAAAGTTTGATACATCAAACAACCAATAATCAAATAAGTAAAAAGTTGCTCATTAATGAATCTAGCAAGCAAAGAATCAAACCCCTCAGGCTTAATTAATGATTTTAAAAATGCACTAGGACAGCAGCTATACTACTGGGGGCGTGATGTCGCTTATCCTAAACACAATCTGCTTTGCGAGTTTGGCTTAAAAAAGTATGAGTCAAATGGTAAAGGTAGCAAAACTTGTTATAAAATGAAGTTTAACAATGATATCATAGAGCTACATCAACTATGTATTGGTCTCTACTGTGCAGATAAGACCAGCTTTATTTTCACTCGGCAATATCGTCGTTGTTGGAATTATAATGATTCTAAACCTCCGCTACCGGGGTATTACAATAAAAAACTAATCAGTACTACCCCTATAGATCAGCTTGAAATATCCTGTCGAAAATTTGCACAATGGTTATTTGAATATGAAATATGGATTTCAAAAAATACTCCTCCATCTTATCGTGAGGACTGTTTTAAATCTTATAAAAGAATACCAAAATCTAAACTCTGGCTTCCCCCTAGCATCGCTCTAGAGTGGCTAAAAATATTTAAAGACTCACCAAGAACTTTAGAACGATCAAAAGAGTGGAAAAGACAATACCTCAACTCACAATAAGTGTTACTGTGCTTCACCCGCCTTTATTCATTTTTGACATAATAAAAAGAGAAATATAAGTTAAGCCAAATCTCAATATATCGGAAAAAACACAATATGAGACCACTTCAAGTTATCTTATTCATCATTTTGCCCCTTGAGCTATTTGCATCTAAATTAAATATAGATCTAGCTTTAAGAAAATATATTAATGACTTTAATGTAAAAAGCCCAAGTACAATTAAAAATGATCGACCTTTGCTCTATCAATTTGGAAAAAAGTTATTTCAAGATAATTCTCTATCCCTAAGTAAAAATATCACCTGTATGAGTTGCCACCACCCAAAGCTAGGAAGCTCGGATAGACTACCTCTTTCAATAGGAACAGGTGGTCGTGGTCATGGCATAGGACGCTTTCAAAATGGTGCGGCCATTACGTCAAGAAGTGCACCTCATTTATATAACAAAGGACATCCTTCACTAACAACTATGTTTTGGGATGGAAGAGTCAGTTATGATAGAAAGAATCATATTTTTTATACTCCAGAAGAAAAATTAAATGGACATAAACCTACTTATCATTTTATTACGTCTAAATTAGAAAATGTAATGGCAATGCAAGCTCTTTTTCCAATTGCAAGTACCGCTGAGATGAGAGGTGAAAAATTTAAGCACCTCACAAATCTTGAAGTATGGAGGTTAGTAACAAACAATATTTTAAAAAACTCTAACTATAAAGAAGAGCTAAAACATTATAAATTAAAAACATTTAACATCGCTGATATTGCAAATGCACTTGCATATTTTCAAAAAATAGAATTTCAAGTTAATAACACACCTTTTGACAACTATTTAAAGGGGAATAATCAAGCTTTAAGTATAAAAGAAAAAGAAGGGGCTATTATTTTTTTTCAAAAAGCTCGCTGTGCTCGCTGCCACTCGGGACAATTACTTTCCAATCAAAAATTTCAAAACATAGCTTCTCCCCAAATTGGCCAGGGAGTTAACAATCCGATAAATGACAAAGGAAGGTACTTAATAACACAGCAAAGAATTCATCAATATGCATTCTTCACACAACCATTAAGAAATATTGCTCTCACAGCTCCTTATTTTCATAATGGTGCCTATAAAACAATTAAAGAAGTTATCGAACACTATAATTCACCTCATTTATCGCTTTTATACTATGATATCACTAATATAAACCATAGATATCGCTATAACTATGACACCCCTCTATATTTAAATCAAGACACACAAAATAATAAAGAGAAGCTAAACTTTCTAGACCCTATACTAAAAAAACCTTTAGAATTATCTCAAAATGAAATAAAAAGTCTTACTTGTTTTTTGAAAAAATCATTAACGCAAAAAAAACTACACAACCAAATAAGTTTTAATGAATGTAATAATCAAGAATAAGTTTATATACTAAAAAGACTTTTTTGCTACAAATTGAACTGTATTGCTCTTTCCCGTATGATAAAGACCTTCATTTATTTGTCTTTGAACATTTTTTTCAATTATAAATTCAAATCCATTAAAACTATCTTTTATTTCTTTTAAATCAAATAACATATCTATATTTTTTGGGCCCCCAGTATTATTTTCAAGCTGATATTTATTATACCCCTCCAAAAGAAAAAGACCTCCTTTTACTAAAGATTGTTGTACTTTACTAAAAGTATCTAACTGAGTTTTTTTGTCAGTATGAGCAAATATAGAGATTATTGCATCCCACTTTTCATAACCAAAATCAAACTCTTCTAAACTTGCAATAGTATAGACAAATTCAACTGCACTTTCTTTTGCTAATTGAATTGCCTTCTTTTTACCCATTGAGGATGAATCCATTGCAAAAACACTAAAACCTTGTTTTGCTAAAAAATTTGCGTTTCTTCCCTCACCTTCAGCTAAGCACAAAACTTTTGCCTTAGGTTTTATATACTTAATTGTATTTACTAAGAAATCATTAGGTTTTTTTCCATAAGCATATTTTTCCTGAGCATATCTTTGATCCCACATGATATAATATCCTTTTTAAAAGTCGTAGACTGTAATAATATAATAAAAAACAATAGGAGTATACTCTTTGAAGATTGTTCTTTTACTAGTGTTAAATATTTTAATATCATGCCAATCAAAACACTGGGATTATGCAAATTCTCATCAATCTCAAGACTGGGCGAATCTTAATAAAAAATATAAGAAATGCTCCACAGGAAAAATGCAATCTCCAATAAATTTATCTCTTGAACAATCAATAAGAATGAAACATAAAATCAGTATTAATTATCATGATGATTATGCTCAAATAATTGATGACGGACATACTATAAAAGAGGTTTTTTCCAGTAGGAACTACATTAATATTGATAATAAGCAATATTTTTTAAAACAACTACACTTTCATAACCATAGCGAACATTCACTTGAAGGTATTTACTATCCCGCAGAAGTTCACTTTGTTCATCAAAGTGAAGATGGGCAGCTTGCAGTCCTAGGTATTTTTATAGAACTTACAAATAAAAAAAATAGTAGTTATGGTTTTTTCAAAAATATAGGAAAAGGAAGAAGTCTTGTTAAATTATCAAAAATACTAAAACTAAATGGAGGACATTTTTATTATACGGGTAGCTTAACAACTCCTCCGTGTAGTGAAAATGTCAAATGGATTATATTAGATAAACATATTTCTGTAAATTACTCTCAACTAAAGCACTTTACTAAGCATTATAAAAATAATTACAGGCCAACAAATGAAAAAAAAGGGCACAAACTCTATCATAGTGCTAAATAAAAACCATTGCCTATAAAAGAAAGCTAGGATTCATTAAAGCGATATTTCTTGGACTCAAATTTTGATCAAAGATTTGTCTTAATACGACTTGCTTTCCGCGCTCTTGTAAATATAACTTTCGATCTAACAAGATATAGAGCTCTGTAATACGACCTAATAAGTCTCTTATAAAATCTATATAAAATAATTCTAAAACTCGCTCTTCCTTAATTTTTATATATTCTTCTAAAAATCGAAGATCCACTTTTTTCTCATAAACAATCGAAACATACTCACTAAAACTTTTAGTATAATCTTTCTCATGACATGCTTTTAATTTATAGTCATTAATTCTTAACTCTTCAGTAATATAAAGGTGTATAGTATATCGGTATTGCTTAATACGAAATCTTTTTAAAAATTCTTCATATGTGTAAATACTATTTGACCTTGTTGCCAATGTTAAAGCATGAAATGATAATAAAAGTGGTTTTTTTTTGGCTTCATTAGATATATTCTGTTTCTTTTCTATTTTATGATAACAACATCCAAAGTTTATAATTTCTGAAGTTTTAGACTCTAAATATAAATCAATGACCTTATTTGAAAGCTCTCCACAACTATGTAATCCGCATATTAGATCGACACTAAAGCTCTTTTCACAATTAAATAAGTCTTCATTTATAAATTCTATCTTATCTTTATTCTCATAAATCCATTTCAATATCTTGCTTCGACCTACTTCTTGTAACGAGACATCAATATCTAAACAATAAGCTTTTTTATCTTTTTTATGTACAAAAACATTACTTAAATGACCGATTCCTCCACCAACATCTAGCATTGTTTTTGACTGACTACGGTCTAAAAGTGTTTTTAATAAAGATAATTCATGATTTTTTTTAGGTCTTAGTTTTCTTGCTAAAGATGGTTCTAGCTTAGTTGGTATTACATCATATTTTGTAACTTTTTCTAGACTTTTAATTTTTTCTAAAAAGGCACAAAAAGCAAAACTAAACTTTTTAGAAGTATATGGATGAGTCGAAAACTGATGAAGTTCTTTTAAATTAAGTTTTTTTAAATCATCAAGAAAAGACTTATATATTTTTGGTAGTTCATCAAATGTTTCAAGACATTCTGTCTGCAAAAGAATTTCATGTTCAAACAAAAACTTTCTAATTTCATTAAATTTACTTATATCGCTCACTTTCTAAACCTTGAAATAAAATCACACTTTTGGCATAGGTCCTCAATAAGCTTATTATTTAAAAAGCCATCTCTTATAGCACAAGTCCTTTTAGAGTTAACAATACTCTCAAAACTTTGTTCAAAAATATTACCAAGGTTTATACAAGCTTCTTTATCAAGACAACATGGAACAACTTTTCCATCAGCATGGATTCCCATATGTCTTAAGACTCCATTACATCTTCCTCTTGTAGAGACAATTGCATCTTTAGGATCAGGCCACTTAAACCTTGAATCAAAATGTAGATATACTCTGTTCCATATTTTTTTTGACTTAATATTTGATACATCAACTTGCCTTTTGATTTCAATATTAAGTTCTTTTTCTATATAGCATAAAATGTCTTCATTCTTATTGCTAGAAGTTGTATCTCCATCATTCCAAAGCCTAAGGTTTATATAAAGCTCAGGTCTAATATTGGATGCTTGCTTACAAAAATTAATAATTTTATCTAAATATCCATCAAGGGGTTTATCAGGAAAGTTATCAGTATAACTTTGAAGCGAAAAGTTTATTTGCCTAACGCTCTTATCAGCTAAAATTCTATCCTGATATCGATTTATTAAAAGTCCATTTGTCGTAATTTGAACTTGTAAATCTTCTTTTTTACATAAATCTAATTTATCTATAAATTTTGGATGAGCTAGTGGCTCTCCCATTAAATGTAAGCATACCTCATCAGTATAAGGCTTTACTTGTTTTAAGATATGAACAAATTGTCTTTCATTCATCGCAAGGTTATCTCGTTCTACCACAGGACAAAAAGAGCATTGAACATTACAAATATTTGAAATTTCTATATAGACCCTATCAAGCTTCATGTCTTAATGTAAGTTCAGTTATTTCACCAGGAATTCCTAGACGATAAGGAGGTCCCCAAAAGCCAGTGCCTCTATTGACATAAAGATCCATGCCTTTGTGATCATACAGTCCTTTAAGATAAGGCTGAACAAAAGATACTATGATATTCCATGG
>JAOARC010000018.1 GCA_025210745.1 Bacteriovoracaceae bacterium
CTTTAGAGTATTTAAGTTACTAAAATTATTAACACCAAGCTGACTTTGATATTCATTTTGTCTTTGACTAATTTAGATCCTAGCACCAGGGTGCTAGGGCAGTTTATATTCTATTATATCGCTTGTTTCTTTTTGCAAGATTCATACGATGTTTTATTACACCAAATTCATATTGATTATAATAACATCTATCTTGAAAAGTGAGACCTTCAAAAGTTTTAACTGGAAATTTCTCTTTAGAGTTTAAATAAAGATGGATTCCATTTTGCTTGTTTAATAGAGCATAACATTTTTTCGCCAGTCTTTTTGCCTTAAAATGCTTACTCATCATAGGATAGAAAATAGCACATGAGTGGATAAGATTTCTTTTTAAAAATTTATTTTGTTTAAACTTTTTAAAATTATCATTCATAATCTTTGCCACAACTTTACTAAAAGTTGCGTAGAAAGCATCTTTTACATTGTTCATCAATGCAATATTAGAACTTCCACTTGCATCAGACCTTTCATTATTATTAATAAAGTCTTGAAATTGATTAGCATGAAAAATAAAACTAACAAACTTTTGAGCTAGTTTATCATCTCTATGAAAAACATAATTATCATAAACTCCATCTAAATAAGCGGTTATTTTACTTTCAACAATGGAACGATACAGAATTCCTCCCTCTAAACCGTTATTAGAAACTTTGGCAATAAGAGCATAAGCTTCCTTAGTTGCTTCAACAAACTCATCAAAATTTCTATTATTAAGAGATTCTGATTCTACTAATTTTAATATTGCGCCAACAATATCTTTCATATCAACAGCAAAAAGCTTTAAAGAAGTGTTTAAATTAAGGTTCGCATGATTTTTGTAAAGATCTAAAAGTTTATCCAATGTATATTCATTATAATCATCATTTCCTGTATTACTCATTTGATTAAGAATATTAGTGTAAAGTGCATGAATATTTGAATTCAAACGAATTTTATCATTAAGCCTCCTCAACTCTTGCTGAATAAAAACAAGCGCAGGATTAATAACGGCTTGAATAAATTGAGAGATTTGTTCCTCCTGTCTCATTCCATATGCTTGGCAATCATCTGTTGCTGCATTATATACCCCAGTAAGTTTTGGATACTTTTTTAAATCAATTGTTTGACAGTTTCTTTTTATAAGATTTACTAAAATATTGTCTGCTCGAATTGACGAATACCAATTTGGCCATGACTCAAGATTGTTATTCCAGTTTTCCCAATTATAAACCAAATCTGGACTTGCTAAATCAGCATCAATCATTCTTTGAACATAGTCTTTATTTCTCAAAGGATTAAGCCTAGGCATTAAAGAAAGACGAGTAAAATATGTTTGATAACCAACAACTGTTTTTAAATCTTGTGCTGTCTCAGGTGATCTATATATATTATCTAGATCTTCAATAATTTTAGAAATTCGATACCTATGCCTAAGCATATGAAAATACTTTCTAAAAGATTCATTTTCATCATCATATGACAAGATTTTCTCTTTATATTTATCTAAAAAATCATTGTATTGATCACTTTGAGATGAAGTTTTAGTCTTCTCACTTCTTTCTAAATCACATATTACTTTTTCAATATTTTTTGCTGCACATTTATAACTTTGATGAAAATTAGATGCCTGAATAAGTTTTCTATAAGACCTAAAGCTTGGCTTCATAACCCTATCGGCATAAGTAATTATACTAGATAAAAGATTACTAGCACTTCCAATGGCAGGGTTTACAGAGTTTAATAGCTGTCCTGCAACTGATACAGAAGGAGCAAGAATATCTTGACCAAAAGAATGAGAACAACTAACAGGAGCATTTGTTAAGTCCGTAAAAAGACTGGTTCCTAATTGAAGAGTCTGAACGAGACTTCTTCTTTTTACTTCTTCTTGATTATTATAAAGGGCCAGATCTTTTTTTGCTTCTAATAATTCAAGTTCATACTGTCCATTATAACCGAGACTAGAGCTAATAGTAGTACTAATCATATTTTCAACAACTTCTACATTTGAACGAGCAATAAACTTATTTTGTTCAAATTGTTCCGTTATTGCTAAAGAAGAGTCGATAAAAGCCCTTGCATTTACAAGAAGGTTTTGACAAACTACTTCATTTTCTTGAATTTGATTAAGTACACTTAAGGTAGATTCTAAAGAAGACACTACCTCTTGATTGTCCACAAAAGAACAACTCTGACCTAATGCTCCCTCAAAATATAGTCTTATATTTGGCAATCCCGCATATAAGGTGGAACAAAATAGTAAAAGTAAATAAAAGTACTTCATCCTAAACCTTAAGTTATTATTAGAATTTACTCATAGCACAATATGACTTTACAAAGTGAAAAATTGTAAAAAATATACTTATTTACTTTAATTTAAATAATGTTTTAATAACCCATAGAGGACCAATTAATAAAAAGTGTAAGTCATCTAAAAAACTAGGCTTTTTACCCTCAATTTTGTGTCCTATAAACTGAAAAATCCAGCTTATCACAAAAATAGAAATAGAAATGACAAATAGATTTGCTGACCTTGCAATCATTATATTTGCTAAATACATAACAAGAACTATAGGCAACATAATCCCAAAGTATTTTTTTGAAAGAGTGAAATAATAAATAGATGCACCAATAATTAAAATATAGGCCGTATTAAATTTAAACAATGGTACGCACATAAGGATACCGATAATACTAAACATAATAGCAGGTACACATATGATGTGTATTAGCTTATTTGTATGATTTTGGTGACTTATAGCATATTTTGCCATTAAACTATCTAATTTACTCATATCAATCCTTTTAAATATTATACAGACTTGTTTTAATTATTGGCCAATTTTTATACAGAAGTTTAGCTAGTGATAAAAAATTACACAATAGTAACAAGCTAACTGCTTGATTTTACATAATTAGAAGTTGGCACCACTCATGCATTATTTATGGCAAAGAGAAAGGAGAGAGTTATGAAAACACAATCAAAAGGTTTAGCAAGGTTCCTAAAAAAGTTTGCAACAATTTCAATTTTATCTGCCCTTATTGTTAGTTGTGGCCAAGATAATCGTTCTGGCAATGGCAATAATGTAGTTGGTCCTTTTGGACAATATGGAGGAATCCAAACAGCAGGTGGAAATCTAAGTGGAGTTCTAGGGCAAATTGCTAATGAGAACCCATGTAGAGTTAGTGGTGGATACTATCAAGGACAACAATTTCCAAATCAAAACATAAATAGCAGACAACAACCAATATCAGTCGCATTACCATACTCAGTAGCACCAGGAACTTTTGTTGGCGTAACAGCGGAAGGTGACATTGCCGTTATATCAAGTAATGGAGGACAAGGAAGAATGGATCTACACCTTTGTAATAGACCTACAGGAACAAGTTCTGCACAAATAGATACTCAACAAGTACCATTTGTTGTAAATACACAACCATATGGTTGTCCTGTAAATGAAATTACGTCTGCACGAGTACTAACAAATAATGGGTATAGACTTGAATTATATCCAATCCACATTCCTCATGTAGGAAAAGTAAGTAGTCTTTGTCAGGGTGGGTTTTAATAAAAACGCCCCCTCAATTTAGAAAAATTTAAAATAACAAAAAATTTAAATAACCCCTTATTCTTATGGAGTATAACAATAAACTATGCTCCATAAAAATAACTCTCTCTTTTTTAAAAGCGCACGTTGATTCGTGCGCTTTTTTATTTTTTATAAATCTGAGATTTTACGGTTATACCTTTATGATAAGTTAAAATAGCAATTGCACCCTTAACAATAGAGTCTGTGCTGTTTAAGCTTGTATCGCGAACGGATTTTACTGTTAGTATTTTTTCCTTTCCTTCTGGAGTAATACAAACAATATTAGTGTTTATATCTAAAGAACTTTGTTTCACTTTCACTGCAATATATGAATCCTTGGCAACCTCTAGAACTTCTCCAATATATGAATGATCCTTTCTTTGAACTCTATAGTTTTTTAACTTTTTAAACAGTACATCGGACTTATTTATATTAAAAAAACCTTTTATTGAATCATAAGGGTATCGTTCATAATTTGATGAAAGAATATTTCTAAAAATATTTTCATCATCAAACCTAAAATCTAATCTAACAAAGCTTACACCAAGCTCTTTAATTTCTTCAAAGTGCTTAAGTAGATTTAATCTTTTAATATGAAACATAAATGTTCCATGCATATTTTCAACTAATGGAAATCCCTTATGGGGTGATTCTTCACTCTCCCCTAATGCTTCTAGGAAATTTTTTGTATAGTTTTGCTTTATTCTTTTTTCATCATCTTCTGGAAGCATAGATGATAATAAGTTTCTAGGAGTATAAAATAAAAGAATTCGACCAAGGCCAAGAATTTCCACTTGAGTATCTAATCCAAGACAAAAGTCTTTTAATTTCTCTTTACTAAGTTCAATAGAAAGAATTACTTTTTTTAGTCTTTTTCCACAAATCCTTTCCCAAGCTTTTACAGCCGTTAAATTATGGTTTGAGCCTTCTAAATTAAGCTCTATAGAATAAGATGTGTTTTCTAAAATATAATTTAAAGTTCCTATATCTTGAACTCTTATAGGAATACTCTTATCAAGGTTATAACTTTTAAAAATCTCAACTTTATGAGCAAAGTCTGTTTCAGTAGAGATAATATCCCATTCAACAATTGGACTTAGTTTAAGTTCGATGGCTTTTTGAATGAATTGTGCTAAAGAAGCTGCATCTAGTTTTCCAAAACGACTTAGCTCTTGTGTTCCAAGTATAACTTCTTTAACACCATACTCTTTAGCAATTTCAAGCTCTTTTAATGTACTTATATAAACAACTTTATCCATTTATCTTCTTTCTTAAAATATTATTTTCTTCTACGCCATTTGAATAAGGCATTTTTACAAGTGTACTTGGCTTTGTTCTTTCAATAGACTCACCAACTAGATTTTCTATTTTATCCATTGTTATATTAATAACATCACCTTCAAAGGGTAAGATCTCAAGTTTATCACCAATATTAAATGCATTTCTTACTTGAACAACAATATGAGAGTCTTTAACAGATTCCACCACTGTTCCCACCATTATATACTCACCTTCCTTAGTCGTCTCTCTTTCATTAAAGATAGTATCCCTACCGGCCTTATCAACCAAATTAACAGGCGCATATGACCTATGAGTAACTTTTTGAAGCTCTTTTGCCCAGTCTTCTAAATCATCACTTAGTAGGCTTTGATTTTTCTTGTAATAATCTAAGGCCTGAGAATAAACTTTGGAAATTGTTCCTGCATAAAGATGAGATTTCATCCTTCCTTCGACTTTTATAGAATCTATTTCATGCTTTATATAGTCGGGAAGAACTTTTATTCCATTTAAATCTTTAGAGCTCATAAAAAAAGCTCGTTTTTTTTCTTCATCATTTTTAAAATCAATAGAATATTCAAATCTACAACTATGCGCGCATCCTCCACGGTTTGAATCTCTGCCTTGAGTAAAGTTTGAAATGGTACAGTTACCAGAATAAGCCATACACATTGATCCATGAACAAACATCTCCACTTCAATCTGCGCTTCTTTTTTAATCTTTCCAGCTTCTGCAACTGAAACTTCTCTACCGACTACAACTCTAGTTGCTCCATACCTCTTCCAAAGTTTAGCCGATTCATCATTTACACAACTGGCCTGAGTTGAAACATGTATATCTATTGAACTATGTTTCTTAACAATTTCCATAACTCCAATATCAGAAACAATAACAGCATTAACTTTTAGTCTATCCAAAAAATCTACAAATGGTGGTAAAAGCTCAAGATCTTTATCATGTAAAAATCCATTTAAAACGACATATACCGCTTTTTTTCGACTATGAGCAAACTCTACCCCCTCTTTAAGCTCCTCATAAGTAAAGTTATCTGCAGCCGACCTTAAACCAAACTTAAGTCCAGCTAAATAAACGGCATCTGCTCCATAGCTAATAGCAACTTTAAGCTTATCTAAACTTCCTGCTGGAGCTAGTAATTCAGGGGTAAATGGAATATATTCACTAGTTTGCTTTTGCATCAAATTCATTTACCAAAATATCTATATAAGTTAAACTAATAATATATAGTTTACTTAACTTTTAAAGGTGATAAATTTGTTAAAACTTTTTTTTAAAATTCTTATTCTTGCTATTATCATTACCGTTAGCATAATTTATTCTGCAGCGCACGAACGTTATAATGCAAATATTAAATCAGTTGTTCCTTTTCCATATATT
Organism: Bacteriovoracaceae bacterium; assembly: GCA_025210745.1. Classification (GTDB taxonomy): domain Bacteria; phylum Bdellovibrionota; class Bacteriovoracia; order Bacteriovoracales; family Bacteriovoracaceae; genus CAKZJW01. Next base: position 6,280 of record JAOARC010000018.1, read on the forward strand.
ATCAAATCAAATATTCCTTTTAAAAAAGAAAAGAGTCCTATTCTTATTATTGGAGATAAGCATGCAAAAAGACTTGCCCTATTCAAGGATATCTTAGCTAAAAAAATCTCTAGAAACTTAGATGACCCTATTAAAATTCATACTATTTTTGAGGAACATCTATCCGTCACAAGAGTTAAAAATATTATTCAATCCTATGGCGCTTTACCTATTATTATTATTTACATTGGAACTTCTTCCGAAGGATATGAACAAAAATTTGACATAAAAGATATTGGAAAAATTGAAAATAATTTCAAGAGATATGATAATATTAATATTCAAAGTCTGCTGATGATCCTTCCTTGGTTATCCCGTCTTATCTATACCCCAATTAATTATGTCAAACTAAATAGTACCATTGTCAAAGACAAACAAAACTACTCAAAGGTTGAAAAATTAAAAAAGAATATTCTAAATTTAAAACTATATCAAAGAGAAATAAAAGATCTCTTTCAATATACGAAAGAAAAAGGGAGCTATCTTATGGCATTAACAACTCCTATTAATATAACAAGACCTGTTAACTCCAATTGTAATCCTCCTTTAGATGAATTTGCCAATGACACACAAAAACAAATAACTAATTTACTAAAAGAAGATAACAAAAAACTTGCCTTTAAAAAGAGTGAAGAACTTACGCTTATGGCGCCTAATAATGCTTCAGTTTTATATAATCATGCAAATATAGCACTTAAAATAGAACGTAATAATATTGCTAAAAAATATTTTGAATTAGCGTCAAGCTATGATTGTAACAATGGAGACTTTTCATTTATTCACAATCGAATTTTACTTAATATGGGAAATAAGCTCAATATTGTCACATTTGATTTTAATGAATTAGTTTATAGCTCCTGGCAAAAAAATGTCCTATTTGAATCAAAAGATTTTCCACAAAATCTCTACTATGACAATTTAACTTCTATACTTGCAGCAAAGATAAGAAAAGTGTTAAGATTATAATAATATGAATAAACAGTTTATAAAAAAAATCTCTAAAGATGAAGTTATCTGTAGAAATGGAGATCTGAGTTTTGATCTTTACAAAGTTATAAGTGGCAAGCTTATGATTTGTACTAGAAATAACTCTATGGTAACCCCTCTGGCATATATAAAACCAGGTGAGTATTTTGGAGAGATGTCTTTTTTTGATAAATTTACTCGTTCAGCAGATGTTATTGCTATAGAGGAGTCTACCCTTCAACAAATTCCTGAAGGTGAACTTAAAAAGCAGTTCCCTATTTGGTTAATAATTTGCGCAAAAAGCCTGACAAAGAAGCTTCGTTTTCTTAATGAAGTTGTTGCTAAAAAAGGAATAAAGAAAAAGTCTACAGGTACAGTAGAACCATTATCGATTGAAGAGCAAAGATACTACTATAACTTATTAAAATAGTATTTTACTGGTCCCAATTTAATGCTCTAAACTGACACCAAAAGTGTCAATATTACTCCATATTCACTCTTTTCCCTCTAAAAAACTTGGCATAATTCTGGCATCATTATAATTAACACCAAGGATAGGGTGTTAAGCTTAAGAGACATTGGAGGTCTAATATGAAAATACTATTAATCTCAACACTAGTAATTCTCATTTCAAGTTGTTCTCACAGCACTACTTCACAAGCTCAAATTGATGAAAAAGTAAAAAAAATCCAGTCTAGTGCCTGGTATCAACGTGTAGAGCGTAGATAAAAGTTCTTCTAAGAAGCTCTTTTATCTATTTTCCCCCTTATTAGAATAAAAGAGCTTCTTAAGGAACATTTTACTAGAATATAAAAAATTAATTTACAATTTTTTAAATAACCATAAAATAGCTCCTATATTTTTAAGGAGCTTTTTTTTGAATACAGTTAATCAAGATAGATGGAGCATTCAAGATGCACTATTTCAATACCAGGTTAAAAACTGGTCGGATGGTTATTTCAGCATAAATGAAAAAGGTAATATTTGTGCAAGTGCTCAGAAAAGTTTTAATGAGCATATTGACCTTTCTGACATCATTGATGAAATGAAAAAAAGATCCATAGGTTTTCCTTGTGTTATCAGATTTCATGATATTTTGCGCTCACAAGTAAAAAAACTCAATGAGCTCTTTAGCTCAACTATTACTCAAGCTAATTTTAATGGAAAATATTGGGGCGTTTATCCTATAAAAGTAAATCAACTAAGAGAGGTTGTTGATGAAATTGTTGATATAGGATCAGACTATCATTACGGACTTGAAGCAGGTAGCAAGGCTGAATTAATGGCAGCTCTAACATTTAATACAACAAACGAGAGCCTCACTATTTTAAATGGCTATAAAGATAAAGAATATATGAAATTGTCCATTTTAGGAAAGAAAATGGGGAAAAACACTGTCGTTGTCATAGAAAAATTATCTGAAATATATACTTTAATAGAAGTGGTCAACCAAGAACAAGACTGTCCAATGATAGGAGTTAGAGTAAAGTTAAGCTCTAAAAGTGGTGGAAAGTGGGCAAAGTCTTCAGGAGAAAAAGCAAAGTTTGGACTTACTACAAGTGAAGTTTTAGAACTTATAGACATCTTAAATGAAAAAGACTTACTACATAAGCTCAATCTTTTTCACTTTCATGTTGGTTCGCAAATTCCAGATATAAGATCGATCAAAGAATGTATTAATGAAGGAGCGAGAATATTCTGTGAATTAAAAAAACTAGGAGCAGCACTAACTTTCTTTGATGTAGGCGGTGGTGTTGGCCTTAACTATGATGGCTCAAGATCAAACTGCAACTCGTCAACCAACTACACATTAGAAGATTATGTTGCTGATGTCGTTTATATACTAAAAGATATTTGTGACTCAACTAAAACAGAGCATCCTCATATTGTAACAGAAACTGGCCGTGCTATAAGTGCCTATCACTCATGTGTTGTGACAAATGTCTTTGGCTCTATTAAAAATACAAAGCTACAAAATATAGATACATCTATAAAGCCCCATGAGCATAGACTTGTTAAGTTTTTAAAAGAACTTGCAACAGAACTAAACCATTCTAACTATCAAGATATATACAATGATGCATCCTTAGCTAAAGAAGATGCTCTATCGGCTTTTAAACTTGGAGTTATGGATTTAAAACAAAAATCTTTATGTGAGAGACTATTTTGGAATATTTGTTCTAAGATTATTAATATGACTAAAAATGAAAAATTTGTTCCTTCACAAATAAATAAACTTCGCTTTGAACATGCTGATAAGTATCTTTGTAACTTTAGTGTCTTTCAGTCAACTCCTGACTCTTGGGCAATATCTCAAATTCTACCTATTGTTCCTATAAGAAGGCTTAATGAACCACCTACTAATCACGTAACTTTAGCCGATATAACTTGTGATAGCGATGGAGCTATTTCAAATTTCTTAAGTCCTAGGGGGCATAAATCAACTCTTCTTGCTCATGAGCTTAACCCAAATGAAGATTATCTGATAGGAATCTTTTTAACAGGTGCTTATCAAGATATCATGGGAGATATGCATAATCTTTTTGGTAGATTAAATGAAGTTCATGTTTTTAGTGATAAAGAAGATGGTTTCTATATTGAAGAAATTATAAAAGGCCAAACAAGTGCTGATGTTTTAAAAATCATGCAATATAACCCTCAAAACATGTGTGATAAAATAAAAAAATCTTTAGATAAAAAAGTAAAAACTGGCGATATAAAACCTAAAACAGCTGTTGCTTTTACTGACTTTTACGAAGAAATCATTCATAAATACACTTATTTAAACTAGTCTTTTAACTATATCAGTATCATTAAAACTTTGGGCATATTCTAAATAGCTTTTATAATGCTTATTGAGCATATCAATTTCAGAGTCCGTAAGTTTGCGAACCATTTTTGCAGGTGCCCCCATTATCATAGAGTAATCTTCATAGCATTTATTAGGCGGCACAGTACTTCCTGCAGCAACAATACAGAAATTACCAACTTTTGCACCATCTAAAATTGTTGCACCCATTCCAATCAAAGAATTGTTTCCAATACAACAACCATGCAAAGTAACACTATGACCAACAGTCACATTTTTTCCAATAAGAAGAGGACTCATATGCGTAACGTGAAGCATAGATAAATCTTGAATATTTGAATTCTCTTCAATCTCAATTTTGTTAACGTCTGCCCTAATAACAGTATTATGCCAAATGTTTACATGAGAACCTAAATTTGCTCTACCAATAATTTTTACTCCAGCAGCAATATAATTTGATTCATTATACTTTGGAGTGTATTGCTTATATGAATAAATTTCCATTTTTAAATTTTAAAGGATCATAAAAGAGATGAAAAGACTAATTTTAGCAAGTAGTTCCAAGTACAGAAAAGAATTGTTAGATAAGCTTGGTATTGAGTATGATGCTATTTCACCAAATATAGATGAGGACTTTTACAAAAAAACAATTCATGATCCCAAAGAACTATCTACTATTCTAGCAAAACAAAAAGCAAAAGCCATTTTCAAGCAGTACCCCACCGCAACGATTATAGGATCAGACCAAGTTTGCCACTTCAATGGAAAAATCCTTAGCAAGACAAAAAGTGTAAAAAAGTCTATTGAAGTTTTAAAGGGCCTATCTGGAAATACCCATGAACTTATAACTTCATTTTGTCTCATACAAGGTGATAAAGAAATTCTACATACAAACATAACTCAATTAAAAATGAAAGTACTCACACAAAGCCAGATTGAAAAATATGTAAAAGAAGATAACCCTATTGATTGTGCCGGATCATATAAGTTAGAACAAAGAGGTATTTGCCTGTTTGATAGTATTGAATGCTGTGATCATACCGCAATTATAGGTCTACCTATTATTGCTCTATCAAAAGACTTAAGTCAATTAGGATTCGATCTTTTTCAAAGTCTTTAATGGGCTTTAAATGACTAGGTTTATACCATTTTATTGCGAACAAGTTATTCCATAGCTAGGTCCATTAGCAAGACAATTTGTATACACCTCATTTGCATTTAATGCCCTATCATAAACTCTAACAAGCATCACTTGTCCATCAAGATACCGTTGATTTGCGCCAGGACGAGCTATTCTTAAGTCTGTATTCCAAGTTCCTCTACTTATCTGAGAAACTGAGCCCGTATCTGTTCCTGAAGCTGCTCCATTCAGATAAGCTGTTACAAAAGGAGCACTATTTAAAGCAGAAAAAGAAGCTACTAGATGTCCTTTAAAACTTCCAGCAGGAACTGGAATCATGAGACTTAATGCATCATTACTTCCCGTATTTTTTCCAAAAAACACACTTAAAACATTATTTGTTGTTCCTGAAGTTCTATCAGTAATAGCTAAGTTTAACTCTTCATGTCCGGATCCATCCCCATATCCATTTCCACTTGAATTTCCTTCCCATAAAATCATTTGTGTTGTCGCCACGCTTTGCGTACTAAAAAAAACTTCTATCGTAAAGTCATTAAGATTCTGTACAGAGTAAGTCGTATCAACTCTATCATTTGCACCATCAAACTGCAGGCAACTATATCCACCGCAGTCTGCCCACCCACTACCACTTGGACACCCAGATCCATTATAAAAAGTCCCATTTTCACCGCCGATAAGATCTACCCATGTAGCATCTGAACATCCCGTAGAATAAGATGAAGCTCCATCAGCTAAAGCTGCATTTAAATAAAAATCTAAATTACTTGATATTGCACTTGCTGCAACAGTAGCTTCTAATTGAGAGGCTGCATATCCTCCATTAGCACACTCGCGAAATAAAGTTGCCTCATAGTCTCCAGGAATCATTGTTCCACTAAACTGCACCTGAACTTCACACTTACCTGCTGGTGTAAGGTTTCCTTGTCCACAACTATCACTCACGATAGAAAACAAAGAGTTATCTGGCCCTTCAATTTTTGGAGCTAAACAACTAGAAATCTTTGTTTTTCCTTTATTTTCAAAATAAAATGAGACTGCGTTCGAACTATTAAAAAGGTTTATACTACCAAAGTCATAATTTTTTTGCTTAATAATCAACTTTGCTGATTTTATTTTAAAAGATTCACTCATTTTAGAAATATTACTTTCTACACAAGATAGACAATACAAACATATAATAAAGAAACATAATAATTTTTTTAAAATTCCCACTTTGCTCCTAAATCAAAAATTAACCCACTAATACTATGCTCATATTCTTCATCTTTAATAAACAAAGCTCTATATCCAAATCCTATATTCCATTTATAGTCATATTGACTCTTAAACAAAATATCATAGCTTAATTCATATGTATTAACTTGACCAAAATCAACATTCAATCTTACTTCATCGCCCTTTATAAAATCTGGCCAAAAAAGAACCCCTGCTCTAAATCCAAATAAGTTCTTCTGCTCATATTTTAGCTTGCTATTAGCATCTAATTCGAAAAAATTTGTATGAATAACATTAAAAGCTGCAAAATACCCCCAACGATCCTTTATTATTAATGACTTAGGATTTTGTAAACCAAAAGAGAATCTAGTGTATCTAAAGTTTGAATCCGCTAAATTATAGCTGAAATACTCAATTTGTTGTCGAAGCACAAAAGATGTTATTTTTTTTATAATAATTTGAGAGTCTACTTCAAAAGAAGATGCTATAAAACCAGTACCATCAAGCTCTAACTGGTCACTAGTTATTTCATAATCTAAAGCTGAGGGCCTAAGATTAAAACTGATATAACTTTTTCTATACTCATCAAACTTTGTTTTTAGGTTCTTTTTTTCTCTATCACTCTTTTTTTCTTCTTTAAAAGAAGATTGTAAAGTAACTTTAACTAAATTAGACCAAGGACTTTTTTGATCCCATCCGTCAATATAACGAACGCGCATATAAAAAGGTTCTAAGTTCTCTTTTTTCCAATCAAAATATGGAGTGTAAAGAGTTCTAGAAAGAATCAGTCGACTCTTTATTTTATCTGCATATAATTCAATTTCATAAGCTTTTGCAAGCTTTTCTTTTTGCCAAGTCAATGGTACTTCAAAGCTAGCACCATATGCGAAAATATTTATCCCCAGAGCTAAAATCATATATGAAAAGAAGAACCTACTCATTAGTACTTTTCCTTTTCACTAAAATATTCAAATCTTTCAAATTTATTGCATTATTTATGCTAGGTCCTATGATCTTAAAATGATAAACAAAAGAACGTACAACTAACTGCTTATCAGAATCATAACCTTCTACATACCAATAATAATCTCCTTTTTCATTCACCTTAAACTTAGCATAATCCTCTAAAGATATAAGCTCTAAAACCTTTTGTTTAAGAGCACTATCTCGATAAATGAAGACTTTATAGCTTAAAGAAGCATTATGCTTAAACCAATTAAAATCAATCTCATCACCTTTTGAAAAGACAACAATCTGCTTTTTTTGGCCAGGCTTTTTCAATACCAAAGAGCTTCTTTTAAAAATCCATTTCATGATCTTAGACTTTTTTAAAGCTCTATTATAAATATCAAGTCCACCAACTCTTAAAAATAACGTTTGTTCTTTTTCAGCAGAAATAAAAAATTCTCCATTATTCCCACTATATTTTTTTACATGACCTGAAAAATCAGCAGTATCACTTTGCTCTAAATACAAAGAACTCATATAACTTTCTTTTATTACTTTTAACCTAATATTTTTTTTATCACCTTTAAAGGCAAGCCATATAACTTTTGCGAGGTCACTGTTTTGTATACCTGGAGCTTTAAAGTCTTTATACTTTTTCACAATAAAAGACGTTTTTGGACTCCAGCTAAGTTTTTCCTTATTAGCAATACCTCTAATGCGAACAAAATATTGCCCCGGTTTCTTTATCTTAAAAGAATAATATTTTTTAGAAACCTTTTTTTCTAATAAGAGTCTATCTTCTAAAAAAATCTGAAGATCAAAGGTATCATATAGATCACTAGTCCACCTTATAGAAAGATTAGAGTTTTTTGATTCTTCTTTAAAAGAAAGTATTTCTCCAGCATTAGGAAACTCAATTAATGGAGCAAGATCTTCTAAACAAGAAAAATAATAAGTATCACTTTTATACTTTCTCCCCTTTTCATCCATGCCAACAACTTTCCAATAATAAACTGAATTTGTTGCAAGATCTAAACTTAATGAGGTTTGCTCACCTTTTAGATTAACTTTTTTCACTATTTGCTTAAAGCTCTTGTCTTTAGAGATAAAAAAAACTTTATTTTTTATATTTTTTGAAATCCATAAGAAATTTATTTTTTTTAGCTTGTTTCCATAAATATTTTTTGTATGAGCCGGAAGTTCTAAAATAATATTTCGATCAAGAACTTTAAACTCTCCTTTATCTGCAACAATAATTTTTTTATCTTTAGTTATTGCAATATTCTTTTGAGGGGTTAAAACTTTTGCTTCACGCCCTTCTAAAAGAGAAATATCTATCTGCTTTCCCAATTGGGAAATTTTTAATTTGGACTTTTGTCCTTCGAAACGAACAGTCTTTCCTTTTAAATTTAAGTCAAATCCTTCCTTCCTTTCTCCAAAACTAAGAACAATATCTCCCTTATCAATATCAAGCTCTTTTTTATCTACAAAGTTTTTTAGACGAATTAACGATGAAGGTGAAATAGTTATAAAGGAGCCATCATTAAATAACACTTTTGCTTGTGAATTATCATGAGTATATAGAGACTCATTTGTAAAAAGGGATAAGTCATCCTTAGCATTTTGCCAACTGATTTGCCCTTCTGATCTAATTTTTACTGTATTAACTTGACTAACAAGCTTAGCTACCGACTTTCCTTTTTGATTAAAATCAAAGCTCGCAGAAGAACTAAAAAACTTATATCCGGAATAAACCAATAAACAGGAAAAGATTAATATTGAGTAAATATCTATTTTTTTTGTCATCTCAAATAAAACTCTTTATCCCTGTTCAATTTATTTTCTTTAACATGATAAAACAAAGAGTAATTTTCATCCATTATTTTTTCCAATTTAAGTCATTATAGTTTAGAATATATTATAAGGAACCATTTAAATATGAAATTTTTCTTAACAAACAAGATTCGCTTCCCTATCAAGTTTAAAGTGATTGGACTTATTGTATTAATGACAATGGCCACTTTAACTATATATCATCTTGCCGCTGTTGATCTTTTTAAAAAAGATAAAAGTGCGTATCTTGTGGAAACAAACCTTTCTCGAGTAGAAAGTTTAAAAAATGAAATTAAATCTATATTAGACTCTTACGAACAAGTTCTTGAATCTTTTTCTACTTTGTATTCTTTAGGAACATCTAATCAGATAATTCAAAAAAGTTTAAATCAAAAGAATAATCTTCTTCACTTAAAACAAATATCTTTATCTACAAAAAAAGAAAATGCATTTACCAACAAGAGTATTAATGCAAATTTAAATCTTCCGAAAAATTATTTTACGGATGCTCAAATCCCAATTGATTTTATTTCTATTAAAAGACAAAAAACGACACTACTAACAACATTACTCTATAATTCACATGAAAGCTTAAGTGTTATTTCTTATTATCATTCTAAAACCGACAGTGTGTTTATAGGCTTTTTTAGTAATACTGCATTTGTAAATCTTTTAAAGAAAAATACCATCTATAATAATTTTATATATAATAGTGACGCATCCTTACTCTTTAATACACCTATTGCTAAATCGCATTTTTTAAAAAAAGAAGTCGTGGAAGATATATTAAATCAAAGAATAAATGATGGAGTTAATGAGCTAACAAACCAAGATGGTAAAAGAATACTAATATCGCATACTTTTTTAGATAAATATAAGCTACTCATTATATCTCGAGTCTCTAAGGATAAAGCCTTTACTGGATTAAATGCTCTATTAAGTAAATCTGTTTATTTTGCTATATTTATTATCAGTATTGCTGCAATCTTAGGCATCTTACTTTCTAGACAACTTACTTCACCAATAGAAAAACTATCAAATGCGACTTTAAAGCTTGCTCAAGGTGAACTTGGTACACACGTTGAGATAAATTCCAATGATGAAGTGGGAATCCTTTCTCAATCTTTTAATCATATGTCTAAAGAACTTATCAATCATATAGAGCAAGTCAAAGATAAAGCTAAACTTGAAAATGAACTTGAACTTGCCAATATGGTACAAAACTCTTTTTTACCTGAAAAACAAATACAATACAGAGGTCTTGATTTAGTTAGCTATTATCAATCAGCAAGTAAATGTAGCGGAGACTGGTGGGGTGTTTTACCACTAGAAAATAAACTCATTGTTTTAATTGGAGATGCCACTGGACATGGAATTGGTCCTGCTCTCATAACGGCAACAATTAATACTACTTTTTATTCTCTTAAAAACGACAAAAAAACTTTAAATTCTCCTGCAAGTATTATGAAGAAATTAAATCATAGTATTTGCCAAGTTGGCAGTGATATCCTGATGACTTTTTTCATAGCTGTTATTAACACTGAAGATAAAACTATTAAATATTCAAATGCCGGGCATTGCCCTGCAATTCTTTACAAAAATAATAACCAATGTGCTGATAGTACTGCAAAAAAAGAAAACCTTGTCAGTCTAGATAAAAATAATGGTCTTCGCCTAGGTCTTAATTCATCAACTATTTATAAAGAATCTACAATTACTTATCAAGAATCTGATACCCTTATCATGTATACAGATGGTATTGTAGAACTTCAAAATGATAAACAAAAAATATGGGGATACAGAAGATTCTTTAAATCTATCTTAGAAAGTATTTCAAAGGAATCTAGATTTATAAATCAAAATATTATAGATAGTGTCTACAAATTTATTGAAGGAAATAAGCTTGATGACGATATCACACTTATTACAATAAAATTAAATAACTGGCCTTATAAAAATCAAGCTGTAGCGCTGATAAAAGACATCGACGATAATTTTAATACAGAGATACAAAAATACTACAAAATCATAGATAATATATCTCTTTATGATTGTGATAATATTTTTTTATCACAAGGCTCATTATTAAAAACTTTAAATGAAAAATATATATCAAAACTTCAAGAAAAACTCGTTCTTATCTCAAAAGCTAACTCTGAGGACAATATTACTCAATACCTGGGTATACGACCTATTTATCACCTTATAGGGTATAACTCTCGCTCAATCAAACAAGAACTTCAACTCATTCAGACGAAAGGACAAGTAAAAATAGATTCGCTTTTTCAGTTATCAAATGTAAAAGAATATATTCTTACATCCTCAGATCAAATTAACTATGTCTGTCAGCAATGGCTATTTGAACATATCGATTCAAATCTAGGACGACTTCAAGAAGGTATTCAAATAGCTTGTAATGAATTACTTACAAATTCTATCTATAATGCTCCTCGAGATGAAAAAGGCAATCGCATCTACAAAGAAACACAACGAAACCTCAATATAGACCTACCTGACAATCATGATGTAAAAGTAAAACTTGCACAAAATGACCATGCTCTAATGCTTCAAGTAACAGATTCTTTTGGTCAGCTGGAAAGGGATGAAATTATACATTATATTTTACGTGGTTATGAAGTGGCACATAGTGAAGATAAAAAAGGTGGAGCCGGTCTAGGTCTTTTTATGGTCTTTGAGTACTCAAACATTCTTATTGTAAGAAAAAAATCTCACCAATGGACAGAAATATCACTTATAATAGAAAAACAAAGATACAAACAATACAAAGAAAGAATAAAAAGTTTTCACTTTTTTGAGGTATAACAACAATGAGTTTATTAATTAAGTCAGATAATACCAATGAACATCGTTTTTTCCTTAGCGGGCATATAAATGAAGATTCCGATTTTTCTTCTTTAAAAGAATTAAATGCTGATTCAATCATATTAAACTTTAAAGATATTTTGTCGATAAACTCTTGTGGCATTAGAGAGTGGACTATAGCTTTAAAACAAATTAAAGCCACTACTATTAAATATGAACAATGTCCCACATTTATTATTGATCAAATAAATATGATTGTTGACTTTATTAAAAAAGGTGTCGAAATAACAAGTTTTTATGCCCCCTATTTTTGTGAACATTGTGATGAAGAAGTAAATGTTTTACTCAAACCTCATGATATTAAGCAAAGAAAAGCTCCTATTGCAAAACATGATGTTTGTGATAATGAGCTTGAATTTGACTCTTTGGAAAATCAATTTTTTAGGTTTATAAAATGATAACGAAAAATGAACTGCTTAATATATTAAATAGTGTACATTCTCCTATACTCATTATTGATACGAATTTAAAAATCAGTGGGTACAATAATCTTTTTCCGATACATTTTAGTGTAAAGCCACGAGAAATAAAAAAACTTGAATTTTTCTATGACTTTTTCGAGACAACAGATTTAAATTTAGAAGCATTTTTTCAAAGCTCATCATCTTCTGAGCAGCTAAGCTCAGAAATAAAACTCACAAATAAGCTCATTGATCAAGAGTATCATATTAGAATAAAAGCATCTCCATACAAAATTGAAGATGAGGACCTTTTAGTTCTTTCATTTTATGATCTTACACAAGAATATTTATTACATAAAAAATACTTGAACAAAATAAATGAGCTAAAAGAAACTCATGAAATTCTATCTAATGAACATAGACTCATTACTATGGGGGAAATGGCTGCTGAAGTGGCCCATGAAATCAACAATCCTCTTGCTATTATATATGGAAATCTTTATTTACTTCAAAAAGCGATACCATCCGAAGATGAAAAGCTTATGAGACGCTTTGATACTTTACAACAAGCAGCAGAAAGAATTAAAGTTATTGTAAAGGGACTAAAGTCTTTTTCACGAAAAGGTGAAAATGAGCTTAGTCCTATAAATATACATGATCTCATACAGGAAGAAGTTTCTCTTTTTAACACTGTATTTAAAGGTGAAAATATTCATTTTAATATACAAACAACAGACCCAAGCTCATTAACACTAGCTGATCCCGTAAAATTACAACAAGTTTTCACTAATCTTTTTACAAATTCAAAAGATGCTCTTGAAGGACTAAAAGATAAGAAAATTGATATCTCAATCCAAACAACTTATGACAGTCTACTCATTTGTGTTGAAGATAATGGACATGGAATTAGCGAAGAAAATTTAAAAAAGATTTTTGACAACTTTTTTACAACAAAGGAACTTAGCAAAGGAACTGGACTGGGAATGGGTGTAATATCATCTATCATAAAAAACTTAGGTGGCTCACTAAATGTGAAATCAACAGTAGACGTTGGAACGACAATCTATATTCAACTTCCTATTCATATCAATACAAATAACGATACGATGAAAGAAGAAAAACAACAAAGCGTAGCAAATCCTCTTGATGATTTAACTTCTTGTCATATTTTAATTATAGATGATGAAAGAGAGATTGGTCTTTTTTTAAAGACTATTTTGGAAGAAAGAGGTGCTAAAGTAAGCTTCTTTTCAAATCCAGAACTTGCCTTAAAGGTTGTCGAAAAAGAAAAATTTGATCTTATTATAACTGACTATAATATGCCCGAAATAAAAGGTGTTGAAGTTGCAAAAGAAATACGTAAAAAGCACCAAGATGTAAAACAACCTTATATTATTTTACTAACGGGATCTATTCACATGAAAACAAAACTTCAAGAAATGCAAAGAAGCGATCTTTTTGATCTTGTTATCGAAAAACCTGTGACTATTACAGAAATTCTTCTACCAGTTTTGGAATTTAATAAAAAACGTCACTAAATAATTTGATAAAATTATCCTTCTAGTAAATCAGATCTAAATTTTTTAGTTAATATTTCTTTAGAGTTTTCTTTAAAGGTATCTATTTTCTTAGGATCCCCGCTAATAAGTTCTATCGGTACACTTTTTCCCTCAAAGTTAGCTGGCCTTGTAAAAAGAGCATACTCAATCTTTCCATCAACAAAAGATTCATCTTGCGCTGATAACTTATTACCTAAAACTCCAGGAACAAACCTTAATGAGGAATCTAGTATCGTCATTACAGCAAGCTCTCCACCTGTTAAAATAAAGTCTCCAAGGCTAATATACTCATCTATATAGTTTTCTAGAAATCTTTCATCTATTCCTTCATATCTGCCACAAATAAATACAATATCTTTTGAGAAGCTATCACTTAATTTCTCAGCAAATTCTCTAGCATAACTTCCATCCCAAGTACGCCCTCTTGGAGCTGTATAAACGATATGTAATTGTTCCTTTATTTTATCTACAGCATAGCCCCCGGCAGCGATAACTCCATTAATAAGGGACTCTTTTAAAGCATCAGCTCTCATTACCATACCAGCTCCACCGCCATATGGAGAATCATCGACTCCCTTAAATCCCTTTTCAATATTATCCGGAATAGATACAGGTATAAACTCAAAAGTCTGTTTAGAGCTTGAATTTCTAGATAAGGCTTTAGATACAACTCCGTATTCTCTAAACGGTTCAAAGTACTCTTTAAACATAGACATAACCCAAATTCTTTTCACTAGATTATCTCCGGATTAATCATAACTATTTTATTTATATGAAAATCTATACTTGGAAAAAAAGTTTTATTAAAAGGAAGCTCCAAATTATCATCATTTTTTAACTTAATAACAATAATATCTCCAGCTCCATGAGTATAAAAACCTTCTACAATACCAACTCTTTTAGACGCTTCATTTATAACTTCAAAGCCAACAAGATCACTTAAAAAATATTCATCATCTTCTTTTTTAAGATCTTTTTTATTTACATAAATTTCAAAAGGAATTATCGACTCAGCGGTATTTCTATTATCTACACCTGCAAGTTTAACAATAACCTTATTACCAAATTTTATTTTTTCTATTTTAAATGTACTGGCTTCAACAGCTTCACTAGTAAAAAAACTCATTCCATCTTTAAGACAAGAGTCTTCATTATTTATCAAACTAAATGTCAGCTCCCCCTTAATTCCATGAACTTTGTTACATGAACCTAAATGAATAAATCCCATTTTTAGCTCTCCAAAACACAAAAAGCCTCGGCTTAATAAAATTAAGACGAGGCTTTAATATTTTTTAATTAAGTTTTGCTTTAAAAACTACTCAATAATTTCTAAAACAGATCTCTTTTTTAATTTAGTAGAAGCAGCATTTAAAATTGTTCTAAGTGCTCTAGCTGTTCGACCTTGTTTTCCAATAACTTTTCCAAGGTCTGACTTATCAACCTTAAGCTCAACAACCGTTGTCTGCTCACCTTCCACTTCGTTAACATTAACTTCTTCTGGCATATCTACCAAAGATTTTGCTACGTACTCAATAAGATCTTTTAATTCACTACTCATAAATAACTCTCTTGTTGTTTATAACCATTCGTACTGGGCAATCTTATTTTATACCTAAACTGACTAAAACACAAAGTTTTAACTTGGTGTAAGATTAAATTAGTTTAACTTAATCCCGTTTTTCTTAAATAAAGAGCTAACTGTATCAGTCATTTGAGCGCCTTTTCCAAGCCAAGTCTTAATAGAATCAACCTTAATCGCTTTTAAAGTCTCTTCACTATTTGGATCATACTGACCTAATTTCTCTAAAAACTTACCATCTCTAGGGTCTCTAGAGTTAGCAGCTACGATTGTATAAACAGGTCTGTGTGTTCTACCACCACGAGCAAGTCTAATTTTTACCATTATATTCTCCTAAATTATTAAAATAATTATTTTTTAGCAGGTATTTTTAATTCAAATGACATTTAAAGTCAACTTTTAAATAAAGTCAACTTTTAAAAAAACTTGTTTCCAAATGGGCTCTTTTTCTTACCCTTTTTGCCACTTTTATTCTTAGGCGCTTGCCTAAATCCAGGCATTTGAGGCATTCCTGGTATATTTGGCATTCCGCCACCATTCATCATCCCCATCATTCCGCTCATCATTTGCTTCATTTGCTCGAATTTTTTGATAAACTCTTTGACATCCTGCTGCGTAGTTCCAGAACCTCTAGCAATTCTTTTCATTCTCGAATCATTAACAAGCTTATAGTCCTCTTTTTCTTTATGAGTCATTGAGTTAATAATAACTCTCATTTTTTTCATTTCATCTTCAGCAGGAGATAGATCACCTACCTGTCTTAACATTCCACCCATTCCAGGAATCATTTTTAAAATTGAGCTCATAGAGCCTAGTTTTGAAATTTGATCCATCTGCTTTATAAAATCATTAATTGTGAATTGATTCTTTTGAAGACGCTTCATCATATTTTGTGCATCTTTTTCATCAATTACATCTTGAGCTTTTTCAACAAGAGATACAACATCTCCCATATCTAAAATTCTTTTAGCTAATCTATCAGGGTGAAATGGATCAAGATCCTTCATTTTCTCCCCAGTAGAGATAAACTTTATTGGAACATTCGTAGAGTATCTAATTGAAAGGGCTGCCCCCCCTCTAGCATCAGAGTCCATCTTAGATAGAACAACACCTGTTAGGTTTACTTTTTCATGAAATTCTTTAGCGACATTAACAGCTTCTTGACCTGTCATTGCATCTGCAACTAGAAGTGTTTCAGCATCAGGGATTAGATTTCTAACATCAACTAATTGGCCCATAAGCTCTTCATCAACCTGAAGTCTTCCGGCAGTATCGACAATAACAACATTTTTTCCAAGCTCTTTTGCTTTTGCCATACCAGCAGCAACAATATCTTTTGGAAGCATAGAAAGATCAGAATCAAAATAATCAATAGACATATTTTTTGCATGCTTAATTAACTGATCCTTAGCTGCTGGTCTAAAATTATCAGCAGGAATTAAGTAAACATCTTTTTTCTTTTTGCTTTTTAAATATAAAGCCAGCTTTCCAGTAAAAGTTGTTTTACCAGCACCGTTTAAACCAACGATTAGAACTGTATTTAATGCTTTATCTAGATTTAGTTCTTTGTGTTCCTCACCCATTAAACTCGTAAGCTCATCATGCATGATCTTAACAAATTGCTCACCAGGATTAACACCTCTAATAACTTTTTCACCAAGAGCTTTTTCTTTTACTTTTGCAACAAACTCTTTAACAACTTTAAAGTTAACATCAGCCTCTAAAAGAGCTGTTCTGATCTTCTTTAACGTTTCATCAATATTGTCTTCTGTGATTTTGCCCTTACCTGTAAGGTTCTTAAAGGCTCCTGCAAATTTTTCACTTAAACTATCAAACATTTCTATTCCTTAACTTTATCTTTTAAAAATTCTTTTAATTTTAATGTGCTGTCTATTACAACATCAGCACCTGCATCAAGTAAGAATCTTGTGTACTCATCACTTGGGCTATTCCAAGTTGCTCCTATTGCAAATCCACCAAAAGACTTTGCTCCAATCATATCAGCAGCACTATCTCCAATAATTATAGTTTGATCCGCAAATTTAGCATCTACAAGCTCATCTAGTCCAGCTGGCTTTGATGGCCCATCACTACTGGTGTAAATAGATTTAAAGTACTTATTAATGCCAAAAGATTCTAAGTGATCCACGGTGGATTGTCTATTTCTAGCTGTCCAAACATATAGATTTAAGTGTTTAAACTCCTCCAATATATCTTCAATATAAGAAAACACATGCTTTGGATAACCACTTGTGTTAACAAGTGTTCCATCGTGATCAAATATAATATTTCTATAGCTCAAACTGATACTTCCTTTACATATTTTAGCTTGCAGTGTATTGAAAAAAGCTTATGAGTACAAGACAATTTTCAAGCGCATTACAGGCCAAGATTGATCCTTTAATGGATAAAAGACAAAAGATTAAACTTGGTAATATAGATTTTGATTCTAAACTACTACTTGCTCCTATGGCAGGTATATGCACACCTCCTTTTAGACTTTTAATGGAAGATCTTGGAGCTGGTGGTACTGTTAGTGAGCTTATTTCATGTCATGGTATTAATTATGAAAACTCTAAGACCATGAAGATGCTTGAAATAGATGAGCGTGAAAAAAATGTTGGTATTCAGCTTTTTGGTGAAGATAAAGAAGCTATGGCAAAAGCTGCTATTGTGGCCCAAAAGTTTGGTCCAAAGTTTCTAGATATCAATATGGGTTGTCCTGTTAGAAAAGTTGTATCTAAAGGCGGCGGATCAGCTCTAATGAAAGATATCACTGTTCTTGGAGACTTTTTTAAAACTGTAAGAGATGCAATCGATATTCCCCTATCAATTAAAATAAGAACTGGTTGGGATGCTGATGATATGAATGCACTACAAATTGAAAATATCGCTAAAGAAGCAGGAATTGAGTGGGTCGCTATCCACGGAAGAACGAGAGCTCAACAATACACCGGTCTAGCTAACTGGGATTTTATTGAAGATTTAAAAAGTAAAAGTTCATTACCTATTATTGGAAATGGAGATCTTCATCAACCACACCAAGTATATAGTAAGTTATCTGGATCTACTTGTGATGCTTTTATGATCGCAAGAGGATGTCTAAGGAACCCATTTATCTTCATAGAATCTTTAGAACAAAATGAGACTAAAAAATCTAAGTTCTATGGAAAAGACTACTTTGAAGTTATTGAAAGATTATTTAACTATACAAACGATACATATGATCAGGAAAGAATTAGACTTATTCAACTTAGAAAACTGATTGTTTGGTTTGCAGCAGGCTTTAATGGAGCTGCTGCTTTTAGATCTAGAATGTTTCAAGCTAAAACTCTAGAAGATACTATGAAAGGGGCCCAAGAATACTATCTTGGCCTTGGTGAGTCTCAAAAGAACATCAACTTTGATGAAGTCTTTATGAGCTCAGGTCATGGTTAATTTTTAGTAACTAAAACTCTTGTTTGCGTAGTCTCATTATCAATCGCTTTATCTTTAGCAATATTTGTTTGCTGACTTTGCATAATTACAGCTGTTGAAGCCATAAAAAGCACTGTTGCGATCATAAATTGTCTATAAAACTTTATTGCGTTCATATATAGAACTCCTTGTTGCGTAGCATTGTACCCCTAATTAGTTTTTGGCGCAACGAATCAAGCTCTATGTTGAAATAATTACATACTTCCAACGTATCCAGGCATTGATGAGTACTTTAATTTTCTAACGATGTTACATGAAGCCTCAATATGAGTTTTAAGCTCTTTTTTATCAGCACCAGTTAAATCAAGATTCATCTCATCCATTAAAACTTTGGCCCATAAGAACTCTAAAAAATTAACTTTAACTTTGTTATAACAACCCTCTTTTCTTACTAACCAAGATAAACTTCTATAAGGACTATCTTTTAGAGCATTAAGAGTTTTTGGTAATGTATTAAAGTCTTGTTTTACAAAGTCATTATCATATAAATATGATCTTCCATCCTCCATATAAGAAATAAACTCTTGCATACTACAATCAGAACAGTTTTTATCAATAGAGACATATACATATTTATTCTTAGCTTTTGATTTTAAAAGAGCATAAGTACTATGATGACCATCTAAAATATAAAATAGCCCGTCTGGCCCGATAACAACTGGAAGAACTTTTTCTTTTAGAAAATCATCAAGTTCACCCTTTTTAATAGCTTTGTTAACTTTCTTTATCTTCTTTGGAATTGATACCATTCCGAGTAAAAATTGAGTTGGATGAATATTTTCAAGAGATATCTTACATTCTACTGTTTTCACTTCTTTGCCAGTACAAAAAGTATTATGATCGGCACTGGATATAGTTGATATAAAAGCAAAAAGTAATAAAACTAAAAATTTCAAATAAAGGACCCTTACATAAAGTTAATATATTTTTAAAAGATATTTAGCTTAATATTAATAAAAAATCCAATTATTGTAATATCAATAACTTACAAATAGAACTAATGCACTCGTAATAAAGTACCGATGAGTTAATGATGATAAGAATAGTCCTAATTACATTTATATTAAGTATTTCATTACTTGCGCAAGAATGTTCACAATATATTAAACAAATTAAGAACTTAGACGAGCAACTCTTTCAATCTCAAAAAGAATGCCCAGAGAGTTCTTCTCAAAAAAGTTGTAAACAAACTTTAGAAGAAGCAAAACTCGAATACAACGGTATTCTTGCAAAACTTGTTATCATAGACGGACTACAAACTTTGGCAACAAACCTAGAAGACTCTCATGAAAAGCTAAGAGGACTAAAAACAAAAGATCTTGTCAAAGCAAATCAGTATATTAATGATTTTGAAAAAAATATGAATAAGAATACAAGCTTAATGCATGCTCTAAAACCTATAGATACAAAAGAACAAAAATATATGTTTGATGAATTTAAAGGTAATTCCAAAGAACAAATAAAGCACTACATCGATGAAAAATGTAAAGCACACAACTTACCTTTTTGTAAGGTCTATAAAAATGCAAATAATCAAGATGAGATTGAAAAAACCTTAACTGGCTTTTTTAATACATATAATAATATTTCGCAAAAAGATAAATTTAATGATTTTCCAAACTTTAGAAAATATTTACAAATAACATCTGCTAGTAATCAGTCATCTGAAGTTTTTCCTAAAGCACAGTATGATAAAATACAAGAACTCAAAAAATATATTAAGATTTATGCTAAAGATAAAAATAACAAAGAAGCCTCTGCCAAAATTGTTTATCTTTCCAAAGAACTTGAAAAGGTAAAGACTAATTATCACAATGATACAATAATTCATAATTCAACATTAAAAGCATATGCAAAAGATAAGATTAAAAGATCTTATACTGATATACTTAATGCAACAGCTCTTCTAACGAGAAAAACAGATGTTTATAAAAATCTTAAAAATACGAATGAACTTCTAGAAGCAGACAAAAAAATAGCAGAACAAAGCTTTATAAATGATATAAAAAAAGAATTTAATCTAGAAGATTGTAATTCGACTATAAGCTGTTATCAGCTAGCAAGCTCATCTCCACTCTTTTTATCAATTGGAGGAAAAAGTTTTCAGTCTCGAATCAAAAAGCTTAAGAAGTATGATCAACATACAAAAGCTTTATTAGAAGCTCAAATATGTTATGAGTCAAATGCTAATAATTTTGAAAGCTGTGTTAGAGATGTCATAAAGAAAAACTCTTTTCATATTGAAACGGCAAAAGATAAACTTATCAAAAGTCTTAAGGATCAGGAAAAAGTTATTGAAAAACTTTCTCATGATACGGATATTAAAAATATAGAAATGGAAAAATATGAAGCAATTGCAAGATATATGGCAAACGATTGTTCTTTTGAACAGTATAATACTGAAATTTCAATGATCACTTGTAAGCGTAATCTGAGTATTCATAATTCAATATTAAAACTTAGCGATAATATTCTAGATATAACTTTAAAAGTAGATCAAACAAAACTTCAAGAAGCAAAAAAGTATATAGATCAAAAGATGGTCTCTACAAAAGAAAATCTAGATAATAACGTAACTAAAAAGTCAACAAATGATAAAGAAGATAAGCAATCTATTTTTTCTACAAAAAATATCAATAAAGAAAATAAAACGGCAAAAACAATGAAAGCAGGAAAAAGAGCTCATAAAAAACATTTAAAAAAGAGCTCTAGACATAAATCCTCAACTCACTATTCTAATAATAATGGTGCCTACTTTGCTGCTGGACTTTCTAACTCTCTTGCACGTGGTATTCCTATTGCTATGAACCATATTAATATGCATAGGAGAATAGACTCTCAGATGGAATATAATAGAATGTACTATCAATGGTACAAAGATAATTATTCAAATATGAATTGGGGGTTTAATAATTATAATCCTTATTCCTCCTCAAACTTTAATTACAACAACCCATATCTTTACTATAATTATAGTGCAAACTATCCCCAATATACGTATGGATCTACAAACTATGGATCATCTTTTCAATCTTCAGCTTCAGCTTCCTCTTCACCTTTTTCATTTAGCTTCTAAAGTGGCCATTTGTTTTGGCGTTTACAGGAACATTTTGCCCTAAGAAAAATTTCTTTTTAGCCTCAGTTTCCTAGTTATTTCAATGACTTAATAATAACAAAAGTATTAAACTCGCTTATTCAAAGCTGCTTTAGCCTAAAATAGATAAGTACTTAATTCTATAGGTATTTTGTACCGATAAAATGTATAGGTGTAAAAAACTATGACAAGAACTTATTTATTATTAATATTAACTTTTCTCATGCATGGATGCCTTCAAGCTCCTCCAACTATTGAGTCTATTAATACGGATACAAATACTTCCGAAGAAAATATTGCAAGTCTAGGTTTTAATAGCTCTTGGTATGAAAGTGGCAATTATTTTAAGACAATTAACTTAAACTATAACCATTCAAAAATCTCATATCTGTTTGGTGATGATATACAAAACTATCTTAAGCAAAGTACAAACTATAATGCAAACTACTGTATCATTGCATCTTATGCAAGTTATGGAAGTGCAGTAAAAGAGCTTAGAATTAAAGCAACTCCTAGCTTCACCACAGATTTTTCTACAGGGAAAAATAAATATTATTTTAGACTTGCTACATCTTCTGCAACTGGAAATGACTTTTGTAACAAAAATATTCTAAGCTCTGGTGCAAGCCTAATAACACCTGGTCCACTTGCTTTTTATGCGGCTGATGTTTGTCCAACCTGCAACGTAAACCTTATTTCAAATTCTGTCACCATATACCAATATAATGCAAGTTCTAATGCTCTTGAAGTTATTAATGCATCACAAATAGCTATTTCTGACGTAGCAATTAATATCACAACAAGTTCGAGCTCGACTGGATCAAATCAAACACAAACATGCAGTGATTCATTATGTAATAATAGTGGTTATGACTGTTGCATTGCAAATAGTTGTGTTAATCACAAAGCAACGATAAAAGAAACGTCTCAAATGAGTGCCAGCGAACTTGCCGCTTTTAATTTAGCACAGGCCCAAAGCGTGAGCGATTCTAATTGGTACCTCAACTACCCTAACTTTTATTATATCTGTCCAAACATGGTTCCTAATAATACAAACTCGGGAACAACAAATGATGATGTTGATAATGCTGCTACTGCAAGTGCTCAAAGGATTCAAGACTACTATTGCTTAAAAGAATTAGAAGATAATTCTCTTTCCGATCCCTTTCATACAAACCCTATAAACAATTCATATACTTATACAAGTTGTAATACTACAACTAATACCGATACGATGTATTATGAAAATGTTTTAACTAGACTTTATGATAACTGTGGATGTGATTCTGCTCATACGACACTTGCTCAAAAAATTACAAACTGTCCCAACTATATCTATAGTCCTAATTACAAGACTGACTCATTTGGAAATCCAACAACTCAAATTGAATCTGTTAACTGTTTTGTCCCAACGGATAATTCAAATCTTCCTCTAAATGAAACTGTTCAAGTCAATAATAAGTCAGCTCCACACAGATACTTTAATGCAGACGGAGTTGAAATTGATTTAGATAGTGATACTAGTTCAATTACAAATCATAATCAAGAAGGTGATCCATTTATATACCTAGATAACTCTTATATCTTTCCTCAAAATGGATCATTTAATATGAACTCTATTTTAGGTCAAATGTATGTAACATTAGAAAAAACATTACCTGCTAAAAAAATTGAAGTTGGTTTAAATAAAAAAATATTCATTGAAACAATTACTGGGTTTTATACGCCATGTCCTACTTGTGCAAAAGACTCTTGGTTTAATGGTCTACTTGCTCATCCTTCTTCATCACAAGGACATGGAATGCAATCTATTGGACATACCACAAGTAGAAGTAGCTGGGGTACAAATACTAGTTACGGAAACTATAGCGATACTCACTTTGGTAGGGCCTGCTATCTTCCCCCAACAATGCTGCCTTTTGGACATACTTCAAATACAGATGTCCAAACACAAAGACTTAACAGACTTAAAACACAAGCTGCTCTTTTTGTTAATGGTTATCAAAAAGATTGGTATGGTTTTAACAAAGGAGCATTGATAGGCTCTTTTGATGGCGTAAGTTGGTTTGCTATTGGAAATGGAAGAATTATCACAACAAAATCAAAATATCTGTATCTTGCAATAAATGCGCCTTACTCAGATCTTGCCGTTTCAAATTATCATACTGTTAGAATACAAGACTATAATGGTGTTGAAACAGCTCCTGAAGTTGATTTTGATCCCACAAAAACTTTAAATAGTCCTTATCAAAACCAAGCAGCTACTTGCCAAGAAAATTATTTATGTAGTAAAGACAGTGACTGTATTACCAAGCTAGGCTGGGAATATCACTGCGCTGATGTAACTAAAATCAAAACTAAATGGCCAAAGTTCAATAGTGTTTCTTCTAACGAAGAAGCTAATGATACTCAAAGTGGAGCCCTCTATCAGTTTTTAACTCAAGGACAAATGCCTCCTGGAGGAAATAATAAACGCTGTGTATACAGAGGATCTGGTTCTTTATGCCGAGTTGATGCTCACAATATTACTGATGAACAAAAAAGAAAAATTCTCACTTGTGCAAGCAATTTTTATTGTGCAAATATCTCAACACCTAATGTTTTTAACAAAGAAGTTGCAAGATTTGGTAATACTCTTGAATCTCTAGTTGAACCAAACAATCATTTATTTGGAAAAGATGCCAATGTACTAGGAAGACCAAAAAACTATATTTCAGCTTTAAGTTCTGGTTATTCACTACCTAGTGATGTTCAAATATCCCTAACTCAGTCTGCTCTACTTATAGACTCTAGTATTAGTGGACAAGTTGGTTTATGTCTTCCAGCTAAAGCTTTACCAGATAGTGGTAATAATAATACTTTACCGGAAGATCAACACCAATTAAGCGATCACTCTTACAGAACAGATTACATCTCCCAAATTGCAGGTTGCAACTCCGCTCTTTTTAGCCAATATAGATATGCTTCTTGCCCGCAATTAAACTCAGATGGAGATTTTTCTTATTTAACTGATACTTACATCAATGCTTCTGTAGTAACTAAGGATGGATATATCCAAGCAAGCAGAAGACAAAATTCATGTGGTATGGAATCACTTGATCCTCTAGCCCCTGTTGGTCTAGGAGCAACGTTTAGCTCTCTTGAACCCTATTCGGCCTTTAATTCTATTGAACACAAGGACTTATCTTCAAGTATTATAACAACAGGCTCTATTGCTGCAAATGCTTGTTTAAGACGAGCAAGCTCTCCATGTCATACCAACTTAGATTGTTCTCCTAACTCTAAACACGCCAGTATCGTAGATATATTAAATCCAACATTTTTTGGAAATGAAGCTGAGCTTAACTATTGGAAAGAAGATCTCGTATGTGCTCAAGGCACACAAGAGCCTCAAATAGGATCAGCCCTGTTTGGAGAATATGATATAACGAACAATGTTTGTTGTAGAGAAATAGGAAAATCGATCTCTATTTATAGTGAAGATGATAATGATCAATTTGAAGCTAAAAAGTTAGCTGGACAAAATCCAGCAGATGTAAAAAGGTACTCTCGTTTTAGTGTTGTTACGGATCTAGTGGATACTGCAGCTGCGCCAACAAATATTAGTGGTACTGCAAATCAATCTTTTACTGTTCTGTCAGCAAAAACGACAGATATTAATGCTAATGGTATTGCACAGATCCTAGAAGGATATCAATGGAGAACTTTAAATGAAACTGCAACCAGAACATGTTGTGGAGGCGGATGGATAAGAAAATTTGCTGATGGAACAAATAATTGGAGACAAAATAGATTAAATATTGATTATACTAATTTTAAATGTTTAACGGCCAATACTCCTCTATTACATACTGATAATCCTACAACCTATGACTCAAGTTCGGGTTACTATTCTCAACTTATGAGTGAAAAAGCTAAGTTTTGTAGTGATCCATTAAGAGAAGAAGGCGGCTGTGCAGATCATGACTTTCTAGGTATTGCACAAATAAGTCCACCTACAAACAAACCAAGTCTATCAACATCTGCAACACAAGAGACTTTCCTAACTTATACAGATCCAGCTTTTTTCTTTTGGCAATCTAGTCTTAATTCATACTTTCAAGTAACCAATTCTTGGTCAAATGAAACGGAACCTTTCTTTACCTGGCCAGATCATACAACAGCAATGGCAGATAATAAGAGTATAAAGTTTGAACTTCCTAGCTTTATTCCTATTAATACAAATATGAAAGTAAGTATTGTTATTGGCAAAGATATTTCATCTAATAAAGTTCAATGTACTAATAACACTGGACTAGATTCAAATGGTGCTCTACCTGGAATTCAAACGATCAATAGTTTTTGGGAAGGACCATTTGGAACAGAATGCTCAGGAGGAACCATTGATCCAGCTTGGTGTAATTCTGCTGGAGCAAATACTCAGTGTGGATATGAGCTCAACGGAAGAACTCTTACAGTTGCTTTTGATGCTGCTTTTGGAATAACTCCTCATGATATGGCCAATCTTTATGGTACAGCTGACCATATACATTATGTTGCCGTAGACTATGATGCCCCAGGCTCATATGCATGGGAGGCTGCAAATACACCTATTGGACTCGATAGCACTAATGATAGCTACAAAGAACATAGAAGATCTGCCACTCCAGGAGAAGCTCTCTATTATTTAGAAAAACTTGCAAAATTTGAACTTATTGGTATTCCTCAGGCTACCTTTGAACCCATTTACTGTAATGATAACTATCAAAAAGTTGTTCCTGGACTTTTAGACTCCTCTATTGAAACAATCAATGATGTAGATTCTCACTCAGACTTTATTACAAAGACAGGAAGTGAACCTTATACAAGTGCACCTGTAAATCCAGCTAAAGTGACAACCTCTAAAATGGTTTCTCATCCAGAAATTTTCTCTGCCAACGACATGTTATGCTGTACTCCTCTAGGAAGATCTACAACAGATCAATCAAAATGCTGTAGTGGGTATGCATCGACTATAGATGATGGGAGTTCTGATACATCTTTATATTGTATGCTTCCAAGTGGAACAAACCTTAATGTTTACTTTAACAAATTTGTATCTGGTGAAGGAATGGACCCGGATATAGGGTCTGCTTATTTTACACCCGATGACTTTGATCCTCATACTGGTTATCCAAAGCTACAAACTAGTACATATCAAAAAATAGCTCTTTTAGGTGAAGACTTTTGTGAAAATGCGCAAGTGGTAAGAGGTGGAGCTTTTGGTAATTATGAGCCTCAACCAAGCTCGGCTCTTACAACAGGACAAACAGTTTATAGTATTGTTGATTCTTCATCTGATATCGGTAATAATAATGGTACGGACCAACAAGGTGCTGCGATTTTTTCTCAGGGTTATAGATGGAATCATCATTATTACTGTGAATAAAAAGGAAGTTCATGAAAACGCCAAAGATGAGTGAAATACAAATGAGGCAAATGGTAATGCCAGGTGATACCAATAAGCATGGGACTATATTTGGTGGAACAATTATGTCTTGGATTGATATTGCAGCTGCAATGTGTGCGGAAAGACATTGCAACAATCCAGTAGTCACTGTTCACGTTGATGATATTCACTTTATAAGCCCTATAAAAGTAGGTCACCATGTTTTTATTAGAGCATCAATCAACTATGTAGGAAACACCTCAATGATCGTTGGAGTTAAGGTTCAAGGAGAAAATCCTTATACCGGAAAAGTATATAATACCACAAAAGCCTATCTTACTTTTGTAGCATTGGATGAATATGGAAAACCTATGAATGTTCCATCACTAAAACTAGAAACTGATGATGATAAAAGAAGATATGAAAATGCTTTAAAAAGAAAAGAAGCTAAGAAGAACTTAGATCAAACCTTAGAACTAAATGATTAAGGATTCATTAATTGCTCTATTTTTCGAGCAGCAACAGAGTCCATACAAAACCTAAGATTAGTATAATTATAATTATCAGAACGTTTTTGTGATTTTAGATCATTGTAATTTTTAAGTGCCTGCTTGTGATCACAGATCTTAATCTTACTCCACTCTTTATTATCGCAACAGTAAGTTTTATACTCATCACTTAAAATAACATCTTTCATAACAACTGAATAAGAACTTCTTTTGTCTTTTCTTAAATATGATAGTTTTTTTTCTATCTGAGAAATACGCTTTCCATTTTTTCCATACCTACTCTTTAAAACAAGTGCAGCTTTTTTATAATCTTTATTTTTTATAAACTTACTAAACAATGTATCATTTGCTTGAATATATTTTGACATAAAACCTTTTGTTCCATCATCTTTTCTAAGAGTTGGCTTTAAAGCTGCTTTTGCCGGCCACGAATCACATCTAAATGTCAAAATAGAACAAGATAATTTATACCTTTTTCCTACATCTTCATACTTATTACTTACTTTTACGATAGGTTTAAACTTTACAGAAACCTTCACATATTTAGAGTTTTCTAAAGCAGGTTCATCAGTATTCATAGTTAATCTAAGATTATTTGTTCTTTCATTTCCCTCATAAGGACATGGCCCAGAAGTTCCATTGCCGTTAGTTCCCAAATAATAAATTTTAACTTTTACACCATTATTATCTTCTTTAATTGATTCTCCATTATCTGAGACATTGAATACTACATCATCTTTAACTTTAGCCTTAATTGCATTAAGAACAGATAATGATCTTGCTTTAGATAAAGTTTTAAAGTCTCTAGAGCACAATTGCCCCTTATTTCGAAGTTGACTAGATGAGCTTTTTATTACAATAGAATCAATTGTTTCCGTTCCATCTTCTAAGCTATTAACAATGCAATCGACAAGCTTATTTAACTGGGTACTATCTTTTAACTGCGCTGAATTGTCCTTAAAACTCTCCTTAAGGTGAGCATAGCACCTAGGCTCAACAGTGTAAGGTGAAACCTTACTATAACTTTTTATCTCCCTATGATCTCCATTAGCCTTATGACATTGATAAAAATTTTCTGACTTCATCTTATCCGTGAAGAATCCTTCAAGGTGCATTTTTATATACTCTTGCGGATTAGACTCACTAAGTCTCGTCGCTTCGATCTGAATTCCTCTAGGGATTCCATAAGTTAAACCAGAAACTTTTAAAGCAACTCTATTGATACCTCCGCAACCATACTTTTTGCTAAAAGAGCTCATTTGTTCTTTTATATTTTGCTCTAAATCTTTACTGATTTGAACCTTATCTTTAGCTCCATAAGACAAAGCCTCCACCGCCTTAGCAATAGAAATATCACCTTTTACCTTAATAACTTTATTCATAGAATCAATACATCCATCATCACGTCCATGACATTCTTGATCATAAAGAATATCTAAAATAGAGTCATAGGTATCAATTTCATATATTTTTTTTAAATGCGCAGCCGGATCAACAAAACAATCTTTATCCGCTCCATAGCTGAAACTTAATAATATAAATATGTTAATATATAACATTATTTTCATACAGCTATTATACTACTAGTGTCCAATTTCTCAAAGACAGAGAAATTTACTTTATTTTACTTATCAATCTTTATAATATCAAGTACTTACATAAAAAGGGAGTCATTCGACTCCCTTTAGTATTTTATTATGCAGGATAATAATCTTTAATGAATTTAAGCTTGTGTGTGCAGGCCTCTTTCAAAAAGATAATTAATTTTATGAACATCCAGTTGTGGAACCACAAGTATCACACTTCATACAACTTCCATTTCTAAGAAGTGTGAATGATTGGCATTCAGGACAAGATTCTCCTTCATAACCTTTCATTCTGGCTTCTTGCATTTTTTTTGCCTGCGTGAACATTTCACTATCAGCTTTTTTTGTATAAACTTTTTGCGTACTAACTCTTCCATCGGCATGAGTTGTTTGCTTTGTTTCGATCATATCTAATAGTGGTTCATCATCCTTAGACTCTCCAGAGATTTTATCACTTTCAAGATCCGTTGGTTTTACATGAACAAGATCATGTCTTCCTAGATATCTACAAGCAAGATCTCTAAATACATAATCAATTACTGATGTTGCCATCTTTAAGTTATCATGGCCTTGAACCATTCCATTTGGCTCAAACTTAGTAAACGTAAATGCTTCAACAAACTCTTCTAGTGGAACTCCATATTGAAGACCTAATGAAATCGCAATTGAAAAACAATTCATTAATGATCTATAGGCAGCGCCTTCTTTATGCATATC
This sequence comes from Bacteriovoracaceae bacterium, assembly GCA_025210745.1. Taxonomy (GTDB): domain Bacteria; phylum Bdellovibrionota; class Bacteriovoracia; order Bacteriovoracales; family Bacteriovoracaceae; genus CAKZJW01. The sequence continues at coordinate 36,443 of JAOARC010000018.1, forward strand.
AATGAAGATCTCCCCTAATGAATGATCATCATACTCACCTGTTCTAAGATAAACTTTGTGTCCACCGACTGAAGCTTTTTGAGTATATCCCATTCTTCTATTTGGAAGAGCTTTTCTTCTTGATACTTCTTTGTAGATAATTTTCTCAGTAATCTTTTGAGCAATTTGAGTTACTTTATCTGTTTGAGAAGTTTCATCAAAATCTTCTTCTAGTAAAGCTAGCTCATCAAAAGCTGTTGCATTAAGAGGTTGAGATAACTTAGATCCATCTCTATAGATTGCATTTGCTTTAGTCATTAGTGACCAAGATAATCTATAAGCATTAGCAATATCACCAATAGTTGCATCACCAGCCATATTAATTGTCTTAGAAATAGCACCTGATAGATATGGCTGACAAGCTGCCATCATTCTAATATGCCCTTCATAATTAATTAATCTTGTCCCAGTTCTTCCGCATTTATTAGCACAGTCAAACACCGGCAGGTGTTTGATATTTAAATGAGGAGCTCCTTCTACTGTCATCGTTCCACAAATATACTCATTAGCAATTTTAATATCTTCATCAGTAAATCCGATTTCTTTTAAAATATTTAAAGATGGATCAGCTAATTTTTGATCATCAATTTTTAAAGTGTTTCTAATAAAATCATCTCCAAGTGCAAATCTTGAAAATGCAAAAGTAATATCAAAAGCAGACTCTAAAGAGTTCTCAACCGCCTCTATAATTTCTTTTGTAAAACCTAATGAAGTTAATTTTTCTTCATTTATTGTAGGACAACCTTTTAATGTTGCTGATCCTACAGCATATTTAATAATATCTTCAATCTGAGAATTTTTATATCCTAAATTCTTAAGGGCTAAAGGAACAGATTGATTAATAATTTTAAAGTATCCACCACCAGCTAACTTTTTAAATTTAACTAGTGCAAAGTCTGGCTCAATACCTGTTGTATCACAATCCATAACAAGACCAATTGTTCCTGTTGGAGCGATTACCGTTGTTTGAGCATTTCTGTATCCGTATTTTTCACCAAGATCTAGCGCTTCAGTCCAAGCCTTTTTAGCTGCTTTTGTTAAGTAATCTGGAGTGATTTTGGCATCAAGAGGCTGAGGTGTAACAGTTAAACCTTCATACTCACCATTATCAGCTGCAAATGCTGCTCTTTTATGGTTTCTAATAACCTTAAGCATTTGCTCTTTATTTGCTTCATATCTTTCAAATGCTCCATGCTCTTTAGCTAGCATTGCAGATACCTTATAAGTAGTACCACCCATAATAGCTGTTAGCGCAGCTGAAATATTTCTTCCTTCTACTGAATCATAAGGATGCCCCATAATCATTAAAAGTGCACCAATATTTGCAAAACCAAGACCTAGTGTTCTGTACTGGTAAGATCTTAAAGCTATTTCTTCCGATGGAAATTGTGCCATTAAAACAGAGATTTCTAATACAACAGTCCAAAGCTCACAAGCGTGAATATATTTTTGAACATCAAACATCCCTGTAACTGGATCTAAGAACTTAACTAAGTTTAATGAAGCTAGGTTACAAGCAGTATCATCTAAGAACATATACTCAGAACAAGGGTTTGAAGCATTGATCCTTCCATCATTAATACATGTATGCCATTCATTAATAGTATCATCAAACTGAACACCAGGATCAGCTGATTGCCAAGCAGCTGTAGAGATTTTATCCCATAACTCTTTAGCACTAATTGTCTTAATTGTTTCACCAGTAGTTCTTGAAACAAGTTCCCACTGTCCATCAGTATCTAATTTTTCAAAAAACTTATTAGGAATTCTAATTGAGTTATTTGAGTTTTGTCCTGCTACAGTAGCATAAGCTTCTGAGTTCCAGTCTGTATCATATTCTTCAAATTCAATTGAAACAAAGCCTTGTTTTGCCAGATCAAGACATCTTGAAATATAGTTCATTGGAACATGATCATTATTTGCAGATCTAATTGCTTTTCCTAAAGTCTTATTAACTTTAGCATTTGTCTTATCCTCACCTTCAAAACTATTAATTGCTTCAAAGATTGCTGTTAAATGTTTTTTACAAACTTTAGATCCAGTAACAATTGAAGCTACTTTACGCTCCTCAATTACTTTCCACTCAATAAAGTCTACAATATCTGGGTGATCAAGATCGATACAAACCATTTTAGCAGCTCTTCTTGTTGTTCCACCAGATTTAATTGCACCAGCAGCACTATCACCAATCTTTAAAAAGCTCATTAGACCCGAAGAAGTTCCTCCTCCAGAAAGCTTTTCGCCTTGGCCTCTAATATTTGAAAAGTTTGTTCCTGTTCCAGATCCATATTTAAAAAGTCTAGCTTCACGAGACCAAAGGCTCATGATACCACCATCATTTACAAGATCATCCTTAATAGATTGAATAAAACATGCATGTGGTTGAGGACGCTCGTAAGCTGAAGTTGATTTTCTTACTTTTCCAGTTTTAGGATCTACATATCTATGACCTTGAGCAGATCCTTTAATTCCATATGAACTATGAAGTCCTGTATTAAACCATTGTGGTGAGTTTGGAGCGGCCATTTGATTAGCAAGCATAAACGCTAATTCATCTTCAAAAGTTTGTGCATCTTCTTTTGAATCAAAATAGTTATAGTTTTCACCCCAGTTTCTCCAACACTTAGATAGCCTATCAAAAACTTGTCTTGAATCAGTTTCACTACCAAGGATTGGATTTCCACTATCATCTAAAAGAGTTTTTCCTTTTTCATCAAGCCCAGGAACGCCAGTTTTTCTAAAATATTTTTGTGCAATAATATCAGTTGCCACTTGAGACCAAGTATTAGGAACTGTCACTTCCATAGTTGAAGTAGATGAACCATCTACGTTTTTAATCTCACTTGTTCTTTTTTCAAACTTCATTCCAGCATATGGACTTTTAGACTTCTTAGTAAACAACCTTTTGAATTTCACTTAGCACTCCCTCACAATTAATTAAAAACTATATATTCCATTAGAAGGCCAAAAAGTTCCTTCGTCAACACAATATCTTGTGTTTTCATGGTGTCAAAAATGTGACTAGTACTATATGTAGTGCGAATGTAAACAAAATTTAATAAATTAAATATCTAAATAGCTGAAATCTCGTTTTAAAAACGAAAATGGCCAGTACCATTTTTTAGTAAAAATAATTATTTAAAATATAAGGACCAATACTCTTGTTAGTTTGTCAGAAATTAAATATTTATCTGCTCAAAAACGGTTTCTTTTTTCTGATATTCATTTAATGAGCAGCCAAACGAAGTCTTAAGTGATCTATTGCTCACCATCCCTTTAATAAGTGAGCCCCTACTATGCTTTGAAATGCTGATGGTTTCTTCCATATAAGTTTTATATTTTCCATCGTCTTGCTTAATTGCTGTGAAAATTTTAACTATATTTGAATTATTGTCACTTGAGAGTACATAATAAGCAATTTCATTATTTAACACTTCAAATCTATCATCTGACTCAACTAAAGAGCATAAAAAACTTGCTTTATCTGAAGTATAAACTTCTTGAAAAATATAACTTTCATTTTCTAGTGCCAATGGATTAAATATCGTTGCCAGTGAAGACAATTTAGCAGCAATTCCTTCTAAAGTTTTAGGAGAATCGTCACTACAAGCCTTCTTTGTTCCATTAAAAACAAAGTATCCTTTTTTATATATAGAGTTATTTTTAAATGCATTATCTTTAGATATTAGATCTTGGCATAATTCACTTATAATAGCTTCTTCCCTTTTACTTATATTCTCAAGCTCATTTGCTTCAAAAACAACACCCAAAGTATTTTGACCTTGTTCAACCGCAACATCTCCACAAGAAATGAAGATTATTGATAAAACAAAAAAAATAAAATTATGCATAAAACTTACCTTTTTGAAATATAATAACCTTTATTTTCCGAGTCTTTTTGTAACTCGTCAAGATAGTTGTACATCCAACCAATATTTAACTGCTTCAAAACTTCTTTTTCATAAGAGTTAATACGGCTCAAATAGGTACTTAAAATAATCATATTAGTTACAACTGGTATCTTGGCCACTGCAGGCATTGACTTTGTTGAATAACTAAAATCTTTTTGAGAATAATAAGACACCATATTTTGAAATGCATACAATCCATCAGATCTTCCCGTCTCGCACAATAATTGTAATTCTTTTTTATTGTTTTTATTATGAAACATAAGTGCTTTTTTTACATACCGATCTGCTTTATTCCATTTATTTCTATTTTCTAAATAGCTATATAAGTCAGCTCCCCTGTAGTTTAAACCCAGAACATTCAAACTAACTAGTTCATCTTGATTCTCTTTTACTTTTGCATAGTTAACCTTATCCAATGAAGCTTGCTCATTTGATTCAACATTAAAGCTTAAAAGCTTACTATGAAATTGAGGACACGGGCCTAAAGAATCATTTACGCTAACGAGCTTATTTATCTTATAGAACTGTGAATAAAGCGATAGAAAATAACTATCCTTAGAATTTAAATTTTGAACTGACGCTATCTTTCTAAAAGTCATCTTTTTTGTAATATGCTTTTTAAAAAATATTTTTCCACTCTTTTGTGTAACAAAGTTAACCTTAGACGTTTTACGAACCACAGAGCTTGTCTGGCTACAAGAACTTATTAATAAAGTTATAAAACATGCCAATAATACTTTCATAGGATCCTCCAAATTGATCTATGCTACTTTACTTATCGAACCTTTAAAGGGAGAATATTAGCAAATATATTAAGTTTTAAAGGAGAAAGCAGTGAAATTCATTATAATTTCGCTTGTAGTTTCAAGTAGTTACGTTAAAGCCACAGAATGTATAAATATAAATGACTCTTTGGATAGAGAATATTGCTTCAAAAAAAAAGTAAGAGTGCTCAAACAGAATCAAAGTAAAGAGCTTGCTCAATATAAGAATGGTATCACGCAAAACAATAAATCTTCTCTTCTAAAAAAAACAGATCAAGAAATAAAAAACAAAATAGATCTATATAATACTTTAAAAGAAGAAATTGAAATTACAAAAGAACATAAGAAAAAAATCGCAAAATTACCTATTAAGAAAAAAGATAAAAAAAAGAAAAAAAATGATTTTTTTAAAAAACTAAAAAAGATAAAGTTAAAACTATAAGTTACTTTTGTAGTTGTTTATCTATAACTTCCAAGCTATCTACTAAGTAATTGACCAAATCTTCATCTATTTTTGAATTATATTTTATTCTAATTGTAGTTGTTGAAATATCATCTTCAGTAGAAGGTGGCACCTCAATAGGCCCATCTGCTGGTAAATGAGCTGGCACTTCTATAGGTGTAAGCGGCTCATAACTCGAACTACCTAAACCATCAGACATTAGATATAAGACAGAGCCTCCTGCTAATGCTCCAAAGAAAATATTTCTTAAAGCTTTAGCATAATTATATCTTCCATATGGACCTAAACGTTTTCCTATTCTATCCATATCCGTCAACAAGCGATGAAAATCCTTATCTTTGTGATTTTTTGAATATTCAAGAATTTCTTTCCAAGACTTTGAGGCAATATAATCATCTGCTCTTGCAAAATCTACAAAAAAATCTTCATCAGCTAAGTCGAGATACTCTTTTTTTGCCAAATCATAACGCTGCTTTGTTGTAAGCTTAGCATGAGAAACTTTATCTATAATATTACGATGTAACTGTATTGCTTTTTTATCATATCTTGCTTTAAAGAATCTAATCGCTTTCGTTTTTTCAAAAATACCTTTTTTAGATAAACCTTCAAAAATTGATCTTGTGAAATCTATTCGGTCAAAAATATTTCTAAAAAAGCCAAATGACTCATTAATAAATTCTTTTTTTCTTGCAATAGCAACCGACTGAGGATGAGCTTTAAAGATACTTTTAACCGTTTTTAAACTATAACGAGAATTTAGCTCATCATATAATGAATCAAGTCTTTTTTTACATTCACTTTTACACTCAAAAGAACCTTCTAATAAGTTCAATTTATTTCTGTAAAACTCATAACGATCAAAGTTATTTCCTAGCTTTCTATAATGATATCGAAGTCTTTTGCGCATTTTTTTTGCAATACTCTTATGCCTATATCTATTCAATAAAGATGCTATATATTCCTTATTATCTTTTGTAAGATCTGATTTTTGAATAGCTATAACTAAATCATCCTTAGAAAGATGGGCATTCATTTCCAAGACATCTAAAATACTATCATACTCTTTAATATATTTTACGCTAGATTCTACTTTTCTAAAAACAGTTCGCAGTTTATCAATCGCATTTACAGAGCTTCCTCTAAAAAGATGTCCTTCGATTGACTTAAATGTTTTAAACCATTTTTTATGTGTATTAACTATATCGATGGGTTCCACATACCCAGGCAGTCTTTTTAATCTTTTAATAACACTAATTGCTTCTTCATAGCGATTAATCTTCTTTAAATGCTTTAAATCATTAGTATACTGCTTGTTGAAATTGCCTTTAAAATTGAAAAAGCATAAATTTGCAAAAGCATTAAAACTAAAAACTAAAATAAGTAGCATTGATGGCCAGTTTTTCATACAATCTTTATCGGAATATTAAATCTATTACTTAAAATAATAAACTTATGAAACAATATTGGATTTTTAAAAGCGAACCAAATGAATACAGTATATCAGATCTGGAAAAAGATGGAATTACTTGCTGGAGTGGAATAAGAAACTACCAAGCTCGAAATTACCTACGAGATGAAGTAAAAAAAAATGACTCTGTACTCTTTTACCATTCAAGCTGTAAAAATATTGGAATTTTTGGATTAGCAAAGGTATGTAAAAGTTTTTATCCAGACCCCACTCAATTTGATCCTAAAAGTGATTATTTTGACCCTAAAAGTAAGTTAGACTCTCCAAGATGGGGATGCGTTGATATAAAGTTTATCAAAAAATTAAAAGTACCTCTAAGTAAAAAATCTCTTGAACAATATAGAGAACTTCAATATTTACCTTTACTCAAAAAAGGACAAAGACTCTCCATTCTTCCTATCGAAAAAAATGAATTTGATTTTATACTATCACTAATATAAAAAAGGGAGCATCATTTTAATGCTCCCTTTAATTATAACTTTAAATAGAAAAACGAAAATTATAATTTTTTGTAATTCCCATTAGTTTTAATGCTATCATTAACAATACTCGTAAACTCTTTAACCTTCCCATTACTAGTTGTAACAATAAAATCATATGTTCCATTATCTAGAACTTTATAAAATTGTCCTCTAACAAAATTAAAAGTTCCAAGATCTTTATTAGATGAGTCTAATATTTGTACTTCACCCTTAAGAGATTTATCTGCAAAATAAAAACCAGCTCCAGCATGAATTTTTTCCATATATGCTAACATTGAGGCTTTATTTTTTTTATAAAACCCAGGAATCTTAGAATATCTTGGCCACTTTCTATCTGATAACTCAACGGTAACCTGCATATCATTATGCCATATATACGACCAATCTTGCATTCCACCTTTTAAAACATACCAATCTGCACCATTAGTAATCCCCCTATCAAACTCCGTAGAGTTTCTCATTTGCGGGTTTAAATCAGCATAAACAAGCGATAACTTAATTAATAAATCGTTATAAGGATGTCTTTTATAACTACTATCCCATGGATAGTTTACACAAACAGCTCCACCGTGAAAGTTTGCTGAAAGAGAAAAGTTTCTTTTCTTTTGAAAGTTCATTACAGCAATAGTTTCTGGCTGCCTTCCACGAGTTCCATTTTCTTCACCTGCCGTCCAGTTAGGAAAGTTTCTATTTAAATCATAGTCATTTGCATTTGCTCTTTGCCTAAGCTCTGAGCCATCAGGATTCATAGAAACCATAATATAAATTTCAGTATTATTAACTAAAGCTGTAATCTTCTCATCTTTTCCATATGACTCTAAAATATCCCTAATTAAAAATTGAGTTAACTCTCTTCCCGTTATCTCATCTCCATGCATACTAGAAATATACTTAAACTCCGGTTCCATCTCGTCAGTATCTACATTATCAGAGATTTTCATTACCCACAGATCTCTTCCCTGTACTGACTTACCAATAGAAAATAACTTAGCTATTTTAGGATAGTTAGAAGCTAACTGCTTAAGATCGCTTTGTATTTTACTAAAACTTGGATAACCTCTTAAAAATTCTTTATGATTATGAGGAACTTTGTAAGAAACTCCAATAGAGTTTAACCACTCAATAGTTCCTTTAGGTCCATATAGCTCAAAACCATTAAGATCCATGTGATCCATAGTAAGTGCCGGTTGCGATTCAATCAATTTAATAAGGTCTTTATTATGTCCCTTTATATAAACTTGCTCATCAATTCTACCCAAGCTTGCAAATGCAACTGAACATGTTAAAACAGCCAATAAAACAAAATTCATTTAATCTCCTATATATATTTAAGAAAACATACCCCACAAAAGTCTTTTTTTAAAACAGATTATATAATCTTTATAACCCACCTTTATCTTTAATCAAAAAAGCTTGTTAAGTCACTAATATTTAAAGAAAGTCTTATATTCAAAAAGACTTTTTCATGAATATAAGATTACTTTGTTTTAAAAACATAGAGTCTATTACGTGAGCTAAATGCGGCAAGATTGTCACTATCACTTTCCAAAAAACCAAAAATGCTTGAGATCTCTGTCCCTAGAGCACGGCTTTGTAGTAGATCAAAACTAAACTGATCAACAACATAAATATTCTGTCCCATTGTAGAAACCACAAGAGAGTCTTTCCACACTTTTATTGAGCTTATGGCTGAATTTGAAAGTTTTACGCTCTTTTTAATTTGTCCACTTTTATCAACTAAATAAAGCTCTCCAAAAATAGAACCCACCACCAATTCATTTCCAAATACAAGAGGTGCTGTACCCGCAATAATATTTAAGCTTCTAACAACATATCCATTACTAGGGTTAACAAAGCTTAAATTTCCCTTTGAACTACCTGCAACAATATGGCCATTAAACTCTATTGGTGTTGTATCAACATCAATGAACTTACTAGCATTACTTAAAACTGTTTCCCACAGAATTATTCCGTCAGCTTGAGAAATTTTGGCCAAAACTCCATCCGCAAACCCGACAATGATTGAGTCTTTATAAATAAAAGGTCTTGAAACTCTTTGCAATGAAATCTTAAAAGGAATTGACCTTTTATAACTCCAAAATAACTTTCCCGTCTTTGGGTCAAGGCATACAATCGTATGGTTTCTTAAGTGAATGAACATTTTTTTCTTAGAAAAAACAGGTTCACTCTCTATAGGAGCCCCTAAATCAACAGCATAAACGAGCTTTCCATTATACTTATTTCTAGAATATAGTCTCCCATAAATAGAACCATAGATAATATTTGATTTATATACTCCAACCTTTGCATTTATAGGCTGCTCATTATCAACAGACCATAATCTTCTACCTGTATCAACTTCATAGGCATTCATCTTTCCAGCCTGATCTCCCATATACAAAAAATCGCCATCAATTTTTGGGCTTGAAGTTGAAATTGATAAATTACCACTTTTATAAGCTGGATCTAAATTCTTCGTCCAAGAAACAAAAAGTCTATTCTTTTTTCTAACCTGCCTATCTAAAAATAAAGAATTATCTTCTCTAATTTTTTTTAAACTAGAGCAACTAACTAAAATAGAAATAGTAAAAAATAGTTTAATCATAATCTAGAAAGATATACTTTTGCCATACTTGCTTCACTTGAGCTTTCAAAGTCTTTTATAATAATATTTAAATTTTCTTTTGCTGCTTTAGGATTTGATGACATTTGCAACCTTGCAAGGTCTAATAAAATTTTAGACTTCAAAACCTTTATAGAGCTTTTTTTCATTTGCTCTAATAAAGATATCGTCTCATCTTTTTTTCCTAGATCTTCTAACAAAGAAGCCCTTTTTATATTTATAAAGAATAAGTTGTAATTAGATGCTCTAAAATGAGCACTCCAGTTTTTTAAAATAGCTGCTGCCTGCTCTGCCTTATTTTCCTTCACAAGCTGATCTATATTTTGAAGCAATGAAGGAACTAATGATACAGAACCTTCTATCTCCTTAGCCATTGAGTTCATCTTAGTGATAAAATCATCAGCTTTAATTTTCTTTTCCTTATAAGCATCCATTACAGAGACCTTAAATTCAAATGCTCTATTTAAACTTTCTTGATTGGCCATGACTCTTTGGTTATTTATAAAAGAAAAAGCTATAATTCCTACAACTAAAATGGCTGCAACAATAAGAATAGGTTTTTTATTATCATTAATTAACTGACCAAAGTCCGTTCTGTTTAGAGTTTCATCTAATGTTTGTTCTGTGTTTTGCTCACTCATAAAATATTCGTCCTTAAATTAATTTAATTTTGTCAAAATTCTATTCGAAGTTTAAGCAAGTTGTCAAAGCAGCATTTATCTTAGATACTTAGTCTAATGTTAAAAAAGTTAAAATTAATATGCTTCCTATTTTGCAGCGCATTTATTCTACAAAGTGCTTACTGCCAAATAGAAATGATGGATGATGATCTTAATATTGGAGGAGACATCTTTTCTGACTTTAATGAAGATCTTGAAGCTGCTCAAGTAATGGAAGATGAAAGATTCTACAGATACTCAAGGTTTTTTGGAGTAAATATAGGCCTTGGGCACACTACGTTTACTGGAAACAGAGGCGCTGCATACGAAGACCAAACTCCTTCTTATGCTCTTACCATTATGTACTTTTTAAACTTCCAAAATGTTTTTATTATGGGCTTTGAGTTCTCTAAACACTATATGGTTTTAGACAAATATGTTAACGGCTTTGAAGGACTTCTTGGTGTTGTAAATGCATCAATGCTTAGACCATTTTTTGGTTTTAGATACTATATAGATACTCAAGACCTTGGAACTGCTATTACATACTCTAATCCTTATTTAGTTGGACGAGTAGAATACTGGTACCAAACACTAAAATTTGCAGACACTACTAATGAAGATGATAGACAAGGTGGTGGTCTTGGAACAGGTTTTGGCTTCGGATTAGAATTTCCTATTGAACTTAAAAAAAGCTATTTCAATGTTGAATTTCTTTATCATATCGTAAACTTTAATGATAAATTCACTCAAGATTATGCAAAAGTTCCGGCTTGTACTGAATCTGACCCTAATAACTGCCCCAGGCCCTCTGAACACTATACTAACACAGCCGGTTTTGACAACTTAGCTGGAGATGTTTTGACTTTTTTTGCTTCTTACAACTTTAGTTGGTAAAAGAAGCTACTCAACTAAATGATAATGAGTAGCTTTATATTCCTAATAGCCCTTTCTAATTGACTTATGCAACTTCTTTTCAATATCGGCAGTAGATCTAAAAATTAAATGAACTGGCGTATTTACAAGCTTAAACTCAGATCTTATTCCTTTTACAAGATATCTTTTAAAATTAACTGGTATACCTTTCGATTTATTACTGAATAATAAAAATGTTGGAGGAGCTGTCTTAAGCATAGATGCATATCTTACTTTGAACATCTCACCTTTTGATTTTTCAAGCATAACAGGTCTTCTATCAATTAAAGAAGTTATTGTTTTATTAAGTCTACTTGTTTGAACTTTCTTAGATCTAATAACAATAGTTTTCTTTAATGATTCTTTAAGAGTGTTTACATAACTACCTTTTTTCGCTGAAAGTGTAATCACTTCACAAAAACTAAGCCATGGAATTGTTGCTCTTAAGTCTTTAATCCACTCACGCTTTTTATAAGAATCCTTCATAACCTCAGGCATAAGATCCACTTTATTTAAACAAATAATAATAGATTTACCTTTATCAAGAGCAATATCACAAAGTCTTCTATCTTGATGAGTCATACCTTTAGTAGCGTCAATCATGTAAATAACAATATCACATTCAGAAATTGCTTTTAATGATCTATAAACAGATTGCTCTTCAATAAACCCACTTACCTGACTTTGTTTTCTAATCCCTGCTGTATCTACAATTTTTATAGATCTATATGGATTAATATCTTCTGGTGCTACTTCTTCTTCAAAAATCTCTTCTTCTTGCGCTTCATCTTCACTTAGAGAAACCGCTTGCATAGTATCATCTTCAGAAATTAAATCTTCAGAATCATCTTCAAAGTCATCAAAACCAGCATAAGGATTAACTTCTTCATACTTAAGCATTTGAGCTTCTTCTAAGGCTTCTTCATGCTCTATGTATTCATTTAGAAGTTCAGAGTTAGATTTTCTAAAAGCATTGTCGATAGCTTCAAGATGATCTGTCTGGGCTCCAAAAAATAAATCAATATACCCTTCAATTGGATCAACTGTTGTACCTGCAATATTTGAAACTAAAGCTCTTTGAGCTCCAATTAAATAATTTAATAATGTTGATTTACCAGCATTAGGAGCACCAATGATAGATACGTTTGCTACAACATCTTGATTTGGAGTAACACCTTTTTGAACATTTAACATTTCTTCAGTTTGAAAATTTTTAGATGTTTCGAAAAGGTCTTCAGCTAATTGAGTAAGACCTCTACCATGTTCAGCTGAAATAATATGAAAACAATCTTCATTAAGACCTAACTCATAGAAGTCTGCTTCATTTCCCCACAGAGAATCATCATCAAACTTATTAACTAATAACCACATAGGCTTTTTAGTCGTTCTAATATAATCAGCAATCATTTTATCAAATGGAAGTAATCCTTCTCTAACATCTACAACAAATAAAATAAGATCTGATTCATCAATTGCTAGCTTTGCATGATCGGCCATAATATTAAAAAATGGCTCAGCAGTTTTTTTACTTCCTAATATTTCTTTAGTTTCAACTTTTTCCGGATAAAACCCTCCAGTGTCAACTAAGATAATATCTTCAGTTTCTATACCTGTTTGAGATTCAACTGTAGCGATTCCATAGTGCCTATCTCTAGTAACACCAGGTTGATCATATGCCATGGCTTTAAAGTTTTTCTTCATTAGCCTATTAAAAATAGTACTCTTACCTGTATTTGGCCTTCCTATAAAGGATACGACCATTGATCTTTTCTTAGTCATTTCTTGATCTCCAAACTCTTTTAGACTTTTGAACTCTAGGTAGCCCAATTTCTTCTAAAACAAAGTTATTTTTAAACCACTTTGGAGATACTTTAACGTGTAAATTTAAATGAACACGAGATCCAACCATCGCTTCAATTTTCTTTCTAGCTTCAGTTCCAATTTGTTTAATAATAGCACCTTTTTTACCAACAACGATTCCTCTTTGACTTGGTCTATTAACTAAAATTGAAGCTGAAATTCTTGTATCTAATTTCTTTTCATCTTTTTCAAATGCATCTTGATAATCTTCAATGACAACAGCTACTTCATAAGGGATTTCATCTTTTAATACTTTAAAAGCTTGTTCTCTAATATATTCTGTCGCAAAGAATCTTTCGTTTTTATTTGATACATTTCCATTTGGATATAAATGTGGTCCTTCCTCGGCCTCATCACAGATATCACCGATTAATAAATGTACATTGTCTCCAGACTTTGCACTAATATTAAAAAAGCGCTCAGCATTTGGAATAATCTTTTGTATTTCACTGAACTCTGCTTCAAAATCTCTATCTTCTTTTACTCTATCCGTTTTAGTAAAAATAACCCACGTTTTATCTAGCTTATGTTCAAACTCTTTTGAAAACTCTTTAACTTCTTCTAATGTATCTTTATTAGCATCAACTAATAAAAGGTTTAGATCTGTTCCTTCTGATCCATATTCAGCTTGTCCATTCATTCTTACATTAAGTTCTTGTCCAGAACTATGAACACCTGGAGTATCAACAAGGATAATCTCTGTTCTATCAATTGTTAAAACACAGTGAAATGTATTTCTTGTTGTTTGCGGTTTACTAGAAACAATACTTAAGTCAAACCCTAATAAGTGGTTTGCTAAAGTCGACTTTCCTGCATTTGGTTTTCCAAGTAATGAAACCATTATTGATTTATTATGTGGATGCTGATCAGTAATTAACATGTTTACTCCTATATTAAATTATTTTTTAAAACTTCTATTGCTATTTCTTTTTTAATTCTTTTTTTAGAATCCCCAGACTTAGTAAGGATTGTCTTATTATCAACTGTTAAAGCGACTTCAAAGAATGCTTTATTATCTTTTTGGCTTTCTTTAACAATATAATTTGGATTCGTTTTATATTTTTGTACAACTAAGTTTTGCAGTTTTGTTTTTGGATCAATAACGTTATCTAAAGACTTAGGGAAGATGTCTTTTTTATCAAAACTTTCAAAAAATGTTAATAAAACTTTTTCGACAGTTTCGTAATTAGAGTCTATTAATATGGCCCCAAGGATTGCTTCAAAAGTATCTGCTAAAATAGAATCTTTATCCTGCCCATTATTTTTTAGTTCCCCAGCTCCAAGTAGAATATAGTTTCCAAGATTAGCTTTTCTAGCAAAACCACATAGAGAACTTTCACTTACAATCGTTGTTCTTAGTTTAGATAAAAGTCCTTCATCTACATCTTTGTATAAAGCAAAAATCTTATTAGTTACAATTAGGGATAGAATACTATCTCCTAAGAACTCAAGCCTTTCATTATTTGGAATATTATTTTTTGCTTCATGAGAAAATGACTTATGAGTTAAGGCATTAATAAAGAGTTCAATATCATTGAACTCGTAATCCAAAATTGTATTTATCTTTAATTTATTAAAAGTATCTAATAGGACTTCTTTTGATTTCTCTTTTTGATGATAAAAGAAATTATCTTTTAAAATGTCGCATATTTGAGTATGCATTATAAATTCTCCAGGTGATCATGGCCTTAAAACCAACCAAGCATATTTATCAGAAGTATCCGACAAGTACAAGCTTACTTTATAATTTTAACCTTTGTAACATCTTGTTTAATTGTTCCATTTGCTAGTTTAACTTCTTTTACCTTAAGTTTAAGCGTAAATGTTCCTTCATTACTATCACAGAAAAATTTTTGTCTGCTTTTACAAAAATGATTTAAGCAAAAGTTCATAGACTGTGATTTCTTAATACATTTAGCATTATTTTCCAGCTCTACTCTATTTACAACTTCAGATACAGTTGCTGCTTGTGATAAAGATCCTACTAGTAATGAAACTATCATTAATAAATTCTTCATATTTTCCCCCGTTTGAGGCATTAGATACAATGCATACGGCTTTGATTCAATGCAAAAGCATTTTTTCTGAAATTTTTTCAAGTAATATACTTACAACTGACATAAAAACAATAAGTTATACGTTGAAGACTAGAAATATAGGTAAAAAGATGGTATATCCGCACCATGAAAAATATTGAATTACCCAAAGAACAATCAGACTTTATTAAAAACCTAGAGCACAAAGGCAAAAGCTTTAATACTATTAAAAATTATAAAACAGATCTTAACTGTTTTAATAAGTACTTAGAATCAAAAAAAATGCCTCTTATTCTAAATGAGTTTACCCATTCTCAAGCTAAAGACTATTCAAGATTTTTAATTAATAAATACAACTCTTCCAATTCAATTAGAAGAAGAGTTCAAGCACTAAGAATCTTCTTTGATTATCTAATTGAAAACAATATGGTGCAAAGAAATCCTATTAAAGATGTTGTTGTAGCACCAAAAGTTATGTCAGCTCCGACTCCAGCTAAGTTTAATGAGATTTTAAAGCTTAATGAGCATCTAATTAATGGAATTAAAAACTCTAATGGATTAGAAAGGCTACAGTTTTTAAGAAATAGTGTTATTTTTCATCTTATTTATTCAACAGGACTTAAGGTTTCAGATGTTACAAACCTTATGGAAAATCATATTTTAAAAGGATCTGAAGATATCTTAAGAGTATTAGTTTCTCCACCTAAAAGAGATCCTTATTCAGTTAAGTTTCCAAAATCTTTTGGAGAACTTTTTGAACTTTATAAAGTAGAACTAGGTAAACAAAAGAATAAAGATAATATTGATTTTGATAATCTTTTATTTAACTCAAATCCTTACTCAATCCTTTCTGGTAATATTTCACCAAGAGGACTTGAGATCTTATTTAAAGATCTTTCTAAAAAGCTAGGGATTACCATTACAGCAAAATCTTTAAGACAGGCCTGTATTATAAAGTGGATTCAACAAGATGTAGCGAAAACCTCGATAAAAGAATGGATGGGAGTTCAACCGGCTTACTCCTTAAAGCCATATATAGAAATATCTATGTTAGATGAATATAAGTACCTTCCCATCGAGTTTAGTCTAGATGATTAATGTTCATGAAAAATATATTAAAGAATGCTTTGAGCTTGCTTTAAAAGCAAAAGGAGAAGTTTCGCCCAATCCATTAGTTGGATCAGTTATCGTAAAAAATGGAAAAGTCATTGCTAAAGGGTATCATAAAGGCAGTGGTAAAGATCATGCTGAAATAGATGCTATAAAAAATGCAACTGAGGATATAAAAGGAGCAACTCTTTATTGTAATCTTGAACCATGTGTTCATACCAATAAAAAAACACCTCCATGCTCTCAAAGACTTATTAAAGAAGGAATTAAAAAAGTTGTTATATCAAATCTTGATCCCAACCCATTTGTTGCTGGAAATGGAGCAAAACTTCTAGAAGAAAATGGTATTGAAGTTGTAACTGGTATACTTGAACAAGAAGGCTTAGAACTTAACGAAATCTTTTTCCATCATATAACGACAAAGCATCCCTTTATTCATATAAAGCTTGCTCAAACTCTTGATGGTAAAATGGCCACTTCATCAGGTGATTCTAAGTGGATCACAAATGAGCTTTCTAGAGATTATGTTCATAAACTGAGACAAAGCTATGATGCTATAATGGTTGGAAAAAATACAGTTATAAATGATGATCCAAAACTTACAGTTCGAATTGATAATAATGAAAAGACCATAAAAAGAATTGTTTTTGCTCCAAATGGCATTGATACATCTTTTAATCTCTTTAATGATCAATTTAAAGATCAAACCTTTGTTGCTTCATTTGAAGATAATAACTACCCTAACTTTATAAAGCTTTATACTAATAATGATCAGGTTGATCTAGATCGTTTTGTCCAAGATTTATATGGCCATGGCATTTGTTCATTATTTATTGAAGGTGGATCATTTACCGCATCTAAATTTTTAGAAAAAAGACTATTTAATAAACTAAGTGTTTTTATTGCGCCAAAGTTAATTGGAAATGGAATTAATATCGGCTTTGCAGATAAAAAAGAAACCATGAATGAATCAATTACATTTAGAGATACCAAATGGAAAAAATTTGGTGATGATATGATGTTTGAAGCAAAAAGGATGAACTAAATGTTTACTGGATTAGTAAAAGATATTGGAAAAATTGTCCAAATAAAACCAAATAAGGAAGGTAAAGTCTTCGTTATAGAATCTAATATGTGTAGTGATATTGGAATCGATGATTCAGTATCAACAAATGGAGTTTGCTTAACTGCTACAAGTGTTACTGATAAAACTTTTACCGTTCAAGCAATTCACGTTACCTTAGAAAAAACAAATCTTGGAAAACTAACAGTGGGATCAAAAGTAAACCTTGAGCTTGCTTTAAGGGCAACAGATCGCCTTGGAGGACATATTGTTCAAGGACATGTTAATGGAACCGGTCATATAACTAAAATAGAAAATGCTGGAAAAAATTATAACGTAAGCTTTACTACTGAAGAACATTTAAAGAAATATATTATTAAAGAAGGTTCAATTGCTATAGATGGTACCAGTTTGACCATAGCCTATATGGATAATTCTAACTTCACTGTTAGTCTTATTCCACATACCTTCGACAACACAATCTTTCATACAAAAAAAGTTGGTGATTCGATAAATATTGAAGTAGATATAATGGCAAAGTATCTTGAACATTTTATGAAGTTCGATACAAAAAAATCAAACCTAGAAAACTTAATAAAGGACTGGTAATGCTAGATTCAATTCAAGGTGCCATTGAAGATATTAAAAACGGTAAAATGGTAATCGTAATTGATGATGAAAATAGAGAAAATGAAGGTGACTTCATCATGGCTGCAAGTAAAGTGACTGCCGATGATATTACTTTTATGGCCACATATGGAAAAGGACTTATCTGTAGCCCCGTATCCACGCAAATAGCAAATACACTAGACCTTGGCTTAATGGTTCAGAATATTGAAGATTCTCATGGTACAGCTTTTACTGTATCAATTGATGCTAAAGAAGGAATCTCAACTGGAATATCAAGTGCTGATAGAGCAAGAACTATAGAGTTACTTACAAATCCAAACTCAAAAAAGTCTGACTTTGTAAGCCCTGGACATATGTTTCCTTTAATCGCAAAAGATGGCGGAGTAACAACGAGACCAGGACATACAGAAGCTGCTGTTGATCTAGCTGTTATGGCAGGCCTTCCAGCAGCTGGAGTTATTTGTGAAATTTTAAATGAAGACGGAACATGTGCAAGAGTAGATGATCTAAGAGTTGTGGCAAAGAAGTTTAACCTTAAATTAATATCAATCGAAGATCTTATAAAATACAAAAAGGAACAGGAGTAATATATGACAATCAAAATCGAAGCAGGACTTACACTTAATAATGAAAAAGTAGCTATCATTAGCGCTAGATTCAATGATTTTATTGTAAGCAAGCTAACTGAAGGATCAATTGATTGCCTTAAAAGACATGGACTTAGTGAAGATAATATTACACAAACATGGGTTCCTGGAGCGTACGAGCTTCCTTTAATTGCTCAAAAGCTAGCAAAGTCAGGAAAGTTTGACGCTATTATTTGCCTTGGTTGTGTTATAAGAGGTGCTACCAGTCACTATGATTATGTATGTAATGAAGCTGCTAAAGGAATTTCTAAAGTTGGCCTTGATTATAATATGCCTGTAATGTTTGGTCTTTTAACAACAGAAAATATTGAGCAAGCCATAGAAAGAGCGGGGACTAAAGCTGGTAACAAAGGCTGGGAAGTAACGCTTGGTGCCATTGAGATGGTAAATCTTTCTAGAAAAATAGATGAAATATAAAATACTTGCATAAAAACACATAAATTGTTATTTTAACCGCTCTTAAATGGAGGCAAGCTTTTAAGAGCTATTTTATTAAATTCGTTTCTTGCCGCGAAACAAAACTAGGTTTTTGTGAATTCAACGTAACTTTTAAAGCAATATCTTTGCTTTAATTTCCTTGAATTCCTAAGCTTTAAATTTAGGAGACAATTATGTCAAAAACAACAATGGGTAAAAGATCTGCTTTTAAAATCCAAAGAAGATTAGGTATTGAATTACCTGGTCTTGGAAAAGCAGGAGCATTAGAAAGAAGACCTTACGGTCCAGGTATGCACGGAATGAAAAGAAAGAAGCTTTCTGACTATACGATCCGTCTTATGGAAAAACAAAAAGTAAGATTTCACTACGGAATCAGAGAAAAGCAACTTGTTAACTTAGTTAAAAGATGCAAAAAAGATAAATCAAGAGCATGGGTTGATACTCTAATCATTAACCTTGAGTCTAGATTAGACAATGTTATCTTTAGATTAAACTGGGCTCCATCAATGGCAGCAGCTAGACAGATGGTTTCTCATGGTCATATCAAAGTTAACGGTAAAAAAGTTGATATCGGATCTGCATTAGTTAAAACTGGTGATGAAATTACAATCACTGAAAAAGGTGCAAAGTCAGCTAACTACTTACAAGCTAAAGCAAGACCAAGATTATCTGCGATCCCAGCTTTCTTATCGACAGAAAAAGATGGAGAAAAAGAAAAAGCTAAGATCATGGCAGAGCCACTAGCAGAAGATATTCCATTTGCATTCGAAAAACGATTAGTGATCGAGTACTACTGGAAAATTAAATAGCGCTCTTCATAAGTTGGCGTTAGCTAGCAAAGGCTACTCTACACTTTCGAAGAAAAAGAATCCGACGTTAGGAGGATTCAACACTAAAAATCTAAAAAAATAAAAAGAGCCCCAAAAAACTGGGGCTCTCTTTTTTTATAATTTTTTTCTAATACTCAATAATATCGAAATTATTATAATTTAAAACTCTTTGTCCTTCTTCATTAACAGATAAAATATCCTTAAACTGTTTTGCCTCTAAAATATCTTTAGCAATATAAGTTTTCTGCTCATGAACACTTTGAGTTAAAATTTCTTCAATACCTTCAAAAGATACAACAACAACTACATCCTTTTTAATAAGTGTATCTAAACTAAAGCGTAACAAAGGACTAGATTGATCTATTGGATGTAACACTAGCCAACTAATTCCAAATATAGGTGTCTCATCTCTAACTAGCTTAAGATCAACTAACTTTTTCATACTCATCCCCTCTTTAGTAGTATGAGAAAGTAAAGCAACCACACTCACTTTAGCATTTACGATTTTAGAAGATCTAAGATTTGCCAATCTAAACATTAAATGTTTTTGTCCATCATAATCTCCAATAATCATATTTTTCGAAAAGAGAACTTTAGATGTCGGCCTAGAGAATCTTGTAAAAGCAAGACCTGTTGCAAAAGCAACAAATAAAATACCTGATATGACATCAAATATTACAATAATATGAGCAAAAGCAGATTTTGGTAACAAGTAGCCATAGCCTAATGTTGAGCTGGTTTGAAAACTAAATGCCCATGCTTCCCAATAAGTGTTATATGTCGCATTCACAATAGAATCATCTACTATATAGTAAAAACTAGCAAAGATGCTATTAATAAGTAAGTAAGATATAACAAAAAAACATAAATATGAGCTCCAGCTCATTTTCATAAGTTGATGATACCAATCTTGCCAAAACTTTGTATTTGAACCAACTCGCTTAATATTGATACGGCCACTTTTGTTAACGATAGGCTCTTTACACATATTTTCTCCTAGTGAGAATATTTTAAACCTTTTTTTTAAATTTTAAAATAATCATAGGATCAATATTTAAAAACTTACAAATTTTTATCCACTGTATTGCCGTTAACTCTAGTTTGGCATTCTCAATACGCGAATAAGTTCCTTGAGTGATTCCTGCAATGATAGCAACTTGTCTTTGAGTGTACTTTTTTTTAAGACGAAGTTTTCGCAATTCATTCACAATTGTCCTCAATCTCAATTTCTTTAATCGTTACCTCGAAAAGTCCACGATAAAAGCGATGACACTTTTTTCGTTTAATTTCCCTGCCAAAAAGAAGCTCATCAATACTAATATCTAATAACTCAGCAAGTCTTTTAACTTTTTTAATATCTTTAGGTTGTCTATTTTCATACCAGGCATATAAAGTGGAATGAGGTATATTCGCTTTTATCTCCACATCTTTTAGACTTAAGCCCTGTTCATTCAATAGTTCTTTTAGCATATCACCGATTTTAATTTGACTCATATTAATTGTATTAACTATTGTTATTTATTTGTAACTAACTTTCTCCCTAACCGACAAATTAGTTCTTTAACCGGATAAATTTTTTCTTAATATTTATCTCTACATACACAATACAAAAAACAAAACAAAGTAGAAGATTCTAAGTCTAAGAAATTATTAATATGAAAAATTGATGAAGAAGAAAAAAGACCAAGTAAAAAACTTAGTCTTTTGGGTGTGTATTATAATCTATAAATTAAATGGGAATGAAATATTTAAAAAATAACTATCTAAATCCAAGTCAGAGCTATTTCCATTTACTTCTCCAAAGCTCGTACTACCAATTTCTAAGTTCAAAGCAACCAATGGAAAACCAGTATAACTAAGCCCTATTACGGAACCAGAATGGTCCTCCCATTTTGTCCCACCATCAAAATCTAAATTTCCAGATAAAATATGCTCGTACCAAACTCTAAACATTATAGGAAAACTGTAACCTACTATTACTCCCAATCTAGAATAATCTCCATCATTAGAACTAGATTCAACATCATAAGTAGACATTTGATAATTAGCACCAATCATTAATCCCAAGTTTGTCCAAGCTACTCTCGCGCCATAACCAACTCCATCAAACCCGCAATCATTAGCACAATTACTTGAAACTTCTGAATTAAAGTGCATGCCTAAATATGGCTCAAGTAAAATACCTGCTCTTGCCGAGCTGAAAGTTGAAAATACGATCATTATTAATAACAATTTTTTCATAATTAAAATCTCCTTACTTAATTATAAATCTAATGGCAATGAAACTGATACAATATAGGCTGCCGACTGAAGCTCAAATGATGGCGTACTACTTGTAAGTTTAGCATCATAGTTCATTGTTTGAACCTCAAGATTTAAAGATACAAATGGCAATCCAGTAAACCCAACTCCTAGTCCATATCCATCTGTGAATTCAGCCTCATATAAATCATCATGATTAAAATCAGATTTAATATGATACTCGGCCCAAGCCCTAAGTAATATTGGTAAATCAACTCCAACAAATAAACTTAAGTTATTTTGAGTGGCATCATCATCACTCATGATTTGATAATCAACTCCCGCTGACAACAATAAAAAGCTATAACCGACCCTTGAACCAATAAACTTAGCAGTTTGAGTATCTTCATCAAAATTTGAGCTTGCAGCATCTAAAGTTGACTTAGATGTCCCAAATCCTATATAAGGGTCTAAAAGAATCCCTGCATATGTGCTTTGAACACATAAACCCAATAGAACTGATAATATCAACCTTGACATATTTTTATCTCCTTTTAAGTTATAATTCCCTTATTATAAATTTTATCAACCTTTTTGCACCGTGTTTTTGACTGGGAATATTTTGCCCCCTACACTGTAAGTCATGGATATTATTTTTCTTTTTATTGTTGGATTAGCCGTTGGTATATTGAGTAGCTTCTTTGGAGTTGGAGGAGGAATTATTATTGTTCCAACTCTCTTTGTTTTGTTCGAAGCCTTATCACCCAAGGAAATTATATCTATTTCTCTTTTAACTATTTTTTTTAATACTGCGTATAATAACTTTAACTTTTATAAAAAAGGTGACTCTCCTAATAAAAAGACTATCCTTATATTTATTATATTTTGTTTTTTTGGAGCTCTTCTAGGCAATAGCTTGATCAACTTCTTAAACCCTAAGGCCATAAGAATTTTATTTGCACTAATACTTATTCTCATTGTTATAAGAAATGTGACAAAAAATGAGATTCTAACTCATAATTCCAACCAAAGAAAAGAACCTCCAATCATTATGGCGACAACAGCTATATTTGGTAGCTTTCTAAGTGCTATAACTGGCCTTGGAGGTGGAGTTATCTATATTCCACTTTTTCAAAATGTCGCAAAAATACCAATAAAAAAAATTTCGGCTTACTCTAACTTTGCTATGATGGTTGGTGTTTTCTTTGCTCTAATCCCTCATGTTTTAGAAAAAAACTTGCATCTGTCTTATGCAAGTATACTAATTATTGGAAGTCTATTTACAGGTAAACTTGGCATAAAATTTAATGAAATTGTTCAAGCAAAGACAAAAAAAAACCTACTTGCTCTTATATTACTTATAAGCGCTTTAAATATTTTATATAAAACTCTAAGATAATTACTCTGTTGAGAAAAAGGCTTAAAAAAAGAATTCTTTTTTTAAGCCTTTTAATTTGATTTGTTACTACACAATTACTTTGGGAATGTGCACCAAAAGTTTACCATACAATATTTTTGTTTGCAATACCAAACTCTTAATATATAATAAAAACATGGTTATAAGAAACTCATTAAATTTACTTACACAAATCACAACTTTAGAAGAGTATATAAAAATTATTGAAGAAAAATTAGAACAATCGGAACTAAATATAAATGAACAGATTCTTCTCGATTTAATAAAAGTTAAAACACACATGTAAGATTTTTGACAATCATCAATATTAATCAACAATTCCCCCTTTTTTAGGCAGTAAGAACTAATAAGTTCTTACATCTCATTGGCAATAAAATTTTTCCTTGATTAAATTCTAAAACACAAAATGAGAGAGATAAATCAATTCAAGGAGAGCGAATGATGGGGAATTCAAAAACGAATAAACACCTTAAAAAAACGCAACTAAAAGAATTAAATGAAAAAGTAACTGCTGAAATTGCAAGAATTCAAACAAAGCTTTCAATCAACTCATCGATGCTAAAAGTTAAAGATGGAACTTCTGGAGATGAAGTTGACTCTGCCAATGAAGAACTCATTAGAAGAAGTGAGCTCAGGTTTTCGACAAGAGAAAGCCTTTATTTAAAAAAACTACAAAAAACACAAGATTTAATGCTTAGTGATGAATATGGTATGTGTGAAGAGTGTGGATCAGAAATTTCATTTACAAGACTAAAAGCACGCCCAACAAGTACTATGTGTATTACCTGCAAAGAAGAGTCCGAAAGAGAAGAACTTCAATCTTTTCATGGAAGAAAATCTAAATCATATTCTTCAAGTATGTCAGTATAAGAAAAATTTATAAACTGCCCTAGCACCCTGGTGCTAGGATCTAAATTAGTCAAAGACAAAATGAAGATCAAAGTCAGCTTAGTGTTAATAATTTTAGTAACTTAAATACTCTAAAGAGATTTTTTTTTGCATCTAGATTCCCATGAAAAGAATCTGCCCAAATCCCACATGTAAATCCCTTCAAATTATCAAAGACGGAA
>JAOARC010000019.1 GCA_025210745.1 Bacteriovoracaceae bacterium
TATTTTCTCTCCATTAACAGGGTTGATTGCATAAGCTCCTGTGTGAACACCTGTTTTATCTTTATTTAGCTCAGTTCTTTCTAAGTCTGACTTTCTTGCAGCAATTTCTTTATAGGCAAGAACTTCATCTTTTTTATCAGCAGTTGTTATAATATCAACTAGATCATGCTCTGGAGCTAGGACCATATAAGTTGCTCCAAATAACGTATCCGCTCTAGTTGTAAATACTTCAATTTCTTCTTCTGATTCAGTTTTAAATTTTACTGTAGCTCCAACACTTTTTCCGATCCAGTTTCTTTGCATTTCTTTAACAGATTCTGGCCAGTCCAGTTCATCTAAATCTTCAAGTAATCTATCTGCATATTCAGTGATCTTTAACATCCATTGTTTCATTGGTTTTCTAATTACTGGATGACCTCCAACCTCAGATTTTCCATTAATAACTTCTTCATTTGCTAAAACAGTTTTTAATTCAGGACACCAGTTAACATTCATTTCACTTTCATACGCTAGCCCTTTATTATAAAGCTGAACGAAGATCCATTGGGTCCACTTATAGTAATCAACTTTTGAGGTAGCAACTTCTCTAGTCCAATCATAAGAAAAGCCAAGCATTTTAAGTTGCCTTTTAAAAGTTTCGATATTTTTATCAGTTGTTTCTTCAGGGTGAGTTCCTGTTTTAATAGCATAGTTTTCTGCTGGTAGGCCACATGAGGCCCATCCCATTGGATGAAGAACATTAAATCCTTTTGCTCTTTTATAGCGGGCCATAATATCTGTAGCTGTATAACCTTCTGGGTGACCAACATGTAGTCCAGCACCTGATGGGTATGGGAACATATCTAGTACATAGTATTTAGGCTTAGTTTTATCTAAAGTTGTTTTAAAAGTTTGGTTATCATCCCAAAATTTTTGCCATTTTTGATCAATTTTTGAAAAGTTGTATTCCATGCTGTTTTATCCTTCAGTGTGATTGAAAGTTTATTGAAGAACAGTAGCATTAATTAGAGCTATTTTGAACAAAAAAAAAGCCAGCAAAAGGGGAGGGTTGCTGGCTTTCTTTATTAAGGGATATGACTAAATGACTAATCTCTTGTACAAGTAAGAGGGTAAGTCATCTTATGTCCTTTTTGATTCGTAACACTCATATAATCACTCGCATCATCAAATCTTCTTTGATTTGCGATAGAAATTAAATGTTTGTTACCGTTTATATATAGAACCTTTTTAAAACCAAGATAAGTTTTTTTAGTTCTAACATCCATAATAGATGAAATAGTTCTACCTTTTGCTTGCTTGTGAAAAGCAATTGATTGCTTTTCAATGCTAAAAGATTTCTCTCCAAAAGCTGTTTTGCAGTGAATTGCAGCATGGGCATTCATACTTAAAATAAATAGTAGTCCAAATGCTCCTAAAAATAACTGAATTGATTCTCTTTCTAATACTCTCATTTGTTTTCCCCTTGTTGTTTCTCTCACAGGTATATATACAAGGGGTGTGCCAAGAAAAATAATGTAATTTTGAGGGTTTAGAAGATAACTTTTGTGTAAAACTTTTATACTGTCTAAGATTTATGCGATTTATTGTCTCACGTACCTATAATATCTTTGTAAGCAGCAATAAACTTATCTGCTAACACTTCATTATCTCCAATAATTCCAATACTTAATCTCAGTAAACCATCTTTTAAGCCAATGGCTGTTCTTTGATCTTCAGGAATTTCACTGGAAGTACTAGCAGCAGGACAACTCATTAGTGTTCTTGAAAAACCTAAAGATACTGCAAATAAACCAAATTTTTCTTCTTGAAGTTTTTTGGCCATCTTGATGGCATTTACAGATGTTTTACAATCAACAGTTATAATTGCTCCAGCTCCATATTCACTATTTTGCATGGATTTAAAAACTTCATGATCTGGATGACTTGATAAAGCTGGATATGTAACTCCATCAATACCTTCATCATTAAGTCTATCAACTAAGTATCTTGCTGCTTGTCCATGAGCTTTCATTCTTACTGGAAGATGATCTAATCTAGAAAATAACTCATAAGCTACGCGTGAATCCATTACAGGGCCATAGAGCATAGCGCATCCTGTATTAACATCAATAAGTTCACCAATAAATTCTTCACTACTACAAATAACTCCAGCTATAAGATCACTTGCACCTGAAATATATTTTGTACATGAGTGGATAACAATATCTGCACCAAAATCTTTTGGAGTAAAGATAAGGGGAGAGAAAGTATTATCCACCATAAGTTTTATATTTTTAGACTTTGCAATCTTTGAAATTTCTTTTAAATCACAAATAGCTAAAAGAGGATTACTCATCATTTCCGTATAGATAAGCTTTGTATTTTTTTTTATCGCTTTTTTAAATTCTTCAGGCTTACTTGGATCAACAAATGTAACTTCAATATTTTGCTTAGGTAAGATATTGGCAAATAGAGCATATGTTCCACCATAAATTGTATTAGAACAAATAATATGCCCACCGCCCATCATAACCTGCGATACAGCACATGTTATTGCCGCCATTCCACTTGCAACTCCAAGGGCAGCTTCAAAGCCCTCCATGGCTGCAACTTTTTTTGAAAAGGCATTAACTGTAGGGTTAGTATGTCTTGAATAAAGATAACATCCTTGAAGCTCACCACTAAAAACTTTTTCCATATCTTGTGGATTTAAAAATGTTGAAGTTGCCGCGTGATCAATAGCAGGAACAACTCCTCCTTCTTCTCCAAAGTATTGAACGTCTCTAATTGCTTGAGCTTTATTTTTCATAATTATTCCTTTACTGCAGCATGTTCGATTGCATTATCAATCCAATCGCTACTATTTTCTAAGATACTTGGAATTTCATCAATACTTTGTGCGAAATAGTACATTTTTTCATGTATCGGGTTATGGAACTTTTCTTGAATCATTTTATCAAGTAAGACCTTCAAAGAATTATAATAACCATTATAATTAACAACAATTAATGGGCCACGATAATGTCCAAGTCTTTTAGAGCATAACCAAACAAAAAACTCTTCCATTGTTCCACTACCTCCAGGAAGAAAAATAGTTGCATCACTATTTGTCATCATATGTTCCATTCTTTCATTCATATCTTTTGTTGTAATAAGCTTTGTTAAGCCTTTATGTTGCCATTCAACTTCTACCATAAAATCTGGCATAAACCCGTAAACTTCAGCATCCATAGATAAGGCCCCATCAGCAGCTTTTGCCATAAGACCTTTTGCACCACCTCCATAAATAATTCTATGTTTCTTTTTACCAAGTAGCTGACCAAGTTCGTAGGCCATATCAAGATATTCATTACTACAAGCATTACTAGAACCACACATAATTCCTATATTTTTATAACGCATAAAACTGTCCTTATTCCTTATTTATCGATATAATACGTTAGCAGAAATTTCAAAGGAGTGAAACTAGTGTTAGATAAAAATATAGCTAACGATATCATTTTTGAGGCTTTATCTTTAGGAGCTGACTTTTGTGATATTTTCGTAGAAAAAACAAATATACAAAACTTTTCTTATATTTCTTCTAAGGTAAAAAATATTCAGTCAGGAACTGATTTTGGAATTGGTGTAAGACTTATATTTGGAACTGTTGGACTTTATGGTTATACAAATTCAAATACAAAAGAAGACTTAATTACACTAACTAGAAAATTAGCCGCTAGTTATAAAAAAGAAAATAATAGGCAAATTCAAAATTATAAATTTGAAAATGCTCTTCAATACAAAGATATTAAAGCTTTTGGAGCCGGAAACTTTTCTTTTGATTATAAAATTGAAAAAATAAAAGAGCTTGATAAGTTAACAAGAGCTAAGAGTGATTTAGTATCTCAAGTCTCTTTATCTGTATTACAAAAAGAAACCAATGTTGAGATTTTTGATTCTGAAGGTTTATATGCAACTGAATTTAGACCATATGTAAGATTAATTACAAATGCGATCACTAGTGACGGTAATGAGCAAGCAAGTGGTACATGGCATCCAGGAGCAAGAGGTGGATTTGAATATATTAATGGATTAGATATGGATGAGATTGCAACAGAGATTGTAAGACAATCTGTTACGACATTAAAGGCGGATGCTGCTCCAGCAGGTAATATGCCAGTTATTATTGATAATGGCTTTGGAGGAGTAATCTTTCATGAAGCTTGTGGCCATCTTTTAGAAACGACTTCTGTTGAGAAAAAAGCAAGTGTTCTTTGGGATAAAAAAGGATTAAAGGTTGGACATGAAAACCTTAACGCCGTAGATGATGGGACTATGGATAATGAGTGGGGAAGTATTTCTATTGATGATGAAGGAATGCCAACTCAAAGAACTCAGCTTATTAAAAATGGTGTAGTCGAAAACTTTTTATGCGATAGGCTTGGACATATTAAAACTGGTCATCCAAGAACTGGATCAGCTAGAAGACAAAGTTATAAATTTGCACCAGCTAGTAGAATGAGAAATACATTTATTGAAGCTGGTAATTATAAACTTGAAGATTTAATTACAACTGTTGATGATGGAATTTACGCAAAAAAAATGGGCGGAGGTTCTGTTAACCCTGGAACTGGGGAGTTTAACTTTAGTGTTCAAGAAGGATACCTTGTTAAAAATGGAAAAATCCAAAATGCAATTAAAGGGGCGACTTTAATTGGTAAAGGTGAAGATGTTCTAAGTAAAATTAGCATGAGTGCTAATAACTTTGAATTAGCAACTGGGATGTGTGGAAGTGTAAGTGGATCAATTCCAACAACTGTTGGACAACCAGCTATCAAAGTAGATGAAATCCTTGTAGGAGGTAGAGCATGAATCAAGACTTAATTAAAACAATTGAAAAAGTAATTGATTTAGCTAAAGCAAAAGGCGCTGATTGCGATGTTACTTTAAGTAAAGGAGAATCAATCTCTTTATCTGCTCAAAATGAAAGTATCGATAAATATTCCATCAGTGGTTCTCAAATAATTGGTGTTCGAACTATTAAGGATAATAAAATAGGAGTTTCTTATTCAGAAAGCTTTGATGATGAATCTTTAAGTCTTATGGTTAAAAATGCTGTAGAAACAAGTGCTTTTTCTGATGAAAATGAATTTGAACAAATAAGTGCAACGAAAGATGAAAATCATAATCATCCTTGTGAAGTTCAAAGAGATAACTCTTCAATGGAACAAAAAATTGCTTTAGCTTTAGAATTAGAAAAAAAGGTTAAGCAAAAAGACTCAAGAGTAGTAGCAGTTCCTTATAATGGTTTATCGGAAGGTGCTAGTGAGAGTTATTATATGAATTCAAATGGAGCATTTGGTTTTTCTAGTGAAAGCTCTTTAAGTTGTTATACCTCTGCACTTATTTCAAATGGAAAAGAAAACTCTATGAATTATCATAGTAGTATTTCAAGAAACCTTGCAGGGC
Organism: Bacteriovoracaceae bacterium; assembly: GCA_025210745.1. Lineage (GTDB taxonomy): Bacteria > Bdellovibrionota > Bacteriovoracia > Bacteriovoracales > Bacteriovoracaceae > CAKZJW01. Next base: position 5,431 of record JAOARC010000019.1, read on the forward strand.
TTAATATTGATGAGTGTATAAATGAAAGTATTGATCATGCTGCAAATTGGTTAGATGCGGCTCCTGTTAAAACAGGTAACTATGATATTGTTTTTGATATCAATGCTCTTGATTCTGTATTTGGATGTTTTGGATCTATCTATAGTGCTAAATCAGCTTGGGAAAAAGTAAATCCATTTGAAGGAAAAATAGGAACTCAAGTTGCTCATCAAGGACTAACGATTACTGATATTCCAAATTATGGTGATGCTTTTTATAAGTATCACTATGATAGTGAAGGCTTTCAAAGATCTAACTTAACTTTAGTTGAAAATGGAGTTCTAAAGAGCTTCTATCATAATAGTTCAACGGCAAAATACTTTAAAGCACAAAATACAAATCATGCTAGCAGAGGTGCAAAGTCAGGACTTGGAGTAAGTGGTACTAATATGATTATCATTGCCGGTAAGGAAACTTCACCTTTAAGTGGTGAGTATTTAGAAATATGCTCACTACAAGGACTTCATTCAGGAGCAAGTGTGATTAGTGGGGATTTCTCTTTCGGTGCAAGTGGATATCTTTGTAAGGACGGAAAAAGACTTAAGGGGATAAAAGGAATCACAGTTTCAGGTAATTTCTATGAAATGATAAAAAAGATTCGTTGTATTGGAGATACACTTCAAAGCAATGTATCTAAAGATTTTTTTAGTCCCATCTTAAGGTTTGAAAATATGAGTGTTGCAGGAAATTAGGAGTAAATATGAAGTCATGGAAGTTTAAGATATTATTTCCAATTGTTTTAATTGTTTTAGCAGTGGGAACAAAGTATGTTCTTTGGGATTTACCTATTTCATCGGGAAAAAGAGTTGGAAATCTGACTAAAATTTCTAAAAAAGGTAAACTACTTAAAACATGGGAAGGAACAATTGATGAAGGAAGTGGGGACAAACTAACTTCATATTTTAGCGTAAAGTCAGATAAACTTGGAGAAGAACTTTATAAGTATGAAGGGCGACAGGTTATTATTTATTATGAAGAGTATTTAGTCGGATGGCCTAGGGATACAAAATATAATGTTACTTCTTGGAAACCTAAAGAAATGGAAGTTATGTCGATATCAAATACTTCAACAGATACTATGACTAAAGAGCTTGGTAAAACTCTATTTTGTTCAATGCTTGGAAGCCTATATAAAAATAAAGAACTTTATGACCAAGTAAAAGATTTTATTGAAGAAGACAACCTCTACTTATACAAACAATATGATAAATGTAACGAGTAATTTACAAAAGAGACTCAAATTACATTATTTATTTGATCTAATAAAATTTACAATTCCAATCATGATAGGGCAGATTGGAATTATGCTTATTGGTGTTGGCGATGTTTTTGTTGCTGCAAAATACTCTTCATCAACATTAGCGGCAATAGGGATAGCTGTTTCTATTATTAATCCTATTTTCTTATTTGGAATAGGACTTCTGATGGGAATATCTTCTTTTGTTGCTATAAGATTAGGGGCAAAGAAAAATACTGCAGATAGTTTAAAATCATCATTATGGCTAGCGCTCATTTTAAGTTTTGTGCTAATGGGGTTAAGTTATAGCTTAACTTTCTTTATTCCATATTTAAAATTTGAGGGGGACCTTGGTACAAAGATTACAGAATATATTAGAATTGTAATTTTATCTTTTCCTTTTGCTTATATTTATCAGGTTGTAAAAGAATATCTTCAGGCATATGAAAAAGTTAAAATACCAAATACAATTGCAATTATTTTTGCTGTCTTAAATGTCCCTTTAAACTTTATTCTCGTTTTTGGTATGTTTGGATTTTCAGAGTATGGATTAAAAGGTCTTGCTATTGCAAGTATAATTGTTCGAGCATTAATGGCTTTTTCTAGTTTATATTTTGTAAAAGATAAACTTATGAACAGTAATCTTGATAAAGAACAAGCTCATGAAATTTTAAAATTTAGTTTTCCTATTGCAGGAATGTTTTTCTTAGAAGTTCTTGGGTTTTGCCTATGTGGTGTTCTTGCTGGAAAATTTGGAATTATTCAAGCTGGTACTAATAATCTTGTTTTAAACATATCTTCTTTAAGTTTTATGATACCTCTTTCTATTTCTAGTGCTGTTTCTGTAAAAGTTGGAAATGCTTATGGACAGAAGTCTTTTGATAAAATTAAGTGGTATAGCTGTAGTGCCATGAGTTTGACTCTTACCTTTATGATCTTTACAGCATTAACATTTATATTTATCCCACAAAAGGTATTAGGTCTTGCAACTGATAATAAGGAAATTCTTATTTTGGGATCAACGGTCCTTTTAATTGTTGCTTTTTTTCAAATTGTCGATGGGATTCAAGTAACAATTGGAGGAATTTTAAGAGGCCTTGGAAGAACAAAAGAGACTTTTATTGCTGTTTTAATGGGGTATTGGATCATAGGAATACCGACTGGTATATATTTAGGTTTTTATAAAGAATTAAAACTTATAGGTTTATGGACAGGATTGGCTTTAGCACTAACTTGTGTATCTATTGCTCTTTTATTTGTTAGCTTAAAATATTTTAAGCATTTTGATAAAGAAGGGATCTAAAGTGAACTTTGATAAAGAGTATTGGGATAAAAATTATAGTGATCCACATTCTATGGATGGTATTGGTAATGCTAAAGATCATGTGAAGTATCTTAAATCTTTTTTTGATTTAGAGCTTATTGATGTTAGTAGTATTGTGGATTTAGGTTTTGGTTATGGCCATCTTTTTCAAAGTATGATGAAGACTTTTATTCCATATAAGGCGATGGGAATTGAACCTTCACAGTATGCATTTAACAAAGCGACAAAAAGGAAGTTAAAGCCTGTTGATTCCACAAAGCTTGAGCTTTTTAATGAATCGGTAATGGATTGGGTAAAGAGAAAAGATTCTAAAAAATTAAGGTTTGATTTAGCTATATGTACATCAGTTTTACAATATCTTAGTAAAGAAGAAATAATTGCTTTAGTAAGTTGTCTTTCCAAAAGAGTGAAATATTTATATCTTACAGTTCCTACAGATATCGAATTGGATAGACAGATCGATGAATTAGAATTTAATGACACGTATGCTAAAAGAAGAAGTGCGAAGTTTTATCGTAAAATTTTGTCCGAGCATTTTACAAATATTTCAAGTAAAATATGGGAAAGTAAGTTTTATTTCAATGAAAAAACAACATTATTCACAGATTTATTATATAGGAGTTGAGCTTTGAGTTCATTTATTTCAGATAGAGCAAATAGTCTAGGCGAGTCGGTAACATTAAAAATGGCAAGACTTGCTAGGGAGTTAAAAGCCAAGGGAAAGGATGTCATTTCATTAAGTCTAGGTGAGCCTGACTTTAATACGCCTGATTATTTAAAAGAAGCTGCAAAAGTAGCTATTGACGAAAATAATTCTTTTTATACTCCTGTTCCTGGAACAATGGAGCTTAGATCAGCTATTGTTAATAAATTCAAAAGAGATAACGGATTTGAAGTAAACGAAGATCAAATAGTTGTTTCAACTGGAGCAAAGCAATCAATCATGAATGTAATTCTTGCAACAGTAAACCCTGGAGATGAAGTTATTTTGCCAACACCATTTTGGGTTAGTTATATTGAAATGGTAAAGTTTGCGGGGGGAATACCTGTTCTTGTAGAAACTTCGATAGAAACAGATTTTAAGATTACAAAAGAACAACTTAGAGATGCTATTAGTGATAAAACAAAGTGTTTTTTGTTTTCAAATCCGTGTAATCCTTCAGGCTCATCATATACTAAAGAGGAACTAAATTCTTTAGTTAAAGTTTTTAAGGAGTATGATTTTTTAATAATATCTGATGAAATATATGAATATATAAACTTTGAAAGACAAAATATTTCGCTGGCAACATTTCGTGAAATAAGTGATCGGGTTATAACTGTAAATGGTCTATCTAAAGGTTATGCTATGACAGGATGGAGACTTGGTTTTTTAAGTGCTCCTTTAGAGGTGGCTAAAGCTTGTAGTAAGATCCAAGGACAATTTACTTCTGGGGCTAATGCTATTGCACAAAAAACAGCTGTGACAGCGCTAAATGAAGGGCCTTCAAAAATTCTTTTTATGAAAGATATTTTTTTAAAAAGAAGAGATCTTTTTATTGAACACTTATCTAAGATAGAGGGAATTAAATTAAATAAACCTGGTGGTGCTTTTTATATTTTTCCAGACATAAGTTACTTTCTTGGGAAGTCTTTTGAGGGAAGAAAAATAGAAAATAGTGAAGATCTTTGTATGTTGATTCTTGATGAAGCTATGGTTGCAGCAACGCCTGGAAGCGCATTTGGTAGCTCTAAGAATATAAGGTTGTCTTATGCTACGAGTGATGAACTCTTAATTGAGGCTGCAAGAAGAATTAAAGAAGTTTTAAATCAATTAAAATGATCGAGCAAGAAAAGCTAAAAGAGTATATTCAAAAATATAGAAATAAAAAAGATCAAAACTCTTATTTTCTTTTTTTAAAAGAGATTGATACATATATAAAAAAAAGTCTTTTTACGAAAATTTCAAATCCAGAGCTTTTAGAAGATACTGCTCAAGAAATTATTTTAGGTATTCATAAAAGCCTACATACTTATGATTTAGATTGTGCATTGTTGCCTTGGATAAACTCAATCATTTTTCATAAAACGATTGATTTCTATCGGAAACAGTCAAAGTTTAAAGACAGCCTTAATATAGATTCAATAGAGCTTGATTCTGGGCAAATAAAACAAGAAGAATTTGTTTTATTTAAAGAAGTCTTAGAAAAATTAGCAAAGGATGTATTTGGAAATAGTTTTATACAAGGCAAGCTTATGGGGCATTCAATATCTGAAATTTCAAAAAACAGTAATTTGAGTGAGTCAAATGTAAAGGTGAAACTGCATAGAGTTGCTGCAAAAATAAAAAAGGCTTTTTTATGACTAGTAATTTATTAAAAAAATTAGCAAAAGATCCTGCTAAAAAAAGTGTTGGGTCGATAAAAATTAGAGTTCTAAAATGGTTGTTGATATGTTTATTTTATATTGTAATGATGGTTGCTTTAGTAGGATTAAGAAAGGACTATCTTAAAGTTTGCACAACTTATCAGTTCTGGGCTGATGTCGTTAGTTTATTAGGTGTTATTATAACATCATCAATAATTTGTTTTAAGCTTGCTACTCCGGGAAATGAGAAAAAGTTAAATTTGAAATCAATGTTTATACCAGTTGCTATATGGCTTATATCAAATATAATTATTTTTATACTTAATAAAAGTTTTTATATTGAAACAGCTCATACTATTTTTTCTATGTGTTTTGGAGAAATAATGGTCTTAAGTATTGTTCCTCTTGTAATTCTTTTTAATTTGAGTATAAAGTTAGAAGTGAGATATAAAAAATATTTTGGTCTTTCTACTTTTTTAGCATCAAGTGGAGTATGTGCTTTAGCAATACAGTTTAGTTGCCCAAATAGTAATCCAATACATATTCTTTTTTCTCATATACTTCCTGTTATTTTATTTACTTATATTGGAACTTTTGTATTTAGAAAAATTTTAAAATGAAAATAGTTACTTTAAATGCCGGACTTTTAACATATGACTTACTTGGTGTTCATCTTTTTACACCAACAAAGTTTTTGAAACCAAGAATTAGAAAATTGGTACGTGTTTTAAAAGAATCAGATTTTGATATAGTTTGCTTACAAGAAGTATATCTTTTAAGGCATAAAAAATATCTGCAAAAAAAGTTAAAAGAAGCTTTTCCGTATTGTTATTTTTTCCATCGAGCATATAAATTGGCCATGGAAAATAGTTTGGTTATACTGTCAAAAAATCCTCTTAAAAATGTTAAACTCAATGAATTTAAAAATAATTTTTGGGAAGAAAGATGGTTTTCTAAAATGGGTTATATTTCATGTAGTTTTGAATATCAGCAAAGGGATGTAAATCTTTATAATGTTCATTTAACAGCTGGAGGGATAAAGGGACCGGAGCATCAGAGTGCGGAAAGTTTAAGGCAAAAACAAATTTTTCAATTATTAGAAGATATCAAGTCTAAAGGAGAATTATCTATTATTGTCGGTGATTTGAATTGTGGACATAATGTTTCTAAGGCAAACTTTTCACTCTTTTTAAAAAATGACTTTAATCTCAATTACTATTTAGATACATGGGATCCTGAAAATGAGTTAAATATTAATGGTATTCATAAAAATAGTGCTAAACAGGCAATTGATTATATTTTATTTTCAAAAAAACTAGATGAACTTGTAGAGTACGATAGTTTTACTTTAGAGTTTAAAAAACCTGTTGTCGAATTTGGAGGGCGTAAATTTACAGTTTCTGATCACTATGGAGTTAGTGTTTCTTTTAGTTAAAATACGGACGAATTTCTTTTTTATATAAACTTCTTTTTCTAAGATGAAAGAGAAGATTAAAAGCTTTTTGAGGCATATCTTTTTTTATTTTTTTTAACTTTGACCCAGAAGTTACTGTTATAAGCTCATATTGATTCTTTTTATTTAGGATGTATGCTTCTAATTTTCCATCTTTTATTATCGAAATAATTTCTTGCAAAATATTTTTTTGTGTTAATACATAATGAAATTTAAATTTATTAGGTAATTTTTTTAGAAAATCGATAGATAGAGGGATATTAGCGTTAAGATTTTTTTTCTGCAAACTAATAATATATTTATTATTAATTTTAGCAAAACCTTCTTCTGCTGAAAGTTCGATATTTAAAGTTTGACTTAAAAGATCACAAAGTTTTTTTACCTCTTGATTACAGTAGTTTTCGTATTTGAGATCTTTATATTTTTTTTGGAAACTAATAGAAGAATAATCTTGAGTCTTTTGCTCTTTTTTATTCTTGAAAACAAAAAAAGTATAACCAAGAATAAAAATAATGATTATACTAAGGGCTTTTTCAGCATTTTTTCTCATATTTATTAATATATACAAAGATTTTGAATAAGCAAATATCAAAGGATATCCTTGCATTAAGTAAAGATTATTATAAAATAGTCTTATGTTTAAAAATAATAATGGATTTTCATTAGTACAAGTTATGATCGCATCAGCTATTGCTGGAGGTTTGTCGCTTGTTGTTATGAATATAATTAGTAATTCCAATAAAGCACAAAAGACTCTTGAGGTTAATCAAGAGTTAGCTGAAGTCTTTAGTCGTGTTTCAAGATACATCGCTAATAAAGATATTTGTTCTAGAGTATTTCAAGTAGCTCCTGGAGATGAGATAGACGAGTTTAAGATTGATGATGATACATTTACTGCTAGTGGAATTGTTTTAGAAAAAGGTGAAGAAATAGGTAATACAAATGTTATTGTTGAGAGGATGGAAATTCTACCGGATGTCTTGCCAATAACTCCTGATCAAGGAATCTATGATGTTACTTTTAGACTGACAATGAAAAGAAAAGAAGGAAATTATATAATGGCCGGAACAACTAAAATCAAAGATTTTGTTTTTACGGCTAAGCTTTGTGAGTATTCATTACCTCTACCTTATGATGAGTCATTTAATCTTGAAGATCTTAATAATGATTGTGAAGATCCATCGAATTGTACTGGAACTTGCGAAAGTGCTTATGGTGAGCCAGATTTTCCACTTCCATCAGGTGATCCTTCTGTTGGTGTTTTTACTTGTTGGAAATGTGGAGCAACAAGTGCAATTGCAACTTGTGATACTGACTCATAGATAAATCAATAACTGACCGACTAAACTTATGTTCTTACATCTTTAAGATAAATCTGATTAAAATAATAAATAAAGATATCAATATGCTTTTGCAACATAGAAGGGTCTTTAGTTGTACACCAAGTCTTTCTAATTAACCTATTTATATTCGCTCTAAACATAGCACATGTATGATTAATACAAAATAATGGATCATTGGATAACTTTTTTAGTTCTCCTTGCCCGGCAATACAGGCCCTACCACCTTTAAACCTTTGATGAGTTACAAGGGGAAGGTGCCTCTTTACAACTGCTGGATAGTTCATATGCTCATCGCTTCTAACAAGTGCATCCTTTGCAACACAGCTTCTTATCTGAAAAAAAAGCTCGTTCAGTGCTTGTTTATGATCACTTTTTCTATATCCATATTTTCTTTTTGATATCTTACTTAAGTGACCAAAAGCAGCGATAGTAGATACTTTTGCACCTAAGATAAAGCGTCTATTTGCATCAACTGCAATAGAAACCGATAGAGGTTTAAGCTTGGTATGGTGTGTGGTAATAAGATCATCAAACTGCATATGAGTGACTTTGTCTCGGGTTAATTTGGTTAAAAAGCGACTGTTTTTAGGTTCGACTTTTTTTGCTAGATAATCGACTTTTCTTTTTATCGTTTTCTTATCAACTCGAAGATGTTTGGCAAGTCTTCGCATAGAAACACCACTGCTAATTGCCTCTAGAACCTTAAGATTGATACGCCTTTTTTTTTGATACTTCTCTAAGGTGAATGTAGCTTTAGAAAACTGTTTAAGACAGTGCTTACACTTAAACTTTTGTATATAACGAGAGTCGGACTTTCTTTTAAAATGTCCATTTTTAATAACTTGGCTTGATTTTTGGTAAAACTTACATTGATTATTAGGGCATCCGTAATTCATAGGAATACTTGTGCAAAGTTTTGTTTAAGGACAAATGAACTAA
>JAOARC010000020.1 GCA_025210745.1 Bacteriovoracaceae bacterium
ATTGCAGGTCAAGGAGAGCTTAAGAGAGTTTATTTTGATCCTCTATTTAAGATCAATCATACACTTGCAATGTTAAGAGCAAATATTAATCGATTGATGAGAAGGACTTGGTGTACAACAAAGGATCCAATAAGACTGAGTGATCATTTGGAGCTTTTTATTTATTATTATAATCAAATCTATCTTAAGAAATTAGCCCCACGTTAGTAGGGCAGTTCATAAAATATAAAAATAAACCCAAATACCATTGTTAAAAACTTTTAATCTGTTGATATATTTAAAGTCAACTTTAATATCAGTAGGGATAATTATTCCAATAAATTTAGGTTTATATGTCTCATTGATAGAGCTAAGTACTTTTTTAAAGAAAGCTTTTCTATCCATATCAATTTTAACTTTTTTTCCATAAGGAGGATTGGTTATAACAACACAGTCCTCATCAAACTTATAAGACTTAAATAAATCCTGAACTTTAAGTTTTAAAGTATCATTATTTATAGATTTTATATTTTGTTCGTTTAAGTCAAGGCCATAATAATTTTGATAATTATCTTGAAGAGAACTTTTTGGAATTTCAATATTATGAATTTTAGTAAAAGAGTAGCTATCAATTGTAAAAGCCCTATCTTTATTTAAAGCTTCGTTTAAAAATGTTCCACTTCCGCACATGGGATCAACTAAAGCATACTTAGTTGCATCATAGTTTTTTTCAAGCTCTTTTAACATAATATAAGCTAAGTTATTTCTAAGAGGAGCAAATCCTTTGTAAGATATTTGGTCTCTTTTATAAAGAAGCTCTCCGGTTGTATCATAGCTAATAGTAAGATTATCATTTTCAAATCTTAAATATATATTATCTTCTTTTGAATTTTTAAATTCATCTAGTGTTTTTTGTTTAATTTTATTTGCATTAAAATATTTTTTTAATGCACTAGTGGCTGTATCTTCTATTTTCCTGGTATTAAAGACTTTTGATTCTTTGGAGCTTATAACAAAGTTAGCTGATTCTTTAACAAGGTATTTTTTCCATTCAATTTTAGATAAGATTTTAAAAAGCTTAGGAAAGTCTCTGCATTTTTGATGCTTTATTCTAAGTAAGATTTTATTGGCTGATCTTAAAATATAGTTTAATTTAAGACCATGTTCCATCTGTGTATGTAGAATAATACCACCACTAACTTGTTCGTATTTTGGTAAATCGTCAGTGTAAAATAATGGCCATTTTTGCTTTAACTCAGCTAGAACCTGATTTTCTAGATTTAGCGGGCAGATAATAAAGAATTCTTCCATAAAAAGCTTTTATTATTTATATATTGCTTTGTCATTAAACCTTATTTTAAGTATAAAATCTTCAAATGAAGACATTAGTAGGACACCATAGTAATTCGCTGAGTCATAAACCTCAGATTAATATCAATGAGCTTGATGATTGGATTGAGATTAATCTTGAAGTTAAGATAGACAAGCTTAATTTTAATCCACAGTTTTCTAAAGTTGATATTAAGAAAAATATAGGACTTTGGGATTATGATGTTTTTGAAGCTTTTTTAACTTTTGAAGATTCTTCATATTTAGAAATTCAAACATCTCCAAAAGATCAGATTTTCTCTTACCTTATAAAAAGCCCAAGAAAAGATTATGATTTTCCTAATAGCTTAGAATTAAAAGCTCAAAATCATTTTAATGATGGAATATGGACTTCTAAAATGACGGTCTCCAAAGAATCCATTCCTGGAAATGGTAAACTTGTGGGAAATATTTTTTGTGTCTTAGGAAAAGATACTGATAGATCCTACTATGCTTTAAATATAAATACTGAAGATGAGCCTGATTTTCACAGGCCAGATCTATTTAGGAGCTTATTATGAGTTTGATCTTAGTTCCAACTCCCATTGATGATACTAGTGAACTACCTGTTAGTACGGTTGAATTTATTAAAAATAAAATCAATGAAGGAGCTCTTATTTGTGTAGAAGAAGTTAAAGAGGGAAGAAGAAGGTGGCTAAGGTTTGGTCTTCCTCGTGAAGCTATTGAAGATTTTATTTTATATAATGAACATACTAGAGATAAACTTAATGAGCAGCTGATTAGTTCTTTAAAAAAGAAAAAAGACATTCTTTTAATGAGTGATTGTGGCTTACCAGCTTTTTGCGACCCAGGAGCATCACTAGTAGATTTATGTCACCAAAGAAATATTAAGGTTACTTCTACTCCTTTTTATAATTCTATCGCATTATCTATTGCTCTTAGTGGCTATGATCATTCAAGGTTTATTTTTGAAGGATTTGTTCCTGTTAAAACAGAAGCTAGAATGAGCTTTTTAAAAAGAGTTCTTAAGCAAAATGATGTAAGTGTCATCATGGATACACCTTATAGAATGAAATCTCTTCTAGAAGATATGAATAAAGTTAATCCCGATAGATTAATTTGTTTATTGATTAACCTTAATAAAGAAGATGAATATATAATTAGAGATAGTGTTAAAAGCGTTAATAAGAAAATAGAAAAAGCTAAAAAAGAATTTATTATCGTTATTGGAAAAAACTAATGGAAGATAGAAAAAAAGATCATTTAGACCTCGCTAAAGAATCTATAGTTGTAGATAAAAAGTATGAGCTTAATTATGAGCCATTTTTATCTGCTCATCCTAATGAGTCTACAGATCTTAGTATGAACTTTATTGACTTTGATTTTAAAAATCCTATTTGGATTAGCTCTATGACGGGCGGTGAAGCTAGGGCAAAATTAATAAATACAAACTTAGCTAAAATTGTTGATAAGTATAAGCTAGGAATGGGACTTGGAAGTTGTCGTATTCTATTAGAAGATGAAAGTCGCTTTAGTGATTTTGATATTAAAGAACATATGCAAAGCTCTCCCTTATATAGCAATCTTGGAATTTGCCAACTTGAATCTATGTTAGATGATAGCTCTATAGATTCTTATATAAATATTCATAATAGACTTAATGCAGATGGAATTATCATTCACGTTAATCCACTGCAAGAGTGGGCTCAGCCGGAAGGAGATAGACTTAAACGTTCTCCAATAGAGTCTATAGAAAAACTACTATCTATTACGGATATTCCAATTGCCGTAAAAGAGGTAGGTCAAGGTATTGGTCCTAAGAGTCTAGAAAAACTAGTTAATATTAAAATAAAATTTATTGAATTTGGTGCGTTTGGGGGTACTAATTTCACATATTTAGAACATGCTAGACATAGTGATAGGGCTTCAGGTAAAACACTTTTCAGTAAAGAATTATCCTATATAGGCCATAGCGCAAGCCAGATGATTGAATTCATTAATAATATGGATTTATTAAAAGCAAAGTGTGCGCAGTTTATTGTTTCAGGTGGAGTAAGAAACTCCCTTAGAGGTTATGAACTAATATCTAAGCTTAATGCCAATAGCGTGATGGGGTTTGCAGGAGTTCTTTTAGATTATGCTAATGAGTTTAATAAGTTAGATGAGTTTTTTCATGAACAAATCGAAAACTTAAAATTAGCTAATTGTTATTTTAAGAGGTAGATGTTGAATCAAGTTAGTGGTTTTTCAAAATTAAATAAAGAGCAGAAGATAGAGTGGATCCAGAACATGACTGGTAGAGACCTTTCTTATTTTGAAAAGTTTGATGCTGGGATTATTGCTGATCAAAAAAGACTTGAAGAGCTTAGTGAAAATACAATTGGAAATTTTCACATGCCGTATGGATTAGCTCCAAATTTTCTAATTAATGATGATATTTATTGTGTTCCAATGGTTATTGAAGAAAGCTCAGTTGTTGCGGCAGCTAGTAAAGCTGCTAAGTTTTGGATGAACTTTGGTGGTTTTAAAGCAAAGGTTGTATCTAAAACTAAAGTTGGACACGTTCATTTTACATATGAAGGATATGCTGGAGACCTTGAAGAGTTCTTTGAGATTCATAAACAAGATCTTCTAGATGAAGTTAAGTCTTTTTGTGAAAATATGGAAAAAAGAGGTGGTGGAGTAAGATCTATTGATCTTATAGACAAATGTCACGCCCTTGATAACTATTATCAATTAGAGCTTACATTTGATACTTGTGATGCAATGGGAGCAAACTTTATTAATACTGTTTTAGAAACAATTGCAGCTAAAATGCTTCTTATTTCTAGAAATAAATATAGCTCTATAGATGAAGATAAACTTAAGATTAATATGTCTATCTTAAGTAATTATACTCCTAATTGTAATGTTCATGTAAGTGTAAGTGCTAATGTAGATCAAATTGATGAAAAGTTTGGACAAGGTTTTTGTAAAGACTTTAAAAGAGCGATTGATATTGCAAAGGTAGATATATCAAGAGCTGTTACTCATAATAAAGGTATTATGAATGGAGTTGATGCCGTAATCTTGGCAACTGGAAATGATTTTAGATCTGTAGAGGCTTGTGCTCATTCATATGCATCTAGATCTGGAAGGTATAGAAGTTTATCTAGCTGTAGTGTTTATGATGGAAAGTTTACTTTTGAAATGTCTCTACCTTTATCAGTTGGAACAGTTGGTGGCTTAACTTCTCTTCATCCAATGGCAAAAGAGTCATTACATATAATGGGTAATCCAAATTCTGATAAACTTATGAAAATTTGCGCAGCTGTGGGGCTTGCTCAAAACTTTGGAGCTGTTAGTTCTTTAGTAACAACTGGAATTCAAAAAGGTCATATGAAAATGCACCTTCTAAATATATTAAACCAATTAGAGGCAACTTCTATGCAAATAGAAGAAGCTAAAAAATACTTTGCTGATAAAATTGTTAGCTTTTCGAGTGTGAGAGATTTTTTAAAGGTACATTAATGATAGCAAATTATTACTATGGTCATGGAAAATTATTATTAACATCGGAGTACTTTGTACTTGATGGTGCTAGATCCTTAGCTCTTCCTACGACTTTAGGTCAGAACATGAGCGTAAAATATCAAAGATCAAGTAATCCAAAAGTTATTTGGCAAAGTGTTGATAGTGATGGAAGAGTTTGGTTTGAAGCTTCTTATGATATTTGGAGATTTGATTGTCTAACAAAAGAAACTCCAGAAGCTTTAATTCTTCAAAATATTTTAAGACAAGCAAGAAAGCAGAATATTCATTTTTTAAGAGATGAAGTAGATACAATTGTTAATACAAGATTAGAGTTTCCACTTAATTGGGGACTAGGTAGTAGTTCATCTTTAATTTATAATATTGCTCAATGGGCATATGTATCGGCTTTTGAATTACAAGAAAAGACGATTGGTGGATCTGGCTATGATATTGCTTGTGCTCAATCAAAAGGGCCAATCAGCTTTCAAAGGTTAAAAAAAGGTTATAACTGGGAACCAGTAGAGTTTAATCCTCTATTTAAGAATAACTTATATTTTGTTTATTTAAATCAAAAACAAAATACAAAAGATGCGATTGAAAGATATTACGATTTATCAATTGAAAATAAAGCACAAACAATTGGGGCTTTAAATATTATTACTGATGAAATGCTAAAGTGTAATGAACTAAGCGATTTTGAAGACCTTGTATATAATCATGAGCTAATCATTTCAAAAAATATAGACCTTCCTCCTGTTAAAACAAAACTTTTTAATGATTTTTGGGGACAGGTAAAGTCTCTTGGTGCTTGGGGTGGAGACTTTGTTCTTGTTACATCTGATAAGTCTAAAGAATCTACTAAGAAATATTTTGCTGATAAGGGATATAATACTTTCTTAACTTATGATGAGCTTATAAACCAAAACTTTATGCACCTTTCAAGCTTTAATAATGATAACATCATCAAAAATATCCAAATCTAAATTAGGATCTATATCTGTAACAAGTCCTTCTAATATTGCTTTTGTAAAGTATTGGGGAAAGTTTGGCAGACAATATCCTATAAATCCATCAATTAGTATGACACTATCAAATTGTGTTACACAAATGGATCTTGAGTTCTATCATTCTGATAAATTTAGTATTAATACATTTCTATTTGAAAATGAGCCCAATGACTTTTTTAAAAAGAAGTTTCAAGACTTTTTAGAAAGCATACTAGATGAAATACCAAAACTAAAAAATATCACTTTAAATATAAAGTGCGAAAATACTTTTCCTCATTCTAGTGGAATCGCTTCTAGTGCTTCATCATTTAGTGCCTTATGTTTTGGGATTTTAAGCTTTATTAATAAGGCTTTAGATACAGATTATTCAACTAATGAAATAAGTCATTTTTCAAGAATAGGATCGGGAAGTGCTTCAAGAAGTCCTTTAGCAGATTTTGCAATTTGGGGAAAAAGCAATATTGATAATACATCAAATGACTATGCTATAGCTTTTAGTGATTTTCATTCAAGTTTTAAAAATCTTCAAGATACAGTTGTTATTATTGAAAAAGGACAAAAGTCCGTATCAAGTAGTAAAGGCCATATGCTTATGAATTCTCATATCTACAAAGATATTAGAGTTGAGCAAGCAAATAATAATCTTGGGTTTATAGTAAATGCTTTAAAAACTGGTGATATAAAAGAATTTGGAAGAATCTTAGAAGAAGAAGCTTTAACTTTACATGGCCTTATGATGACTTCAAATCCAAGTTTTATTTTAATGAAACCAAAAACCTTAGAGGTTATTGAAAAGATTAGATCTTACAGGCAAGCTCATGACATAGATATGTACTTTACTTTAGATGCTGGAGCGAACCTTCATTTAATCTACCCTGAATCTGAAAAACAAAAAGTTCTTGAATTTTTAGATAAAGAAGTATCAGGCCTAGAGTGTATTTATGATCATATGGGGGCTGGCCCAAAAGTACTGGAGTTTAGTCTTGAGTGAAAAATTCTATAGTAAGATAATGCTTTTTGGAGAGTATGGAGTTATAAAAGGAGCAGATGCTCTTTTAATTCCATTTTGTGATTATAATGGTCACCTTGAAAAAACAAATCTTGAAGTTGATATGTCCTTATGGAATTTTTATAAGTTTTTAAATAAATCGAGATTTCTTAAAGATCTTTTGGATTTAAACCTCTTAAAAGAAGATATCGAAAGTGGACTAAGATTTGTATCATCAATTCCTCAAGGGATGGGGCTTGGAAGTAGTGGAGCTTTATCAAGTGCAATTTTAATGAAGTATAAAGTTAAGGATCTTGATTTAAATGATACAGAGCTTTTACAAGAATATTTATCTATGATGGAAGCTTTTTTTCATGGTAAATCTTCTGGAATAGATCCACTTGTAAGTTTACTTGAAAAATCTATCTATATAGATTCTGAAAAAAACTTAAAAAGAATTGAAAAACCGGCCTTAGAAAGCTTTGGTGTATTTAATTTATACAACTCTAATATTCAAAGAAAAACAGCTCCTTTGGTTCACCAATTTTTAAAAGATTATTCAAACCCATCTTTTAAAGAAGAAGTTTTAAGAATGATACAGATTTCTAACAAGTGTATTAAATGTATTATTGATGGAGATGAAAATAGTTTTAAAGGGTATATTAAGGAACTATCACAAATACAGCTTAAGACCTTTACTAAAATGATACCTAAGCAGGTTCAAAAAATTTGGCAAAAGGGTATCGATGATAATTCTTATTATTTCAAACTATGTGGAGCAGGTGGTGGAGGCCACTTTATTTGTTATAGCGAAAATGAAATCGATTTAAAAAATTTAAAACTAATTAGGTAAACTCGGTGTTTCATCTTTAACTAAAGTAAGTTTTACTCCATAAGACATACTTTTTGCCTTTATTGGTTCATCTTCTTTAGCTATGTGTTTCCAATCACCAGTTGTTAGTGTTGCTTTAGAAATTTGTCTATCTGACTTGTTAGCAAATTCAAATTGATTGATAAATGGATTTAAAAGGCCAAGTTTCGTTTGAATTCTAGCAACTGGAGCTTGATCATAAATATTATCTAATAGCTCTTCTTTTATAAATGCAGACTCTTCATGACTTTCGTAAAAATCTAGTACAAAGCCGGTATTGCCTAATTGATTTGCATTTACACTTTTGCCTGATAGTAGCCAATTTCTAGCATGGATTGGACCTACAATACTTGCAAGTAGGCCCATTCCTCCTGCACCAGCATTTAGTCCAATATTTGTATGGTTAAAGTTTAAAGAACACTTTTTATGAGCAATTCTAATATCTGCTCCAAGAGATAGTTCACATCCAATATTAGAAGCACCAAAGCCTAAATCGAAGATAATAGTCTGGGGTAGATGAAACATAGAGTGAACTATTTTTTGAAGCTTTTCATTTATCTTAATTATTTGATTATCTTTTAGTTTTGGTAAAATAGAAGGATTAAAACCATCGCTAAATGTTTTTGAGTTAGATTTAAAAAAGATAGATCTAATCTCAACTTTGTTTGATGTCCATGCCATTAAGGACTCAAGTTCAAAGAGCATTTCTAGGTTTACATAATTGCTAGTTTGATTTTTAAAGGTAACAAAAAGGGTACGAGTACTCTTTTCTAATTTTACTTCAAGAGTTTGATAATTAAATAACGACATTTTCCTTCCTTGGATTTGTATGGCAGTTATAAAAAATACATCCTGTATTCTTTTAATCCCCATATAAATTGTGGCATTTTTTGAAGGTGAATGTAAAGAGTCCAATGTATAAGATTAATGATTTTGAACAGTTAACTGATTAGCTCGGTAATGTTTTCTGGGTAGATAATAGATTTTTAGCATAATTTTTATAAGGTTTGCGTAATTACATATCTGTATTATCTAAAATTTGATACACGTAAATG
Organism: Bacteriovoracaceae bacterium; assembly: GCA_025210745.1. Taxonomy (GTDB): domain Bacteria; phylum Bdellovibrionota; class Bacteriovoracia; order Bacteriovoracales; family Bacteriovoracaceae; genus CAKZJW01. The sequence continues at coordinate 8,743 of JAOARC010000020.1, forward strand.
AATAATATTAAAGGATTTTTATGAAAAATATTTTTATGACATTATCTATGTTGCTATCGTTGTCATCTAGTTTTGCAAATGATTATAAAGTGTATGATTGGGTTGAAAATGAAGCTCTTTCTAGTAATGAAGCATACCATATTATCAATGAAAGTGATCTAATGGGATTTGAGTCATGTGATGATGGGGTAGAGCCAAAGTCTTTAATTTTGGAAGAAGCATATGTTGTAAGTAGTAATTTTGTTAATAAGAAGCTAGCGTCTTTGAAAGTAGATTACTTATTTACGAGAAGTTGTTGGCCATACGAAATTATGTGTAATGGAAATTTTACTTTTAGTAATAAGAATTACGAATTTAAAGAAAGTGGATGTTCTTGGAAATAAAAAAGCCAGCTTAAAAGCTGGCCCTTTTTTTATATTAATGATTTTCTTCTAAAAATCTTTCAGCTCTTATAGCTGCCATACAACCAGTTCCGGCTGCGCTTATGGCCTGCCTGTAATACGAGTCTTGTACATCACCACAAGCAAAAACACCAGGGACATTTGTATCAGGATGTTCCCCAGTAATTATAAATCCATGATCATCTAAAGTGATCTGACCTTTTAGAAAGTCAGTATTTGGCTTATGCCCAATTCCCATAAATAGACCGTTTGTTTCACGTTCAGTTTCTTCGCCAGTTACCGTGTCTTTAACTTTTAGTCCTGTTACTCCTGTTTCGTTAAATAGGATCTCAGAAACTTGCGTATTCCAGATAATTTCAATTTTTGGATTATCAAAAACTCTTTGTTGCATTGGTTTACTTGCTCTAAGTTTATCTCTTCTGTGAAGTAGGTAAACTTTTGTTGCAAACTTTGATAAGAACATTGCTTCTTCCATAGCAGTATCACCGCCACCAACTACATGAACAATTTGGTTTCTATAAAAGAATCCATCACATGTCGCACAAGCACTTACACCCTTACCAATTAATTCTTTTTCATTTGGAAGTCCAAGATATTTTGCACTTGCTCCAGTTGAGATAATCACAGACTTTGCTTGAAATTTATCACCATTTTCACATTCAATTGTAAAAGGTCTATTTTGAAGATCTACATTTGTTACCATTGTAGATAAAAATTCAGTTCCAAAACGCTGCGCTTGTTTTTTCATCGTTGTCATAAGTTCCGGACCCATGATCCCATCAGAAAAACCAGGAAAGTTTTCAACATCTGTTGTTGTTGTTAATTGTCCACCAGGCTCATGTCCTTCTATAACTAATGGCTTAAGGTCAGCTCTACTTGCATAAATTGCAGCTGTATAACCAGCAGGTCCAGATCCAATAATTACTACGTCTTTTAATTCCATTTAAATTATTCCTTATCAATTCCTAATTTCTTTTTTACATCATCAGGTCTGTCATCTTCTTCAGGATTCATTTCATAATAAGCATTTACACTCATTAGATCATCAGGATTATCAACCTTAGTTGTAAGTACAAACTCTTCGTTTGTTAAAGTACAAGAATATTTATAGGTTCTTTGTTCTCTTCTTCTTTTTGCCATTTTAAAGCCTTTTTAAGTTCGTTATAAAATTTTGCCAAAGTTTATCAAAGGCTTGACTTTACGGCAAATATGCTGCGGTGCTCAGCGCGTTAAATTTTATTTTTAACGCAAAGGGTTTTCAAATAATATTCTATAGTTACAATATTTATATGACTTTTTTGTATAAGTTTTTATTTCTTCTGTGCTCATTGCATTTAAGCAGCGCTTTTTCTTATCAGGCATCTGATAAGATAGCTTCTATTTTAAGCTTATCGAAGAGTGGAAAATCTATCATTTTAGATAGAGCAGATTTTAAGCTAAATGAGCCGAACTTATCCTTTCTTATTGGTCAAAAAACGATTAAGGGTAAAAAAGGTGAACGAGTTTATGTTCCAATGGCGCTTTTAAGTTTAGTGAAAAAAGGAAGTAAAAATTCTCTTTGGAGTGTCATTAAGAGATATGAAGGTTCAAATATAAAAAAGAACTCTAAGTATATTTTATTAGTTATGACAGATCTTTTAAAGGGAAGAGCTGCTTTGAAAATAAAAAGAAAAAAAGTTTTGGTGGAGAAAAACGAGATCGCCAAGGCTTCCAGGGAGTCTTTGTCATATTACTCTGATTCTAGATCAAAGCGTTTGGATAGATATTATGAGAACAAGGTTTTGCACGAAGATAGGCCTGATGTCGATTATAGTTTTAAGCTTATTGACATAGAGGAGCCAAAAGTAGCAAAAGAAATATTTTCAAAGCCAGCTCTGTACAAAAGTCCTACGAATCAAAGATTTAAGGTAAAAAGAGATATTACTTTATTTAATAAAATGGTTTTAGCATTTTTAAATAAAGCAAACACTAAGCAAAGAGACTTAGATGCTTTTTATGCTAACTCAAAAAGATCTTTAACAACAGATATGATATCTGAAGATGGCTTAACTTTAACTATGATGGATAAGGTAAAGATTGATGATCGAAAAGGACAGGCCAATAGAAATAAAGTTGCAAAAGAATATCTTGCTAAGGGAAAGTCGTGGTCTGATAGTTTGTCAGATGAAGAGCTATCAGAAGTTCTTTATAATGTCGGCAGCTTGCAAGAAGATAATAGAAGACGTCAGATTGTTGCTCATCGTTTTAATCATCAGGTGTATGGGTCTATGATGTTTGGCCTTGTTAATAATCAAACAAGCCAAAGTACTGCGATCTCTAATACTCCTTATGCTCTGAGTTTTGGTATTGAAAGCTTTTTTATGAAGAACTTTAAGAATTTAAATAGATATAGTTTTGAATTTTCTACTCGTTATGCAAATGATGCTATTACTATTTCTAATACCAATGTTTCCTTTGCTGAATTATCTTTAGCTACTCATATTAACTGGTATCCTTTTAATAGACCTGTTGTAACAAATCGCCCCATTTTATTTTTTGGACTTACGGCAAGAGCTGGTTTTTCAACTCTAGCAACTGTAAATGGACAGGATAAAGCCAGTTATCAATCTTTAGTTTTACCTGGTCTTCGAGCTGGGTTTAAATATAATTTTTCTAATGCTTTTGGATTTAGAACTCTCTTTTCTTTTGAAAAAAGTAAACTTGGTTTGGTAGGCTCTTCGGGCAGTAATATTCTTGCTAGTAGTGCAAGTTATACAGACTCAAAACTTAGTATTGATTTAACAAAGTTTTATTAAGGATATTTTTATATGAAAATTTTAATTTTAATTTTACTCACTCATTTTAGTTTATATGCTCTAGAAATTGATTCTAAATTAACTCTTAGAATTTTAAAGGTCTCCAGCAGCCAAAAAACTATTCTTGTTAATAGAGGGATAGAGGATGGCCTATCAAAAAATGATCATGCTAAATTCTTTTTAACAACAGGTGTTGTTTCAAGAGGGGTTGCAGTGAAAGTTTCTCCAACAAGATCAGTATGGTCGTTATACCGAATTGTTAATAACGCATATATAAAGCCTGATGAAGTTTTAAAATTAAAAATAACAAGAGCTATAAAAATAACAAAAGATGAGAGTAGGTCTTTGTTTAAAGATGATCAGTCGACGATTGTTGAAACTACAAATCCTAGAGACTTAGGAATTCCACTTGCTCAAGGGGCAGATGACCTTATTAGTGTTTCAAATAAAGAACTTAAAGAAATGGAAGAATCTAGGGATTGGAGCGTTGGTGTTAGAGAAAGTGAATATGCCCAAAAGATGTCAATAGGAGCTTATGGGATGTATAACTCTCAATCAGTTTCAGGTAAAGCTAGCACAACAAATATTTCCGGACAGGACCTTGCAACAAACTTAAATTTGTATTTTGAATATACTCCCCATCATTTAGAAAACTCATTCAATAGAACTTCTATTCGTTTTATTTATAGTGCAACATTAAAAAGTGGATTAGGTCATTCAGGAGTTAGTGTAAAGGAGTCTATTAGTGAGTTTGGAGCTGGAGCAACTTATCATTTTAATAAAGTAAATCTTGTATCAAAGTTTGTTGGTTTTTTAGACTTTTCTTTTTTAGTCGGTTCAGCGACATCAACAACAATAGTACCTTCTACAATAAGCGCATTAGAGACTCAAGTTTCTGGATCTAGCACTGCTTTTACAATTGGTGCAGGATTTAAATATTTTACTATGATGAAAGTTGATTTCAGAATGGGAGTCGATTATTTATCCAGATCGATAGGTTATAGCAAAGAAACTGTTAAGACTGGAACTTCAACAAATACGGGAACTTCATCAAGCAGTACGTCTGGACCTAGAGTTTATTTTGGTGCAGGTTATAGATTCTAAAGTGATTTATAGACATTTAATGAGATCCTTGGCCATAACTCGAAAAGTTGTGTATTTTCCACCAGCTATAATATACATATTGTGATGTAAATTAAATATTTTATGTTCTCTAGAGGTTTTAGAAGAATTTTTTCCAGGCTCTTTTACAAGAGGCCTAATACCACAAAAAGAATCTAGAATATCAGCCCTTGTAAGAGTTATGCCATTTAGATAGTCATTAACATTATTTAGGATATAGTCTATATCATCGTTAGTCGCTTTTATGTCAAAGTGAACTTCGTTTTCATTTAAAATTGTTTCAGTTGTTCCAATGAGAACAGCTTTTTCATGTTTAATAATAAAAATAATTCTATTGTCATTAGTCTGAAGTACCATATTAGATTTTACTGGTAGAGATTCATGTTTGATCCAAAGATGAGATCCTTTTGAAGGTAAAATAATGTTTTCCCAGGATTTATCAAATAAGCGAACAACTTGATCTGTAAAGGGACCGCAAGCAATAATAAGTTTATCGCATGTATAAGTTACTTCTCCTAAGTGTTCACTATAGCATATTAGGCAGTATTTTTGATTATTGTAGTTAATAGCTTTTACGATTAAATTTTCTAAAAAATGAGCTCCATTTTCTTTTGCCATTCTGGAAATCTCTAGAGTGAAGTTGTAATCGTCTATAACAGCATCACTATATGCAGCACTACCTCTTAAACCTTTTTCTTTTAAATATGGAAACTTGGTTAATGTCTCTTTTTTACTTAGATTAGCATATTTCTTATTTTTAAAAAGAGACAGGAGGTTATAAAGAAATACTCCAAGTTTCATAATCCATAATGGCCATTTCGACTCTTTATATACAGGAAGATAAAAAGGTGCTTCTATTGCATATTTTGGAAGTTTTTTTGTCCAATAATTTTTTTCTCTTAAAGCTTCAAAAACAAGTTTGAAGTCTAAGTTTTCAAGATATCTAATACCTCCATGAAGCATTTTTGAGCTAGATTTTGAGGTTTGAGAGCTTATTGTTTTTGCTTCAATAACGAGAACTTGTTCTTTATCCTGGGAAAGCTGTCTTGCAATTTCAGTTCCGACAATACCTGCACCAATAACAATATGTTTACTATGCATTCTTTTTGCTCACTCTTACAATATTGGCTACACAAGTAATATTTGATTTATTTAAGTCTACCTTATTTGGAGATATGGATATATTAACATTAGTAAGCCCATTACAATTGTTTTCTAATGCAAGCTGTTTTAAACTTATGATGAGTTCATCTTCAGCTGAGTTCATAGTCGAATCAATAAGGTTTTGTGTTAAAAGAGAGTTATCAATAGTGATTGTCTTACTTTTTACTCCAATGTTTTTTAATATACTGAAGTTTTCAAAAGCCGCAAGGCTTGTAACTTGTACATCTTCTAAATTTAGCTTTTTTGTATTAAAGTCTAAATTTGAAGATCTGTTATTATAAACATTTGCTTTGCTTGTTAATCCTGAATCAATAGACTCATAACTACTTGTATCAGTTATTTGTTTTGTTAGACCCATTGAAATATCAATATCAAGATGACGTAATTTGTGACATAAAAAAATTGCGCTATATTCACTTAAGCGTGGAATTAAAATCCTTCCTCTTTCTATAGATTTTTTTGCATCTATGAGATGTTCCCCCTTAAAGATTTTAAATTCCTTTAAAAAGCGCATAATATCATCTGCATCTTCACTATATTTAACATTTTTAATAATAATGCTATAAGGAGGATTTCCTTCTATAGATAAATCTCCTATGGCCTGGTTATTACCAAATTGATTTAGTGACTCAATAGGCTTTTCTTTTATAGGCTCTTTAACAGATGTAGGTACAGCTTCATAAAGTGGTTTTTGTTCAATTATTGATTCTTGTAATGGTTTTTGCCCAGCAGAAGGTATTTGAGGTTCATCTTCTTGTATATCTGAAACTTCTTGTTCATTTATAGAATCGTTATCACTAAATGATTGATCCTCTTCAAAAGAGTTCTGTTCAAATGATTGTTCAGTCTCAAAGTCATTCGTTTCAAAATCATTCGATTCAAAATCTTGATCATTTTCAAAAGAATCATCAGGGTCAAAGCCTGAAGATGTGTCGTCTTGTTCGCTAAAGTTATCAGCAGGTTCAAATGAATCTTCACTTGGAAGTTCAAATTCGCCTGTTTGCTCTGATCCAAAATCAGATGATTCAAAGTCGCCAGTGTCAAAGTCAGAGGCTTCCTCTTCATTTAACTCACTTGGAAGCTCCATAAAAGATGTGGCTTCACCAAAAGATTCTTTTTCCATTTCTAAAAAAGAGTTTTTTTCATTGCTACTGTCATCTTGCAGTAGTATGTCGTCATCATCAGACTCATCATGAACAAATTCCGATAGGTCTTCTATACGTGTAAAGTCATCATCATCCTTATTAGACAAATGCTCTCCTTAATTAAGCTCCGTGACAGTGCTTAAACTTTTTACCTGATCCACATGGACAAGGATCATTTCTACCAACTTTTGCTTGAGATCTTCTTACTGGAGAAGCCGCAGCTTCAGCAGCTTCTTGAGCTTTTCTATGGGCCTCTAGTCTTGCTTCAAGTTCAGCTTGTTGAGCTTTTTTAATAGCTTCAACTTCCTGCGCCGTATAAAGTCTAACTCCAAAAATTCTTTCTACAACGGCTCTTCTAATTTGTTCTTTCATTGTTTCATAAAGAGAGAATGCTTCTCTTTTGTATTCAACGAGAGGATCTTTTTGTCCGTAAGATCTAAGGTTAATACCTTCTTTTAACTGATCCATATTAAGTAGGTGATCTTTCCAAAATTGATCAAATGTAGATAATAAAACTTCTCTGTATGTAAGTTTGACTTGCTCTTGGTCGTACTCAGATAGTTTTTTATCTAGAATTTCATTGGCAGTTGTTAAGATATAATTGTAAAGATCACTGTTGTGATTATTAGAGCATTCATTAACAGTTAATGTAATATCTGTTGCAAAAATATTTTGAAAACCATTGTTGATATCTTCCCAGTTCCATTCATTTAACGGTATCTTTTTATCTGGTGTATTAACAGCAACAAGATAGTTCGCTACATCTTCAATCATTTCTTTTACAAGCTCTTTGTTTCCTTCATCATCTAAAATCTCTTTTCTGATTTTATAGATAACTTTACGTTGTTCATTCATAACATTATCAAAATCAAGAAGGTGTTTTCTTATATCAAAGTTATGTCCTTCAACCTTCTTTTGAGCTTTAGCGATGGCATTTGAAATCATTTTATGCTCTATTGGCTCATCATCTTTCATTCCCATTCTGGTCATAAAAGTTTTAATTCTATCGGAACCAAAGATTCTCATAAGATCATCTTCTAGTGATAAAAAGAACTTTGAAGCTCCCGGATCACCTTGTCTTCCAGACCTTCCTCTAAGCTGGTTATCAATACGTCTTGATTCATGTCTTTCTGTTCCAATGATATATAAACCGCCAGCCGAAATTGTTTCTTCATTTAATTTAATATCTGTCCCACGACCGGCCATGTTTGTGGCGATCGTAACTGAGCCAGGCATACCAGCATTTTTTACAATTTCTGCCTCTCTTTCATGTTGTTTAGCATTTAAAACTTCGTGCTTAATTCCATAGTCCTTTAAAAACTTAGAAATAATTTCAGAGCTATCAATGGTAATAGTTCCAACTAAAACAGGTTGTTTTCTCTCGTTACACTCTTTAATAAGATCAGCGACAGCCTTATATTTTGCAATCTTATTTGCATAGATAAGGTCAGCATGATCTTTTCTTGCAATTGGAAGGTTTGTAGGAACAACAACAACTTCTAGATTATAGATTTTTCCAAATTCTTCAGCTTCAGTATCAGCAGTACCAGTCATACCTGCAAGGCGGTTATAAAGTTTAAAGTAGTTTTGAAATGTAATTGAAGCTAGAGTTTGATTTTCACTCTTAATCTCTACGCCTTCTTTAGCTTCAATTGCTTGGTGAAGACCATCACTCCATCTTGATCCCTCTTTAAGACGTCCCGTGAATTCATCAACAATAATAACTTTTCCATCCCTTACTACGTACTGATTATCAATACTAAATAGGTGATGTGCCCTTAAGGCTTGATTTACATGGTGAAGAAGTTCGATGTTTTGAACATCAAATAAATTATCAACTTTTAAAAGATTTTGAATTTCAACAACACCTTCATCTGTTAAAACCGCCGTGTGTGATTTTTCATCAACAGTAAAATGTTTTTCTTTGCTAATCTTCGGAATAAGTTTATTAATCTTCACATAAAGATCAGAGTTGCTTTCACTAGGCCCTGAAATAAGTAGAGGAGTTCTAGCTTCATCAATTAAAATAGAATCAACCTCATCAACAATACAGAAGTTATGTGGCCTTTGTACATATTCGTCTAAATCAAACTTCATATTATCTCTTAGATAGTCAAAAGCAAATTCATTGTTAGTACCGTAGGTTATATCACAATTATAAGCTTCTTTACGTTCTTCATCATCCATATCGTGAACGATACATCCAACAGTTAATCCAAGCCACTTATAAAGTTCACCCATCTCCTGAGCATCTCTTGAAGCTAGATAGTCGTTTACCGTTACGAGGTGAGCTCCCTTAGCCGTAAGACCATGTATGTACATTGGAAGAGCTGCAGTTAATGTTTTACCTTCTCCGGTTTTCATCTCTGCAATTTTTCCTTCACTTAAAACAATCCCACCAATAATTTGAACATCGTATGGCCTCATACCTAAGACTCTTTTTGAAGCTTCTCTAACAGTAGCAAATGCTTCTGGTAAGATATCTGTTAAAGTAGCACCTTCATCAAGTAGTTTTCTAAACTTCGGAGTTTGTGCTTGAAGCTCATTATCACTAAGAGCTTGCATTTTAGATTCAAGAGAATTGATTTCATTTAAAATTGGCTTCATTTGTTTGATATCACGGTCTTGTTTTGTACCAAAGATACCTTTCATCATTTTGTTAAGCATATATATTCCTTTTTATTTTAAAACAAAGTATAGGGGGTCAACTGCAACTCCATTAACTCTTACTTCATAGTGAAGATGTGGTCCTGTGGAATGACCTGTATTTCCAACTTCGGCAATGAGGTGTCCTCGTTTTATAATTTGTCCTTTTTTAACATGCAATTTTTGAGAATGAGCAAATAGAGTTTGAATACCATAGCCATGATCGATTCTTACAAATAAACCAAAACCTGATTTTTTCCCAGCAAATGAAATAAATCCATCAGCAGGAGCGATAATAGGTGTTCCATATTTTGCTCCAACATCAAGGCCTTCATGCATTTTTATCCTACCAGAGTGAGGGCTTTTTCTAGGTCCGAAGTAACTGGTTATCCATCCGTTGGTAGGAAGAATAGTAGGAGTTGAGTTTAAAAGAGATTTCTTATTAAGCAAATGTCTATCAAGTTCGTTTATATTTGATTCTGTTTGAGAGGCTTTGCGTTTAAGAATGTTAAAAGAGTAATCAAAGTTGGCATATTTATCTGCAAGATCGAAACTATTTTTAATAATTTCTGACCATTTTTTAGTTATAGAATAGTTGTTTTTAAAACCTATATTTTGAGCTATCTTTTTAGAATATAATTTTTTAAGTTCTATAAACTCTTTATCATTTTTTTTATTTGTATTGTCTAAATAAGCACCTTTGTAGTCTTTTTTAGGTTGCTTAGGTAATGTTTCAAGACTATGATCATCCATCATAGTCGAGTTGTCTTCTTTGATCATTGGGATAGTTGCTTGAGTTCTATCTTCTAGACCAGTTATGATCCTGAGTTTCTTTTCAAAGGTATTAATTCTTGAAAGGTCATCACTTAATGAATTAAGTTTCATTTGAAAAACTTGAACTTGTTCTCTTAGTTGATTATTTTCAATTGAAAGATGTTTATTTTCATTTATCTGCGATAAAACTTTCCAGTAGTCAAAAATAAGAATACCACAAAATAAAATAAATACTGAGACAACAGCTATAGCCGACTTAAAAAAGAGTCCAGGTATTTTTATTGATTTTACCTTTTCACTATTTTGTGGAATGAGCATGATTGTGTAGTGCTTATTCAAGTTCAAGTTTCTCCGTAAACTTTATGATGATGGTTTATATAAAAATAACAAAGCACTAATATTTTAATTCTAGCTGGGCTATTTTGCAATAATTTCGACAATTTATTATATCTAGAGTGAATTATTGACAATAAATAAGTATAACAGAAATATTATCTGAACCACCATTGTCATTGGCTTGCTTTATAAGTTGTTGAGCTGTCTTCTCAAGTATATCCTGTTTTATTTCACCATTAAAATTTGAATTAATGATAAAGCTAATATCTTCATCACTAACTTTTCCATGAAGACCATCAGAGCATAGTAAGAATAAATCTTTTTTATTTATCGTATATTTATAATTATCAACTTTTACTTTTGGCTCAAATCCAACTGTTCTGACAAGAACATTTTTTTGGGGATCTTCGTTGGCCTGTATCCTAGTATAAAGACCAATATTAAGTTTTTCTTGAACAAGGGAATGATCTTTAGTTAATTGGTATATTTTTTCATTTTTAAAAAGATAAGCACGAGAATCACCGACATTAGAAATATTTAATTCATTTTCCTTTATCATAACACTCGTTATCGTTGTTCCCATTCCTTTTAATTCTGGATTTTCTTGAGCATGTCTATATATGGCGCTATTGAGTTCACAAATAAGAGCTTCCATAGTAGGCTTTTCAGAAGAGAGTTCAAATTTATCTACAAGGCTTTTAAATAAGTCTTTACACATACCTGAAGCTATATCCCCACCATTGTGGCCACCCATACCATCAGCTAATAAGAAAGCATTTTTTTTAGGATAAAGTGCAATAGAATCTTGATTTGTTGCTCTTTTCATTCCAATATCCGTTTGCCCGTATGATAAAATTCCCATTTTAATTCCTCAAATATTAGACACTTTTTAATATATTATAATCTAAATTTTTGACAGTTGATAGAGAAATTTATTTTTTGGTATCAAAGTGTTACTGGGGCAAAATGATACTCTATAATTAATTGATAATTTTAAAAAAAAACCTTTTAAATAAGCATAATGTAGCATTAAAATATAATAGTAAGACTTCTTTAAAAAAAGAGGTGGTCTAAATTTACCTTTGGAGGTACCAGTCGTGAGTAGTATTGATATCCACAAGTTCATTGAAGAAAATTTTTCTAAGCAAGATTTTTCTCACTTAAATTGGGAAGGGTCGATGCAAGATTATGTTGATCTTGTGTTGAAAAATCCTTATATCGCAAGGAATGCATTTCAAAGAGTACATGATATGATTATGTCTTTTGGAACTTCTACTTACACTGAATATAAAAAAGAAATTACAAGGTATCACTTTTTTGATGATCCTCTTAATAATGGAAAAGATGCAATCTTTGGTACTGACGTTCACTTAATGAAATTTGTTAACTTTTTTAAGTCAGCGGCAAGAGGGTACGGAACTGAAAAGAGGGTACTACTTTTACACGGGCCAGTTGGATCTGCTAAGTCTTCAATTTCAAGATTGTTAAAAAAGGGTCTTGAGCATTACTCTCGTACAGATGAAGGTGCTATGTATACTTATGAATGGTATGATCCAGAAGCACCTGAAATTTTAGGTGGAGATAAAGTATTTCCAAGTCCAATGCATGAAGATCCACTAAAGCTTATTCCAATGGAAGTAAGAACAAAGTTCTTAGCTGATTTAAATGAAAGAGTTGATGCTCCTTATAAGATAAAAATTAAAGGAGAAGTAAATCCAGCTTGTAGATATATCTTAAATGAATATATGAAAAAATATGACGGTGATTGGAATAAAGTGATGAGTCATATTAGAGTAAAAAGATTACTCCTTTCAGAAAAAGATAGAATTGGTATTGGAACTTTCCAGCCAAAAGATGAGAAGAACCAAGATTCAACTGAATTAACTGGTGATATCAATTATAGAAAAATTGCTTTATACGGATCAGACTCAGATCCAAGAGCATTTAACTTTGATGGAGAGTTTAATATCTCAAATAGAGGTGTTGTTGAGTTTATCGAGATGTTAAAACTTGATGTTGCCTTTTTATATGACTTATTAGGTGCTTCGCAAGAACAATCAATTAAACCAAAAAAGTTTGCTCAAACTGATATTGATGAAGTTATCTTAGGTCATACTAATGAGCCAGAATTTAGAAAGCTTCAATCTAATGAATTTATGGAAGCCTTAAGAGATAGAACGGTTAAGATTGATGTTCCATATATAACAAGATTAGATCAAGAGGTTAGAATCTATAAAAAAGATTTTAATAGTGAGACAATTCCTCATATGCATATTGCTCCTCATACAATTGAGATGGCAAGTATGTGGTCGATCCTTACAAGACTAGAAGAGCCTAAAAAGGCTGATTTAACAAAACTTCAAAAGTTAAAATTATATAATGGAAAAACTCTTCCTGGTTATAACGAAGACAATGTAAAAGAGCTTAGAAAAGAAGCGGTTAGAGAAGGTCTTGATGGTATCTCTCCAAGATATATTCAAGATAAGATTTCAAATGCTCTAGTTAAGAACGCTCATGCTGGATGTTTAAATCCATTTATGATTTTTAATGAACTTGAGTCTGGACTTAAGCACCACACATTAATTAGTTCTCCTGATCAGTTAGATGACTTTAAAGAGATGCTAGCTGTAACGAGACAAGAGTATGAAGACATTGTAAAAAATGATGTTCAAAAAGCAATTAGTGTAGATGAAAGTGCAATTCAAACTTTATGTACAAACTATATTGATAATGTAAAAGCTTATACTCAAAAAGAAAAAATCAGAAATAAGTATTCTGGAAAATTAGAAAGTGCTGATGAAAGATTTATGAGATCAATTGAAGAGAAAATTGATATTCCAGAGTCTAGAAAAGAGGATTTTAGAAGAGAGATCATGAACTATATTGGAGCTTTAGCTATTGAAGGTAAGCAATTTGATTTTAAAATGAATGAAAGGCTTCATAGAGCATTAGAGCTTAAGTTATTTGAAGATCAAAAAGATAGTATTAAGCTTACAACAATTATTTCAAATGTTGTTGATAAAGCCACGCAAGAAAAAATCGATGTTGTTAAGACAAGACTTATAAAGAACTTTGGTTACTGTGAAATTTGTGCAACAGATGCATTAAATTTTGTTGCAAGTATTTTTGCTAAAGGTGACTCAATTAAGTCATAGAGGAGAGTGAGTGGATCATCCTATAAAGAGAGATCATTCAAGATTTAAAAAGATCGTTAAAGGAAAAATTCGTGAGAATCTAAGGAAGTACGTATCTTCTGGAGAGCAAATTATTCCTAAAGGTAACGATCAATTTAAAGTTCCTATGCCAAGCATTGATATTCCAAGGTTTAGATTTGGAGATAGATCCGAAGGTGGAACGGGACAAGGGCAAGGTCAAGAAGGTGATCCAGTTGATGGACAGCCAAGTGAAGATGGCCAGCCAGGTGAAGGTGAAGCTGGAGATAATGAAGGAGCAAAAGAACTTGAAGTTTCTATGGATGTAGAAGAGCTTGCTTCGATCTTAGGTGAAGAGTTAGAGCTTCCAAGAATTGAACCTAAAGGAAAGAAGGCCCTAACAAGCACAGTTGATAAGTATACTTCAATCGGAACGGTTGGTCCTGATTCATTAAAGCACCTTAAGAGAACTTATAAAAATGCTCTTAAAAGACAGATGTCTATAGGAGCTTATGATCCTAATGATCCACGTGTTATTCCAATTAAAGCAGATTATAGATATAGAGCTGCAGATACAAAAATATCAACTCAATCTAGTGCTGTTGTTATTTATATGATGGATGTATCTGGATCTATGGGGGAAGAACAAAAACAAATTGTTAGAACAGAAAGTTTTTGGATAAACCTATGGCTTAAAAGTCAGTATAAAGATATTGAAGTAAGGTATATTATCCATGATGCTACAGCTAAAGAAGTTGATGAAGATACATTCTTTAGAACAAAAGAAAGTGGTGGAACTTTAATTTCATCAGCTTTTAAACTTTGTAAACATATTATGGAAACTGATTATAACTCTGAAGAATGGAATATATACCCGTTTCACTTTAGTGATGGTGATAATTGGTCAGCTGATGATACAAAGCTTTGTTTAAGTTTATTAGATGACTTTATTATTCCGAACTCAAATGTATTTTGTTATGGACAAGTTGAAAGTCGCTATGGTTCAGGTCAGTTTTATAAAGACTTAGACAAGCAATATGGAACTGAAAGTGAAGATATTATCTTAAGTAAAATTGCTAATAGAGAAGCTATTTTAGATTCTATAAAAGATTTTCTAGGAAAGGGGAAGTAATGAGATCAAAACCTATTTCTGGAAAACTTTTAGAACTACAAAGACAGATTCAAGGCTATGCTGATGAATACGGACTTGATTATTTTGACCAGATCTTTGAAATGTGTGACTACGACACAATTAATATCTTAGCCGCCCAGGGAGGATTTCCAATTAGATATCCTCATTGGAAATTTGGAATGGACTATGATCAGTTATCTAATGGTTATAGATACGGTCTGCAAAAAATCTATGAAATGGTTATAAACTCAGATCCTTGTTATGCTTATTTATTAGAAGTTAATAATTGGCTGGATCAAAAATTAGTTATGGCCCATGTTTATGGACATAATGATTTTTTCAAAAATAATATGTGGTTTGGTGGAACTAATCGAAAGATGATGGATGTTATGGCCAACCATGGAACAAAAATCAGACGTTATATGGAAAAATATGGAGCTGATGTTGTTGAAGATTTTATTGATAAGATTTTATCGATAGAAAACCTTATTGATATAAATAACTTATTTGAATCCAAAGAAGTAAAAATAAGCCGTGAGCAAAAAGAAAAAGAAGCTAAAGAACAACTTGAAAATAATGGTTATGATTTTGACGATAGATCTGAAGCTTTAAAGTCTTTTATGCGTCATCGTGATAATAAGTCTAAAGA
>JAOARC010000002.1 GCA_025210745.1 Bacteriovoracaceae bacterium
CAGGTAGTAAAAGTCCTGATGTATCAAAGTCTAGAGATTGCTCTTTACAGCTAACAAAATAAATCGAAATAACAATAATTAAAATACTTTTCATGTTTTAATTATCGTTCAGTCTTTTTATACTCTTGAGTAAAAAGATCAGTTTTTGCCGTAAGCTTAGTAAAAACAATTAGTTATGATTTATAAAAAAATAAAGAATTTAAAGAAATTAAATATAAAGAGTTTAATTTGACCAATAAAATAGGCTTAAGCGACTAAGGTATCCTAGTCGCTTAAGATGATTTTTATTTTCTAGATAATTCTAATAACTTATTAACTACATTAGTTAGAGGTAAAGGTTTATTTTCATGAAGTTCACATGGAACTTTAATAAACTTGATATCTTTTAGATATTCTGTTTGTCTAATTTCTTTTGCAGACATTTCATCAATTGCTGATGCTGTCTTAATATCAGTATTTTCTTTACTATCTCTGTATCCATTATTATTTTTATCTTTAGCTCCTGTTACTCTTTTTAGCTGACATTTTTCATACCAACTTGTGTTATGAGCTTTTTTATAAATAAATTTATGGGCCTTATGAGCAGCTTGTTTCCACTCTTTTGGCGGAACAGTAGAAGTATCTTCCCATTTAGGTAGGGCATGAATATTGTCAAAATACC
This sequence comes from Bacteriovoracaceae bacterium, assembly GCA_025210745.1. GTDB lineage: Bacteria > Bdellovibrionota > Bacteriovoracia > Bacteriovoracales > Bacteriovoracaceae > CAKZJW01. Next base: position 662 of record JAOARC010000002.1, read on the forward strand.
CCGTTTTTTTCCAATCTTTTGTTATGGTCCAAAAGAAATCAGGTTGAGTTCTATCAGCTCCAATTCCTAAGAAGTTTTTACCAACCTCAGTTGTTCTCCATTGACCTCCAAGGATATTTCCTTTTGCATCCATTTCAAGATCATAAAACATATTAATTTCTTTTCTGTTTTTATAATCTTCTGCTGCAGATTCTTTATCTAACCTAGACGGTCTAATCCAGTTCATGTAAGCCATAGTCATTTTTACACCAACAATATGAGTTGCTTTTTTATTTCTAAACTCTTTAAACTGATCCTCTTTATTGATTCTAGCTACAGATTTTGATAGTGAACCATATTCCCCTGTATTTGGGTGGAAATATTCAAACTTATAATCACTCATAGGATGATTATCAACAGCAGCTTTAACCTTTCTTTCTACAACAAAACTTCTTTTTTGTTTACCTATGATATTTATTAAAGAAAAGTGCCAAATTGCTGGGTGGACACCAACACATCTTGGTTCAATAATTCCTTTGTTAGCGTATTTATCTGGTTCTGAATCATAAAATCTTCCCCATTCATCCTTTTTAGGAGCTTTTTCATTACATCTAAGTCCTTGTGATAAAACACCTCCATAATTTGTACTAGGATCTCTTCCATCTTGAATTAAAGAGTTAAACCACAATTGACTCATTAAAGCTTTTATATCTGCAGGGTAAAATTTTAAGTTTTTACCATTTGGAAGTTTAACTTCAAAAGAGTGTAGAGGTCTTGGCATAATTCCTGCCGCCGTGGACCAACCGTTACAGATTCCTTCCCATGTTGCAATTCTTTTTCCTGGGTTATTCAAGATAAAATGGCTTTGAGATCTTATTGCTAATTCTTTTCCTTCTTCTAAGAATAATTCAAAAAGTTCAAAGTTTTTTTCTTCTTGAGCTTTTCTAAGGGCATACTTATCTGCTATGCCTCCCATTTCATCGTTAGCCATTTTCAATGCTTTTTGAAGATTAAGGCCAGAGCCATCATAGTATTTCCAGCCCCATTTCATCATATTTTTAGCTCTTTGAAGGGTTCCTCCTCCAATTTTATTAAGAAGTGATACTTTATTTCCATCTTTATCAATACTTCCAATATCTGAATATTTTTTTCCTTCTCCCCATCTTTTCATATAAGCAACTTGTCTTTTAGTTAAATCAAAAGAGTAGTCACCTAGCAGAAGATCATATTTTTCCGTTGGTGCAAGTCTTGCTAACTCTTCTTCGCTCATTTGTGCAATTTTAGCAGGAAGCTCTTCTTGTCTTTTCTTTAAAACTTTATAATTTTTTTTCCAATTAAGAGTTTTATTTAGATTTGCAATATCTTGTCCAAGAGTTTCTTTATCACCATATGGATTGGCAGTACCACCTTTTAGTAATGGCCAGTATGTTGATGACCAAGGTAGCTCTTTTGTTTTTCCCGCTTTGAGACTTTCAGTATCTACAACATTAGTAATGGCATTATTATCTTCAGCCATGGCTTTTATTCTTTGAACAATATAGTTGGTGTCCATAGCTTTAAAAGGATAGACATGCATTGGATATCTTTTTTTTGCAGCTTCTTCAGCAAAACTGGATGAGCTTAAAGCAATTGTAGCTAGAATTGATAGTGGAATAATACGTCTTTTCATTACTTGGTCTCCCATAATAAATTACATTTTGTCTTGTATAACATGATGGGCTATAGCGTACAACGCTACGTGTAATTACTTCAGAGTTTTATTATAAAATCAATAATTTATAAACTGCCCTAGCACCCTGGTGCTAGGATCTAAATTAGTCAAAGACAAAATGAATATCAAAGTCAGCTTGGTGTTAATAATTTTAGTAACTTAAATACTCTAAAGAGATTTTTTTTTGCATCTAGATTCCCA
>JAOARC010000021.1 GCA_025210745.1 Bacteriovoracaceae bacterium
GAATATAAATAGGTTAATTAGAAAGACTTGGTGTACAACTAAAGACCCTACTATGTTACAAAGGCATATTGATATCTTTATTTATTATTTTAATCAGATTTATCTTAAAGATGTAAGAACATAAGTTTAGTCGGTCAGTTACCGAGGTTTAAACGAATTTATACAATTAAGAAAATCTAAAGAAATAAAGTGAGCAGGTATTGCTTGGATTTTATTTTGTGAGTTTTTGAATACTTCTTTAAAATAATAGTTCTTTTCTCTTTTAACAAGATAATATTCACGATTTGAAACTCCCGCAATATGGTATTCTTGCGATAGTTTTCCTAAAGGAGAGCTTTTATCATTTGGATCGAAAATAAAATTAATTTTTCTTTCATTATGAGTTAAACCTTCAATGTGAAACTTTCCATCTTTTATAATTAGAGAAGACTTTATGCCATTTTTTGTATAAGAGGTATCTGCCATTAAATACGAAAAACCATTATCATTTTTCATAACAAGAGGAATTGTTGCAGCAGGGGAGTGTCCTTGAACTACAGTTGTAATGTTTTGCTTTATAAGTAAGTTTTGTATCTCATCTGGAGGTAATCTATAGTTATTTCCATTTTTATATTTTCGAGGATAAATGACACTTTTATTATTAAATATTATTTTATTGTTCTTATGATCCCAAAAGGCATCACCATATTCTATAATTTTACTTTTTAGTTTTATATTTTCAGACAGAGAGTTAATTTCGCTTTTGGCCCACTTATTTAAGTCTTGAGACCATTTTTCTATATTAGAAACTTTCTTTTTTAGATCTGGAATATAACCTAAGTTCTCTTTAGTAAGACCTCCATGTATGAATAATATCTTGTGATTTCCACTTTTTTCTATATGAGAAATTTGGCTGTTTCTGAGATATTTCCAAAAGTCGCTATTTTTATTGTCTAGCATTTCAAAATAGTTTTCTGATGCTTCTAGCATAGTTATTTTTTTGCCCAAAGTATTTTCTAGTTCTTCTTTATGAGCTTGAAGAGCAACATGGCAGTTTAGTTCTTGTAAGGAATATGTCATTTTTGTTTCCATGTCATCAAACTTCTTTAAGTTAAGGTCATGAAGCTCGTCTGCGGTTAAGTGAGTTTTTTTTGTTGCAATATATCCCTGTAACCATTGTTTATATTTTATATTAGATAAATCTAATTCTTTGATCATTGGGATGATTTTAAGTTTGTTAAGATCTCTATTGCCAAGAATAAGATGAACTTTATCCGGATGTTTTTGTTTTAAATTTAAAAGAAGTTTTCTGAGTCTTATAGAGTGATTTCCTCTGTCAGTTAGATCTCCTCCAAAGATAAGTTTTGTTTTTTTATGAGTAAAGTCTATTCCATCACTAGTATATTCAATAAAGCCTTTGTTTATAAATGTCTGCAGCTTTTCAAACCTTCCTTCTATATCTGTTAGGTATAAAACGCTTTGAGCGTGTAAAGAAAAGCAAATAGAAATATAGGTCAACAAGACAAGTTTCATTGTCTAACTTATCGATATTATTAGGCGAGAACTTGAAAAATAAATAATAAAATATAGATCAAATATTACTTTTTATCAGTTAGTTTCTTTCTTTGGCTAAGTGTTCGATAATTCATTATTTCTAGAACTTCCAAAAGGTGCTCTTTTGCTTTAGAGTTTCCTTCAATAATTTCTAGGGCATGAGCAATTGCTTCTAAGGTACATACACCAGTATCTTCTTTTTGAGCCCTAAGCTTATATTTACTAATAATTTTCTGGTTAATATGTACCATTTGCATTTGATTTAAGGTGGGTTCTCTTTTGTGAAATTTCTTTGCCTGTCTCCAGGTAGCATCAGGAACTACAAGCTCTACTGGTTTATCTAATCCATCTATAAATTCCTTGGATAGCTCAATAGAGTTTTCACTAGGGTATAGAAAGAGTTGTGTATGATTCTTACTGGGAATATAGGTTTTTTCAAAATCTATTTCATTTACAGATCCTCTTATATAAAAGGCAGCATCCTGTAGACAATAAGTCGCTATTCGTCCTGTATTTGATGATAAAGGCATTTCTTTTATATGAATGATCACACTTAATTTAGAAACTGTTTTAATTGGTTTGAATGTATTACAAAAACAAAGATCTAAGTTTATCCTACATTTAGGACATCTGTTAATGTGACTTGATCTTCTGGTTGCCACTATTTAAAAAACTTAAAAAACTCACTGTCACTAGAGAGTATAAATTTAGAGTTGTTATTCATCGTTTTCTTGTAAACCTCCATGCTTTTCATAAAATCATAGAACTTTGGGTCAAGTTTTAAGCTTTTTGCATATATAGCAGCAGCTTTTCCTTGTGCTCGACCTTTAATTTCTTGAGCTTTTCTATAGGCTTTTGACTGTATTCTTTTTAAGTCTTTTGAAAGGCGTCCTTCAATTTTGGCTTTTTCTCCTTTTCCAATAGATCTTATTTTTTGTGCTATTCTTTGCCTTTCGGATATCATTCTTTCGTAGACTTTTCTTTCAACTGAAGACTCATAAGAAATTCTTCTTAATTGTACATCAATAATTTCAATTCCAAGAGCTTTACATTCAGCAGATGCTTTTGTTGCAATCATTTTAGAGAGTTCTTCTCTGCCAACTTCAATAGCTTCAATTTCACCAGCAATTTCCTCTTCTAGTATGGCCTTACCATCACTTTTTTTCTTTTCGATTTCTGCTTTTTTAAATTGTATATTTTTCAGAATTTCATTTGAATCTCTAACTGCTTCAACAAGATTATGACTTGATATAACATCTCTTGTATGTCCATCAAGAATAGTATCTAGTCTTGCTTTAGCACCTTTTTCATTTTGTACCGTCTGGATAAACTTTAAAGCGTCAATAATTTTCCATCTAGCGGTAGTATCAACTTTGATATATTTCTTATCTTTAGTGGGGATTTGATTTGGGTAGCCATCCCAGTTTAAAATTCTTTTATCAATATATCTAACATCATGAATAAAGGGCTTTTTAAAATGAAGTCCAGCATAAGTGATTGGAGCTCCAATAGGTTTTCCAAATTCTGTTACAATAGCCTGCTTTCCTTCGCTAAGAATATAAAAGCTATTAAAAACTCCGACCACTGAAAGAAATATAATTATAGATAAAGTTGTTATTGATTTATTATTCATTTTTTAAACCTTTGTTAAAAATAGGTAAGAGCCCTTTTACTTTTGGGTCGACGATTGTGATATTTTCCATATTGGCATAAATGCTCTCCATTGTTTCTAGAAAAATTCTTTTTTTAGTAATTTTAGGAGCTTTTCTATACTCTGTGTAAAGAGATTGAAACTGATTAGCATCACCATAAGCTTTGTTGATGAGCTCTTCTGAGTATGCTTCAGCTTCACTAATCATTTTATTTGCTTTTCCTTTAGCTTCAGGAATAATTTTATTATAGTTTTCCTCGGCCTGGTTAATCATTTTTTCTTGTTCTTGTTTAGCAGCATTAACATCATTAAAGGATGCTTGAACTATGTGAGGAGGATTTACATCTTGAAGTTTTATTGACTTTATTGTGATTCCAAGATCATATTTATTTAAAATTTCTTGCATAAGAATTTTTGCTTTTGTTGCGATTTCAACTCTACCAGTTGTAAGTACGTCGGTTACCAGTTTGTCTCCAACAACTCGTCTCATTATTGATTCAGAAACATCTCTTATATTTGCAATTGGATCGCTTGTTTTGAATAAAAATTTAAATGGGTCCGTTATTTGAAATTGAACAACCCATTCAACATCTGCAACATTCAAATCTCCTGTAAGCATAAGAGATTCATTATCAAATGCATTTGAGCTATATGAACTTCTTTTGTTAAATGATGTTTGTGTGGTTCTAAATCCAAATTCTGCTTGATGTACAATTCTTGTTTTTACTTTTGTTACAGAGTCAATTCCAAAAGGTATTTTAAAGTGTAAACCAGGAGGAGTTGTTTTTAAGTATCTTCCTAGTCTTATAACAACAGCTTCTTCATCTGGCTCTACTGTATAATACGAAGTAAAAGAGAATACGATAAGAATAACTATTGTACTTATAAGAAATAGAGAACTTTTTATTTTTTTAAAAGATTCTTTTAGTTTGTAGAGTTCATAGTTCATTTGATTGTTTTGCATATTTGTAGCTCCAGAAGTGTTTGAGTTATTTTATGTTTAGAAAGGCTTACTGACAAAAAAAAAGCCAAAGAATAAATCTTTGGCTAATTTACAATAAAGAGAGGGAGAGAGAATACAAATAAATTGTATCTTTCTTGGTGTTTTATACTGAGTAGTACTCAGTAGGTCAATAAAAATTATGAATAATATGTAAAAAGGTAAGACTAAGGGTATCATTTTTGGTAAAAGTACATTTAATGAATGAAAAATTAAAGAAATACATTGTATCGCGTTATTACAAGGTGGCAGTTGCTCTTGCTGATAATCCGGAGGGCCTTAAATACAAAATTTCTAAGATTAAAGAAAAGCTTTCTAAGTCTTCTATTTCATCAACTTTAGGTAATTATTTAGATGATTTTAAAAGACTTTTTAGAATGTTAGTTGCTTGGTCGAAGGCTGATTATACTGATATTTCAAAATCGTCCATTATTTATACTATCTTGTGTCTAATATATTTTCTAACTCCAACAGATTTTGTTCCTGATATTATAATCGGTTTTGGTTTCATTGATGATATTACTGTTTTAAAATGGACATTAGATAAAATTAAAGAAGATATAGATAAGTTTAGAAAGTGGGAAGAAAAAGATGAAAGTACTAGTTAGTTATTTACTTTTTTTAGTGTTTGTTTCATGTGCATCAAAACAAATTATTATTGATAAGAGCTTTAAGCCATTTGAGGAGTTTTCTCAGGTTACAAAAGTTAATGTTATTACAGCAGACTTAAATATTATAAGCGTAGAGGATCAAAGCTCTATGAACGATTATATTGGTGAGGGATTAACTGGAGTCTATTTTTCAAAAACTCCAATTGCTTTTGAGAAAAATAAAAATGATTTTGTTAAAGAGTATTTCAAGAATGCTTTAAGACAAAGAAATATAAGTCTTAGTGATTCTTCTTCTAATAATTTGAATATCACTATTAATAAATTATGGGTTACGGAGCTTATAGAAAAATACCAGGGTGAAAGAGCTATCTGTGAAGCAAACTTTACTTTTGATTTGCAAATGGCAAATGGCTCGAGTTGGAATGGAACTATATGGACAAAGATCACTTCAGCGGCAGATCTTGGAGATGGAACAGATAAATTGTCGAGTACAATGTCTTCTTGTATGAATCAGATTGTTGAAAAGTTAATGACTAAAAACCAGTTTATACAAAACTTGAGGTAGTAATGAGTATTATAGATGATTTAAAGTGGAGATATGCGGTTAAGGAGTTTGATCCTAAGAAAAAAGTATCTAAGGAAGATTTAAATACTATTTTAGAATCTCTTCGTTTAACAGCATCGTCTTATGGCATGCAGCCCTGGGAATTTGTTGTTGTGAATAATGAAGAGTTAAAAGAACAGTTAGTAGCAGCAAGCTATAATCAAAGACAAGTAAAGGATGCTTCTGATTTAATTGTACTATGCGCTAAAAAAAATATAGATGAAGACTTTGTCGACTTATATATTCAAGATACTGCGAACAAAAGAAATCAAAGCATAGAATCTTTAGCTGGCTTCAAAAAAATGTTAGGTTATGTTACTTCTAAAGAAGATTCTCAAAAAAAAGCGTGGGCCAAAAATCAAATCTATATAGCACTTGGTAATTTATTAACAACTTGTGCTGTTATGAAAATTGATTCATGTCCTATGGAGGGTTTTAGTCCTTCAAAATATAATGAAATTTTAGGCTTAGATAAAATAGACCTTATTCCAGTTCTTGTATGCCCTATCGGTTATAGACTCGAGTCGGATAAATACTCTTCTTTACCTAAAGTTAGATTTAAGGCAGAGCAAGTTATTCGTTTTATTGACTAGCAGTACACTTTGGTATTTTATTTAAGAGTCTTTTTAAAACGTAGTTTTTATTTTGCTGAATCTTTTTATATTTTGTGCTATTGGCAAATATAGCATCAACGACAACTTTTCCTGTTAAAAGGTCAGTTAATTCAATATAGCCAGAGCATAATACTTTTCCTAACTTTGGGTTACAGTCTTTTTTTATTTTAAGGCCATAACGACTAACTTCATCTTTGGCATTAACTAGATAGTTTTTTGTTTCAAGAGAAGAAATATTCTCAATTGTTAAATCTTTATCTGCATTAAAAAGATTTACACTACATAAACTTGGTAAACCTTCAAATCGACTTAAAACAGTTGGGCTATATCCTTTTCTAATTAAACTTCCAACTAATTCATTAGAAGCTTTATAATAATCACTTCCATCTAGACCTAAAATTGTAAAGTATTCATGTGCTACAAGCTTAATCATTCTTAATTGATTTTGAGAGTTATTTGCTTCTTGCATTTTTAACCATTGATTTTTATCAATAACAATCTCATCAATGCCATTATTTGTTGCTTCTCTGGTATCTCCATCATGAGCAGTGGTGAACTTTTCTTCTTTAATTATAACGTAAGAGGAACTATCCTTATTTAACAAATTTTTAAAATCATTAAGATGTTGGCACTTATTCAGTTCTTTTTTTTGCTTGTTAAATTTTGACTGAATACATACTTCTTCCCATATAGAGGCAATATTTTGAGCAATGATAACAAAATCTGCAGCTGCGCTAATACCTCCATTTCTACCTCTATGTTTTAGAATAATAGAGTTATCTAAGTTTATAACTTGTGCAAGAATGGAGTGTGCTATTATTGTTGTAGCAATAAATATTCTTAGGTTCATTTTTATATATCCTCTTTAGTTCTAGGAAACATTTGCATGCAAAATTCGTACACTTGTGTCTTTTCACCATCTTTTAAAAATTCTTCAAGTTCATCTTGAAAACGCTCGATCATTTTTTTTACTTGTGGAATTTTTTTATGATCTACAGCTAGTGTCATAAATGAGAAATCTCTTCTTTCTATGCTTTGAGTTTGTAGTGCTAGATGTGCAGCATCTAGGTTTTCACCATGTCTTCTTTTAAGGGACGTATTTGGAATATCCATTGTTGTATCGAGTTCAATATCTTCATAGATGATATTTCCACTTTTATCAAATGATAGATAGCCTAATCTTAAAAGTCTCTCGAAGCATTCTTTGACTTTACTCGCTGTTGTATTTAACTTCCTCGCAATCCACTCATAGTCTTTTTTAAAGTCTTTTGTTTCAACTAGACATAAAATGGCATAGTAATGCCAATCTGCAACAAGAAAGTACTGATCATCTTGTAAATGAACTTTTTTTCTTAAGTTAAGATGTTCACTTTTTATTGGTAATCTATTTTTTTCAATATTAATTTTTTTTATCAACTCATTATATTGCGAAGGTGAAAAAGAAAGTTTGATGGCTAGTTTTTTTATCATTTTTTCTGACAAAACTCTTTTTCCATTTAAAAATTCACTTAATGAAGCTGGAGATATCTCAAGAAGTCTAGCAAAAGCACGTAGAGAAAATGAAGAGTTTTTAAGCTTTAGTTCATCAAGCTTTTCTCTTAATGTTTTTTGTAGATAAATTTGTGCTTCCATATAAATACTGTATAGCATTAAAAATGATTATTTTTTAATAAAACTTATAAGATAAGAAGAATTTACAGAGCTAAAGAATTAGTATTTACAATAACTTAGATCTATTTATCCATTCTAGAGCTTCATTTTTCTCTAGCAATAGTGGTGTGGAGTTTTGGCAGACCAGAGCAAATGATTGTATGATAATACCTTTGTCTGCGCTCATCCAATTTGCATATATTATAGGAATATAGTGATATTCATCCTGCTTAAACTTTTTATTGAGAATAAGCTTTGAGTTTTGATCAAATAAAGTAAAGTTTTTCGCTGCTATCACAGCTCTCATTTGAATATGTTCTTGATTTAAGTTTTCTTTTTCAATTTGAGTTAAACCATCTTGAAACTGAAATTCTTCCCCCTTTTTAATTAGTCCATATCTCATAGGCCTTAATTGAACTTGAGAGTTTACAATACAGATTGTATGGCACCAGTTTTTTTTAAATATGAGCTGATCTTCTTCATGAATAAAAGTAAAATTTTTTGGATCAGTTTGTGTTAATTTACTAAAATTTTGATATGCCTTTTCATTTAATAAGCCATCAAAAGATCTTCTTTGATATTCTTTATCTGAATCAACCTTTATTGAAAATACCATGATTTATGTTAACATATATTTATGAAATGTTTATTTATATTTACATTTATTTTGGGAAATATATACGCTAAAAAAGGCTCTTTCCAAAACTATTTTTCTTATAACTTAGAAAAGAGTTTTAATGTTGTAGATACAATATCAGATAATCCGATTAATACTAAGATACATGTTTTGTTTAATAAAAATAGTATTGTTGGATTTTATAGAAAAATAGCTACGACAACAGGATGTAACTCAGCTTGTTTACCTGTAACGGCTACGCTCTTTTACAATAGCTTAGGCCACTTTGTAGGACTTAAAAGTAAAAAAGGCTTAACAAAAAGAAACCATGAGCCTTTTTCAACTGAAGATTATAAGCAGCTAGAATTAATTTTGACACTAAATCCAGTCTCTTTTTCAAAGATAAATCATCCAAAAGAAATGACAGATGGAATAACAGGACAAACGCATAAGTCTTATAAAGCTGATGTGATAAAAGATGCTGCTTATACAACACTTAGACTTAATTTGTATAATCAAGATTCTATTCGTCTAATACAGAACTATTTAAAGAAAAATCATAGATAAAGATCATTATTTTCTTTTTGAGCAGCAAGACTTTTTCTTCTCTTTTTTTATTTCACAAGATTTTTTCTGTGACTTATATTTATAGGTTGAGCAACTTGTAAATGTTAGTACTAATCCTAAAGTAAGCAATGTTATGAGCTTCATTATTTTATCCTTTCTTTTTACTTAAGATTTGATCTTGGATGTATTTTATAGGTAAAAGTGAATGATTTAAAGATCTCTTTTCAATTTTTTCTATACAATATTTGACTGTTTCAAATGTCGATAAATAAAATTCTTTCGGTGGTTTACGTACAGATATAATACTTTTTACTTTAGAGTTTATTGCATATAGGGGAAGTGAGTGAAGATTTTTTGATAGTTGGTAGATCTTGTAGGTTTTTTTCCAAGTTCCATCTAATAAAATAAGATAATCATATTTAAAGCTATTATTATGGATTGATTTTTCAAAAGAGGAAGATATTTGATCTATATAATAGATAATAGCAGCTTTATGTTTCGTTAAAATATGATTTAATCTTTGATGTTTAGAAAACTCTTCTCCGTCAAATATTTCAATATTTTCGAAAATATTCTGAGCTATTTTTGCGGTATTAAAGAAATGTTTTTTTTCATTGATATGTCTAAGAATAATTATCTTTGTTTTATTCGTTATTGCTATATTTAAGTGACAATAACATGTAAAATGGTTTCTTTCACAACTATGACATAAAGTGGCCATGACTTATAAAATCTTGAACTTTTATTTGGCTATTGACTAGCTTCGTTTCAATAGAAGTGAGTATCTGATTGAGTTTATTCATATCAGTTCCACTTGATATAATATGAGCAAAATGTTTTGACGGTTCTACATACATATCATGCATTGGCTTTACTTGGTTTTTAAATTGAGTTCTTACACCTTCTGGAGTTCGACCTCTTTCTGTAATGTCTCTTGCTAGTCTTCTTTGAAATCTTATATCTTCAGGTGTTTCGACAAAAATCATTAAGTCGCAAACATCTCTAATATATGGAGAATTAAGAACTAAAATTCCATCAACGATAATAACTTTTTTTGGACAAATAGTTGTGACTTTATTCAGTCTACTATGAGTTTTAAAATCATATGTAGGAAGATCGATTTTTTTATTATTTTTAAGGTAACTAAGTTGTAATGCGAGTAGTTTAAAGTCAATTGCATCTGGATGATCAAAGTTTACACTTCCACCGTCATGATCAAATTTATCACTTTGATCAATATAATAGTTATCTTGATATATTATTTGAGACTTCCTATCTCCAAGCTTTTTGTGAAGAGCTCTAGAAAAAAATGATTTTCCTGATCCACTGCCGCCTGCAACAGCGATAATTAAATTTTTCATTAAAAAGTCCCTAGTATTTTATGCATAATGCCTTAAAAGTACTAGGGATACAAATATTATAGTAAAACTATGTAGAAATTACTTAAGTCTTTGTTTTTACATCTGCTCAATAATTTCTTTAATAATAGTTCCTACTCCATATGGTACAGAATAAGGCCTTCTAGAAGTGCTTTTATAATCATGTCCAAATCCTAATTTATGAGTCCACTCATGTACAACATTGGCGGCAACAGCGGCTAGGGAGTTCGTATTGAAGTATTTTGAATTTACCCAGATTTTTGTTACATTGGGATAAGTATAGCCGACAACTCTTTTTCTCGAATAGTACATTTGAATCTCAAGATCAAGTTCATTATCTACTTGTGGCGATAACTCTTCAGCTGCGTCCATAATAATGTAATAAATTTCTTCATTAGTGAGACCATCATTTTGAACAAAAGTTGTTTCACCCTTGTATGTATGGGCCAAAACTCGCTTTTTAAATTCCACTGAGTTAATGGCAATTTTTATTCTTGTGATTGCTTTATGCATTTTTTCTTTTTGTTTATCACTAAAATTGATTAATGTAACATTAGTATCTAAATTTGCATCTTTTTCCTGTGGAATCATTGTGCATAGTCTAGGCTCCTGTTCATCTTGTTCACTATCTTGATCGGATTCACTATTTTTGTTTTTTACAATCTCCATAGATTCAATTTCATCAGGCATAACACATTCACCTTGATTTACTATAACTTGCTTACAAGAATACATTAATGCAATTAAGAGTAAAATACTTAGTCTTTTCATAAGTTATCCTTTTGTTTGTTCTAAGTATTTTACTAATCGGTGTATCGACCCTTTAATAAAGGTTCTAGGTATTATGAGGAATCTTTTTCCCGACTATGAGGTAAGATAGGGAAATTGCTCGGCAAATTTATGCCGAGCAATTTAACTTGGGAGTAGGCGACTAAGACAGTAGAGTAAAACTGTAATTACGAATAAACTTTCAACCATTAGTTTAAACCTGGTGTGTGTGTGTCGATTTTTGGCATGAGAAAGTCCTCCTTGACGAATCAAGCCCATTTTAATGCATCTATAATTTCAGATGCCTGAAATTTAAATGAAAAAGTTTTAATAAACTCTTATTAAGCCTACTAAAATACCTTTAATTTGAAAGTCCCCATTGTTGACAATAATCGGCGTCATTGTACTATTTGCAGGATGAAGTTCTATTTGTTTTTTATTTTTATAAAATTTTTTAATTGTAGCTTCATTATCAATTACAGCAACAACAGTATCTCCATTGTTTGCTGTTTTCTGCTCTTTTATTATTACAGTATCTCCATCTAATATCCCATCTTCAATCATAGATTCTCCGCTAATTGTAAGAGCATAGTGAGAACCTTTGCCAATCATATGTTCTGGAACATTAATAATTTCTCGACCTTCAATGGCTTCAATGGGATTTCCTGCTGCAACTTTTCCATGAAGAGGAATTTCAATTGTTCTATCATCCCCATGTTGGTTAGCAGGTTTGAGCCCCCTAACAGAGTTAGAATCACTAATGAGATGACCTGAGTTTTTTAGATATCTAATATAATCTTGAACGGATCCTAAGGACTTAAATCCAAAATATTCTTGTATTTCAACCTGAGTGGGTGAGTAACCATTATCTTGAATATATTCACAAATATAATCAAATACTAGTTTTTGTTTTTTTGTTAAGCTCATTCATTACTCCGTAAAAGATCCGTACTTTTAATTTATACGTATTTTTTCCGTAGGTCAATGATTTTTTATATTTTTTTTTGGGATGTTTCAACTTGTTCTTTTAAAGCAGTAAATAAAAGACCTAGGCCACTACTTACAGAATTGAATACTCTAGAAGCGGTAAAACTTTTTGTTAATAACCAGTGGTCAGTTTTATTTGAATATTCGTACTTAACTTTATATTTATTTGTTTCTAGTTTTTTAATATTAAATGTAGCAATTGCTTTATTAAAAACAGAATTGTTTTCAACGAGTCCTTTTTTTAATTGAGAGGCTTCTTTGTTTGATAACATCGTTTGCGTTACTTTTATATTTTCACTATCAGTTTTAGAAACTTGAATAAGGTCAACATGTGTGTACAGGCCACTATTATAAATTCTTCTTTCAACTAGGTATTTTTGAGCAAACATTTTGTTATTTAGAATGTGAACTTTTGATTCGATTAAGTTTGAATTGTGATACAAGCATTTTTTGCTTTTAGGTGTAAACAGTCTTCTATCACTATATTCATTATTACATTTTTCAGTATAGTTTAAGATAGATGCTAGTATTTCTTGAAGATTTGATTTTAAAATGGCTTCTTTTTTTCCAATGTAAAACCTATAGTCTCCGTCCATACCAGATATAAGGTGTACATCATTTTCTTTATTATAGTCTTTTTTATCAATGACTTTGTTTGAAGAATAAAGAGAAGAGGTAAGTAATATTGTTATTAGTAAAGTTTTCATAGAAATTAGTGTATTAATAAATAGTAAATTTATCTAGAAAGAAAATTTTACATTGCTCCAATAATATCAACAAGATGTGTAATTATAAGTTGTTTTAACTTTTGAGCTTCTTGATCATGAGACTGACACTGATCTTGAAGATAGTCTTTTAGCTTTAAAAGTTTATTTGATGATAGGAGCTGCTCTATTTGATTCTTGTGAACATTATGAGTTAGTTGATTATAATCATCAAGCATTTTTATTAAGTCTATTGTTGCATTTTTTATGATCTTGGACTTTTGGTAACGATAATATATATAGCCAAGTAAAGCTAGTACTAAAAACTCAAAAATAATAGTATAAATCCCCATAAATATTAATGTATCTAAGTTTATTTAAACTTTAAAGCTAAAAGCACCGATATTTTAAATAGCGAAAATACAGTGAGGTACTCATGGCTTATTATGCTAAAGGTTTAAAGGAATTAATAAAATCAACAAAATTGAATTTAGAGTTCTTTGATACACTTACAGAGTTTCAATTACATTTTTTAGAAATGTGTATAAAAAAAAATCTAGATGAAAATATAGGTGTTATGAATGATGTTGAAGAGTATAATTATACTCTTTTTCAAGAGTATAAATTGATAAAGTTTGAACAAGAGTATGGGCTTGATCCCGATATTTGGAAAAAATCCGCTTAGCTCTTTTGCCTGATTTGAAATTTCGTTTTTTCAATTTTAAGATTTTCATCGACATAGATGACTTCGCCAAATTGTAATTCTTTCCAAATATTCTCACTACTGAGGGGCTCGCTACTTACAATAAGATGATTTACTTCTTGCCCAAATGAAGACTCTTTTTCGCAACTTTTATTGTAAAATGAACAATGACTTTTTTCCGGACAATTTTTTTTATATGTACTGTACCAAATCGGTTGGCCAGCTTGTAATATTATAAGCTTTTGACCACAGGTTAAAGCCATTGTTAGATAGTTTTCTGTTGGGCATGGAGATGTTGAATTCGTTAGAGGACCAATAATAAAACATATTTTTTCAATAGCGCTTTTTACACAAGAAACTATCTGGCTAATATGAGAATTTTTGCTGACATTATTGCGATTTAATTCTGATAGAATAATATGAAAAATAATTTCGCTGTCAGTTTGTCCGAGAATATTTCTTTTTTGTTCTTTATCGACTAGATTTAGGAGCTTATTTCTGTGGCTATTAAAATTTTTAATATTTCCATTATGGGCATAAATCCAGCTTCCAAACTGAAAGGGATGAGAGTTGAGAATACTATTTTCTCCTTGAGTTGCTTTTCTTATATGAGCAATAACAGATCTTGAGGCTACAACTGCAGATACTTTATGAAATATTTTATCTTCAACGGCGCAATTGAGCGATTTGATCAGGTGAGGAACATTATCTTGGTAGTAGGCAACACCCCACCCATCGGGATGGGTTTTACTGAGATCACCAAGTGCTTTATCAGCTGATAGCAAGCTAGAATGAACTTTACTATTGAGTTTGGATCTAAAGGCAAAAATTCTACACATGGTTATATTATGAAGGAAATCATCTTTATTTTATATTAGGGGGTAAAAAAATACTAATACCAAGGTAATAAAAAAAAAGAAGATATAATATTTATATTTAATCGAACTGGAAAAAATATGAAAAAAGTATTGATAATTATGGGATTGTGCCTTGTTTTCACAGTTGCCATTATTGTAAGAACAAATAAAACAACACAGGCCTCTAAAAACAAAGAACTAAGTCTTTCATTAGTAAGTAAGGTGAAGAGTTTCGATCCAGCAAAAGTTTTTGACGATGAATCTCTTTTATTAATAAGTCAGTCCTTAGAATCATTATATCAATATCATTATTTAAAAAGACCATATGAGGTTATACCACAGTTAGCAGATGGAATGCCATTAATTAGCAATGGTGGAAAAGTATATACAATAAAGATTAAACCAAATATTTTATATCATCAAAATAGTAATATTTTAAAAGTAGGTAGAACTGTAAAAGCTCAAGACTTTGTCAATCAGATTAAAAGAATTGCTTTTAAGGGGACAAGAAGTTTAGGTACTTGGCTCTTTGCTGGAAAAATAAAAGGCTTTGATCATTATCGTAATAAAGTAGGCTTAAGTGTAAAAAAAATGTTGGAGTATGATATTGAAGGAGTACAAGCTATTGATGAATTAACTTTAAGAATAGAGTTAAATCGTCCAGAACCGAACCTACTTTATTTTCTTGCTATGAACTTTGTTAGTCCTGTTCCATTAGAGCTTATAACGGAGTTAAAAAATGATTTATCTTCAATATTAGTTGGAACTGGACCATATGTTTTAGAATCCTTTGATGAAAAGAAATATGTGTTTAATAAGAATTATAAGTTTAGAAAAGAAAAATATCCAAGCTCTGGTGACAGATATGCAAATACTCAAAACCTTTTACATTCGTCAACAAAACTAATTCCTTTTGTTGAAAAAGTTTTTTTTCATGTTGTAGAAAGTGATGACGAAAGATGGAGTTTATTTCTAGCAGGAAAATTAGATATTCTTAATGTTCCTAAAAAATACTTAGACCTTGTTTCAAATAATACTGAAGAGTTTCAAAAAATGAAAAGTGATATTCATTTTCAAGTGAAATATTTTTCAACAATTTCAAGTCGATGGCTCGGATTTAATATGAAGGACAAATTAGTAGGAAGTAATCTAAATCTTAGAAAAGCCATTGCTCATGCTATTAATTATGATGAATATATAAGTATTTTGACTAACAATACAAATTTGAAAGCAAATTCTATTTATAATCCTAGTATACCTGGTTATAGCCCATCGTTTGAATTGCCATATTTATATGATTTAGAGAAAGCCAAAAAATATATAAAAGATTCCGGTCTTGATACAAAGCAAATCGATCTAACTTACTCAACAAGAGGAACACAAAAAATCTATGAAATTGAAGCTCAATTATTAAAGAAATATTTATCAAAAATAGGCATCAAATTAAAGATTGAAATGCTTACATTTTCTACTTTTTTAAAAAAGGGAAGAGCGGGGAAACTTCAGTTTTTTACTGATAATTGGATCTATGATTATCCTGATGCTGAAAATGCAATACAACTTTTAATTTCAGCAAATGCTCCTGGGATAAATAAGAGTCAATATCATTCAGATATGATTGATCGTCTTTATGAGAAGCTAGCAAGAACATTAGATCCTGATGAAAGATATAATGTTATGAAAGAAGTTGAGGATGTTGTAAATGCTGATTTACCATGGATTATGATGATGTATGATAGTTCTTATGTTCTACATTCAAGTAAAATAAAAAACTTTAGAAAATCATTCTTTATAAGGAATTTTACAAAGTATATTGAAAAATTTTAAATTGAATTCAGAACATCTTGCATTTGTTCATAGTTTTGGCACAGTAAAAATGATCTTTTTGTTCCTGGTTTTATCTGTTCAATAGGGTCAAAGATATATCTTGAAACAGCTTTTAGTCTTTTTATTCTGATTTTTTCATCTTTATGAATTAATTGCATTTTTTCATAAAGACTAGAGTAATACTTTTTCATATGATCGATTCTTAATTCTATCGTATCTTCTTCATTATTGTAGTACAGGTCAGCGAGCCAAGGTGTTTTTAGAGCACCTCGTGCAATCATAACGGAGTGAGCTTGTGTGTAATCAAAGTAGTTATCAATATCTTTAGTTGTCCATATATCACCATTACCAATGATAGGGATATTACTTATTTTTACTGCTTGTTTGACATAATCCCAATTAGCAATTCCTTTATATAGCTGTGCTCTTGTTCTGGCATGAATTGTAATGGCATCAACACCTTCATCTTCAATTAATTTTAGAATGTCTTCGAACATTGAATCATCTTCAAAGCCAACTCTTATTTTTGCAGTGAAAGTACTTTTATGTGAGCTTCGAATAGTTTTTAATATCTTTTTAAGTATTTTTAAGTCTGATAAAAGATATGATCCACCTTTATTTTTACATACAGTTTTTGATGGGCAACCTAAGTTAAGATCAAGCCAGTTTATTTCAAGCTGCTTAAGAAGGAGAAGGTGCTCTTCTAAAAGAGATCTTTCACTTGCTAGGATTTGAAAAATAGTCTTGTCCATATAGGAAGTATTATAAATATCAGTTCCTATGTGATGTAAAAATTGTTTTTGTGGGAAAAGTCCAACAGAAGGAATTCTTAAAAAGTCTGTTGCAATAAAGTCCCATTTTTTAAAAAGGTCTTGTACTGTTTTTCTATAATAAGAGTCAGTAACTCCTTCCATGGGAGCAAATAGCAAAGACTTTTCCTTTAAAGGTAAATTAGTCTTCATATAGGGATGAGAAGCATCCATATACTTTTGTCATAGAATCATTATTAGATAGCTTTGTTATTTTCATTTCAACTTCAAAATAAGAGCTTGCGACACCAATATCTTGTGCTCTTATAGCTATCATTTCTTGAGTTTTACCATCATTAGCTTGAAATAAGTGGTACTCATCTTTAATCTCTACAAAAGAGAGTTGTTTTAAAATACTTACTCTGTCTGTATCTGGAAGGTGAACACCATTTGTAATATATAGTGTCGAATCATTAGTATTTAAATTAATGACAATACTATCAAAAGAATGAGGAGTATTATGCGCTCTACATTGTATATATTGTCTTGAGAATGCATTTGAGCAGATCAGTAATAGAATGAGTAAAATAGCTTTCATATTGATATATCCTTTTATTTTTAGAGGTTTGATATACCAAACTATGTGAACAAAATATAGATGCAGCGCTAAAAAAACGATCTATTTTTTAGAAAGCTAAAATATATTCTTTATTGTTTACCAATGTGAAAAACTTAGGCATAAATGGCAAAAAACTAAGGATATTTATGAAACTACTATTAATTTTATTTACGATAACAGGATTTGCTTCATCTATAAAAGATTATCCTTTTTATGAATATAAAGCTTTATTTACTAATCCGATTTGTAAAGAATATAGATATAATCAACAAGTGTATTCTAATAGTGGAAAGCTATTAATATCAAAACCTAAAAATGTATATTGTAAAAAATCAGATTTTTTCTTTAATAATAACAGAGTAAATACTCCTCATTTTGAGTTAAAAAATCTGATCGCTGATAGCGATCTTAGTTCATTATTTTTAACCTATCTTTCATTTTCCAATCAAGAAGTAGCTCTTGCCTTATGTGATGCTGCTAAAAGAGGTGTTGCAATTACATTTATTATTGATTCTAAAAATAGAGAACGAAAGTCGGGACGAAAGTGGTTGGATTATCTTTCAAAATGTGAAGATATTTTGGGAAATAAGCCAAGAGTTGAATTTAGAGGTAATGTAAAAGGTTTAGGATATGCTCATAATAAAATAATTATGGCTTCTTACAAATCAACTTCTAAAAAAACGAAAATTGTTTTTAGCTCTGGTAATATGTCTTCAGGAACAGTTCTTCATCATGAAAATTGGAGTTTTTTAACAACAAGTAAAGATACTTATTTTTATCAAGCTCATTTGTGTATTAAAGAGGGGATGCTTACTTCAATATCTAAAAAGCAGTTTAAAGCTTTTATGAAACTATGTCGCTCTAAAATCAAAACAAAAGAAGAGGATGATATCAAGTTATATGTTGTGCCTTCTGATGGAAGAGTTGCTATGAATAATATTGTATCTGCTTTTGATAGAGCTGTATCAATTGAGGCTGCAGCACATAGGTTTACTCATCCTGACCTTGTTATGGCAATGCAAAAGGCTGCGGGACAATTGAAAAAAGTAAGGTTTGTTGTCGATGATGATATTTATTGGGCCGGTAAGAGAAAGAAAACAACTGGCTCTAATATGGTGTCGGAGTTCTATAAAGTTATGAGTGTTTTAAGAAGTGGAGTTGAGGTTAGATACGTGCAATCAAACCAAAATTCAAGATTATTACATCATAATAAATATTTAATATTCAATTTTGCAGATGGAACAGGAGCTGTTCATACTGGTGCTGGCAATTTTACAAAAGCAGCTTTTACAAAAAATTACGAGAATTATTACTACATTACAATTCCTGAAGTTGTTACTAAGTTTAAGGACCAATTTGAATATAAATTTAATTGGCTAGCAACAACTTATGAAATGATGCCAAGTGAATATATTAATCCATAGATATAATGAAAAAAGTTATTTAAAGTCTTGAGTATAGTCAGTTACAACTTGCAGCTTCATATGCCAACAACTAGCTGCTCGAACTACTTTTTCTGCTGGACAATAAGTACTGTTGTACTGACAAGTACTATCAGCTTTTACATCGTCAACTTCAATAGTTGTAGCAATAATATTGCCTCCAGTATTTCTTAGATGACCAAAGTCTAGTATTGGAGAACATGAACCAACATCAATAGGGTCAACATATTGAGTTGCATATCTTGATCCAAGATAAGCATTAGTACATTGTCCATTGCCATTATAAGTAGAACAGTGAACATCTCTTAAGTGTACTCTGTACTTTAATTTAGTATAAGGATGGGCATCCGAAGCTTGTCCAACTTGTCTTCCATAACAATATTCTTGGCCAGCAGTAGGATATGGTTGAGACTTAACCATCATTCTCACTCTAAGCCTAGAGTCTGTTGGAAATAATAAACCAGCCTGTAATATTGTTGGCATTGTTGAGCTTGCAAGAGAACTTGAATATGTTCCTGGAAGCCAAGACTGATGTCCTGCTAAGAGCATTTCAAATTGATGCATTGGATATCCTGACCCTTGCCCATCATTGCTTGCTACACCTGTACAACTAACTCCTGTTCCTGCTGTTGTACTACTATTATTACCAGACCCTGTTTCTCCACTTGATCCGCTACTTGATCCTCCACTGGAATTGTTACCATGTTGATCAGATATAATAACTTGTTCTGTTGTTTCTACTGGCTCTTGTTGAACACAAGAAGTGAGTATTAAACAAAATAGTATAAATAGTGATTGCTTCATTTTTTACCTCTAAGGGTTAGTCTTCAAACTTCTTATCGGATAATCTATGGAGATTATTTAGTAAAAAAAAGAGCATGTTTGATATACTTTCAGGTACTTAGCTTGGACTATTTATTGACCTAGTAGCTTTTTTAGAACCAAAGAGATACACTTTTGTTGATGAATAATGAAACTTTAGAACAGTTAATCAGTCCACTTGTGAATAAAATTTATTCTTTTTGCTACGCTATTGTGCCAGATGATTTATTGGCCCAACAGCTATTTGTAGATGGATATACAAAATTTGTTTTAAAAGATAAAAAAGAAATCTTAATAACAGATATTACTGATAAAGAGGACCGAGTTTCTTTTAAAGATTATGCTTTTAAAAGAATCTTAAGCGAAATTATTTTATTATCTAAAGCGCGTACTAAAACTTTTATGTACAAGAAAAGAACTAATATGGATGAGTTTAATGTTTTTTATTCTTTAACTATGGACTCAAGAATTGTCATTCATTTAGATACTGTTTTGGACTTTACAAAAGAAAATATTATGGAAGTCTTTGGTCTGCCTAAAAATGAAGTTGTAAATCTCATTTTCTTTGCGAAAAATGAATTACTAAATATTAAGCAAGGACAATATAGTGCAAGTTTTTAAAGATGACTTTAAAAAGTCTCAAGTTGATAGTTTTTTAAAGTCAATTATACCAGATCACAGATTAGATGCATCTTCAAAACAAGAGCTGATTGCTGAGTTAGCCGATGTGAACCAGAGTCTGCTTGTTGAAAAGAAAAGCTTATTAGAAAAGACTATTGCAATATTAGATAAAACTATATTTGAATTCTAAATAGTTAAATTAAGCAAGTAAGTAGCTTGAAATCCATTCTGAGCGAAGCCTTTTGGCGGATTTGATATAGCCTTTATATCTTTTAATGTTTTTACAAAGTAGTCATGAATTATTTTTTTGTCACTGCTATCTAAAATCCTTATGCTTAAGACATTTCCATCTTTATCATATTTAATAATACCTCTCATTTTGTGAGAATGAGTACCATTTTTAATTAGTAATGAACCAAATTTTCTTTTAAGTTCATTTAGGTTTTTAAAAGCAGAGTTATAATACTGTTTTGCATTTCTTGCTCTAAAGCCATAGTAAACAAGTTCATGTTTATTTAATTCATCTAACTCGACTCCCTCTTTCGCTTCGTATTTTACACCTGTATTAACAATGATATTTTTAGTGGTACCAATCTTCTCTTTAAAAGTCTTTGTTATAATTTTTTTATTAGGATTTCGAGACTTTGTGCTATTAGTTAGCTCAAAGTTGTTAGATTTAACTATACTTTTAGGAATAAGTAGATCTGATTGAGTTTTAAAAAGATCAGCAACTTTTATTGTATTTTTCTTTCCTGTGGCTTTTCTTTTACCAAAGCTTCTTAATTTTACATATAAACGAGATTCATTAGATATATCTTTGTCTTTTTTTAATGTATAAGAAACCTGCGGCTTTAATAGTATAAAGCCAGTATTTATAAGTGTGCTAATTAGCAAAAATGAGATAAAACCTTTTTTCTTTCTCATTAATATAATTATAGCTGCTTATTACTATAAGGTCACGAATCAGTTCTGCGGTGTGTAAAAATACCATTTTAATTCTTTAACTTGTTGAAATTTAGAAGGGAAAAAATTGCAATATTGACGATTTTGGTCATTTTTTGAGAAAATTTATTTAGTTTGTTAGGCTTTTATATAAGTCTTTGAATTTAGAGGAAAATATGAAGTTTTTTAATTTTAGCGCAAATAAATTTGCTATGGCCACGTTACTTGCTTTTGGAGCGATTGTTTATCCACTTTATAAAGGACAGGCAAATATGTCTGTAGCTAAAAGTCTACAAGTACTATCTTTGGGAATGAATACTTGTATGAATAGGTTATTTCAAACTCATTCAGCTCTTTTGACTGGCAGTATTGATTCTAATTTTTTAGAAAATAACTTTAGAGATACAACAAATGAATGTTTTAGAGAAGTTTCAAATACATTTAATCAAATCGATGCGAGCTTTAATAAGGATGTTCATAGTCATTTGGATAAGTTGTTGTCTGATCAGTATTGGTATGATCAAAAGATCGTAAAGTTAAAATCTTTGTTGATAAGTGAAGAGGCTAGTTTAAAAGATTCAAATATAACTCAAAAATATTTTGATTTAACTCAAACAAAGAATGATTTAGCATATTTGTTTTCTACTAAAGTAAAAGAGTTATCACTGCAGCTAGATAGTTTACTTGTTATAAGTACATTAAGTGCTACATTCTTATTATTTACAATCGTAGGATTTGCTATCTCTTTAAAGAAAAAACAATCTCGAGTTGAAAAACTTAATCGTGAAGTTAAAGAAATGCTTGAAGATAAGAATATAGACTTTGAATACTTTAAAAAACTAGCAAGTAAAGTTTTAAGAAATGTTGGAGCATTTGATATCGCAAAAGCCATCATGCGAAAGAAAAATACTTTCGAACAAGAAACTTTACAAAGTCCTTTGGTTTCAAGCATTCAAGCTACTCCTACTTCATCAGATGAGCTTAGAAAAAATGATCTCTTTAGTTTTCAGGATACATTTATAAATTCTTTATCTTCTTTTAATTCACAAATTTTATCTAAGTCAATTAACTTAGATATGAGTATTGATGATGACTTTAAAATAGAAGCAGATAAAGATCTAGTCGCACAAGTAATTTTTCATGCTTTGAATTACTGTGTTGATAAAGCAAAAGATACAAAATTATCTATTTCAACTCATAAGGTAGGTCCTATAAGTTCTTTAAAGTTAAAATTACATAATTCTTGCTTTAATGCTGATGAGTTGGATTATGTAAATTCATCAAAGTCTCATAGTGAAAAAGTGGGAATAGATATTAGGCTTATAAAAGAATTAATTAATAGTTTTAATGGACAGTTCTTAATTTCTAATAAAGTTGATGCCAGTAAAGCACTATCTATTAGTGAGCTTGAACTGATTTTTACAGATGAAAAACAAATGAAAGTGACATCTTCTGTTTTTAAAGGAAAGAAAAAAGATCTCGTAAGACAATTTAATTTAGAAGCTTAGATAAAAAGTCACTGGCCCATCATTAATAGAATAAACTTGCATGTCGGCTGCGAATATACCTGTTTCAACATGAAGTTTTTCATTTTTTAATTTTTGATTAAAAATATCAAAAAACTCTTTTGCTTTTTTAGGTTCCATTGATTTATCAAAGCTTGGCCTATTTCCTTTTTTTCCATCCCAGCTCAAAGTGAATTGACTAATAGATAAAATAGATAACTCTTTATCTTTAATCGATCTATTCATTTTTCTATTTTCATCTTCAAATATTCTAATATCTCTAATTTTTCTTATGGCAGACTCGAGTTGCTTAAGAGAATCATTTGTTTCAAAACAAATATAAAGAAGATATCCTTGTTTTATTTGTCCTTTTATCTGATGGTTAACTTCAACTTTAGCTTCTTTAACCCTTTGAATGATAACTTTCACTAAAACTGCCTTTTTTGATGATTTTGGTAATCAAATTTTGTTAAGATAAATTTTTTGAAAAGACTGAATGAAAAAGTATTAATTTTACTATTGTAGTAAAAATAATTAATAGTTAGTTCTTGCTTATTTGGCGGATCAGTAAGAATTCGATAGATATATTCACCAAGAAGATGCCCAATGTCCAAAGCAATATCATTTACTCTAAAAAGTTCGAGTTTAGAAAAAAGAGAGTTATCAATTTCATTAGCATCAAGAGCTCTTATAACACTACTATAAATAGTATTTTGAGATTGCATTTGTACAAAATCTTGGTACATTTCACACTTTCTATGAGGGTTAATAATCTTTGAAAAGAAATAGGCAAATGCATAATTATAGGTTTGGTAGATAAAAAGGTTGGTTTTACTGTTAATTATCTGTATTTCATTAATATTTTGATTTTTGAAATTAAAAAGATGCATACCACATAAGTATGAAAGTCTATTTACAGAGTAACTTGAGCAATAATAAGCAAAGTGATTTGGTAGCTTAAAGGATAGGCCTTCACATAAAAGATGTTCATATATTTTAATATGTTCTGTTTTATTTAATTCTAAAATTTTATCTTCAACATATTGAATTTTTGTATGGTCATAAAGATTAAAGTCAATTGTCACCTCACTAGGAACTTGTATACTTGATGTTTTTATGAGTTGTTCACAAAGAATTGAAAAGTTCTCATGAGTGTTTTCATTAAAAATTTTCGTTCCGTTTTCAATAATATATTCATGAATATCAAAGTCAGGATCATCGCATAAGTTTTCATACCAATAGATCATGCTTTCATATTTAATCCATGGAGGAGCAGAATTCATACAAAACTCAAAGTCATTAAATTTTACTATTTCGAAACTATTATTTTCTTCAATCTGTTTCCAGTATACTTCATCAAGATTTTGATGAAGTATGACTTGGCTAAGATTAGTGATTTTTGTATCTAGTCTTTGAGGTAGTTTATTAACAGCAATATGAAGTTCTCCATAAAGTACAAGATGCTTATAATTTTTATTATCTTTTATGGATTGTGCTAGAACTGTGGCAGCAAATTCATCTCTTTGCTCTAATGATCCATTAGTATTTAGTCCTAATATTTTAATATTTTTTTGTTTGGCAAGATCGAATATGAGTTTATAGTGTATCCAAGGAAATCTCCAAGAGTCATGATAATTAATCGATTCTAAAAATTCTAAATCAGTCAGGTGTCCGTCAAGATAAGTATCGATAAAGAATTGATACTTTGTATCTACCATTTCTAAAGCAATAATTAAATTTTGCTCTTTTAAAGACCTAATGACTCTAAGTACATTTCTAATATTTTGATCAAATGTGTGAAAATCTCCAAGGTAGATAATATCAGAAGAATTGACTTTTCTAGTAAGTTCTTCAATATCGCTTTTATAAAAAACTCTACCAGAGAGTTTTGACTGATTTTCTTTGTATAAAATAAGTTCTTTTGAAGTCGACCCTTCATAGCTAAAAGCTTTGCTCTTTAAATTGTTGAATATTTGCTTCCTGAGCTTGATAACCTTATTCTTCACAGAAACTATTTTAAACTAAAATTGTGGAAAATAAAAAAAATATTTGAGTTATCTGTCGGAGATAATTTTATTTAAAATTTGTTCATTAAAGAGGTTTAAATCATCGTATATACTAGAAATTGTAGAATTCATAAGTTTAAATGATCTAATCACAGATTTTAAATCTTCTAGGCGAGGTACTTTTACTGCCTGAATAAGACTTGATATAGGCACATTTGTAATATTTGAAAGAATAAAGTCTATAAATTGAAGCATCTCTATATCTGAGTATAAAGTTGCAATTAAAGTATCTTTATTATAGAGCTCCAGGCCATAGCTAACTTGCTCTTCTATGATACTTTTCACGATTTTTGTTTTTGTGAGTTCTTTATGAATAAAGCTCTGGTTATTATCTGAGTTAAACTCTGTGAATATATCCGGATTATTAGGATATAATTCATATGTCTTTGCTAGTAATAGAGGAGTTTTAATTAGAGGATTATTAAAATTAATAATCTTATTGCTTTTTGTATATTCAAAGCGATCTAAACAAATTTTTAACTTTCTTTTAAAATTAGAAAGTTTTGATATCACAATACTTGGATATTCACTTGCGATATTTATAATTAAGCCTTTAGTATTAACAACAGAGTCTTTAAGCTTCGTCGGATGCATCTCAAGGATATTGTTAATGTTAAGATCTAAAGTTTGTAGCCCAGGGGAAATATGCTCAGGGATACTTTTATTTTTTATGAGAAAGCTAGGAACCATTAATTTTTTTAGATTAGCTTTTGTTCTTCTTAGTTGATTGTTAAAGGTTAAATCAATAATTTGTCTTCCAATCGTACTGTCAAAAAAGCTTTTAATAGACTCTAAATTGATATCATGCCATTTAGGAATTATTTCAAAATAATAACAAAGAGATTTTCCATATAATTCTAGTTTTGACTCGTAGCTAGACCTTTCAATAATTTCAATCAGAGTAGACTCTTTTGATCTCATATTTACAATAAGAATGGGATTTTGTTCATTATATGAGAAGTTAAGTCCTAGTGATGTTGAGCTTTCATATATTTCTTCTTTTAAAGAATTTACTTCAAAAAAATAATCAAAGGGTTGACATGATTTCATGAGACTATTGAAGAACTTTGGATGAGTCACTTTTGTGGAGTCAGATGAAGATGTATGCATCAATCGTCCTCCAATAATAGCATCTTGAAAAAATTCAAGTTGAAAATTATTATGCTCTTTATGCGCCATTGAAGGAAGTTCTGAAAGATTAGATAGGAAAAAGTTTTGTGTCATTTGAGTAATATTAGAAAAGTCATTAAAAGAGACAAGCTCTCCTGTATATCTGAAGTTTAAAAACGTTTTTTTCATTTCTCGAACATCTTTAAATGATTGATTTTTAGAAAAGATATATAAATAGGAGCCGAGTTTCCCTTTTCCTTTTAAGGTTTCAAAGTTAAATAATCCTTCTAGGTGATAAATTTTTAGAAAGTTTTCTAGTTTATCTTTTTGACTTGGTAAGAATATTTTTTTATCCGAGAAAACAAATATTAATCCGTTATCTTTTATTTTGTTACAGTTTTGATTTATTTGATTAATGATAAAATGCTGAGCATTGTTCTTAGGAGTTTTATTAATATTAAGTATTATTCTATCATAGGAAGAAGTATTTGTAGTAGGGTCAAAAAATAAATTTTTCTGTAAAACATTTGAGTCTTTTTTATTATTTAAATAAGATCTCATGACATCACAAATAAACTTAGTAACATTCTGTCCTTGGCTTTTAGCAACACCAGTTAAAAAAGTTAAAAAGTGTAGCTCATTGGTAATTTTAGTATATAAGCCTGTTTCAAAAGAGCTACTATCAAAGCTAGGGCATAGGATCTCATTCCATTTAATATTTTTATTTGATTCTTGAGCTACCCAGTGAGATAGAGCCATTGACTCTAAAAAGTCACCTTTATATTTACAGCTGATGACCTCCATTCCATTAAGATCAAGTTTAAATGAATTACGAAATCTTTGGTTAAATCGATTAAGCCATAGGGGAAAATTGATTAAAAGAGAATTTAAAAATAAGCCAAAAGTTTTTTGGCTTAAGGAGTGAGAGTATTCAGAGTTTTTATTTAGTATTTCTTCTTGCGCTAAAGACAAGCTTTTTACAATTTGAGTAATTTCAAGTTCATGATAAACAGAAGTTAGTTTTTTTATATCACTTTCTAAATGGTTAGATGGTTTATACCAGCTATATATATTTTGCTCTAAAGATTTAGCATTGATTTCGGTTGAGCTTCCTTTTCTGAATACGGATGTTAGTAAAGAGTTTGGATAAAGAACATGCTTAGTTTCTATATTTAATGAATTATTTTTAAGAAAAAAGCAAATGAATCTAATCTTTAATAAATAAATTGAAGCTGTTCGAAAAGAATAAATTCGAATAAACTCTTGTAGTTTTTCGCAGCTATTTGAATGAGAGCTTTCTACTTCTTTCCAGAAGTCTTGTGAGTTATTGATACCCGTAAAGTTGTAAGCTTTAAATTCAGCAAATGCCATAAACTCTTCATAGATAGAGTTTTTAAGTCTGTTGTTAGAGCGAGCAAGCCTCTTGAAGGTGTTATTAATATCTAAAGTCGTTTTTTCTAAAACATCTACAAAAACTTTAGAGGTCTTAGAGATTAAAGATTCACCATTCCAGCCAGGTACAAAATATTGATTAATGTTATTTTTAGGAGCATTTTTTGAAAAAGAGGTAAAGTCAGCTAAATGCTTGCTATATAGACTTTGTGAATTTGTGATATTGTGCCCATTGTGGTTTGAGTTAAACCAATCATTGGCATTAAAACTTTTTTTGTTCAATTTCTCTCTCTAAATATAAATTGTAAAACCTAAATAAAATTAATTGCTTAGGTGTTATATTGTGTGTGTATTACTACCTTAAAATACTCAGGTTTGTCATTAAAAATTCCGCTGTAATAGAAAATATATAGAGGGCTTAAGCACTTTTAAATAAAGTCGATAAGTAAATAACTAGTATTTGCCAATTGGAGTAGATTTATGATGGATGATATGTTGCAAAAAGAAAATATTTTTATAGAGTATTTAGAAACCTTAAAAGACTTTAACGCCTTGCCAGTAAATAAAAAGATTTTAGACTCTGAAGATTTTGAAAAAGTAGATCTTCAAAATGTAGCTTAAAATGTCAGTCATTTTGTTAGGAGGAAAGCTTAAGGGTTTAAAACTCATTACACCTGTGTCAAGTATTACAAGACCAACTTCTGTAATGTTAAAAAGAAGGTTATTCGACTCAATTCAAGATTTTAGTGGTATTCGATTTATAGATATTTGTGCTGGTAGTGGAAGTATTGGTTTGGAGGCAGCAAGTAGAGGAGCGGATGAAGTTTTATTTATTGAAAGTAACTTTAAAGCACTTAGTTGCCTAAAGAAGAATATTAAATCCTATTCAGATAGAGATAAGAATTCTATTTTAAAGGCAATTGGTAAAGATTTTCAAAAGAGTCTAAAGCAAATTGATCTTAAATACTATAATTTTATTTACTTTGATCCTCCTTACGAAAAAAAGACTTTATATGAATTTTTCTTTGAATTTATAAAAGACTCTAATTTTAATGGAAAATGTCTTATTGAAGGATGTGAACAGAAAACTATGAAACTCTCTGAGTTTTATAGTTACTTTGGTACTCCAAATAAAATTTTTAAGCAGGGGACTAATTTTCTGCTTGTTTATGATTTTTGTTGATAGAGTTATAATACTATTTATGAGTACAGAATCAAAAAAAGCAGTTTATGCCGGATCTTTTGATCCTATTACAAATGGTCATATTGATATTGTTAAAAGAGCACTTAGTCTGTTTGATGAAGTCTATATTGTTATTGCTGTCTCAGCAGCAAAAAAG
Source organism: Bacteriovoracaceae bacterium (assembly GCA_025210745.1). Classification (GTDB taxonomy): domain Bacteria; phylum Bdellovibrionota; class Bacteriovoracia; order Bacteriovoracales; family Bacteriovoracaceae; genus CAKZJW01. The sequence goes on from JAOARC010000021.1 coordinate 28,680, forward strand.
GCAATGATTTCTAAAGAAAATAGGCAGAAGCTTTTGGAAGATATTTTTAAAGATGAGCCAAGAGTAAAAATTGATTTATGGGATGGCTTACTTGTTGATTATGTTGAAAAAAATAGTATTGATGCCATTGTAAGAGGCTTAAGACCGACGGGGGATTTTGAGTTTGAGTTTCAAATGGCATCTATGAATAGAAAGCTAAGTCAAAAATGTGAGACCGTTTTCTTTATGACAGGAGAAAATTTATACTATATTTCTTCATCCTTGGTAAAAGAAGTTCACAGTCATGGAGGTGACATAGCTCCATTTGTACCTTATCAGATAAATGATTTTTTAAAGAAGGCATAGCGTGAAAGAAGCTCATGGTTTTTTAAGCATTGAAGAAAGTATTACATTACATTTAAATTCAAAGGTAAAAAAACTTGCTCAAAGTGGTCATAAAGTTTTTAATTTAACTTCTGGACAACTCAATTTTAGGCCACCTCTTGATTTGATTTCTGCAATAGGAAAAGAACTGAATTTTTTGAAAAGTTTTCAATATGCACCGAATGCAGGGTTAGAAGAACTAAGAGAAAAGTTTCTTCTGAAGAAGTCTAAAGATAGAAGTCTTAGCTTGGAAAGTACTTCTTATGATTGTGTTATTTCTAATGGCTCAAAACAATCACTTTTTTTAACTATGAAAGCATTATTGAAACCGGGGGATGAAGTTATTTTACTTGCTCCTTTTTGGGGAACTTATTTTAAGTTGATAGAATTGTGTGGAGCTAAACCGATTATTGTAGACTCTCATCTTTATAATTCTTTTACAGCTTCAGTTGAAGATATTGAGGAAAAAATTACAAAAAAAACGAAGTTGATAATCGTAAATAGTCCTAATAATCCAGCTGGAGTTCATTATAGCGATGATTGGATGAAGAGTTTTGCTTTTCTTTTAGAAAAAAACAGTAATTTATATTGCATTAGTGATGAAGTATATGAAGGAATTATCTACTTTGATCCTGATCCAAAATATTTTTATCAATTTAATAAAAACTTATTAAAGCGAACAATTATCATCGATGGAATTTCTAAGTCTTTTGCAGCAACAGGTCTTAGAATTGGTTATGCTATTTGCTCAAAAGAGTTGGCCCAAATATTAACAGCACTTCAAAGTCAAATTTCTTCAGCTCCAAATACTTTAATTCAAAGCGCTCTTATTCAATATGACTTTAATACTTTAGAAGAGTTTAAAGTTCCCATAAAAAATTCTATCAGAGCTTGCGCAAGTATTTTAAGAGATGCTTATGCTCAATATAACATTAGCCATAATTGGTATCAAACGACGAGCGGATTTTATTATTTTCTAGATTTAAGCAAATTTAGTTTTTTTGCTAGATATAATAAAAAAGGTGATTTAAGTACTCAGATATGTGATGATATTCTTGAAAAAACTGGAGTTGCTTTAGTTCCTGGAACTTTTTTTGGTAAAAGCAATTGTGCTAGGATGAGTTTGACTATAGAAGAAGAGGCTTTTAGAGAAGCAATAGAGCTTCTTTTTCGCTTTCTAGAGTCTTAAGTAGGATCATTTTTCACTATACAATTTTATCTTAAAATTAAGTAAAATAAAGAAGATGAAATATATCTGTCTTTTTATACTTATTGGAAGTTTGGTATCTTGTTCTAGAACAAGTGATGAAAAGCTCGATATCGCTTTAGATAATGCTTTGTTTTATCTTACTGATAATAGTTGTACTGAAGCAAGATCTGTATTGGATGATATTGGTTATAAGGCAAAAAACTATTTATATGTTTCTTTGTATTCATCAACTTATGCTTGTGAAGCAGGTTATAGCGAACTTGATGATGTTTTTCCAAACTTAACAAGTCTTAATGCAACTGGCCCTGGTTTTATTTCTTCTTTGGCTGCCTTTTCCACATCTAATGAGATCATGGCAGATTCCACTGTTTATACAAAGATTCTTGCGGCAATTGAAGAAATTACTAAAAATGGTGCCGCTCATACGGATAGAGTTACTAATTTTGGAGCAGAGGATGCTGGAGATTTAGGAATGCAGCTTATGTTTATGGCTTTGACTGAACTTGGAAAATTTACTGCTTATTATGGAGATGCTGATGCTTCTGGGGTTAAGGGAGGCGGAGGATCTCATGACTGTATGATGAATTTTAGTGAGCCTTCTGTTGTTCCAATTCTAAGTGCAGGTGGAACTGTATGTAATACGACGGCAGAGGGATCAGCGGACTTAGATCCTGCAAATTTGGATTTCTTTACAAAGGGTTGTGAAGGAATTGTTATGCTAAATATTGTATTTGATACTTTATCAAATATTACTTTATCTTCTAATAGTAGTTTGGGAGATTTAAAAGATGTTAGTACAATGTTGGCAGCCGTAAGGACAGCAGCTGCTGTTTTAGAACCAGCTGTTGCAAATTATGATGAGTTTTATACGGTTGCTGCATGTGAATCTCAAGCAACTGGAGATGGAACAGCTGTTTTTCAAAGAGTGTTTGCTGCTTATATGGAGAATTTATATCAATAGTTATAGACTCAAGTTATATTTAGTTTTTTGTGTTATGAGCTCTATGGTAAGTCTTGCAAGTGATGGAGTTAAACCAGCAAGAGCACTATTGATGGCTAATGCATATACGGCTATTGCTGATGGAGCTCATTCATTACATTATAATCCAGCTTTACTTGGAAGACATTCTGGTTTTACTTTTACTGCTTTTAATTTTGGGCTTACGTTTCCCAATGTTTTATCTAAGTTAGATCAAGCTCAAAATTTAGGTAGTTCACCTTCTGATTTTGCTGATATCGCTATGGGATTTCCAATAAATATAGGCTATAACTTCGCACCAGGTTTTAAAATGGGACGTTTTGGTTTTAGTGCTATTGTAGATAATCAAACTAATTTACTTCTTTTAAATAAGATCACTCCGATGATGCAAATTAAATACAAAAATGATAGAGGAATGGTTATTGGTTATGCGCATCCTATTAATAAAATGTTATCACTGGGTTTTTCTGCAAAATATATAAATCGTGAATCTTTAAATAGTACAAAACCACTGACAGGAACATCTCTTTTAAATGCAATAGATAGTGGACAGATAACCTCTATAATGGACTCATTAGGTAAAGTTGATTCTGATGGTTGGTCAACAGATATTGGTATTGATTATATAAACAAACAAGGACCAACTACTTTTAGCATGGGAATCGTAGCAAAAGATATTTATAATACAATTTCAACGGATAAAGAAGAAGATGAAGATAAGGCATTTGCTCAAACACCAAGTGTAAATGTTGCGACTTCTTGGGCTTTAGAGTTTGGAGCAGGATTTGGTTTTATAACTGCAGCAGAATTTAAAGATATTCATATACAGGATAAAAGCTTATTAAAAAAATTACACCTTGGTGCTGAGTTAAACTTAACTCCAGCTCTTGGTTTTATGAGCGGATATAATGACAAAGCTCTTAGCTATGGAGTGAAATTAGATCTTGCATTAATGGACTTTTATATTGGTTTTTTTGAAGAACATAGTAAAAGTGGTAATGACTTAGCAAAAGCCTCGGGAATTGTTCTTTATTTTAGTTTTGCTGACTTTAATTTTGATGTATAGATTTTTCTGTCCTAAAATATAAAAAAATAAACTTTAGGAGAGAATCAATTGGCAGATCAAAAAACTTTTATCTTAGACACAAACGTTCTTTTATTTGACCCGACATCTTTTAACAAATTTGGAAAGAACAAAGTGTTTATTCCTCTTGTTGTTATTGAGGAATTAGATCGATTTAAAAAAGATCAAAATGAAAATGGTCGAAATGCAAGGCATTTTGCTAGGCTAGTAGATGATTTTAGAGAAAAAGGTTCTTTAGTTAAGGGTGTCATTTTAGCTAACGGTGGAACTTTACAAATCAGTATTTTGAGAGATCCTTCGACAACTCATTCAGGAATAGATCTTTCTATAAATGATAATTTAATCTTGGCCAATGCTTTAGCTCTTAAGGAAAAAGATGAGGATGTTATTCTTATTACTAAAGATATAAATCTAAGGTTAAAAGCAGATGCTTTAGGCCTTAAGAGTGAGGACTATGAAACGAGTGAGATGACTATTGAAGAGTTATACTCGGGGCAAAGAAACTTTGAGGTAACTTCTGATAGACTCTTGGAGTTTGAGAAAAATAGATACTTAGGTCTTGAAGAACAAGAGAGAAAGGTTTTTTATCCAAATGAATATCTTATCGTTCATGAACAGGGAAATCCGCAAAGAAGACAGCTTGGAAGGTATAATGACAAAAAGGGGGGGATTGTTCCTCTTATAAAGCCCAGAGAAGGTGTATGGGGAATTTATCCTAAAAATATTGAGCAGCAGTTTGCCTTTGATGCTTTATTAAATGAAGAAGTTAACTTAGTAAGTCTTGTTGGAAAAGCTGGAACGGGAAAAACTCTTGTTGCTATTGCTGCTGGCTTAGAGATGGCAATTGGGCAAAAAAAATATTCAAGAGTTCTTGTTTCAAGGCCAATTATTCCTATGGGAAAAGACTTGGGTTTTTTGCCTGGGGATGTTAACGAAAAGCTTGGTCCTTGGATGCAGCCTATCTTTGATAATATCGACTTTTTATTTGGAGGGCAAAGGGCAAGTAATGAACAGACGACTTGGGATGAGCTTATAAATGAAGGTCTTTTACATGTTGAACCTCTTACATATATAAGAGGTCGCTCATTGCCAAACCAATATATGATAGTTGATGAAGCTCAGAACTTAACTCCTCATGAAATTAAAACGATTATTACAAGAGCTGGAGAAGGAACAAAAATTGTTTTAACGGGCGATAGCGCGCAAATAGATAACCCTTATCTCGATTCTATTAATAATGGTCTTGTTTACTGTATAGATCGTTTAAAAAATGTTCCTATTGTTGCACACGCGAAGTTAACTCAAGGAGAAAGATCACCTCTTTCTGAAATAGCAAGTGAACTTCTTTAATAAAAGAGATTATCAAAGGGCTTATTTAAGAGCTCCGTTTAAGGAAGAAATACTTTATACAGAAGGTGATTATTTTTATAAGACGAAAGCTATAAATATTTCGGAAGGGGGAATTCTTTTAGAGAATGTTCCTTATTATCCAAAAGATTGTGATCTTTTAGATTTTATTGTAAAGCTTCCGTATCATCCTTTTTTTAAAAGTTTTACTTATAATAAGTTAAAAACTTATTCTGAAGATTTATTTAAACCTAAAGTCATTGCTTTTAAAGGGAAGATTGTAAGAAAGTCTAAGCAGCATGATCCTGTTAAAGATGTATTTATGCAAAATATTGGATTACAGATTATTAATATTGATGCAAAAGATAGAAGTTTTATTAGTGAATATGTAAGTCACTTTAGTTCTAATCTCATTTTCTTACAATCACTTATTGATAATTTAAATAATGAACCGACTAATATTGAGCATTGTCGTTTATTGGCCAAAATTTTAGGTTATAATCATTATGAAAAAGTTATACTGATGTCGAAAAAAATAAAGCATGATTATATAAACTTACAATGGCTTTAAATACTAAAGGAGCATAAAAAGACTCCTTTAGTACTCAATATAGTATTTTTTAGTCTATGACATTTCCATCAGCATCAATTTTAAATCTACATCCTGTTCCATCTGTTGTTATATATGATTTATTTTTTTGTAAAAGAGTTAGATATTGGTTTGATCCACTTGCTAAGTGCGCCAAGATATCACCGCTAGCAAGGACAATTAAAACTTCATCAAATCCATGGGTTGTCTGAGTTCCGCAAGGATCAATTATTTTAACAACACTATCGAGGCCGTCTTTACCATCAACACCGTCTTTACCATCAACACCGTCTTTACCATCAACACCGTCTTTACCATCAACACCGTCTTCACCATTTTTGATAAAACCAGATGTTCCATCTTCACATTTTATATAAGTCCCGCTTCCATTTGTATCTTCAACGGCAGAGCATGCACTTCCATCCTTTCCATCATTACCATTTTTTATAAAAGCAGATGAGTCTCCACATGTTATAAGAGAGCCAAGAGCTTGCTCTTTTACGTCACAAGAAGTTCCATCTTTACCATCATAGATGACTTGTGAAGTTCCATCTGGACATGAAATTTCGACGAGCTTTAGTTCTTCATTCCTATCAACGGAACAATTTGTAACTAAGTTTTGCAGTGATTGTAGATTTTCCTCTTTTTGAAGAGTTGGGTTTTTTCCACAAGATGCAAACATAAGTAAAAGTATTAAAATAATTAAGTTGTTCATAAGCTCTGATCCTCCCTAAGCTATTCCTTAATATTAATTTAGCAACTTCGGTGCCAGAGATGTGGATGTAAAATTAATATGTTAGCTGTGATTTGATGTCCCTAGAGACAAAGTGACATTGTCTTCTAGAGTCTTTTTAAATGCTTTAACAAAGAAATATGGTTGTTTAAGAAGTTTTCTAGATCGTCGATATATTCATTTTCTAACTCTTTATCTTGTCTCAAAGATTCAATAATGAGTTTGCAAAGAATCTCTATTCTTAGGGAGTTATTTATAAAGTCGTGTTTTAGCTCTTTTAATTCCATTTAGTGGTAAGTTATATTATTTAAGCTGATTTTTTCTCTAATATTTGTTGCAAATTCATTTATTGATTCCGACATAGTATTATCACTTACTCTAGAAGCTAGTTCCTCCATAAGTAAAGCACTCTTTCTTAGAGACTCAGAGTTAAGATCTTTTCCCATTTGTCCCATTATAAAGTCAGCTTCGTATTGAAGTTCTTCTCTTTTTAAAGACTTTAAATAAGTTTTAAACTGACTTTCTTTTTTAGTTAGTTCTAATTGTTTTTTTGCCGCTGATAAATTAATTAAATTTTCCATAAACTTTTCTTTTAACTCCACTTTCTCTCTAAAATTTCCATAAGACATTAAAATTTTTTTTAAGTCTCTTACTTAATAACTTGAGCAATTCACATGCCAATCATTTACATCATTAACTAAAAACATTTTTAGGAGTCTTGGGACGTATTTTCAAGTGTTTTAGTTTTTGAAACACTCTGTTCTGTAATCTTTATACATGATATATTGCACTAAATAAGTAGAATTTACACTGTCACACTGCCTCCGGCAAAATTTTCTAGAGATTTTATGACACTAATTACTCAGAAAAATTTGTAATGTACCGATTAGCTATTGAAAGGTTAATAAAAAAAGAAGGATGCAAAATGAAGATGTATATTCCAAACCCCGTTGTTATAGAGCAAACTGCTAGAGGTGAAAGACAATACGATATCTATTCAAGATTACTTTTAGATAGAATTATTTTCTTAGGAACTGAAGTGAACGATACAATCGCAAACTTATTAGTAGCACAAATGTTATTTTTAGAGCAGAACGATCCGGAAGCTCCAATTCATTTTTATATCAACTCACCGGGAGGAAGCGTATACGCAGGTCTTGGTATCTACGATATTATGCAACACATTTCATGTCCTGTTTATACTTACTGTGTTGGACTTGCTGCTTCAATGGGCTCTCTTTTATTAAGTGCCGGTGCTGCTGGACATAGATATGCTATGCCACATGCAAGAATTATGATTCACCAACCACTTGGTGGAGCAAGAGGGCAGGCAAGTGATATTCAAATTCAAGCTAATGAAATTTTAGATTTAAAGAAACAATTAACTCAAATTTATGTTGATCATACATCAAAAGGAATTACTTATGAACAGTATGAAACGGCAATGGATAGAGATAATTATTTAAATCCTGGTAAAGCGCAAGAGCTAGGACTTATTGATAATATTATTCAACCTAAAGAAAAGATAATTAAGGAATAAAAGGAATATTATGAGTACAGGAAAAACTCCTTTAAATTGTAATTTTTGTGGAAAGACTCAAAAGGAAGTTAAAAAGTTAATTGCTGGTCCTGGTGTTTACATCTGTGATGAGTGTATTGAGCTTTGTAACGATATTATTTATGAAGACTCTGTAAAACAAGTTACAAAGACGAATTTAGATAATGTTCCAAAGCCACAAGAGATTAAAGAGCATTTAGATAACTATGTTATTGGACAAGAAAGAGCTAAGAAAATTATTTCAGTTGCTGTTCATAACCATTATAAAAGACTTGGGTATAAGCCAGGAAAAAATGAAGATGGTGTTGAATTAGCAAAGTCTAATATTTTATTAGCAGGGCCAACAGGTTCTGGTAAAACATTAATCGCTCAGTCCTTAGCAAAATACTTAAATGTTCCATTTGCTATTGCTGATGCGACATCTTTAACTGAAGCTGGTTATGTTGGTGAAGATGTTGAAAATATTATTTTAAGTTTATTACAAAACTGCGATTATGATATTGAAAGAGCTCAAAGAGGAATTGTTTATATTGATGAGATCGATAAGATTGCAAAGAAATCTGAAAATCCATCTATTACTAGAGACGTTTCCGGAGAAGGAGTTCAGCAGGCTTTATTAAAGCTTATCGAGGGTACAGTTGCTTCTGTTCCTCCAAAAGGAGGAAGAAAACATCCTCAACAAGAGTTCTTACAAGTAGATACTAAAAATATTCTTTTTATCGTAGCTGGAGCATTTGTTGGTCTTGATAAAATTATTGAGCAAAGACAGAAGAAAAAAACAAGCCTTGGACTTGGAGCCGTTGCGCAAAAAGAAGAAAAGAAAACAAATATTGAAAACCTTGGTGGAATTGAAGCTGGAGATTTATCAAAGTTTGGTTTAATTCCAGAGTTTATTGGTAGGCTACCAGTAAATGCGATGTTACAAGAACTTGATGAAGATGCTCTAGTTCAAATTTTAACTAAACCAAAAAATGCAATTACTAAACAATATCAAAAACTTTTTGAGTTTGATGGTATTGAATTAGAATTTGAAGAAGACGCACTACTTGAAGTTGCTAAAACTGCAATCTCTAAGAAAACAGGTGCTAGAGGGCTTAGATCGATACTTGAGCAAACAATGCTTGATGTAATGTATGAGATTCCAAGTAACGAAAAAATAGCTAAATGTGTCGTTACAAAGGCAGCAATAGAAGGACTTGAAAAGCCAAAGCTAGTAGAGGGACAGAGGAAAGTTGCTAAAGAAGGCAAATCAAACTCTATAAAAACAGCTGATGCGTCTTAGATTTGTATAAAAATTTCATGTATTTATAAATAAATAAAGCTTAGGAGATTTTTTCCTAAGCTTTTTTTTTGACCTGAATTCAAAATTAGGGGACAATATATATGTAGATCCCTTGTCCAGGGGTCAACGAGCGCAGGAGGTGCTATGTCGGACATGAAGTCATCAAATTCAAAAAACTACCCATTACTTCCCTTAAGAGATGTAATTATTTTTCCTCACATGGTGGTTCCGCTATTTGTTGGAAGAGAAAAGTCTATTGCAGCCTTAGAAAGAGCTGCTAAAAATGGGAACGAACTATTCTTGATTACTCAGAAGGATGCAAGTGTATTAAATCCTGAAAGAGAAGATGTTTATGACGTTGGTACGGTTGTAAATATTATTCAAATGCTTAGGCTTCCTGATAATACTGTAAAAGTGTTAATTGAAGGAAAGCATAGAGCAAAAATTACAAACTTTGAATGTAAAGCAGAGGGCTATTTTGCTGATGTTGAAAAGTGTGAAGATGAGCAAAGTGATCCTCTTGAAACAGAAGCAGTTGTAAGATCTGTAAAAAGTGTTTTTGAACAATATGTAAAATTAAATAAAAGAATTCCACCAGAGTTATTAATGAGTATTTCGTCTATCACTGATCCATCAAGATTAGCTGATATTATTGTTGCTCACTTAACAATGAAAATTCCTCAAAAACAAGAAATCTTAGATGCAGTAGATGTTGAGCATAGATTAAGACTTCTTTTAGAGAAGATGCAAGGTGAGATCGAAGTTATTAACGTTGAGAAGAAAATCAGAACTCGCGTTAAGCAACAAATGGAAAAGTCTCAAAAAGAGTATTACCTCAATGAGCAGATGAATGCGATTCAAAAAGAATTAGGTAATAAAGATGATGGTAAGACTGATCTTCAAGAAATGGAAGAAAAGCTTGCTAAAAAGAATATGCCGGAAGAGGCAAAGAAGAAAGTTGCCAAGGAAATTAAGAAACTAAAATCAATGTCTCCAATGTCGGCTGAGTCTGCTGTTGTAAGAAACTACGTTGATTGGATGTTAAATCTTCCTTGGAATGAGTATTCTGAGGATGATAATAGTGTTAAGCACGCAAAAGAAGTTTTAGACGATGAGCACTATGGGCTTGAAGATGTTAAAGATAGAATCTTAGAATATATGGCTGTTAGAAATCTTATTAAAGATGATTCTAAAACAGCGGGAACAGTTTTATGTTTAGCTGGTCCTCCAGGTGTTGGTAAGACTTCAATTTGTCAGTCACTAGCAACAAGTATGGGAAGAGAATTTGTTCGAATTTCTCTTGGTGGTGTTAGAGATGAAGCTGAGATTAGAGGCCACAGAAGAACTTACGTTGGAGCAATGCCTGGTAAAATTATTCAGGCAATGAAAAAAGCTAAGACTGGAAATCCAATTATTCTTTTAGATGAGATCGACAAAATGAGCTCTGACTTTAAAGGTGATCCTTCTGCAGCAATGCTAGAGGTATTAGACCCAGCTCAAAATAAAAACTTTGCTGATCATTATATTGAAGTTGAGTATGATCTTTCAAAAGTTATGTTTGTTATGACGGCAAATGATATATCTAGAATTCCAGGTCCTCTACGAGATAGAATGGAAATGATTAATATCGCTGGCTATACTCCACATGAAAAATTACAAATTGCCAAAAAGTATTTATTGAAAAGATCGATAAATAGCCATGGCTTAAGTGGGTATCCAGTTAATGTTTCAGATAAAATTTTTACTAAAATTATTAGAGGGTACACAAAAGAAGCAGGTGTGAGAAATCTTCAAAGACTTCTAAATACAGTTGCTAGAAAGATTGCGACAGATGTTGTTACCAATGATATTGAGCTTGGTAAAAAGTTTAATGTTACTGATAAAATGTGTGAAAAGTTTTTGGGACCAGTTATTTTTGAAGGAACTGAAATTGAAAAAGCTCCTGAAGTTGGGTTAGTTAATGGTCTTGCTTATACAAGTGTTGGTGGAGAGTTACTAAATATAGAAGTTGTAACTGTTCCAGGTAACGGAAAAATTCAAGTAACAGGAAAGCTTGGAGAAGTAATGCAAGAGTCAGCTAAAGCAGCTCTTAGCTATGTAAGATCAATTGGTGATAGACTAGGAGTAGAGCACGACTGGTATAATAAAAATGATATTCACGTGCATGTTCCAGAAGGTGCAACACCTAAAGATGGGCCAAGTGCAGGTATTACAATGGTAACGGCACTAACTTCTGCAATTGCTAATATCCCAGTAAGACAGGATGTTGCTATGACAGGAGAGGTGACAATAAGAGGTAGAGTTCTGCCAATTGGTGGTTTAAAAGAAAAACTATTAGCTGCAAAGCAAGCAGGTGTTCAGACTATTGTTATCCCGCAAAAGAATGCTAAAGACTTAGTAAAAGTACCTCAAGAGATAAAAGGTGGACTTGATATTCACCCTGTTGATTCGGCTGAAACAGTTTTAAAGATTGCTTTAGACTTAAAGAAGCCAGAGGACTTTATGAAGGAGCGTGCATTTACAGTGCTTGATGGACAAAAAGAGGAAGCTTCGCAGCAAGTAGCCAATTAGTTATTATAGTTAGATTTTGATGATTTATAAAAAAGGTGCAAAGTTTTTTGCACCTTTTTTATTTTTTATTTACAAATTTATTGACATAAAATGTGATATATTTTACATTAATCAAGCTTTCAAATTAAAGATTTTGGGCGTTTAGCTCAGCTGGGAGAGCGCTACCCTTACAAGGTAGATGTCGGCGGTTCGATCCCGTCAACGCCCACCAAGATTTACTAAAAAACCCTTCGTTATGAAGGGTTTTTTTATTTTTCATCTAAGTTTTTTAGTTTTTCAAATTGTAAGATAAAAACTAGTATTTGATACATCGATGAAAGAAAATTACAAACAATCATATTTAGACCATTTAGAAGCGCAAAGTATATTTATTATACGAGAAGTCCTTGCCTGTGCTAAAAATCCTTTGTTGTTATATTCAATAGGAAAAGATTCATCTGTTTTATTACATTTATTGAAGAAGGCCTTTTATCCATCTTCTGTTCCTGTGAAAGTTATGCATGTTGATACGGGATGGAAGTTTAAAGAGATGATTCATTTTAGAGATAAATTATTTTCAAATGACAAAATCGATTTTGTCATATGGAAAAATGAAAAGGGAGTTGAGCAAAAAATTTGTCCTTTTGAGCAAAGCTCTTTGCATACAACAGTCATGAAAACTCAAGCCTTAAAAGATGCCCTAGATAGTTCTAATTATGACTTTATTATTGGTGGTGCTCGAAGAGATGAAGAAAAATCAAGGGCTAAAGAGAGAGTTTTTAGTTTAAGAGATCAATTTCACCAGTGGGTGCCACGAAATCAAAGACTTGAATTTTGGAATTTATATAATACCTTGTTAAAAAAAAATGACTCTTTACGAGTATTTCCTTTATCAAATTGGACGGAAGAAGATATTTGGAATTATATTCTAAAAGAAAAAATAGAAATTGTGCCTTTGTACTTTGCAAAAAAAAGACCTGTTGTAAAAAGGCAAAACCAATTTATTATGGTGGATGATAAAAGGTTCAAGTTCTTAGCTCATGAAAAAGTAGAGTATAGAAGTGTGCGTTTTAGAACTTTGGGCTGTTATCCTCTTACATGTGCAATTGAATCAAAGGCACAGAGTGTAGAAGAAATTATAGAAGAAATTAAATTAAGCAAATATTCAGAAAGAGCTGGCCGAATCATCGATCAGGATCTTGGTTTAACGATGGAAGATAAGAAGAAAAATGGATATTTCTAATGGAACTATTTTATTTTGCGGAAGTGTTGATGATGGGAAATCAACTTTAATAGGGCGATTTCTATTTGAAACAGATAATATTCGTAAAGATATTTTAGAAGAAGTTACTAAAGCAAGTACCCACTCAATAAATTCGTCTTTAGAGTGCGATCTATCACTTATAACCGATGGGCTTAAAGCTGAAAGAGAACAAGGTATTACAATAGATCTTTCTTATCGATACATTAAAGTTGCAGATAAACGCTTTACTTTTATTGATTCTCCTGGGCATGTAGAGTTTACAAAAAATATGGTTGCAGGAGTATCACATAGTGATCTTGCTGTAATATTAGTTGATGCTTCAAAAGGAATAAGTGAACAAACAAAAAGGCATTTACTTATTTGTTCTATTTTTGGAATCCAAAAAATAATTGTGGCAATTAATAAAATGGACTTAGTTGACTGGAGTAGGAGAGTTTATAAAGAGCTTAAAGAACAAATAGATATCTATTGTCAGCGATTTCAGTTTGTTGATATCCATTATGTTGCAATGAGTGCTCTTAGTGGAAAGGGAGTTGTAGCTGCAAGTAATATTAGAGAATTTCAAAATGATCGCTCTTTTATTGAGACTTTAATGATACAGATGAGTGGCCGCAAAAATAATTATGTCGATTTAAGAGGAGTTGTTCAATATATTTATAAAGATGGTCAAAAAAGAGTTTATGCGAGTTATTTGAATTCTGGCGTTTTAAGAGAAGGTATGAATATTCTCGTTCTACCTTCAAATAATCGAGTTAAAGTTAAAGAAATATATATTGGTAGTAAAAGAGTTTCCTATGCTTTTGCTGGGCAATCAATCTCCTTTACTCTAGATGATCAAAAAGATGTAAGTCGAGGCAGTCTGATATGTAATTTAAAAAATGTTCCTAAGTTATCAAATAAAATAAAATGTAAGCTTATATGGTGCTCAAGTTCTATATTAGAAAAGAAGAAAAACTATCTGATAAAATTTATGAATAAAACTTCAGAATGTATAGTAGAAGAAATTAATTATGTTATTGATATCAAAAGCTTAAGTCGAAAGTCGGTTAAAGAACTTAGGTGTAATGATGTAGCAGATATAGAAATATGTTTAAAGCAAAGAGAGTATTTAGATACTTTTAAGAAGCAAACTGGACTTGGTCAGTTTGTTTTAATTGACCCTGTAAGCTTAGATACTGTTGCAGCGGCAGTTATTGAGGACTGTTATTTATCTGAAAATATATCTTCTCGTAAGGCCCGAACATTTTGGTTTACGGGATTAAGTGGTTCAGGTAAGTCGACTTTATCAATTAAGTTACATGAGGAATTAAAAAAACAAGGACTTGTAAGTGTCATCTTAGATGGAGATGTTATTAGAAAAAGCCTTAATAATGATTTAGGTTTTAGTAGGGAGCAAAGAACTGAAAATTTAAGACGAATTGCACAGATGGCAAAGATCATTAATGATTCTGGAGTAAATGTTATTTGTGCAACAATTAGTCCTTATGAAAAAACGAGAAAAATGATTCAGCAGATTTTAGGAGATTCTTTTGAACTGATTTATCTTTCAACTTCATTTGAAGAATGTAGGAAAAGAGATCCAAAAGGATTGTATGCAAAAGCAATAAATGGAGAAATTAAGAACTTTACAGGTGTGGAAGATGCTTATGAAAAACCACATGGAAACTGCCTTACTTTAGACACTGAAACAAAGACTATTGAAGAATGTGTTCAAGAAATATTACAAAAGCTAATTAATTAGATTTTTGAATCTTCTTATAACTTGAGTCCCACTGAGATGTTGAAAATATAATTTTTTCTGCATTTGTTCTATAAATAAACTTAGGATTAAAAAGCTGCGTGTACATTGAAAAGATATACTGCCAGTAATTAGATTCTTGATTACCTCCTGCACCATTATATTCTTTTAGCATGAACTTATAATGAGAAGCCATATTTTGTTTTGAAAATACATGAGGTCTGGATCTTTTAGATAGAAGAATTTTTAGCTTTATAGCGGCATAAAGAAGTTGTTTTTTCCATTGACCTGGTGAGCTTAACTGTTTATTGGTAAGATTGTGAGACATGTAAGTTACATCATCTTTCCATAATTTCTTTTTTAGGTAAATTTGAGCATCCATTTGAGGATTTAAGTCGGCATATCCACAGGCATACATTGCTCTATGTATTTTTGGTCTTGCTTTGAAGTGATAAAACTTTTTATCTGGATTATATAGTTGATCATAGATATCTTTTTTGGCGATACTAGTAAACATAGTGAGCCCATAAGCTCCTGTTCGACTAAGCCTTGGTATTGTTGTTTTTATTTTAAGTTTATTTTGTTTTACAGTACCACCAAAATTGCAAAAATTACTTTCTTTATAAACTAGAGATGTTAATATTCCTGGTGAGATTTTAAAACAATCTGCTAGCTCTAAAATTTGTTCAGCAAGTTCTTCTTTTAAAATAATGTTCTTACTATTAGGGTTATCAAGGACATGTTTTTTACCTCGGTAATGATCATTACACAGATGAGCATCATAACTCATTGTTTCTATTGTGTTGATTATATCTTGCTTTGTCGTTAGTTCATTTAAAATAGAGTGATTTTCATCTAATTTGGGTATACTTGGAAATGTTCCATATGTTGAAGAGGGAGTTCTTTTAACTGTTGAGCAAGAGAATATAAGTAAAAAAATAAGATAGATCTTTTTATGCATAAGAAACCTAAAAATTATATGATAAAGAAAGGGCCAGAGCATTTGAATTATCATCTTCGGCTCCAGATACTGAAACGGAACTTTTGTAAAGAACCCCTGCTAGATTTAAATTTTGATTTTTCATCAGTTTATAAGAAGCTCCTAGACTCATGTCTAAACCAGATATTTTTATTGAGCTAAAACTTGTTAAGTAACCTAAAGAAGTAAATAAGCTCCATCTGTCATTTACACTATAGCCTTGTGTAAAAGAAGTTCTATGTATTTGCTGAGGTGTTAAGATTATATCGGTTGAAGTATCACCTAGAACAAAGTAATTTAAGTAATCATAAGCAAGGCCAACACTCCAAGCATTAAACTTTTTTGAAATTTTTAAGCCAAATTCTGGGTAAATACTATTTGCTTGTCCTTGCTCATCACTAAGACTATATTCTATATTATTGAACTTAGTTAGAACAAACTTTGTGCTTAAAGTATAACTATTTTTCAACTTATGTTGATAGCCAATATTTACTTTTAAAAAGTTCATATTAATTTTATCAGCATCTTTTTTAGTTTCAACCATGCCAATAGCGCTTCCAATACTAAAACCTTTAAGTGTTGTATTCATCAAGCTTGATTCAACTTGAGCAATATTAGCAATTTGTCTTTTAATATTTCCTGGACCAAAAGATATTTCAATCTCAACAACTTTTTGTCCTTGTTTATTCTTGGTTATAATAATATCTGTTACATTATAAGGAAAACCAATATCTTTAGAGTATTCAATAACGTCTAGCTTTGATACATGACCAAGTTTAAAAGCAGCTAATATTTTTTGATAATTACCATAGGGATCATTTGTTCTTAAATTCAGTTTGATTTGAGGTCTTTCTGTAAGAGTAGAGGGGATGCTTGCAATATCTCTTGATTTTCCAAAAGTAATGAAAAGCTGAGCTTTATTAGAGTTTGTTATTTCGATAAGCTCAATATTTGCAATATTATAAGGAAACTCAATTTTTTGAATTTCTGATATTGCTTTTTCTTTTGAAACTTTTATCGCTTTAAAGTCATTCAAGATTTGTTTTAAACTGAGATTTTTTTTATGAGTACCTATTGGAGACTTAGCAAAAACAGAAAATGATAAAATTAATATTGTTAGTAATATAGCTAAGTTTTTCATATCGTCTTTATCGGAAATCTAAAATAAATACTTAGTCTTTTATGCTGAGTGTTTATGTCGGGTACTTTTAGATGTTTCATTTCTATTAAACTTTGGTAATATTTGTGGGTCTTTGAAGGAGCAAGGTGTGAAATACAGTATTATTTGGTTAATAGTGGGAGTGATCCTGACATTATCAGAGCTAATTGTTCCTGGTGGAGTTGTTATCTTTGTAGGAATTTCTTCCATTTGTGTTTATTTACTTCTTTATTTTGGTTTTATAACGAGTTTTACGACATCATTAATTATTTGGTTTATTCTTTCAATTTTTCTTCTTTTTACTTTGCGATCTTTTTTTATGAAATACTTTGAAGGGGATACAACTATTCATAATACTAATGAGCTTGAAGATATGTTGGGTGCAAGTGCTACTGTCTTAGAAAATATAGAAAATGGTAAAGGCAGAATTATATTTAGAGGAACAACATGGCAAGCTATTTGTGATATAGATCTTCCAAAAGGAAGTGATGTTATTATTAAAGATTTAAAAAATAATATATTTACTGTTATAAAAAAGGAAAACTAAATGTTTACTTATTTTACTGTTTTTTTAATTATTCTTGGTTTTATTTTATTTAAAACTATTGTTATCGTTTCAATGAGAGAGAACTTTGTCGTAGAAAGGCTAGGTAAGTTTTCAAGGGTGCTAAAGCCTGGAATTCATTTTCTTGTTCCATTCTTTGATCGTGTTTCTTACAAGCATGAAATGAGAGAAGAGGTTTTTGATATTCCTTCTCAAACTTGTATTACTCAAGATAATATGCAGATTGAAGTTGATGGTCTTGTTTATTTAAAGGTTATGGATGCTAAAAAAGCAAGTTATGGTATTGGAAACTACAGACTTGCATCTATTAATCTTGCTCAAACAACGATGAGATCAGAAGTTGGTAAGCTAACTCTTTCAAAAGCATTTAGTGAAAGAGATTCTTTAAATGAAAAAATAGTCAAAGAAGTTGACTTTGCTAGTGATCCTTGGGGAATTAAGGTCCTAAGATATGAAATAAAAAATATTAGGCCATCTTCTCATGTGATGAAAACTCTTGAAAAGCAAATGGAGGCGGAAAGATCTAAAAGAGCAGAGATTACTTTAGCTCAGGCGGATAAGTTAAGTAATATTATTTTATCTGAAGGACAAAAAATAGAGGCGATTAATATTTCAGAAGGAGAAAAACAAAAAAGAATAAATGAAGCCTTAGGTAAAGCTGAAGAAATAAGGTTAATTGCAGATGCAACAGCACAAGGTGCGCAACTTGTTGCTGCTGCGATAAAGTCTCCTGGTGGGACAGATGCAGTTAAGCTACAATTGACCGAACAGTTTATTGAAAAAGTATCAGGAGTTTACAGAGATTCTAAAATTTCAGTTCTTCCTGAGCAGATGGGAAATATGAAAGCTTTTTTTGAAGGCGCAGATAAAGTAACAAATCCTCTAAACAAAGGAGCGAGCCATGTTTAATTTTCCTACAGATGAAAATCCACTTATTCTCTTTTTTTGGGCGTTTATTTTTATTACTGTCATCACACAGTTTGTAAAATCAATAAAACTTGTACCTACAAAAAAAGCTTATATTGTAGAAAGACTAGGAAAGTATTATAAAACATTAGATGCAGGCTTTCATGCTCTTATACCTTTTGTTGATAAGGTGACCTATATTCAGGATTTAAAAGAAAGAACTGTTGATGTTCCGCCGCAAGATTGTTTTTCTAGAGATGAAGTTAATGTCGTTGTTGATGGTGTTTTATATGTTTCCGTTGTTGATCCTACAAAAGCAAGTTATGGTGTTACTGATTATATTTTTGCTTCAATAGAGCTTGCACAAACAACGACAAGATCTATCATTGGAACTCTAGACTT
Source organism: Bacteriovoracaceae bacterium (assembly GCA_025210745.1). GTDB lineage: Bacteria > Bdellovibrionota > Bacteriovoracia > Bacteriovoracales > Bacteriovoracaceae > CAKZJW01. The sequence goes on from JAOARC010000021.1 coordinate 47,388, forward strand.
AGATAGAACTTTTGAAGAAAGAGATGTAATCAGTTCAAAAGTTGTAGAGGTATTAAATGCAGCGGGAGAGTCTTGGGGAATTAGAGTTCATAGGTATGAAATTAAAAATATTACGCCTCCGACTTCTGTTCAAGATGCAATGGAAAAGCAAGTTAATGCTGAAAGAGAAAAGAGAGCTATTCTAGCTAAAAGTGAAGGGGATAAACAAGCAAGAGTTAATATGTCGCAAGGACATAAAGCTCAGATGATTAATATTTCTGAAGGTGAAATGCAAAAGAGAATTAATGAAGCAAGTGGAAAGGCACAGGAAATTATAACTCTTGCTGAAGCTACTGCTAGTTCAATTGAGGTGATTGGAAAATCAATAAGTCAAACAGATGCAAAGCAAGCACTTGAGTTAAAGTTAAAAGAAAAATATATTTCAAGTTTAGATAATCTTGCAGATGGAAATGTAGAGGTTATTGTGCCAAGTAAAATTAATAATTTTAACAGTTGGCTTTCAACATTGGGTTTAGATGAATAATTTTGTTTTAAATCCTATTTTGGAAAATGATTCTCTTTTTTTAAAAAGTTTGGAGCTATGTGATTTAAGACTATTAAAAGATGGAGATCTTGACTGGTTTTTACTGATACCTAGAAGAGTAAATATTAAAGAAATTTATGAACTTGATGCCTGCGATCAGTCTTTATTAATTAAGGAGATTGACTTAATCTCTAAGTTATTAGCTAAACATCGAAATATAGATAAAATAAATGTTGCAGCTCTTGGAAATATGGTACCTCAGCTACATATTCATATTATTGCCAGGTACGTAGATGATAGAGCATGGCCACAGCCTGTTTGGGGAAGTAAAAATATTAAAAAATTCAGTGAAGATTCCTTTGATTTTTGGAAAAATATAATCTAAGTATCCGATTTTACTCATTGTGCATAGCGTGTTAATATTTTCATGCATTAACATCTGTTAACGCTGAATTATTTTACTATGGTATGATTGTTATAGGAGGAATATTCCTCCATGGTTAGGCTAGATTTTTACTAGGATGGTATTATTAAAATTCAAATCTAGGGAAGGGACATGAGAAAAAAAATTAATCTTTTATTAATAATTATATCTATTATTATCACCTCTTGCGGGGATTTATTCACCAAGAAAAATGCTAATGAGAGAATTAATCAGTACGCAGATGCAGGTTGTGAAATTGACACGCAAGCATTAGGTCGTATTTTAGAAGTTAAAATTGAAAGAGAAATTGACTGTCTTGGCGAAAATATGGACATGTTCTTAGATATTGTTAAAACGTCTAGACCTGGATATTTATCTCAAGTAACTTTAAAAGACTTTATACTTAATGGGCCGATGAATATTGACCCAGAAATACTTCCTATTGTTGATTCTGTTTTTGATTTAAGCTTTTTAATTTTTGGTGGTGATAGAGGTTTTATTTCACGTCGTGATGTTTCAAAGCTTGTTACATTTTTTAAAATCTTTAATAGTAATATGGTAACGGCAACAGGCTATTTTAAAAATGAAGATAAAGTTGATTTTTACAGGCATGATAGAGAGTCAAAGATTGTTTTAAGATCTTTTGCAAATATTGCCAGCAGCTTAAGAGATATTACAAGATCAGACAGAGCTGGGCGAGTTGATGAAATAAAGACTGATGTATTTTTAAATAACTTTTTCGATGATGCACCTGAAACATTATCTAAAATTAACTCGCTTATGTTTCTTAAGGAAATATTTCTAGGTGGTGAAGATTATAGATTAACACATATCGAATTTTTGCGAGCGCTTAACTTATTGCCAGAATTATCTTCAATGGCGTTTGATTTTGTAAAGATTGATCGTTTCAATTTTATTGGAGTAGAGGGACAGCAAACAAATGTTTTAAGTATCTACGAAAAGAGTCTCGACTTTTTAAGTGAAAACATGTTTTTTGCTGTTAATAGTGATCATGTACTTTTTAATTTAAATAATTTATTAGAGGCAGTAGAACAGCTACTTCCAGATGTTTTTACATTTGAAGCAAGTAATGGAACACAAACAAATTTTTATAATTATAGGCAAGAGATTTTAGCAGTGAAACCTGTTCTTGTTGGTAAAGAAGCTGGTGGTCCAAGAGAAGACTTTACAGCTGCACAAGTACATACGCTTATTTATCACTTGAGAACAATCCTAGATAAGGGAAAAACTATTTATCGTGTTTATGAAAGAAATAAAGATTTGTTGGCCAGTACGGATCGTCTAAGTGTTGATTTTGATGATTTAGTTGGAAGCCCTGAACAAGTAAAAGATTTTTCTCGTATGGTAAATAATTATAAGTTTATCAAAGGAAATAGAAAAGCTCCTGTATATGATTATAAGTATTCAAGGAATGCAGATGCTTTTTTTGAGGTTTCTGTTATTGAGTATGTCGTGACAAACCTTATGATGATTTATGGAAAAGCTGATAGTAGGGCCCGTGGTGGTTATCATATGACTTATGATCATACTTACGCTTTTTTAATGAAAATAAGAAGACTGCTAAGAGATTTGGGCATTATTAGTATTGGACGTAAAGGTGGTAATGAAGTTGCGGGTACAACTGATAATTTAGTTTTGATGTCTACTCTCTTTCAATTTCAATCTGACGGATGTAGTAAGGGTGCTATATGTATGGAAGTTCCTGAAATATCAGAGTTTTTAATTGGACTTCTTACGGCACTGCAGGTGAAAGACTTTTTTATAGATGAGATGAAAAAGGTTTGTCAGATTCCGGGACAAGAAGTAGATGAGCACGGAAGAATTATGGTTGATTGTTTTAGAAGAAACTTTTTAAACGTTATCACATCTTCAAAGCTAGATGATGGGACCACTTTATCTAGTTATCTTCCAAAGTTAGTTAATTATATTAAAAGCTTAACCAAAGACGCTACTGACCCTAATGATCTTATTACTTCAGCAAAGTATGTTGACTTTGTTGCTGAGACAGAAAGTTTTACAAGAACATGTACACAGCTTGATGGACAGTCACTTCCGATGAAGCCTACAGATGCTTTTGCTGTTTTTGCTGGGCTTTTAAACCTTGAATCTACTTTTTTAAGATTAGATAAGAATGAAAATGGAATTATGGATGGTACTAGTAGAAAGTACAGTGAAGTTATGGATGCTTATTATGAAGTATATGAAGGAGCTATTAAGGCTTTAGTTGCTCCAGATGGTGGCTTTATGGAAAAACTTGCTAAGCCAATATTCAAGTACCTTATTAAGTATGGAAAAGTTCCAGAGACTGATAATTGTAAGATTTCAAACTTAAAGCAATGTGGTTCGATATTAAAGTTTGTTAAGTTTTTATTTAAATTTAATAAAAGAGCTGATGCATCTCGATTAACGGTAGCAACAATTTTAAAAACAATTGGTGAACAATCTGAGACAGCAAAAAAGTTTCCGTTTAAGTGTGAATGCTTAGTGCCTGGTAATGAGTGTCAACCTGAAGATGGCTCTTGGGAGTAAAACTTCGAATAGAAGTTTTATTATCCTCGTAGGAGTTCTAACAAAATATGAGCTTTAGATCATCAAATCAAAGACTATTACAAAAATTAATGCATATTTAGTGAGTGCACTGCTTCATCACTTACTAACATTTGAGGAAGAGTTTCATTAAAAATATCACTCATAACTTGTGGTATTTGAAGAGCTTTATATTTTTTTCCATTTGATAGTCTTATCCAAAAACCATCAATGATTTCATTGGTCTTCACTTTTATTTTTATAGGTTTAATACTTACGATATGATTCAAGTTGAGTAAAATATTAACTACTCCATCTGCTGTCGGAGAGTCTGAAGATTCAACAATTGAAAACTTATATAGTTTCATTTTACATACCTCAATATTAATTTATTGCATTGTAGCAATAAAATGTTATAAAGCAGCAAAAATTGTAATTTTTATATTATGAACTTCGAAAAAATAAGTGCAAATACATTAAACTTACTTACTAAAGTAAAAAATAACTTAGAAAACTCCAGAAATAGGCGTCAAATATTAATTGATTCAATGGCCAAAAAAGAAAATAAAGGCATGGATTGTAAATCTTGTATTGGTCATTGTTGTACTTTTGAACATAATTCTATGATGCCAACTGCGATAGAGGCTTTAGAGTTACTTGGCTATTTAGTTAAGGAAAAGAGATTAGACCAAGAGCTTATAAATTCTTTGAATAACAATAAGAATTCCTATCGACTAGATAAGGACTATGTTCATGGTACAAATAAACAAATTAGAAAATTTTATACATGTCCATTCTTTAATAGTGGATCGTTAGGATGTAGTATTTCAAGAGGAGCAAAACCTTATGGTTGTCTTGCTTTTAATCCAAACGAGGCTTTAGTTAAAAAACCTGGACATTGTAGTTCTCAGAAAAGGCTTCTTGAAAAAAGAGATCAATTATTTTTTGAGCAAGAAGAACAAGTAAATAATTACCTTACAAAAGAACTAGGAATATTTTGGCAAAAAAGAAATATATCTATGGCACTTTTAGATCTTATAAATTTATTAGGCAAAAATTGATCATATCAAAAACTGTTTATTGTTTTTTTCTACGTAAGTTATAATAAATACATTCAAATTTACTTTAAAAGGAGTAACAAATGTCTAGTGACGTACGTTCGAATGCTAAATTAGAACTTTTTAAAAGAAATACGAGAGTATTTAATGTCCCTACAAATGTAAATGGAACACCCCTAAAGGTTAGTGAATATTATGGGATTAATGTTTTTGATTTTAATAAATCTGATATTTTAACCAAGTCAGATAAGAAAAATATTTCTGATGTTATTAATAAAAGAACAGAGCTTACAAAAGAACTTGCTGAAAAATATGCAAACTCTGTTTTAAACTGGGCAACAAGTAGAGGTGTGACACACTTTACTCACTGGTTTCAACCAATGACAGGTGCAACAGCAGAAAAGCATGATGCATTTTTATCATTTGAAGCGGGAGAACCAATTGAAAAATTATCTGCTTCTCAATTAATTCAAGGTGAGCCAGATGCATCTTCATTTCCAAATGGAGGAGCAAGATCTACATTTGAAGCAAGAGGATATACATCATGGGATTTATCTTCTCCTATTTTTATAAGAGAAAATGAAAACGGATCGACTTTATGTATTCCAACAGCATTCGTATCTTACTTTGGAGATGCATTAGATATTAAAACTCCTTTATTAAGATCAATCACGCAACTTAATAAAGCAGCAACTAAATTTTTAAACTTAACAAATAATTCAAAAAGATCTGCTGATGAAATTGAATATGTTGACGTAACTGCTGGTTGTGAGCAAGAGTATTTCTTAATTGATAAAGGACTTTTTTATGAAAGACCAGACCTTGTTATGGGTGGAAGAACTCTTTTTGGAGCATCAACTTCAAGAAACCAACAACTAGATGATCATTATTTTGGACTAGTTCCAGATAGAGTTATGGCCTATATGCAAGAAGTTGAAGTAGAGCTTTATAAAGTTGGAGTTCCTGCTAAGACAAGACATAATGAAGTTGCACCTGGGCAGTTTGAATTAGCTCCAATTTTTGGTAAAGCAAATGTAGCAGCAGATCAAAACCAAGTTATTATGGCGACTTTACAGTCAGTTGCTTTAAAGCATGGTTTTGTTTGTTTGTTACATGAAAAGCCATTTGCTGGAATTAATGGTTCTGGTAAACATTTAAACTGGTCAATGAGTGCATCTAATGGATTAAACTTATTAGAGCCAACAAAAACACCTCAAACAAATTATAGATTTTTAGCTGTTATTGCAATGATTTGTGAAGCAGTTAATAGACATGGGGCTTCTTTAAGAACTGCAATTGCTAGTCATGGTAATGATCATAGACTAGGGGCAAATGAAGCACCTCCAAGTATTATTTCAATCTTCTTAGGTGATACCTTAACAAAAATTTTAGAAGCTTATGCTGATGGAAAAGAGTACACTGATGATAACGAAGGTTTCTTAGACCTTCGAGCAGATCAAGTTGCAAGATTAGTTAAAGATAATACTGATAGAAATAGAACATCGCCATTTGCTTTTACTGGAAATAAGTTTGAGTTTAGAGCAGTTGGATCTTCAGCTAATGTTGGTATTCCAATGACAATTCTAAATGCTGCTGTTACTGATGTTATGAATGATATTAATGAAAGGTTAGAAAAAGATTTAGAGTCTAATTCAAATATCGACGAAGTTTTATTACAAATTGTTAAAGACCTTTATAACAACTCTAAAAAAGTTGTATTCAATGGTGATGGTTATGGACAAGAGTGGGTTGATGAAGCTGCAAAAAGAGGTTTACCAAATCTAAGAACATCAGCAGATGCATTAAAAGTCATTCAAGATGCACCAGCAAATACATTCTTAACTAAACTTGGAATTTATTCTCCAGCAGAACTAGAGATGAGATTTAACGTAAGAGTTGAAAGATATTGTATGCATAGATCTATTGAGTTCTCAACATTAGTTAATATCATTAATAAAGATATTATTCCTTGTGTGATTGAGCATAAAAATAAAGTTGCAAATGCTATTAACTCACAAAAGTCTGCTGGAGTAGATCCAAAGTCTGATATTTCAGTTTTAAGTAAAACAAATGACTTATTAAATACACTTGTTACTGATAAAGAAAAGTTAGAAGAGTATCTGGATAAGCATGGAAGCAGTCATGATATTGCTTATGCTGAATTAATTGCGGCAGAAATACTTCCTTTAAGTGAGAAGATTGCTGATACACTAGCTGATCTAGAATCGTGTATAAGTGATGATATGTGGCCATTACCTACGTATTATGACATGTTATTTATTAAATAAATTAATACCTTTACGCCCCCAAGTTTTGGGGGCTTTTTTATATCTTTAATGTATAATTGCTTTGATGAAAAGAAGTATTATATTTTCTATTTTTGTGATTTTAGTTTCTTGCGGAGGAGAGTCGTCCATCAATATAGTCGATGGTATTAGTGATTCAGAGCATCGGATTTTTGTGACATCTGAGAGCTATAACGGAAACCTTGGAGCAATAGCTGGGGCAAATACAAAATGTGCAGCACTAGCAAGTTCAGCAGGACTTAAAAGAACATATAAAGCCCTGATCAGCGATAGCTCAAGTGATGCAGTAAGTAGTATCGTTTTGAAGGGGTCCATTTACATATTTGATGATCTAGATGAAAAAAGACTTGTTGCAATATCTCCATCAAGTCTTTGGAGCACATCTAGCACAGATTTATTAAATACTATAACCTATGATGAAAAAGGCCAGTATTTAGCTAAGAATGTATGGAGTGGCTCTTTTGATGGTGGAAATAGCTCATTTGATCATTGTTTAAATTGGACAAGTTCTAATGGCTCAAATAATGGAACTATTGGCGACAACTCCCAAAGTGATGCGAGATGGATTAATAGTGCTTCTTTTGCATGTAATGCTACATATGGAATTTATTGCATATCTTTATAAAAAAAACTTGCATTTATTAAAAGCTCGATGTAAAAACCTCTCAGTTTCAATTTTAAGATACTATATATCATAGTTTTGAACTGGAGTTGTATCAGATCAATTCTGCTAGAATCGACTAATGGTGATAGTTATCTATACGGTTTAAGCCCTTCCAATGTGAAGGGCTTTTTTTTGCCTAAATTGTATTAATTAGCTCTTGTGTTGAAATAAGTTTTGAGCATTTAAAATGACCTTTTGGACAAGACTTATGTCCATGTAATCCACAAGGTACACAATCTAACTCTTTTTCTTTTGAAATCAAGGTAGCATTCTTAGCTAAAGGTCCATATCCAAAAGTTAAACTTGTAGAGCAAAAAATTGCTGTAGTCTTTGCATCAGCTGCACTTGCTAGGTGTAGTGGGGCAGAATCGTTAACAAAAACCCTTGTTGCTTTTTTCATGAGCTCAAATGACTCCATAAGTGAAAGCTTACCAGCAAGATTTGTGCAATTATCTGTTTGTCCTATGATTTCATTTAAAAAGCTTTGATCTGATGGAGCACCGATAAAGAACAGGTGATATTTTTTAGCAATTTGTTTTTTAAGTTTTATCCAGCTTTCTTTATCCATTTGTTTTGTAAACCATACACTTGAAGGTGCAAGGACAATATAGCTTTTATCCTTAATTATATCTGAAATTTTATCCTGTTCTTTGTCTGTAGAATATAAACTAAGTGGGTGATCACTACTTTCTTTTTTTATAATAACGTCTTTATTAATTTCTTTTAATAGTTGTAGGTTTCTTTGAACCTCATGATAAAATCCTGTACCTATTTTATGCGGGATTTGATGTTTAATCTTTTTAGTAAAAAAAATACTAAGAGGGTTTTTATCAAAACCTATCTTTGTCTTTGCTTTACTAAAAATCGTAAACAATCCAGAGTTAAAAAAACGTTGTATATTAAGGCAAAGATCATATCTTTGAGAGCGAATTTGCTTTAAAAGCATAAACATACTTTTATATTTTGCTTTTTTGTCCCATACGTAAACAAAGTTAATGTTTTTATGGTTTATAAGCAGTGATTCATTTCCTTTTCTACAAAGAAAGTCTATTTGAGCTTGCGGGTAATACTTCTTCGTTTCATCGATTAGATTTGTCGCAAGGATTACATCTCCAATATATGCGGTTTGAATGATAAGGATTTTTTTCAATTACAGATCCGTTTTAAACTTTTCACCGTTGTGCATACGCCATACTTTTACATTTCTGATAAATACATTCCATGCACCCATACAAGAAATAATAAAACCAGCTTTTCCATCAAGAATACCTTTATGAAGAATATATCTTTTAAGAAAACCAAAGAATGGCTTAACAACTAAATGATAAGCAGTAACTTTCTTTATTTTATTAACTCTATCAAGAGCAGCCCAGGTAGAGTATCTATCAGCTTTTTTTAAATGAGCTGTTAGACCTTTTCCTTTGTACGTATCATGTCCAAGCTTTTGTTTTAACCTGCCAATAGAGCCATCAGCTAAGATTTCAGCGTGTACGTGTTTGTCTTCATACTTACACTTACTTTTTCTAAATAATCTAATTACTGCATCCCCAGACCAAACGTGATTAAGCTTTTGATCCATAAAGTAATTCTGTCTTCCAATCCAATATGCTACATGTTGCGGATTAGCTACAGTGTCTTTAATTTCTTTTATTAACTTTTCATCAGTACTTTCGTCTGCATCTAAAAGAAAAATCCAGTCATGTTTAGCTTGGGGGATAGTCCAATTTTTTTGAGCTGCCGAATATACATATTCATGTTCAAGAACAGTTACTTGAGGATAGCTTCTTGCTATCTCTAAAGTTTTATCAGTACTAAATGAGTCAACAACAATAATTTCATCTGCAAATAAGCATGATTCAATTGCTGTTTTTATATTAACCTCTTCATTAAAGGTAGGGATAATCGCCGTTATTTTTTCCATATTTAACATCCTAAGTTTATTTGTATATTAGCTTAAGTTTTTGAAATCTTGAATAGGAATATATGGTGCGGCGCGCTATTTTCTTGTGGTAGTGCTACACGGCTTTTATAACTTAGTTCTTCTCACATTTTGTTTTCAAGTGAACTTTTTGAGCAAGAGACTTCCATCCACTTTGATACTTTAGGACTAGAGTTTTTGTATTGAACTTTAGGTGATAAGCTAAAAGGCCAACAGACATAACTGTGACTTTAACTCTATTACCTTTTCTTTTTACAAATTGACCGGTAAAAGTACTTCCCCAAGCGTTAATAACTTCACTATTTTCAATGTCGCCTTTATCTTTTTCTAATACAACTTTAACTTTGTTATTGTCTATAATATTAAAATTGATAATAGATCCTTCATTTGTTTTGCATATATAATTGTTTGCAAAAGTACTGGTACTTATTATTAGTAGTAACCCAAATAGCATTTTTTTCATGTTTTGTTCTCCAAGCTCAGATTCATATTTTTTATAGTGTTAATTTTATTTAATGTGCTAAATGTATACCTGCTAAAACTATTGCTGTTGCGCTTACTCCTGCTGCTGCAAATAAAGGTAATGCTCCCGACATACCGGCAATAGCAACATAAATCCCAGCACCTAATAAAGGAATTAAAGCAATTATACAAATCCAAATAAGTATAACTAGTGCCATTCCAAAAATTTCACTAAAGTTAATACGTTTTTTTTGAATGTTAGATTCATTATCATGAGTCATATTTTCAATTTGAATTGATATGTCTTCAAGATAGTTTTCATAACTACCACTTTGAAGAATATTATTTTCAAATTCAATCAATTGGTTTTCTACAAATGAGTTTGAAGAAGCTTTTTGAAGTTCTCGTTCAAGTTCATTTTTAGACATTTTTGTTTTAGTTAAAATACGAGTTTTAAGTTTTTCTTTTGAAAGAATTTTCTTCGCCAATTTTTGTTGTTTTTTTAATAATTTTTGTTTTTGTTTTAAGCTTCTTTTAATAGCGTATTGTTCTCCATGCTTATTTAGGAAGGCTTGTTCTTTTTCTATTTGTTTGAGTATTTTTCTTTTTGCCTTAGAAAAGTTTGCTTTACTATAATAAAATGTCGTTTCCGATTCATCATTTAAGCTATCTTCTAAAGAAGCTATTATTTGATCAACCTCTGAGTTCATATATGAGTGTGCATACGAAGTGTTTACAAAAAATATTAGAGATAAAATTGATGTTATTAACTTTTTCATAGTTTCTCCTTGAGCACATATCTATTGAATTTTTAATATTTAATTATTTATCATACTAATAGAAAAAGATGCATCGCGCTATCGTATTGCTATTGTTCTGATGTTATTTTTTGCATCATGTAATTTTTATATGAGTTTTTTTACTAACGAGTAAAGAAAATAGTTTTTGGGCAATCCCTGTCAGGATGGATTTATAATAGGGAAATCAAGAATTATTTTAATGCAGCCTCTAAAGTATGTTAGCTGTGAAGAATTATAATGGAGCTAGTAGAAGATGATAGTATATTTAATTTAGGAATATTTAGGGTAATAAAAAAGGGGCTTTCTAATCAAAGCCCCTACCTAACAAAATATATTTCAAGCTTTCTTAGAAAAAGAAAGAACCTGTAATAGCAAGGTTTGTATCTTTGCTTTCATCATCTTCAATAGAGTTATCATCGTACTCACGAGTGATATTAGAAACAGAATAACTAACTATTACTTGAAATTCTTCCATTTTTAATCTTCCAAATACTCCAAATTCAGTTTCAGATGACTCAGAGTCATTAATAGAGTTTTTGTTATCAGTGTCTTCCGAGCTAATACGAGAAAAGTTTCCGCCTATAAAATAGTTGTTATTAAGCATGTACTCAACTTCAGCTCCAAGAGTTAAACTTACTGTATCTTCATCTGATCCATTCTCGTCAAGAAAATCTTTTGTATAGCTTACAGTTGGAGATAGTTGAAGTTGATTTAGAAATAGTGTTCCTTCTAGTTTTAGCTCTGTTTGTCCCCAAAGAGAAGCTGTACCTTCTGTAACAACAGGAGTATGAGCGATTGTTGCTTCAAGAGCTTTATCTTTTTTTAATATCCCCGCTCCTGCATAAAACTCAGTGCTATTTAAATCAGAGCCATTTATATGTGATTTATTAAAACCTGCTCCCAGTATAATTTCCTTTGAAAGTAAAAAATTACCAGAAAAACCAATCGTATTTCCCCCAAACTTATTACCATCCTTATCTTCAAACTCACTAAAGAGTCCTGTGAAACCGAGGGTAAATTGATCATTCATCTTTTTACCAATGTTTAAAAACATAGCTGTTGATTTATCATCATCGCTGTCTTCATTTTTTAGGATCCATGCCTCAGCACTAAAAGCATCATTTGAAAGGTTTCCAAAAAGTGCTAAAGTATCACTATCATAATCATTACTTGAGTTATTTTCGTCTTCTCTGTCATATTGACCAATAGAAAGTGTTGCATTATTTCTGTTAGAAAGAGCTGCCGCAGCTCCTGATGTATTTGGCTCAACCATATTTCTTTTTATATTTGGTACAATTCTTCCAGCAAATGCAACATTCAACATAACTAATAAACTAACTATTAACTTCATCTATATTCTCCTTTGTTTTTTATAGTATAAAAGACTTGCTTTGAATATGTCACTATACATCTTCATATTTTTATACCATTTTGCTTTATATTGATTGGTGGTTGAGTTTAAAGCGAGCAGTGTAATACAGACAGTAGGACATAATCGCTTGGAAACTAATAGGACATAGTCGCTCGGATTCAACACAGTGGCTTTACAGTGTCTAAAAATTAGACATATAAAATAACTATATTTAAGAATAACAGTGTATTTAACAACTTATTTTTGGCATCTTTTTTGCTGAATATATTAAACAGGAGATAAATATATGTTACTTAATAAGCTTTACTTGCTTCTATTTATATCATGTCAACTGCTAGCGCAAGAATATAAAGATAGAATTAAGCCCGAGTTCCAAGAAACATCACATATAATACTTTCTTCACATATTTCAATGTCTGCAATGAGGGCTTATGAGCAAGGCAAGATTAAAGACTATCAACATGTTGCTGCCTCCATTGAAAAAATCAGTATGTATGATAAATTAATTCAATCATTTCCTAATGTAAAATTTATTATATACTCTTCTAACAATCCACTTACTATCAATTCTAAAAATCTTAATTTTAAAATGGATAAAAGTGAGTATGATTACGTAAAAGAACGATATGCCAATTATAATAATGTTATCACTATAAAAAGCCTAAACAATGAATATGCAACAAGCTGGGTTCGTGACTGGGGACCATTTAGTATATCAAAAAATAAAATTGCCAACCTCCAACAAAAAGATAATTCAAAAAGAGTTGAGTATATTGCTAATGAAGCAATAAGATGTAAGCAAGATCCTAGTTCCGATCTACCAAATATAAATCTAGAATTAGAAAATATAACGTCTGCTATCTTAGATGAAGAGCTTTATCTTGAAGGTGGAAATTTTATGATAAACAGTGATGGAGTATGCATGAGCGCTGACTTTGATCCAAGTAATATTAAATCTCTTACAAAAATAGGTTGTAAAAGTGTCGTATTATTTAACCCTCTACCAAGTGAAGAAACTAGGCATATTGATATTTTTGCAAAATTCTTAGCAAACAATAAAGTTCTTATAAGTAAATATGAGTCAAATATGGTTAGGGTTAAAGATGAAGCTAATTACACATATTTCTATTGCAATGAAGAGCAGATACAGGCGGAAGACTGGGAGAACTGTGAATTTACAAGATCAGCTCCTGGACAAGGTTTAAAAATAAAGAATATTCAAAGTAATCAAGTTTATACGTCTCAAAAAGAGTTATTTCAAAACTATTCAATAAATAACTTTTATCAAAATGATTGGGTAAAACATTCTGAGGATACAAAAGATAAACTCGAAAAACTTGGCTTTAAAGTAATTGAAATAAAGGCTCCTCAACCTGTAGCTTCTTTTGAAGTCTATGAATACCTAAATTCTAAAGGCGAAGTCGTACACACAGGCAAAGAGGTTTCATACACTTTCCCAACATATACAAACTCTTTAATTACGAATAATAGTGTAAGTATTCCTCAATATTCAAAACTAGCATCGAAAGAACTAAATGAGAGTGCCATAAAAACTTATAGAAAGTACTTTGAAAAAGTAATTCCTATAAATACAGATCAAAATATTTTGCAAGGAGGTAGTATTCATTGCCTAACAATGGATATGCATATGAGTAAATAAAAGGATGTATACATAACGTCATTTTCAGCTAGGTATCAAAATCGATTAGATTGCATAATTTAGGTCATTTATTTGGATCGCACTATGGAACTCAGGAAATATTTATGACCTTCAAAAGATTCTTGGGCATTCGAGTATAGGAATGACAGAAATATACTCCCATTTATCCCCAGAGCATCTAGTAAAAGCAGAAAGTGTCGTAGGATTTGAATAGAGTCTAAAGAGTACCCCCAAACTCCCCCCACGAGTTTTTAGAAAGCTTAGAACAAGATCAAAAAATAAGTTTTCATAGCCTTAAGTATCTGAAATAATAGGCTTATTAAAGTGTTTTGGGCTGTAAATTTTGTGGATTAAAAATTTGGTGCTCGAGGCGAGACTACAAAATGCAAATAGCATTTTGACATAAAGCCTTTATAACTGAATTTTGTGGATTAAAGGTTTGGTGCTCGAGGCGAGACTTGAACTCGCACAGCCATAAGGCCGAGGGATTTTAAATCCCTTGTGTCTACCGATTCCACCACTCAAGCATTTAAGAACGTGTTAAATAATGAAGGATTTTAATGAATACGTCAACAAATATAAGAAAGATTTTTTTCGTTTTATTATTTTTTATTGCTGCGTCATGTTCAAGTCGTAATAAACTTGAGTCAGAAAACTCGGCTGAGTACGGAGGAAGAGATTATGTTGATAGTCTCGTGGCAAAAGTAGAACCAAAGTGGTTTAAAACGACAAAGGCTTTTTCTCTAAGAAACTTGGAAGGACAAGCAAAGCCTCATTTTTTCTTTGATGTAAACCCAAAGGTTAATAAAAAAACTCGTAGTATGAATGTTGTAATAACAAATGTTGAAGGCTCTGGTGAAGTATATAATCTTGATCTTACTTCTGGCCAATTCATATATGATAGAAAGCTTTGTAAAGATAAAGATTTTTGGGAAAAATATAAAAAAAGTATAACAACACCTCCATTTTCTATTGGGGTTGTTCCAAGGTATCTTGATCAGTTAGGTTCTGCTCAAAAAGTGATTGTTTTTGGAGAAAAAACTTATTTAGAAAAATATCATAAGACACATTTTTTTGATGTAAAAGTTATAGGTGGATATGTTGAAAAAGAGTGTCGCTATGGTTCATGTGTTGATTTAAATCAATGGAGTTCTAGGCTTGTTCTAATTGCAATTAGAAAAGGTAGTAAAGAACTTAAAGATGTTAATAATCTGAATGAACTTATGAAAGTTGTTGATTGGCCATACGTAAAAGCATTTTTAGAAAATGGTCAAGGCAAAAATAAAATTGCATCTAAAAATTATGGAGCATATAAAGTATCTCATTTAGTTTCTGCGAGTAGAGCAGTTGATTTTTTTATGAAAAATTCAACATTTTTTAGTTATAAAAAAATGATTTCTTTACAAAAGTCTTGTTATCACTTGTATCAACATTACTGGAAAGTATTAAGTCAAAGTAAAGATAAAAAGTCTTATCGAAAAAACTTTTATTCACTTTTTCATAAAAACCATCTAGAGTTTAAAACTTGTTCTAAATATGTGTATCCTTTTAGTATAAACTCTGATTTCAAAAGATATTGGGATTTTAATTTTATTATAGCTTATTATAAGTTACATGAACTAGGTTATTCTTATCGGTGTGGCTCAGAAGCATGGATAAAAAATTTAAGAATGCCTGATGGAAAGCTCATGTATCCGGTAGAAAAGGAATTATATGCTTGTTCGAGCAAAGAAATTAAAGCTGGTATGAAAAAAGCCCTTCATATGTTTAAAAGTTTATATCAAAGAGATATTTCTACATATAGATTTGTTGAGTACGATAAAAAAACTCATGGGAAAGTTTATTCTCTTGTATTTCAGCCAAATAAGTATTCTTCTTGTGAAAAAGAGCAAAAAGACTTTTTTCCAAGAGATATTAAACTTTGATGCGATGCATGTATCGACTGTAAGCTTATTTTAATTAATATTTCATTGGTCTTATCTTACCAAAGTGTAAAAACTAAGATACCTTATCTATAGTATCAGATATTAGAGGAGAGACTTTTGAAAAATTTTTTCTTAAAACACGCTAGAAGTGGTCAACTTAACTGGGCTGCAACTTTATTTCTAATTTTTATGCCCTTTATTGCAATTGTAGGTTCTATCTATGCGATAGAATTAGAAGGCTTTAGCTGGGCCCCTTGGGTTTGGGCTTTTATTTTTTATTATGTAACGGTTATGGCCATTAGTGGTGGTTATCATAGACTTTATTCTCATAGAGCTTTTAAAGCGAATAAATTTACAGAGTTAATGTATTTACTATGGGGAGCGGCTTCATTTGAATTTTCTGTTTTAGAGTGGGCAAGAAAACACAGAAGACATCATGCTAAAGTTGATACTGTTGATGATCCATATGATATTAATGGTGGATTTTGGTGGGCCCATATGGGATGGATGATGGTTAAGGAAGATCCTAAGTATCAAACTGGCTACCCAAAAGACTTACTAAATAATAAGTTAGTTATGTGGCAACACAAAAATTATAATATGATTGCTCTTGTAATGTGTTTTATGTTACCAACAGCGATTGGTTTTTTCTATGATTTACCAATAAGCTTTTTCTTTATAGCTTCATTGCTTAGAATCATTTTTGTTCATCATGTGACATACTTTATCAACTCTTTATGCCATATGGTTGGTACAAGACCTTATACTGAAGAAAACTCTGCTAGGGATTCTCATATTTTAGCCTTACTAACATGTGGTGAAGGTTATCATAATTATCATCATAAATTTCAATCAGACTATAGAAATGGGCCAATGTGGCATAATTATGATCCGAGTAAATGGTTTATTTATTTCTTAAGTCTGTTTGGTTTTACCTATGATTTAAAAGCAATGCCAAGTAGTGAAATAAGAAAAGCAATGCTTAAAAAACAAAAGCTTTCGGTTCTGGATAAATTAAAGGCAAAAAATATTGATACTTCGGCACTAGAGCAAATGTATGAGAAGGCTCAAGAAGCGCAGAAAAAGTTCTATGCTTTAAAGAAAGAGTATAAGCTTAAGAAAAAAGAGTTAACTCTAGAAGGAGAACAAAAATTAGCTCAAATGAAAGCTAATATTAAACAAGCCAAGATGGAGCTTAAAGAAGCTTACAATGAATTTAAAGAATCTTTAAGAAACTTGAGTATTCAAGCACAAATGGCTTAACTATTAAAAATATCGAATCTAGATTTATTTATATCTAAGGTTTTTAAAGACAGGAGAAACTCCTGTCTTTTTATTTGTATGGCCCCCATATCTTTTGTTATAGGCGTAACCATTTGAGTATCTACAAATGGTATGTTTTTTGATCTAAGTTTTTCTACTAGAGCTATAACAGCAAGCTTTGAAGTATTACTTTCTGTATGAAACATTGACTCTGCACTTATAAGCTCTCCAATACATACACCATAGAGTCCTGCTATAAGAGCATCTTCTTCGTTATATATTCCTATACAGTAAGCAAATTTGTGGTTAAACATTCTGATATAGGCATTAATAATATCTTCGCTAATCCATGTATCTTCTTGATCTTTTCTGTCTATGTATGCACATTTTGTAATAATACTTTCAAAGTCAGTATTAAATTTAATTTGATATTGATCTTTATTTATAAACCTTCTCATAGACCTAGAAATATGAAGATTATCGCAAAATAATACTCCTCTTGGATCAAGGCTAAACCAAGTAAGAGGGTATTCTTTATCTACAGGCCAGGGAAATACGCCATGAGTATAAGCATCTATTAGAGTTTCAATACTAAGGTCAGCTCCAATAGCAAGTAAGCCATTTTCATCAGCTAGGCTTGGGTCTGGAAATATACTTTTATTTATTTTGAACATTTAAAAGCATCTAATATGGCATTAACAATTATGCTACTACTTTGTAGAGTTGTTTGCGGCTCATTACTAGTAAGAGATTCATAAGAACTTCTTACAAAAGGAGCTACTTCAACAAGATCTGCTCCCGTAACATTCGTTTCTTTGGCAATATTATTAATTAAGACCACACATTCATGAGGTTCAAGTCCACCTGTTTCTGGGGTACCTGTGGCACTTGCATACTTTGCATCAAGAGCATCAATATCAAAGCTAATATATACTTCATCAATATTATTATCTTTAATATAAGTACATATTTGATCACTAATACTACTTACACCTTGTTCTTTTACTTCACTAGTCCAAAACTGTTTTGCTCCAGTAGTTTGTTCCCAGTGTGATCTAACATTGCCAGAAGATCTAATCCCAATTTGAATAAGATCAGAAGCTTTATCTAGATAAGGGATAACTTTTTTTGCCCAAGTGGCAAAGCAAATATCAATCCCTAATCTTTCATCCATTAAATCTGTATGGGCATCAAAGTGAATGATTGCTGTTTTAATACCTTTTTCTTTTTTATGCTTTAGCCACTCTTTTACAACTGGATAACTTACAGAGTGATCTCCTCCTAGAGTAAGAATTTTTTTTGTAGGATACTCTTGTAGTAGATCTTTAGTAAAATCTTCTGCAATGCTAAGGGCGCTTACAGGTAATGAGTTTTGTTCATTATATAAAGCCTTTCTGCAGTTTTGGATTGTATGCTCATTGAGATATTTATCATGAATGATATGAGGAATTGTTTTTGTATCCCCAATATCAAAAAACTGGTCGTGAATATTTTGGATTGAGTCTCTTATAAATAATGGACCCCAGTTTGCACCTCTTTGGATTCCTCCTCCTGTATCAAGAGTTATTCCAAAAAGAACAGGCCTATTATCATTTTTAAAATCATTTAGCTTTTTTAGCCAAACTGTTTTTGCTTGTTCATTGTCTTTTGTTCCATAAAGAACTTCATGAACTTTTTGTCTGTTTTCTTTTGCTGTGTGAACAGTATGAACACCATTTCCAGCTGGTACTAAATATTTTGTAACTTTATCAATGAACTTCATTTAAAAATGATTCCTTATATTTTTGTTTAAAGTCTTTTTCCTGTAAAAATGATTTGATTACATTCTTTTCAAAATTAATAATATTTATACCGAGGTCCTTATGGACTCCTGCAATATGAGATGTTTTGTTTAAGTTCATTAGCTTAGGGAACTCACTAGAAGAAAAAGGTTCGTTTTGAAAAACATCTAAATAAGCAAAAGCTTTTTTATTATGACTCAAAAACTGTAAAATATCCTCTTGATTAATAACTTGTCCTCTAGAACTATTGATAATAAGGCAGTCAGAACTTATTTTTTCAAAAACTTTCTTGTCAATAAATTGGTTATTCTCTTGATTTAAGTCAGTACAGAGAATAAGGAGTTGAACATCATCAAATAAATCTTGATCATATTTATTTATAAGGTTTGTATCAATGTAATTATCTTCAATTTTTGGATCAACAACAGTTATATTGTGAGCTAAAACTTTAAGAGTGTTATAGACTCTCTTTCCTATATGTCCATATCCTAGGATAAGTATCTTTTTATCGCTTAAAAGAGATCTATTCCACTTTCTTTGACTATCCCAAGACCAATGATTAGGAAGCTTGCATAGGTGGGTAAATACACAACTTAAAATATATTCGCATACTGCAGCAGCTCTTATTTCATTTCCTCTAACGATAGGAAATGACACTTTATTTATAAACTCTTGTGAAAAATTATCACTACCAGAATTAGGATGAATCATAAGGATTGTATTATCAATAAGATGATTAGCTATTTTTTCTGGGACTGTGTGAGTATTGGATATAAGAATATACTTTGAGCGCATATCAATATTAGTCAAGTCATTTTGGTAAGTCACACCATGAATAGACTCTATCGCCTTCTTCTCATTTATAAAAAATGATTCTTCTTGATAAGCAGAAGAACTTAATCTAAGTACTTGAATCTTCATATGTAAATTCTATCCTAAATGAATAAGCAAAACTAGCGAAATCGCTTTAAAAGATGTAGGATCCACTTAAAAATAAAGGATAAAAATATGATTTCTATAAAATCTGCTAGAGAAGTTGAGTTGATGCGTCAAAGTTGTCAGCTTGCCGCAAAAACTCTTAATTATATTGAAACAAAATTAGAAGTTGGTATGAGCACAGAAGATGTAAATACTTTATGTCATGAATTTATAATAAATAATGGAGCAACGCCTTCACCATTAAATTATCATGGCTTTCCAAAGTCTGTTTGCACATCTTTAAATAATGTTATTTGTCATGGAATTCCAAATAAGAAGGATATTTTAAAAGATGGAGATCTTTTAAATATTGATGTAACAACTTATTATAAAAATTTTCATGGAGATACCAATAGAACATTTTATATTGGAGAAGTTAGCGAAGAATTAAAAAAACTGACTCAAGTTACCTATAAATGTATGATGGAAGGTATTAAGATATGTAGGCCAGGAGCTAGATTAGGTGATGTTGGGGCTATTATTCAAGAAATTGCACAGGATCATGGTTATAGTGTCGTCAGAGAGTATTGTGGACATGGAATTGGAAGAGAGTTTCATGAAGATCCACAAGTTCTTCATTATGGACAAAAAGGAACGGGAGTTGAACTTGTTCCTGGAATGACTTTTACAATAGAGCCAATGATTAATCTTGGCCAAAGATATTGTAAAGTACTAAAAGATGGTTGGACAGTTGTAACTAAAGATAAAAAGCCATCTGCTCAATTTGAACATACGATTTTAATAACAGATGATGGTTATGATATTTTAACTTTGGACCCAGATGGAAAACAAGAACCAACAATATAGCTATTTTGGAGTTATGGATGATGCTCATGTAAGCTATACTTCTGAATATTTATCCTTATATCTAAAAATTGATGCAAATGAGTGTATCTATAGCTTTAAGTATGAATCTAAAAATCCTGCTATTTGCAATTTTTTTGAATATAATCAAAACTTCTTTATTGATGCAAAAATAGATAACACATTTTTTTCTAAAGCTTTTCATAAAGTGAATAATGTCACGGATCAAATTGTTTTATTCCATTTCAAATCTTGTATTGATAGTTTTCTTGGAAAACCTAGTGGACTAAGTCCTTATATTGAAGGGCAAATTATTTGCTTTTGTGCAAAGGTGACCTCTGCCTCGCTTATAGATCATTATAAAAAAAGCTATGGAGATTTAAAAAAAGTATATTTAGCAACAAATGCTTCTAGTTTTTGTGGGCAATGCTCTTGTCGAGTAGAAAGAATTTTAAAAGATGAAGTTGCTAAAGGAGAGTTTTTTTTAGGAGAAGATAAGGGAACTTGGACTAAGAAAATAGAAGATCTTATTAGCGACTTTGCAATGTTTAGTCCTGCTGGCTATGAACAACTTAATTTTAGTATTTCAAGTTTGAAAACAAACATAGTTAAACTCAAATGTAGTAGACCTAGTGATAGCAATCTTAAGAGAAGAGAGATTCAAAAAACATTGGAAAACTTTTTTCGATCCGAAACAAACAGAGATATAAAAGTTTCAGTTGTTATTTAGCATTTTTTTTTGCCTGTAGGGTATTGCTTTAGACGTTTAAAAATAAGATCAATATTACCTAGATTTTTTCTTAAGCTTTCTATGCCTTCTTCTTCTAAAGTATGGGTTGCTTTATAAAATACTTTATTAATATCAGGAAAGTACTTTGAAAAACATTTTGGATCTTGATTTTGATTTTGTATCCATCCTAGATAGTGTAAGAAGATATCAATCGACTTTTCTTGAAGATCTTTTATTTTATTTAGGGCCATGGAATATTCTTGTTTATCGTATATTTCAACATTAACTAATAAAAATCTAGACTTTTTTAGTAGTAATTTCATGATTTGCGTACTGGGAGATTGTGAATCACAAATTTTATTTAAGTATTTCGAGTTAATAGTTAGGTTATTACCTAGTTGGATCATTTGTGAAATAATTTGTTCATTAAGATATTTTCTAGCACCGGCTATTTTCTTTTTATGAATTTGTTTTTCTTCTTGTCCAAGACAAAATAGATATTCTTTCGGTCCAGCAAAAGCCGACAAGCTAATAATTAGAGTGATGATGATCTTTAGCATACTAATAATTATAGCACATAAAAGTATCTGTAAAACACAAAAATGTTGCGAGGCATAGTGGACGATCTTAGTTGATTGAAATAGTATGGCTCCATGAAAGAAATGGAATTAACAGATCACTTACATGAGTTAAGAAAGAGAGTCATTAATATTGTTATTATATTAATAATATCTTTTTTTGTTTGTTATGGTTTTGGTGAGAAGTTACAAGATATTTTACTTGCACCTCTTCGCTCTGCCTTAGGTGTTGAGGGAAAAGTTGTTTTTCTAGGTCTTCTAGATAAAGTTTTAACTCAATTTCAATTGGCTTTTTGGTCCGCAGTAATATTTTCTTCTCCATTATGGTTTCATCAACTATGGTTATTTATTAAACCTGGGCTTTATGAATCAGAAGTAAAAGTAGTAAGACCATTTATAATGATCGGATTTTTATTATTTTGCCTTGGTATCAGCTTTGGCTATTTTTTAGTTTTTCCATTTACTTTTGAAACTATAATGACTTTTGGAGTAAAAAATATTGAAGCAACTATTTCTTTAAAAGAATATATTGTTTTATCGAGTAAAGTTCTTGTGTTCTTAGGGATTTTATTTCAAATGCCAAATGTTATGTTAATCATGGGCTTTATGGGAGTTGTAGATAAAGAGTTACTATCAACTTCTAGAAGGTATGTAGTCGCAGCATTTGCAGTCCTTGCAGCTGTTTTAACTCCACCTGATATTATTACTATGATGGCTTTATGGGTACCACTTGTTCTTTTATATGAAATCGGATTATGGGCTGTTGCTTTAATAGTAATGCCTTATAAAAAGAGAAAAGAAAAAGTTTTACTCTCTGAAGAATAATTATTTTTTCACTTCAACCTTGACAAAAATTCATATGATACCATCTTAATAATATAAGATAGGGACGTCCCAATTAAATAAGTTTTATATTGGAGGTATCTTATGAGACATTACGATTTATTAACATCAAATTTTTTTAATGACATTGATAGTCTATTTGCAAATGCTTTATCAAATAAGCAAACAAAGCAGTGGAAACCTTTAACTCAAGTGCAAGAGCAGGATGATTATTATCATTTAGCTATTGATGTACCTGGGATGAATAATGATGATCTAAAAATAGATATACATGAGAAAGTATTAACTGTTAGTGGTTCAAGAAAGAGTCGTTATAAGAATGAGGAAGGTGAATTTGATGAGGTGGCGCACTTTAATAAAAGTTTCAAATTACCTGAAAATTCAAATATTGACGAGCTTGATGCAAGCTTAAGCAATGGAGTGCTTGATATTGTAATCCCTAAATTGAAATCTAGTTTACCCCTTTCTAGATCAATTGAAATAGGTTCTAAAAAATCAAGTTTTCTTAGCTAGTGAAATGGAAGCGGGTCCTAGTGGGCCCGCTCTATAAAGTTTTATATTAATCCTGCATCGCTAAAAGTGTTTCTCTAACAATCTTTGAAGCAAAAGCATTAGAGTTGCCTGTTGAGTCTATCATAGGTGCAAGTTCAACAATATCAGCACCAATAAAATTCTTTTCTTTTAGAATCTTAATAATTCTTATAAATGAATGAAAGTTTTCACCTCCGGCTTCAGGAGTACCAGTTCCTGGCATAAAAGCAGGGTCAAAAAAATCAAGATCAAGAGTCATGTAGATCGGTCTTTTAGCATCTATGCTTGCGATTTTATCGCATAAAGAATCAAGGCTTGTATAAAGAGTATTATGTTTTTTCATAAACTCAAACTCTTCTTTAGTTCCAGATCTAACCCCGTACTGAATAAGCTCATTCTTATCACTCATATGATCCCACATTCTTCTCATGATAGAAGCATGTGAATACTTTTCTTCAAGGTATCCATCTCTAAGATCTGTATGAGCATCAAAGTGAAGTAAAACCATATCTTCATAATTATCTAATGCTAGTCTCATTGGGCCATAAGAAATGGAGTGTTCACCTCCCATAACTAAAAACTTTATCTTATCTTTTTTTAGATCTAGCTCTTTAGTATTTGCATGAAAGTAGTCATTAGTAATTTTCCATTTGCTTGGATAGATAGGAAGATTACCAGTATCAATAATATTATAATCTTCGATATCTCTATCTAAATATGGTGAATATGTTTCAAGTCCAAAAGAAGCATCCTTAATTGCATCAGGTCCAAACCTTGCTCCTGGCCTATATGAAGTCGTCCCATCAAAACAAAAACCAACTAGGTGAGTAGCATTTTTGAAGATCGCTTCACTATAAGTAGTTCCAATAAATGGCCTTGATGATTCTTGATCATTTAGATCTTTGATTTTATCCATTAATCTAATCCTATTTTTCTTTTGTGAAAGTTACTAATGGCAAAAGCGCCTTTGTGCCAATCCATATTGTACCATTTAAGATCTCTTTGAAGAGCTTCCATTTCATTTCTTTTTGCATCGATAAGGTGAGTAGCTCTAGCTCCTTTTGAACTAAATCCAAAGGTCCAAAATACACCTGGGTAGATACTCATTGGCGCTGTAAATGATTGAACATTTTCAAAAGCTTTTTTCATATTTGAATAAATACTTTTAACATCGTACTCATCTAAAAATGGGTTTTCAGTTTGATTCATCATAATACCATCTTTAGTTAAAGCATTATAAACATCAGTATAAAATTCACTTGTAAAAAGTCCTGAAGCAAAATCTTCTGGATCAGTTGAATCTACTACAATAACATCGTATTCATTTTTCTTTGATTTAATAAAAGCAAATCCATCTTGAGGTAGAATATTTACTCTTTTATCATCTAGTGCGCTTGTGCATTCTGGAAAATATATTTTTGATACTTCAATTACCCTTTCATCAATTTCAACAAGGTCAATTTGCTCTATTGATTCGTGCTTTGCAAATTCTCTTACAACGCCACCATCTCCACCACCGATGATAAGAACTTTTTTACAGTTTTTAGAAACCATATAAGGAATATGGGCCATAACTTCATGATAAACAAATTCATCTAAGTTACTTACCATTGTCTTTCCGTCTAAAAGTAAAAGCCTTCCAACCGCATCTGTATCGACAACATCAATTTGCTGATATTTAGACTTTTCACTATGAAGAACCTTTTTTACTTTCCAACCCATAGAGAAGGTATTTCTAAAAGATCTTTCATAAAACCAACCATTATCTAACATATGACTCCCTGCGTATACATATACTCAAATGATTTAGGTTTTGATAGTAATGATGAGCAAGGAAGCTGTGATAATCACTGCGACGAGCGATTCATACTATGAAAAGCTAAATGCTTGAGTATAAAATAAAAATATGACTAAAACATACAATAAGTAGTATATTTTAGGCATAAAATAATAAAAAAGCATGGAGAAAATATATGATTATTGTAACTGGTGGAGCTGGTTTTATAGGAAGTTGTTTGATTAAAGAGCTTAACTCTATGGGACGTGAAGATATCATCGTTGTAGACAGGTTAGAAAGTGACCAAAAGTGGATGAATCTAAGAGGATTAAAGTACTCCGAGTACATCCAAGCTGATGACTTTATTGAACCTGAAACTTTATATCCTATTTTTGAAGAAGGTATCGATGCTCTTTATCACATGGGAGCATGCTCATCTACTACTGAAAGAGATGTGGATTATTTAATGTACAATAACGTGGATTATTCAAAAATTATGTTTCAAGTTTGTACTGATTTTAATGTTCCTCTATGTTACGCATCTTCAGCAGCGACTTATGGTGATGGAGAGGATGGTTATGATGATGATGAATCAAAAATTAGATCACTAAAACCATTAAATGCTTATGGATATTCTAAACAACTTGTAGATGAGTGGGCGTTAAAATTACAAGCGACTCCTGAAAAATGGTATGGAGTAAAATTTTTCAATGTATACGGACCAAATGAGTATCATAAAGAAAAGATGAGCTCTGTTGTTTATCAAGCTTATAATCAAATTAAGGCCACAGGTAAAATGAAGCTTTTTAAATCTTATAAAGATGGATTTGAAGATGGAAAACAGCTACGTGACTTTGTTTATGTAAAAGATGTTGTTAACGCTATGATTGCTCTTATTAATGATGATCACAAAGGTGAAAATGGAATCTATAACCTAGGTACAGGAAAAGCTAGAAGCTTTTTAGATTTAACTAAAGCTACTTTTAGTGCTTTAGGGATAAATGAAAATATTGAGTATATCGAAATGCCAGATTCGCTTAAGGATCAGTATCAGTATTTTACTGAGGCGAATATGGCAAAGCTTAATGATGCTTTAAGTGGATTTGAATTTCACTCTTTAGAAGATGGTGTTAGTGACTATGTGAAAAATCATCTGATGAATAAAAACCAATTTTATTGTTAAGGATATTTTTATGGCAAAGTTTAAAGGTGGAATAGAAGAAGCAGCAGCAATGCTTAGTCTTTTATCTTCAAGTGAGGCAAAAAATCTTTTAGAGCAAATAAGAGACAAAGATCCTAATATGGCATTGGAGCTTGAAGAACGAATGATAAAATTAGAAGATCTTGTTCATCTAACAATGGCCATGAAAGTAACCTTTTTAAAAGAAATGGACCTGGAAACTTTTGGTCTTGCCCTTAGAACTATGGATAAAGATATAACGAATAAGATTCTAGAAGGACTTTCAACTGGAATTATCGTTGATATTGAAGATGGATTAAAGGGAAAACCAAGACCTTTATCACAAGTTCAAGATGCCCAAGATAAAGTAAAAGATCATATGAAAAAACTTCTTGATTCTGGACAGATTGTGTTGAAGCCGGATGGCGATATCTTAGTTTAAGAAGCAAACTCACTTATAGACTGAGGATAAATCCTATATTCTTTTCCAACCTTTTTAGCTTTGATTGTTCCGTCTTGAATATAACGAAGAATTGTTCTTGTAGATTTATCTAGAACCTTTGCAGCCATCTCGACAGTAAGCCATGTATCATCGCTACTAGAAATATCTAATAGCTGTAACTCTACTAGTTTATTTTTACTAGAGTAGCCAGCAAAGATATTTTTTTCAAGCTCTCTATCTTCAACAATAAGCTCATCACAAAAACTAATTGTCATTGCATCTGCATCTTTATCATAGGATAGTTTCATAACTTCATTCTCCAGTTTACCAGGGCTGTGATAATAATTAGACTGGGTTCTTCAATACTTATAGAAATACAAAGATTATTATCAGTTCTCTTTTTAAAGTTTTTATATACCCAGTATTTATTATCGAGTTCTTTATCTACAATTTTGCCTTCTTGAACTACGGTTATGACTTCATTTCTAGAAATATTTCGTGAACTCATTCTATCTAGAGCATGTTTTGTAAAAACAAGTTTGTAGCTTTTCTTTTTAAATTTAATTACCTGTAACATAATTTAACCCCTTTCAATATATATGACTTTTGCGACAGATACAAGACATTATTGTATTTGTTTTAATATCCAATTCAAAGAGATATGCTTACTGTTTAACTACCTGTAATTATAGCTTCATTATGTGAGGCTTAAATTTATTTTTGGCTTTGCCCTTAGAACTATGGACAAAGATATAACGAATAAAGTTCTAGAAGGACTTTCAACTGGAATTATCGTTGATATTGAAGATGGATTTAAAGGAAAACCAAGACTATTATCCCTGGTCCAAGATGCGCAAGATAAGGTTAAAGATCATATGAAAAAACTTCTTGATTCTGGACAGATTGTTCTTAAAGCTGGTGAGGATATTTTAGTCTAAAAGAAGTTATTCTTTATTTATAGGTCTAAAATTATTTTAAGATAAATAATTTGCAGATAATGTTCTCTTTCTACAATACTTTTCATCTTTGTGTATTCTTTGTCTTGTGTTCTTAGAATTTCATTTATAGGAAGCTTAGAAGGATTTCCATGAGTGTCAGTTGGAAAGTATGCAAAGTCGCCAGCATTGACATTATACTCATGAATTAGAGTCGATAATAAGCTATTGGATCTAAAACAACCTATTGATTGATCCGTAGGTATATATTCTTGCCATATTCGATTTTCTTTTACTGTTTGATCATGAATAAAAATAAATGTTTCAGTTTGGCTTAGCTTCGTATCATCTAAAGTTAGTAACCAATGAGCAGACTTAGATTTAAGAAAATTTTTTGTTATTTCTTCATCACAGTGACAGGATTTATCTTTTTTGGGATGTAACTTTTGAGTCAATAAGTATGATCTTAGTTGTATTAATTTTGACTTTATGTTTTGAAAATCTTGAGGATTTGTTGTTTTAGATATACCTTCACCAGAGTTACCTAAAAAAGGAAAAGCAATACCTTTGTCTATCCAGTTTTTTTGAATCCAATCTTTTAACTTTGGGTGAGAATAAAACCATTTTGTCGTTAATGGAATTGTAAGAGTTGATTGAGAAAACGATATTTCTTTATTTTTAGGGTTATATGATTTATGAATCAGATTTGAAAAACTTAATATTTTCTCTGATACATTATCTGTGGTGTTGTGAATTTTCTTTTTATAATGCTGATATTTATTTTGTAGTGCTTTTTCATCTAGGTAAGAGAGCTTTTCTTTTACTTCATTTATTATTTTATTTAAATCTGGTGCCACCTTGTGAATATAAGTATCACAGTTTGTATAAGGAGCTGCAACATTCGGATAATTTTTTAAACTTTGGTACATATCGTGACAATATTTTTTCTGAGTTTTTTCTATAATATGTATTGCTTCTAATGCATCCTGTTTAAAGCTTTCAAGATTATTTGCTTCATCACTACATGTGTTATGATTAATCTCAAGTACTTTTTTAGCAGTAAATTTTGTTTCTTCTGTTTTTGAAAAAGGTTGATAAGATTTTGAGGTGATATCATAGATTAAGTATTTGTTTCCAACTTTTTTAGCTCTAATTCCAGAGGGAAAACTTTTGATTTTTCCATTTTCAGTTTTTAGAACAACTGGCTTTTGATTGTTAAATAACCTTAAAGCTTCAGCTTGAGTATTAATAGAGAAAATAATTGAAAAAGCAATGAGTTTTAACATCATATAGTTATTATCGGTTATTTTTTCTTGGAATTTTAATTTTTAATCCCATAACTAATATAGTAAAAAAAATAATGATTTTTATATCAAGTTGCACTAAGTTTACCAGAGCTGGTGCTGGACAGAGTCCACTTATGCCCCATCCAATTCCAAAAAAAGCTGATCCCAGAAGAAGTTTTCTATCAATAATTTTATTTTCTATATGTTTATATTTTAACAGCTTTATAAATATAATATTAGCAATCACGCCACTTGCCATAACAAAAGCAAGGGTTGGGTCCCAGTTTGTAAGATCTAAAAAACCTATTACTTTATTTGGGTTAATCATTTGGCTAATAATAAGTCCTAGAGTGAAGATACTTCCGGCCATAAAGCTAGCTATATTATTTTTCATGACAATAGTCCTATAAGAGTTCTTGTTAAAATTCCAAAAGTGATAAAAGTACAAACTGCAATAAAAGATCTCTTAGAAAAGCGAGCAAGCCCACATATTCCATGTCCACTAGTACAGCCATTTGCCATATTTGTACCAAGACCAATAAGTAGTGCGCTAAAGATAAGTGAGGTTATATTTGTTTCTATCTTATAATTAAACTTTTCAGGAAAAATATTTGAAATAGCAATAGAGGTTATAAGCATAGCTAAAATAAAAAACCATCTCCATTTTGATTTATTGGATAGTTTGGTTTCTTTTATAATAGTAGACATACCAAGAACTTTTTTATTTGAATAAAGTAAAAAAAATGCAGCTATTGCAATTAGGTATCCGCCAATAAGTGCATTAAGAATAATTTTGTTTTCTAACATGATAACTTTCCTTTTAAGGTCTATAAAGAGCAATAAATCTAAATACTATCTATTTAATGATTATAACTAATTAAAATCACAAAGAGTAGTGTCATTTGTTTTAGCATTTTGACACCTTGTTAGAATGCTATGCACAAAGGCACCAACTTAAATACTTGAATTCACTTACAGGTGAGTTGGCACAGGCTTTGCTCCTATACAAAGCAAGACAGTTAGCAAGGAAGCTAACTAGGAAAGCACAAGGAAGTGCTAGGGCCTTTAAGAAGGATTTTGAAGGTAGATTAAGTCAAGGAAAAGACAAGTTTTAAGGTTAAGTCATCAAAAAGGAGTTTAAGGTGAACAATTTAAAAACAAACAATGTAATGAACATGTTTAATGAGATTCTCGCACAAAATAAAGCAAGAGACTTAAAAGAGCTATTGCCAAAAGCGGATAAGAAAGGTGATGAGGTTGATTTGGTTAATGCTCAAAAAGAAGATCAATTAAATATGCGTCTTGGACAAAGAAATGTTCTTTTTCTTAAAAAAGTTGAAGTTGCAAAGCAAAAGCTATTAGAAGGTACTTATGGCCTATGTGAAGATTGTGGATGTGAAATTTCTCAAAAAAGGTTATTAGCAAGACCGACAGCATGCCTCTGTATCGATTGCCAGGAAGAAAAAGAGAGACACAGATTTGGTAATATAAACTTCAGAAGAGATCTTAGTGCAATTAAGAGTAAAGAGAGTGAAGAAAATAATAGTGAGGAACTAGTAAAAGTTAAGAAGTTTAATACAATTAATGATATTGGGTTTGAAAGTGTTGTTGATATGTAAGTAAAGTTTGTAAAAAGTAACCTTTATATCGTATAGAAATATCTGTTTTAGCGTAGTGATTTATATAAAGAATTTTCCCCTTATGTTGTGTTATGTATAATCTTTGCAAATAAGTAAATATTGAACTTTTACGATAAAAACTCCTGAATGAAGCCTTTGTAAAAAAGACCCTCTTAGAATTTAAGAGGGTCTTTTTTATAAAAATTATATGATGTTTAGATAAACATCAACTCCTTTATTATATCTAACATTAACACATAGAAATAAACTATAGTGAAGATAAAGGAGAATACTATGAATACAAGCCAAAAAATTATAATAATAGCAAGTTTTGTTTTAGCTGGTAATATGGGGTTTGCTAAGACTAATCTATGTGAATTAAATACAGTCGACTTTATGTTTGATAGTTTATCTTATGACTATATGGATAGAAAAGGTGATTTAGACTTTTTTAATAAAACTAGAACGATGGTTGATAGTAGGCTTAAGCAGCTTGGATATAGTTATAAGCATTTTCAAGAACCAGGAACTCAGATTAGTCCAACTGGTACTCATCTTAGGGTCGGGACAATGATTGATGATAGTTTAGTTAATGAATATATGAGTTCTGAAAACGAAGAAATGGAGATACCTCAAATTGAATATGAGCAATATGATACAGAACTAGATCCAATCGATAGCATTGCCGTAGGGTTACATCATTTGTATGACTTTATAAAGTATACGCCAAATGGAGCTCACGTAGACAGAGATATTTTGTTTTCCAAAGATGAGAGCTTTTCTCAAATGACTTATGCTGAACTAATAGATTATGTTGAGCAGATGGATGAACCAGACTTTGTTCAAAGTATAGAAGCAAGAAAGCAAGATATTAAAAGACTTCATTGGTTTTTAGAAAATCTTATTCCTTGTAAATAAAAATGATCTTTTAAAAAGAAAAGGGAAGTTTAATAACTTCCCTTTTTCTATTTTAAAGAGCTAAGTTGCTTAGTTCGCTAACAAGTTCTTGTGATCTTGTTACAAAATCTGCTTTTTGTTTATCATCAAGTCCGTCTCCTGAAATAGAAGCAAGATCTTGAATATGATGACAGATTTTTTCACCAAGTGCTTTTTTATCATTATTCTCTAAAAGCTTGTAAGCATTTTTAACAAGATTATTTGCTGGATTTAAAACTAAAGTCTTTTTAATAGGCATATCCATATTCGGGTTACCCATGGCCTTAGTCATTTGAGCAAATCTTTTCATTGACTCATCAACTTTAAAGTAAGCAGCACTTGTAGAGCCTTTAATATTTTTAACTTCAATATCAAGGTTCTTATCATCTTCTTTAACTAAAATTGTTTTAAAAGCATCTGCAATTTTAAGATCTTCATCTGTTGCATTTGCTGCTTCTAAAATTTCTTCTATTGCCGTATCTACACTTGTAAATTTATATTCAGCATCATCCTTTTTTTGCATCTCTACATGTTGAGTAAAATGAGGATCGATATAAGAATCTGTTGTTATTGTTTGAATCCCTTCAGCTAGAAGTTGATTTTTAAGATCTTGGTTAGATACACCTTCTTCAAAAGTAATAACTTTTGTTCCCATTTTTTCCTTATAGTTTTCAGGGATAGTCTCTGTATATTCTTTAAGAGTGATTAATTTGTCTTCAGAGTTTTTAAATAAAACTCTTTGTCTCATTAAATCATCAAATTTTGTATCAGAGATAACTCCGTATTTTACAAATAATCCGATATCTGGCCAAACCTCTTCATATTTTTTTCTATCAGTTTTTTCTAGCTTCTTTAAAGATTCAGCTACTTTTTTAATAATGTAGTTTGAAATCTTCTTAATATTAGGATCTCCTTGAAGAGCAGATCTTGAAACGTTAAGTGGAATATCTGTTGAATCAATAGCTCCTTTAAGTAGAGCTAAAAATTCTGGGATAACATTTTTTACATTATCAGATACAAATACCTGCTTAGAATAAAGCTTAATATTGTTATCATTAACAGGTTTATTAGGATTAAGCTTTGGAAAGTATAAAATCCCTTGAAGTGTAAATGGATGGTCTACATTTAAGTGTAGCCAAAATAATGGCTGATCATCCATTGGAAATAATTTTTTATAAAAATTAATATAGTCTTCATCTTTTAAAGTAGATGGATCTTTTTTCCAAAGAGGATTTGTATCGTTGATAATATCAATATTAATTGGCTTTTTATCTTCTTCCTTTTCAGCCTTAAGGTTTTCAGCTTCAATTCTAGTATTTTCATTAATATCTACTAGTTCAATTGAATATGGCATAAAGTCACAGTACTGAGTAAGAGTTTGTCTTGTTTTCCATGTATTTAAAAAGTCTTCACTTTCTTCATTGATATGAAGAGTGATTGTTGTTCCAATATCTGTTTTGTCTGATGTATGAAATTCATATTCTGTTTCACCTTCACTGATCCATTTTGTTGGAACAGAGTCTTTGTTCATAGATAAGGTTTCAACTTCTACTTTTGAAGCCACCATAAATGCTGAGAAAAATCCAAGACCAAACTTTCCAATAATATCGTTTGTCTCATTTCCAGCTTCTTTCATTTTGTTAACAAATTCTTCAGCTCCAGAAAAAGCAAGTCTTGCAATATACTTTTCAACTTCCTGTTCATTCATACCAATTCCATTATCTGAAATTGTAATAGTCTTAGCTTCCTTGTTAACTGACACAGTCACTTTTCCAGTTGGAACTTCATCTCCTGATGTTCTAGCTAGGGTAGCTCTTTTTGTAATAGCATCACAGGCATTTGACACTAATTCTCTTACGAAAATGTCATGCTCTGAATAAAGCCATTTTTTGATGATTGGAAAGATATCACTTGTATTTACACTAATATTACCTTTTTTAACGCTCACGGTTACTCCTTTATTTTTTTCACACTTTATATTCATTAATAGACATATTTAATATGGGGAGTATATTTCTAGCGTCAAGGTTATAAAATAAAAAAGGGTGTGTGCGATGCGCAAAGTTGTTGTTCTTACTACAGGCGGAACAATTGAAAAAACATATGATGAAGAGGATGGAACTCTTTTTAATAGAGATACTGTCATTAAAAATAGAATCGAACAAAGATTAAGACTTCCTTATACTCAAATTGAGGTAAAATCTATTATGGCAAAAGACTCTCTTGATATGGATATGTCAGATAGAGTCGTTATATTTGAAGCGATAAAGAAGTTTGCCGATTATGGCCATCCTATAGTTGTTCTTCACGGAACTGATACCATGCAATTTAGTGCTGAGTTTGTAAAAAGAGAATTTAGAGATCCAACAGTACCTGTGGTTTTTACTGGAGCAATGAAGCCATTAGGCTTTATAGACTCAGATGCCATGCAAAATGTTGTTGAAGCTCTATATGTATCAAAAGTATTAAACCCCGGAGTTTATATTTCTTTTCATAATGAGATTTATACTGTTCCTGGAGTTCGAAAGAATAAAGAAAAAAGGACTTTTGAGCGTTTTTAAAACCCAATATACTTTTATGTATAAAGTTTTTAGAAGGTTTTTCCGATATTTTTTGCATATGTTAACTTTTTTCATGGAATAAAGGTATGAAGCTTAAAATATCCCGTAAACTTTTTTTTCTTTTATTTATAGTTTCTTGTAAAAATATCTCTCTTGTCGATGATTTCTCAAGTTTAGATAGTCCAAGTAAAAAGAGTCTTCAGTGTGTACAAAAAAGATACAGTCTAAAAGTTAAAGCTTTTGATAGTGCGACAAGTATATCGGGAGTAAAATTTCCGCTAGGATATGATGTTAGTGGGCTTGCTATGGCTGGAAAAGACCTATCCTATGTTGACTTTAGAGGTACGGTAGGACTTACTCTTGGAAATATTACAGGAGCATCAGATGTTTTGGGTGTTAAGTTTCCAGAAGGTTTTGATGTAAGCTCTTGGGATACGACGGGAGTTGATATTAGTTATGTTGACTTTACTGGAACGGTGGGGTTGACTTTAGCTCACCTTGATAATGCAAGCTCAATTGAAGGTGTTATTTTATCACAAGGGTTTGATATTAGTTCATGGGATACGACAGGCTTAGATCTTTCATATGTAGATCTATCTCGTGTAAGCGGACTTACAATATCTCATTTGAACAACTCTAGTAATTATGAAGGTGTAAAGTTGCCAGATGGTTTTAATGTTGCTGCTTTGTCAACGTCAGGTATGAGTTTATCGGGAATTAATTTTTCTAATACAACAGGCTTAAGTGTATCTCATATAAATGATGCAGATGATTTTACTTATGTTATATTTCCAAGTGGTTTTAATGTAGGTTCTTTGGATATGACAGCTGTTGAGGTCGGGGGAAGTGATTTTTCTTCAACAACAGGTTTAACAGTATCTCAGATCGGTGATATGAGTGATTTTTTTGGAACAACTTTTCCTATTATTGATGTCAGTTCTTTTGATACGAGCGGACTTGAAATTAATGGAGCCGACTTTTCTAGAGTGACAGGATTAAATGCATCTCATTTAACTGATTCGGATGGATTTTCTGGAGATGAGGGAGAGAGTTATGATGATCATTATATGACAAGGTTGCCTGATAATTTTGATTTAAGTTCTTGGGACCCGACAGGCTTTGATATTTCATATGTTGACTTTTCAAATACATCAGGACTTACAATGGCTCATGTAAATAATGCTGGTGATATTTCGGGTATGAAGTTCCCGACAGGTTTTAATGTTACGGGACTAAGTTTGACGGGTAGGGATTTAACTAATATTGATTTTACTGGAACAATTGGACTTACAAATGTTTTTATAGAAAGTGCTGATAGTATTGAAGGAATGATATTTCCAAGTACTTATGATGTAAGTGCACTTGATCTTGATTCTATAGATGAGATCGATGGTGTAAATTTTTCAGCGACAGTTGGTTTAACAGCGGAGCAGTTAAATGATGTATCAAGTATGGATTATATAAAACTTCCAGATAACTTTGATGCTAATAAACTTGAGTTTAATGGAGTGGCAGCTGAAGGAATTGACTTTTCTCAGACATTATCAATTTGTGAATCTGATTATGAGCTTGTATCTATCGATGTTGACTTATCTGATTATGTTGCTCCTTTTGTTTTAAATAATGCTGCGACGGAAGGAAGCTGTACTATTGATGGATCTACTGTTACATATAGTCCACCGATATCGGGTTTTTCTGATATCGAAGATCAAGATGATACATGTGTAGTTGAGGATAATACTGGACAGGAACTTCGTATAAGGTTTGATTATTTTGGAACAAAACCAACTTCAAAGATTGAAGAGCTTGCTGGTAATTGAAGTTTAATGCAAACTAATTTGGACACAATAAGAAGATATGAAATTATAAAAACAATAACTTAGCTATATTCTAGGTAAATAATGCTATCTGTATCTTATAATACTTATATATAGGGAATCAAAAGCCGATAAAGAAGCTAGGTATGATGTATAAACAAATATTTACATTTATTTTTATCTTATCACTAAGTTTTTTAAGCTCTTGTGAGACTGTAACAACTGGTTTTGAGGCAGATCAGGCCATAACAGAAAGTGGTGATAATCTAGGAGGAACTGACGGCTCAAGTCAGTCAGCAGCTTTAGAACAAGCTATTGCTAATGCAATTGCGGCTCCTCCTACTGTCGAAATTAGACATTTTATAGAGCCGGTAATTGATAGTTCTGTAAGTGCTGGATCATATTTAAAAAAACTGACAATACCAAAAGATTATAAAGGAACTCTCTTATTAGCGGGAATTAATGTCGCAACACTTGCTGGTAAAAATGTAAAGGTTCGAATGAAGTTTGGAGTCAATGGTGAGTTTCAAAAAGTGTTTGATGCTCATGTTGGAACAGCTCCAGGGCTTTTAGAAAATAGTGTTGTTAGTGTTTTAGCATTAGATCTTCGAGACAGACCATTTATTAATATGAACCTGATCTATGATCTTTATGATTATAATGATTATAGTTTTGATGGAGCAAGTGGGCCTAGTATTCTATCTGAAGCAGTAGGGTATAATAGAGATCAAAATTTATTTTGTAGAGGGCTTTCATTAAGTGATGATCCTACATTTACTGGGAGTGTTGCAAGTGGTTGCCAAGCTTCTACTGATGTTTGTAAATATGCTTATGCTAAGGTGGTAGATCAAGGTCTACAGTATCCTGTAACTGGTGGAGTAGCAGCTTTAATTCCTAGTAGGGCGCAGGTCCAGGCAACAAGTGGGGTGTCTTACTTTAATGAAGCAGACGATGAAAAGCTCAAAAGATGCTTACCTGATGATCCTGTTACTCAACAATTATCTACAGGTTCTTTGTTTGTTTTTGATAATACAACCACTTTTGGAATGGCGACATCTCAAGTGATAGATGGAGTGACTTATACTTATCAGGGGCCCTATAGGTTAACATCAACTTCGACATGGCAAATAACACCTGATAGTAATGCAACAATTAATAAATATGGACTTTTTGGAACTAGCGTTCCCACACTATATTTTCAATCTAAGCTTTTTCCAAGATATGTAAGAAAAGATTTATCTATTGGTTTAGAGTATTTGGGAGCAGGGACTCCAAATGCTGCGAAACTAGTACAAACAATGGCGGCAACTGGACAGAGTCAATGGATGGATGGTTGTAACGAAAGAGCGGTAACAAAAGATGAAAGTGGTGAGCATATTGGCTCATGTAGTGTAACTGGAACAATTGAGGTCTATTATTTAGAAAATGGTGTTGAAAATCAAGTGAGCCTTTCTACAGATGTAAAACTTCAAATTATTAAAGAAGCAAATAATCCAGATAGTACGACAGATGTAGCTAGTTCAAGTTTTCAAGCATGTACGTCTACCTCGCAATGTGGTAGTACTGGATGTTGTATTAATAATAGATGCTGGGATAAAACGATTGTTTCTAGTTGTATTGAAGATGAGCCATCTTATGGTAATGAGGTAACTGGTTCGAGCTGTCAAAGTGATTATGAGTGCGCTAGTCTGTGTTGTAATCAAGGAACTGGAACATGTGCTGTTCATGATGAATCTCAAACACCACCTGTTTTATGTTCAAAACAAGTCGGTCAAAGCTGCGTTGCTAAAAATTGGTGTGAGCAACAACCTGTAACAAAGTGTTTTGTTGTGAAAACGGGAGTTGATTCTCAAGGAGCTCAGCTTTGTGCTTTAAGATGTTATACAAATCCAGAAAGTGGAGAGTGTAGAAATGGAGTTTGTACAGCTCCAATCCAGCCCACACCACCAACATTTGATGTCACAGATCCCAATAGATGCGATAATGCTTGTGATCCACCAGATTTCACAAATGGGGTTTTTAGTATTAATTGTGGTTCGGAAGACGGATCTTAAAAATACTTTGAACTTTCTAAAATTATTGAGATAATAAGCCCACATTAATGTGGGCTTTTTTTAGTAAGGAAGTAAAAATGTTAAGTTTGGATAGTGCTATATTAGATCATATTGCAATTGCAACAAATGACTTAGAAAGTACGATTAAAGTTTATGAAGATCTTGGGTTTAAGTTTTCAGATAAAAGAGAAGTTGTTGAGTCCCAAAAGGTTAAAACAGCTTTTTGTCATGTGGATAAAAATGCTCATATTGAACTTTTAGAGCCGACTGATCCGCAAAGTACAATTCAAAAGTTTATTGATAAAAATGGTCCAGGAATTCATCACCTTTGTTTTAAGGTAAAAGATATTTTACTTAAACAAAAAGAGATGGAGCAAAAGGGTTATCGATTTATATACCGCGAACCTACAGTTGGAGCTGGCAACTGTTTAGTTAATTTTATCCATCCTAAAAGTAGTGATGGTGTATTGATAGAAATTTCCCAAAAAATGGATAAGTAATTTATGAATCAAATGAGAATGCACTCGCCTCCTTTGTCGCGATTTAATAAGATATTAATTATAGCAAGCGTTGCTATATTTTTGGTAAATACATTGTTAGGACAGTCTTTAGGAATAACATTAGTTAATTTTTTGGGCTTATCTTCAAATATGGTATTGAAAGGACATATTTATCAGTTCTTAACTTTTCCATTTATTGAAGTGAGCTTTACTTCAATTTTATTTAATTGCTTATTGTTATGGTTTATTGGATCAGAATTAGAGCAAAAATGGGGACAAAAATTTTATCAAAAGTTTTTATTATTTACTGTTCTTTTTACGGGTAGTTTTTATTTTTTGATCTCTCTTGTTAATACACATATGAGCTATGTTCCGTTGAAAGGACTTGATGGAATAAATCTTGCTTTGATTGTAGCTTATGCTTTAGTTTTTTCAGAAAGAATGCTTACCTTTATGCTTTTATTTCCTCTTAAGGCAAAATATTTCTGTCTTTTATTAGCTGGAATTGAAGTCTTTATGTCTCTTACTTCTAGTTATAAGTACTCGGCCTGGTCCCATTTGTTAGCAATGGGTTTTTCTTATTTTTACTTACGTTATAAGTCTATTAGGGCCCAAATCAGCAATCATAAAAAACAAA
This sequence comes from Bacteriovoracaceae bacterium, assembly GCA_025210745.1. Classification (GTDB taxonomy): domain Bacteria; phylum Bdellovibrionota; class Bacteriovoracia; order Bacteriovoracales; family Bacteriovoracaceae; genus CAKZJW01. The sequence goes on from JAOARC010000021.1 coordinate 86,320, forward strand.
AGCATAAAAAGAATATGAGAAAGAAAATTCGTCTTGTAGATGATGATGGTGATGATGATGGGCCAAAAATTTGGCATTAATGGTATTTTGTGTTAAAAATCGATTAATTTAACTAGTCAGTGGAGATATAAAAATGGAATTACGCATTGCAATGGATGAGAAAATGATGGATGTAAGGCTAAGAGATAGACTTTTAGCAGAAGGAAAAATTACAAAATCTCAAGTTGATGAGTACTTAAAAAATCTTGATGATCAAACTGGAAATTTTGAGTCGGTAAAAGATGAGCCTTCTCAAGAAGCTGTTACTGAATAATAAACTTAGAAAAATATATTTTTTTAATTGTAGAAGCGCCAAAGATTTCATTTAGGCGCTTTTTTATTCTTGATTCTAGAAGAATTTTTCCCGTTATTGAATTAAGCTGATCAGCTTTCATATTTCCAGCAACATCGATTAATTGATCATTAATAATAGATTTAAAGTTACTTAAATTGTCTTTGTACTCTTCTTTGTAAACTTCAATATCCATTTTTACATTTAAAAATCTAAGTCTTGTTTTTCGAGAGTATAAATTAACAGATATTTCTTCCATAGATATTCTAGGAGATTGAAGATCTGAGATCGCTGATTGGGCCATATCGTTAAACTCTTTTTGCTTGTTCGTTTTAGGTTTTTCAATCATATTATGAGAATAATAAACAAGACCTGCACTACCAAGTGAACAAACTAAAGATATTGCCATTATAATTTTGTCAAAAAGAGGTTTCCCTGTCATAGGTTTATTTTACCATATAACAGGGAAAAAATTCTAGTAGGTTATAAATACTTTTCAGGATCTAAAGGAGTAAATGGAAGTTCTAAGTCAGTAGCAACTTGCTTATAAACAAGATTACCTTTATAGATATTAACTCCAAGTTTTAGAGGCTCATCCATAGCAATTGACTTATCTACTCCATTTTTAGCAATCATTCTTGCATATTTTAAAGTTACATTTGTAAGAGCATATGTAGAAGTTCTTGCTACCGCTCCTGGCATATTGGCAACACAATAGTGAACAACACCATCTACTTCAAAAGTTGGGTTTTCATGAGTTGTCGGAGTACATGTTTCAATACATCCACCTTGATCAACGGCAATATCAACAACAACAGATCCATTTTCCATTTTAGATATCATATCTCTTGTTACTAGTTTTGGTGCTTTGGCACCTGCCACTAATACAGCTCCAATAACTAGGTCTGATGCAAGAACTGCTTCTTCAATATTTTGAGAGTTTGAATATAAAGTTGTAATTCTGTTATCAAATAGATCATCCATTTGTGCTAATCTATTTGTCGATAAATCGATACAAGTTACATCAGCTCCAAGACCCATCGCCATTTTTGCAGCATTTGTTCCTGCAATACCACAACCAATAATAGTTACTTTAGCTCTTTTAACACCAGGAACACCACCTAAAAGAATTCCTTTTCCACCTTTATCTTTTTGAAGATAAGTCGTTCCAACTTGTGTGGCCATTCTTCCTGCCACTTCACTCATTGGAACTAATAAAGGTAATGAACCATCTTTATATTGAATTGTTTCATAAGCAATACATGTAGAGCCTGATTTCATTAAACCTTCAGTTAATTCTTTGTCAGCAGCTAGGTGTAGATATGTATAAAGAATATGATGAGGCTTTAATAAAGCGATCTCTACTGGTTGAGGTTCTTTAACTTTTATGATCATTTGCCCAGCTGCAAAAGTATCTTCTAAAGTATCAACCATTGTAGCTCCTGCATTGATATATTCTTGGTCTGAAATACCAACACCTACTCCTGCACTTTTTTGAACAAAAAGTTCATGGCCATCTTGAACGAGTTGTCTAACACCTGATGGAACTAGTCCAACTCTATTTTCGTTGTTTTTGATTTCTTTTGGTACTGCAATTTTCATGAACTATAGCCCCCTAAAATTTTAATATTTATATGAGGAAAATATATCACAATTTTAAAATAAAAAAGAATAAAAAGACTTTTTCGTCATGTTTTTGTATAATAATTTCACTATTTTAATGGAGTAAAATATATGAAATTAGTATCTATGTCATTCTTGCTTATTCTTTTTATTGGATGTTCAAGTAAGAGTGAGCAGCAAGTTAAATTTAATGCGGATTCGATTGAGTTTAATGCTGTAAAAAAAGAGTTTAAAAATGGTTTAAAAGCCATTGTTATCGAGAATAAAAAATTACCTATATTTTCATACTATACTTTTTATCAGGTTGGTGGAAAGCATGAAACACAAGGTCTTACGGGCGCAAGTCATTTTCTTGAACATATGATGTTTAAGGGAGCTAAAAAGTACAAAATGGGTGACTTTGATAGGCTAGTAGAAGGTAATGGTGGAAATAATAATGCTTATACTTCTAATGATTTAACTGTTTACTATGAGAATATGCCAAGTGAGCATTTAGAGTTAATGATTGATATTGAAGCAGATAGAATGGAGAACTTAACTCTTGATGAAAAAGCATTTGAGAGTGAAAAACAAGTCGTTTTGGAAGAAAGAAGAATGAGATATGAAAACTCAGATAGAGGAAAAATCTTTTTGGCCATGATGAAACAAATCTTTAAAGGCAGCGCTTATGGGACAAGTGTGATAGGTAAAATTAAAGATATAAAAACAGTATCTAGAAATCAAATATACAATTATTTTAAAAAATATTATGCTCCAAATAATGCAGTTATTGTTATTGTCGGAGATGTCGATTCCAATAAAACATTCGATCTTATTGAAAAGAAATTTGCTAATATAAAGGCTTTTAAAGATTTAGAAAAAGTTAAGTTAGCAGCTCTATCTCAAAAAACGATTAAAAAGCCTCTAAAGCTTGGTTATGATGTAAAGTTAAAAGGACAGTCTCCTGTTCCAAGTTTTATTTTAGCTTATCCTGGGATAAAAATAGGACCTTATGAGTCTTATGTACTTGATATTCTTTCATCTATATTAGGAGATGGAGCAAGTTCTTATTTGAATCAAAAATATGTTCTAAGTAGAAAGCCTCTTTTATCAAATATTTATGCTGCTAATTACACATTACAAGATGGGGGAGTATTTTTTATTGGAGGAAAGCTCATAAGATCTGCAAATTTAAATATTGCTAAAAAGAGTTTAAGAAGGCTTATGCATAGGAGTTGTAAAAAAAGTATTAATCAAAGGACTCTAGCAAAAGTTAAAAATCAATACTTAGTGCAAATGTTTTCAGGTTTAGATACTAATGCAAGTATTGCTAAATTTATTGGTAATAGAGAGGTATATTTTGGAGACTATCGATTTTATAAAAAAGAAATGCAAACATATCAGTCTATAACTGTGGATGATTTAAAGAAAGCTTGTGATAAATATTTTCATCCAAAGAAGTCTGTATTTTTATCAATTTGGAATAAACATAGGTAACATATGAAATACTTAATACTACTATTTTTTATAACTTCATTACATGCGAAAAACTTTATTGAAACAAATGTAAAAACATTAAATTGGCAAGGCATAGAAGTTGTTTGGCTTAAGGATGAGAAGTTTCCGACATTCGATATTATGGTTTACTTTGGAGATGGAGCTTTAAGTGAAAAAAAAGAAAAACTTGGGCAAACTCAACTCATGTTTAATAATATTTCTCTTGGAACAACGAGGTATACTCAAAAAGAAATAGTCGATGCATTAGAGTTTTTTGGAACAAGTTATGCTTCAAATGTAACTCACGAATATTCTACTTATAGTGTTTCAGGTTTAATGGCACACCTTGAACCAAGTTTAAAGATGGTATGTCATATGTTTCAAAATGCAACATACCCTAAAGCTGAGCTGAAAAAATCTAAAAAAAGGATTATAACGGGCTTGGAGTCACTAGTGACTTCTCATAGTGAGCTTGCCAGTAGAGCTTTTAGAGAAATTAGCTTAGGTAAAACTATGTATAAAAATCCAGTCGGTGGTAAAATTGCTACTATTAAGTCTTTGCATTCTAAAGATTTAAAAAAGAGATTGAACTTTTTTAATAATAAAGTTTATAAGAAAATCTACATAAGGGGTCCAAAGGATATTTTTAAAATCAAAAGTATTTTTAAAAATGACTGTGGTTGGAAAGCTTCAAAGTTAACTCAGAAAAAGCTTCCTGCTATAAAACAAGCAAATAATTCGCAACTCTATCTTGTAACTGTTCCATCTGCTAATCAAGCTCAAATTAGAATTGGAAAGGTTTTAACTAAGGATCAAGCGACTGTAGACCAGACGAGATTAGCATTTGCTTCTAAGTACATAGGGGGAGGCTTTACATCGAGGCTTATGCAAGAGGTTCGAGTAAAAAGAGGATTAACATATTCTATTGGAGCTTATGCCGCGGGGCAAAGGTATTATGGCAGAAGTGGAATAATCACTTTTACTAAAAATAAAACATTAGCTCAAACTCTAAATGTTATTTCTAAAACTATTGAGGATAACTCCAGCTCTATTGAGGAAAAATTCTTTAATCATTCAAAAAGATATATTAAAGGAAATTATATAATGAGTTTAGAGTCAAATACTGGTTTTATGAATACCTTGATGATGCTTGATCATCAGGGGCGTCCCTATGATGAGCTTTATAATTTTACTTCTAAGTTAGAGAAGATTTCGAGTCATGAGTTGGCCAAGAAAATTAAAGATATATATTCTATTAAAGATCAGGTTATTGTTGTTTTAGGAAGTAAGAGTCTTAAAAAGCAGCTTGTAAAAGCAGGATATCAAGTAAAGCTTGTTAATTATAAAAGATTTTTATGATCGCTGTGAGCTTCAATATTAACCTGTGCTCCAGGATAGATAACTAAATTTTTGGATTTTATTGCACCTGTTACAATAGCATTTGAACGAATGATAACGGTGTCATCTGATTCTATATTTGCTTCAACTGTACCGTATATATCTATCGAAGAGCAGTTGATCATTCCTTTCACGTAAGAACCAGCCTCTAAGGTTAACTGATGCTTTCTACTTTCTATAGTTCCATTAAGTGTTCCAAAAATAGTTGTTATTGCATTGAAATGAATATTACCTTCAAGTTGCGTATTTTCGCTAATAATATTTTGTGTTTCCATTTTGATCATATTTTAGGCCTTAGTAAATATTGCTTGAATATCCTATTAAATCACCAACTCTTGAAAATAGCATTATCTTATATTTAACCTCTGAATCATCTAGGTTAGAATCAAGAGTTATTTTAACGGGTTTGAATTTAGAAATTGTAAAAGGTTCTCCTTGGCTATAAGTAGCTTTTTGAGAGTTTACTCTAGGATAAATACTCGTTTGATTATTGTAAAAAGTAATAATAAAAAAGTATCCTGCTATTTTGTCATTAGTATTATTTTTAATATTAAAAGAAACTGTGTTTAAGTCACCCGAGGAGTCGATTTCAATTTGCTCTATTGTTGTTAGAGCATCTTTTCGTTTATCAAGTCCAGTTGCAGGAATAGATATATGGTTGATACTATTAATATTCTGTATGTTTTTCCGAGATATATTTTGTTGTAAAGCTGTTGTTAGTTCTTTTTCATCAGCAAGTCTAGAGCTTAAATCTTTAATTATCTTATTTAGATTTAAGATTTCAACTGGGATTTTATTTTCTCTTGAAACAAGTCTTTTTCTCATTATTGAAGTGAGTAGAATAGATCCAAATACTAGTATAAGAATTATTGTTGAGCTTATAATAGCAGCTTTTTTTAGCAGCTTTTTGTTTAAAACATAGAACCTAGATGTCCCCGTATCGTTATTTTTAATGATTAATGTCATTTCATTTGTTTTCTTTTTTAACATTATTTAGCTCTAGCAGATAGGTTAAAATTGTTATCATTTGCAACATTTTTAGACCAATGTTCAGCAACAATTTTCCAGTTATATTTATGGTCTTTCATTAGATAAAGAGTTTTTGTTCCTATATCTCTTATTTTTTTTGATTGATAATTTTGAGTTGCTTTTATAATAGCTGTATTATTAAAAGCAAGTATTTGAATGTTAGAAAATGTGATTTCAGGTTTATCTTTGTTAGAAAAAAGATACTTTTTATAGCGTTTGAACTGCCTGTATTTTCCTTTTTTCTTATCGTAAAAATATTTTTTAGAGTAGTGAAGAATATAGTTCTTAAAATCTTTATTTTTCCATGAGCTTTTCCATGAATCAAAAAACATATTAATTTTTAAAGAGTTTGTATTAAAGCTATCATTTTCTAAGTAATATAAGTTTTGAGTTATGATAATAGGTGTTTTGTGAAGCTCTATATAATTTGCGATTTGTCTAATATCTTTATCTGTCGCAACGACACAACCTTTTGAGTCTAAACCTTTACTTACTCTTGAGTCATCATCAGTAGAATGGAGCCAAATTCCATGTCCTGTCTTTGCTTTGATTTTATCAAATACATTTGGATAGTTTAGCGTGAATGCGCCAGCTCCATAGATATTGCCCAGTTTCCCATAAGATTTCTTTAAGTCATTGCCTGATCTAAAGTTATTGATAAAATAAATACCTTCTGGAGTTTTTTTATCCCCCGAAGCCAGTTTGTTTCCTGTGTTTTTTCCTGTTGCAACCTTATAGCTTTTTATTTTTTCGAATCCATGCTCGATCGCCTGATAAATATGGAGAGTATGAGTGCTTTTCTCGACTACTATGATGTAATTTGACTGTTTTTCACTCGATTTAATGAGATTGCTGGGTAAAAAAGCAGCTAGTGTAGAAAGAGAAAATAATAGAAGTACTATGCTTTGCATAAAAACCTTTTTATTTTTTTGTGAGTACTGGACAATTTTATTAGAGTTAAGTTGTTTAATCAATAAATTGTATGAAAAGATTTGCTCCCTATCTTGAAGTATTTGATTTTGTTAAAATTTTAAATATGACACAAGATGCAAAAAAGACATTGGTTTATGTTTATGATGATCAAGATCGGCTAGTTAAAAAATTAGCAGATCTTTTATCTAGGTGGTGTGATTTTAAAGTCTTTAAAGATATTAAATCTCTTGATCTTTTTAGTTCAGACTTTCTTTTGTTTAATATAGAAAATGATAAAAAAGTTTATGAAAAAACTTTAAAATATTTAAATAAGAATAAAATTCAAGCAAAGGTTGTTGCCTATACTGGCTCTTTAGAAATAAAGAAAATAAAAAAAATACAATCTGCTAAGCTGTGTGCAAACTATTTTATAAACGAACCAATAAATTTAGAGATTTTAAACCATATTTTTTCGATACCTCTTGAAGATGAAGTTGATCAAATTTTAAAGCAACATCAGGCGATAGATGATATTAGCGCAAAGGCACTATTTATAAGTGAAGATTTAGACAGTATTTTTAAAGAAGTTGTTCCGACTTCATATGTTTCTTCGTTAAAAGATGATAGTTCAGTAGCGACAGTTTGTACTGAGGAGCAGTTGGAGCAGATTCCTTCTTTGGATCAGCTAGAAATAAGAGAGGAAGTTAGTTTGGACACAAGTGGCTTACCTCAAATTAATATAGAGTTCGATCATAATATCCAAGAAGAAAATCAGATGGATGAAAGTCCAGATACAGAGTTTACCGTTCAGATGGAAGTTGCACAGGTTCCTATTTTACCTTCAAAAGAGGATTTAGAATATCCTATTTTAGATGGAAGTAAAGATACAGTTTCAGACTTTGAACTTCAAGTAGAACAAGAAGAAGCAATTGAAATTGGACTAAATGTTGAGGATATTGATATCCCAACTCAGGAACATGATGTTGAAAAACTTTTAGAGCAGCCCTATGAGGTTGAAGAATTAAAGCTTGATCTGTCTTTAGATGAAGTTGAGCCATTAGAACTTGATGATTTAAATGAGTTGGAGCAATCTGATATATCCAATGACCTTGTAGAATTGGATCTTGAGCAAGTAGAGTCGTTAGAGCTTGAAGATTTATCAGAGGAGTCTTTTGAATTAGATAATTTTGAAGATAGTGATATTGAACAAGTTGAGCCATTAGAGCTTGAAGACTTATCAGAAGAGCCCTTTGAATCAGATAATTTTGAAGATAGTGATCTTAAATCTTTAGACTTAAGCATTGATACTGAATCTTTAGAAAAGGATATTCTAGAAGATAATGATGAAGACTTTGAAGATTATTCTTTAGCTGAGCAGGGTGAAGCAAGTAGTATCGAAGAAGATATTTTCGATGATGATGTTTCAAATAGTGATGACTTTGTTGAAGCGATTCTAAAAGAACAAGACAATAATCTCGAAGCAGTTTTGAGTCACGATGATAATGTCATTACAACTGAAGATGATATGGCGATAGATAATCAAGAGTATACAGCGCAGCAGGATGATACATATGAGGATAAGCTTGCTCAGATTGATGCTATGATGGAACAGAAAAGTTCGATTGAAGAACCGGTTGAAGAGAAAGTTGTGAGTAATACAACAGCATTTAATGATATTGTTTCTGAAAGTGAAGATAAAATGATTCATTTAACACAGACAATAAAAATTCTTCGTGAAGAAAGATTGAGGCTGGAGCACAGAGTATCACAACTTGAATCTGATCGAATGATAGAAAAAGAACAAGAGCATTTACATAAATCTGAGCTGGTTGAAAAAAGTATTGAGCTTGATGTTCAAAAAAGAAGATATGAAAAGAAAATACATCATATAGAAGAAGAACTTGAAAAACATAAGTATCAATTAAGTCTTGCAGAGGAAAAAGCAAAAAAACTTGCGAATGAAGCTAAAGCTATTCAAACTAAGCAACTAATTGATGTCAATAAAGTTAGACAAAGAGAAAAAGATTTAGAACATCAGTTAGAAATGTTGAAAAAAGATACAAGTATTCAGTTGAAAAATAGAGAAGAAAAAATTTTAGAACTGAAAAGAAGAATAGATACTCTTGAGTTTGATATGTCTTGTATTCAACAAAATGAGCAAAAAGTTTTATCGGATAAAGTTGGTCTAGAAGATAAATTAGATAAAGTGATAGGAACTCTTCGTTCAGCAATTGAGCAACTTGAAGATGATGGGAGCGTAAGTGATAAAATAGCTTTACTCGCGGAGCGTTTAAAAAGTTCGAGTTAGAAATGGAACTAAAAAGAAAATTACAGTTTAAATTTATCGGATTTAATATTGATGATTATAAGTCATTTAAAAAGATATGTGAAAATCCATATGTAGAGATAGATTTCTCTTATAAAAAAAGTATGAGAGAATTTCAATATCTTCCAGATACACTTTTTTTTATAGGCCATGAAGCAATAAAAGAATTATCTTCAGATTTTAAGGATCTTTCTCTTTATGCACCAGTGGTTTTATTCAGTAGAGATCTAGATAATCTTAATTTTCATGAATTATTTAAATTAAATGTGATAGATGTTTTAAATAATTTTCCTAGCAAACAGAGATTTCTAAATCTTTTAACTAAAGCATCGGTTCAGTTGCTTTTTGATAGAAATGTTCCATTACGTGCTCTTGATCATATTGTTAAGTCCTCAATAAAAGTAAAAACACCTGAACTTTTGAATGACTATTTAAGTACTTATTTAGACTTTTTTGAGCAAACACAAAGGCTTTGTTTTGTTGAGTTTTCTGCTGAAAATCAAAACGTTATATTTGGACGATTAGAAACAGAAGATAAAAAATTTATCAGAACAAAAAGATTAGATAAAAGATATATTGGAGACTATTATATTTATAAGGATAAATATTATGTTCCTGTAAGTAGAAATGATAATGCTTATTTTTGGCTTATATTTAAAACATCTAAAAATATAGAAGTTATTCTTTCAGATCTATTATTTATGCATTTAGAGAAAATACAACTTTATAAAAGCTTGAAAAATACAGTTCAGAACTATGCAGATTTATCAAATACAGATGAAGTAACAGGAGCATATAATCAAAGAAAACTTCGATATGATCTTGAAAAAGAGATAGAATTATCTTTTGAACAACAAATGAATTTTAGTTTAATGTTTATTGATATTGATCATTTTAAGAATGTTAATGATAGCTATGGGCACTTAGTTGGAAGCAGCATGCTGATTCAATTAAGCGATCTTTTAAGGAGTCTTGTTCGAACAACTGACTCTGTTTATAGATATGGCGGAGACGAATTTATTATTTTAATGAGAGATACTCAAACTCAAATTGTTCATACAATTGCTCAAAGAATATTACAGAGAGTAAAAGAGTATAAGTTTAAAATCGATACGAATGAAGATTATAATCTTTCTGTTTCAATTGGAATTGCAGAGTATCCTATTGATGCAAAAACGCCTAAAGAAATTATCTTCTTTGCTGATCAAATGATGTACAAATCTAAAAAATCGGGAAGAGGAAAGATATTTCATGTGAAGGAAGTCTAGATGCAACTTTTAGTCGTAAGTGATTTCCATTTAGGTCGTGGTAAGTTCTTTTCAAATGGTGAAGTAAACTTACTAGAAGACTTTGATGAAGATGAAAGGTTTGTAGAACTTCTTGATTATTATTCTTTAGGGACATATTATTTTTCAGATATTCATTTAGTTTTAAATGGAGACATACTAAACCTTATTCAAATTCAGCAAGAAAATATAACTCATCTTATTGATGAAGAACTTACTTGTCAGATGCTAGATGAAATTATCGAAGGACATAAAGAGTTTTTTGATGGTCTTCGTAAATTTGTTTCTAGACCAAATAAAAAGATTACATATGTTATTGGTAATCATGACTTTGCGATGAGTTTTCAAAAAGCACAGCAAAAGATAATCGAGCTTGTAGGTGAGGTTGAGTTTGTTCATAAGTTAGTCGTTAATGGTGTTCAAATTGAACATGGACATCGTTTTGAGCCTGTTAATACTGTTCCTTTATCTAAAATATTTGTAAAAGGCCCCCAAGGTAAAGATATCATTAATCTTCCATGGGGAAGCTTATTTTGTTTATACCTTTTACCAAAGATAAAATATAGAAGACCATATATTGATAATATCAGGCCATTATCAACATATATCTGGTGGGCTTTAATTCACGACTTTAGGTTTTTTGTAAACTTAAGTTTTACTGTATTTAAGTATTTGCTTCGAACACAGTTTAGGCCATATGGAAAATTTAATAAAAACTTTCGATTGTCTTTAAAAAAGCTATCTCAAATAAATATTCATCCTTCTTATATCAGGTTTGCTAGAAGAGTTTTAAATCGTCATAAAGACTTGAAGATGATTATATTTGGACATAGTCATATTAGTGAATGGAGACGATTTAAAGATGGTAAATTATATTTTAATACAGGTACTTGGAATCAGATACCTTCTTTAGATAAAGCTCAACATCAAAATATCACCCATCTTACTTATGTAATGGTTGAGTTTGCTAAAGATAAGACAATAAAAAATGCCTACTTACGTAATTGGCAAGGTAAGTGGAGACCATATCTAGAAGAAGCTAGAACAAACGCATAATTTCATGTAATATCCATTTCTATGTTTAAGGTAATTTTACTTATATTCTTAATAAGTTGTTCAAGCTTATCTAAACTTGATCAGGACTACTGTGTATTAGAAAAAGAACAGGCAAAAGCACTTAGAGTGAGTGATACAAAATTTGAACAAAATATTTTAGATTTAGAAAAATATAGGCTTAAGATCATAACTCTTTTGAATAAAAGAACTAGTATTAATGATTCAAAAATAGCTCTTTTAAATTCATTTATACTTGGAAATAGAAAAATACAGGATCAGATAAAGGGGGCTCCTTTTTTTCATTCATTTTATGGAAATTGGATTGGTACATGGAGTGAAAAAGAAAAGCTTACTAAGTATAGTCATGTTTGGGAGAAACCTTATCAAAAAGATGGTTATATATTTCAAAAAGTTCTTATTACTGATGTAAAAGCTAGAAAAACTATAAGTGCAATAAATAGCTTTGATTCAAAAAAGCATAAGATTTTAGGTGCTGTTGACCTAAAAAATAGAGCAAATGGAACAGATGCCCCTCATTATGGAATATATATAAATGAAAAGGAACTTATCTGGGTTGCTAGATTTGGAAATAACAAAGACTTTCCATATTATAGTATTTACTTTGAAAAAGTATTTTCTTTGGATAATAAATCATATTACGGTGTTGATGGAATTGGATTTTCTATTGATCGTAAAAAAGGTAAGGTAATATTTCATAGCCTTAAAACTGGACGTTATGTTAAGCAATAAAAAAGCTCTCTTTAAAGAGAGCTTTTCTATACTTTATTTTTCAAAAATTGTTCTGTGTTCTATGCTACGGATTAAAGCATATTTTTTTTAGCAGTGTAGCATCAATTCTACTATGGCCTTTGGCGAATTATTTAGAAGACTTCTTTGACGTACGTTTAGATACTTTCTTCTTAGTAACTTTTTTCTTCGCAGGTGCTTTTTTAGTAACTTTTTTCTTACTAACTTTTTTAGAAATTTTCTTCTTCGTTACTTTCTTTTTAGTAGTTTTTTTCTTCTTAACTGGCTTTTTCTTTTTTGTTAAAGCTTCTAGTTTCTTTTGAATCTTTGTTAGTTCTTTTTTTTGCTCTTTTACAAAAGCCTTTGCCTTTTTTATTTCTTGATTGATAAAGCCTTCAATAATTTGTTCAATTTGCTTAGCTTCTTTTGTGATTTTCTTTTTAACTTTTGTAACATCTGAGTCAATTGAGTTTGTGATTTCTTTTTGAAGCTTATTAACTTTTTTAGATAAAACTTTTTGCATGTCTTTTACATTATATTCTTTTGTAAAAGTATCAACTTGTTTCTTTACCTTTTTCCATGAATCAATAACTGACTTTTTACTCATTTGCTTCTCCTTTTGGTCGGCTTCTTTGTCATTTTTGTGTTCTATGCTCCTATTCGTCGCATATTCTTTTTCATAAGTGTAGCGAAGAGCTTATTTATCGCCTTCGGCGAATAAGTAGGAAGACTGCTTAGCAATAGGTATTCTGTACCCAAAGCCAAAGCTCTTTGCCGACACCTTTATTATAGGACAAAATTGTGATCTTTTGTACTCCGTTTTTTTGTATAAGTTAAAAACTAGGTCAATTTCTTCACGGTTGAAGCCAAAATTTAAGATATCTTCTTTAGTATAGCGATTACTAAGAAGGTACTCTGCTATAGAATCTAAAGTTTCGTACTCTGGTAAGGAGGCTGAATCCACTTGTCCTTCTCTTAGTTCAGCTGTTGGTGGTCTATCAATAATACCTTTAGGAATTATATTTCCATGATTTTTATTAATATATCTACATAGAGCATAAACTTCTGTTTTGTATAAATCACCTAAAAGACTAATTGCTCCAACGCTATCTCCATACTGAGTAGAGTAGCCAACTGTTAATTCTGATTTATTAGAGGTATTAACCACCATAGAATTAATTTGATTACTTCTAGCATAAAGAAGGGTTCCTCTTAGTCTTGACTGGATATTTTCATCAGCGATACCTTCAAATGGCATACTAAAAGTTCCACCCATAGCATTTTTAGCTGTAGAGTGAAGAAACTTTATCGGAAGATTATAAAGAGGGATACCTAGGTTTTTACATAATTCACTTGATAAGTCATAGCTTAATGGAGATGAATAGATGCTAGGCATATAAACTGCTTCAAGATAATGGCCTTCTTTTAATCCAAGTCTGATAAGAGCTAGAACTAGGGCAGAATCAATTCCTCCTGATAGAGCAATTGTGAAGTTATTAAAATAAGACTTTCTTGCATATTCGTTAAATCCAAATTTTAGAGCTTCAAGAAGCTCAAAACAATCATCATCATTTAACTCTTTTATCTTATGATCTTTATCTACTCTAGCATTAAATAAAGACTCCCAAGTATTTTCTTCTTTATCATCTACTGGCGTAGAGTACTTATAATCACTTTTTAATTCGTACTCAAAAGTATCTTCAGAAAAAAGATTTGCAGTGTAAAAAGTTTCATCTGATTCTTGAATAAAGCTTCTACCATCAAAGAGGATTTCGTCTTCACCACCAACTCTGTTTACATAAACAAAGGGAGCTTGAAGCTTATTTGATATACTTTTTGCTCTACTAACTCTTTTGTTAAACTTTCCAAGATTGTAGGGACTAGCACTTAAGTTGATCATTATATCAATTTCACCGGCTTTAAACTTTCCAACAGGGTCAATATCATGAACATTTGAAGTCCACATATCTTCACAAATAAGAAGACCTAGTTTTAGTCCTTCTATTTCTAAAATAGCTTTTTCATTTCCAGCGCTATAATACTTTTTTTCATCAAAGATATCGTAATTTGGTAAAAGCTGTTTAGTATAGATATCCCTCATTCCATCTTTACTTATATGGTAAATGACATTTTTAATTTTGCTTGGAATATCGCTATCAGTATATTCATAATTAAGACCACCCATTAGTAGATGGGCACCCTTGGGTAGGTTTTTAGTAAATTTCTCTACTTTGCTAAGAAGTTTTTCATATGATTTTATAAAAGACTTACTTAAACAAAGGTCCGCAAGGGGGTATCCAGTAAGAAAGTTTTCTGGAAATAGGTGAATTTCTCCCTTTTTGGCTTGTGCGTTATCTTCAATATATTTATAGATTTGATCAAAATCACAGATTGTATGATGAGTTTGATGAATTTTAAATTTCATACCTATAACCTTTATGCAGTCGTCTTGACCCATGTAATCAAAAAGTGTAATTAAGTTATTGAAATTATACCATTTAAATTAGGTTTTGGCATATAAGATTATGGAAAATAAAAAAGCAAAAGTAGTAGTTGTCGGGGCTGGGCTTGCTGGTAGTGAAGCAGCTTTTTCTCTGGCGCAAAATGACGTTGAAGTTATTCTTTTAGAAAGTAAAACAATTGAAAAAAATCCAGCTCAAAAGATGAGCACATGTGCTGAACTTGTATGCACTAATTCATTAAAGTCTTTAAAACCTGAAACGGGACATGGTCTTTTAAAGTATGAAATGGAAAAGCTAGGATCTTTAGTTTTAAAAGTAGGTCATGAAACAAGAGTTCCAGCAGGGGATGCTCTTGCTGTAGATAGAGAAGAGTTTTCAAAGAAAATTACAGACATCTTAAAATCTCATAAAAATATAACTTTTATTGAAAGAGTAGTTGATAATCCAGCAGCTTTAAAAGAGGAGTTTGATGCTGACTTTGTTGTGGTTGCAACAGGGCCTCTTACGACAAAAGGTTTAGAGAGTTGGTTAATTGATAGTTTAACGCAAGATGATTTTTATTTTTATGATGCTATTGCTCCAGTTGTTGATGCTGATTCACTAGATTATTCAAAGCTTTATTTTAAAGATAGGCACAAAGATCCAAGTGAAACAGCAGATTATCTTAATGCTCCTATGAATGAGCAGCAATATTATAGTTTTGTTGAAGCACTTAAAGAGGCGCAGAAAGTTCCAGCAAAAGACTTTGAAGACTATCAGTTTTTTGAAGCCTGTCTTCCTATTGATATAATGGCTGAGCGTGGACCAGATACTCCAAGGTTTTCTTGTATGAAACCAATTGGTCTTGAATTTGAAGGCAACGATTCGCCATATGCGGTAGTTCAACTTAGAAAAGAAAATCTTTTAGGATCTGCTTTTAATATGGTTGGTTTTCAAACAAGATTAAAATATCCTGAGCAAAAAAGAGTATTTAGAATGATTCCAGGTTTTGAGAATGCTGAATTTATTCACCTAGGATCAGTTCATAGAAATTCATTTTTAAATTCAAGATCTCTTTTAAATTTTGACCTTAGTTCTAAAAAATATCCCTATATGTTTTTTGCTGGCCAGATCACTGGTGTAGAAGGGTATACGGAAAGCTCTAGTATGGGACTATATGTTGCTTTTCAAATCTTAAGAAAAATTAATGGAAAAGAGCCAAAAAAATGGCCTGTAGAAACTGGGATTGGTGCTCTCATTAATTATATTATGACCGTAGAAAAGCCATCTCCATCTAGTATTAATTTTGGTCTTTTACCTCAAGTTCCTCTTACTAAAGAGCAAAGAAGAAAAAGGGCTGGTAGAAAGAAGCTTAAAAAAGAGCTTGCCGCTAAAAGAGCAAATGAAGCTTTAGATAGGTTTTTTGATAGCCTATGAGTAATATACACGGATTCTTATTTATATTATTAGCATGTGCCCTATGGGCGGTGGATACTTTAATAAGATACCCACTAATGTATTCTGGTATTAGCGCTATTAAGATTGTTTTTTTTGAACATCTTATTTTAGCAAGTATTTTTAGTGTTGTTTTTTTCAAATCTTTAAAAACAATTTGGAATGCCAAGACATCTCATTATTTTTATTTTTTCATGGTTGGTGCAGTTGGATCAGCATGGGCGACAATTTCATTTACTGGGGCCTTTGCTTTTTTAAATCCATCTTTAGTTATTTTATTACAAAAGTTTCAACCAGTTGTAGCGATCTTCTTAGCTAGAATTGTTTTAAAAGAACAAATTAAAAACACATTTATTTTTTGGGCCTTAATCTGTATCGTTGGAGCTTTTTTAATTTCATTTAATGATATTAAAACTCTTGCTGGATCTGATTTATCAAAACTTTTTAGTTCTGACTCATTTTATGGCTACCTATTGGTGGCGTTTTCTGTTTTAGGATGGGGAGGAGCGACAGTTTTTGGTAAAAAGCTAGGTATAGAAGGCTATAGTGATGAACAAATTATGAGCGGAAGGTTTTTATTAGGTTTCTTGGCCATATTACCATTTGTCACTTTTTCGGGAGAGATTTTTGATCATACTATTGAGATCTATGGAAAAATAGCCCTTATGGTCTTAGTATCAGGTATTTTAGCCATGTACTTATTCTATCAAGGTCTACGTAGAACATCTGCTAGAGCATGTACTTTAGCTGAGATGTTTTTTCCTTTTATGGCCATCATTGTAAATTGGGTCTTTTTAAATAAAGCATTAGAGCCAATTCAGCTTATTGGTGGTGGTATACTACTTTTAGGTTCTTTAGTTATTCAGTTGAAAAAATATTGAATCTTTTATCTTAATCAAGAAAACTAAATTTAAAGAAAAATAATTGAGTTTGATTTAAAATAGAGTTTCTTATGCTCCGATACAGAAATAGTATTAGTATATATTTAAGGAGAGTAAATCATGGTTAAGTTTTTAAAAACAACATATTGTATTCAGCTTCTGGTCGCAATTTCTATTTTAACTGCTTCTTGTGAAAATATTGATTTAAAATCTATTGGAGGTAATTTAAATAGTGATGATGTTAATAGCTTAGTTGATATACCAGCTGGCCCACCAAATCTATCTTCTGATGAAAAATGGGTTTTAGTACCAGCTAACGCTGGAGGTATGGGACTTCCTGCTTTCTATGTTATGCAGTATGAAGCAAAGGCTATGCTAGAAGCAACATCGACAGTTAATCCCTTAGGAAGAAAGTCTAGTGGTAGCCCGCTTACCCTAGATTTAGCTACACATAAGCCTGTTAGTGTTGCAGATAACAATCCATGGGTTTGGATGAATGCTACTCAGGCAGCATCTGAATGCGAATCCTTAGGTTCGGGCTTTGCTTTGATATCTAATCCTGAGTGGATGGCAATTGCTAGAGATGTTGAGCAACAGCCTGAGAATTGGACAGGTGGAAGTGTTGGTTCAGGTTGCTTGTATAGGGGGAACTCTGGAGAAACGACTAATGGAGATGGTACTGATGTGACTCATTCATGTGGCTATGATGGATCAAATCCTGATGCTGGAGTGGTAAGGGATAGAAGGTCTAAGTTGCGATTATCTAATGGAAAAGAAATATATGATTTAGCCGGAAATGTTTTAGAGTGGGTTGATTGGGATAAAGATACTGTCGGTTTTCAAACAACACCAAGTGTTGGATCTTGTTGGGGAGCTTATGAACTTCCTGCTGTTTCATGTCCTGCTTTAGTAGATGAAGATTATAATTCTTTTAGTAGTACTTTAACAACTACTCAAGGTATTGGAAAAGTTTCTATTGATTCGGCTGGCTCTCATGGTCTTTTCAGAGGTGGTTCTTATGACTTCTATACAAATAATCAAGCAGGGATTTATATGGTTCACTTCTATAGTGGTTATACAATAAGCTCTTCTAGTACATATGGTTTTAGATGTGTTTATAGACCAACGATATAATTTATAAACTGCCCTAGCACCCTGGTGCTAGGATCTAAATTAGTCAAAGACAAAATGAATATCAAAGTCAGCTTGGTGTTAATAATTTTAGTAACTTAAATACTCTAAAGAGATTTTTTTTTGCATCTAGATTCCCA
>JAOARC010000022.1 GCA_025210745.1 Bacteriovoracaceae bacterium
GAAGGACTTGGTGTACAACTAAGGATCCAATAAGACTGAGTGATCATTTGGAGCTTTTTATTTATTATTATAATCAAATCTATCTTAAGAAATTAGCCCCACGTTAGTAGGGCAGTTTATAAATATAACTTTATAATTATAAATATTAGTTGAAAGAGTAATATAATCCCTGTGAATAATTTGATATCCTTGATATTCAAGATTGTAATCTAACTCATCACAACGCTCTTCAATTACTTTTTCTAGCTCAATTATATAAGCTTGTTTCGTTGGTATATTTATTGGAAGTTCCTCTATTTCTTGAATTGATAATTTTCGAGTTTTCTCAAGCATATATTTTATTTTTTATTTAATAGCTGACTTTCAAGAAGAATTTCTATTTTAGATACGGCATCATCTATTACAGCTTTTGTTGATGTCGTACTAGGAACATCTAATACTGTCGCGGCAGAGTGAGAATGACCGCCACCACCAAGTCCCATAGCTATAACACCAACATCAATTTGTCCTGTAGATCTTAAAGATAATTTCAATTTAGGTCCATCATCTCTAAACATACAAGCAACCTTAATATTATCTAGTATGAGAAGATTATTGATAAAAGCATGAGTATCTTCAATATCAATATTCCATTTTTTAAGTTCTTCTTTTTTAAGAGTAATCCATGCGACATGTTCATCAGGTGTAGATTCTGCACAAGCTAAAATATTACCTAAGGCATGTAGATGACTGATTTTTTTCGTTCCATAAATTCCATTATAAGCACTAGGTGAATCTACACCTGTTTGCATTAGTTTACTAATAAGAAGATGAGTACTTGCAGATACCGTTGGATATCTAAAACTTGAAGTATCAATCAATATTGCTGTATAAAGTGGCAGAGCAATTTTTTTTGTAAACTCTATACCAAGCTTTTCAATAAGTTCTCCAACAACTTGTCCTGTTGCAGCTGCACTTGTATCAATACAGTTTTCTTTTTTTATGGATTCAGAACATGGATGGTGATCAATATAAAAAATAGGACATTCTAGTTTATCTGAGAATTTTAAAAAGTTTTTTCCTGTTCTAAAAATCGTATTTGTATCCACAACTAAAATAAGATCAATATTAGATTTAAAATCATCTGGCATTGTAGTGAGGCCATAGACTAAATTATCTGGATCAAGATAATTGTATCTTCCGAGTAAATCCTCTTCATTACAACAGATAACATCTTTACCAAGTAGTCTTAGACTCATAGCAAGACTTATTTGTGATCCGATACCGTCAGCATCAGGAAAAAGATGAGTCGTAATAATAATCCTTTGAGCATTATCTATGACTCTTTTAAATCGCTTAAATAATTCCATTAACTTAGGTATCGGCTATTTTCTTATGTAAATTTACAGGATATTATGGATTTATGAATCTTATTGAAGTTGATAATATTACTCGTGAATATGGTGCTAATAAAGCGCTTGATAGTGTCTCTTTTAAAGTTAGAACTAATACTATTCATGGTATTTTAGGCCCAAATGGAGCAGGAAAGACGACAACAATAAAAATTCTTTGTGGCTTGATACCAAGCTCTAGTGGTCAGGTTCTTTTTGAAGGCAAATCAATTGATATTAATGATAAAAATATATTAGCTCAAATAGGGGCTTTAATTGATGAACCTGCACTTTTTGTAGATATGAAAGTTTGTGAGTTTTTAGAATATATTTTAAAAATCTATAAAGTAGATAAGTCCTTACATAATGAGTATCTAGCTTATGCTTTAGATGAACTAGAATTAGTTAGTGTAAGTGATAGATTGATAAAAAATTTATCTAAAGGATTTAGGCAGAAGGTTGCTGTTGCTGCAGCAATTATTCATAGACCAAAGCTGATAATATTAGATGAGCCAACAGTAGGTTTAGATCCTAATGCTATTTTAAAAATGAGATCTCTTTTACTTAAATTAAAAAAAAATCATACACTGATTATAACAAGCCATATTTTATCGGAAATGGATGTTTTATGTGATGATATTACTTTAATAAATAATGGAAAAGTTGTTCTTTGTGCTTGTGTTGAAAACTTACAAGTAGATCATACGACAGTTGAAATAAAATTAAAAAGTAGTCTAGAGATTGAAAAAATAAAACAGGCCTTATTAGATGCAAATATAAATTTAGAAGACATTTCATTTAAGAAAAGGTCATTAGAACAAATCTTTTTTGAGAGGATTAAAGCTAATGATTGATACAATTATCAAAAAAGAGCTAAAGCAGTTCTATCGAACTCCTCTTGCATATATACTTTTTGCTTTATTTATCCTTGCAACAGGATGGATGTTTTTTAATTTTTTAGTAACGTATGTTCAAAGCACTTCTCATATACCGGTACATAAAAGAACAATACTTGATTTTCATACGACTGTTATTTTTAAGTTATTTGGAAATATAAATCTACTTTTTCTATTTATCACTCCTCTTATTACAATGAAGGCTATAAGTTTTGAAAAGGAAAATAATACGTTAGAGCTTTATTTTAGATCTACTGTAAATGAGTCTAGTCTTGTGATTTCCAAGTTTTTAAGCTCAAGTATTATTTGTTTAAGTCTTTTGTGTTCAACATTTTTTGTTGCAATTGTCTTGAGAATTATTGGAATAGAGGACTTAACATTTTATTTTTCTAGCTTTTTAGCAATGAGTTTAAATATTCTTTGTTATGTTGCAATTGGAATTTTTTGTTCTGTTTTTAGTTCAACTCAAATTACAAGTGGAGTATTTACTTTTGTTGGTATTTTGTCATTTTGGCTTCTGTCTTGGGGATTAAATATTTCAACTAATTACTTTTTGATGAAAAATATTGAGTATTTATCTTTGATGACTCACTTTGAAAAAGTTCTGCATGGAGTTTTTTCTTTGTCAGATCTTATTTATTATTTATCTTTTATTTTTGTTTTTATTTATATTTCAATAAAAGTCATTGAATCGAGAAAGTGGAGGGCCATATAATGTTGCTTATTAGCTCTTTGGTACTTATGCTTAGTTCTATTTTGCTTATTATAGTTGCTCCTGAGTTTTCTGACTTTAATTTTTCTCTACTTGTTATTGGTTTTCTTTTATTTTTATTTTACGTCATTAAAACGAAGACGAATAAAAAGATAGTGGCATTAAAGGAATTGATCACTATTTTTCTTACTTTGTGTATTGTTGGAATTATTAGTTTTATTGGATTAAAACTCAATTATTCTTTGGATATTACTCATACAAAAATTCATACACTATCTGATAAGTCTAAGAAAATAGTTTCTAATATTAATCAACAAATGAGTTTCAAGGTCTTTTCTAAAAGACAGTTTTGGGGACGTTATAGAACTTTGCTTTCAATGTATTCGCGATACAACACTAATATAAAGCTCGATTTTATAGATCCATCTAGTGATATTCAAAGCGCTAGTGCTTATAAAATTGAAAAAGATGGCACTGTTATTATCGAATATAAAGGACGATTAGAATATGTCACAACGGTTAGCGAACTTAATATAACAAATAAAATTTTAAAATTCATTTCTCAAAAAGATATTACTCTTTGCTATTTATCTACTCATGGGGAGTTTTCATTTAAAGACTCTAATAAGTGGGGGATGAGCTTTTTAAAACAAAAAATCCTTGATCAAGGATATAAGTTAGAAGCAATTGATTTATTAAAAGATGCTTATGTGAATCCGAAGTGTTCGAGCGTTTTAATATTGGGACCTAAGAATGATATTACTCAAATTGAAAAAATGAAACTGATCAATTACTTAGATAAAGCAGGGAATCTTCTTTTGACGATTGGTCCAAGCTTTAGTCAAGTTAAGAGAAATAATTTAAGAGAACTTTTGACTTATATGGGACTCGAATTTAAAAATGCTGTCTTAGTTGATCGACTCTCAAGTATGAAAGGACAAGATGCTTCTATTATTATTGCTGATAAGTTTAAGATGAATCATCCAATTACGAAAAGCTTTTCTGATAGAGTTTTATTTCCGATAAGCTCTTATATTGAAGTAAAAGTTAATGATGCTATTTCATTATTTGATTCAGCAGCTTTTCCTGCAGGATGGGCGGAGACGGACTTAAAAGGATTTAGAAAAGGGCAAGCCGCTTTTGATAAAAAGGATATAAAGAAAAAAGGAAATATTGTAGTCGCTATTGATAGTTCTACCAAATACTATCGTTCAGTTGTTTTTACTTCTGAGCAATTTATTTTAAATAATTACCAAGGGTTGAGCTCTCATTTTAATCTTTTTTTAAATAGTATTGACTGGCTTGTAGGAAATGAATCGTTAATTTCTCTTAATCGTCCGGGATTAACGAGTGAAACTATCGATTTAAATAGAGCGTCTTTAAATGTACTTTTTTATTTTTATATTTTGATCTTACCATTTATCTTTTTTACTATTGCTTATATTGTATTTATAAAGAGAAAAAATCTATGAAAAAAATAGTAATACTATTATCTGTTTTGACTGGATTACTTTTTATTGCCTATCATCTTGATCAAGATGAGAATACTTTTCGTCTAAGTTCTTTTATTAACTTTGATAAAATAAGCTCAATTGAAGTTAACAAAAAAAGTATTAAGAAAATAAATCATGCTTCGCTTCAATATTTAAATAAAATTAGACTCATTAAGAAGATCGAGACAAATATTTTAACAAAAGAAAAGATTGTTATTATTGAAGACAAGAAAACAACGATTCGTTTAGGAAGCCTTGCTCCTGCTGATTATGGCTTTTATATATGTATCAATCAAAATTGTTATTTAGCCATTTTTGAGTATTCAGATGAATTAATTTATAAGGATAATAGAGACTTAAGTATTAAGAGATACAATCTATTAAAAAAGATATTTTCTTTTGAAAATCTTAAGTTAGAATAATAGTTATGTTTGTAGATAAATTAAATTTATATTTTTTAGCGCTTTTGAAGCCTTCATCATATTTTGATAAAGAAGATAGACTAAGCGTGTCCGAGTCAATTTCTTTAGCGTGGTTATTTAATGTTCTTGGAGCGATTTTAAAAGTTGTCCTTATTAATTTAGTTGTATTTTCAA
This sequence comes from Bacteriovoracaceae bacterium, assembly GCA_025210745.1. Lineage (GTDB taxonomy): Bacteria > Bdellovibrionota > Bacteriovoracia > Bacteriovoracales > Bacteriovoracaceae > CAKZJW01. Next base: position 5,068 of record JAOARC010000022.1, read on the forward strand.
TAAGCTACTTTATTTCAAGTTCACATTTACTAGATGATTTTTTTGGTACAAAAAAATACTTTGGATATTTTTTCTTTATTTTATCTATTGTTTTAGATGTTATCTTCTTTCCATTATTTGCCATGTTTCTAATGCAGTTTTGGATTTTTATAATAAAATCATTTGGAAGCTTTATTGGTGTCGTAGATGATGTTGAGCAAAAGTCTATTGATATCGTTAGTGCGGCGATGAGTTCTCATATTTTTTGTGCAATACCTGTATTTGGTAAGATGATGCAGGGGTTTTCTGGCCTTGTTTTATTATTCATTGGCTTAAAAAATGAAATGAAGTTTACTACTAGTTTAAGTATATGCGTACTACTTAGTCCTATATTTGCAATTATTAGTATAGTAACTTTATTTTTGTTTTTATTTCTTATTCAGAATTTATAATTCTCATGGTTAAAGCCATACATGAATTTAATACTCTTTCTTTGGTGTGTTTTTTTAGCTTGATTGTTTTGTGATGATTTAGTGCATATTCCATGCAATAAAGCCATTGCTCGGCTTCTTGAGCTGTAATTGTTATGTGCATATGGCGCATACGCATTCTTGGAGCTCCAATATTTTCTACAAAAAGATTTGGGCCACCAAGCCAACCAGATAAAAACATAAGTAATTTTTGTTTAACTAGCTGAGGAACTTTTCCATTCTCTAGAGGATGAGTATCTAGGCACTTTTTAGCCTTGGGATCACTTTCCATTTTCGAATAAAAGTTTTCAACAAGTTCGGATATGCCATTTTCTCCACCAAGCAAGTTGTAAAAAGATTTATTTTTTTTGTTAAATAAATTTAATTTTTTTAGAAATTTAATCATCATATAATTTTTATTTTAATAAGGGTTATCTTATTGAAATGCTTATTATAAAAGAATTTAAGTGGCCAATTATTTCTTACAAATATTGTCAGAATTGGAAAATTTTGTAATAAATAGCTTACAAATATTGAGAGATTTAAAGAGGATATGTATGTCATATAATGCACAGCATGGTTCAATTGAAGTTGTTTGTGGCCCTATGTTTTCGGGAAAAACATCAGAACTAATAAGAAGAGTTCAAAGGGCAGTTATTGCCAAGCAAAGAGTTCAGATTTTTAAACCAGCTATTGATGTTAGGTATGACAAAACAAAAGTTGTATCTCACTCATCTATGTCCATTGAATCGGAGCCAGTAGAAAATGCTATTGATATTTTAGTGAGATTAAAGGATACAACTAGAATCGTTGCTATTGATGAAGTTCAATTTTTTGATATGGATATTGTAAAAGTTGTCAGAAAGTTAGCAAATAGAGGTTATAGAGTAATATGTGCTGGTCTTGATTTAGATTATAGAGCAGTTCCTTTTGGGCCGATGCCAATGCTTTTAGCAATCGCTGATGAAGTTCTAAAAATACACGCTATATGTACTGTATGTGGAAATAATGCCACAAGGTCTCAAAGGCTTGTTCAAGCCAATGGGGACCAAGTTCTTCTAGGTGAAAAAGAAACTTATGAAGCAAGATGTAGAGCACACTATTTCTATGAACCGGCTGAAGACCAGGAAAGACTACCAATAAAAGAAGAAGTGAGTTCTTTACTTTCTTAATTAGTATTCATCGACATTAAGAATGATTTTAGATACTCTTAAGGTATGAATAATTATATGCCTGAAGTTTTATTGTCTGAAGAAGAAATAGCTTTTCGTATTAGCGAAATAGCATCATCAATTAATAAAGAATATCAAGGACAGGAAATTACTATAATATGTATTTTAAAGGGTGCATTTGTTTTTTGCAGTGAACTTATAAGGCAAATCAACCTTCCTGTTAAATTAGAATTTATTGAAGCTATAGTAAAAAGTGATCCATTTACTAAGGCTAAGGCTTATGAAATTACACTTGATATTAAAGATTCAATAACAGCACAGAATATAATTGTTGTGGATGATATTATAAATACTGGAAGTACAAGTAAGTTTTTAAGAACGTATCTTGAAACAAAATCTCCAAAGTCTATTAAGGTTGCTTCTCTTCTTTATAAGTATAATAAAAATATAACAAATATGAGACCAGATTATCTTGGTTTTGAGATAGAAGATCGCTTCGTTGTAGGTTTTGGTTTAGATTATATAGGAAGATATAGAGAGCTTCCTTATATTGGGGTTTTAAATGCTGGTAACTGAAGGGAGTGTTAGAGTTGACCTTGTTGGAGGAACTTTAGATCTTGATCCTATCAATCTTATTTTAGCAAATGTTGTAACTTTAAATGTAGCTACTTCATTAAAAGCAAAAGTTATTCTTAAAAGTAGAGAAGATAAAATAGTAAAGATAATTTCTAAAGATTATGCTAGTGAATTTGAGTACCAGTTGTCTGATTTTACGGATATTAATCTTTACCAAAATAACTTTTTCTCTCATATGACATTTATGTGTCAGATCATTCATCTGTTTAGACTGACGGAAGGAATTGAAATAGAGTTAAGCTCGGGATCCCCAGCTGGAGCAGGACTTGGAGGTTCAAGTTCTATGGGTGCAACTTTATATAAAGCCCTGTGTGAGTTTACGGATACAAGCTTTGAGGTTCATCAAGCTGTTAAGAGAGTGAAGTCTTGTGAAGCAAGAATTTTAAATCAAGGAGTTCCAGGTTATCAAGATTATTATCCTGCTTTAACAGGTGGAGTTTTAGCTCTTAAAAATGATGGTACAGATATTACTTTTGAGCAGCTTTATAGTGAAGAACTTGTCTCTTTTATTGAAGAGCATTTAACTTTAGTTTTTTCTGGAATAACACGAGACTCTGGAATCAATAATTGGAAGGTATATAAAGATTTTTTTGATAATAAAAATAATGTTCGATCTTCTCTAGAAAAAATCGCGGATGTGAGTTTTCAAACATATAATTGTATTAAGAATAAAGATTATAAAAAGGTTATTCATCTGATTGGAAAAGAAGGTGAACTTAGAAAAGGGCTTGCCGATTTAATTGTTCCTCATGAAGTGGAGCAGTTGCTAATAAGTATTAAAGATAAATTTAATTCATGTGGATTAAAAATGTGTGGCGCTGGAGGAGGAGGATGTTTTATCATTACTCATCCAAAAGAAGCAAAAAGTTTTGTATTAGAACAAGTTTATAATCATGCAATGACAGTTCTAGATTTTAAAGTTGAAAGGCCGTTATAATGAAGTCTAGCTCAATTGCGGGAATGAGCTTAGGGGGAGGGCAGAAGGAAAACTTTTTCTTTTGTCTTTTCGAATATTTTGAAAAAGAAAAAAGATGGTTTCTAACTTCTTTAAAACAAGTAAGAGATGAAGAGAAACTTGATCGAGATGAAGTTATAACAAATTGGATTAATAATTATAGCTTAAAAAGACTTGTTGTTGACTTTCCTTTAACAAAACCTCTATGTGAAACATGTTCTTTAGACTGTCCCGGAGTAAAACATTGTCACCATCCTGTTATAAATAACATAAATAGAATTCTCAATGATTTACTAGATATTGATACAAAGATGAGGGATGAAAATCCTAAAAGATATGAACAGGAAAGAGAAGTTTCAAATCAAGTTTCCAAAAGAGCTGTTATAACCAAAGGATCTTGTGATCACATGCTGTCGAAGTCTTTTAAAAGAAGAATAAAAAAAGGTTTTATTCCTTATTGGAATAGACCTGTTGATCTTTGGGTTTGGCAATATTACTACGATGAAATTTTAAACTATTTTAATACATCTTATGATTCGTTTGGAAATATATCATTGATGCTAATGAATAGATTTCATTATCTTTTAAGACACTTTCCAAGCGATTTAAATTTATATGAATCTAATACCTATATTATTTTAATAGAACTTCTAAAAGCTAAAGTTATTGCAAAAAGAGATATTGATAATTTAAAAGATCTTGAAACGTCAGCTATTACAAGAGTAAAAATAGCGAAGGCCATAGAAAAAAAACTAGATCTTTTTATTTATACTAAAGATTTAGAACTTATTGCTAAGAATATAAAAGCTTTTGAGTCTTTTTTATTAGCAGTAAGTGGATATTGTCTTGTCTTAAAACAAACAAGACAAGTTGATAAGTACGGGCAAAAAGAAAGTGCTAATTTAATAGCTCCCATCTTTTCTTAGAGGATAAGTAGCCCAGCGCATAGAAAAATGCAATTAGCAGAGCAAACAAACTCCAAGGGTTTATATCGCTCACAAGATATAAAAGTTCAAGTATAGAGAGAATAAGAGTTATGAGACAATATCTCTTTACATATTTAAGAGCTTTTTTAGAGCCTCTGTATACAAAGATATAGATAATAAAATGCCATAAAAGAAAGAGCCCAAACATAAGTAGTACATTTTGAGTCATTAGTTGTTGCATTTGCTCTAGCATTCCTTTGTTAATTCGAGCTGGATTAAACCCTCTTAGGATGAGAATCTTTTCTATCATAGGTGTAAGTTTTATTTCTAACCAATATATTTTTATATAAAGTATGGCCATAATATCTGCTAAGGCACATATTATGGCAGTTTTTTTATGAAGTTGTTCGGTAAGTAATTTTTTATTGAGAAATTGTATCATGAATAATATTATGTACTCTTAAAGTAATAATAGTAAAGAAAAACATGATTATAGCAATACTTCTTATTATATTATCAGTAGCATTTTTGTATTTTGGAGCAGAGTTTTCTTTAACCGCCAGTGAAAAAATAGGAAATAAAATAGGGCTATCTCCATTGGCGATAGGTATGTTTTTAGTAGGGTTTGGAACTTCTTTGCCTGAATTTTTTGTGTCTCATATTGATGCAGCTTCTGGTGGAGGACAAATTGCGATTGGTGCGTTAGTGGGGTCTAATATTGCTAATCTATTATTGATTTTATCTGTTGGAGCTTTTTTTGTTCCTCTTGCTTTAAAGAGCAAGGAGCTACTTGATCAACTTATTATACATTTTATTCTTTGCTTTTTGTTACTTGGATTGTTTTCATTAAATGACTCTTTAGACTTAGTTAGTGTGTTTTGCTTGGGAACTCTATTTCTTTTTTATATTTTTAATCTTTTTAGGCAGATGAAAAGTGAGTGCAAAGAGCATGATGTTGAAATTCGAGATCACAATATAAAACTCTTTTTTATGATGCTTTTAGGTTTTGCTCTGTTATATTTTGGTGGAGAACTACTAGTTAAAGGAGCTAATGACTTATGCTATGAATTGCAAATTTCTCCTTATATTGTATCGTCAATATTTGTTGCTTTTGGAACTTCTTTTCCTGAGCTTGTTACAGTTCTTATCGCATCTTTTAAGAAAAAAGATACTGACTTGATTATTGGAAATATCTTAGGATCAAATATTTTTAATTGCTCATTTGTTTTAGGATCTATAGGATTTTATGATATTCCTTTGAAAGCAGATCTAAGTATTGAATTAGTTGTCTTGTTGTTTGGAGCATTTTATTTAATTTTTTTAAACTTATTGAAGAAATCTTTTAATAAGTTTTCTGGAGTTATTTTTGTTTTTATTTATATTTTAGTAGTTATGAACTGGCTAAAACTTATTAAGGTGGATGTGTTATGGATTTAGCAAATGTTTTAGGAGCTGCTTTAGTTGGCTTTTTTATCTCTCTTTTTTGGAGAGCTTCTTTTTCTAAAGCAATTCTTAAAGGATGGAAGGTAGAGTCATCAAATCATGGAATTAAAAGCACAAAATATCTTCTTGTATCTTTTATTGGAGCATTGTGGTGCTCCTATGGTGTGTTTTTATTAACTCAGCATATACCAATGCATTCATATGCTCAGATGGCAGCTTATATTACATGTTTATGGCTTTTCGTTTTAGTAGGAATAAATGCAAAACACTACTTAGATGGTAATATCTCTAAAAGGGTTGTTTTTATTAATTTTTTAGGTGATCTTATTCAATTATTAATTATGGGGTTTATTATTTTTTAATAATGATGTTCAATTGTTGCGGCTGGAAATTGCCAGAGAAAGAAGCCTTCATTAGCAGGAATCTTAACTTTATAAAGACTTAGCGGGATTCCACCAAGTCTTTTAATTTTTTCACTCCATTTATGAAGTTCAAGGTTTAGTCGTTTTTCAAACCCTGCTGCTTGATCTGGAATATTCTTATGATACTCCATTTGAGAGCTATATGAGCTTATTTTGTTTTTTGCCTTGGAAGTTACGGCAAGGAAAAGGTTTACTAGTTCATAAGCCTCATCTTCTGAGAATATTTTTGAGTCTTGTAGATTAAAAATATTATGAACTTGTGCTTCCATTAGTCGTATTTTCCTTGTCTTAATTTTCTTTCAATATCTTTTTTAGCTGAAGCTTCACGCTTATCATGAAGTTTTTTTCCTTTACCTAAGTAAATTTCAACTTTGATATAAGATCCTTTAAAATAGATCTTTGTAGGTATCAAAGTTTGTCCCTTGGTGGCAAGGGCTTTTTGGATTTGTGTAATTTCCTCCATATGTAAAAGGAGCTTTCTTTTTCGCGTTTCGTTATGATTTGCATATGTACCAAATTCATAGTGGGGAATAGTCATATTATGAATCCAGGCTTCATTGTTCTTATCTATTGTACAGTAAGCTTCATTCATGGAGCATTTTGCTCCACGTAGTGTTTTTACTTCAGTTCCTTGAAGAACAATACCCGCTTCATACTGGTCTTGGAGCGCATAGTCATAACTGGCCCGTTTATTTTTGGCAATAATTTTAATTCCACCCATAAGATTAATATATCCAATTTATTGCAAAACTTGTAGCAAAGATTTCACCAGAGCCTGTATATCCTCCAGATCCTATTTTTTTTCCCGTAGTACCATTTTCTTTTAAACCTGATTTATTAATTGCTTGTTCTTGCAAAAAATGAATTTGAGAACCTAGACTTAAGTTAAACTTTTGTCCATAAATATAAAGAGGTCTTTTAATACTAATTCCGTAGATAATGGCATCTAGGTCAATAATATTTTTTGATTTTTTATCATCAAGCTCTAATGGAGATTTTTTATATTTTATGCTGGTATGAATGAAATGGTTTTTTAATATGAAACTAGTACCAATGCTGGGAATAACAATATTATGAACATGATAGTTTACTTCATTATTGCTAGAAGCAAGTAATCCACCTTTACTTTCTAACTTTAAAATAGCTTCTTTATATCCACTCCAGTCTTGGTATTCGATATGGCCATGTAATTTAAAATTTTCAAAGCTGTGAGTCATTCCGAATTGAAGCTTTCTAGGAGAGTAGAACATTAGAGCTGAAATTTTCCAATTTATGGGAATCGTTCCACCACCGGCACTTAAGTAGGCATCAAGATCATTTTCAATACGAGTCGACTGTTCATCTAAAAAAGACATATAGAAAAAATCATGATTTATTTTATATGTATAACTTGCAGATAAAGTGGCTGATGGATTTACGGACTGAGAAATCTGTCCATTACTGGTAGGAGTACCACTTCCAGTCATATCAGAAAACATATATGCTTGACCTTTAGATTGAATTCCACCAACAAAGCCTAAAGAAAAAGCGTGGCGATCTATTTTTTGAGCATAATTCATGTAAACAGAAAGCTTTTCAAGTCCTTCGTATAAAGGATAGTGAGGAAGATATGGATCATTTGTTTCAACAATAGCTAAATTATCAATCGGTGTATTAATAAGAAGGTTTAATGTTGAATATTTATTTTTAAAAGGCTTTAGTGAAAGGCCAAGTGTAATATTAATAAAATCATTTGGGTTTGGATTTACATTTCCACTCGTTTGTCCTGAAGTGCTATTAACCTCATTTGAAACGATAATATTATTTATCTTATCAAAATTAAATGCCGTATGAGTTATAGAAAACAAATAAGATGATTTGTCGCTAAAAGCTAATATTGAAGGATTTGATGTAATATTAGATGCATCTTGTGGGTCAAAGTTGGTATAAGAGTTTGATCCCATTGAACTTGCACTAGAAGCAAATGAGCCAGCATAATCAGCATAAAGATTGAATGATATAAATAAACTAATTAATACAATTTTCATATAGCGTATATACTTGTTCTATAGATAGTGTTTCAGCTCTTAGAGTACTATCAATACCGATATTAGTAAAAAGTTCAGGATC
>JAOARC010000001.1 GCA_025210745.1 Bacteriovoracaceae bacterium
GAATATAAATAGGTTAATTAGAAAGACTTGGTGTACAACTAAAGACCCTACTATGTTACAAAGGCATATTGATATCTTTATTTATTATTTTAATCAGATTTATCTTAAAGATGTAAGAACATAAGTTTAGTCGGTCAGTTATAAAGTATTAGGCAGCATCTATTTCATAGGTGAGATATCCATCAGCATATGATTTTTTGATTGTGCTAGGATCAATAATTGTTTTGACAGGAATTTTACTCAAATAGGTTTCGATTTTATTCACAGAGTCAGACCTTCCATTACTTTGTGTTTTGAACTTATGAGATCTTTTCATTGAAACTCTAAGCTCTCTTTTTTCCGCTTTAAAATCAATATTTTTTGCTTCTCTTTCGTTGACAGGAATTTTTATAATATAGCCAGAGTTATCGCTTTTTTCATGCACATGAAATTTGACTTTTCCCATTGTGTAGAAATCATCATCTCTTTGTTCTAAAGCTATTTTTTTTGTATTTTTTAATTCTTCTTGTAAGGCATGAATAATTTTATCTTTTCTTCCAATCATATTTGCCATGTCTTTTTCACTAGATTTAACTTGTTGTGAGAACTTTTGTTCGAATCTTTTTTGTTTTTCAAATCTATTTTTAGCATTTTGTTTTTGCTGTTTTTCAAGAGTTTCAATATGATATTTTTCTCTTGTGCCTAATTGAGTTCGAAAAGTTCTTTCTTTTTCTGCTAAGAGCTTATTATTAGTTCTTGTTTTATTTTGAAGGGCCCTGTTGAACCTGGAGTCTTCAGCGTATGACTTAAGGGAGTGTTCTTGTTGTTTGGCCTCTTTTTTTAAGGCAGCAATTTGTCTTTGGGAATTTATATCTTTTCTGTAAGACGACTTCAAGTTTTGTTTTTGAAGTTCGTAGTTTCTTCTAATTCTGTTTATATCTGAATTTGATTGATCACTCATTTGCTGAACTTTTCTGGATTGTTCATCTTTCATATTGGCATAGTCTGCTTCAAATAGCATTTTTTTATTTGTCATTTTTTTTTCATGATTTTGTTGAAGAGTCTTCATCTGATTATTTACAGTATTTTGAACCTTTTCTAAGTTTTTATTTACTTTTTCTAGGACTTCTTGAGAATGTTGTATTTTATCTAACCTTTTTTGCTCATTTAAAAGTTGAAGGTTTGCAATATCTTTTTTGTGCTCAAGATTAACATTATTTCTATGTTTTTCATTGTTAAGTTTTATTTTTTCAACTTCGTTCTTATGAGATTCATTTAAGTTCTTAATTTCTTTTTGTTGGTTTCTAATCATGCGGGCTTTATCAATTCTATTCATTTTATAAACTCCTGCATGGAAAGTTTTTTGTATGGACTAGGACAAATATCTTTTTTAAACCCTGTATGTCCTGGGCATATCCAAGTTCTTAACAAGTCAACTTCTATAACGGAACTAGATCCATTGTAGGCTAAGTAAGCTGTGGGATTGAGACTAGATGTAATTATTTTGGCATCTGATTGAGTTATTTTATCTTTTACAATGTATTGATAAGCCCTATATTCACCATAGGTATTCAATGAAATAATAAGCAAATATAAAATAACTCTTATTGAAGTAATATATTCTCCTTTAACTTATTATATTCTACAACTTTTGCAAAAGATGACAAAAATAATTTTCTCTCATCTTCTGGCATGCCGAGAATGGCAGTTTTCTTTTTTTCAAATGTTCTGTGCTTAGAAAGTTTTTTAAAAATATCTTTTATATGACTATTTGCCTTTTTATAAGTTATTTTTGTACTAGTATAGTCACCTTGATTTATCCATTCATTAAAAAATAAAGGAAGGTAACCATTTTTTGCAATTTCAACATAAGCATTTATATCTTCTGTAAAACTTTTTTTATCAACCATTAATACTCCATTATTATCTTGAGTTCTTTAATCATTTTATGATTTTTTAAGGATTCTTTGTATAAGGCCAAATTTACCTATTGAAACAATCATGGGTAAGTATTTGATAATATTAATGTGCTCAGCAAGAATTGGAGAAAATGATTTGAAAAAAATTCCTTATTTTTGTACAAATTGCGCTAAAGAGGTTCCCTCTTTAGAAAAGCTGTTATTTGTTGAATCTAATAATACAAAAGGTTTTTGTAGTGAAAGTTGTATTATGGATTTTTATAAGCCGTATATGAACTTTCTTTCTCATTATGAAATAACTAAAAGAGAGTCTTTAGATCTTGCTCAAGAAGATTCATATATTGATATTTATTCTGATGGAACTTTACTTGACGAAGTATTAAATGGGCCTGATGAAAAGTTAGAATTTGAAAATGATATTGGTGATAAATATTTTTTTCAAGTAAAGTATTTAGTAAATAGAAATATTTATTTTGCTATTATTTGTACTTATTATAATGAAGATCCATCATTTATCTATTTTAAAATTGTAACTAAATATTCAGAATTGATAGATGGTTTTAAAGAGCTTTTTAGTAAAACAGAGGATAGATCATCTTTTCAGCATATTGATATACCAGAGGATGTATTGGCACAGGTAAATTTAAAAAAATCAGAGCAACTTGCTTTATTACTTGAAAGAAAAGCTACTTCTGATATTGATTTTGAGAAATTTGCTTTGTACGATGATTATATAAAACCTACGCTTGAAGATGCCGATGAAGTTTATGAATACGAAGATGATTCAATGGATACGATAGCAACTTATATAAAATCCTTTAAAAAACAGGATTTAAACTTTTATTATGTTGTCATGTGTTTACAAATTGATTTTAATGATCAAAAAGGTAGTAAAAGAGCAATGCTCCCCATTTTAACTTTTCCATCGATAGATAATGAGCTTTACACTTTTTATGCTGTTGGAAAATCTTTAAATACTAAAATTAAAAATTAACTTGCTTGTATTTTCCGCTATAGTTTTGAGCAAAGTTTTGACATACACTTTGAGCATAGGTGTTGGCAGCAGATTCACACTGAGAGTTTGTAGAAAGGCAATATAATCTTCCACTATTGTTAACAACTTGATTACAGCATGGTGCTGTTGCGTAGTTACCTGGAACAACTCTATTTGCAATCATATATGATTCTTTAGCACTCATACAAGCCATGTAGGCATTTACAGCATCAGCACTTAGGACCATAACTGTATTTATTGGCTCTGGCCTTTGTACATTAAAATAAGGAGCAGCCATCTCTTTATTTAGTGTCATATAGTATGGTGTATTGGCTTGGTTGTGAACACATTGTGCGATACCTAACTTAAAAGAAGATCCATTATTTAGTCTGTGAGCCGGTCCAAAGCATGTTCCTGTGGTAGAAGCTGAATTAAAATAGACTCTATACTGTGAATCATTGTTAGTATCCGAATGATTACATAGAGAAAAGCTTCCAATTGATGAAGCGTAAAGGTCTGTTGAGTTTGTACAGTGTTCAAATCCGGGAGTAGAATCTACTCCTGATGCACTTTGGTTATTACCTGTAGTATTTGTATTTGATGAGCTATCTTGACCAGATCCAGTAAATCCTGAGCCTGTATTTTGGCTTCCATCAATCGTAACATTTGTCGTATCGGGAACTCTTTGTGGTACATCACAAGAGATGATTGTAAAAGATAGTATCAAAATAGTTAGGAAAGTATTTTTCATTCTTTTCTCCATTATCTTTAAGCTATATCGGTAAATTATTTAAATATTTTAAATTAATTTAAATTTATTTATCTTAGTGATAAGATAAATATTGAAAATGAAAAAGATTTTACTATTTTTACTAATCATTGCTGCCATAGTTTTTTTGTCGGGTTTTGTCCTTGTTGCATCTCCGTATTATGCCTATAAGAAAGTTTTAGAAAACTCTCTAGACAATAACTGGTATGAAAGATCAGATAAAAGAGTTCTCGTTTTAAATCCCAATAAAGCATATTTTTTTGATCAGGTATACTTAGACCCTAAGCTTTGGCATAGTTTTCATCTTATGGATACGCTTATTGCACTTCCAATTAAAAATCCATTTTATAATGTTGCTCCTGATATGCGATATATTAATGGAAAGACAAGAATTGGTTTGGTTATTTATGGAGCAAAAGGCCAACAAATATCTAAAGTATATTTTAATCAAAATAGGCTAATGCCAAATGTTTTATCAAAGCAAAAACTCTTTTCTTTACCTATTGTAAGAAAGGAAATAATAAAAAAGTCAGACGATCTTGTATGGAAAGATATTTTTAGTCAAAAAGTAGGTAATTGGAATATCTCTATATCACAGATGATTTATAATTTATACCTATTAGAAATGAGATCTCAATTACTTCCAAAAAAAGCTCTATCGTATAGATTAATAAAAAACTCTAATACTGCAATTATTGAATTAGAGTCTAGGAATAAAGACTTTTTAACAGAATTAGTTATGACTAGATCTAGAGGATTGATTTATTCTTATTTTCTAATTAGCAAAAAGAGAAACCAAGAGTCTATGGATTTAAGAAAGAAGTTATTGAGCAAGATAAGATTTAGGCAAGGTTCTGATTATTTAGCAAAAATTATTTATAGAGAATTTGCAGCATTAAGCTATAGAGATAAGATAGATCAAAAAGGAATGTTATATCTTTTGTCCGCATGGACACATGATATAAATAATCCAAATTTTCTTGAGCTTATGATAAATAATTTAGAACGAGGGTTCAAAAATCACTTGCAGTTATCTTCTTTATATGAGTATGCCTTTAAAAAGTATGGTAAAACTTTTGCAAAAAAAGAAGTTAAGGATCTGATTGTTAGTTCTGAGGTTCTTGTAAAAATAAAACAAGAAATTGAAAGTTATAATGCCAAAGAGAGCTTTGAAGAAAGTCTCAAAAAGAAAGATGTGATTGAGCAAAAGTCTAGGACGATGAAGGAAATTCATCAAGATATTTTGGAGAAGGCCATAGATAAAACAGACTCTAATAAAGGTCGAATGATAATTAACTAACTAATCTAAATATTGCAAAAGTATATTGATAACTTTATCTATTATTTAAGTCAGATTTATCTTAAAGATGTAAGAATATAAGTTTAGTCGGTCAGTTTGAAACGAATAAATTGATCAATTAGAGAACGAGTTAAAATAGGTCGTAATTTATCAACTTTTGTTTTAATAAGTTCTTTTTTTTGTTCATCCATATAGATATGTCTTCCAATTTCTATCTGAATATTATTAACACTTTTATCATATTTTTGGTGAATATATCTTGTTATATATCCTCCATAATATGGGACATTTTGTGTGATATTAGGATAGTGAGCAGCTAGGTCGTGATATATATGATCAATAAACTTCTTTTCACATGATATTCCACTAATATCGCTTATGCAGAAATCAGGTCTGTGTTTTGGCTGGTTTGGTGTTATTTTTAAGTGATATTCTGTTGGTTTTGAAGGCATAGAGTGGAGATCAATTATGCTTGGAATCTTCAAATTTTGTAGTAAATTATCAATTGTACTATCAATAAGCTTAAAATAAGGTCTATGATATTTTTTTAACATAAGCTCATTAAGCTTTGGTCCCATTGCTTTTATTTCAATTTGTTTTTGTTTAGAGTTCTTTTTCCATGCAACAATGGCAAGATCTTCAGATCTATTGAGATCAACGCAAGTTCTGTGAATATGGCTAACTAGAACTGCAACACCTGCTTGGTTTAATTGTTCTATATCGATAAGTTGATGAACCATGTAATCAACATCTTCATTTAAAATACTATTATCATTCGTTATATAGTCTTTAAACTCTTGAGGTATATGCATTCCTGAGTGAGGAATAGAGATAAAACCAATAATATTCTTTTTAGGAGGGTAGAAAGTTAAGATGTCTTGCATAGAATTTCGCTTTTTAAGTGTAAAAAATATATAATTTTTAGCATCAAGGTGAAAAAAAGTCTAATTAAAGGTATAAGTAGCTAAAATTATTATTAGAAAAATAAGGTGTGCTTATGAAATTTCCAGGTAGAAGGGCTACAAAACATTATTTTCCTGTTGCTCAAAAATCTAGAACTCAAAACGATTCATTAAAGTTAAAAGATGAGCATATTTATATTGTTGGTCTTGATCAGCTTTTAGTTGATATTGAAATTAATGTCACGGATGAGTTTTTAGCTACAAATAACTTTCCTAAAGGACAATCTTTTTTAATTGATGATGAGCTAGCTGATAAAATTTATTATGAGTATAAAGAAAAGGATCTTGTTGTTGGAGAGTACCCTGGTGGAGCGATAGGAAATACATTACATAATTTTTCTATCCTTTCAGATGCTGGCTCAATAGCTTTAGGTTCTATTAAAAAAGATATTACAATGGGCGATTATGCCTTTAAGTATCTTGCAAAGACAAGCGGGTTGGTTGATCTCGATTACCTTCAACCTTCGCAAAAACCTATGGGAAGAGCCTTATGTTTTATTTCAGAGGATCAGGAAAGAACTTTTGCTATTAGTAAAGGCTGTATGAATGATCTTAGACCAGAGTATGTAAATGAAGAAATTATAAAAAACAGTGCAGCTCTTCTAGTATCAGCTTATACAATTAGATCAAAAGAAGATCCTATTTATGAGTCAACATACAAGGCCTGTAAAATTGCAAAACAGAACAATGTACCAGTTGTTTTTTCTCTAGGGACAAGCGATTTAGTTAAAGAAAAAAAAGAAGAATTTAGAGAATTTATAAGAGATTATGTAACTGTACTTGCTATGAATCAGCAAGAAGCTCTTGAGCTTTTTGATGAAGAAGATACTCTTTTATGTGTAGATAAAGCGCTAGAGTTAGTTGATCTTGCTCTTGTTACAGTTGGAAAAAAGGGGTTATATCTGGGATCTTTTGTTGAGGATGAGCTTAAAAGAAAAACGAAAGAGCCATTGGTAACAAAATCAATTGTTAACTATAATGAGTTTGAATATAGTCGTTCTATGAGAAAAAGAGACTGTCAGAATCCATTAAAAGTTTATACTCATATTAGTCCGTTTAAGGGCGGTCCTATAAAAATTAAAAACACAAATGGGGCAGGAGATGCAGCTCTGTCAGCCATTTTGCATGATATTGCAGCAAATCGCTATCATAAGCAGACAATACCTTTATCTCCTAAGCATGAACATAGTTATTTAACTTACTCATCAATATCTCAGATAAGTAAATATGCGAATAGAGTAAGTTATGAAGTTTTGATTCAAAACTCACCTCGTCTGCATAAAGGACTTCCTCAAAGGGAAGACTCTTTAGATGATGCCTATTGGAGAAAGTAGTGATTGACCAGCAAGGTGCTCGTTCTCAAGCATTATTAAATGAGTATAAAGGCAATTTGTTTGAATTTCTTGTTGCTGTGGATATTTGTAGGAAGTTTAAAATAGAATCATCTTTTATAAAAAGTTTGCCTCAAGATATTCTTATTATGTTAAAGCAACAAGAAAACTTTATTCAAAATTTTTATCCGAGTTTAGTTAAAAAGCTGCCTATTCTTGCTTCTTGTCTTTCAAAAAGTCTTTTGGATAAACTGAGTATCGACTTTTTAGACAAGGTTGAAATTATTGGAAAGTCAGCTCTTGCTAGTGGAAATGATGATTACGCAGAGGCGGATATTTTGCTTTATAGCAAAGAAGATATTTATCCCATTTCCATAAAACTAAATAAGTTTAAGGCGCAAACAAATACTAAAAGTGCTGGTGTGAAGAGCTTTTTAAGTAAATATTTTTATGATCATGAAGGACAGCAGGAACTTTGCGTTTTTGTAGATCAAAAATTTGAAGAATTTGCTAGAATGGCACATGAATTTTATGATGTAGAGTATGATCTGAACTTTAATAATTGGGTTGTGAGTGGACTACCGACGCTTCCTGGGCAATTAGAGGGTAGAGTAAGAGAACTGTATCTAAAGTTTTTATATGAAGTAAAAGCTAAGATATTAAGTAAAATTAAAAAGTACAGTGATTTAAGTTTACTTATACCGCTGCTTGGATTTAGCAATGCAAATATAATTCAAGCAACTTGTTTTTATAAAAAAGACTATCAGCATGCTATAAATAGTATTCATCAAGTTTCTGATTTAGTTATGAGCGAGCTTTCTTTTTTGAATAAAGCTGACTCAACGTATTTTGAAATTCAATCAAGCTCATTTTGTTTACAGATTAGAATAAAAGCAATGAATAAGTTTATTAATAAGTCATTTAAAGTAAATTGTTCTGTAAAGTATTTCTAGTTTTCTTTAAGATGCAATATATAAGATCTTCTTAGCTTCTTGTGTTTTTTTATGGATATCTATCCAATATTCAGGAAAAGAAGTTTTTATATTAAAAATCTTGTTCGTATCGCTTGTGAGGCTAATAAGGGCTTTAATTTGTTCTGTTGAAAAATTGGCATCATATATATTAATTTTATCTTTTTTGCTCGTAAGTTGAATAAGTAAATCTATAAAAAAAATATCTGTTGCTGTGAGATGTTCTAAAATTTTTTGTTCGTGAGGCATAAACTTAGAAATAGATTTAAAGGAAAGTTTTGCTTGTTTATACAAAATTAATGATTTTCTATTATTAAAAAAGATAGTGTCAACACAATCCATAGATGAAGTATAATACAAATTTGTACTGATATAAGAAAACTTGATTTATTTTATGCTTCTTTTGTCCCATAAAGAATATTTTAGCTTTTCTTTAAAATAATTGCTATTTAGGATATAATTTACCTATGGTTTATAAGTCTAATATTGTTAAAAAGGGCAAAAAAATAATTTATGCTTTGTCACATAGTAGAGAGTCAAAGTTAGGGGCCTTGCTTTTAAAGAAACAAGGATATGATGTTCATTGTATTAATTTTTTTGTTAATCATGTAAAGTTAGAAAAATATATTGATGATACAACTTGTAAGCTGCAAAAAAATGATGTTTTGAAAGAGTTTTGCTCGGGTATTGGAGTTACTTTTTTAAGTGAAGATATAACAGAGATTTACTATGCTTTATATATAAAAAATAAAATTTCTCATATTTTAAATTTTAAATCTTTTGATCCTCAATATTTTTATTCAAGAGTTATTTTAGAGGGATTGTTAAGAGTTCCTGGCTTTTCTTTGTTTTCATCTGCTCATTTTTGTAAAAATGTTATTATGGATGATGGAAGTATTCATTTGTGTTTGAGTTCTCAAGTAGAAAGGGATTGTTCATATTATTTTATTGGCATTGATTCTAATATTTTAAAAAGTTTTCTTTTTCCATTAGGAGAGATAGGTCAAAATGAAATAGACTCTTTGTGTGATCATTTTAGTTTAAGTGATTCTCCTCTTAATAGTTTGAATAACTCAAAAAATATTGATTATGTACCTGTAAATTTACATGAAAGTTATTCTTTGTTTGCAGCGGGAGTACAGTTAGAATCAAACATTTCAGCAAATCTTTATGCAAAAAAAATAGAAACAAAGGATGGTCAATATTTGTTTCATTATGCTGAACATAAAACAAAAAATGTTTTTTTTCATGTAGAAGAAAAACTTATGTCAAAACAATATATTTTTAAAAATACAATGTATAAATCTAAAGATTATGAGCATAGAGTTCAAAGAGTGTATGCTCGAATAGGTAATCTGTATCAAGAAGTTACCATGATTCCAAGGCATTATAAGCATCTTTATGTGGAGTTTTCTAAGAAGGTTTACTTATCTAGTAATGAGCTTATTTCTTTTTATCAAGATAAAACACCTGGTAGTAAGCTTATTGCTGTTGCGAATACTTTAAGGAGAGTAAATGAAAAAAATAACGATACTGTGCATTCTTCTTTTTAGTTTTTCATTATACGCGGCAAAAAAAATGGATCGCGTCGCTAAAATAAAAAGATACATAAGTAAAGAAGTAAAAGAAGCATATATTATTAAAGAAGTGAGAAGCATTATTAATAAATCTAAGCCAAATCGTTTCTATGGAACTTCTGGACATAAAAATTATCAAAATTATCTTGAAAATGAATTGAAGATTCTTGCAAAAAAAAATGAAAAGTCGAATCTAAAAGTTCTTAACTTTAAACTAGATGAAAAAATTGGTCACAAGTATTATCAAGATGATTTTGATTCACAAATCAAAGGTAAATTTAAAATAGATTCAAGTGAGTATAAAAAATGGTCTGGATTTACAAAGTATATGAAACTTTTAGTTTCTAAAAAAATCCATACAATGGGGAAGAATTTTGAATATACAATTAAAGGCTCAAGTAATGATAAGGAGTTAATTCTTATATCTCATTACGATACAGTTTCTCATAATAAGGTTAACTTTACTGTAGATGAAAAGTCTAAGATGCCAGGTGCTGATTATAATGCTAGTGGTGTGAGCATAAACTTAAACATACTAAGACTTCTTAATAAAGTTCCTTTGAAAAGAACAATTAGATTTGTATTTTTAGATGCAGCAAGTTTAGCTCTTTTAGGAGCTTATGATTATATTAAAAACTTAGATAAAAGTAATATCTTTGGAGTTATCAATCTGGAGATGCTAGGACATGACTCTGTTTACTTTGATAAGAAAAAGAAAAATCAAAACTTTAAGGTTTATATGAGATCTAAGGGGGAAGATGACTCTTTTTATAATACTCTAACAAAACTTAATTCTAGATTAAAATATAAGACTTTATTTAAGCCAGTTAAGAACTCATTTGATTCTTCAGACCATAAAAGGTTTTGGGATGCAGGTATACCGTCTGTGGTTTATACTCAGGACTGGGAAAATGACTTTAATGCTAAAAGGTATCAAAGCGCTAATGACTTTGCGGAGTCTTTAAATCAAAAGACATTATATGCTGCATTTTATCATATTTGTGCTATTTCAATGATTTATACCCTAGATATTACAAAGTAGGCTTGATTATTGGCCTTTATAGAGGTAAATCTTCTTTCATGAATTTTACTGAGTCGGCCTCATATTTATCAAAGTTTGGTATCAAGCTTACAAGAGAAGAATTTGATTTTAATTCAACTAAAACAGTTATTTTAGGAATGAGTGGTGGTGTTGATTCATCTGCTTGTGCTGCCGTATTAAAACTTCAAGGTTTTAATGTAAAAGGTATGTTTATGAAAAATTGGGAAGAGCAAGACGAAGATGGCAGATGTACATCTGAAAAAGAGTACGCTGACGTTATAAGTGTTTGTGAAAAATTAGATATTCCATATTATAGCGTTAACTTTGTAGAAGAATATAGAGATAACGTTTTTAAATACTTTGTAGATGAGTATGAAAAGGGATTTACTCCTAATCCTGATATTTTATGTAATAGAGAAATAAAGTTTAAGGTCTTTTTTAATAAGGCCATGATGTTAGGTGCTGATTATTTAGCAACAGGACATTATTGTCAAAAAGATAAAGATAATAACTTAGTAAAGGGTGCTGATGATAATAAAGATCAGACATACTTTTTATATACAATTAAAAATGAAATTTTAGAAAAAGTTCTTTTTCCCATTGGTGGGGTAGAAAAAAAATATGTAAGACAAATAGCAAAAGATTTTGATCTTATTACTCATGATAAAAAAGACTCTACTGGAATATGCTTTATAGGTGAGAGAAACTTTAAAAACTTTTTATCTAATTATATTAAAACTCAAAAGGGAAACTTCATTCATGCTGATACTGGTAAAGTATTGGGAAGCCATGATGGAGCTTGTTTTTATACTATAGGGCAAAGAAAGGGACTTGGTCTTGGTGGACCTGGAGGACCTTGGTTTGTAAGTTCTAAAAACGTTGAGAGCAATGATGTTTATGTTGTAGAAGGGGAGAATAACCCTCTTTTATTTCATAAAGGCTTAGAGGCAGATGAGATCTCTTGGGTAGCTGATGAGCCAACTTTTCCTCTAAAATGTAAGGCAAAGATTAGATATCGCCAAAAAGATCAAGCTTGTACTATCAAAAAAATCGATAATAAATTAGTGGTTGATTTTGACGAGCCCCAAAGAGCTATTGCTATTAGACAGTCAGTTGTTTTTTATGCTGATGATATATGTCTTGGTGGAGCTATCATCTCAGATAGAATCAGATAGAATCAGATAGATACTGTTTTACATTCCAGTTTTTTGAAAGTTTTTTATATTCATCCGCTGCTATTGTAATTTTCTTTTGATTATTAAGAATCTTTTGGCATCTAAGCATAACGTTTTTAGCAGTGTGTTCCATATCAATAAACTCCATGGTTTGAACTTTATATCCATGGGCTTCTAGGTATTTTGATCTAAGGGTGTCAGTTAAAATCGTACAGAACCTATCTCTGTATATACCAGATTCAATAAGAGCTTTATTCTCATCATTTTTCATTTGCTTGTTTAGTTCATGTTGGCAGCAAGGAACGAAAATCATCTTGTCGGCTTTGTTTTTTATAGAAAATAAAATCGCTTCATCCGTTGCAGTATCACAAGCATGAAGTGTAATAACAAAATCAACTTTTTTATCTTGTTTAAAATTATGGATAAAGCCATGAACAAATTTAAGTTCATCAAATTTTAAATTAGTCGCAATATCATTACAATGGTCTATAACATCTTGCTTTAAATCAACCCCTGTAATAGATAAGGACTTTGTTTTTTTAATAAATTTAAAATAGTGATAAACAGCAAAAGTTAGATAAGACTTTCCACATCCAAAATCTACAATATGAATGCCTTGCGTTTGTGTGTTTTTATAAAGATCATCTATCATTTCTAAAAAGCGATTAATCTGTTTAAACTTTTTATAGAAGTTAGATTTAACTTTGTACTTTTTGTCCATTACTCCGATAGCTACTAAAAAATCACATTTAGATCCATCTTCAATAAAGTATTTTTTCTTCTTATTTGATGTTACTTTTTTTGATTGGGCCTGTTTAGAAATAATCTTTGTATTTTTTTTACCAATAAGAATTTGATGCTCATTAGTACCTGCTTTTATTAAAACCTGTTTATAGTTTAAAAGAGCATTATTTAATAATTGCTTAAGTACAAAGTCACAACTCTCATTTGTAATAGAATTATGCTTTAAGAATCTGTTTTCAAATGTATAACTTTGATCTTTATTCTGATTTATATGAATAGACTTCGTTTCATTAGACTTTACTTTTGGAGATGAAATAACGATGCTTTCTATGGAATTAGATTCCATTAGCTCTTTAACTAAATTTTGTGCTTTATTCATACTCATAAGCCTATATAAATACTTGATTTTCTATTTAGATTACAATGTAATATTGATAAATTGTATTTTTTTCAATTGTGTGGAAGCAGTGTGTTAAAGTGGTTATAATTTATTGGCATTTATATTGCTCTATATATTATGACGATAGTTAGCTTAGGAGAAGCAATGAAACCAATAAATCTTTTATTTTTAATAACTTTGGCATCTTGTGGGGCTAAAAATAATATTTTTTACGATGCTGCAAAGGTTGCTTCTGATACTATCGGTACTATTTTGCCAGGACAGACTGCACCACAAATTAGTATCATTTCTCCAGTACAAAGTTCATTGAACGGAACTGTGATTAAAGTAAGTGGAACTTGTGATGCTGATAGAATTGAGATTTCTGGAAGCTTGATAGCTACTCCAATTAGCGCTAATTGTACTAATGGTAGTTTTGAAAAAACTGTAGAGCTATCATCATCAAGTGATACAAATACTTCAATTGTAGCTAAAGCCATTAGAGGAAGTGACTTTGATAGTGCAAGCGTCGATATTTCTTTATCAGTGGAAAAGCCATTACTAGCTACACATATTGAAACAGTTAAAGCTTCTGTAGATTCAATTGAAGTAGAGTGGAATGCATCAGGCTCATCTATTTTATCTTTACAGGGATACAAGCTTGAATACAAAAAATCTTCTGATACATCTTGGATTGTAGATGAAGAACTTATAAGTGCAACTTCAAAAAGGATTGAAGGTCTTGATCCTGCTACTGAATATGATTTTAGAGTAAGCGCATTTAATGGAAACTATTCTGGTTATAGTAATCTTAGCCAGGAAACAATGCCAGATAATGATTTTTTTAAAGATACCTATAAGGCAATTAATGTTGCTGGAGCAACAACAAGTAGTGTTGTTGCAATAGAAGATACTGACCTTTATTTAAATGGAGCTTTTTTAGTTTCTATTGCTAAAGGTATTACTCATGTTTTTAATTCTAATCAGTATGATGTTTTATCAGGTAGTGGGGCATTTTATGTAGCCGGAAGATTAGATACTGGAAGCAATAGTAATGTTAGAAAAGCCAATATGGTTTGGACTACTCAGGACTGGGCTGCTAAAAATTTAAGTTTCACTGTAAGTAGAGCACAAGCTCATAAATTGTCAGTTGTTTCATTTGAAAGTTCTACTGTAAAAGTATTTAAAGGAACAAGTCTTGTTCATACGCAAAATTTAGCACAGGACACTGGTTTTACATTAACATTAGCTCAAAATGGAGCTTATAGAATTGAATCAACTGGTGTTGTTAGCGCTTATATAGTTTCAACTGCTTCTAGTGGAAATAATCTACAAGATCCATATCCCATTTTACCGGCAGCTACAGATATTATTGGATACCCAAGTAGATGGGCAAATATTAGTGCAAAATTAGATAATACAACGATTGATGGATTATTTTCTAATGATACATCAATTAATCATGTGATTGCTACTACAGCAAGTGCGCTTCAAATTAATTCAACATCGACGATTGGTTTATATCAAGGAGATTCTCTAAGATTGAAATCAGATAAACCTATACTAGCAACAAGCTATGCAGATAGAAATGGTAATTGTTCGGCTCCATTTATTTCAAGAGCAAAAATGAAAACGACTTATGCTATTAATGTAATGAGTGAATGGGTTGCTTTTGCATCAATTAAAGCTGGGTCTATTATTGCTACAAAGCCAGATGGAACAACACAATCTGTTGCTTTGACAAAGTCAGGTAATGATTTAAATGCTCCTTATAAGGCAAGGGTTACAAATATGCCAGCAGGAACAATCTTTAAAGCAGATGTGAAGATGGGAGCTTGGTATGAGCCAAAGGTTGATACAGCTGCTGCAAATGATGATGAAACAATTTTATATGGATTTAATTTATAAGGTATCATGATGAAAACTAAATTATTGATTTTAAGTACATTATCTGTTTATGTATTTGCTAGTGGTGATATCAGCTATAATTTAGATTACTATGGTGATAGTATCTCTAAAAAAATGCTAAAGCATAATCATATAAGTTCTGCTGGCGATATATCCAAGATTCAAAGAGTGTTAGATCTTAATAACATTACTTGGGATGATGCTAAAAAATTGCCTATTGGATATGAATTTTATGTTTATAAAGCGCCAAAGAAATTTAAGGTTAACAATACTCCTATGGCCAAAAATTCTTACAAGAAAAACTACGGTATAGAAGTAGGAACATTTCATCATACACAAGATCAATCAGGAACAAGTGTTTATTCTGATCTATCTCAATATGTTAAGGCCAGCATGTCAGTGGGTACTTATTATGGATCTTTAAGACTAAATCGATATGCTTATTCTGCAGATAGCGAGCAAAACATTAGCGAGGATAATACTTCAGTTTTACATGAAGCTTCAGTTGGAAAGAAGTTTAGCTTTAATAGAATAAATGTAAATGCAGGCTTATTTAATGAGTCTTTGTTTTTATCTGATACAACAAGTTTAAATGCAATAGACTTTTCGTCAGTTAATGCAACGGGAACTCAAGGTGATATAAATACGAGCTTTGAATTTAAAAGAGGTAGAAACTTATTTACAGGTTTAAATTTAAAGTATGCTTTAATAGGAATAGATGCTTATTCAGCAGTAAAACCATATGTGGGAACTAAGTTTAAGTATAATAAGACAAATTTAGCTCTTATATTAGAATATACTCAATCCGTTTTAGAAGATGGGGCAAATACAGTAAAAGAAAAACTTGCTAGTCTTGGTATAAAAGCCATATTTTAATATTTCAAATATGAAAAACATGGGCCAAGTGGTTTAAAACTTGTACCAAAGTAATCGAAATAAGAATACCTTCTGCTACAGCAGGAGGTTTTTTATGGCTAAATTATTTAAATTATTATTAACACTATTATTTCTTATTTCATGTGGAAACGATGTCAACAACACGGGCACAATAAAACAAATAAACCCCAATGATGATTCAGATCTAGATGGAAAATCAAATATAGAAGAATATGGAGCGGGAACAGAAGCTTTTATCAATAAAAATATTGTACCTGTATACTTAGATACTAAAAAATCTATGATTTATTTAGAGTATAGCGATGAGATTATAAAAAAAGAAAAACTTGTCATGATAAACTCACAAAGTGCGAGAATATTTTTATATAATGAATTTTTAAAATACAATCTTAAAGAACAA
Source organism: Bacteriovoracaceae bacterium (assembly GCA_025210745.1). Classification (GTDB taxonomy): domain Bacteria; phylum Bdellovibrionota; class Bacteriovoracia; order Bacteriovoracales; family Bacteriovoracaceae; genus CAKZJW01. Next base: position 16,348 of record JAOARC010000001.1, read on the forward strand.
TCTTCAAAAGCACAGACTTTAACCATGGGTGTACTAGGATGTATTCCAAAGGAGACTTTTAGATCTTTAAATATTAAGTATGGCTATACAAGTCCTCGGTTAATTAATCTTATTACAAGTTTTAATAATTCAAATATAAAAGATACGGACTTCTATGTATATGATTTTAAAACCATGAATAGAGTTGTATATGTAAAGAAAAAAGATGGACAACATATTAGTTATTCTATTGATTTTAAAAATTATTATGAAAATACAGGAGTATGTATTTTATATAAAAAGAAAGATACAAATAGTATGGCCATTAAAAATAGTATAAAAGTATTAATTAAAGATAATAATTTATACCAAGTAGCTATTTTAACAAAAGATGTTTATGATTCTCAAACAATAATTCAAAAATTTAAAACAACTGATTATAAAGTACATAAAAGTAGTCATAATTATATTCTTATGGCCAAAGACAATACTCATATTTCACAAAAAAGATTTTATGAGTCTAATAAAATTGTACTTAATGATATTTATATTGGAGATACTATTAAATTAAATATTAACTCCATATCTCATATTAGTAATAGTAATATAATGGAAAAACGTATTTATTCTGATAGAAGATATAAGAGCTCAAAGATTTGGGAAATGAAAAAAAATAAAAACTGTGGATCATTTCATAGGCCAAGATTAAAAGACGTTTTTTCTCAAAGGAATTTAGATGACTTTGGTGAAGGGGAGATGACAATTAAAATAGGTGCGATTAGAGCAAAGCCTATTTTTAGAAGCTATAATAACTTTTCATATGAAATTAAGATTACAAAAGATATGCTTAAAGAGGGAAAAGTTATCATAAGCATAATACCAAAATCTAAAACAAAATATAAGTATTTAACTCACAATTTTTCAAAACTTTTAACAACAGCTACATATAGATGGAGATGTCATTATAACTTCAATAATCTATCAAGTTTCAAAAATACACTTGTTCTTAAGCATAATGTGAAACTTGATATTATTAGAAATTAAACTTCGCTTTTATGTGCCTCTAGGATCTTCTGAATAATTTCACTTTGCCCCATATTTCTTAATAAATCTGGGGCAACTTTATCTTCTAGAATTGAAGCCAATTTTGGCTCAATCTTCTCACTTAAAATTAAATCTTTATTTGCTTTAACTTCATCTACTTTTCTAACAGGTGTAAAGTGAGGAGTGGTAGTTAAAATCTCAGGGTATTCCGATACCATTTTATAAATTGTTTCAACGACTTCACAAAATCCATCAAGTTCACTTTTTGAATAAGACTCAGTTGGTTCTAACATCAGACCATAAACTTCTGGAAATGCGACTGTTGGAGCATGAAACCCAAAGTCTAAAAATAACTTTCCAACCTTTGCTATAACAGCCGATTTTGGAGTTCCTTTTTCTATGGCCCTTTCAAATACATCATCTGGTAGTGTTAAGATAAACTCATGCATTCTAGGCGTATCTTCAGAATGAGCTGGTAGAATAGGGTACGTGCTTCGTAATTTTTTATATAAGTATCTAGCACTTAATACAGATACAGCACTCATTTTCTTAATTCCATCATGACCTAATGCTTTAAGATATGTAAGTGTTCTAACTTTATGAGCAAAGTTTCCATAATGTCTGTGAAATGAACCAATACTTGTTAATGGTTTTTGAGTGTAATACTTATCACTATCCTTAAGGATTTGAACTCCTGGCATATAGTCAATAAGCTTTTCACTTACGGCGACAATGGCATCTCCTGGTCCACCACCGCCATGAGGAATAGACCAAGTTTTGTGAAGGTTATTATGAACTGCATCGACTCCGATTTTTTGAAGATCAATCCATCCTGCGATGGCATTCATGTTGGCACCATCCATATAAACAAGACCACCCACATCGTGAATTTTCTTACTCATCTTTGCAAAGTCAGTTTCAAAGATACCTGCAGTATTTGGGTTTGTTACCATAACAGCTGCAATTGATTTTCCATGCTTATCTATAAGTTCACTCATTTGAGCAAAGTTCATTTTTCCTGTTTCATCAGCATCAATAGTTACAATTCCATAAGTAATATCGCCAACTTTTTTTGTTTGATATCCTGCCATGGTTGCTGTCGCTGGATTTGTTCCATGGGCAGACCTTGGAATAAGGACAATATTTCTAGAATCCTTTTGCCCATTATCAGCATGATAGTCTTGAAACATTTTTAAGCCAACAAGTTCACCTTGTGCGCCTGCCACAGGTTGTGTTGTAACAGCTGGAAGACCTGTAATTTGCTTAAACCAGTTTTGAATTTCAAATAAGAGTTCTAGATTTCCCTGAACATCTTTTTCTAATGCTTGTGGATGTGTATCAGTAAAACCTGGTAAAGAGGCTGCCCAGTCATTAATCTCAGGATTGTATTTCATAGTACAGCTACCAAGAGGGTATATCCCTTCATCAGGTGAAAGATTTTGCTTACCTAGTCTTTGGTAGTAATTATCTAAGTCATCCGTAGAAAATGCTGGGATAGAGTAGTTTTTAACTCTTTTTTGTGTGGATGGAATCTCATTTATAATTTCAGAAATTGATCCTTTTTTAAAGTGTTTTGCAAAAAAGCTAACAACACTTGAAAGATCTCTTTTTGATTGTCTATCTGTAGTAGTTATCTTAAGAAGGTTATCTTTTTGACCAGCTCTCTTTGAAACATTAATCCCTACAGCGATTCCTTCATTTGATGCAAGATTTATAAGTTCATCAACAGATTTATTAGTTTTTAGAGTCACTTCATTGAAAAATGCACCATTAAAAGCAAGCTCAATTCCTTCAAATAGGCTAAGTTCTCTAGCAAGATCTTTAGCATTTTCATGAGCTGTTTCAAACATCTTTGCTAGTCCCTCATCACCTCTATTTAGAAGTGAAGCTCCACATGCTGATGCTACAAATGATTGGTTAGAACAAATATTACTTGTAGCTTTTTCACGTCTAATATGTTGCTCTCTAGTAGATAGAATAATAGATTTACATTCATTACCGTTAGAATCAACAGTCTTTCCTATATATCTTCCAGCAGTATTTCTAATTCCTGTTTTATTGTCTTTATTAAACCTTATGGCAAAAATTCCAAGACCAGGTCCACCAAAGTTAGGTCCAATTGTTAAGTGTTGACCTTCTGCTACGATCATATCAACGCCTGTTTGTCCCCATGCGCTTGGCTCTTTTAATCCATTATTTGAAATAGCTACTGGATCAATAACTCCTATTGTAAGAAGACCTTTGTTCTTACAGATTTTTGTAATCTCATCAAAGTCTTCAATGATTCCAAATGTACCAATTTGAGAAAAAGTAAATGAAGCATATTCATTGGAGTTAATTTTTTCTTTTAATGTATCTAAATTTATTTTTCCTGTAGCAGGATCAATATCTAAGTATTCAATTTCAAGTTCAGTATGTTTTTTAATGGTCTCTAAAACTTCGATATCACCAGGGTATAAGTTTTTTGCAACTAAGGCTTTATTTACTTTTCTTTTTATTCTTTTGGCACAGTTAATCGCTTCAAATAGACAAGTTGCTCTTTCATAAAAAGACGCATTAACAGCTTCAAAACCAGTTATGCTTGCTAGGGCACTTTGGTATATCCACAGAGTTTGAAGTGTACCCTGACTTCTTTCAGGCTGATAAGGAGTATAGGCAGTAGTTAACCCTCTTATATTACAAACCTTTGGAACGATTTCACTTACGGAGTAATCAAATAATCCATCACCAATTAAATTTAGTTTTAAATTATTTTTCTTACTAAGAGACTCCATATCTTCTTTAATGTTTTTATGGGAAATGCTCATGGGAAGATTCATTTGAGAAAGTTTATGGTCGTTTTCAATATGAGAGTATAAGTCTTCTAATTTTTCTAAACCAAGATATTCAAGCATTTGCTTGATGTCCGCATCACTAGTTCCTATATAGTGTGGAAGGTTTTCTCTAAAACTTGCCATATTTTTAATTTCCTTTGATGTATTTTTTGCTATATTTTCTACCATAAAGTAGTGATTTTGTAAGGATTCAAAATAGATGTCTATGAGATTTTTATTAGATAATAAAGAAATAAGTTTGGGTGATGCGTTAAGAATTTTACCAAATCTTGCAATTTATTTTGAAGTTTTAAAAGATAAAGCTCTTGAATGCCATATTGATGATAAAAAGTTGATTGTTGTTAATGATAAATCAAAAATTTTTATTGATATCGACCGAGATCTTGAGTATCACAAAAAATTTTTTTATAAGCATTCAATTTATAAGGAACCTCTAGCAAAGGCCATAGGGCTGAAGAAGGGACAGCTTAAGCCAAAAGTCGTGGATACAACGGGAGGATTCTTATCTGATAGTTTGCTATTATTAAGCTTTGGGCTTGATGTTTCTGTTTGTGAAAGAAATCCTTTATCGGCTATGTTAATTCAAAATGCGATTGATAATACGCATGTTGAACTCGATTTTAGTTATGGATGTATAACAGATCTAAAACTAGATGCTGATGTGGCTTATTATGATCCTATGTATAGTCATAAAAATGAAAAGACGAGTCCTAAGAAGCATATGAAGCTATTTAGAGACTTTATTGGTGTGGACGAAGATAGTGTGTCTACAGCAAAATTTCTTATCGATAATTATAAAAGAGTTGTTATAAAGCGATCAGTTAAGGCTCCATTTTTAATCGATTTACCTTCTCATTCGATAAGTGGTAAGTCCACAAGATATGACGTTTATATGGCCAATTAACCCCTACTAATGATATAAATCTTGCCAAATAATTAAATTAATTTAAGGACCTAAGTTTATGAGTTATGACGTTTATGGAATTGGAAATGCTCTTGTTGATATGGAGTTTGAAGTAAGTGATGATTTTTTATCGCGAAATAATATCGACAAAGGATTAATGACACTTGTTGAAGAAGATAGACAGGATGAAATCTTAGCGAAATTACCTAGTGGAGCTAAGAGACAATGTGGTGGATCTGCTGCAAATACAATTATTGCTATTTCTCAGTTTGGAGGAAAGTCATTCTACTCGTGTAAGGTTGCTAATGATGAGTCAGGAAAGTTTTATTTAGATGATTTAAATTCAAACCATGTTGATACGAAACTAACAGCTGATACAGCTCCAAGTGGAACAACTGGTAAATGTATGGTCTTAGTTACAAAAGATGCTCAAAGAACGATGAATACTTACTTAGGTATTACGGGAAGCTTTAGTGATGAGCAACTTGATTTCGATAAATTGAAAAAGTCAAATTGGTTATATGTTGAAGGATATTTAGTAGCGTCTGAAACGGGAGTGGAAGCTGCTTTGAAGGCGTTACAATTTGCTAAAGATAATAATATAAGAAGAGCTCTTACATTGAGTGACCCAAATATGGTTAAGTTTTTTAGAGAAAACTTTAATAAGATGTTTCATATTGGGATTGATCTGCTGTTTTGTAATGAAGATGAGGCGATGGAGTTTACTGGGGCTGAGACAATAGATGAAGCTAAAGAAAAGCTTAAGTCTTTTAGCAGTAATTATGTGATTACTTTAGGGAAAAATGGAGCCGTTTCTTGGGATGGAAGTCAGTATGTTGAGATAAAGCCATATGTTGTAGATGCAATAGATACTAATGGTGCTGGAGATATGTTTGCTGGAGCTTATCTTTATGGGCTTACTAGTGGGAAATCTGTTGAGCAGAGTGGGAAATTAGCTTCTTATGCCTGTGCAAAGATAGTATCTCGTTTTGGTCCAAGATTAGATTTACAGACAATTAAAGAAGTACACAAAGAAATTTTAGGGTAAAGAATGAATGTAGTAAGTATTAAAGATTTATATGAGAAAAAACCAATCGGTGAATCGATGCTTATTGGTGGGTGGATAAAATCACTTAGAAAATCAAAAGCTTTTTCTTTTGTTGTTATTAACGATGGCTCAACTCAAAAAGACCTTCAGGTTATTGTTGATGATAAGTTTGATAATTATGAAGACTTTGTAAAGTGTACAACTGGAAGTAGTGTTATTTTTGATGCTAAAATTGTTGAGTCTCAAGGAAAACAAGACTTTGAAGCACAAGCTAATGGAATTGATTTTTTTCATGCGGCTGCTGATGATTATCCTCTTCAAAAGAAGGGAACATCAATGGAATTTCTAAGAGAAGTAGCTCATATTAGGCCAAGAACAAATACTTTTGGAGCTGTATTTAGAGTAAGGCATGCTTTAACAATGGCCACTCATAAATTTTTTAGTGATAGGGGATATTTTAATGTTCATACTCCAATTATCACTGCTATGGATGCAGAAGGTGCTGGAGAGATGTTTAGAGTATCAACACTTGATCCAAAAAAACTTCCAATGAATGATAAAGGTGAAGTTGATTGGAATAAGGATTATTTTGGAAAAGAATCTTTTTTAGCAGTTACTGGACAATTAGAAGGGGAAGCTTTTGCTTGTGGTCTTGGAAAAGTTTATACATTTGGACCTACTTTTAGATCTGAGAACTCTAATACAGCAAGACACTTAAGTGAGTTTTGGATGATTGAGCCAGAGGTAGCTTTTGCTGATTTAGACGATGTTGCTGATCTTGGAGCTGACTATATTAAGTATATGATTCAATATGCAATGGACAATTGTGCTGATGAACTAGCATTTTTTAATAAGTTTATAAGTAAAGGTCTTTTAGATAAATTAAACAATGTTCTTGATAAGCCATTTACAAAGATTACTTATACCGAGGCAATTGATATATTAGCAAACTCTAATAAGAAGTTTGAATATAAAGCTGATTGGGGGAGGGACCTTCAAACAGAACATGAAAGGTTCTTAACTGATGAGCATTTTCAAGGTCCTGTTATTGTAACAGATTATCCAAGAGATATTAAAGCATTCTATATGAAGCAAAATGATGATGGAAAAACAGTTAGGGCAATGGACATTCTTGTTCCTGGTGTTGGGGAGATCATTGGTGGTTCTCAAAGAGAAGAGTCTTACGATAAATTAGTTGCAAGAATGAATGAAATGAACATGCATCAAGATCTTTATAAGTGGTACTTAGACCTTAGAAGATTTGGAACTGTTCCTCATGCTGGATTTGGTCTTGGTTTTGAAAGAGCAGTTATGTATATAACTGGGATGAGCAATATTAGAGACGTTATCCCATTTGCTAGAACGCCTAAGAATTTAGAATTCTAATGAAATTCTTTCTTTTACTATTTATTTGCCTAAGTTCTTTTGCAAAAGGCAAAGTTATTTTCGATTTAGATGAGTATTACCAATATATATCTAATAAAAAATTAAGCTTTGATAATAGATTTTATAAAGCTTCAAAGTTAAAAGTTGATTTTGAAGCTTATATTATTTCTTCTAAAAAGATTATTAACTCTTATAAAACATCTAGATATCAAACTCTTATAAATTATCCTTTTATTACGAACTTATTTTGGCTTCTTATGGATATAGATGTTAAGAATGTAAAGTTTGCCTTTAAGGATCAGGATACGGCTAAAAATATTGATCTTGTTTATGATAAGTTCAAGTTTGATAATCTTAAAAGCTTTTATAAAGAAAAGCTAAAGCTTAAAGATAAAAATGTTGAGCTTTTAATAAAAGCTGCTTTATACAAAAAATTTAGAACATTTCAAAAATCTTCATATTATGAAATTGAAAGAGTTTTTTCTGATCAAGAACTATTAAATTTAGTTATTGAGTATCGGGATTTTCATTTGAGGTTTATAACTCAACTTAATGATTAACAACTTGAATTTGTGAACCAGATCTTTTTTTATCAATATGAATATTAACCGGAAAACGATCTGTTAAGTTTTTAATATGTGAAATAAGTGTAATCATCTTACCTTTATCTTTTATAGACTCAAGCATATCTAATACTTCTTCGATACTGTCTTCATCTAGGGTTCCAAAACCTTCATCAATAAAGAAGGATTCGATCTGTATATCACCTCTGGTCATTTCACAAAGAGCTATGGCCATAGCAAGAGAGATCATAAATGTTTCACCTCCTGATAAAGTAGATATTTTTCTTTTTTTGTAGAACATATCTCTATCTTCTATATAGAAGTCAGTAGATTTATTTGTATTCACTATTTGAGCAATTTTGTATCTATCATCACATAGTTTCTTTAGCTCAGTATTGGTCTGAATTAAAAGGTTAGATTCAATAATAGATAGGACATAGTTTCTAAATTCGTCTTTACCAATGATTTTATGTAAGTCTTCAAGGGTGCTAATTCTAGTATCTAACTTTTGTTTTTCTTTTAAGATCACCTCTGTACTAGATTTTGCTTTATTGTATTGTTCTACTATTGTTTGATTTTGGGTAATCTGTTTTTTTACTTCTTTTAATGTGGTTTTATGGGACTCAAGCTTTGCTGTATAGTCTTCTTTTAGGGACGAAGTTAATTCTATATCAAAGTCATTTGGATAATTAATGTCCTTAAGAGCGTAAATAGCATTTTTATAGGTATCCATTTCGATTTTTAGCAGTTTACTTATTTCAATTGTGTTCTTTGAAATAAGATCATTAACTTGTTCTGTAAGCATCGTTTTTTTAGACTTTAATGATGAAATTTCAATATGAAGTTTTTTAGATGTGTCGGTGTATTTATCATACTCTAATTTACACTTCTTATTATTATCATTGATTGTTTTAATTGCTTTATCTAGTATTTGAGCAGTATCATTCTTGTCAATAAGTTTATTAAACTTATCAAGCTGGTCTTGTTCTTTTTGAATAAGTTCTAAGTTATCCTCAATAGACTTTAATGATCTTTTTAGTGTGATCTCTAAGTTCCTAATAGCATCTTTACTTGCATTAATTTGAGTGTTTAGATTAAGAGCTTGTTTGTATTGATTTTCCCAAGCTCTAAGCTCACTTAGTTTTACTATATTTGATTTAAAACTTTTGTTAAATTGGCCTATTTGTTCTTTTATTTTTTCATTAATAAGATTGATTTGTTTTTCTTCTTTCGTGACAAGCTCAGAGTATTTTTCTATATCGGCACTAATTTGTTTTTGTATGTCTAAATTAGACTTTATCTTGATTATGGATGCCTGTAGATGAGAAGCTTTTTTAGCGAGAGTTTCACTTTGTTCTTTTAGTTTATCATACTGGGCGACCTGTGAATTAGAATCTTCTAAGGAGATTTTCAGCTTTTTAAGTTCTTGATCTTTAAGTTCAATATTTGATTGAAGCTCTATAAGTTGACGGCTTTCTTGGTCAATTTGAACCTTTGTTTTTTCTAGTTCAGCACTAATATTATCTATATTTGCTTGATACTTTTTTTCTTTATCTAAAGATACTTTATCTAGTTTGATATTGCTAAGATCAGTAGAGTCACAGACCTGACATTTTCCTGCATCAAGACTTTGTCTTTTTATATTATTAAGGATTATCCCCGCTATAGCATCTTTATTTAAAATAAGTTCTTCTTCATACCCACAAGATTTTTCTCTAAGATCATTAAGCTTTTTATTTAGAGACTGGGTTTTCTGTAAATACTTTACTTTTGTTTTTTCAACTTCCTTTAAAGAGGCCTTGTTAGTAACTATTTGTTCTTTTATTTGCTCAATATGCTTAAGTGATAAAAGAAGATCTGAAAGTTTTTGTGAAGTATCTTTTTCATCTTTAATTGTTTTATTTAACAGATCTATATTTACTTCATTAGACAGTGACGCTTTTTTTTCTTCAAGTAAGTTCTTATGTATATTATTCTTTTCGATCAAACTTTTTAGAGTATCAGCATTTTTATTTAAAAGCTGTATGCTTTTATTTAAAGTATCTTGGTCGATCGAAAAGTCAAAGTTTATTTCATTAGTCTTAGAAGATAGGCTCTCAATATTTTTTGTATGTTTTGCTATTTCATTTTGAGTATTTTTTATATAAGCTTTTGTTTCCTCATTGCGATTTTGATAGGCTAAAATATTACGTTTACTCGTAATTATTTGCTCAAGAACTTGTTTTTTTTCTATGAGCTTAGGTATTTGTATTTCGACCTCTTTTGAGCTGGCCTTAAGGGCATTTTTAGTCTTTTTTAGGTTAATTGAGTTTTGGGCATTTTCTTTTTCAAAATGAGATAATTCTTTTGCAGTTAAAGATATTTTTTCTTTATTTGTATTAAGTAGATTATGGCCTTTAATAAGTTCATGAAGAGTTTTTTGATTAGCTTCAAGCTCTTGGATCAGTTTTTCTTCAGTGTTTAATATCTTAGTCTTTTCTTTGATTTCTTTTTCTAAAGATTCTATATCCTTGTTATGACCTAGATTGATCCCTTCTAGTTTTGCTTCTAAGTTTTTGACTTGGTTCTTTAGGGTTAAAATTTGTTGGTTATTCTTTTGGCTAAGATTTGATAAATCAAAGCTCTTATATAGTGTTTCTAAGATTTTTTTTCTGTCGGTATAATTACTTAATAAAAAATCACTAAATTTACCCTGGTTTAAAATAACCGTCTTTGTAAATTGATCAAAACTTAAGCCTATGATATGGCTGGCCTGCTCATCGAGAATATCAACTTTATCTCCATCAATTTTAAATAGCTGTCTTTTGGGAAGAACTTTTTTTAAAGGCTCTCCATTTTTCTTTGCAACCTTACAACTCCATATAGCTCTATAGTCATTGTTGTTTACGCTAAAGTTCAAAGTTACATTTGCTCCTAGAGTACCTAGAGTAACTAAGTCAGGGCCAGCAATAGTCTTTTTTATATTTTGTCCATAAAGAGCAAGACAGATAGAGCTTAAAATAGAGGACTTTCCACTTCCGGTTTTTCCCGTTATCGCTAAGATCTTAGATATATCATGAAGGTTTTCAAAGTCTATTTTATGATGACCTTTTAAAGAACAAATATTTTCGATTTCAATAGAACTAATTTTCATGGTGCTGCTCCATGAGTATATTGAATTCTTTTAATATATCATCTGGTATATCCTTAGCTTGTGGATACTTTAGCTTGTAGTAGTCTTTGAATATATCATCAATATTCTTTTGTCCTATATCAATTATTTCTTGATCATTTGTATTGTGATTCTTAAAGATAGGAGTCAAACTTAAAATTTGGCAGTTGTGTTCTTTTGCCTTGTCATAAATTTGATTGATAATTTTTGAATCATATTCTTCAAGATTGGCCCTTATTTCTATCCATGTAGGAAGTTTAGAGTGATCAATAGATTCAATCTGTTCATAAATTGACTTTAGATCACCCTTAATTGATTTTAATTTACGAAAAGTAGGGATTTCAATTTTTTCAATATCTAAGTTCTCTGTGATGCTGATAAGGTTAATATACTTTTTTGATGTTTCACTAAATCTTAAAGCCACAGGAGATCCACTATAGTAAGTATTGTGGGTTTTACTCATTTTTTGTGGTTTGTGAATATGTCCAAGGGCAAGATAGTCACAAGAGCTCTGAAGTTCTTTTAAAGGTAGTGATTCAAGTCCTAGAAAATTTAAAACATGTTCACTCTTAGAACTAGTAAAGCTTCCAAAGGCATGGTGTGACATGATGATTTTTTTACTATCTTCATGTTTAAAGTGATTCATTTGCTTAATAATATCTTGATATAGATCTTGTGCTTCTAAAGAAGATTTATCTTTTATATCAATGGATTTTATAATGTCAATTGCCCTAAAATAGGGAAGATTGTTAACCTCTAGTTTTATTCCATCTTTGTTTAGTTCTACAAGATTTGATCCATCTTTTGGATAACCTGTAAAAATGTGAACCTTATGTTCCTTTAACAAATTTTTAGGTGCATTGATAAAAGATGCACTGTCATGGTTTCCGCTAATAATAATAGTCTGACAATTTGTTTTAGAAATTTTTAATAGGAAGTCATGATATAAACTGTATGCTTCATTAGGAGGGGATGGAACATCAAAGATATCACCAGCAACTAATAAAAGATCAATGTTTTCTTGTATGATATAGTCTTCTAGCCACGAAAGAAATAATGCCTGCTCTTGAAGCCTCTCTTTTTTAAAAAGTCTTTTTCCTAAATGCCAGTCAGATGTGTGTATTATCTTTAAAATTAGTTATCTTCCTTCTTCTTAAAGTTTTTCTTAGGTCTCTTATTGTGATTCTTTTTATTTTGCTTTGTTTTATTATCTTGTTTTTTATCATTGGACTTTGCTTTAAAGTCTTTTTTGTTTTCTTGATTCGAATCTTTTTTTAAGTTCTTTTTACCCAGATTTTTTCTGTGATCTCTTTTATGATCTCTTTTTGAATCCGATCTATACTTTTTATCAGTATCTTTTGAAGGTCTTTCAACATTTGCTTTTGAAATTTTTGTAAGCTCTTTATCAAAGCCTTCTTTATAAGCTTTTTTTGTCGTTTTAACTTCCATTAAATTTTCAAAAGTATCATGAGCATAGTCGATAGATTCATTATAAGATTTGATATGAAGGTTTTCTTTAATGTCTTCTTTCTTTTGATTTAATTCATTTAGACCAATAATAGTTCCTGTCTCATCTGCAATATGATCAAACTTTCTTGGCATACTAAAGTTATCTAGATATTTGTTGAATTGTTCTGCTACAAACCTTTTAATTCTTCCTTTTTCTGTCAGAAGATCAAATTGTTCTGCTAGAATATTTAATCTAAAAACTTTTCCTTTATCTCCATTTTTAGTTTCAATAAATGAACCTTCATTTGGAAGAAACTTTCTTTTTTGAGCATAGACTTCATCTTCATATTGCAGACAACACTTAAGCTGCCCACAAGCACCATTTAGCTTGCTATAGTTAATAGAAAGGTTTTGATTTTTTGCCATCTTAATAGAGACATTTCCATACTTTGATAAGAATGAAGAACAACATAATTCTCTTCCACAAGGGCCAAGAGCTCCCATAGAGGCAGCTCTATCTCTTAATGAAATTTGTCTAAGCTCAATTCTAAGTTTTAACTCTGATACGAGATCTTTAACAAGCTCTCTAAAGTCAACTCTAGCAGGTGCAACAAAGTAAAATACTACTTTTTTTCCAAAGCCTGTGAATTCAACGTGAGTCATATTCATATCAAGATTATGTTTTTCAATTAAACTTTGGCATAGAGTTTCAGCATGTTTTTGTTTTTTGTAAACATCTAACTCTTTTGCAATATCTTCATCGGTAGCAACTTTATTGATATATCTTAGGGGGAGCATATTTTTATTAAATGCAGCTTCATAAGCAAATGAGTTAATATATCCTAGGGCAAGACCTCTATCACTCATGGCCATAACTTTTTGCCCGTACATTAGAGACCTTTTACCAATTAAAAAAGGGTAGGACTTAGCGTGACCTGGAAACCTCACTCTTACAAGTCTAAGTTTGTCACCATCTTTAAATTTACAATTATCTTCTGTAATTTCGTTATATTTATTTTGAGATGTCTTTTTTTGAGTATCTTCTTTTATTATGTTTGTTTGTTCTATTTCAACTTGGTCCATTATTTATCCTAAATTGTGCGGATTTTATCATCTCATTAGTGGTCTCAAGTAGTCAAATTTAAAGGAGTTAATGCGAGCTGTTAATTAGCTTATAGAGTATATTCGCTCTGTGAATAATGGGATTGTTATACTCTTTATCTTCACTAATTTGTTTAAAGTAGTTTAGAGCATCGTTTAAGTACTTGTCGCTAATGGGCTTTGTTTCAATAATTTGGGCTATATATGCCATAATTTCATTTTCCAGCTTTGCATTGGATTTAAGCTCACTAATAAGTTGATGTATATCTTCAAATTCAGGCTTGGCAAGCGTTGTGGCATTATTACTTTGGCTTGTATCTTTTAAACGGATTTTGATTCCTCTAGATTCAATAGTACTTAATAATTTCATATTTTTATTATTAAGGATAAATATAGTGATTTTGATATTCGGTTCTTCTAAAGTTTTTAAAAGCTTGTTAGAAGTATGCTTATTAAGTTTATGAGCATCATTAATGATGACATATTTTCTTTTAAAGCTACTTGCATCATAATTTATAAAAGAAAAAAGTTCATCAAAATCCGATATAATATAGTTTTTGTCTTGGTTTGGCTTAATGTTTAAAAAGTCAAAAGAGCTTTCTATGGCTTTGGTACTCATATTATCGCCATAGTTAAGTCTTATTTGTTTAATGAGATCAAGGCACCAATCATAGCAAAAATTCTCTTTTTGCTCGATGCAATCAACAATATAAAAGTGGGCAAGTTTGTCTTTAAAAGCCTTTGAAACAAGTGTTTTTTTTATATCATTATTATGCATTTAAAATTTCATCCATATGAGACTTTATATTTTCAAAAACTTCTTTTTGGTTTTGTTTTCCATCAATTATTTTAACTCTATCAAAGTTATCTGCACAGTAGTTATACCCGTCGATTAGCTTTTGATAAAACGATTCTTTTTCTTTTTCAAAATAATCTTTTTCATTGCCACGAATTGATTGTCTTTGCATTGAAGTTTTAATGTCAATTTTTAGATAAAAGGTTGCTACTGGCTTTGTAGATAATAGACCTGTAGCATGAAGTTGTTCAATGTACTTAGGGCCAAGCTCTCTTGCAAAGCCTTGATAGGCCATAGAACTATCAATAAATCGATCTAAAATAACAATATTTTTAGATTCATTTAGAAGAGGAAGGACCTTTTCAAATAATAATTGGGATCTAGAGCTTGCAAACAAAAGAGCTTCGGCCATAGGATGAAGCTTTGTTTGGCTATTTAAAATAGCCGATCTTAGTCCTTCACCAAAGTTTGTTCCACCTGGTTCTCTTAGTATACTAACTGTAAAGCCTAGGTTTTCTAGGTAATCTTTTAGATTTTTTATTTGAGTTGATTTTCCACTACCTTCAATTCCTTCAAATGACAGAAGGTAGGAGTCCTTATGTATTGTATTCATAAGAATTTATAGCATATATTATGTCTTAATTAAAGTCTTCCTCTGAGTCTCCTAAAGTATCAATAAGCTCAGGGTCTCCTAGTTCAATCGCTTCAATTTGCTCTTGAGTTAGTTCGTCTACATTGTCATATAAAGGCTCTTCAATAGCTGCTAAGTCTCTAGATACACTTTCTGGCATAAGTCGTTCTTCGTTTGGTGTTTCATCGAATTCATCAGCATAGTGAGTTATTCTTCTAGGTGCTTTTTTCTTCTTTGCTTTAACTTTTAGTGACTTTTTAGCTTTTACGATAGATTTTTTTGTAGTTCTTCTTGGTTCAATACTAGCAGGAACTCTATTTCTAAGCTTTGGCTTTCTTGGACTATTATTAATAGCAACAGGTTTTGTTTTTATTGGTATGTTTGCAGTTTTTTCATCACTTTGTTGTTGAAGGTTTGATATAGCAATAAGAGCAATAAAAACAGAAGCAAAAAAAACACCAGTATATTTTAGATTGATTGAGCTTTTTTTCTTCGCGATAAAGCCTGGTGGTATATCTCCAAGACTTTGTCCTTTATCATGGCCACCTCCAATGAAAGCAAGACCAACCATTGCTTCAGTATCTTGATCAACATTAGGAATAAACTCATCCATATCTGTTACAAGCTCATAATTAGGGCTATTTGGTAGAGCGCTTTGAACCTTTCTATCTCTTCTATCAAAGTAGCAGTGTTCATATATTTTAAACCATGTTTTTCCATTATCAGCACTCATTTGATGAGATCGCATTACAGTATTATCTGCTAAAAATTGTTCTATTTGTTTAATGGAAAATGGACCTTTTTTTATTCCAGAAATGAGTATATAGAAGTCACCTTCAACTTTAAATGTTCCTAGATCTACTAGTCTAGGGGATCTTCTTTGGAAGTGAGGATGGCTAAATATATTGATAAATATATTTTGAGCAAGATTGGCTGCTTGAATATTATCGAACATATTTTCATTTTGAGTAATATACTTTTTTAAGCTAGAGGTATCGAATGGCCCAATGGTTTGATCGCCATCTGATAGCATCCATAGCCCTTCTAACTGAAGCTCTTTTTCAATGATTTGCTTATTAGTCAGTGCCTTTAATGTAATTTTTGATAACATAAGCCATCCTTCTTTATAAATATATCTATTCTACTTATCGAGTCATTGCTATGCGTTATTTAATCAATTACTAACAATTTTGGCTACTTTATGCTAAGTATTTAAAAAGAGGAAAATTGAGGATTTTTATGGGAAAAATTGTCCATATCGTAGAGCGCTTTTTAGCTTTAGACGGCTGGGAAGCAAGATATAAAGAAGTGATGAAATTGGGAAAAGACCTTGAGTCTCTTTCTCAAGAATATCAAGTTGAAAAGTACAAAATTAAAGGATGCCAATCTAGCGTGTGGTTAGTTCCAGCTTTAAAAGAGGGTAAGGTTATTTTTAAGGCCGACAGTGATGCAATGTTAGTTAAGGGGATAATTGCCTTATTAGTTGAAGCTTATAGTGAGCTAACACCTGATGAAATTCTTCAGACAAAATCAGATTTTTTAAAAGAAATTGGAATTACAGAACATTTATCGATGAATAGATCAAATGGTTTGGCCAGTATGGTTAAGCAGATTCAAATGTATGCTATGGCCTATAAGACATTAACAGATAATGGAGTTATGAATGCTTAGAAGACCTAGAAGAAATAGATCAAACTTTGCCATAAGAGAACTTGTTAGTGAAGTAGATGTAACAGCAAATGATTTAATAGCGCCTTTGTTTGTTATTGATGGACAAAATAAAAAGGTTGAAGTTCACTCAATGCCAGGTCAGTTTAGGTTTAGTATAGATTTATTATTAGAAGAAGTTAAAACTCTAAGTGAGCTTGGTGTAAAGGCAGTTGCAATATTTCCAGCAATAGATGAAGAGCTTAAAACAAGTTGCGCTAAAGAATCTTTTAATGAAGATAATTTAAATTGTAAGGCAATTAGGGCAATAAAAGAAAAATTTCCTCATATGCTTGTTATGGCAGATGTAGCGATGGATCCATATTCAAGTGATGGTCATGATGGTGTCGTTAAAGATGGAAAAATTTTAAATGATGAAACATTAGATGTTTTAGCAAAAATGTCTATTGCAAGTGCTAAAGCTGGCGCCGACATTGTGGGACCAAGTGATATGATGGATGGAAGAATTGCATATATTAGGTCGGCTTTAGATAGTAGTGGATTTAAAAATGTTTCTATTATGAGTTATACCGCAAAATATGCATCAGCGTTTTATGGGCCATTTAGAGATGCTCTTGATTCAGCTCCAAAAGCTGGTGATAAAAAAACTTATCAGATGGATTTTAGAAATTCATCTGAAGCAATGCTGGAGCTAGACTTAGATACTCAAGAGGGAGCTGATATTGTTATGGTTAAACCAGCTTTAAGTTATATGGATATCATCACAAAGTTTAAGCAAAATACGACTTTACCAGTCGCAGCGTATAATGTGAGCGGTGAATATGCTATGGTTATGGCTGCAGCTAAAGCTGGTTACGTAGATAGACAAAGTATTATGATTGAAATGTTAACAAGCTTTAAAAGAGCTGGAGCAGATATTATTTTAACTTATTTTGCTAAAGATATGGCCACTTATTTAAAGAATAACTAATGCATATTTTACTGGTTCGATTTTCAAGTTTAGGTGATATCGTTATGCAAACGAGCTTTGCTTCCTTTTTGAAACAAGTAAATCCTAATATAGAGATCAGTTTTTTAACCTTAAAGTCTTTTAGTTCTATACTTGAAAAACATAAGGATATAGATCATGTTATCAGCTATGAAAAAGAATCAGGTTTAAAAGATTTTTTAAAATTAAAAAAAACATTAAATAGTATTGATAGAGAACGTAAAGTAGACTTCTTAATTGATTTACATGGAACGACAAGATCGTTTCTTTTGAAATTGATGAGTTTTAATATCCCTTACATAAGTGTTGATAAAAGAAGAATTGAAAGATTCCTTAGAATCAATACAAAAAAAGTTAATCTTTTAAAAAGGCAAAAATCAATTCAGCTTCGATATATTGATGATTTTATAAAACTTATTTGTCATGACTTAACTTTAAAAGATATTTCACGTCGAAATGTAAGCAAATTTAATCTTCCATTGAGTTATTCAACACCTGTAAATCATGAAGATTTTTTTGTTGGATTTGAAACATATATAGTTATTGCTCCAGTGGCTTCTTTTACAAATAAAAGATGGCCAGTAGAAAAATTTAAAAAACTGATTGAAATGCTAGTAGAGGATAAAAAATATGATTCATTTGGGTTGGTTATCCTTGCCGGCCCAAATGATAATTATTGTGAACCGTTGAGTCAGATAAATGATAAAAGAGTTGTTTATCTACAAGGAAAAACAACTCTTGCACAAAGTGCGGGGATAATAAAAAAAGCGCAACTTGTTGTAGGTAATGATTCAGGAATGGGACATATTGCTGAAAGTTTTGGAGTGCCTGCTCTTACAATTTTTGGACCAACTCACGAAGATTTAGGCTTTAGACCTCATTTAACGAGATCAAGGTCTTTAAGTGTTGATTTATGGTGCCGCCCATGTAGTGGAACGGGAAAAAAGGATTGTTTTAGAAAAAAACAATTTTGTTTTGATCTGATAAGTGAAAAAACAGTAAAAGATAATATCGGAGATATTGTTTTATGATATTGTATCTTTTATTTCGTTTGACCTTATTACCATTTCTTTTTCTTGCCTTGATTCATCCAAAGGTGCGACAAAGACTGCTGGCAGAGTTTAAGTATAGAATTTATTCCTATGATTATGACGTTATTTTTCATATTTCTAGTGAGGGTGAGTTAGAGCAATCAATAAGCTTAATAGAAAAATATGAAAATATGAGAGTCCATATTTTATTTACTTCGTTAAGTGCCTTAGAGAAGGTAAAGAAAATTGAAAGTGCTAATATTAAATTCTCTTTATTACCTGTTTTAAGCTTTAATCCTTTTATAAAAGAATACTGCGTATTGCTTTGGAAAAAGCCGGTTTGTTTCTTTATGTGTCGTTATGACTTTTTTCCTGAGCTAGTTTTATTTTCTTACTCTTCTTACTCTATTTTGTTAAATGCAACCTTTAAAAATTTAGACTCAACCTTAAAGAGATATTATTATAAGTTTTCTTTTAATTCATTTGATAAAATCGTTTTAGCTTCGGAACACGAAAAAACTTCAATGAATATTCTTGGATTAAAAAAAGACTTTAGAGTATATGATTTTAGGGTCGATCATATTTTAAAGAGAAAGAAAAATGCGCAAAAAGTTCTTTTAGAATATGGACAGTTGGTTGAGTTTATAAAAAAGCAACATGATAGATATATTTTTGGAAGTTTTTGGGCAAGTGAAATACGCTACTTTGAAAAAGAATCATTTGAAAAAACGAAAATATTTGTATGTCCTCATAAATTAGATTTTAATGAGTTAAAAAGAATTGAAAATGGTTTTAAAGAGTTAGGTTTAAGAGTATGTGTTATTAATAATGTTGTAGAGTCAACTTTTAAAGATTCCGATGTCTATATTATAGCAATGAGAGGAATTCTGTGTGAACTTTATACTTTATTTGAAACATGTTACGTTGGTGGTGGTTATGAAAAATCTATTCATAGTGTTTTAGAGCCTTTTTTAATGGGATGTAATAGTATTCTTACTGGACCAAAAATAAATCGCTCTACTGAATTTGATTTTGTAAAAAGTCATCAGGGGCAGATTAAGTCATTAGATAGGATAACAAAGCAAATTATTTCTAATGAAGGTAAACTAACAAAGACTTTGGATATGCCCAATGAAGATGTTGTAAAGTGGATTTTAGATGCAAAAACGTGATTATATTTATGTTAAAGACGCTTTCATTATCAGCGATGCTTTTGATTATATGATTTATCGGGCCAGTTCATCTTATAATAAAAGAGCTTTTATTATAGATAGTCCTGATAATACATCATTAAAATATTTAAGTTTATTAGATGTCTATCTCTTAAGAAAAGCTGCTTTGAATATTGATAATTATTTAAGTGAAGTTGATTTTTCCTACTTTATTAATGGCACGAATCTTAACTTTTCGAAAAGTGCATATCTTAATTGCCAGGAAATTTATAGAAAGTTATTGAAAAAAAGTTTTCCTCATACATTAGTAAAAAAAGAGACTTTCGATGCAGATGCAATGGAGTTGATGAGTGAACTTGCGTCTTTAATTATAAGGGATAAGAATTTTAAATACCAACTTGAATCTACAATCAAAAGGTTTCATCGTATTTTTCCTATAGTAAGTGAAATAATAGACTTTTTGGCCAAAGAAGAGAAAACTTCTCGTTGCTTTTATTACTTATTGCAGAGTTCTTTTAAAAGAAAATTTAGCCGTGAAGTAGATGAGTATCTTATTTACTATCTTATAGTTGAAGTTTTGAGTCCAAGATTTGAACTCAACCATGAAGGTTTAGCTATTGAACATAAATTATTGGATTTAGAGAAAATAATAAGGATTGAAAAAATAGGAAATAGGGTAACTTACCTTATTAGTAATAATAATAGATATAAAACTTCTTTTCTATATAGTTCTGATTGTTATGAAGAAAGTTGTGTTAAAGAGCCTTTATTTTTAGAGGTTTATGATAGTATTACTTTCTATTCTAGGCTAGATGAGACTCTAGGAATAAAAGAAAAGAAAATATTTATTGCTAACTATGAATCTATTGGAAGTGATTTTCCGCAGATCGAACTATCTTTTGAGAAGAATAATACTGTTAAATGCAAACTTTTTTACTTGCGCTCTATGAATAAAAGAAAAGATGAGTACGTTAGTAAGGCTTTAGAAATATCATATAAGTATTTAAAAAATATTTATTATGATCTTGATAGGAGCAAGTGGTATTCAAGTATAACTAAGTCTAACAATAAGGAATCATTATATAGGTTTAATATTTCTAAGTTAGAGAAAATCATAGATGAAAGAATAATCTCGAATTTGAAATTATATGGACCTAAATACTCATATATGCTTGGACAAGCTTCTTATTTGGGTTATCTCATTAGAAGGGTAAGAAAGAATTAGCCGCATAGTGAAATGAGTAGATTAGTGAGATAATTAGTTTATGAACCAAAAGGGACAAACATCTATTGAATATATTTTAATGATAGTGATTGTTGTAACAATTGCAACTTCAGCTTTTAAGTTGATAGGCGCAAGAATAACTGGAGATCAAGGTTTTATAGGCCAGTATATCGCCAGTTTTAATAAAGGTTTTACTTCAAATTATAAGGTCTTTACTCTAAGAAGATAGTCTAAGTATTCGAAAATATTGAAAAAACAAAGAACTTTGTAAAATTTACATGAAGACAGTTTTTGCCTCGCGTTAATTTCTCGTGTCGTGTATCATTCATGTAACGTTATAAATTTTAGGAGTACAAATCATGAAAACGTGTAACAAATTTACTAAATCTATTTTGTCTTTAGCTGTAGTTGCTACAACTTTTGCTAGTGCTTATGCAAATGAGGCAATTTTAAATTCAGATCCAATTGATGTGACTGGATACGTAAAGGAAGTACCTGCTACGGATCATGAATTAGAAACTGTTAAAAATGAGCTTAGAAAACAAAAGCAAGCTATTCAGGTTAATAAAGAAAAAGCTAAGAGTTATGAAAAGCTTGGTAGATCTACTGAAAAGTTAGCTGATGTTACTGAGGATATGATTGAAGAGCGAAAAGAGTCTCAAGCAACAATTGATAAATATAATAAAAAGATTGAGTGTTTAATGGCACAGGATCCAGGTGCAGACTGTGATGAGTATGTAAAAACGGATAAAGTTTCTACGGCAGCAGCGGCTCCAACAGTTGTAGCTCCTGTGGAGTCTAGTACAATTGGCGCTTTTGAAGCAATTAAAGTTTTACCATATGTTGGAATGAGTTCATTTCAATCAGAAAATGAGCAGTTAGAGGCCAATATTGCAGCAGGGGTAAGAGCGGAGTCTGATATTACAAGTAGAATTAGCGTTGGAGTTGGCTTTAAATATACTTCTATGCAAACACTAGATAGTGCAAATTACTTTGGTAATAACTTTGGTGTTGGGTATTGGAATACTTTTGGTAATCAAGGTAGAGAAATTGACTATACAAACTTAAATTTTGATATCAATGGTAAGTTCTTTATTACTAAAGCTAATAGATTAAGACCATATGTTGGAGCAGCATTGGCCTATAATAGAACAACGATGAAATATAATGATAACCAAAATTGGAATGGAAATATCTACGGAAACTTTGGTGATGAGCAGTTAACGACTGGTAATATCAGCGCTTCATTATTACTAGGTTCAGAAGTTGTATTTACAAAATCAATTGGTATGAACCTTGAGTTTGGATATAGCAAAGGTCTTGGATCAAGCTTTAATACTCAAAGAAATGCAGCTCAATCACCAGATATGATTAGGCTTCAAAACTTAAATGAAGAATTAGCTGATGCTCACCAATTTAGTGTGAACGCTGGTATGATTATTTATTTCTAAGATAAAATAGATAAAGATACAAAAAGCCCGCTCGTTGAAGCGGGCTTTTTTTGCGCTGCGTATCCCAAGTAGTATTTATACGGCAATTTCTTTGTGATTTCACTCCATTGAAGATATAATTTAACATATATTAAATTTGGATATTTTAATCAATGGAGTGATATATGAAACCGGTTTATTTAGTTAATGGAGTAAGGACTCCTCAAGTTAAATCTGGAGCAGACTTAAAAGAAATACCTGCACCATATTTAGGTCATTATTTAATCAAACATTTATTGGATC
Source organism: Bacteriovoracaceae bacterium (assembly GCA_025210745.1). Classification (GTDB taxonomy): domain Bacteria; phylum Bdellovibrionota; class Bacteriovoracia; order Bacteriovoracales; family Bacteriovoracaceae; genus CAKZJW01. The sequence goes on from JAOARC010000001.1 coordinate 39,051, forward strand.
AAACTTCAATTCCTACTGATGAGGTTGATGAAGTTATTGTAGGTAACACTGGTACTCCTGCAAAATATCCAAACATCGGAAGGGTTATTGCTCTTGAAGCAGGACTTGATAAAAAAACTAGTGGTTATAGTTGTCATAGAAACTGTGCTTCTGGAATGGAAGCTTTATCACAAGCTTATGTTAAAATTGCGAGCGGAAGAGCTGATGTTATCTTTGCTGGTGGTGTAGAGAATATGACAAGAATGCCACTTATATATGGAAAGAAAATGACAGACTTTTTCTTTAATATGATGAAAGCAAAAAAGCCTGCAGATAAATTAAAAATTATAAGCTCTTTTAGACCTTCATTTTTAAAGCCAATCGTTGCTATAGAACAAGGTCTTACGGATCCGTTTTGTAATATGAATATGGGGATGACTGCTGAAAAACTTGCTCGTGAATTTGGAATCTCTAGAGAGCAACAAGATGAATTTGCAAATAACTCCTGTCTCTTATACACATCTCC